>NZ_JBNWCN010000002.1:0-721935 GCF_053522385.1 Agrobacterium sp. 22-223-1
CTTGATTTCTTAAGAACGAAAGTCGCCGTCGCCAGCAGCGCCGCCGCCCTCGTTCAGTGAGCGGACTTATAAATCCACCCAACCAAACAAGTCAACACAGCAATATCAAAAAAAATCAGAAATGTGATAGGTAACTGATTGTAAAAGGGAATTTGAAAATTATCGTATAGATTAACGACTTTTAACGGTTTTCCCGTCCGTGACTGCCAAGCTTGATGGGCCTTCCCCTATATAGGGCCTTAGTATCGCAATAACAGGGGCGAAGGCCTTGCGGATATCAGTCGGAAGACGGGCTGAAGCGGGCGACCAGCGCATGCGCATTGCCGGGATAGGTGAAGCGTACATAGGTGACAGCGCCCGAATTGCTCCAGGTGCGGCGCTCCACCACAAGACACGCCTGCCTGTCGGAAATGCCGAGCAGGCGCACGATCTCTTTCGACGGTGTTTCGGCGCTGATCCGGTGTTCGGCAGTGCTCCAGGGAACATGGCCGAGCAGCCAGGGGCCTGGCGCAATTTCGGTAAAGTCGGTTTCAGCCGCTTCCGGCACGGCCGTCAGATTGATGAGGCGCTGTTCGACACAGAACTCGCGCGCACTGGCAAAATGGATGCAGAGAATGTCGAGCAAGGGTGTCCCGACGGAAACGTCGAGCCGCTCACGATCCGCGCTTTTCGCGCTGCGCCTTTCGCGCTCCAGGATTTTGAAGCCATAGTCGAGGCCAAGGGATTCGACTTCGGCCCCGATATCGTGAATTTGAAGAACGGCGGACTGGATCTGCGGCTGGCGAACGAAACTGCCGGATTTCTTGCGGCGTTCGATCAAACCAGCCTTGGCGAGCTGGCCCATGACCTTGTTCACGGTCATGCGCGAACAATGATATTGATCGGCGAGGTCGACCTCGAAAGGCAACCGATGACCCGGCGGCCATTCTCCCGAAACGATCCGCCCCTCGATCTCACTGAGGATACGCTGGTGCAGGGTCTGCCCGGCTGCTGCTTTCGTCACGTCCGCAATGCCTTTCCCCGCTGGCTTTTTCCTGTTTCCGCCGAGCCCATATCAGCTATCGAGAAGTTCAGCCATGACCTTGTTGAAACGATCGGATATTTCGCGGCGATGGATATGCCGGCCGGCCTGCACGCGCTTTTTGCCGCGCACCCAAACGGAATCGACAGAAACGCCGCCCGCGAATATCCACTGATCGAGAATCTGGGATATCGGAAGATAAGAAACGGCCGAAACACCAAGAGCGACGAAATCGGCGCTTTTTCCACTTTCCAGACCGTTTCGCGACGCCAGAGCCCTGCCGCCGCCTTCGAGCGCCTGCCGGAAGAGTTTTTCTCCCGTGGAATGGCCGGCATCGGCGATGACATTGCGTGCCCGATGCGAGAGACGTTGCGAATATTCGAGCGTTCGCAATTCTTCCGGCACGGAAATCAGAATGTTGGAATCGGATCCGACGCCATAGTGGCCGTTTTCAGCGAGAAAAGCCGGAGCCGGGAAGATGCCGTCGCCGAGATTGGCTTCCGTGATCGGGCAGAGACCGGCAACAGCGCCGCTTTTTGCCATGCCGCGCGTTTCGGTTTCCGTCATGTGTGTCGCATGGATAAGGCACCAGCGGCCATCGACCGGCGCGTTTTCAAGCAGCCATTCCACCGGCCTCGCACCGGAAAAGGCGAGCGAATCTTCCACTTCTTTCGTCTGTTCCGCCACATGAATATGGATCGGCCCGCCTTTTGCCAGCGGCTCGATGGCTGCCAGCTCGTCGCCGGTCACCGCGCGCAGGCTGTGCGGCGCTATGCCGAGGGTGGCGCCCGGCAGCCTGTCCACCACGGCCTGCGCGCCCTGCATCAGCTTTCCGTAACTGTCGAGCGAATGGATGAAGCGCTTCTGCCCGTCGATTGGCGCCTGGCCGCCGAAACCGGAATGGGCGTAAAAGACCGGCAGCAATGTGAGGCCGATGCCCGTCTGCGAGGCGGCCGCGCCGATACGTTCGGCCATTTCGGCGATATTGCCGTAATGCGAGCCATCCCTGTCATTATGCAGATAGTGAAATTCTCCAACCCGCCCGAAACCAGCCTCGAGCATTTCCATATAAAGCTGGGCAGCAACGGCCTCGACATGGTCAGGCGTCATGGAGAGTGCGAATTTATACATGACGGTGCGCCAGCTCCAGAAACTGTCATCGCCGGGACCACGGATTTCGGCAAGCCCGGCCATGGCGCGCTGAAAGGCGTGGCTGTGAAGATTGGGCATGGCCGGGACGATGACGGCGTGTCGCTCATCCTGCGGTTGCGGGGAAACGCCGGTTTCCACGGATAAGATGACGCCGCCATCGCAGACGATGCGAACATCCTTCGCCCATCCATCCGCCAGAAGCGCTGCGCCCGCGTGAATTGCCGTCATGCCACCCTCTCCTTTGGTTCTGTCCGGCAAGGCCATTTCAAACACGAAATTGCAGCTTGCCAAGCCGATTATTATGTATATACATTTAACTCACAAAGGAAAGGCGAAAAGCAAATGCCAGGGAACAAATCTGCAAACGGAACGGCGACGGGGAACGCCACGGCTTTGTGGCGCAACGCCCGGCTGGCAACCTTCAATCCCGCCATGGAAGGCATCGGCACCGTCGAAAACGCCGTCATTGCCGTGCGTAACGGCCGCATCGCCTTTACCGGCCCTGAAAGCGATCTGCCCGCCGATCTGGCAGCGGCCGATGAGACCAACGATTGCGGCGGCCGCTGGATCACCCCTGCCCTGATCGACTGCCACACCCATCTTGTCTTCGGCGGCAACCGCGCCATGGAATTCGAGATGCGGCTGAATGGGGCGACCTATGAAGAGATCGCCAAAGCGGGCGGCGGCATTGTTTCTTCGGTGCGCGACACGCGCGCGCTTTCGGAAGATGCTCTGGTGGCGCAGGCTTTGCCGCGTCTCGACACGCTTCTTTCCGAAGGCGTTTCCACGGTTGAAATCAAATCCGGTTACGGTCTCGATATTGAAACCGAGCTGAAAATGCTGCGCGTCGCCCGCAGGCTCGAGACATTGCGGCCGGTGCGCATCATCACCAGCTATCTCGCCGCGCATGCGACACCTGCAGATTATAAGGGGCGCAACGCTGATTATATTGGCGATGTCGTTCTGCCGGGGCTGGCAAAAGCCCATGCGGAAGGGCTGGCGGATGCGGTTGACGGTTTTTGCGAAGGCATCGCCTTTTCCGTCGAGGAGATCGACCGCGTTTTCAAGGCTGCAAAACAGTATGGCCTTCCGGTCAAACTGCATGCCGAGCAGCTTTCCAACCTTGGCGGTTCCGAGCTTGCGGCATCCTATAACGCCCTTTCGGCCGATCATCTGGAATATCTTGATGAGGCCGGTGCGACGGCGCTGGCGAAAGCAGGAACCGTGGCCGTGCTTCTTCCCGGCGCCTTCTACGCGCTCAGGGAAAAACAACTGCCGCCGGTGCAGGCCCTGCGCGATGCCGGAGCCGACATTGCGCTGGCAACGGACTGCAACCCCGGCACTTCGCCGCTCACCTCCCTGCTGCTGACCATGAATATGGGCGCAACGCTTTTCCGCATGACCGTGGAAGAGTGCCTGACGGCGACGACACGCAACGCGGCAAAGGCGCTCGGCCTGCTTAGCGAAACCGGCACGCTGGAGGCTGGAAAATCCGCTGATTTCGCCATCTGGGACATCGAGCGTCCGGCAGAACTCGTCTACCGCATCGGTTTCAATCCGCTCCACGCCCGCATTTTTAAGGGACAGAAGGTTTGCCAATGACCATGAAGACCATCACGCTTCACCCCGGCAATGTGACCTTAGCCGATCTCGCCGAGATATACTGGGAGAACGGCAGCGCCAAACTCGACCGCAGCTTCGATAAAGGCATTGAAAAGGCGGCGGCCCGCATCGCCGAGATCGCTGCCGGCAATGCGCCGGTCTATGGCATCAATACCGGTTTCGGCAAGCTCGCTTCCATCAAGATCGACGCGGCGGATGTGGCGACGCTGCAGCGCAATCTCATCCTGTCGCATTGCTGCGGGGTCGGCGCACCGCTTCCTGAAAATGTCGTGCGGCTGATCATGGCGCTGAAGCTGGTTTCGCTCGGTCGCGGCGCATCCGGCGTGCGGCTGCAGCTTGTGCGGCTGATCGAAGCCATGCTGGAGAAGGGCGTCATCCCCGTCATTCCCGAAAAGGGTTCGGTTGGGGCTTCCGGCGATCTCGCGCCGCTTGCCCATATGGCGGCGGTGATGATGGGCGAAGGCGAGGCCTTTTATGCGGGCGCGCTTCTGCCGGCCGGCGAAGCGCTTGCGAAAGCCGGACTGACCCCGGTGGTGCTTGCCGCCAAGGAGGGGCTGGCGCTGATCAACGGCACGCAGACTTCGACGGCGCTGGCGCTCGCCGGTCTTTTCCGCGCCCATCGCGCGGCGCAGGCGGCGCTGATTACCGGTGCGCTTTCCACAGATGCCGCCATGGGGTCTTCCGCACCTTTCCATCCCGATATTCACAGCCTGCGCGGCCATAAGGGCCAGATCGACGCGGGAGCGGCGCTTCGTAATCTGCTGGAAGGTTCGGAAATCCGCGTCAGCCATATCGAGGGCGATGAGCGGGTGCAGGATCCCTATTGCATTCGTTGCCAGCCGCAGGTGGATGGCGCCTGCCTCGATCTTCTGCGGCAGGTGGCCCGCACGCTGGAAATCGAAGCCAATGCCGTGACCGACAATCCGCTGGTGCTTTCAGACAATTCCGTCGTCTCCGGCGGCAATTTCCACGCCGAACCGGTGGCCTTTGCCGCCGACCAGACGGCGCTCGCCATTTGCGAGATCGGCGCAATCGCCCAGCGCCGCGTGGCGCTGCTGGTCGATCCGGCCCTCTCCTATGGTCTGCCGGCCTTTCTTTCCAAAAAGCCCGGGCTGAATTCCGGCCTGATGATCGCCGAAGTCACCTCCGCCGCGCTGATGAGCGAGAACAAGCAGATGGCGCATCCAGCCTCGGTGGATTCCACACCGACCTCCGCCAATCAGGAAGACCATGTCTCCATGGCCTGCCATGGCGCGCGCCGCCTGCTGCCGATGACGGACAATCTTTTCGCCATTCTCGGCATCGAGGCGCTTTCGGCCGTACAGGGCGTGGAACTGCGTGGGCCGTTGAAAACCAGCCCCGAACTGCAAAAGGTAATCGCGGCATTGCGCGCGGCGGTCCCTTCGCTGGAGGAAGACCGCTATATGGCGCCGGACCTGAAGGCTGCGTCGGAATTGATTGCCTCCGGCGCGCTGGTCGCGGCAATTTCAGACGGCATTCTGCCGAAGCTGGAGGTTTGAGATGATGAGTACTTTATCCTCCACTGCCATGGGGTTACCCCCCTCTGCCCTGCCGGGCATCTCCCCCTCAAGGGGGGAGATCAGATGCCGCACCCGCTCGTTCCCAGATATTGTGGCGCAAGGTATTCGCCGCTTGCCGATCTCCCCCCTTGAGGGGGAGATGCCCGGCAGGGCAGAGGGGGGTAACCCCACGGCAGAAGAGGCCGATCGATGAACAGACCCTTCACGCTTCACCAGGGCGCCTCGCCCATCATCCTCGGACTACCTCACACCGGCACGGATGTTCCGGCTGAGATTTGGGATCGTCTCAACGATAACGGCAAGATTCTCGCCGATACGGACTGGCATATCCATGAGCTCTATGCCGGCCTTCTTGAGAATGCGACAACCGTAAGGGCGACCTTCCACCGTTATGTGATCGACGCCAACCGCGACCCGGCCGGGGTCAGCCTTTATCCGGGCCAGAACACAACCGGGCTTGTTCCGGAGACCGATTTCGACGGCGAGCCGATCTGGAATGAAGGACAGGAACCCGCAGCGGACGATATTGCGTACCGTCTGGAAAACTTCCACGCGCCCTATCACGCGGCCCTTGCGGCGGAAATCGAGCGGGTCAAATCCATCCACGGCATCGCCATTCTCTATGATTGCCATTCTATCCGTTCGCATATTCCCTTCCTGTTCGAAGGCAAGCTGCCGGATTTCAACATCGGCACGGATATGGGCAAGACCTGCGATCCGGCCATCGAAAAAATCGCCGTCGAGGTGACCGCCGCAGCGGAGGGTTACGACAGCATTCTGAACAGTCGTTTCAAGGGCGGCTGGACGACGCGCCATTACGGAAAACCGCAGAGCGACGTGCACGCCATTCAGATGGAGCTGGCGCAATCCACCCATCTTCAAAGCGAGACGCCGCCTTTTGCCTATGACACGGGCAAGGCCGAACGGCTTCGCTCCCATCTCAAAACCATTCTCACGCGCATGGAAAAATTTGCGCTCGACACGAAACGATAAGGGGAAAACACATGAACAATCCACGCCACAATATTCGCGATGTCCGCTCGCCGCAGGGCACTGACCTCAATGCCAAAAGCTGGATGACGGAAGCGCCGCTGCGCATGCTGATGAACAATCTCGACCCTGACGTGGCCGAGCGCCCGCATGAGCTGGTGGTTTATGGCGGTATCGGCCGCGCCGCCCGCACCTGGGACGATTTCGACCGTATCGTCGCGACGCTGAAGGATCTGAACGAGGATGAAACCCTCATCGTGCAGTCTGGCAAGCCGGTCGGCGTGTTCCGCACCCACAAGGACGCGCCGCGCGTGCTGATCGCCAATTCCAACCTCGTGCCGCACTGGGCGAACTGGGATCATTTCAACGAGCTGGATAAGAAGGGCCTTGCCATGTACGGCCAGATGACGGCCGGTTCGTGGATCTATATCGGCACGCAGGGTATCGTACAGGGCACCTATGAAACCTTTGTCGAGGCCGGCCGCCAGCATTATGACGGCAACCTGAAGGGCAAGTGGATTCTCACCGGCGGTCTCGGCGGCATGGGCGGCGCACAGCCGCTCGCCGCCGTCATGGCCGGCGCCTGCTGCCTCGCCGTCGAATGCGATGAAACCCGCGTCGATTTCCGCCTGCGCACCCGTTATGTCGATGCGAAGGCGCATACGCTCGATGAGGCGCTGGCGCTGATCGACCAATGGACCAAGGCGGGCGAGGCGAAATCCGTCGGCCTGATCGGCAATGCGGCGGAAATCTTCCCGGAACTCGTCCGTCGCGGCGTTCGTCCCGATATCGTTACTGACCAGACCTCGGCGCACGATCCCGTCCATGGTTACCTTCCGGCCGGATGGACCGTTGCCGAATGGCGCGCCAAGCAGGAAAGCGACCCGAAGGCCGTTGCGGCTGCCGCTCGCGCCTCCATGAAGGTGCATGTGCAGGCCATGGTCGATTTCTGGAACGCCGGCGTTCCGACGCTCGATTACGGCAATAATATCCGCCAGGTCGCCAAGGATGAGGGCCTGGAAAACGCCTTCGCCTTTCCGGGCTTCGTACCGGCCTATATCCGCCCGCTATTTTGCCGCGGCATCGGTCCGTTCCGCTGGGCGGCCCTTTCCGGCGATCCGGAAGACATCTACAAGACCGACGCCAAGGTGAAGGAACTGCTGCCTGACAACAAGCACCTGCATAACTGGCTGGACATGGCGCGCGAGCGCATCGCGTTCCAGGGCCTGCCGGCGCGTATTTGCTGGGTCGGCCTTGGCGACCGCCACCGTCTCGGCCTCGCCTTCAACGAAATGGTCAGGAACGGTGAGCTGAAGGCGCCGATCGTCATCGGACGCGACCATCTGGATTCCGGCTCCGTCGCCTCGCCCAACCGCGAGACCGAGGCCATGAAGGATGGCTCGGACGCCGTTTCCGACTGGCCGCTTCTCAATGCGCTGCTCAACACCGCATCCGGCGCGACCTGGGTGTCGTTGCACCACGGCGGCGGCGTCGGCATGGGCTTCTCGCAGCATTCCGGCATGGTCATCTGCGCCGATGGCACCGACGATGCCGCTCGCCGGCTGGAACGCGTGCTATGGAATGACCCGGCAACCGGCGTCATGCGCCATGCCGATGCCGGTTACGACATCGCCGTGGAATGCGCAAAGGAACAGGGCCTGCGCCTGCCCGGCATTCTCGGCAATTGATCCTCTTTCGGCCGGAAAGAGAAACACCTCTTTCCGGCCGATCCCTCTCAAAA
The DNA here is from genome assembly GCF_053522385.1 of Agrobacterium sp. 22-223-1. NCBI lineage: Bacteria > Pseudomonadati > Pseudomonadota > Alphaproteobacteria > Hyphomicrobiales > Rhizobiaceae > Agrobacterium > Agrobacterium sp. 22-223-1. The sequence goes on from NZ_JBNWCN010000002.1 coordinate 8,069, forward strand.
GTGGAAAACCATGACCCTGCTGCGCGCAAGCGACTACAAGCGAATGCCCTGGAAAAACGGCGGCGGCGAGACGGTGGAAATCGCCATCTTTCCACCCGCGTCTTCCGTCGAGAATTTCGACTGGCGCATCAGCATGGCGACGGTGGCGAGCGACGGGCCGTTTTCGATCTTCCCCGGCATAGACCGCACCCTCTCTATTCTTGAGGGAAACGGCATGGCGCTGGCAATTGCGGCGGGCGATCCGCTGTTGCTGACAATGGAAAGCCCACCCCTGCCCTTTCCGGCCGATGTTCCCGTGAATGCGACCCTGCCCGATGGCGCGATCACCGATTTGAACGTCATGACCCGCCGCTCGCGCTTTCGTCATGTCGTTAAAAGGCATTCCGGCCCGTTTTCGGGAAAAGCCGCCGGAAACACGACGCTTGTGCTGGCACTCGACCCGCTGACGATTTTAACCGGTGAAGGCAAGGACCGATTGGGGAAGCTGGACGGTCTGCTGATCGAAGGCGGTTTACCGTTCACCGTCGAAGGAGATCGAAGCGAAAGCACGTTTTTCCTGATCACCCTCGAGCGTCTCTGAAGCCTCCGGAAAAGGCTTCACAAGTTCCGTCCAGATAATGCTCAAACCGCTTCCGCCTCAGTCCAGGCCCAGCGGATCGGCCACCCGTGGCCAAAGCTCAAGGCTCGCCTTGCGATAGGGCGTTTTCGCCGGATCGGTCGGATAAGACGTCGGGGCCGCGATATAAACGATCTCGGAGGCGACCGGCGCAAACCCCGCATGGAAATGGTTGGTGGACTTGACCAGCAGCACGTCTTTTTTTGCGAAATCGACGCCGAGATTGGAAAAGATATCCGGCTCATAAGTTTGCGTACGGCTGGTGATGAGGATGATATCGATCTGCGTACCCAGCGGCCGAACGACAGCGGCGCGGCCGAGCGTTACGCGGCTGTTGCGGAAACTCTGCCAGCCGGCCTCGGCCGTGCGCATCACCTTTATGCGGAAATCGAGCGGCTCGCCGCCTTCCGGGCTGGATTTGCCGCCGATGCGCAGATCGATCTCGGCCCCCTCGCCCGCCGCGTGACAGAAAGACACCGCAATCGGGTCCCAGATCGTCGCGACGGCGATGTTGTCCATGCCGCGCTCCACCATGCGCCGCAGAATATGGGTGGCGTCACCGGCGACACCGCCGCCCGGATTGTCCCAGATATCCGATACGACGACCGGCCTGTCTGGATTGTTGCTGCGAATGGCAAGAACCTGGTCGAGACCGGATTCCGTATCGAGCATCGGCATGGCGGTCAGCTTGCGCATGGCGTAAAGCTCATGGCCGAGCTTTTCGGCCAACGCATCGCCCTTTGCCCTGTCATTATCGGTCACGACAACGATGCGCGTTCCCATATCCGGCACATCGCCCGCCATGAAACCGTGAATGACGGAAATCGACAGGATGCCATCCTTACCTTCCATCGCCTTCAGCCGGTCGACGTAAGAGCGCATCGGCTCGCGGCTGGTGGGATAAATGGTGATCATGCGGCAATCGAAAGTGGAGATGACTGGCTTGATCTCCCCCCGAAGCGTGCGCAGCGCCATTTCCACCACATGCTCGCCGCGCTCTTCGAAGTCCGTATGCGGAAACTCCAGAAACGTCGCCATAATATCGAGATTTTTGACCCGAAGCGCAGTCAGATGGCTGTGCGGATCGAATTCCGCCGCGACCAGTACATCCGGTCCAACCAATGCGCGGACGCGTGACAGGAAATCCCCCTCCGGATCGTCATAACCCTGCGCCACCATCGCGCCGTGCAGACCGAGCACCACGGCATCGACCGGCAGGGCGGCACTGAGTTCGGCAAGAATGGTGTCCCGCAGCGTTTCATAGGTCTGGCGCTGGATGAGGCCCGCCGGTTCCGCCCAACAGGAAGTTCCCTCTATTACCGTGAACCCTTCCGCCTTACCGCGACGGCGCAAGATCGGCACTGGCGACGAGCAGAGCGTCGGCGTTTCGGGATGCTCCCCCGGCCCGGCATAAAAAGCCGCGCGAAAGGCGTCCATATCCGTCGGGACGGGTGAAAACGTGTTGGTTTCGGTGGCGAGTGACGCCGTGAAGATGCGCATGTCTCTAGATTCTCGTTACCGCAGTCTGCCCTTCGGCAGCTTTATTTCAGAATTTAATTAGCCGGGTAATTTTACCAGACCGTACCGCGCGCCGCGACCTGCTCAACCCGCGTTACAACGCCGTTTCGATGGAAAACCATCCTGTCGAAAAGATTGCTGACGACGCAGGTGTGGTTCGGAACGACCTTGACCACATCGCCGATTTCAGGCCGGCCCGAGGCGCAGCCGGATAGATCGACAACGGCGTGTTCTTCCGAAAGCGAGATGATTTTCGCACCTTCGTAGCCTTCGAGCAGCCCGTAATCGCTGAAACCCAGAAGATCCGAGGTTAGGGCCTTGGAACCGCAATCCAGCACAGCCCGATCGGCTGTCGGTCGCGATACGACGGTGGCAAGAACATGCATGGCGAGATCGCCCGCCGTGCAATGTCCGGCGCGCAGCATCGCGCGATCATTATAGACATAGGTGCCGGCCCGATGTTCGGTGGCGGAAGGAACGAGATGCGCGGCGTAAAAATCCGGAGAACCGCCGCTGGATCGCACCGGGCAATCCATGCCCTTTGCCGCCAGCAATGCCATGGTCTCGCGAAGGAAGTTTTCCACCGTCGCGGCTCCGCCCGGTGCCGGATAGGTCAAAATGCCCTTGAATGTGAGGCCCGGTGCCGCCGCGATCTTTTCCGCAAGCGCCAGCGCCGCTTCCGGCGTCTGCACACCGCAGCGCTTGCCGCCCGTGTCGCATTCGACCAGTACGGCAAGCGGCCTCGCCGCATCGAATGTATCGGCAAGACCGGCAATCGTGACCGCGCTATCGGCAACCACGCTCAACCGACCGATGCGCGCATTCAGCGCTTTCAGCCGCGACAGCTTTGCTGCACCGAGAATATTATAGGTGATCAGAATGTCGTCGAAACCGGCATCCGCAAAAACCTCCGCCTCACTGACTTTCTGGCAATTAATGCCGATAGCGCCGGCCTGAAGCTGCTGCTTTGCGACAGCGGGTATCTTGTGCGTCTTGATATGCGGCCGAAAGGCCTTGCCGTGATCATTCAGATAGGATTGCGCCCTGAGGATATTGGCGGCGAGCCTGTCCTCGTCGATGACAGGCATCGGCGTCGAAATCGCATTGAGGGGTGTGCCCGCATCAGGCCAGGGATAGGTCATCATCTACTCTCAAACATCGGCAAATTGGGCTTCAGGCCAGCGGCTTATAGGCGATAACGTCCATTTCCACCTTGGCATCGACCATCAACGGAGATTGCACGGTGGAGCGTGCCGGCGGATGATCGATGAAATATTTCTGGAAGACAGCGTTGAAGCTCGAAAAATCCCGGGCATCGTCCAGCCAGACATTGACCTTGACCACATCCGCAAGCGTACAATCGGCAAGCGCCAGAACATCCTTGATATTCGCAACCACCTGCTCGGTCTGCGCCACGATTCCGCCGGTCACCACCTCGCCATCGACGGTCGGCACCTGCCCGGACACATAAACGAAATCGCCGGCCCGGACGGCCTTGGCAAATGGTCGCCGCTGTCCACCAGCCTGATTGTCCGCCGCCTCATAACGTATCATTTTCGGCTTTTGCATGAATCCTCGCAAATTATTTTCATAATTTCAGAAATTTTCGCGATTTGTAGCCGATTTCATGGCGCATTTCCATAAGCAATGTAAATTATTTAGCAATCGCGCACATTACGTGCGAAATCCGCCGCCATGCTTACCGCTGATGATTATTGGGAAATGTACGGCTTATGGTCGGCATATGCCATGATTCACGGAGGAACAGCACGCTTATCATGCGGTTCCCGTCGGCATTCGCGCTGCATTCCACTCGCCAAATTCGGCATCCATGGAATTTCCAGCACATTATTCAGAGAACAAGTTTGCCGCGGCTAACCTCTTAGGAGAGGTACTGTACACGTCTCGCTTCGGCCGGTCCTTCAACCAGCTCACCCCCGTGCGGAAACCCGATCGCTCGCTGTCACTCTGCCCGTGATCTCTTGCGCGATCTTCTGCGCCTGCACGCGAATATCCGGAACAGCGGTAATTTCCCAGAAGCGGCCCGCCGTCAGCGCACCGGCGGCGAAAAGACCGGGCCAGCTTCGTCCGTCCGTCCGAAGCAAACGGGACTGGCCATCGACTTCCACCCCGAGCCCGAAGGGATCGAGTAAAATAACGCCATCGCCGCGCATCGTTTCAAGAAGCCGCGAATGGCCGATGCCGGCCCGCTCCATCCCCGTACAATTGACGACCCAATCGACCTGCAGTTCCTTCAATATCTGCGTATGCCTGCGGCGGTAACGCACGGCGATCCCCTCCTCTCCTTCTTCTATGGAACGAAGGTAACCCGCATGAATTTCAAGAACACCATCTGAAAGCAACTTCCCGAAAGCACCAGACACTTCAGGCGCGATACGGTGCCGATGGATGTTCCACCACGGCAAGGCATGCCGAAGAAACCGGCTGCGTTGCGCAGGTGTAAGACGTTGCCAAAGCGACTGAGTTTGCGGCCGCAAACCATCCATGACGGTGCGCCACGGCGCCCCATCGCGCACCTGCCTGCGCAGAGAGTGCAGCAACCGGCTAATCTCCATCGAGTCTTCAGGTAAATTCGGCTCCACGGGCGATGACGGCGGGCTGACATGCGGATGCGGCACCAGACCACGACGGGACAGGACATGGATTGGCCCTTGATGTCCTTTTCCCCTCAGAGTCAAAACCTGATCGATCATCGTCAGGCCCGACCCCAGAATACAGATGCGATCCCCGGCTTTAATTTTGGACAACCATCCCGGCTGCCAGCAGTGGCCAATGATACGTTGCGGGCCCTCTTCTTCCTTTGCGACAGTTTGCACCGGCAAACTCGCAGCGCCAACACCCAGACACAGAACGACATTCTGCGCGCGCAGCTGCTCACCATTTTCCAGTGTAAAAGAAAATCCGCCTGCACCATCCGGCCGACAGGCCGAAGCCTTGGCCCGAACGAAGTCTACTCGGGCCCGTTGCTCCCTGCTTCTAAGCAGGCCGGCCAGTCTGTCGCGAAGATAAAGACCATAGTCACCGCGCGAGGCGAACAGCAGGGGATTGTCCGCGATCCCGTTTTCCGCCAACCAGTCGACAAAGTCATCAGGCCTGTCAGGGAAGACACTCATTCGCCCGGCCGGCACATTCAGACGATGATAAGGCAGTTCCGTACGATAGGCGGTGCCGCGCCCAAAATCCGACTCATCGCCGACGATAGCGATAGAGGCTTCCGCCGGCAGGGACGATAAAAGATGGGCGGCGGTACAGATGGCCGAAAAACCCGACCCGACGAGAGCGACATCATAGGACATTCATTCCTCCAACCTGCGACAGCTTGAACAGCCAGACGACGGGTGTCGAACCCAACGATACTCTAGTCAACGAGTAGAGATTAAACAGATGCGAATGTCTACCCTTCACTTTCTGGTGCCGGGATTAGCGGAGGCATAGGGGATCAAACCCAAAAGTTAGCCGCGGCAAACTTCCGCACAGGGCGGATATTCGGGGCACCAAAAGACGCGACAACGCCCTTCATTATGATCGACAACGAGAAGTTAGCCGCGGCTAACCGTCAAACCGTCACAAAAAGCAAATGTGATTCTTCCACAATGCTTTAGCGGCACTTTTCAACCTGAGAAAAAAGCCTATTGCGCCAAAAAGAGAATCGGCGCTTATATCTCAGTTGCGGAAAAAACCGCCTTTTTCGAAAAAAACCGCTACTGCAATTTCGAGCGAAAGAAGACCGATGACACAGAGTGCCGACTTAAGACGTGCCGCAGGAGCACCCGACCTGACGAGTCTTATACAACAGCATTCGGCTGCGTTGTCAGCCCAATTGCAGGCTCATAATGCAAATACATTTTCCCCGCACACCGAAAAGAGCATGCGCCATTTTTCGCCGGCGGAAACAGCACGGTTGATCGGCATCGGCGAAGCCTATCTTCGCCAGATCGCCGCCGAGCGTCCGGAGCTCGACGCGGCGCAGGCTTCCGGTCGTCGTTCCTATTCCGTCGAGGATATGGACGAAATCAGAAAATTCCTCGATCAGGGCGCGCGTGGCACACGCCGCTATCTGCCGCATCGCCGTGACGGCGAAGAGTTGCAGGTCATCGCGGTCATGAACTTCAAGGGCGGCTCGGGAAAAACCACGACATCGGCGCATCTGGCGCAATATCTGGCGCTGCGCGGTTACCGGGTACTTGCCATCGATCTCGATCCGCAGGCCAGTCTGTCCGCTCTTTTCGGTCATCAGCCGGAGATCGATGTCGGTCCGAATGAAACGCTTTATGGCGCGATCCGTTACGACGATGAACGCCGGCCGATCGCCGAGATCGTTCGTGGCACCTATATTCCCAATCTCCATATCGTTCCGGGCAATCTGGAGCTTATGGAATTCGAACACGACACGCCCCGCGCCCTGATGCGTCGCGCGCCGGGCGATACGTTGTTTTTTGCCCGCATCGGCCAGGCGATAGCCCAGGCGCAGAACTTTTATGACGTTGTGGTGATCGATTGCCCGCCGCAGCTTGGTTACCTGACGCTTTCGGCGCTGACGGCCGCCACATCGGTTCTCGTCACCGTTCATCCGCAAATGCTTGATGTGATGTCGATGAACCAGTTCCTTGCCATGACCGGCGATCTTCTCGCTGAAATCGGCAGGGCGGGAGCGCGTTCCGACTATAACTGGATGCGTTACCTGATCACCCGTTTTGAACCGAGCGATGGACCGCAAAACCAGATGGTCGCGTTCCTGCGCTCAATTTTCGGTGAAAACGTCCTCATCCACCCGATGCTGAAGAGTACGGCCGTCTCGGATGCCGGACTGACCAACCAGACACTTTTCGAAGTGGAAAGAACCCAGTTCACCCGGTCCACCTATGACCGCGCGCTGGAGGCCATGAACAACGTAAACGCTGAAATCGAAGGACTGATTAAAAAAGCGTGGGGTAGGGCAGCATGAGCAGAAAACAGATCTTCGCCAATCTCGGTACGCCGGGCACCGACAGCAACGAGACTGCCACCGAGCGGTCGCGTCCGCGTATCCGGCCTATCCTCGGTTCTCCGGGACTCGTAACGGATGTTCTGAATTCCCCGGTCGGCATGATCGGCCAGTCGCTCAATGAAGTATCGGAACGCGCCAAGCGCGCAGAAGAGATCGAAAAGCAGCTCGCGGAAGGTCTTACGATCGTTTCGCTCAGCCCTGCCGATATCGATCCCTCTTTCATACCGGATCGTATGCCAGCCTCTGAAGAGGCGGATGCTGGCCTGGTAGAGGCCATTCGTGAACAGGGCCAGCAGGTTCCCATTCTGGTGCGCCCGCATCCCGAATTCCCCGGCCGTTATCAGGTCGCCTTCGGCCATCGCCGCCTGCGCGCCGTTTCCAGCCTCGGTATTCCGGTCAAGGCTGTCGTTCGCGATCTCAGCGATGAGCAGCTCGTCGTTGCCCAGGGACAGGAAAACAACGAGCGTCGCGACCTCACCTATATCGAAAAGGCACGTTTTGCCCAGAAACTGCAGATGCGGTTTCCTCGGGATACGATCATGGCCGCCATGTCGCTGCACAAGGGCGATCTCTCCAACATGCTTTCGGTTGTCGGCCGCATTCCCGAAGATCTGGTCGATCTGATTGGCCCGGCTCCGACTGTCGGCCGTCGTAACTGGATGGATCTTGCCGATCAGCTTTCCTCCTCGCAGGTCAAGGAAGCAGCCCGCGCCTATGTCAAGGATGCATCGGTTGCCGCCCTGCCATCGGAAGAACGTTTCAAGTCGCTTCTGGATTTTCTGAAGCCCAAGGCGCAGGCGAAAAAAACCGGCGTCTGGTCATCGCAAACCGGCGGCCGGCTGGCAAAGGTGGTCGAGAGCGACCGCAAGCTGGATATCTCTATCGACAAGAACGAAGCCCCGGAATTTGCCGAGTTCGTTCTCGAACATCTTCAGACGCTGTTTGCCGAATACCGGTCCAAGCAGTGATTTTTAACTCGAACGACTAACAGGAGACGCATCACAAAAGAAAAAAGCCCCCGAACGTTGCCGCGCGGAAGCCTTTCTTTGATTTAAGCACCCGAAGAATCTCATTTCCGCGAATCATAGTCAAGAGTCTTGGCATCGAATTTTTCGGTGAGCGATTTTCTTTTGCCTTGTGAAAGGTGAAAGACATGGACAGCACATGTGTAACGACGCCCTTTGGGCGGCGAGCGATGTCGTTTGGCGTCCTCGCGACCCAGTTCGCCACCCAGAAAAACAAGAAAGTCGAAGCGGTCGATAAATGGAAACTCTATCGTTCGGTCTGCGAAGCCAGGCCATTGCTCGGCGTAACTGATCGCTCGCTTGCGGTCCTGAACGCGCTTTTGAGTTTTTATCCGAAAAACGAGCTTTCCAGCGAAGCCGGATTGGTCGTCTTCCCGTCGAATACGCAATTGTCACTCAGGGCCCATGGCATGGCCGAGCAGACATTGCGCCGGCATCTCTCGGCTCTTGTCGAAGCCGGTCTCATCATTCGCAAGGACAGCCCGAACGGAAAACGATACGCCCGCAAGCATAGGGGAGGGGAAATCAGCGAGGCTTACGGTTTTTCGCTGGCGCCGCTTCTTGCCCGCAAAGCGGAAATCGAGGAACTGGCCGAACGCATCGTCAGCGAGCGGCTCGATCTTCAGCGGCTTCGTGAAAATATCAGCCTTTGCCGCCGCGATATCCAGAAACTCTGCGAGATGATTGCCGCGAGCGGTGAAGTCGAAACCTTCGAAGGGTTTCAGACCCGCTACAATGCCATTGCCGGCTCTCTCGGCCGCAATTCCAAGCCTGCTGAGCTTCGGGAAATCGCCGGATTTTTGGCCTCTTTGCGCGCAGAAGTGACCAACTATCTGGAAAATATTGAAAAATCGGAAAAAATGGGCGGCAATGACTGCCAAAATGAGCGCCTCATAAAGAATTCAGAATCCGAATCCATATCTGAACGGCAAGATTTGCGCGAACCGGTAACCGTTGCACCTGCCAGCACGGCAAGCACCCAGCCGGCATATGTGGCACCCGTCAGTGCAAAAGCTCCACCGCAGTCAGCAAAGCCTGTTCTTCATAAGCAATTTTTTGTTCCTGATATTGTTTTGGTTTTGAAGGCTTGCCCGGATATCTCGCTCTATGCCCCAGGCGGAGCGGTTACCGGATGGCGCGATCTCGAAGTGGCGACATCTGTTATCAAAACCATGTTCAACATCAGCCAGTCGGCGTATCAGGATGCGCTTGTCACATTCGGCCGACAGGGAACGGCAGCCATTCTCGCATGCCTTTTGCAGAAAGCGGACCAGATAAGCTCGCTCGGCGGATATCTGCGTAATCTGACCCGTAAGGCGCAGGAAGGCGGCTTCGATGTGCAGACTATGCTTCTGGCGCAGTTGCGAGGGCGCAAGGACACCATGGAGGCGAACATGCTTTCATGAGTTCACATGGGCCTCGGGAAATGGTCATCGCTTGCGGAAAAAGCAGACGGAAGTTACATTAACGCCGTTTCCGCAAGTAGAAAGAGATTCGCATGAGGCTGCTGTAGCAACAGTGCAGCCGGTGGATTTCTATGGTTAGTGCAAGGTAATGAAAACTAAGTTCTGTTTAGCTTTCGTTTGCGTTTTTCCGTGATTGGTTTCAATCGCTTGAGTCGAGGGTGTTTTTCGTCGAAATTGCGACGAGAAGAGCGGAAAAGCGCAATCTGTATGCGCGGAGCACCTGGCAAAACAGGCGTGTGGTACTGAATAGAAGTGCATGCCCGAGCACCACAGAACCGGGATCCATCGGAAGTGACTGGACGGTGAACTGACGAAACTTTGCGCCGAGGCGACGAAGTTGAACTTTCTGCAAGGTCCTGCGTTTGCGCTTGATTGCTGGAACGGATGGCTGAGCTGATGAATTTTCCGGATGACATGGAACTGGCCGTCGCCCTCTACATGGCGGATAACGCCTTGCCCCGGGAAAGGGCTATCGAAAAGCTCCTGAGGGCGGAACTCGAAAACACTGGCCATCTGCCCGGTGGCGAAGGGCGGCCGCCGGAGATCGTCGGTGGGCAACCGAGCGCGGACTATGTTCAATATAGCTCCTATCTTGATGGGGATAGCTGACGAGCGGCGGAACCAAAGCGGGCGAGGGCTGTTTATGGCGCAGATAATTGTGCCAGGTATGCGTCCCATGTTTCCAAGATCATTTCTTCTCTCAGCCGCACTCGCCGCGATGACGAGCCTGCCGGCAATTGCCCAGCCTCTCGAGGTCAGCACGCTTGCGGTTTCCAGTGCCGACAGCATTCCACTTTCGCCAGAGGCCGCGACCCCGAACTACATTACCGACGTGTCTGGGAAGAAAGTCCGTCTGATTGGGCCGCGCTTTTATCCCGACAGTGCGCGGGCGCTGGAGTTTCCCGGCCGAAGGTCGAACCCGGTTGCATCGGGCAGCGAAGAGGCTTTGTCGCAACGGTGAGGGGGCATGGTGAGAAGACCGGTCGAAATATTGCGGCGGAGGTGGAATGAGAACCGGGGGTGAGCTTCAAGGACGCAAAGCGGATGCGGAAAGCTGGATAAGGCAGGAGGGCCAGGACGCCGGCAAGGCCAGTTTCCCCGAATTATTCTTCGATCTGGTCTTTGTTTTCGCGCTGATCCAGCTCTCCCACGCGCTCGCCAAGGATTTTGGGCCGACGGCGGCGATTGAGGCCGGCATCCTGATATTGTCGCTCTGGTGGCTATGGATACACACCACCTGGATCACAAACCTGCTGAACACGGAAAAGGAGCCGGTCAGGATTCTGCTGTTTGTACTGATGTTCGGCGGCGTTCTGCTGGCCATCGCGCTGCCGGAGGCTTTTGCGGAACAGGGCCTTGTTTTCGCCCTGATCTACAGCGTGATGCAGGTCGGCCGAAGCCTGTTCGCCCTCTATGCGTTCAGGGGTGAAGACCGGCAGTCTTTTCTGGTCTTCGTGCGCGTGACGATCTGGCTCGTGGTATCGAGCCTGTTCTGGCTGGCCGGTGGGCTCGTCGATCTGGCGGATCGCATTCTCCTGTGGGGCATCGCACTTGCAATCGAATATGCCGGCCCCGCCTGCCGTTATGTCGTGCCGGGCGTAGCCTCGAGCGACGAGGACAGGCTGCATCTTTCCGGTGAGCATCTGGCGGAGCGATGTGCGCTTTTCGTCATCATCTGCCTTGGCGAAACGATCCTGACCACGGGACGCACGGCCACCGAATATATGAATTCGGGCCTGACATTCATCGTCTTCTGCTCCGCTTTCGTCAGTACCGTGGCGATGTGGTGGATTTATTTCCATCACGGACAGGAGGAGGCTTCGAGAAAAGCCGAGAATGCCGAAGAAAAAGCGAAGATCGCCCATAATCTTTTTAACTACGGGCATCTGCCTATCGTGGCCGGTATCATCCTGACGGCGGTGGGTGAGGATTTCAGCCTCTCCCATGCGCGAGAAGGCGCAACGATGCGCGAGGCGCTCGCCATTCTCGGCGGTCCGGTCCTGTTTCTGGCCGGCAATATCGGCGTCAAGATCGCCGTCGCCTATCAGCGACCGGTGTCGCACTTTGCCGGCGTGGCGGCGCTCTGCCTGCTTTTGCCGGTGCCGGGTGTTCCCCTTTTCGTGCTGCAACTGGCGAGCACGGCAATTCTTCTGCTTGTCGCCCTTTGGGAATATCTGGCGCTGAAAAGGGCGGTCGCCAATGCCTGACCCTTGATCAGGCGTTGACGAGATTGCGCGCCCTGTCGTTCCAGAGCCGAAGGCTGCGGGCATAGGCTTCCTCGAAGGGCAGAGCCATATCGTTGACCAGCATCAGCGCGATGGCGGTCGTGGAGATGATAATGGTTTCTGCCCTTTCGTCCCTTGCGGCACCCGTCCAGACCGCCCGCCAATATTCGAAGGTTGTGAACATGGTCGGCATTTCGGCGGGCGGCGTTTCGCGTGCGGGAACGATGAATTCTACATCCCTGCCCTTCGAAAGACCGAAAATCCGGGTGCTGCGAAACGGCGTGAATTGCGCGAAATCCCGCGTATTGCCGAGAATGGCGAGGTTTTCCACCGAAAGCAGCCGCGCCGTGTCCCGATGAAGTTCCTGATAGGACGGGCGGGCGACGCCGATGATCGTGCTTCTGGCGCGAAGCGGATTGAGAAGATGCACGACCGTGTTGAGCGGCAGGCGCATCTCCAGAATGCCGTACAGGCCGAGAAGGCTTTGAAACTGCAGGGACAGACCACCGATCGGCAGGTAGGCGATGCGTTCCGAGGCTGTGGCTTTCGCCGCCTGCGAAAGCGAGTGGCAAAGGGGGATGCCGCAGGCCTGTGCTGCAAGTTCAAGCTTGCCGCCGTTTTCTCCCTGCCCCACATGCCCGTGCAGCAGAACGCTGTACCCCGCCATGGCGACAAGACGGGCGGAATGGAGGAACCATGGCGCATCGCGATGTTTCGGCGACATATAAGCGGGCCAGTCGAGATCCGCCGATGCAGGCCCTTGCTGGTTCCTCTCTATATGTCGCCACATGGCTTCGATGAAACCGGCAAGCTCCGCCGCGGTCACGCCGCGATAATGCATGGTGGCGAGCAGCGCGCCTATCTGTATAGGGTCGGCGTCGCCATCGAGAATGATCGAGAGCGCATCCATCGCTTCCACCTGGCTGAGCGGGCGGCTGTTGCCGATGCCCATCGCCGAGGTTGCAATATATTTGGCAAGCCTCTGCTGCGGATCGGCATTGTGGCCGATACGCGCGAGACGGTCGGCGATGTTTTCCGGTGTCGGCTGACCTTCCAGAAGAACGCTGGGGCGAAGCGAAAGCGGCGGCGCCTTCATCAGCACAGGCCGCTCCCAGCCGCTTGCACTGGCGTTGGCCGGGGCGGCGGGTTTTTCCTGCGAATAGTCGATCAGGTTCTCGGCCTCCGCCGCCAGCGAACGAATGCGCAGCCGCATGTTTTCGGCAAAGGGGGTGGGACGCAGGCCCTGACCGGTGCGCAGAAAAAGCTGGTCGCCGTATCTTTCGCGCAGCTGCTGCAATATCCGGCTCATGGAAGATGTCGGCAGTCCCATGCCCGCCGCCGCGCGGCTGACGCTGCCTTCCCGCAACAACGCATCGAAAGCGACAAGTAGTTTCAGCTGCCCAAGCCTGTCGGGTTTTGTCGTGGAGGCTGGTTCATCTTTTCTCTTGCCGGTTGTCATCTTGCGATTTTTTTACTCCGCCGCTTGTCCGGGGAGCCCTTTTTGCAATTTCTGGAATTTAGAACTGTTCGAAAACAAACGCGTTGCGCCCGCACTCCCTCCTAAATAAGTGGGGTTAAATTCTCAAGTTAAATGCGGGGGCGTAACATGGAATTGAAGTACCGCGGTCGAGATATGGCCGCGACGATAATAAAGGCCGGTCTTTCGGCAGCAATGGCGGGAACGGCTCTCAGCATTGCTCTGCCCGTTTTTGCGCAGCAGGCGTCTGAGGGGAACACGGTTCTTCAGCAGATCGTCGTCACCGCATCCGGTTTCGAGCAGAATGTGAAGGACGCTCCGGCCAGCATCACGGTTGTGACGCGGGAAGATCTGGAAAAGGGATCCTATCGCGACCTGACCGATGCCCTGCGGGAAGTTCAGGGCGTATCCGTCACCGGCATTGCCAATGAAAAGGATATTTTCATTCGCGGTCTGCCCGGCGCTTACACGCTGGTTCTGGTTGACGGCAAGCGGCAGAGTACGCGCGATGCCCGCACCAACGGCAATTCCGGCTTCGAACAGAGTTTCGTGCCGCCGGTTTCGGCGATCGAGCGTATCGAAGTGGTGCGCGGGCCGATGTCCTCGCTTTACGGTTCGGATGCCATGGGCGGTGTCATCAACATCATCACCCGCAAGGTCGGCGATGTCTGGTCAGGTTCCGTCACCACCGAGGGCACGGTTCAACAGCATTCCAAATTCGGCAATAGCGGCCAGGTCTCCTGGTACGCCAACGGACCGATCCTGAAGGACCAGCTCGGTCTGCAGCTCTGGGGCAGGGGTTTCACACGCGGCGAAGACCGTATTTTGAGCGGCACCACGGGCGCCAAGGAATATGATTTCAACGGTCGTCTGACGTTTACGCCGAACGAAGATCACGACATCTATCTCGAAGGCGGCAAGACGCGGCTGCGCCGCAGCGCCGAGCCCGGCGACACGCTGGCGGCGACGGACGCCAACGGCACCTACAATACCAATACGCGCGACCATTGGTCTTTGTCGCATACCGGCCGCTGGGGGCCGACCACATCCGAATTTTCGTTCCAGCAGGAATGGGCGGAGCGCACCAACTTCACCAGAAATATTCGCACCGGCCGCGTGACAGAAAACCCGCGCTCGCCGGAAGTGCGCAACACCGTTCTCGATGGCAAGTTCACCACGCCGTTCGAATTGCTCGGCAACCACACGCTGGTCACTGGCGGACAATATTTCGAGGCGCGGCTGACGGACCAGAACCCGGGACGCCGCACCGGCCGCGACGAGACATTTTCGGCGACGCAATGGGCGCTCTTCCTTGAGGATGAATGGCGCATTGTCGATAATTTCGCGCTGACGGGCGGTCTTCGTCTCGATAATCACGAGAAATACGGCAATCATTTCAGCCCGCGCCTTTATGGCGTCTGGAGCGCGACCGAGGAACTGACCATCAAGGGCGGCATCTCTACCGGTTTCCGCGCCCCGGAAATCCGCCAGATCGCACCGGGTTATGCCTATACGACGGGTGGTGGCGGTTGCACCTATGGCCCGAGCGGCACCTGCGGCGTGATCATCGGCGATCCCAACCTCGAAGCGGAAAAGAGTACGAGCTATGAAGTGGCCGCGCTTTGGGACAATGGCGACGTCGCTCTCGGCGCCACCTATTTCTACACCGATTTCAAGGACAAGATTTCCAATGCGCTGGTGCTCAATCCGGATGGAACGCCTGCTCGCTGGAGCGAAGACCGCAACTATCGTCTCTGGTATAATTACAACATCGACGATGCGGTCATTCAGGGTGTGGAACTGACGGCGACATGGTATGCGACGCCGGACCTGACGCTGCGCGGCAACTATACCTATACCCATTCCGAACAGAAAACCGGCGACTATGAAGGCTTCCCGCTGGCGCGCACGCCGGAACATATGGCCAATCTGCGCGGTGACTGGGTAACCCCAATCGACGGTCTGGAAGCCTGGGCCTCGCTGAATTACCACGGATCGGAAATCAACGCCGGCCCGCGCATCGGCACCAATGGCACGCCTGTGACGATCAATGGCAAGGCCGGGCGTAAATATGACGCCTACACCACGCTGGATATCGGCGCGAAATATGCGGTCGCCGAAAATGTCGATCTCAATGCCGCCATTTATAATGTCTTCGACAAGGATGTTGGCACTGACGATTTCAACACCGTCATGGAAGGCCGCCGTTTCTGGATCAGCATGACAGCGAAATTCTGATCCGTGGCCAACATTCACGAAATTTGGAGGCGCCCTTGGGCGCCTCTTTTTTTGGGCTATCGCCTATTGACCTCAACTATGGTTGAGGAATTATACCGGCTGTTCTTCACTATGTTTCCGCGTTTTCCGAGCGGAAATCGTTACGGAAGCAGGAGCCAGAATGGAAAATACCGTATTCAAGCACAGCCTGACGGTTGGGGAGGTTGCCCGCCGCAGCGGCATCGCTGTGTCCACCATCCATTTTTACGAGGCGAAGGGGCTGATCGAAGGTTGGCGAACCGCCGGTAACCAGCGTCGTTATCATCGCGCCGTCCTGCGGCGTATCGCCATCATCCGCATCGCGCAGCGGGCGGGTATACAGCTCAGCATCATCAGGGATGCGATGGCCGATCTGCCGCAGGATCGGGTGGCGACGACGGCCGATTGGCGCAGGTTTTCCCAATCCTGGCGGGAAATGCTGCAGCTTCGCATCAACAGCCTGATCATGCTGCGCGATCAGCTTACCGGCTGTATCGGTTGCGGGTGTCTTTCGCTGGATGATTGTCCGTTGCGCAATCCGAACGATGTTCTGGCCGATGACGGCGCAGGTCCGCGCCGCCTCGTTTCTGCGGAATGAACGGGATTTCCGAACCGGAACGGTTGTTCCTCACTCGGAATCGGCGGCAACCCAGACGCTGACGCTGCCGCCATTGGTGGGAAAGACGCCCTTGCCGCTCTCATCGAGGGTAATCCGTTCTTCACGGTGCCCGAGAAAGTCATGCCAGACCGCCCTGGCGTGATCGGGACCGAGATCGATCTGCTTTTCCGCCGGCTCGCCGTTCGACATCACCACCACGCAGCCCGGCGCATCGGCAGTGCCGTGGCGAATAAAGGCGATGCAGCTTGCATCGTCGAGAATATCCGTCTGGGCTCCGTTGGCGAAACGGCTGCGGGCTTCGATGAGCTTCGGCAGGCATTCAATGGCGGGCATATCGATTTTATATTCGTTGCCGTCATTGCCGGTGTCGGTATAGCTCGTGCCGAACAGATCGGGATAAAAGACACAGGGCACACCTTCTTCGCGCAGCAGGATGATCGCATAGGCAAGAGGTTTGAACCAGGGTTCCACCGGCGCTTCCAGCGATTGCAGCGGCTGCGTATCGTGATTGTCGACCAGCGTGACGGCATGGTCTGGAACGGCGGAGACAAGCGAACCATCGAAGATGCTGCGCATATCGAAATCGCCGCCCTGTTTCGAGGCGTCATGGAAGCTGTGGTGAAGCGCGACATCGAAAAGCATCAGCTGCTTGTCGACGAGTTCGAGATAGCTTTTCAGCGCCTCGAGATCGGGGTGCCAATATTCCGCCACGACGAAAAGATCGGGATCGACCGTTTCGCGCATATGGCCGACCCAGTCGCGGAAGAACCAGGCCGGAATATGTTTGGCGGCATCCAGCCGGAAGCCATCCACCTGCACCTGCTCGGAGAGCCAGCGGCCCCAATATTTGAGTTCCTCATAAACCGCCCGGTTCCTGAACTCGACATCGGCACCCATCAGATAATCGAAATTGCCGTTTTCTTCATCGACTTCCTCATTCCATTCCCCATCGCCATACTCATTGACGAGACGGAATATGCCGTCTTCGGTCGGCTCTTCGATGTGGTCGACGCCGCTGAAGCACTTCAGATCCCAGATGAATTTGGAGTGTTTGCCGCCGCGGCCGGGAAAGGTGAAGCGGATAAAGGCCAGCGCCTGAAAGTCTTCATCGTTGATCTCGGTACGGTCTTCGGGATTGACGCGGCGAACCTGCACCTTTTCCTTCTCATCCGCACCCATCTTATGATTGAGAACCACGTCATGAATGACGCGGATGCCGTTTTCCTTCAGCGTCCGGCCCGCATGTTCAAGGGCGCCGCGATCGCCATATTTTGTGGCGACGGTGCCCTTCTGGTCGAATTCACCGAGGTCGAAAAGATCGTAGGTATCGTAACCTACCGAATAACCGCCGGCAGCACCCTTATAGGCCGGTGGCAGCCAGATATCGGTGATGCCCATTTTCGCAAGGCTTTCGGCCTTTTCGGCCACCTCGCTCCATAATTTCCCTCCGTCCGGATAATACCAATGGAAGAACTGAAGCAAGGTGCGTCTGGCCATATTTCCCTCACAGTCGTTAGCAGGTCGCGCCATAAACGGCCCGGCGGCGAAAGGGTTCCGCCGCCGGCCATACGCGATCTGCAATTGTGAGGCAGGTGGCCTGTCCGGTATATTAGCCGGCTATGTCGAGAAGGGCTGCGCCCGCCTGCAGATAGTCGCCTTCCTTGACGATCAGGCGAACTTTGCCGGCCTTGGTGGCGAGAATTTGCGTCTCCATCTTCATGGCTTCCATGACGGCCAGAAGATCGCCTTGCGAAACCGCATCACCGTCTTTTACCTTGAAGGATTGCAGCGTGCCGGAAACCGGGGCGGTGATTTCGCCTTCCTTTTCCTTGGGGGCGGCGGTGCCGGGAACAGCCGCGCTGCCGCCGCTAACCGCACCGAGGCTGGAGAGCAGCAGGCTGGGCAGACCGACCGATACGCGCTTGCCGTCGATTTCCAGAAAAGTGCGGGTGACGGAAGGGTCTTCGGCCGGTGCCGGGCGCTCCATGGCATCCGGCATGGCAGCGAAATCGGTCTCGATCCAGCGGGTGTGAACCTTGAAACCGTCCGTGCCGATGAAGTCTTCGGTTTCGATTGCGGCGCGATGGAAGGGCAGCACCGTGGCGATGCCTTCGATACGGAACTCCTTCAGCGCGCGGCGGGCGCGGCGCAGGACCTGATCGCGGTCGGCACCCGTGACGATGAGCTTCGCCATCAGCGAGTCGAATACGCCCGGCACGCTGGAGCCGCTGACGACGCCGCTATCCACGCGAATGCCGGGACCGGAGGGTGCGTCGAAAAGCGAGATCGAGCCGGGGGTCGGCAGGAAGCCTCGGCCGGGATCTTCGGCATTGATGCGGAATTCCATCGAATGTCCACGCGGTTCCGGCGTTTCGAGAACCCGCAGCTTATGGCCTTCGGCAATACGGAACTGCTCGATGACGAGATCGATGCCGGTGGTTTCCTCGGTAACGGGATGTTCCACCTGCAGGCGCGTATTGACCTCGAGGAAGGAAATCGTGCCATCGACGCCGAGCAGGAATTCGACGGTGCCGGCGCCGGAATAACCGGCAGCGGCGCAGATAGCCTTGGCGGCCGCATGGATTTTCTGCCGCTGTTCGCCGGAGAGGAATGGGGCGGGAGCCTCTTCGATCAGCTTCTGGTTCCGGCGCTGCAGCGAGCAGTCGCGGGTGCCGAGGACGAGCACATTGCCATGCTTGTCGGCGAGAACCTGCGCCTCGATATGGCGCGGCCGGTCGAGGAAACGTTCAAGGAAACATTCGCCGCGGCCAAAGGCGGCCGTTGCCTCGCGCACGGCGGATTCGTAGAGATCGGCGATCTCTTCCATCTTCCACGCAACCTTCAGACCGCGACCGCCGCCGCCATGGGCCGCCTTGATGGCGACGGGCAGGCCGTGTTGTTCCGCAAAGGCGGTGACTTCGGCAGCGGAAGCGACAGGGCCATCACTGCCGGCGACCAGCGGTGCGCCGACGCCGGTGGCAATGCGCCGCGCCTCGACCTTGTCGCCCAGTGCCTCGATGACATGCGGATCGGGGCCGATCCAGATGAGACCGGCGTCGAGAACGGCACGCGCAAACTCGGCGCGTTCGGACAGGAAACCGTAACCGGGATGCACGGCATCCGCACCGGCGCGTTTGGCAATCGCGATCAGCTTGGCGATATCGAGATAGGTCTCGGCGGGACGCACGCCCTCCAGCGCATAGGCTTCATCGGCCAGCCGGACGAAAAGCGCATCCTGATCGGGATCGGCATAAACGGCGACCGATTGCAGGCCGTAATCGCGACATGCGCGGATGATGCGCACCGCGATCTCGCCGCGATTGGCAATCAGCACTTTTTTCATCGCTCTTCTCCTCGGAATTATGTGTTCTTGGCCGCGATTTCGGCGAAGGGGCCGATCGGGCGGAATTTGATTTTGGCGTTCACCGGGATCTGCCCGGCAAGATCGAGATGATATTCGGCGACAGCGCCGATGACGGGATAACCGCCCGTCAGCGGATGGTCGGCAAGGAAGAGAACCGGCTGGCCGCTATGGGGAATCTGGATCGCCCCGGTCGCCGTGCCTTCGCTCGGCAATTCGGCGCTGTCCTTGCGCTCCACCGGCACGTCGCCGGCAAGGCGGATGCCGACCCGGTTCGATTGCGGGGTGACCTGCCAGAGCTGGCCGGTCAGCGTCTCGATGCCCTTTTGCGTGAACCAGTCCGTTCGCGGTCCGAGAACGACGTCCAGCGTGACGACCTCGCCGGTTGCCGGCGCTTCGAAGGCCTGAACCTCATCGATCGATACGCTGGAAAGGCCGCTCTTCTCGCCCTTAAGCGGCAGGATGGCGCCTCCACCCACCGGCTCTGGGCCGACGACAGCCAGTGTATCCGTTGCGAAACTGCCCAGCACGGGCTCGACAT
This sequence comes from Agrobacterium sp. 22-223-1, assembly GCF_053522385.1. NCBI lineage: Bacteria > Pseudomonadati > Pseudomonadota > Alphaproteobacteria > Hyphomicrobiales > Rhizobiaceae > Agrobacterium > Agrobacterium sp. 22-223-1. The sequence goes on from NZ_JBNWCN010000002.1 coordinate 28,181, forward strand.
CGAAGCCGCCGCGCACCGCAAGATAACAGCGCATGCCCTTCGGCGGCTGGCCGAAAGTGACCACATCACCGGGTTCGAGCGACACCGGGCCATGGGTCTTTGCTGCGAAGCTGCGATCCGTTGTGGTGATGGTGACGGGGCAGGGCGCTCCTGCAACGCCGATGACGGCACGGCTCGTGCTCCGGAAGGAAAATCCGCCGAGCGTCAGTTCGAGACAGGGCGTGTTGACGGGGTTGCCGACTATGCGGTTTGCGGCATTGAACGCGCCGCGATCCAGTGCGCCGGAGGCCGAAACGCCCTGACCGGTCTGGCCGAAGCGGCCGAGATCCTGGAAGATGGCGGGCATGGGGGCTGCGAGCACCTCGAAATGCGGTCCTGCTTTTGCCCGGTCTTTCCCGGCGCTGCGCGGTGCCGAGACGGGGATGTCGACCGTTTTGCCGGCCTTGTCCATGTCGAAGAAACGCACCCGGTAACCCGGCTGAAAAAGTGCACCGGGATCGCGGTCTATATCCCACATCTTGACCGGCGTGGTGCCGATGATCTGCCAGCCGCCGGGGCTGTTTTGCGGATAGACGCCGCTGAAGGCGCCGGCCAGCGCCACTGAACCAGCCGGAATGCGGGTGCGCGGGCTTTGCCGGCGCGGCACATGCAGCGCCGGATCGCCGCCGACCAGATAACCGAAGCCGGGAGCGAAACCGCAAAAGGCCACGGTGAATTCGCTTTCGGTGTGGCGGCGGATGACCTCTTCGACGCTCATGCCGGTCAGTTCGGCAACATCGGCGAGGTCCTCACCATTGTAGTGGACGGGGATTTCCACGAGATTGTCCGAAGGCGCTATTTTCGCGGAAAGATCACGGCTTGCCAGCCGCGCGGCCAGCGCTTCGGCACCGATCTTTTCAGGGCGAAAGCGGATCATCAGGGTGCGGGCAGCCGGCACCGTCTCTTCGATACCTTCCACCGGATCGTTCTGAAGCGAGGCGAAAAGCGCCAGCGTTTCATCGAGATCGGCGAGTTCGACAAGAATGGTGGTGAGGCTGACGGGGAGAAAACGCATCATGTCCTCACGCGTGATAGGCTGAATCGGGAATATCGGTGATGAACATGTGCCCCGGTGCATGGGTGATCGCAAAGGGCACGCCAGACGCCATCACGGCGGCCTGGGGTGTGACGCCGCAGGCCCAGAACACCGGAACCTCGCCCGGCTCGATCCGTACCGCGTCACCGAAGTCGGGTTTTGCAAGATCGGTAATGCCGATCTCCTCCGGTGCGCCGACATGCACGGGTGACCCGTGCACGGCCGGAAAACGCCCGGAAATCGTCGCGGCATCGGCGACGCGCGACGCCGGGATCGGTCGCATGGAAACGACCATATTGCCCTTCAGTCGACCGGCCGGGCGGCAGGGCCGGTTGGTGAGATACATCGGCACATTGCTCTTGTCGGTCATGTGGCGGATTTCGATGCCCGCTTCCACCATCGGCGTTTCGAAGGTGAAACTGCAGCCGATCAGGAAGGCGACAAGATCGTCACGCTCCGCCCAGGCGGCGGTGGCGTCAGCCGTTTCCTCGACGAGCTTGCCGTCCCGCCAGATGCGGTAGAGCGGCAGGTCGGTTCTGAGATCGGCGCCGGGTGCCAGAAGCGTGGTGGGCGAACCGGGATCGGAGACATCCAGCACCGGGCAAGGTTTGGGATTGCGCTGCGCGTAAAGCAGGAAATCGAAGGCCCAGTCGCGCGGCAGCACAATCATGTTCGCCTGCGTGAAGCCGGGTGCAATGCCGGAAGTTGGGGCGACGAGGCCGTCGCGATAGGTCGCACGGGCCTGGTGCGCGGCTTCGGCGTCCGTGTGGTTGAGATAGGATGTCGGTATCGTCATCGGCTATCCTTTCAGCGATCGGATGCGAAAGAGCGGATGTCGATACCATCAACCTCGAAACGGCGGCGGATTTCCTGGGCAATGGCGACGGCACCGGGGCTGTCGCCGTGCACGCAGATGGATTGCGCTTCGATCTTTATGATGCTGCCATCGATGGCCTCAAGCGTGCCTTCGCGGGCAAGCTGCACCATACGGTCGGCGATTTTGGCCGCGTCGTGCAGCACGGCACCGGCTTCGCGGCGGGAGACGAGCTGGCCCTGAGGCGTATAGGCGCGATCCGCGAAAGCTTCTGCGACAACGGCAAGGCCTGCTTTACGAGCAAGATCGAGGATAGGCGCGTTCGCAAGACCCATCAGCACCAGCGAAGGATCGATGGCCTTGATGCCGTCAATGACCGCCTGCCCCTGTTTCGCGTCATTGGCGATGCGGTTGTAAAGCGCGCCATGCGGCTTGACGTAACGCACCGTTGTGCCGGCAGAGGCGGCGACGCCTTTCAGTGCGCCGATCTGGTAGATGACATCGGCGATCAGTTCTTCCGAGGTCGTGTCCAGATCGCGGCGGCCGAAGCCGACGCGGTCCGGATAGGAGACATGGGCGCCGACGATCACGCCCTTCTCGGCGGCGGCCTTGACGGTGCGGTAGATACCGGCCGGATCGCCGGCATGAAATCCGCAGGCGATGTTTGCGCTGGAAACGATGGCGAGCATCGCCTCGTCGTCTCCCATGCGCCATGCGCCGTAACTTTCGCCAAGATCGCTGTTGAGATCGATAGCGGCCATGTTTGCCTCCCTTTAGAGCATTTCCAGCAAAAGTGCGTAGCGGTTTTGCGTCCGGAAAATGCGTAAAAACACTAGTTTATTACAGGCCGAGCAGGCCGAAGATGGTGCCGGCGGACTTGTAGCCCATGTACCATGTCAATGCGCAGGTCAGAACGCCAAGCACAAGCAGGATGCGCGGGTAACGATAGCCGCCCATCAGATCTTCGCGTTTCCATGCGGCGAACAGGAAGATGCTGAGGCCGATGGGCAGGATGAGGCCGTTCAGGCCGCCGACGAAGACCAGCATGGCGGCGGGCGGTGTGGTGATCAGCAGGTAGCAGACGAGCGAGACGGCGATGAAAACGATCGTCGCCATGTTGCGGGCGCGTTCGGTCATGTCCTGCTTGAAGACGGGCAGGAATGAAACGGAAGTATAGGCCGCGCCGATGACGCTGGTGATAGCCGCGGCCCAGAAGATGATGCCGAAGAGCCGGAAGCCGAGATCGCCTGCAGCCGAACGGAAGGCCTGTGCGGCAGGGTTGGCGGCCTGGCCCGACGTATCGATGATGACGCCGCTGGCGACGACGCCGAGAATGGCGAGGAACAGCACGTAGCGCATGACGCCGGTGACAGCGATGCCGGTTAGCGCCGCGCGGTTGACGGCAGGCAGGTTTTCGATGCCGACCATGCCCCGGTCCAGCAGCCGATGAGCGCCGGAATAGGTGATGTAGCCGCCGACCGTGCCGCCGACGATGGTGGTGATGGTTGCGAAATTGATCGTGTCCGGCAGGAAGGTCTGGCGGAAGGCGTCACCCACCGGCGGTGCGGAAACGAAGGCCACATAAAGCGTCAGCACGATCATCAGGATACCGGCGAAGATGATGAACCGGTCGACGGCAAGGCCTGCGCGTTTGGAAACGAAGATGGCGATGGAAAAGATCGCGCTGATGGCGCCGCCGATTTTCGGGTCCAGCCCGAAAATGGCGTTCAGGCCAAGGCCGGTGCCGCCAATATTGCCGATGTTGAAGAACAGGCCGCCGATGATGACGAGAATGGCCAGAAGATAACCGGAGCCGGGAATGGCGGCATTGGCAATATCGGATGCGCGCATGCGCGTCAGTGTCACGATACGCCAGATGTTGAGCTGGACGACGAAGTCGATGAGGATGGAGGCGAGGATGCCGAAGGCAAAGGCGGCACCGAGCTGGGTGGTGAATGTCGCCGTCTGCGTGATGAAGCCGGGACCGATGGCGGATGTCGCCATCAGGAAGATCGCACCCATCAGGGATGCGCGTTTTGACATTTTCATATCGGCAGTCGGGGTGAGCTTTTTCTGCTCCATGGATTTTCTCCGCTCCTGTCGCAATCCGCCCCTCGCGGATGCTTTATGCCGCCGATCTTGTCGTGTTCTGCGAAATTGTCAACTTTGTTCAACAATATAAAGTTATCGTTCTTTCATTTTGTCCATTTGTTGGACGTAATGAGCAGGATTTAATCACGTTTTTTTCGTGCTTTGCTAATGCTTTGTGCTATGGGCAATCATGCCGTGTCCGAACATGCCTGTCACGGAATTCCCGATGCTGCATTGCTCTTAAGGAAAGGAGCGCCATGACCGAAACGATAGAGGGTCTGCCGCTTGCGGATCGATTGGCCAAGGGTATTCGCACCCTGCTGATCTCCGGCGAGTTGATGCCGGGACAGCGTTTATCGGAGGCAGCCTTCAGCGAGCGCTTTGATGTCTCTCGCAATTCCCTGCGCGAAGCCTTCCGTCTGCTGACAAAGGATGGACTCTTGCGCCACGAGGCCAATCGCGGGGTTTTCGTTGCTGTTCCCACGATGGCATCCGTGATCGACATCTATCGCGTGCGACGCATGGTGGAATGCGGCGCACTTCGCCAGGCCTGGCACAAGCATCCCGCAATCAAGACGATGCGGGCAGCGGTCGAGGATGCCAAGGTCAAGCGTGAAGATGCCGACTGGCTGGGTGTGGGCAGCGCCAACATGAAATTTCACGCCGCCGTCGTCGATCTTCTCGACAGCGCCCGCCTCAGCGATTTTTACGAGCGTATCGCCGCTGAACTCAGGCTTTGTTTCGGCTTGCTGAAAGATCCCGAACAGCTTCATTCCCCCTTCGTGGACATGAACAGCAAGATCCTGTCGCTGATGGAAGAAGGTAAGGCGCAAGAGGCCGGCGACGAGATGGAAATTTATCTCAATCTGTCCGAGCGGACGGTTCTGAAGGCGCTTGAACGCGCTGTCGAGCACGCTTCCTGACATGACGGGCGGCAGGGCAGGAAACGACCCTTGCCGCTCCCGCCATTTTTTGCAGCCGCAGCCGATTGCCAAGTTTGCTGCGCTGCGTCATCAATGCTGACATGACGCTTCGCGACCTGACCATTCTCGTTATCGACGAAAACGCGATCCGCGCCTCCATCATCGAGGAGGGGCTGCGCGAGGCCGGCTATCATCGTGTCACCGTCATCCATGAGGTGAACGGGGTGGCGCGCACCATCGAGACGCTGCAGCCCGATGTCATCTTCATCGATCTCGAAAACCCCAACCGTGACATGATGGAGCATCTGTTCCAGCTTACCCGCACGGTCGGGCGGCCGATCGCCATGTTTGTCGATCGTTCCGATACCGCGTCCATTGAGGCGGCCGTCGAGGCGGGCGTTTCCGCCTATGTGGTGGACGGGCTGAAGAAGGAGCGGGTCAAGCCCATTCTCGATATGGCGGTCAGCCGCTTCAATGCCTTCAGCCGTCTGCAGCAGGAACTTGCCGAAGCGAAATCGGCGCTTGAGGAACGCAAGGTCATCGAGCGTGCCAAGGGCATTCTGATGAAGATGCGCGGCCTTTCCGAAGAGGAGGCCTTTGCGCTTTTGCGGCAAACGGCGATGAACGAGAAGAAGAAGATTTCCGAGATCGCGCAAAGCGTGGTCACCGCGGCCGGTTTGTTGATGTGACGAACCGCCGGTCGGACAGTGTGGAGTGAATGATATGGCGGCACCGGAAAAAACGGCCGGATCAGACAGCGGAGTAACGCAAGCACCGGCAATCGTCGGCAGCGACCGGCAGAAAATCCTGCGCGCTGGCTTTATTCCCCTTGTCGACGCATCCGTCCTGATTGCTGCGGCCGAATTCGGTTTCGCAGAACGCGAAGGCCTTTCGCTCGATCTCGTCAAGGATGTTTCCTGGGCGAATGTGCGCGACCGCCTGGCGTTTCGGCAATTCGATATCGCCCACATGCTGTCGCCAATGCCCGTCGCCTCCATGCTCGGGCTTGGCTCAAATCCGTCGCCGACCATCACGCCTTTTTCACTCGGACGCGGCGGCAATGCGATCACGCTTTCGACCCGGCTGTTTGCACGGATGAAGGCTTTGACCGGGCTTTCCGAAACGGCGGGAGCGCTCGAAAATGCCGAGGCGTTGAAGCGGGTGCTCGATGATATGCGCGCCCGCGGCGAACCGCCGCCGACGCTTGGCATGACCTATCCGTTTTCATCGCATAATTACGAGTTTCGCTACTGGCTTGCCGCCGGCGGCATTCACCCCGATCACGATGTCAAGCTTGTGGTGGTGCCGCCGCCATTGACCTCGGATGCGCTTGCCGCAGGGGCCATTGACGGTTTCTGCGTCGGAGCGCCGTGGAACATCGTCGCCGCCGAGCGCGGTGTCGGTCGCATCGTTGCGGCCAAGCAGGATTTGTGGCCTTCCGCACCGGAAAAGGTCATCGGCATGCGACCCGACTGGGCGGAAAACCAGCAGGAAACGGTCGGACGGCTGCTGACGGCGCTCGATGCCGCCGCGCGCTGGTGCGACCTTGCCGAAAATCACGATGATCTCAGCGCAGCCCTTGCCGATCCCCGCTATATCGGCGCACCGGAAGGCATCATCCGCCGTGTGCTTGCTGGTGAATTCAGTATCGACAGCCAGGGCAACCGCCGGGTGATCGACAATTATTTCATCTTCCACGGCGGTCACGCCAATTATCCGCGCCAGAGCCAGGCATTGTGGATTTACAGCCAGATGATCCGCTGGGGGCAGGCCGAGTTTTCACAGGCCGGTGTGGAGGCCGCCCTGTCTGCCTACCGGCCGGATATTTATCGGGCGGCGCTGGGCGACGCCAATGCACCTGATGATGCCGATATCCGCATCGAAGGGCAGGAAGAGCAGGACCGTTTCGTGGATGGCCTCGTATTCGATCCCGCCGACATTACAGGCTACGTAAACGCCTTTTCCGTGCGCACCGCCGCACCGTTTTCTCCGACTTCAGGCGAGACGTAAGCGGCGTCATGCTTTACAGGCTGCGCAAATTTCAAGCGCAGGATTCTTCTCTTTGCACAAATGGAAGACAGAAAACGCGCTGGTTAAAATTTAATCAGTAGATCGATTTTCAAAAATACTCTTTTATTTTCAATAATATAATCTTTCTTTTATAAACTGGCACGCCTCTTGCTTCTTGTTTTTTGCACCGGTCAACGGCGATCGGGGCAAGCAAGGCGCGGCATAGGCGCTTTCACAAGACACAGACGTCGCAAGGTTTTGCTGCCCGGAACACCTCCCGTTCCGCAGGCGCAAGCACCGAGCGGCGTTTTTTTATTTTCAGGTTTTTTCGCAAGCGAAAACGTCACCCGCCGAGGTGGCCCAATAAGGGGAACATGCGAATGAAAAAGATATTCTCCGGCGATGTCAGCCGCCGCACGATACTGAAGACGACAGCCACCGCCGCCCTTGTCAGCGCCGTGCGCGTGGCCTTTCCGTCCGGTGCTTTCGCAGCCACCGCTGAGCCAGAAGTGAAAGGCGCGAAAATCGGTTTTATCGCGCTCACCGATGCCGCCCCGCTCATCATTGCGGCGGAAAAGGGCCTGTTCGCCAAACACGGCATGCCGGATGTCGAGGTTCTGAAACAGGCCTCCTGGGGTGCGACGCGCGACAATCTCGTGCTTGGCGGCGCATCGAACGGCATCGATGGCGCACACATCCTGACGCCGATGCCCTATCTCATGCATACCGGCAAGGTGACCCAGAACAATGTGCCGGTGCCGATGACCATCCTCGCCCGCCTCAACCTCGACAGTCAGGGCATTTCCGTCGCCAAGGAATATGCCGAAACCGGCGTTCAGCTGGATGCCTCCAAGCTGAAGGCGGCTTTCGAGAAAAAGAAGGCCGAAGGCAAGGAAATCAAGGCCGCCATGACCTTCCCCGGCGGCACGCATGATCTCTGGATTCGCTACTGGCTTGCCGCCGGCGGCATCGATCCGGACAAGGACGTCTCCACCATCGTCGTTCCGCCGCCGCAGATGGTCGCCAATATGAAGGTCGGCAATATGGACGTCTTCTGTGTGGGCGAACCCTGGAACGAGCAGCTCGTCAATCAGGGCATCGGTTTCACCGCCTGTACCACTGGCGAACTCTGGAAGGGCCATCCGGAAAAGGCGCTCGGCATGCGTGCGGACTGGGTGGAGAAGAACCCCAACGCCACCAAGGCGCTGCTGATGGCCGTGATGGAGGCGCAGCAATGGTGCGATGAAATGGCGAACAAGGAAGAAATGTCCACCATCCTCGGCAAACGCCAATGGTTCAACGTGCCGCCGAAGGACGTGCTTGGTCGCCTGAAGGGCAATATCAATTACGGCAACGGGCGTGTGCTCGAAAATACCGGCCTGCAGATGAAGTTCTGGCAGGACCATGCCTCCTATCCCTTCCGCAGCCACGACAGCTGGTTCATCGCGGAAAATATCCGCTGGGGCAAATTCGCGCCCGATACGGATGTGAAGGCGCTGGTGGAGAAGGTGAACCGCGAGGATATCTGGCGCGCGGCGGCCAAGGATCTCGGCGTCGCCGATCTTCCCGCCTCCACCTCGCGTGGCAAGGAAACCTTCTTCGACGGCAAGGTCTTCGACCCGGAAAATCCGTCGGCCTATCTCGAAAGCCTGTCCATCAAGGCGGCCTCCTGAGGAGGAGACCCGGGGTGTCGCCCCTCATCTGCCAGATGCGCTGCCCAACCGGCGCGACTGAAGACCGGATGAGGGGCGAACCCCAGACCGCAACCGAAATCAAGAGGAAACGCCCATGTCCGCATTGGCCCGAAAATTCAACGAAGAGCCGCAGCAGCCGGTAGCGCAGAAGGCAAACGTCGTGTCGCTTGCGCCGAAACAGTCGCCGCGGATCGATCTGCGCAAATGGGGTGCGGCGGCGGCCCGCAACATCGTACCGCCGTTCATCGTTCTCGCCATTCTGCTGGGCGTCTGGCAATTGCTCTGTTCCGCCCCCGGCTCATCGCTGCCGCCCCCGAGCCAGGTTTTCGAGGAGAGCTACGATCTCATCGTATCGCCGTTCTTCCATAACGGTTCGCAGGATATCGGCCTTGGCTGGCGCGTTCTGGTCTCGCTGGAGCGTGTGGCTTACGGTTTCGGCCTCGCCGCCATTGCCGGCATCATTCTCGGCGCTGTCATCGGTCAGTCGGTCTGGGCCATGCGCGGTCTCGATCCGATCTTCCAGGTGCTGCGCACCGTACCGCCGCTTGCCTGGCTGCCGCTTTCGCTGGCCGCCTTTCAGGACAGCAATCCTTCGGCCATTTTCGTGATCTTCATCACCTCCATTTGGCCGGTCATCATCAATACCGCAGTCGGCGTGCGCAATATTCCGCAGGATTACCGCAACGTGGCGCAGGTGCTGCGGCTCAACCAGCTGGAATTCTTCTTCAAGATCATGCTGCCTTCGGCGGCACCCTACATCTTCACCGGCCTGCGTATCGGTGTCGGCCTTTCTTGGCTCGCAATCGTCGCGGCGGAAATGCTGACCGGCGGCGTCGGTATCGGTTTCTTCATCTGGGATGCGTGGAACTCTTCGCGCCTGCCCGACATCATCGTGGCGCTCGTCTACATCGGCGTCGTCGGCTTCGTGCTCGACAAGCTGGTGGCGGCGCTCGGCAAGGTCATCACCCGCGGCGCTGCGGCGAACTGAAAGGGCGAACCATTATGAACGCTTATCTGAAGCTCGATCACATCGACAAATATTTCGACAAGGGCGGTTCGCGCGCCGAGGTGCTGAAAGGCATCAACCTCACCATCGAAAAAGGCGAATTCGTCTCCGTCATCGGCCATTCCGGTTGCGGCAAATCCACCATGCTCAATCTCATCGCCGGATTGACGAAAGTGTCTGCCGGCGCCGTTCTGCTCGAAAACCGCGAGGTCAACGAGCCGGGTCCGGAGCGTGCCGTCGTTTTCCAGAACCACAGCCTGCTGCCCTGGCTTTCGGTTTATGAAAACGTCAACCTCGCCGTCGAGAAGGTCTTCCGCAATAGCAAGACGCGGGCCGAGCGGCATGACTGGGTCATGCGCAATCTCGATCTCGTGCAGATGGCCCATGCCAAGGACAAGAAGCCTTCCGAAATTTCCGGCGGCATGAAGCAGCGTGTCGGCATTGCCCGCGCACTTGCCATGGAGCCGAAGATCCTGCTGCTGGACGAGCCCTTCGGTGCGCTGGACGCGCTGACCCGCGCCCATCTCCAGGATGCGGTGATGGAAATCCACGCCCGGCTCGGCAACACCATGGTCATGATCACCCATGATGTCGACGAGGCGGTGCTGCTCTCCGACCGTATCGTGATGATGACCAACGGTCCCGCCGCCCATATCGGCGAAGTGCTGGAGGTGCCGCTGGCACGCCCGCGCAACCGCATCGAGCTCGCATCCGATAAGACCTACCTCAAATGCCGCGAGGCCGTGCTGAAGTTCCTCTACGAACGTCACCGCTTCGTCGAAGCTGCGGAGTAACGCCCATGACGCAAAAACTCGTCATCATCGGCAATGGCATGGCGCCGGGGCGCATGCTGGAAAACCTGTTCGAAACCGCTCCCGGCCTTTACGACGTCACCATTTTCAACGCCGAGCCGCGCGTCAATTACGACCGCATCATGCTCTCGCCGGTGCTTTCTGGCGAAAAGAGCTATGAAGACATCGTCATCCACAATGACGAATGGTATGCGGCTAACAATGTCACGCTGCACAAGGGCGCGAAGGTCACCGGCATCGACCGCGACAGAAAGACCGTGACCAGCGAAAACGGCATCACGGTTTCCTACGACAAGCTGGTGATCGCCACCGGTTCGTTGCCCTTTATCATTCCCGTCCCCGGCCATCAATTGCCAGGCGTGCTCGCCTACCGCGATCTCGACGATGTGACGAAGATGCTGGCGATCGCCGAGGGCAAGGGCCGCGCCATCGTCATCGGCGCCGGTCTTCTCGGGCTGGAAGCCGCTTATGGCCTCAAGCGCCAGGGCATGGATGTCACCGTCATCCACCTGATGCCGACGATCATGGAGCGTCAGCTCGATCCGGCAGCGGCCTATCTTCTGGAAAAAGCGCTCAATGAGCGCGGCATCGACATCATCACCAAGGCCAATACCAAATGCATTCTGGGTGAGGAGAAGGTCGAGGGCATCGAGCTGGAAGATGGTCGGGTCATCACGGGCGACATGGTGGTGATGGCGGTCGGCATCCGTCCTGCCTCGGGTCTTGCCAAGGAGGCCGGCATCGCTGTCAATCGTGGCATCGTGGTGGATGACGGCATGATGACGTCGGACGCCTCGATCTACGCGCTTGGCGAATGCGCCGAACATCGCGGCATGTGCTACGGACTGGTCGCGCCGCTTTATGAATCGGCGCGGGTGCTGGCGGACCGGCTGTGCGGCGGTTCGGCCGAATATCACGGCTCCGTCACCAATACCAAGCTGAAGGTCACCGGCATCAACCTGTTTTCCGCCGGCGATTTCGCCGAAGGCGACGACCGCGAGGAAATCGTGCTGCGCGATGCCACCGCCGGCGTCTACAAGCGCCTGATCCTCAAGGAAAACCGCATCATCGGCGCGGTGCTTTACGGCGAGACGGCGGACGGCTCGTGGTTCTTCGATCTGATGAAGAAATCGACCGATATTTCCGCCATGCGCGAAACCCTGATCTTCGGCCAGGCCTATCAGGGAGGGTCGCCGCTGGACCCTATGGCGGCCGTTGCAGCCTTGCCGGATGATGCGGAAATCTGCGGCTGCAACGGCGTCTGCAAGGGCAAGATCACCTCGGCAATCACCTCCAAGGGGCTGACATCGCTGGACGATGTGCGCGCCCACACGAAGGCGTCGGCCTCCTGCGGCAATTGCACCGGCCTTGTCGAGCAGCTGATGACGATAACGCTCGGCGACAGCTATAACCCCGCTGCCGTGCAGCCCATGTGCAAATGCACCGATCTCGGCCACGACGATGTGCGCCGTCTCATCAAGGCGAAGGGGCTGAAGACCATTCCCGCCGTGATGCAGGAACTGGAATGGAAGACCTCCTGCGGCTGCGCCAAGTGCCGGCCGGCCCTCAATTATTACCTCGTCTGCGACTGGCCGGATGAATATGCCGACGATTACCAGTCGCGTTTCATCAATGAGCGCGTCCACGCCAATATCCAGAAGGACGGCACCTATTCCGTCGTGCCGCGCATGTGGGGCGGCGTTACCTCTTCCTCCGAACTGAGGGCTATTGCGGATGTGGTCGACAAATTCGAAATCCCGATGGTGAAGGTGACAGGCGGCCAGCGCATCGACCTTCTCGGCATCGAGAAGGAGGATCTGCCGGCGGTCTGGGCCGATCTGGGCAAGGCCGGTTTCATTTCCGGCCAGGCCTACGCCAAAGGTTTGCGCACGGTCAAAACCTGCGTCGGCCAGCAATGGTGCCGCTTCGGCACGCAGGATTCCACCGGACTTGGCATCCGCATCGAAAAATTCATGTGGGGCTCATGGACACCGGCCAAGCTCAAGCTCGCCGTCTCGGGCTGTCCGCGCAACTGCGCGGAGGCCACCTGCAAGGATATCGGCGTCATCTGCGTCGATTCCGGTTTCGAGATCCATTTTGCCGGTGCCGCCGGTCTCGATATCAAGGGCACGGAAGTTCTGGGTCTCGTCAAAGCCGAGGATGAGGCGCTGGAACATATCGTGGCGCTGACGCAGATGTATCGCGAACAGGCGCGCTATCTCGAGCGTATCTACAAATGGGCAAAGCGCATCGGTTACGACGAAATCCGCCGCCAGATCATGGACGATGCGGAAAAGCGCAAGGCCTATTTCGACCGCTTCGTCTTCAGCCAGAAATTCGCGCAGGTCGATCCCTGGTCGGAACGCGTATCCGGCCACGACAAGCACGAATTCAGGCCCATGGCGGCAATCGGTTTCAGTGAGGCGGCGGAGTGAGAACGATGGACAGCAACTGGATCGATATTGGCGATATCTCCGACATTCCCCTGCGCGGCGCGCGTTGCGTAAAAACGCCGATGGGCAAGATCGCCGTGTTCCGCACGGCGGAAAATCAGGTCTTCGCGATTGAGGACCATTGCCCGCACAAGGGCGGACCGCTGAGCCAGGGCATCGTGCATGGGGCTTCGGTGACGTGTCCGCTGCATAATTGGGTCATTTCGCTGGAAACCGGCAAGGCGCTGGGGGCGGATGAGGGCGAGGTGCGGACTATTCCGGTGCGCAATCTGGATGGGAGGCTTTCGATAGCGCTCAAAACCTTGATGATTGCGGCGGAGTGAATTGCGATGGCGGTGGCGTTACCCCCCTCTGTCCTGCCGGACATCTCCCCCTCAAGGGGGGAGATCACTCGCGGCGCGAATTTCTATTCACGGCTTGCGTCGCCGGTCGCAGAGATGAAGCGGCAAGCCTTCCGCTTGTCGATCTCCCTCCTTGAGGGGGAGATGTCCGGCAGGACAGAGGGGGGTAAACGCCACGCACCGAGAGGGCAAACCCATGCCCACTGAAACAAAAACCACCTGTCCCTATTGCGGCGTCGGCTGCGGCGTCATCGCCACCGTCAACGACGATGGCGCGGTGTCCGTCAGGGGTGATCAAGATCACCCCGCCAATTTTGGCCGGCTGTGTTCCAAAGGTTCGGCTCTGGCCGAAACCATCGATCTCGACGGTCGCCTGCTCCACCCCGAAATCGCCGGCAGGCGGGCGGCATGGGACGAAGCACTCGATCTCGTCGCTTCCCGGTTCTCTCAAGCCATCGCCGAACACGGCCCGGATTCGGTCGCCTTTTACGTCTCCGGCCAATTGCTGACCGAGGATTATTACCTCGCCAACAAGCTGATGAAGGGTTTCATCGGCTCGGCCAATATCGATACCAATTCAAGGCTCTGCATGTCGTCTTCCGTCGCCGGCCATCGCCGCGCCTTCGGGGCCGATACGGTGCCGGGCACCTATGAGGATATGGAGCTTGCCGATCTGGTGATCCTCACGGGTTCCAATCTCGCCTGGTGCCATCCGGTACTTTATCAGCGCCTTGCCGCCGCAAAGGCGGCGCGGCCGGCTATGAAAGTTGTTGTCATCGATCCGCGCCGGACGATGAGCGCCGATATTGCCGATATGCACCTCGCCATCCGCCCGGATGGAGATGTGGCGCTGTTTACCGGTCTGCTGGCGCATCTTTCCGATAGTCCTGCAATCGATCGCAGTTATGTGGAAAGTCACACGGTTGGTTTTGATGCTGCGATGCAGGCAGCAAGCGCGCATAGCCTGCCGGAGATCACCGAGGCCACCGGCCTGACAGTCGCCGAACTGATTTCCTTTTACGAATTGTTCGAACGCACCGAAAAAACCGTCACCTGTTACAGTCAGGGCGTCAACCAGTCGCAAAGCGGCACGGACAAGGTCAACGCGATCATCAACTGCCACCTCGCCACGGGTCGCATCGGCAGACCGGGCATGGGGCCGTTTTCGCTAACTGGCCAGCCGAACGCCATGGGCGGGCGCGAGGTCGGCGGGCTGGCCAATATGCTGGCCGCCCATATGGCTATCGAAAATGCCGAGGATCGCGACCGCGTGCGGCGTTTCTGGGCCGCGCCCACCATTGCGGAAAAACCCGGCCTGAAGGCGGTGGACATGTTCAGGGCGGTGGCTGACGGCCGCATCAAGGCGCTGTGGATCATGGCGACCAATCCGGTGGTTTCCATGCCGGATGCCGGCGCCGTCGAGGCGGCCATCAAGGCCTGTCCTTTCGTCGTGGTGTCCGATGTCATGGCGAGTACCGATACGGCCCGCCATGCCCATGTGCTTCTGCCATCGCTTGGCTGGGGTGAAAAGGACGGCACCGTCACCAATTCCGAGCGGCGCATTTCCCGTCAGCGCGGTTTTCTCGATGCGCCCGGCGAAGCGAAAGCGGACTGGTGGCAAATGGCGGAAGTGGGCCGGCGCATGGGTTTCGGCACGGCCTTCGCCTATGGCCAGCCATCGGAGATTTTTGCCGAACATGCCGCTCTTTCCGGTTTCGAGAATGTGGGCAGTCGCGATTTCGATATCAGCGGTGTCGAACGGAATTCCTATGATGCGATGACGCCCTTTCAATGGCCGAAGGCTGGGTCGGGCGATGCTGTCGTTACCCGCTTTTTCGCGGATGGCCGGTTTTACCATGCCGATGGCAAGGCGCGGTTCATCGCCACCGCCCTGCCGGAGACCGGCAGGACATCGGCGGATTATCCGCTGACACTGAATACCGGCCGTATCCGCGATCAATGGCACACCATGACCCGCACCGGCAAAAGTGCGCGCCTTACTGCCCATATCGCCGAACCCTTCGCCGAGCTTCACCCGCGCGATGCGCAGGCGCTGGGAATAGAAAGCGCCGATCTGGTGGAGCTGGAAAGTCCCCATGGCAAGGTTCTGCTGCGGGCGCTGGTGAGCGAAAGGCAGGCGCGCGGCTCGGTGTTTGCGCCGATGCACTGGAACGACCAGTTCGCCTCGCAGGCGCGCATCGATGTCGTGGTTGCCCCGGTGACGGACCCGCATTCCGGTCAGCCCGCTTCGAAAAATGTGGCGGTAAGGGCAAGGCGGTTCGAAGCGAAGGCCTATGGTTTCGCCATCTCCCGCATCCGGCCGGATGCGCCGGACTGTGCTTACTGGGCCACGGCCAAAGCGGATGGCGGCTATCGTATGGAGCTTGCCTTTGCCGAGGAGCCGCAGGACTGGACACTCTGGGCGCGGCAGGTCTTCGGCATCGAGGCCAGGGTTGAGCCGCTGGGTTACAGCGACCGGCAGACGGGTGACCTGCGCCTCGCCTTCTTCGACGGCGATATCCTGCTGGCGGCGCTGTTCATCGCCAGGCAGCCGGTTGCCGTTGCCCGCAACTGGGCGATCTCGCAATTGACCGAACGTCATGAGGATCTGCGCATGCGTTTTGCGCTGGTTGCCGGTCGCCCCGGCGCCGGCCGCGCCGATCCGGGCGCCACCGTCTGCTCCTGCTTTAACGTCGGGGTGAACCAGATCACAGCCGCCATCCGCGAAGGCTGCCACAGCGTCGAAGCCATCGGCAAGGCGTTGAATGCCGGAACCAATTGCGGCTCCTGCCGCGCTGAAATCAGGGGGATCATCGATGGATGCCTTAAAACCGCAGCGGAATGAACCGGCCCGCATGGAAAGATTAGCCAAGTTGCCGGTCTTCTGGGGGCTTGAGGGCAAGCGCGTGGTGCTGGCGGGCGGATCGGATGGAGCCGCCTGGAAAGCGGAACTGCTGCTCGCCTGCGGGGCGGAATTGCATCTTTATTGCGAGGCAAGCGAGCTTTCGGAAAGCTTTGCAGCGCTTGTCGCAAAAAGCCCGATGCTGAGATGGCATGACCGTCCGTGGGGTCCGGATATCTTCGAGGGCGCGGAACTGGCGCTGGCGGATTGCGAGAGCGATGCGGAAGCCGAGAGCTTCTACGATGCCGCAAGGGCGGCCGGCGTTCCCGTCAATGTCATCGACAAGCCGGAATTCTGCCAGTTCCAGTTCGGCTCCATCGTCAATCGCTCGCCGGTGGTGGTGTCGATCTCCACCGATGGCGCAGCACCCATTCTGGCGCAGGCCATCCGCCGGCGCATCGAAACCTTGTTGCCGCTTTCGCTGAAGGACTGGGGCGCGCTTGCCCAGACAATCCGAGAGCGCGTCAATTTGCGGCTCGCTCCCGGTGCGTCGCGGCGTTCTTTCTGGGAAAAATTCGTCGATCGGGCTTTTACCGAAAGGCTGGGTGAGGGCAGCGAGGAACGGCTGCTTGCGGATATCGGAATGCAGGCTGCGCGGGCAGGATCGGGGCGCGGCCTTGTAACGCTTGTGGGTGCCGGACCGGGCGATGCCGAACTGCTGACGCTGAAAGCGGTGCGCGCTTTGCAGGCGGCCGATGTCATCCTGTTCGATGATCTCGTTTCAGCCGAGGTGCTGGAACTGGCGCGGCGGGAGGCGAAGCGCATGCTGGTCGGCAAGCGCGGCGGCCGGGAAAGCTGCAGGCAGGAAGACATCAATGACATGATGATCCGTCTCGCCAAGGCCGGCAAACGGGTGGTGCGGTTGAAATCCGGCGATCCGATGATTTTCGGGCGCGCCGGCGAGGAGATCGCCGCGCTGGAGGCTGAAAATATCCCGGTCGAGATCGTGCCCGGCATTACCGCCGCAAGCGCCATGGCCTCGCGCCTGGGTGTTTCCCTGACCCATCGCGACCATGCCCAGTCGGTACGCTTCATCACCGGCCATTCCAGGCAGGGAAAGCTGCCGGAGAATATCGACTGGCAATCCCTGTCGAACCCCTCCGTGACCACCGTTTTTTATATGGGCGGGCGAACCGCAGCCAGCATAGAGGCTTGCCTGCTCGCTCACGGCATGCCCGCTTCAACGCCCGTTGCGGTCATGATTTCCGTCAGCCGTGCGAATGAGCAGCGTTGGTGCGGCCCCCTGATGGAACTCGGTGCCGCCGTTGAGAGACTGGGCGTGAACGAACCTGTGCTGATCGGTATCGGCGATGTGTTCAGCGCCGCATCCTCGAAAGCTCTTGAATGGCAGCCTGCACGAACCGCAATCTAAGACAGGCAGGGCGCAAAACCCCGTTCTAGCCTACGGGCATCGTGGCACGATGCCGTAAAAGCTCGTCCGCCTCTTCGCGCGGTCCGGGCAAAGCCATCCAAATCACAGATCGATATCGCGGTCCTCCATGGTTCTGGCCATGGAGGTTTTCGTGCAATGCTTTTTGATGTTGCATTCAGTGCAATATATTTTACTGTACGTAATAAGAAGTGGATAGGGCGATGGCTATACTGGGATGAGGCGATGCTCCCGACCTGAAGCGCCGCCGCAGAAGACGACAGGGAGGAACGAAACCGTGCAGAGCGAGACGAAAAGCAACATGATGGTGCCGGACGACACGCCGGAACTTCGCCAGCTTTATGCGGATTTCGAAGCGGAACATCTAAAACCGCTCTGGACTCAGATAGACGACCTGATGCCGGTGGTGCCCAATCCCAAGGCCGTGGCGCATGTCTGGAAGTGGTCCAGGCTCTATCCGCTTGCGAAACGGTCGGGCGATCTCGTTCCGGTCGGGCGTGGCGGGGAGCGGCGGGCGATCGGGCTTGCCAATCCGGGTCTTGGCGGCAGGGCCTATATCAGTCCCACGCTCTGGGCCGCGATCCAGTATCTCGGCCCGCGTGAGACGGCGCCCGAACATCGCCACGCACAGAATGCCTTCCGCTTCGTCGTCGAAGGCGAAGGGGTCTGGACCGTGGTGAATGGCGACCCGGTGCGGATGAGCCGGGGTGATTTTCTGCTGACGCCGGGCTGGCATTTTCATGGCCATCACAACGATACCGACCACCCCATGGCCTGGATCGACGGGCTCGACATCCCCTTTTCCTACCAGAACGATGTCGGCTTTTTCGAATTCGGGTCGGACCGCGTCACCGACTATGCGACGCCGAAATTTTCGCGCGGCGAAAGGCTCTGGTGTCACCCGGGCCTGCGGCCGCTTTCCGGCCTTGCGGCAACCGTATCCTCGCCGATCGGCGCCTATCGCTGGGAACATACCGACCGCGCCCTGACAGAGCAGCTTCTGCTGGAGGAGGAGGGGCAGCCGGCCACCATGGGGCCGGGGCACGCGGCGGTGCGCTACATCAACCCCACCACCGGCGGTGACGTCATGCCAACCATCCGGGCGGAATTTCATCGCCTGCGGGAAGGTGCCGTCACGCCCGGCCGGCGCGAGGTGGGCTCATCGGTTTTTCAGGTATTCGATGGCAGGGGCTCCGTCGTGCTCAACGGCAAGGAACACAGGCTCGAAAAGGGCGATATGTTCGTCGTGCCGTCCTGGGTGCAATGGTCACTGCGGGCGGAAAGCCAGTTCGATCTTTTCCGTTTTTCGGACGCGCCGATCATGGAGCGGCTTCATTTCGCCCGCACCCATGTGGAAGAGCGGGACCGGTGACGCGACCGGGAGGGGATGGACGATGTCTTCTGATCTCACCGATGCCCGTTTGGAATTGCGCCAACGTCTGGGGGCTGGCGCCCGTTACGATTCGTCTGCGGCGCCGGCCGCCGAATTGCGATATGCACGGCTGGGGACCGCTTATTTCGCGAGAAAACTGAACGAACTCTCCGATGGCGAACTCGCTCTTCCTTCGCTCGTTCCCGGCTGGACCAGGCGACACGTGATCGCCCATGTCGGTTTTCAGGCACGGGCGCTTGCCCGATTGGTCGAGGCGGCGCGCCTTGGGCGGCGAGGGGAAATGCTGGAAGAGCCGGAAGCGCAGAACGAGGATATCGCCTTCGGCGCAAGCCTGCCGGCCCATGCGCTGCGCTATCTTTTCAAACATTCGCAGGTGCATCTGGATGTCGAGTGGCGCGATCTCGATGAGGTGGGGTGGCGGGCGCAGGTGGAGCCGCTGAATGGCGGTCTTGTCGAGATCGCTCAGACACCCTGGCTGCGGACTAGGGAAATATGGCTCCGCGCCGTCGATCTCGACAATGGGGCCTCCCTGCTGGATGTTCCGTCCGAAGTGGTGGATCGCCTTCTTCGAGAGGCGGCGCAGGCGCTGGACATGCGCGGCCAGCCGTTCTCATTGATGCTGAAGCCGACGGACGGGGTGGGGTCCACCATCATCGGCTCCGGCAAAAACACGGTCAGCGGGCCAGCCGCCGACCTGCTTCGCTGGCTGACGGGACGCGGCCCGCGCCGCAGCCTCGTTTTCGACCGCGAAATTGCAGATCCGCCCTTCTGGCCGGAGAAGCCTTAATACATGTCGCCCGAAAGCGTGCAGCGGTTTCGGGATAACGACATGCATAAAACAAAGAGATTAAACGCGACGCGCTTTAGGCCTTCGATGAAGGCCATTGCCGCCGGCTGGAGATGGCTGTTGTAAAATCAAGCAGCTGGCGCACGGCCGGATTATCCGCCGACAGGATCTGCTCGGAGTTGCTGATCAGGGTAACGGCGGCTTCCGCCTCGCCCTGCCAGTTGATGACGGGCGCCGCCACCGCCCGAAGGCCGGGGACGTAGCGGCCGTCGACGCTGGCAAAACCATCGGCGCGAATTGTCTCCGCCAGCCGGTCGATGCTTGCGCCGCTAAGATCGAGGTCGGGCCAGGAGAGACCCGCATCCATCGCGCGTTCGACCTCGAGATAAAGCCGGGCGGCGGTGACATGGCGCGGTAGAAAGGCGAGAAAGACCCGGCCGCTCGATGAGGTGAGAAGCGGCAGGCTGCTGCCGAGGCCGAAGGATGTCACCATCGGGCTCGGCGCCCGGCACCAGCGGATCACGGTCGCACCCTGGCTGCCCCATACGGTGAGCAACACCGTCAGGCCCGTCTGTTCCACGAGGTCCGGCAGCGCATCGGCGGCCTGATTGACGAAATCGCTGCGGCCGAGTGCGGCGATGCCGAGAGAAGCCGCAAACGGTCCCAGCTCGTAACGGCCGGATCGCTGGGTCTGCCGGACAAAACCGGCATGGATGAAACTGGCGAGATAACGATGGACCTTGCTGGACGGCATGGATACCGCCCGGGCGATGTCGATCAATGCGGCAGGCCCTTCGAAATCGGCAAGCGCATGCAGCACGGTCAGGGCCGCATCGAGAGCCTGAATGCCGCCTCGGGCATTGCCGTTGCCCGAAGCCTCGTTGTCGACATCGTCCTCGCCGCTCATTGCATTCGCCTCCTGAATTCCTCGGATATGGGCGCGCCCTTGAGACCATTATCCGTCATGGTTGCCCATGCCCGAACCTCATAACCCTCCGCGATGATCTTTTCACCGGAAAAAATGCGATAGGCGATGCGGAACCTGCGTTCCTGCCATTCCACGATGGTGGCCTCGATGCGAAGCGTGTCGTCATAGCGGGCCGGCGCCTTGAACTGCAGGCCGACATCCACAAGCGGCGTCACCGCGCCGAATTCCGCCCTGTTCTGCCGTTGCCCCAGATTTTGCGAACGCAGCAGCCTCTGGAAGGTGCAATCCAGCCAATAGAAATAGTTCGGATAAAAAACGATGCCTTCCTCATCGCAATCCCCCCATTCCACCGTGATTTCCGTTGCGAAGGTTTTCATTCGTTGCGCTCCATAAAATCTATTGCACTATACGTAATATCCGCTAGATTGATGAAAAGCAATTGCGTGAGGGAGGATGCGCATGAAGCGGGTGGCTGTTATCGGCGGTGGGCCGGGAGGGCTTTATTTCGCCGGTCTGTGGAAAAGGCGGCATCCGGCCGACGTCGTGAAGGTGTTCGAGCACAATCCGGAAGGTGCGACTTTCGGATTCGGTGTCGTGTTTTCGGCAAAGGCCATGGATTTCCTGCGTACCGACGATCCGGAAACGGCGGACCTCGTTACGGCCCGCATGGAGACCTGGTCGGATATCACCCTCGTCCATCGTGATGAGAGTGTCGCGCTGGATGGCGTCGGGTTTTCGGCCATTGGCCGCCTCGACCTTATCCTACTGCTGACGGAAAGGGCGTGCGCCGCAGGTGTGGAGCTTTCGTTTTCAACGACAGTGCAGTCGGTGTCGGAACTCGATGGTTACGACCTGATCGTTGCCGCCGATGGCGTCAATTCGCTGGTGCGCCGCGCCTTTGAAGGCGACTTCCAGACGTCGCTTACCTATCTCGATGAAAAATTCGTCTGGTTCGGCACCACCAAGCGCTTCGAAACGCTGACACAGACTTTTGTCGAGACGGAATTCGGTGCTTTCAATGCCCACCACTATCGTTATTCGCCGACCATGAGCACCTTCATCGTCGAATGCGATCGTGCCAGCTGGCTGAAAGCAGGCTTCGATCGGCTCGGCCCCGAAGACAGCAAGGCGCGCTGCGAGGCGATTTTCGCCGAAACGCTCGATGGCCACGGGCTAGTCGCCAACAAGTCCACCTGGCGCAATTTCCCGTGGATATGGAACGGGCGCTGGTCGCATCGCAACATGGTGTTGATCGGTGACGCCTTGCACACCGCGCATTACTCCATCGGATCCGGCACCCGGCTGGCGCTCGAGGATGTTCTGGCGCTGGTAAAGGCGCTCGAGGCGCATCCTGGCGATGTTCGCGATGCCCTTGAGCATTATCAGGCCGAGAGGCAGCCGGTGGTGGAAAAGCTGGTGCGGGCCGCGCGTGAAAGCGCCGGCTGGTATGCGGATGTTCCAAAACATATGCGCCTTTCGCCGGTCGATTTCGCCCATAGCTACATCACTCGCTCCGGCCGCATCGACGATGAGCGGCTGCGGTCGATGTCCCCGCGTTTCATGCAGCGCTACGACGCCTCGCGTCCGCGCCCGGCCGCCTGAAGGAGGAAGATATGACCGTTCAGGCCAAGCTTTATGAAACCTTGCCGCAGCGGCCAGAAGACGGCGTGCCGCGCAATGCCGCCGGCAGTCTCGAAATCGGCTTTTCCGTGCCGGAAATCTACAATGCCAGCGCTATCCTTTTCGATAATCTGGAGCGCGGCCGGGGCGATCATCCGGCCGTGATTGGCCCAGCCGGAACCCGCAGCTATGCCGAACTCTGCGCCGATGCCTGCCGTTTCGGCAATGCCTTGATTGAAGCTGGCCTCGGCCATGGCGACAGGGTGCTGCTGTTTCTCGATGACACGCCCGCCTGTCCGGCGGCTTTGTTCGGTGCGCTTCGGGCCGGCCTCGTGCCGCTGCTCATCAACACGCTGACGCCGCCCGACCTCTTGAATTTCTATCTGCAGGATTCCTCGGCGCGTATCGCCATCGTCGATGCCGCTTTCGCCTCCCGTTTCGACACTGTCGCCTGCACCGATACGCTGCTGGAAAAGGTCGTCGTCACCAACGGTCCGGTTCCGGCCGATTGCCCGTTGCCGGCGGTCGAAGCGGAGACATTCGTCGCCGATGCCGGCACGGAGCTTGAAGTGGCGCCGACACGGCGTGACGATATGGCCTTCTGGCAATATTCCTCCGGTTCCACCGGGCGTCCGAAGGGCATTGTCCATCTGCAGCACGACATGGCTTTTACGGCGCAATCCTTCGGGCATCATGTTCTGGATATCTCGCCCGACGATATCTGTTTTTCGGTTCCGAAGATTTTCTTCGCCTATGGTCTCGGCAATTCGCTGACTTTTCCCTTTTCGGTCGGGGCGACCAGCGTTCTCGTTCCGGGGCAACCGAAGGCCGATGTGGTCTTCGATGCGATCCGGCACTATCGGCCGACGCATTTCTTCGGGCTGCCGACGCTATATACGTCGCTCATCAATGCGCCGGAGGCGGCCGGAGCCGATCTTTCCAGCCTGAAACTCTGCCTTTCGGCGGCGGAAGTGCTGGCCAATGAGGTGGCGGAAGCCTGGCGGGCACTGTCGGGTCACGACATTGTCGAAGGTCTCGGTTCCACCGAGGTGCTGCATATCTATCTTTCGAATACCAAAGAGATGCGGCGGCCGGGCGCTGCCGGGCTGCGCGTGCCGGGTTACGAGATTTCGCTGCGCGATCCCGACGGTAACGAGGTGCCGGATGGCGAAAGCGGTGTCTTATGGGTGCGCGGCGATTCCAACGCGCCGTTTTACTGGAACCGACCCGACAAAACCGCTGAAACCATGCGCGGCGATGGCTGGATCTACACCTCCGACCGCATGAAACGCGATGCGGACGGGTTCTATTATTTCCTCGGCCGCGCCGATGAGTTCGTCAAGGTTTCGGGCCAGTGGGTCTATCCGCTGGAAGTGGAGCTTTGCCTCGCCGACCACCCGCTGGTGCGCGAATGCGCGGTGCTGGCGGTGGAAATGGCCGACCGGCGGATGACGCTTCAGGCTTTTGTCGTTCTCGAGCAGCCGGATGCGGACGAGGCGAGCGCCGCCGAGACGCTCAAGCAACACGTCAAGAAGACGCTGCTGCCCTACAAATATCCCCGCAGCGTCATTTTCTTCCAGGAATTGCCGAAGACGGGAACCGGCAAGATCGATCGGCAGACCCTGCGGAAAATCGATCTGAGCGCCGAGCGCGTCCATTGAGGACACGCTGGCCTTGACAGGACCACGAGATGGTCTGACGCCGCTTTTGCGGCTTTCAGACCCGGATAAAGGACAGATTGGAAAACCCATGAGCGATTTCGAATTCGATCCCCCGGCACCGGCATCCATTGCCATCCATGACAGCGAGAGCCGTTTTCCGGTGCGGCGCATATTCTGCGTCGGCCGAAACTACGCCGCCCATGCCCGTGAGATGGGCAAGGACCCGGACCGGGAACCGCCGTTCTTTTTCACCAAGCCGGCGGACGCCGTGGTGGATAATGGCAGCACGATACCCTATCCGCCGGAGACCGAGGATTTCCACTACGAGATCGAGCTTGTCGTGGCGATCGGTCAGGATTGTGTGGATGTGCCGCAGGAAGCGGCCCTCGATATGGTCTGGGGTTATGGCGTGGGCATCGATCTTACCCGCCGCGATCTACAACTGGCGGCGCGGGACAAGGGACGGCCCTGGGATTGGGGCAAGGCCTTCGATCTTTCCGCTCCCATCGCGCCCCTCCGCCGCGCCTCGCAGGTGGTTCATCCGTCGCAGGGGCGGATCTGGCTTGCGGTCAACGGTGCTAGCCGGCAGGAAGCCGATATTGCCGAGCTGATCTGGGATGTGCCGGAAATCGTTTCCATCCTGTCGCGCTCCATGTCTCTGAAGCGCGGCGATATCATCATGACGGGAACGCCTGCGGGTGTCGGCGCGATTGTGCCGGGAGACAAGGTGACCGGCGGTATCGACGGGCTGGGCGAGATCGCCATCGAGATCGTGGAGCCCGCATCCGCCGCCCGGCGCGCGGGGAAGGCCGCATGAACCGGCCGATCCTGCATAATTATTTCAGAAGCTCCACCTCCTATCGCGTCAGGATCGCGCTGGCGCTCAAGGGTGTGGACTATGATTACGAAGCGTTCCACCTGCGCAAGGGCGAGCAGCGGTCCGACCGTTTTCTTAGGCTCAACCCGCAGGGTCTCGTGCCGGCGCTCACCTGGACCGATGGCGAAACCTATACGCAGTCGCTCGCAATCATCGAATTTCTGGAGGAGAAAATTCCGGAGCCGGCTTTACTGCCGAAGGATGCCGAAGGGCGTCAGCGTGTGCGCAGCCTTGCGCAGATGATCGCCCTCGACATTCATCCGATCAATAATCTCAGGGTGCTGGCCTATCTCAAAGAGCATTTTGGCGCCGACGAAAAAGCGCAGGGCGCGTGGTTCCGGCATTGGGTGGTCGAAACCTTCGCGGCGCTGGAGCGCCGGCTTGCGACAGAGCCGGAAACCGGCCGGTTCTGCCATGGCGACAGCGTGACGCTGGCGGATATCTGCCTTGCGGCGCAGCTCGTCAACAACAGGCGTTTCGATGTGGATATGGAGGCCTATCCGCATATCGGCAGGATCGGGCAGGCGCTTTCGGAACTGGAGGCTTTCCGCAAGGCGGCGCCTGTCAATCAGCCGGATAACGAATAACGAAATTATGTTTTCAGGGAGGGAGAACACAATGAAACGTATCGCAGCGGCGGCCCTGTCCGCCTTGCTCATGAGCGGAACGGCGGGCGCACAGGAGCCGATCAAGATCGGTTTCATCACCACGCTCACCACGCCCGCCGCATCCATCGGCAACGATATGGTCGATGCCGTCAAGCTCGCGGTCGAACATTCCGGCGGCAAGATCGCCGGCCATCCGATCGAGGTCGTTTTCGAAGATGACGGGCTGAAGCCGGAACTCGGCCGCCAGAAGGCGGAGAAGCTGGTGCGCCAGGACGGTGTCGATATCGTCGCGGGTTTCATCTGGTCCAATGTGCTGATGGCGGCGCGCAAATCGGTGCTCGATTCCGGCAAGTTTCTGATCAGCACCAATGCAGGGCCTTCCGAGCTTGCCGGCAAGCTTTGCAGCCCCAATTTCTTTTCGCTGCGCGGCCAGAACGACATGGTGCCGATTGCGCTCGGCAAAGTCATGAACGAGCGCGGCGTGAAGAAGCTTTATGTGATGGCGCCCAACTATACCGCCGGCAAGGACATGGCCGCCGGGGTGGAAAGCAGCTTTGGCGGGGAAGTGGCTGGTCGCGATTTCACCAAATGGGGCGATGATCCCCAGCTCGATTTTTCGGCGGAATTCGCCAAGGTCGCGGCATCGGGCGCGGACGCGCTTTTCGCCTTCTATCCCGGCCGCGCCGCGATTTTCGCGCGCCAGTTCGAACAATCGGGACTGAGCAAGAAGGTCAAGCTTTACAGCGTCTATACCATGGACCAGATCGCGCTGCCGAAGCTTCAGGAAGCCAAGATCGATGCGGTTCTGGGGACAAGCTCGGCGGATTACTGGTCGCCGGATCTTGCTACACCCGCCAACCAGCGCTTCGTTGCCGATTTCAAGGCGAAATATAACCGCGTGCCTTCGAATTACGCGGCTGCCGCCTATGATCTGATCCCCTATGTCAAAGCGGCGGTGGAACAGGCGGGCGGCGATATTTCCGCGACCGATGCGGTGCGTGCGGCGCTCGCCAAGGCCGACTACGACTCCGTGCGTGGCCGCTACAAGCTTGCCCGCAATCATTTTCCCATCGACCGCTATCTCAGCCTTGAAGTCGCACCGGATGCGAACGGTGTCTGGAGCCTGAGGTCGGACGGTCTCGAAATGAAAGACCTGACCGATCCCTATGTGGATGCCTGCCGCAACGAGGGGTGAGACAACGTTTCGGCGGTACGGCTCTGGGAGGAGAAAATGGATATTATCCTGTTTGCCAATCAACTTCTGAACGGGGTTCAGCTCGGGCTGATCCTGTTTCTGCTGGCCGCCGGCCTGTCACTGGTCTTCGGCATCATGGACTTCATCAATCTTGCGCATGGCGTTTTTTACATGATCGGCGCCTATATCTGCGCCACCGTCGCCATTGCGCTCGATTCTTTTGTGCTCGGCATGCTCATTGCCCTGCCGGCGACACTGGCGGCCGGTTTCATCGCCGAATGGCTGATTGCCCGGCACTTCTACAAGCGCGATCATCTCGACCAGGTTCTGGCGACATTCGGCCTTGTGCTCTGCGCGGATACGGCGGTGAAATATCTCTGGGGACCGGAAGGACTGTCGGTTCCCCTGCCGGCCTGGCTCAGCGGGCAGATCGCGCTTGGCGGCATCACCCTGCCGTCTTACCGATTGTTCATCGTCGTCGTTGCGGCCTTGGTGGCTATCGCGCTCTGGCAGGTCATCACCCGCACGCGGGTCGGAATGATGGTGCGGGCATCCGCTTCCAATGAGGAAATGGCACGGGCGCTCGGCATAGAAACGCGCATGGTCTTCGCATTGGTGTTCGCAATCGGCGCGGTTCTGGCCGGCATCGGCGGTATCATGGTGGCCCCCATCACCGGTGCTTCTATCGGCATGGGCAACCAGATCGTGATATTGGCGCTGGTGGTGATCATCATCGGCGGCATCGGTTCGATTATCGGCGCCTTTATTGCCTCTCTCGGGGTCGGGCTGATCGATACGCTTGGGCGGGCCTATCTGCCGTCGCTGCTGAATGCGGTGTTTCCGCCGGAAGTCGCCTCTTCGGCGGGTCCGTCGCTCGCCTCCATCCTGATCTATCTCACCATGACCCTGGTGTTGATATTCCGGCCCGAGGGCCTCTTCCCGCCAGCAAGCAGGTGATGTGATGACAGAAACCACTTCGGTAATCGCTCCATCCGTGCAGCCGGCCTCAAAGCGGGAGACCGCATCCGGCAGAACGGTGGATCGCGACCTGCTAACGGCGATTGCCGTGCTCCTGCTTCTTGCCGTCGCGCCATCGGTGCTTGCGGCGCTCAGCCACGACTTCTGGGTGGAAGTGCTGCTGCGGGCGATGATCCTCGGCATTGCCGCCGTCAGCCTCAATTTCATCATTGGCCTCGGTGGGTTGATCAGTCTCGGTCACGCGGCATTTCTCGGCATCGGCGCTTACTCCGTTGGCATCCTCGCCGATTTCGACATCGATAACGGTGTCATCCAGTTGCTGGTCACGGTGGGCGTCAGCGGGCTTTTCGCCTGTCTGACCGGCCTCGTCGCGCTTAGAACGCGCGGTGTGCATTTCATCATGATCACGCTCGCCTTCGCGCAGATGGTTTATTTCACCATGATCGGCCTCAGACAGTTCGGCGGCGATGACGGGCTGACGATCAATTATCCGAGCAGCTTCGGCACGGTGGTCGATCTCGGTGACAGGTCCATTCTTTATTACGTGGTGCTGGCGGTGCTGGCGCTTGTGATGCTTGGTTTTGCCCGTATCCGGCAATCCGATTTCGGCCTGCTCCTGAAGGCGGCGAAGGGCAATGAACGGCGGGTGAGGGCGGTCGGGTTCGATCCCTATCGCTATCGCCTCGCCGCCTATATCGCCTCCGGCGTGATTTGCGGCCTTGCCGGTTTCCTCGATGCGAATTTTACGAGTTTCGTGACACCGGAATCGATGAGCTGGACAAGTTCCGCCGAGCTTATCTTCATGGTCATCGTCGGCGGCGTGTCCACGGTCGCCGGTCCCGTCGTCGGGGCGCTGGTCTTTCTCCTGATCGAGGAATTTCTCGGTGGATTGACGGTCTACTGGCACTTCTGGTTCGGTCTGTTCCTGATCGCCGTCGTGCTTTTCGCCAAGGGTGGCCTCGTCGGTCTCATCTGTTCGGGGAGGCGCGCATGAACGCGGTGCTCGAGGTTCGCAATCTGCAAAAATTCTTCGGCGGCCTGCACGCCACCCGCAATCTCTCCATGTCGCTCGCCAAGGGCGAGCTTCATGCGGTGATCGGTCCCAACGGGGCGGGCAAGACGACGCTGATCAGCCAGCTTTTCGGAGAAATCATGCCGACATCCGGCGCCGTGCTCATCAACGGCGTCGATGTCACCAACCGCCCCTCGCATGAGCGGGCGAGGCTCGGAATGGCACGGTCGTTCCAGATCACGACGCTGGTTCGAGACCTCAGCGTCGGGGAAAACCTTATCCTGGCGCTTCTGGCAAGCGATGGCCATGCATTCCGCTTCTGGCGTCGGGTTGACCGCAATGCGGATTTGCAGGCGCGTGCGGCGCAGATGCTTGCGCTCATCGGCCTGAACGGCATGGATATGTCGCGAAAAGTGGCCGATCTCAGCCATGGCGAGCAGCGCATGCTGGAGCTTGCCATCGCGCTTGCCGGCAATCCGGCCCTTGTTCTGCTCGACGAACCGATGGCCGGGCTGGGCTCGGAGGAAAGCCGGGCGATGACGCGGTTTCTCGCCGGCCTCAAGGGGCTCATCACCATACTTCTGGTCGAGCATGACATGGAGGCCGTGTTCGAACTGGCCGACCGGGTGACCGTGCTCGTGCGCGGCGAGATCGTCGCCGTTGGAACGCCCGAAGACATCCGCAACGATGCGCGGGTCCGGGAAGCCTATCTCGGGGAGGATGCCTGATGCTGAAAGTCCGCAATTTGACGAGCGGTTACGACCGCAGCCAGATCCTGTTCGACATGTCCTTCGAGGTCGATGCCGGCGAGGTGGTTTGCCTCATGGGCCGCAACGGCATGGGCAAGACGACCACCGTGCGGGCGCTGATGGGCCTGCTGCCGGCATGGGACGGCGTGATCGAGTTCGAGGGCAAAAGGCTCGATGGCCTTTCGACCGCCCGCGTCGCCCGGACGGGGTTGGGTCTGGTGCCGGAGGGGCGGCAGGTTTTTCCAAACCTCACCGTGCATGAAAATCTGAAGGTGGCGGCCGCCAACCGCCGGGCGGAGCCGCAATGCTGGACGGTGGAGCGCTTATACGAGCTTTTTCCGGGGCTTTCCGAGAGAAACGGCTCCTATGCCAATCTTCTTTCCGGAGGAGAGCAGCAGATGCTGGCAATCGGCCGGGCGCTGATGACCAATCCACGGCTGCTTATTCTCGATGAGGCGACGGAGGGACTGGCACCCGTCGTGCGCGACCAGATATGGCACTGCATCGCCCGCCTGCGGGAGTTGGGGCAATCCATCGTCGTCATCGACAAACACATCAAGCGGCTGCTTGGCGTCGCCGACAGGTTCTATGTGGTGGAAAAGGGTCGTGTCGTCTGGACGGGCGCACCGGAGAAGCTGCGTGCCGAGGAAGAAACGGTCAAGCAATATCTGAGCGTCTGATCCGTTTCGGCGTTCGCTTCCGGCCATCTCAATGCGAATGGTCCATAATTATCACTTGAGCGCCGCCGCCGTCTTGCGCCGCGCGGCGCGGTCCGCACACCAGGCATCCAGCAATGGCGCATAGGCCGCATCGCCGCTTTTCCAGATTTTATTGACGGCCATTCCCCGGATGAGATTGAGCGTCAAAGCGAGTTCCTCTTCCGCTTCGGACGGTGTGTAACCGGTCGCCACGAATGTCTCGATCCATGTCGCTTTCATGGCGCCGTGAAAATTTTCGAGAACCGGGCGCAGGCGCTCCATCAACACCTCGTCGGTCCGCGCGGTGATGACAACCTCAAGCGCGGCGACGAACGGCCAGTCGAAATAGATCGACAGGCAATCCTTCACATATTCCCGAAGAGGCTCCGGCGAGTTGCGCGCCGAAAGCGCCCGCTGGCGACCGAGCTGTGCGGCAAGCTCGTAAGTATGACCGGTCGCGGCCACGACCAGATCGATCTTGGCGGGATAATGATGCACCCGCGCGCCGCTCGAGACGCCAGCCCGCTCATCGACCAGCGCTGTCGTCAGCCGTGCATTGCCCTGTTCGAAGAGCAGGTCGATCGTCGCCTGCAGGATTTTCTCCTTCGTTTCGGCGCTTCTTTCAGCCTGGGTGCGTCGCTTTTTCTGCATTGCCTGATGCCACTATCCTGTTGTGCCCCTGCGGGGCTCTTGTATTCGCCATCTTCGCACTGTGCTCCGTCGCAAATTCCGGAGCTATTCCCGTATTCAATAGACGAAACTTTCCATAGCAGAGAATCTTTTTGTTGAAAACATACCGATTAAGCGGTATGTAAATTAGGCCGGAGAGGAGCCGGCACGGAGGGGAAAATGACAATCAAATATCTCGCGGCCGTTGCCGCCCTATTCAGCCTCACAGAGCCATTATCCGCGGAGCAGCCGATCAGGATCGGCCTCGTTACCACGCTGACGACGCCGGCTGCCGTCATCGGGCGGGATGTCGAAGATGTGATCCGGCTGTCGGTCGATCATGCGGGCGGCAAGATCGCCGGCAGGCCCATCGCGCTTGTGGTCGAGGACGATGCCCTGAAGCCCGATGTCGGCCGCCAGAAGACCGAGAAGCTCGTGCGCCAGGACAAGGTCGATTTCATCACCGGCTATATCTGGTCGAATGTTCTGCTTGCCTCGCGCAAAAGCGCGCTCGATTCCGGCACGATCGTCATCAGCACGAATGCGGCGCCGTCCGACATGGCTGGAAAGCTGTGCAATCCGAATTTTTACAGCATGCGCGGGCAGGGCGATGTGATGTCCATGGCGCTCGGCGAAGAGCTCAACAAGCGCGGTGTCAACACGATCTATACCATGGCGCCGAATTACGCCGCCGGGCAGGATGTCGTCAAAGGTCTGCTGAATACCTTCAAGGGCAAGGTCGTCGGCCAGGATTTCACCAAATGGGGTGACGATCCGCAGCTCGATTTCTCCGCCGAGTTCAGCAAGGTGGCCGCGAGCGGCGCGGAAGCGCTCTTTGCTTTCTATCCCGGTCGTTCCGCCGCCTTCATGACCCAGTTCGAGCAATCCGGCCTCAAGGGCAAGGTGAAGCTCTATACCGTCTATACGCTCGACCAGATCGCCCTGCCGGCGCTTCAGAAAGGCAATGCGACGGGTGCGCTCGGTTCCGTGTTGACGGATTATTGGTATCCCGATCTCGATACGCCCGAAAACCGGCGTTTCGTCGCCGACTTCCGGCAGAAATACGGACGGGATCCCTCGAATTATGCAGCCGCCGCCTATGACGCCATCCAGCTTATCAAATCCGCCGTGGAAACCGCCAAGGGAGACCTTGAGAACAAGGCCGCCCTTCGCACCGCGCTGGAAGCGGCGGATTTCAAGTCCGTTCGCGGCAAGCTGACTTTTGGCAAGAACCATATGCCGCTCGATAATTATTACGCCCTTGAGGTGGAAGCGGGGCCGGAAGGCAAATGGCGCATGGGTTCGCCGCGGATCGCAATGGAGCGGGGCGAGGACCCTTACGTTTCCGCCTGCGACATGCCCGCCGTGAAGTAATCGCCGGCATTCCAGCATGACTGAAACCGCCCCGGCCGTGGAACCGGTCCGGGTCGGAGCGGCGGAGCCTACGCAATTTTCCCGCCTGCGTCAGAACCGCCTGCACTTGCGCGGCAACCCTATCAAGCATCATGAACAGGAAGGCTGATACCATGAAAAATCTGCAAGAACTGATCGATTCGAAACAGAACCTGGTCGACTATTTCTACAATGATACGATTTCCCAGTATCACAAATCGCGGACCAGCCTTTTTGCGACGCTGATTGCGCCGGAATATAGCAACTGGCGCGAAGAACAGAGGGCCTGGCGTGAAAGCGCCGTTCTCTTCAACCAATCGCATCATATGCCGGTTCTTTATGTGAAAGGCCCGGATGCGCAAAAGCTTCTGAGCGACCTTTCCCCCTGCTCGTTCGCCAATCTTTCCACCGGTCGCGCCAAGCAATATATCGCCTGCACGCCGCGCGGCCACCATATCGGCGATTGCATCCTGAACTATTACGGCGAGGATGCGGGTTTCGAACTCATCAGCGGCATGCCGGTTCTGAACTGGGTTCGCTACAATGGCGAGACCGGCGGGTATAATGTCGAATTCCGTTTCGATCCGACCACACCCTACAGCCCGGACGGCAAACGCACGAAATATCGTTTCCAGATCGAAGGGCCGAACGCCCGCGATATTCTTGAAGAAATCTGCGAAGGCGGTTGGCCGGAAATCAAGTTCTTCCATACGGCCTATGTCACCATTGCCGGATGCAGGGTGCATGTGCTGCGCCATGGCATGGCGGGCCATGCCGGCGCGGAAATATCCGGCGCTTTTGCGGAGATGGATATCGTCCGCGACGCTATCCTCAAGGCGGGCGAAAAATACGGCCTGCTTCAAGCCGGCACCCGAACCTATTACAGCACGCCGCTCGAGGATGGCTGGATACCCTATCCGCTGCCCGGCATCTATTCTGGCGAGGAACTGCGTTCCTACCGCGAATGGCTTCCGGCCGACAGCTGGGAAGCGAATATGCAGCTCGGCGGCAGCCTCTACACCAGCAATATCGAGGATTATTACTGGACGCCCTGGGCGCTCGGTTATGAGCGGCTGGTGAAATTCGACCACGATTTTATCGGCCGGGAGGCGCTGGAAGCGCAGCTCAAGCAGCCGCGCCGGGTCAAGCGCGCGCTGCAATGGAACAAGGAAGATGTTCTCAAGATATTCGCCTCTCAGCTGGGGGATGGCCCGATCTACAAGGCGATCGATATGCCGACCGCCTATTTCGGCTGGCCGCAGGCCGATGAAGTCCGTGCGAAAGATGGCAGGCTGATCGGCATGTCGCAATATTGCGGTTACAACATCAATGAGCGCGACATGATCTCGCTTTGCGGCATAGACGAGGCCTATGCGGATGTCGGCACCGAGGTCGTGCTGACATGGGGCGAGGTGAACGGCGGTTCGCGCAAGCCGCATGTCGAACGCCACGCGCAAACGACGATCAGGGCGAGGGTTTCGTCCATTCCATACTCCAAGGCGGCGCAGGAAAAGCTGCGTGCGGTGATCTAGCCCCGGGCAGTTCCGCCCGCGCCTGTGTGGACCTTGAAATCGTGACCTCTTTCGTTGCGGCGTGCCCGATGAAAGAGGTCGCTGGGTATCAAAATATTTCAATAATTCATGGAGTTCGGTATGTGCTGGCAGGTCCGGCAAGCCTGCCGCATTCTCTTCAGACCTACCGGAGGACACATGGTGGCACTACTGGACCTGTTGAAAGGCAGACGCGGGGAGAAATCTTCCGATACGGTCCATCTGAAGGATATCGTTTCCGGATATTCCATTGAAGTGATGCCGAGAACGGCGGCAAAGATCGATGATTTCAAGGCTTTGCTGCCGGCCGGTACGCGGGTTTACATCGCCCATATAGAGGGAACGCCGATCGATGACATGGTGGCGACGGCAAGGCGTCTTCGCGAGGACGGCTTTCCGGTCATGCCGCATTTTCCATCCCGCCTGATTGCGGATGTGGCGACGCTGGAAGAATGGATCACGCGCTATAAAAATGAGGCCGGTGTGGAGGAGGCCCTGCTTCTCGGCGGCGGTGTTACCACGCCGGCGGGAGATTTCGACAGCTCCATCCAGCTTCTCGAGACCGGCCTGTTCGACCGTCACGGTTTCAGGCGGCTGCATGTCGCCGGGCATCCGGAGGGCAATGGAGCGATTGACAGGGACGGTTCCACCCGCATCGTCGATAAAGCCTTGGCCCTCAAACAGCGCTATTGCGAGCGCACGGATGCGGACATGGCCATCGTGACACAATTCGCCTTCGCCGCCCGCCCCGTGGTCGCCTGGGCGGAGCGCATAGCCGCAGCCGGTATTGGCTTGCCGATCCATGTCGGCATTGCCGGCCCGACCAAATTGCAGACGTTGATCAGATTTGCGATTGCCTGCGGCGTTGGCCCATCGCTTGCCGTGCTGCAAAGGCGCGCACTCGACCTCAGCCAGCTTCTGAAGCCTTACGAACCGGCGGAAGT
This sequence comes from Agrobacterium sp. 22-223-1, assembly GCF_053522385.1. Classification (NCBI taxonomy): domain Bacteria; kingdom Pseudomonadati; phylum Pseudomonadota; class Alphaproteobacteria; order Hyphomicrobiales; family Rhizobiaceae; genus Agrobacterium; species Agrobacterium sp. 22-223-1. Next base: position 62,753 of record NZ_JBNWCN010000002.1, read on the forward strand.
CCTGACGGATATAGCAGATTATAAGGCGGCCCATCCACAAAGCCGCATTGCGCAGATACACGTCTTTCCGCTCGGCGGTATCGCTGCCGGTGCCGACTGGATGAACGGCCAGTTGAGCGAGGAGGCGCGTGTCGCGACCTGATCTGCAGAGATTCCTCACACAATCCAATGAACCTGCTTCAACAACGGAAAAACGAATGACATCCTATGTTCTGACCGTAGCCTGCAAATCGACCCGTGGCATTGTGGCTGCGATTTCCGGTTATCTGGCGGAAAAAGGCTGCAACATCGTCGACAGTTCGCAGTTCGACGATCTCGAGACCGGCAAGTTCTTCATGCGCGTCTCCTTCATCTCCGAGGAAGGCGCCACCCTTGAGGCCATCACCGACGGCTTCAGGCCGGTGGCGGAAAAATTCGGCATGGAGGCGGATATCTATCCGGACGGCCAGCGCATGAAGACGCTGTTGATGGTCTCCCGTTTCGGCCATTGCCTCAACGATCTGCTCTATCGCTGGAAGATCGGCGCATTGCCGATCGACATCGTCGGCGTCGTCTCCAACCATTTCGATTACCAGAAGGTTGTCGTCAACCACGACATTCCCTTCCACCACATCAGGGTGACGAAGGAGAATAAGCCCAAAGCCGAAGCCCAGCTGATGGACCTGATCGAGACCAGCGGCACGGAACTCGTGGTACTGGCGCGCTACATGCAGGTTCTGTCCGACGACATGTGCCGGAAGATGTCTGGCAAAATCATCAACATCCACCACTCCTTCCTGCCCTCCTTCAAGGGCGCCAACCCCTACAAGCAGGCCTATGAGCGCGGCGTGAAGCTGATCGGCGCGACGGCCCATTACGTTACCGCCGATCTCGACGAGGGCCCGATCATCGAGCAGGACACGGTGCGTATCACCCACGCCCAGAGCGCCGACGATTATGTCTCGCTCGGCCGCGATGTGGAAAGCCAGGTGCTGGCCCGCGCCATCCACGCCCATATCCACCACCGCACCTTCATCAACGGCAACCGCACCGTCGTCTTCCCGCCAAGCCCGGGAAGTTATGCTTCAGAGCGGATGGGATAAACGCTGAACGCAGTGCGCGTGGACAGGGTGCGACGACAAGCGCGCTATCTTTCGCCGGCCGGTTCGCACCGGCCGCTGCGGGCCATGGCTGAAAACCGTCCCTTGACATTGGTTTTTCGTTCGCTCTTCAATAAAACGAAAAAATTGAAAGAGGAGGGAGGGTGAAATGCTGCTCACACCGCGTCAGGATGAAATCGTTGCGCTGGCGAAAGCGAACGGGCGGGTGCTGGTCGACGAGCTGGCGGCGCGGTTCTCAGTCACTCCCCAGACGATCCGCAAGGATCTAAACGATCTCTGCGATACGCGGGTTCTGACCCGCATCCACGGCGGCGCGCTTTTTCCAAGCGGCAACGAAAACGTCAAATACGAGGCGCGTCGGGCGATAGCCTCTTCCGAAAAGCAGGCGATAGGCGCCGCCGCTGCCGCCCTCATCCCCAACAACTCGTCACTCTTCATCAATATCGGCACGACGACCGAAGCCGTGGGTGAAGCGCTGGCGGATCATCACGAGTTGATGGTCATCACCAACAACATCAATGTTGCCAACAGGTTGAGGGTTTTCCCCGGTATCGAGGTGGTGATTGCCGGCGGTGTCGTGCGCGGTTCCGATGGCGGTATCGTCGGCGAGGCGGCGGTGGATTTCATCCGCCAGTTCAAGGTTGATTTCGCGGTCATCGGCGTTTCGGCCATCGATGAGGATGGCGCTTTGCTGGATTTCGACTTTCGTGAGGTCAAGGTCGCGCAGGCAATCATCTCCAATGCGCGCCATGTCATTCTGGTGTCGGATTCGCTCAAATTCGAGCGCACGGCTCCGGTTCGTATCGGCCATCTTTCCCAGGTGCATACTTTCATCACCGATCATTGTCCGGTGGATTCGATCCGCTCCATCTGTGCCGATCATGACGTCCGGTTGATCGAAACCGAGATGGTCGAGTCCTGACCGGGACAGCCCATGAATTTCGTTTGACATTCGTTTTGTCTTCGAATTAGATGTCCGTGCTTTCAGTATGTCGATGAGGAGAGCGTCGATGAAAGCGCGGGAGGATCCATGTCTGACGAGGCAATCCACGATATTTTCGTGATCGGCGGCGGTATCAATGGCTGCGGCATCGCGCGTGACGCCGTCGGCAGGGGCTATTCCGTCGTGCTTGCGGAAATGAACGATTTCGCCTCCGGCACCTCATCCGCCGCCACCAAGCTTATCCATGGCGGTTTGCGTTATCTCGAACATTACGAGTTTCGTCTGGTGCGCGAAGCGCTGATGGAACGTGAGGTGCTGTGGGCCATGGCGCCGCACATCATCTGGCCCATGCGCTTCGTATTGCCGTTCCAGAAGGGTGGCGTGCGCCCGGCCTGGCTCGTGCGTCTCGGGCTATTTCTCTACGATCATCTCGGCGGCCGCAAGCTTCTGCCCGCGACCCGCTCGCTCGATCTGCGGCGCGATCCCGCCGGGAAACCTTTGAAACCGATTTTTGCCCGCGCCTTCGAATATTCGGATGGCTGGGTGGACGATGCCCGTCTGGTGGTGCTGAATGCCCGCGACGCCGCCAATCGCGGCGCGCTCATCCTCAACCGCACGCAGGTGGTTTCGGCCCGGCGCGAAGGCGCCTTCTGGCGGGTCGAAACGAAAAATGCGACCGGAGAGACCAAGACCTACCGGGCGCGCATGCTGGTGAATGCCGCTGGTCCCTGGGTGGACAAGGTGCTGTCCTCGGCATTCGGCAAAAACAATGTCCATAATGTCCGCCTGGTGCAGGGCAGCCACATTATCGTGCGCAAAAAATTTTCCGATCCGCGTGCGTATTTTTTCCAGAATCCGGACGGGCGGATCATCTTCGCCATTCCCTACGAACAAGACTTTACGCTGATCGGCACGACGGATCGCGACTATACCGCCGACCCCCGGGCTGTTAAGATCAGCGACGAGGAGATCAGCTATCTTTGCAATGCGGCGAGCGAATATTTCGCTGAACCGGTAGAGCCGGCGGATATCGTCTGGACCTATTCCGGCGTGCGCCCGCTGTTCGATGACGGGGCTTCGAAAGCGCAGGAAGCGACCCGCGATTATGTGCTGAAAACCGAAGGGGCGGAAGGCGAAGCGCCGCTTCTCAATATTTTCGGCGGCAAGCTCACCACTTATCGGCGGCTTGCCGAACATGCTCTTGAAAAAATCGGCGATGCGCTGGGTGAAAAGGGTGCGCCATGGACGGCGGGCTCGCATTTGCCGGGTGGAAATTTCGGCGCCGAGGCCTACACCGCGGAAGTTTCGGCGCTGCGGTCGCGTTACCCCTTTCTTGAAGAGCGTCATGCGGAGCGGCTTGTGCGCTGCTACGGAACGGATGCGGCGGTACTGATCGGCAATGCCACAGAGGCGGCGGCGCTCGGGCGGTATTTCGGCGGTACGCTCTACGAGGCTGAGGTTCGCTGGCTGATGGCGCGGGAATGGGCGCTGACGGCCGAGGATATTCTGTGGCGCCGCACCAAGCAGGGGCTCTTTTTTACCCCGGAAGAGGTGCGTGGGCTGGAGGATTATGTCGAAGACATTGCAGGTGGGCGCTTAAGGGCAATCTGACGATCCGGATAAAAGCGGAGGAGGCTTTGGATCACCATGCTTGAATTGCGAAACGTCTCGAAGATGGTTGGCGGTGAATATCATATTCACCCGACCGATCTGACGTTGCAGCGCGGAAGCCTGAACGTCCTGCTTGGACCGACACTTTCGGGCAAGACGACGCTGATGCGGCTGATGGCGGGGCTGGACAAGCCGAGCGCCGGCTCGATCTTTTTTAACGGCGAAGATGTGACGGGATGGCCGGTGCAGAAGCGCAACGTCGCCATGGTCTATCAGCAGTTCATCAACTATCCGGCGCTCAGCGTTTACGAAAACATCGCCTCGCCCATGCGCGTTGCCGGCAAGGATCAGGCGACCATCGACAGGGAAGTGAGGAAAGCCGCCGAACTTCTGAAGCTGACGCCCTATCTCGACCGCACGCCGCTCAATCTTTCCGGCGGTCAGCAGCAGCGAACGGCACTTGCCCGCGCCATCGTCAAGAACGCCAATCTGGTGCTGCTCGATGAGCCTCTGGCCAATCTCGATTACAAGCTGCGCGAAGAGTTGCGCGAGGAACTGCCGCGCATTTTCTCCGAATCCGGCGCCATCTTCGTTTATGCCACCACCGAACCTTCCGAGGCGCTGCTTTTGGGCGGCAATACCGCAACGCTCAACGAGGGCAGGGTAACGCAGTTCAGCCGCACCATCGAGGTTTACCGGCGTCCGGTGGATATCGTCACCGCGGAAATTTTTGCAGACCCGCCGCTCAACACCATCGAGGTCGTCAAGGCGGGCGCTGCATTCACCCGTGCCGACCGGGCGGTGATTGCAGTGCCGGCGCATCTTGCCGCCGTGCCGGATGGACCTTTGACCATCGCTTTCCAGCCGCATCATCTTTTCCCGCAGGCAAAGGGCGAGGCCCGCCAGTCGATCCGGGCGCGGACGCTGATTTCGGAAATCGCCGGATCGGAAAGCTTCGTGCATGTGGAATTTTCGGGCCGGCGCTGGGTCATGCTCGCGCATGGCATTCACGACATCGAGCCGGACAGGGACATAGAGCTGTTTCTCGATACAAAACACCTGATGGCCTTTGACGCGAATGGCCGCGCCATCGGCGAAGCGGCTTGAGGGAGATCGGTCATGGCACGCATCACGCTCGATCACATCCGACACGCCTATAACGCAAAGGCGCAGGCTGCCGGCGACTATGCACTGAAGGAAGTCCATCATGAATGGGAGGACGGCGGCGCCTATGCGCTGCTCGGCCCTTCCGGCTGCGGCAAGACCACGCTGCTCAACATCATTTCCGGGCTGCTGCGCCCCTCCGAAGGCCGCATCGCCTTTGATGGAACCGACGTGACGGATTTCGCCACGGAAGACCGCAATATTGCGCAGGTATTCCAGTTCCCGGTCGTCTACGACACGATGACGGTCTACGACAATCTGGCCTTTCCGCTGCGCAACCGGCATGTGCCGGAGGCCGAGGTCGACCGTCGGGTGCGGGAAATCCTCGAAATGACCGATCTTTCCGGCATGGCCAAACGCCATGCGCGTGGTCTGACGGCGGATCAGAAACAGAAGATTTCGCTGGCGCGCGGGCTGGTGCGGTCCGATGTCAACGCCATCCTCTTCGACGAGCCGCTGACGGTGATCGACCCGCATATGAAATGGGTGCTGCGCTCGCAGCTAAAGCGGCTGCACCGGCAGTCCGGTTTCACCATGGTTTATGTCACCCATGACCAGACCGAAGCGCTGACCTTCGCCGACAAGGTTGTGGTCATGTATGACGGGCAGATCGTCCAGATCGGCACGCCGGCTGAGCTTTTCGAACGGCCGGGACATACCTTCGTCGGTTATTTCATCGGCTCGCCGGGCATGAATGTGCTTCCCGCCAAGATAGACGGCGCGACCGCCGTGGTCGGCGGCCTTGGTGTGCCGCTGGCCGGTGTACCAAAGGTCGATGGAGCGCAACGCATCGAGATCGGCATCCGCCCGGAATTCGTCCGGCTGGAGCGGGGCGGCATGCCCATCACTGTCGACAAGGTCGAGGATATCGGCCGGCAGAAGATTGTGCGCGCCCGGTTCGCCGGCCAGAAACTCGCGATCGTCGTTGCCGAAGACGAGGAAATCCCGGCGGAAGCGGGTGTTCGCTTCGATCCGGCCGCCATCGGCGTCTTCGCCGACTCGTGGCGTGTAAAGATGGGGGCCTGACCATGGAAAAGAGCTGGAACAACAAGGCGTGGTTCATGGTGCTGCCGGTTTTGGTGCTGGTCGCCTTTTCCGCCGTCATTCCGCTGATGACCGTCGTGAATTATTCGGTGCAGGATACGTTCGGCAATAACCAGTTCTTCTGGGCGGGAACGCAATGGTTCGAGGAGATTCTGGCCTCGGACCGTTTCTGGGATGCGCTGGGGCGCAACCTGCTGTTTTCCGGCATCATCCTGGCGATAGAAATTCCGCTCGGCATCTTCATCGCGCTCAAAATGCCGAAATCCGGTATCGGCGTGCCGGTCTGCCTCGTCACCATGGCGCTGCCGCTGCTGGTGCCGTGGAATGTCGTCGGCACCATCTGGCAGGTTTTCGGCCGCAGCGATATCGGCCTGCTCGGTTATTACGCCAATCAGCTTGGGCTCGATTACAACTATGTCAACGATCCGGTCGATGCGTGGATCACGGTCGTCATCATGGATGTCTGGCACTGGACGAGCCTTGTCGTGCTTCTGTGCTATGCCAGCCTCGTTTCCATTCCGGATGCCTATTATCAGGCAGCCAGGATCGATGGCGCGTCGCGTTTTGCGGTGTTCCGTTACATCCAGCTGCCGAAGATGAAGCGGGTGCTGCTGATCGCTTTCCTGCTGCGCTTCATGGACAGTTTCATGATCTATACCGAGCCTTTCGTCGTCACCGGCGGCGGTCCGGGCAATTCCACCACCTTCCTGTCCATCGATCTCGTGAAGATGGCGCTCGGCCAGTTCGACCTCGGGCCGGCGGCGGCCATGTCGCTGATCTACTTCCTCATCATCCTGCTGCTGTCCTGGGTGTTCTACACCGTCATGACCAGCCACGACGCGGAGACTTGAGACATGAGCGCCTCGAATGTCACCACAAGCGTGGAGCGCAACGGCATCGGCAGTTCGCCGGTGAGAGCCACTGCGACGGGACGATCCGGCCTTGCCGTCAATGCGCGGCGTCGCCACCATGGGCCGTCGCGTTTTTCCTGGCTGGTGCCGACGATCTATATCCTGCTGCTGCTTGTTCCGATCTACTGGCTCGTCAATATGAGCTTCAAGACGAACACGGAAATCGTGTCGTCCATGACGCTTTATCCGCATCAGCCGACATTACAGAACTACCGGACGATCTTCACCGATTCATCCTGGTATTCGGGCTATATCAATTCGATCATCTATGTCGTCATGAACATGGTGATCTCGGTCGCAGTGGCGCTGCCGGCGGCCTACGCCTTCTCGCGCTATCGTTTTCTGGGCGACAAGCACCTGTTCTTCTGGCTTTTGACCAACCGCATGGCGCCGCCGGCCGTTTTCGCGCTGCCCTTCTTCCAGCTTTATTCGGCTTTCGGGCTGATTGACACGCATATCGCTGTGGCGCTGGCGCATTGCCTGTTCAACGTGCCGCTGGCGGTGTGGATTCTCGAAGGTTTCATGTCCGGCGTGCCGAAGGAAATCGACGAGACCGCCTATATTGACGGCTATTCCTTCCCGAAATTCTTCGTGAAGATTTTCATGCCGCTCATCGCTTCCGGCATCGGTGTCGCCTGCTTCTTCAGCTTCATGTTCTCGTGGGTCGAGCTTCTGATCGCCCGCACGCTGACGACGACGGACGCCAAGCCGATTGCCGCGACCATGACGCGCACCGTCTCTGCCGCCGGCATGGACTGGGGCCTGCTTGCCGCCGCCGGCGTGCTGACACTGATCCCCGGCGCGCTGGTGATCTGGTTCGTGCGCAATTACATCGCCAAGGGCTTTGCGCTCGGGAGGGTTTGACCATGACGAAGATGCCCGATTTTACCTGGATGGCGTGGACTTGGCAGACGGCGGCCTTTTTCGGCGCGATTGCGCTGCTGCTCGTCGGCATGTGGTTCTGGGAATATCTCTCGCCCGGCGGCAATCCCCGCTTCGGCCTCTTGCGCTTCGAGACCACGCGCGGAGACAGGCTGTTCATCTCGCTGCTCGGCAGCGCCTTCATTCATCTCGCATGGCTCGGGCTGGTCGGCCCGAACCTGTGGTGGGCTCTCGCTCTATCCTTGGTTTACGCCATCGGCGTTTTCCGTTTTGTCTAGAGCAGGAAAACGGTGCGGCGGAGGAAAACCGCACCCGCAGACTTCATGCAATCGCAAACCCCTGGGAGGACTGATATGCGACGGCATCTGATGACGACGACGGCGGCCATGCTGCTGGCAATGACGGGTTCCGCTTTCGCCGGAATGGAGGAAGCAAAGCAGTTTCTGGACAAGGAAATCGGCGATCTCTCGTCGCTTTCGCGTGGCGATCAGGAAAAGGAGCTGCAATGGTTTGTCGATGCCGCGAAACCTTTCGCGGGCATGGAAATCAAGGTCGTTTCCGAATCTCTGACGACCCATGAATATGAATCCAAGGTTCTGGCTCCGGCCTTCACCGCCATTACCGGCATCAAGGTCACGCACGACCTGATCCAGGAAGGTGACGTCGTCGAAAAAATCCAGACCCAGATGCAGACAGGCCAGAACCTTTATGACGGCTGGGTCAACGACAGCGACCTTATCGGCACGCATTGGCGCTACCAGCAGGTGCGCAACCTGACCGACTTCATGGCCAATGAGGGCAAGGACGTCACCAATCCCGGCCTCGACCTCAAGGACTTCATCGGCAGCGCCTTTACGACGGCGCCGGACAAGAAGCTCTACCAGCTTCCCGACCAGCAATTCGCGAACCTCTACTGGTTCCGTTACGACTGGTTCAACAACGAAAAGAACAAGGCCGATTTCAAGGCCAAATATGGTTATGACCTCGGCGTGCCGGTCAACTGGTCGGCCTATGAGGATATTGCCGAATTCTTCACCGGCCGCGATGTCGACGGCAAGAAGGTCTTCGGCCATATGGATTACGGCAAGAAGGATCCGTCGCTCGGCTGGCGCTTCACCGATGCCTGGCTCTCCATGGCCGGCAACGGTGACAAGGGCCTGCCGAACGGTCTGCCGGTCGATGAATGGGGCATCAAGGTCAACGACAAGTCGCAGCCGGTCGGCTCCTGCGTGGCGCGCGGCGGCGATACCAACGGTCCGGCTTCGGTCTATTCCATCGAGAAATATCTCGAATGGCTGAAGAAATATGCGCCGCCGGAAGCGCAGGGCATGACCTTCTCCGAATCCGGTCCAGTGCCGGCGCAGGGCAATATCGCCCAGCAGATCTTCTGGTACACGGCGTTTACCGCCGATATGGCCAAGCCCGGCCTGCCTGTCGTGAACGAGGACGGTTCGCCGAAATGGCGCGTCGCACCTTCGCCGCACGGCGTCTACTGGAAGGACGGCATGAAGCTCGGTTATCAGGATGTGGGTTCGTGGACGCTGATGAAATCCACCCCCGACGACCGCGCCAAAGCCGCCTGGCTCTACGCGCAGTTCGTGACCTCCAAGACCGTGGATGTGAAGAAGAGCCATGTGGGCCTGACCTTCATTCGCGACACCACCATCCACCATAAGAGCTTCACGGACCGGGCGTCCAAACTCGGCGGTCTCATCGAGTTCTATCGTTCGCCGGCCCGCGTGCAGTGGTCGCCGACCGGCACCAACGTTCCGGATTATCCGAAGCTGGCGCAGCTGTGGTGGCAGGCGATCGGCGATGCTTCGTCGGGTGCGAAAACCGCGCAAGCCGCGATGGACTCTCTCTGCGCCGAGCAGGAAAAGGTCATGAGCCGTCTGGAACGCGCCGGCGTGCAGGGCGATATCGGCCCGAAACTGGCGGAAGAGCACGATATCGAATACTGGAACAAGGATGCCGTTTCGAAGGGTAATCTGGCGCCGCAGCTGAAGATTGCCAACGAAAAGGAAAAGCCGGTCACCGTCAATTACGACGAACTGGTCAAAAGCTGGCAGAAGTAATGTCTGCGTAAAATCTGAAACCGGGGCGGCTTGCCGCCCCGGTCATTGCGTCTGAAAGGGAGTGGCATGATGGGCGGTTATATTCTGGCGATCGATCAGGGAACGACATCGACACGGTCGATGGTCTTTGATCGCGACATGCGGGTCATCGGTGTCGGACAGCGAGAATTTCCGCAACATTTCCCGGCCTCCGGCTGGGTCGAACACGATGCCGAGGATATCTGGAAAAGCGTGCTCGAAACCATCCGGCTGGCGCTTGCCGATGCCGGCATCGCCGCCTCCGATATCGAGGCGATCGGCATTACCAACCAGCGCGAAACGACGGTGCTGTGGGACCGGAACACGGGCGAGGCCGTGCATCGGGCCGTGGTCTGGCAGGATCGCCGCGCTGCGCCCGTCTGCGAGGATCTGAAAAGAAGGGGGCTGGAGCCGCTTTTTTCGAAAAAGACCGGTCTGCTGCTCGATCCCTATTTTTCCGGCACGAAGCTGAAATGGCTGCTCGATAGTGTCAGCGGCCTTCGCGAAAAAGCCGTGAAGGGCGAAATCTGCTTCGGTACCGTCGATAGTTTCCTGATCTATCGACTCACCGGCGGCCGCCGTCATGTAACCGACGCCACCAATGCCTCGCGAACGCTGATCTACAATATCGAGGAAAATACATGGGACGATGAACTCCTGTCGATCCTCGACATTCCCCGCGCCATGCTGCCGGAGGTGCTGGATTGCGCCGCCGATTTCGGCGTGACCGATAAATCGCTGCTGGGCGCGGAAATTCCGATCCTCGGTGTAGCCGGCGATCAGCAGGCAGCCGTGATCGGCAATGCCTGCTTCGAGCCGGGCATGATGAAATCCACCTACGGCACGGGCTGCTTTGCGCTGCTCAATACCGGCACGGATCGCGTCGCCTCCACCAACCGGCTGCTGACGACCATCGCTTACCGTCTCGACGGCGTCACCACCTATGCGTTGGAAGGCTCGATCTTCATTGCCGGTGCCGCCGTGCAATGGCTGCGCGATGAGCTTGGTTTCATCTCGGTCGCTTCCGAGGTCAGCGCGCTTGCGGAAAAGGCTGACGCCAATCAGCGTGTCTATCTGGTTCCGGCCTTCACCGGCCTTGGCGCACCCTATTGGGACGCGGAAGCGCGTGGCGCGATTTTCGGGCTGACGCGTGGTACCGGTCCGGCGGAATTCGCCCGCGCGGCGCTGGAAAGCGTCGCCTATCAGACCTTCGACCTGCTGGACGCCATGCGCAAGGACTGGGCGGGTGACAATGGCAAGACGGTGTTGAGGGTCGATGGCGGCATGGTCGCTTCCGATTGGACCATGCAACGGCTGGCGGATATTCTTGCGGCACCGGTCGACCGGCCGGTCTTCCTGGAAACGACCATTCTCGGGGCGGCCTGGCTTGCCGCCTCCCGCGCCGGCATCTGGCCGGACCGCAAGGCCTTTGCTGAACATTGGCGGCGTGACCGCCGTTTCAGCCCCGCAATGGAAGAGGCCGAACGGAAAGACGCCATTGCCGGCTGGCGTGACAGTGTCGGCCGCTGCCTGTCGCGACGGGAGAATTGAACAGGCTATACGAAACTGCCGGGTGCGATGCTCTTGCTGGAAACAAGATCGGAAAGGGCGCGCACCAGCTTCGCATCCGCACCCTTGCTCGGTTGAAGCACGAATTCCACGTCCTCCAGCGGCGGTAGCACGCCTGCGGCAATCTCCTTCAGGCCTGCCGGCGCCATGCTGCGCGGCTGCACCAAAATTCCCATGCCGGCTCTTGCTGCGGCGGTCAGCCCACTGAGACTGCCGCAGGTGCAGACGATCCGCCAGGCGAGGCCGGCCCGGTCGAGCGCCTCCTGCGCCGCCTTCCGGGTGATGCTCGGCGGCGGAAAGGCAATCAGCGGCAGGGCATCCGGCTGGTTCAGCATCCGCTCCGGGTCGCGCGCCAGCCACACGAGCGGTTCGCGGTAGAGAAAGTGCCCGAGCTTGTCGCCGAGACGGCGTTTGGCGAGCACCACATCCAGTTCGCCATTGTCCTGCATCTGGTAAAGCACGCCGCTCAGCGAAACCGTCAGTTCCAGATCTACGAGGGGATAAAGGCGAATGAACTCTTCCAGAATGGCGGTCAGCCGGCTGGCGACGAAATCCTCCGAAACGCCAAGCCTCAACCGCCCGCGCAGACGGTTCTCGCTGAACAGCGACGACACCTTGCTGTCGATTTCCAGCATGTTGCGGGCATAACCCAGCAGCGCCTCACCTTCACCCGTCAGTTTTACCTGATGGGTGCTGCGCGCGATCAGCCGGCGCCCAAGTGCGGCCTCAAGCCTTTGAATATGCTGGCTGACAGTGGACTGGCCAATCCCCAGCCGTTCGGCCGCCAGCGTGAAGCTGCCGGTCTGCTGAAGCATCACGAAGCTCGCAAGATGTTGAAGGTTCAGCATTATCCCGAATCGCGATAACTGTTAATCTTTGCATCGGAATTCATGATGAGCGATAGTAGCGCGCGTTTCAAGCAAAACCGATGCCGGAAAGATCTCCCATGACCCGCTTCCTACCTGATCGCTTCACCATGATGCTGGTAGCCACCGTGATTTTGGCCTCCATTTTGCCGATCAGCGGTGAGCCGGCGGAGTATTTCGGGCTGGCGACAAAACTCGCGATCGCGTTGTTGTTTTTCCTCCACGGCGCGCGGCTTTCCCGGGATGTGGTGATTGCCGGTATCCTGCACTGGCGCCTGCATCTGGCGATCCTTCTCGTCACCTTCGGCCTGTTCCCGCTGCTCGGCGTGGCAATCGGCTTCATTCCCGAGAATATTCTGCCTGCGCCGCTTTATATGGGCGTGTTGTTCCTCTGCGTCCTGCCATCCACCGTGCAGTCGTCCATTGCCTTCACCTCCATGGCGGGCGGAAACGTGCCGGCTGCGATCTGTTCGGCCTCGGCTTCGAACATTTTCGGCATGTTCCTGACCCCGCTGCTGGTCGGCCTGCTGTTTACGGTGGGCGGCCATGGCGGTGGATTTTCGCTGGATGCGTTCCTGCAAATCTTCCTGCAGCTGCTTCTGCCATTCATCGTCGGTCAGGTGCTGCAGCCGTGGATCGGCGACTGGATCAGGGCGCGCAAGAAATTGCTGGCTCCGGTCGATCGCGGCTCCATCCTGATGGTCGTTTATCTGGCTTTTTCCGATGCGGTTATCGAAGGCATCTGGCACACATTTTCGCTCAGGGATATCGGCGTGGTCATCGTCATCAATATCCTGCTGCTGGCGCTTGTCCTGTGCGTGACGATGTTCGGCAGCCGTTTGCTGGGTTTCGACAAGGCCGATGAAATCACCATCACTTTTTGCGGCTCGAAAAAGAGCCTCGCCAGCGGCGTGCCCATGGCGGGCGCCATCTTCGCCGGCCAGAGTATCGGCGCAATCGTCCTGCCAATCATGCTTTTCCACCAGATTCAGCTGATGGTCTGCGCGGTTCTGGCCCAGCGTTACGCGCGCAAGGCCCATGAAAAAGCGGCGATGCCGGAACCGGTTGCCACGGAAGGCGCGGCTGCTTCCAGCCGCTGAAACGCGGGCAAGGATAGGTCTGTTACGCAAAAAGGGGGTAGGGCGCCGGAATTGCCCTCCCCCCTTTTCATGATCAGAAATCGAAGTTGTTGATGGTGTCCTTCGTGAAGACGGTAGGAGCACCGAGCAGGATTTCCGAGCCGTTGATCACCTTGAGGTCACCAAGCTTGCCAGCCTTGACCGAGGTGGCGCCAGGCTGAAGTGTGCCGTCGGCCACTGCCCGCAACACATGCATGGCGGCGTAGCCGAGATCGACCGGGTTCCACAGAACCACCGATTTGACGCAACCGGCAGCAACATAGGGCTTCATGGCGTTGGGCGTCGCGAGGCCCACGACCGCGATCTTGCCGCATTTGCCGGCCTGGGTGACGGCGTCGGCTGCGGCAGGGGTGGCGACGGAGGTCATGCCGACGATGCCTTTCAGGTCATCGCCATATTTGTTGATCAGCGTGTTGGCCTGGTTGAAGGAAAGGATGTTGTCTTCCTGTGCTTCGACCGTCTCCAGCCATTCCATCTTCGGATGGCATTTCGCCTGATAGGCCGCCATCTCGGCGATCCAGCGCGCCTGGTTCGGCGTGGTGAAGGTGGATGTGACGATTGCGAACTTGCCGTCCTCCCCGGCTTCGGCGGCAAGCGCGTCGATTGTCGCCTTCGCGATGCCGTTGAACTCCGCCTGGTTGACGAACCATTGGCGCGAATCCGGCTGGGAATTCGCGTCGTAGCCGACGACGTTGATACCGGCGGCAAGCGCCTTCTTCAGAACCGGGGCGATTGCGACCGGGTCGTTGGCGGCGTAAAGAATGCCGTCCACGCCGGAGGTGATATAGTTGTCGATCAGCGTGATCTGGTCATCGATATTGGCCTTGCTCGGCCCGTCGGTCTTGGCTTTGACATTGCCGAGTTCAGCGGCGGCATCCGCAATGCCTTTGGTGGTCGCGGCGAAATAGCCGATGCCGACCAGCTTCGGTACATCAACAACCGTTATCGGCTTGCCCTTGCGGTCCGGGGCATTGGTTGGCGAACCGCCGTCATATGCCTTCGCCTCGATTTTTGCAGGCGTGGCATCGCAGGCCAGCGGGTTGGTCGGCAGGTCGTCGCCGCCGGTCCAGGTCGGGGCTGCATAAGCCGCGCTCGTCGAAAACGAGAGCGTCAGCAGGGCGGGTAACAGATATTTGCGCATGTCTTTCCTCCTCCAAATCGTCCAAACAGCTTCGAGCGGCAATGCGGGACGAGACATCGAACTATCGAGAGCCGCTTTTCTCGAAGAGATTGCTCGCAAGAATTGCCAGGATGAGCACGATGCCGATCAGCATGATCGTGCCGTCACCGGTAACGCCAGCGAGTGAAAGCCCGTTTTTCAGCGCCTGAATGACGCAAAGGCCGAGGATTGTTCCGACGATCGTGCCGCGGCCTCCGAATATGGATGTGCCGCCGAGAACCACCGCCGTAATGGCGTCGAGTTCGATGCCCGTCCCCATGTCGGAGCGCGTTGTGGAAACGCGGGAGACGAAGATCACGGCGGCAAGTGCGGCCGCAAGACCCGAGGCGGTATAAACGGCGAGTTTGGTCTTCTCGACGGGGAGGCCGGAGAACCGTGCTCCGGTCTCGTTTGCGCCGATCGCATAGGTGCTGCGTCCCCAGGTCGTATAGGCAAGAATGACGGCGGCGATGACAGCTGCGGCAAAAAAGAGCCAGAGCTGGGTAGGAATGCCGAGCACCGCGCCCTGGCCGAACATGAAGAACCATTCCGGATAACCGCGAACGGAGCGCGCCTGGCTGATGCCTTCGGCGAGGCCGCGATAGAGCGCCAGCGTTCCGAGCGTGGCGATTAGCGGCGGAACATTGAAACGGGTGATGATAAGCCCGTTGACGAAGCCCGCGAAGGTGCCTGCGGCCACAGCCGCCGCCATTGCCAGCGGCAAAGGCATACCGAGTTTCTGCCAGAACACGCCGAGCAGAATGGCTGTGAGACCGAGGATCGAGCCGACGGACAGATCTATACCGCCGGTGGCGATCACGAAGGTCATCGCGAGCGCGATCAGGCCGATTTCCGTCATCAGGCGGCCCTGATTGAGAAGGTTGGAAACAGTGAGAAACTTGTCCGACTGGAACGACAACACGGCAAGGATGATGACTAGCAGGATGGCCAGGAAAGTTTCGTGCCGGATGAGCGACTTGGGAATCATGGTTTTCAAATGCTCCTGCGACGGCGGCGCAGCATATCGGCAAGCACCGTGATGAGGATCAGCAGACCGATGACCGCCCGCAGCCAGTAGGCGGAGACATTAACGAAGATCAGGGCCGAGCCGATGGTGGCGAAGAGGATTGTCGCGAGAGTCGAGCCGATGACCGTGCCGGTGCCGCCAAGAATTGACACCCCGCCGATGACCGCGGCCGTGATGATCGTAAGCTCCAGATTGGGCGGAACCGTCGATTGGATGACCTGCAGCTGGGTTGCGAACAGGATGGCGGCAAGGCCTGCAAAAAAGCCGTGGATCGCAAAGACCTGAACGATGCGCCGCTCAGCCGGAATGCCGCTGGCGACGGCGGCTTCCGGATTGCCGCCAAGCGCGTAAAGTGAACGTCCGAAGGCCGAGTTGCGCATCCAGAGGGCCGCGAGCACGGTGAGGACGACCATGGCGATCAAAGGTATCGGAACGCCGAGCAGCTTCTGTTGCGCAAGCAGAAAGGCCGGCGGCAGATTGGATATCCAGGCCCCGCCGGTGACGCTGATGAGGCCGCCGCGCAGGATCGAAAGCGCGCCCAGCGTCACCACGATCGACGGGATGCGTGCATAAGCGACGAGCAGGCCGATGACGGTGTTGATGGCGATGCCGACGAGAAGGGGGACGGTCCAGGCGACCCACACCGGATAGCCGGAGGTCGCCAATGTTCCGGCAACCGTTGCGAGCACGCCGATCAAGGCCCCGACGGAGACGTCGATATTGCCGGTTATGATCACCATCGCCATGCCGATTGCCGCTACGGCGATATAGGCATTTCCGGAAAGGATGGTGTTGAGATTGTTTACGGCGATGAAACGCGGGTTCACGACGGTCACGCAAACAAACAGCGTGACGATTGCCGCGAGGACAAAGAGCTCCTGTCCGTAATCCGAAAGAAACCGCCGATAGGCGCTTTGGCCGATTCGTGCGCCCGTTATGCTTTTGGCCGGTGCATTGCCGAGGGGACTCATAACGTTTTTTCCTCTCTGCGATGTGCCGTCATCGCGGCGCCCACACGCTCGGGCGTGGCCTCGCTGCGCTCAAGAATTTCGGTGACCCGGCCTTCGGCCATGACCATTACCCGGTCGCTCATGCCGAGAACCTCGGGCAGCTCGCTGGAAATCATGATGATGGCGACGCCCTCGCGGGCAAGCTCGCCCATGATCGCGTGGATTTCCGATTTGGCGCCGACATCGACGCCGCGTGTCGGCTCATCGAGGATCAGCACCCGGGGTTTGATTTCCAGCCATTTGGCTATGACCACCTTTTGCTGGTTGCCGCCGGAAAGCTGGCCAATGGGCTGGTCGGCGTCGCGGCAGCGCACGCCGAAACGTTTGATCGCTTCGGTCGCCCGGCTCATTTCAGCGGCGGCGCGAATGAAAATGCCGTTCGATATCCTGTCGAGCGTGGCCATGGTAACGTTCTTGCGGATCGCCATCGATTTGATGAGACCCTGCGACCCGCGATCTTCAGGCACATAGGCGATGCCGAGATTGCGCGCCTGCGACGGAGAGGTCATCGTAACCGTCTTTCCATCAAGGCGGATTTCACCGGATATGGCTGGCGTCATGCCGAAAAGCGTGAGCGCAAGTTCGGTGCGTCCGCTGCCGACAAGTCCTGCAATGCCGAGAATCTCGCCCTGCCGCACGGCAAAGGAGATTTCCCTGACGCGCTTGCCGTGGTTGAGGCTCGTGACCTCGAGGACAGGCTGGCCTATCGGCACATCCACCTTTGGGAAAAGCTTCTCGATAGGGCGGCCCACCATCAGGGATACCAGAGTGGCCTCATCGACGTCGTTAATGGTTTTGGTTGCGACATAGGCGCCATCCCGCAAGACGGTGACGCGGTCGCAGACGGCGAAAATTTCCGGCATGCGATGGCTGACATAGAGGATGCCGACTCCACGGGCGCGCAATTGCCGGACGATATCGAGCAGGCGCTGCACATCCGATTCAACCAGCGAGGCGGTTGGCTCGTCCATGATCAGCACCTTGGCGTCCTTGGACAACGCCTTGGCAATCTCCACGCACTGGCGCTGGGCGACCGATAGATTGGCAACCTTTTCATCGACATCGAGATCATGCGCATCGAGCGTTTCGAGAAGGCTGCGGCTGCCTGAGCGGACTGCCGCCCAGTCGATGACGCCGCCGGCCCTGCGCGGATAATTGCCCAGAAAGATGTTTTCCGCGACGGTCAGCTCCGGAAACAGCAGAAGCTCCTGATACACCGTTGCGATACCGGCGGCATTGGCGTCGCGGGTGGAAGAAAAGTTCACCGCTTCGCCATTCACGGTGATCGTGCCTTCGTCCTGCGTATAGAGGCCGGAAAGAATCTTGATCAGCGTCGACTTGCCCGCGCCATTTTCACCCATCAGGGCATGCACTTCACCGGGATGGATATCCAGGTTCACACCTTTCAATGCCTTGACGCCGCCGAACGATTTGCGGAGGCCAGTGAGCTGAACAATCGGCTGCATCATGCCGGCCTCCTGTAGTCGCTGTTTCTCGCCGCTGTTTCTTCCGTCATCGCATCCACTTGCCGTCGCCATGCATGTCTGTAGGCATCGAGGTCGGGAATGGCCGCCGGTTGCGCCACCGCGCAGTCGTTTATGAAAGGGTTGATGCCGAGCGCGTCGAAAACGAGCATCGCCGCGCCGAAGGCGCTTCCTTCTGGATTGGCGCTGGTATGGATCGTCTGGCCAGGGCGCAGCGCTGCGAGAATGGAGGCGTAAAGCCCAGTCTTCACCAGGCCGCCATCGATGATGATGGCGTTTTGCGAGCCAATGAGTTCGAGCGAGAGATCCGTCATCAATGCGACGTAAAGCAGGGCGGCCGCGGCACGTTCCTCTCCGGCGATGGCCGGGCCCGTGAAATGTCCGATGTGGCGCTGCAACGGGCCGCCTGCGGCAAAGGAGGGCAGGGCGAAACAACGTCTGGCGATGACCGAGGCAATGGCCTCGGCGGTAACGGGCCTGGTCCAGCCACCGCTCGCCATGTCGTATTCCCGGCCGCCCATGAAGCGGATGGTCGCGACCGGCTGGTGGTCGATGGTGACGTTGGCGAGCATGTCACGCCCGGAATCGAGACGTTCGAGCGGACTTGCCGGATTGAGGACAATCACCCAGGTGCCGGTCGAAATGAGTGTGAAATCGGAAAAGCCGAGCGAGCGGTAGAAATAAAGTGCGGCATTGCTGTCATGGACGCCATTATGGACGTCGATATCGACGGTCCACCCGTCCTCGAGAGTTACGCTATGTTTGCCGATCACACTGCCTGCCGGTGCGAATGCCGGCATCTTTTCGCGCCAACCCATGCGGTCGACAAGGCTGCTGTAGTCGTCTTCGAGCGGTGCCCAGAGATGGGAATGGCAACCGAGATAGGAGACTTCGGAAACCTTGCGGCCGGAAAACTTCCAGCTCCAGAATTGCGGATAAGCAAGAATGGCGTCGGCCTGCTCGAGAAGCGCCGGGTCGCGTTCGTTCAGCCAGAGAAGATGACGGCCGTAATTGAAGCCGAGCGGCAGCGGCGGCGAGAAGGTTTCATGAAAATCCGGCACCAGGGCATCGATGCGGGCGGCGACATCGGCGGGCGGTTCCTGTTCATAGTCCAGAATGGGATGAACGAGTGCATCGCCGGCGGTCAGTGCAAAGGTACAGCCATGCCCCGAGAAGATGACCCGGTCGACGCCGTGGGCTGAAACCACGCGCGCCAGTTCATTCTTCATCCATGTAAAAAGGGCCTCGTCATCGAGAATGTTGATGTCACCATTTCGCCGCCAGACGGGCCTTGTGCGCGCCTCGTCGACAAGCTTGCCTTCAGGCGAGAGGACAAAGAGTTTCGAATTGGTCTTGCCGAGATCGAAGACGGCGATGGGGGACGGGTTCAATTCTCCCCTCCCATGGTCGCGATGTTGATGGTGACGCCTGCCTCTTCCAGCATCTTCGCGTTGGCATCGGTGAGGCCATCATCCGTGATGATCGTGCCGACACGGGAGAGCGGCAGGGCGACGTTGCGGGGCTGGATGGAAAATTTCCGGCTATCGGCCAAAAGCACGATTTCATCGGCGCAGGCCGCGAGTTCGCCGATGACCTTCACGAGCAGCGGATGGGATTCGAGCAGCCCCTTGCTGCTGATACCCTGCGTGCCGACGAAGAACCGCGATGCGAAGAACCCCGGCGAACCGGCGGCCGTATCGTGGATAATGCCGGGTTCGCGATAAAGCGCGCCGCCGGAGAGCGAAAGCTGGCAGGTGCCGTGTTCGCCAAGATGCGCGGCAAGCGGCATCGAGTTGGTCCACAGGCGCACATTGCGCCGTGCAAGCAATGTGCCGAGCTGATAGCAGGTGGAGCCGGCATGCACGATGATGGCGTCTCCATCGCGCACCATATCCGCTGCCTTTGCGGCAATCGCCCGCTTGGCTTCGACGGCGATGTCACGGTTCTCGTCATAGGGGCGCGCGGAAAGACGCGCGCTGTCTCCGGCATCGCTGGCGGAAATACCGCCATAGACTTTTCTGGCGAGACCAAGCTCATGCAGCTTGTCGATGTCGCGGCGAATGGTGGCGGGCGAAGCTTTCAGGCGCTGCTGAAGGTCGCGGACGGATGCAAATGGCGTCTCGCGCAAAAGCTCGATGATGGCCTTGTGGCGCTCTGTATCATTCATGGCTGCTCCTCCGGCATCTCCCTTGCCGATGAAGAAGAATGATCATAATGGCTGATATTAGTCAACATAGTTGATGAAAATTCTCATTGTTGACGTAATTGCGTCATTTATTTATGGTTATTGGAGAAAGTTCACTCAATCATTTCTCAAATGCGCAGGCTGGTTGAGGTAGTTGGAGGATGGCGGCATGGTTTCAGATATTCCGGCGGAAGATTTTGCCGCGTTTCTCGCTCTTTCGAAGGCGATCGGCAGCGACATCCTGAAAACGCAGGGAGCCGGCGGCAATATCTCCTTCAAGCGTGATGGCGTGATGTGGGTGAAAGCTTCCGGCACCTGGCTTGCCCATGCCGGAGAGCGCGACATCATGGTGCCGGTGAAGGTCGCGCCGCTGGTGCAGGCGCTTCGCTCGGGTGATCCCGGTGCCGAAAAGGCGACGGATTTTGTCGTTGCGGAACGGAATAGCTCGGGCCTTCGCCCGTCCATCGAGACGAGTTTTCACGCGGTGCTGCCGCAGGCGGTTGTCGCCCATTATCACTGCGTCGACACGATCGCACTTTCCGTGCTTGCGGATCGCGAACGGCTTATCGCAGCGCGGATGGCTGCAGTGCCGGATCTTGCCTGCGTGACCATCCCCTATCGCCGTCCGGGCACACCGCTGGCGCATGAGATCGACCGTGTCGCCGGCAGCAGGCCGGATGTGCTGATCCTGTTTAACCATGGCATCATCATCACCGGAGAGACGGTGGAGGAGGTGCGGGAGCGCATCGAAAGGGTCAGCGCCGCGCTGCGCATGGAAGAGCGCCGGGTAACGCCAGCCGATCCGGTGGGGCTTAAAACATTGGCGGTGGGGTCGGATTTCCACGCGGCGCGGGATGCCGGGAGCCACAAGACGGCGCTCGGTGCAGCGAGCGTGGCTGTTGCAACCCACGGTTCGCTCTATCCAGACCACGTCATCTTCCTGGGCACGGAAATCGGCGTTCTTGCCGATAGCGAGACTGCCGTAACCTATGCCGATGAACGTCGTTCACGGGGTCTCGGCGTTCCCAAGATGCTGCTCGTGCCGGGCCGGGGAGTGCTGCTGGCCAACGAACTGACGGATGGCGGTCGCGTGATGGCGCGGTGTCTGGCCGAGGTGGTTTCCCGAATCCCGGCGGATGCGCCGGTTGTCTATCTCGATGAGGCGCAGGAGTATGAACTTACCCACTGGGAGGCCGAGCAGTACCGTCAGGCGCTCGACCGCAAGGCGAGCCGGCAGGCATGACAGGCGCGCCGTTACCAGCCGCGGCTCTGGGGATCGATCTTGGCACGTCGGGGGTGCGGGTGGCGGCGCTCGCCGCCGATGGAACGCCTTTGGACATGGCGGCCTTCCCTTTTCCTGATGCGGTGGCGGCCCGCTCGCCGGTCGTCTGGTGGCACGGTGTGAAGGTCTGTCTCACCGAACTCGCTTCGCGCCTTTCCCTCGCCGCCGTGGAGGGGATCGCGGTCGATGGTACCTCGGGTACGGTGCTTGCCATCGACGCTGAGGGTGCGGTTGTCGGTAATGTCCTGATGTATAACGACGCCTGCCTCGATGCCGCGATTATCGACAACATCGCGCGGCATGCGCCGGCCAACAGTCCGGCGCGCGGCGCGACGTCGGCGCTCGCTTGCGCCATTCACCTGTCACGCCAGCCCGGCGTGAGGGCGATTGTGCATCAGGCCGACTGGATTCTCATGCAGCTTGGCCTCGATGTGCCCTTGAGCGACGAGAACAATGCGCTCAAGACCGGTTACGATCTTGCTTCCGAGACCTGGCCTCAATGGCTGGAAAACTGCGGCATGGACATCGAGCTTCTGCCGAAGGTCCGGCGTGCGGGCGCTGTCCTGTCGGAGGTCGGTACGGCCGGACGGTTCCTCGGTTTGCCTTCCGGGTGCCGTTACCATGCAGGTACGACGGATGGCTGCGCCTCTTTCCTCGCCACCGGCGCCGCTGCCATCGGCGACGGTGTTACGGCACTCGGCTCCACTCTGGTCGTCAAACTTGCCTCCGCCCGGCCCCTCGATGCGGCGGACTACGGCATCTATTCGCATCGCGTTCTCGATTTCTGGCTTGCCGGCGGGGCCTCCAATTCCGGCGGAGCCGTCATAAGCAGCTTTTTCGATAGCGGGCAGCTGAAGGCCATGACGCCTTATCTCCGGCCGGATGAGCCGACGGGTCTCGATTATTATCCGCTCATCAAGCCTGGCGAGCGCTTCCCCATCAATGATGCGGCCCATCCGCCCAAAATGGAGCCGCGCCCGGCCGACGATCTCGTTTTCTTTCAGGCAATTCTGGAAGGCATCACAGCCATCGAGAAATCGGGTTACGACCGGCTGGCCGCGCTCGGCGGCCCTCTTGTACGATCCGTGCGTTCGGTCGGAGGCGGCGTGGCAAACCCGGCCTGGACCTGCATGCGGGAAAAGGCGCTGGGCGTACCGTTTCTCCCTACCCGTTCGGCGGAGGCGGCCGTCGGCACCGCCTCGCTCGTTCTTGCCGGAAAGGCCCGCTGGTCATGAATATCGCGCCCCATACGAACCTTGCCGCTCTTGCGGCCCGTTACGATGTTTTCCTCATCGACCAGTTCGGCGTATTGCGGGATGACGAGCATGCCTATCCGGGTGCCAATGATGCGCTGCTTTATTTGAAGAAGCTGGGAAAGACCGTCGTCATTCTTTCGAACTCCGGCCGCAGCGGCGATTATAATGCGGAGCGGCTGGTCAAACTCGGCTTTGATCGCGCGGGTTTCGATCATTTCCTGACATCCGGGGATGTCGCCCATGATATCCTTGCCCGGAAAACGGCTGGCGGAACCGAACGCACACGCTGCCTGACCATCTCCAGCGGCGGCGACCGCAATCTTGCCGACCGTCTTGGCTTTGAAAGTGTCAATGATGCAAGGATTGCGGATATCGTGATCGTTTCGGGAAGCGAAGCGGAGAAGGTTCCGCTCTCCATCTACCGCTTGATGCTGGAACCGGCCGCACAGCGCGGTGTGCCATGCTATTGCACCAATCCCGACCGCCACAAGCTGACGACCGGCGGGCGCGTCGCGCCGGGTGCGGGTAGCATCGCGCTTGCCTATCAGGAGCTCGGCGGCCCCGTTCGCTGGTTCGGCAAGCCTTACTCTGCCATATATGAGCACGCGCAGTCGCTTTTGAGCAACCCGGCTTCAGACCGCATCATCTGTATCGGTGACAGTCTCGAACATGACATAGCGGGAGCCTTCCGCGCCAGCCTTGCTTCCTGTCTCGTCAGAACCGGCATTCTTGCGAAAAATTCCGATGCCGAACTGGCTGAAATTGCTGATGGATATGGCGTCCGCCCCGATTTCCTGATGGACCGGTTCAAGATCTGAGCAAAAAAGCAAAGCCCGCAGCAGGGAAAATCCATGCTGCGGGCCGTGATCCGGTATTTTTCCGGGTGGCCTTTAGTTGACCTGAGCCGGCGAAATCTGGGCTTCGATGGTCTTCGGCGCATCGGCGCTGTCGGACGAGATCGCAATGCGGCGCGGCTTCATGGCTTCCGGAATATTGCGGACGAGATCGATGTGGAGCAGGCCGTTCTTCAGGGAAGCGGTCTGGACCTCGACATGGTCGGCAAGCTGGAAGCGGCGTTCGAAAGCGCGCGTGGCGATACCGCGATAGAGAAACTCGCCTTCCGTGGATTTCTCATCCGCGGATTTCTCGGCTTTCACGGTCAGCGCATTGGCGCGGGATTCGATGCTGAGTTCGTTCTCATCGAAACCGGCAACGGCCATGGTGATGCGATAGGTGTTTTCGCCGGTCCGCTCGATATTGTAGGGCGGATAGGACTGGGCCTGCTCGGGCTGGCCGAGGCCGTCAAGCATCGAGAAAAGACGGTCGAAGCCGACGGTGGAACGATAGAGAGGGGAAAAATCAACGTGACGCATGGTGTCCTCCTTAAGAAGCGACTGTTTGCGGTTAAGCCCGGCGTCCCGTTCTGGCGACGGCCGGACATGTGGCACGATCCCGTTCTGGCGACCGCATGAATGAGATGGGAATGGCCTGCGGCTGCGTCAAGGGGGGCGTGAAAAGGCGAAAGCAACATGAACCATGGCTGAACGTCAGGTTCCGGCATCGTTCAGTTTGAGAGCCATAAAACATCGGTCATCGGAGACATTCTCCGTGGACAGAAGCAATAACGTCCCTTCTTCTTCTGTCTTATTCGCCGGAACCGCGACTGCTTTAACCGACGGTTCCGGCAATTTTTTCTTTGACCTTCCCGCGCCGCCGACCTATCCCGAAAAGGCAGAAAAGCCGGAAAAGACCGATGATCGAAGCCACATTGCGCGAGAGCGAAGACAACCCGGTTCCCGGCAACCATACCGTCGGATATTTTACCGGCGATCGCGGCAAACAGCTTCGCTATGCGATCTTTCGCGCCAGCCGCCAGGTGGCTCGCGGAACCGTGGTTCTGCTGCATGGCAGGAACGAATGTATCGAGAAATATTTCGAAACGGTTCGCGATCTTACCGCCATGGGTTTCTGGGTTGCGACCTTCGATACGCGCGGGCAGGGCGGTTCCGAAAGATTGCTGAAAAAACCGGGTGCCGGGCATGTGCGGCGGTTCTCAGACTACCAGCGTGATATCAGCCTTTTTCTCGAACAGGTGGTGTTGCCGGATACGCGGCTGCCATTCTTCATGATCGCGCACTCCACCGGCGCGCTTGCAGCGCTTGCCGCCGCACCCGGCCTGTCGAACCGGATCGACCGTCTGGCGCTTTGTTCGCCCTTCATCGAGCTGGACAGCCAGCAATCCGTCCCATCATCCGTCATTCGGGCGGTGGCGACGGCTCTAAGTCTCGTTGGCCTTGGACGGGTTCAGCTCGGCAAGGATCAGCGGGAGCGGGATTTCGACGGCAATCCGCTCACCTCGGACGCCAGACGTTTTACAAGAAATCTCTCGCTGCACAGGCAGTTTCCGGAACTTTTCATCGGTGCGCCGACGGCGCGCTGGGTCTATGAGGCGCTGAAGACCATGGGGCGGGTGGTCCGTCAGGACCATCTGACGAATATCACCATTCCGACCCTTATTCTGGCGCCGATGCTGGATACCATCACGCCCTATAAGGCGCAGGAAGAACTCTCACGCAATTTCCGGGCAGCGCAGCTTCTTCCGATCACCGGTGCGCGCCACGAATTGCTGCATGAGCGCGATGTTTTCCGCAAACAGGCGCTGGCGGCCATCGACGCCTTTTTTCGCGCCGGAGTGATGGCCGCTTAAGCGGGCTGCCTCAGAGTTTTGAGAGAATGGCGAGCGCCTGTTCGTGCACCGCCTTTGAGCCGGCTGCGAGAATGCGGCCGCCATTTTCCGGACGCCCGCCATCCCAGGTCGTCATGATGCCGCCGGCCTGTTCGATGACCGGGATCAACGCGCCGACATCATAGGGCTTCAGGCCGGATTCGATCACCAGATCGACGTGGCCGGCCGCAAGCAGGCAATAGGCGTAACAATCCACGCCGTAGCGGAAAAGGCGGACCTGATCCTGCACTTTTTCGTACAGGGTCTTTTCCTCCGCGGTGAAGATGTGGGGGCTCGTGGTGAACAGCACGGCGTCTGACAGCGAAGCACAGTCGCGCGTGCGGATTTTCCGCTCGCCATCCGGCCCGAAATACCACGCCGCCTCGCCATCGGCGAAATAACGCTCTTTGGTGAAGGGCTGTTCCATGATGCCCATGGTGGCGCGGCCGGCCGACTGGAAGCCGATCAGCGTGCCCCAGACCGGCACGCCGGAAATGAAGGCGCGGGTGCCATCGATCGGGTCGATGACCCAGATATGCTCGCGGTCGAGACCGATATTGCCGTGTTCTTCGCCCAGAATGCCATGCTGCGGAAAACGGGCCTCGATCAGGGCGCGAATGGCTGTTTCCGCTGCCTGATCGCCTTCCGTCACCGGATCGTAGCCGCCATCCTGTTTGTTGGCGACGGCAATGCCCGTGCGGAAGCGGGGAAGCGTTTCGGCGCTGGCGGCATCGGCAAGTTTGAAGAAGAAATCCCGGTCGGGCAGCATGCGAACCTCATTGCCTGAATATTGGGTCTGAATTCTATGGGGCAATGCATAGACCGGAATCGCATCCGCCGTCCACTCATACGAATGACGGCGCCGGTGTTTCCATATTTTCAGCATAAGCCTAAAAAATATGCATAAAATAAAATGATTGACAATTGTGCAATTACTGCGTAGCGTGATCCTACAGTCTTTGACTGTAAATACCCTCCTTGGGTGTTTCCTCCCTAGACTTGACCGCGCCAAGGCGCGGTTTTTTTTGTCCGGCGGGCCGCCAGACGATCCGGGATAAAAGATCGAAATAGCGGATAATTCGAGCTGCTATTCGGCAGCGAGCGACGTTTCTATCGCGTATTCGGAAACGAAGGCGCCGAGCTGTCGCATGAAGATTTCAAGCGACGCCTGAATGGCGGGAAAATCGGCTTTTTTCAAAAGCGTCTTTTCGTCCACGTAAAGCGCCCGGTTGACCTCGATCTGCAGCGCATGGAGAGAGCGGATGGGTCGGCCATAATGTTCGGTGATGAAGCCGCCGGCATAGGGTTTGTTGCAGACCGCGACGAAACCCAGTTCCTCAAGGAAATGCAGCGCGGCGCGGGAGACTTCCTGGGATGCGCTGGTGCCGTAGCGATCGCCGATGATCACATCCGGTCTGAGATTCGAGCCGGCAACGCGGATATTGCCCGGCATGGAATGGCAGTCGATCAGCACCGCCATTCCGAAATTGGCGTGGGTGCGAGACAGCAGGCGGCGCAGGCAGGCATGATAGGGCTTGTAGATCGTCTCGATCCGCGAAAGCGCCTCGTCGACCGGCAGGCGGTGGGCATAGATATCCATATTCTCGGCGACGATGCGCGGCACCGTTCCCAGACCGCCGGCGACCCGCATGGAGCCGATATTGGCATAAGGCGGAAGCGTGCCTTCGAACATGCGGGGATCGAGCTCGTAGGGCTCGCGATTGACGTCCAGATAGGCGCGCGGGAAATTCGCTTTGAGAAGCGGCGCGCCGATCTCCGGTGCTGCCGCGAACAACTCGTCGACGAAGTGATCTTCGGAGCGGCGGATCTCGTGCGAATCGAGCCTTGCCGATTCCAGGAAGGAAATCGGGTAGCAGCGGCCGCTATGGGGCGAATTATAGACGAATGGCAGGGTTTGAACGGCAGGTTCCGTTACTTCGAACAGCTCATATTCACCCGTTATCCAGTCCATTCAGGGTCATTTACCATGTCGCAAAACTATCAGGATGTTCATGTTGCCAGTTACGGCGCGGCAAGTCCATACTATCGCCCAATCAGCGCTATACCGATTCACGCGTTCACAGGATATTTACCGTGAAAATCCTATAATCGGGCTAGGGTATTCCAAACATTGAGTAGTTACGGTCACTTATGATGAATCAGAAAATTCTTCTCGCTGAAGACGACAACGATATGCGCCGCTTCCTCGTCAAGGCGCTGGAAAAAGCCGGTTACAAGGTTTCTTCCTTCGACAATGGCGCCAGCGCCTATGACCGGCTTCGCGAAGAGCCCTTTTCGCTTCTGCTGACCGATATCGTCATGCCGGAAATGGACGGCATCGAGCTTGCGCGGCGCGCGACCGAACTCGACCCGGACCTGAAAGTCATGTTCATTACCGGCTTTGCAGCCGTTGCGCTGAATGCCGATTCGAAGGCTCCGAAGGACGCCAAGGTGCTTTCCAAGCCGTTCCATCTGCGCGATCTGGTGGATGAGGTCAACAAACTCCTTGTGGCGTAAGGCCTCTCAAAAAACCTTCACAAAACCGAAAAAAAGCAGTTGACGCATGAACCGGTTTTGTGGTCTATCCGCCGCCACGGAGGGCGTGTAGCTCAGCGGGAGAGCACTACGTTGACATCGTAGGGGTCACAGGTTCAATCCCTGTCACGCCCACCATCCGAATTCTTAAGTATCAAGGCCTTGCGAGAGATCGCAGGGCCTTTTTACATAGTGGCGCCCAGCGAGTGACGCTTGCGTCTGCATTACCGTCTTCGACGCCACGCGGTTCGGAGATAAGGTTCGTATCGCGCAGGTATTACCCCCGGGTTCCGATTTCTGCTCTGGGGTATTCAGGTCAGTCGTCGACAGTCCGGACATTGAAAGAGCATCGATGAGGTTACGGCGCTTTCCAATAAGGCGTTCGAACCGGCTGTAGGTCATCAACACATGGGGTGGCTTATCGCGATCTGTAGCGATCACAGGTCCCACTTGGGCGGTTTTCTTTGTCTGCCGAGGTCACGGCTTCCCATCAACTCACAATTTATTGTTGTTGCGCTTCGGAGCAATATCGCCTTGTTTGTAGACTCAAAATCTTCACGGGGAGAGAAACGATGTCCATAAAAACAACAACTCGCGCCACTCTGCTGGTAGGATCGCTTCTGATTGGGGCGAGTTCTGCACTTGCAGAAACAGTTCTACACCGCGGCAATGCCGGGGAACCGCAGACGCTCGATCAGGCACAGACCTCCATCAAC
This sequence comes from Agrobacterium sp. 22-223-1, assembly GCF_053522385.1. Taxonomy (NCBI): domain Bacteria; kingdom Pseudomonadati; phylum Pseudomonadota; class Alphaproteobacteria; order Hyphomicrobiales; family Rhizobiaceae; genus Agrobacterium; species Agrobacterium sp. 22-223-1. The sequence continues at coordinate 91,454 of NZ_JBNWCN010000002.1, forward strand.
ATCGAAGCCTTTATCCTGAAAGACCTTTATGAAGGTCTCACCATTTACGATGCCGCCGGCAAGATCGTTCCCGGTACGGCGGAAAGCTGGACACTGTCTGAGGATGGTACCGTCTACACGTTCAAACTGCGTGCGGATGCGAAGTGGTCGGATGGCACGCCGGTAACGGCCGGAGATTTTGTGTTCTCCTACCAGCGCGTCGAAGATCCGAAGACCGCCGCAAAATATGCAAATATTCTTTACCCGATCAAGAACGCCGAAAAGATCAACAAGGGCGATGTTCCGGTTGACCAGCTTGGCGTCAAGGCGGTGGATGACAAGACCCTTGAGATCACACTCGAGCGCCCGACACCTTTCTTCCTTGAACTCCTTTCTCACCAGGCGGCTCTGCCAATCTCCAAGGCAAGCTACGAAAAGAATGGCACCGACTTCGTAAAGCCCGGCGTCATGGTCTCGAACGGTGCCTATAAACTCCAAGCGCATGTTCCCAATGACAGCCTGACGGTCGTCAAGAACACCAGTTTCTGGGATGCATCCAACACCAAGATCGACAAGGTCATCTTCTACCCGATCGACGATCAGGCCGCATCCGTTCGTCGTTTCGAAGCAAAGGAAATGGACCTCGCCTACAACTTTTCCGCAGATCAGATCGACCGTCTGCGCAAGGCCTATGGCGAACAGGTTCACGTTTCGCCGACGCTTGCGACCTATTACTACACCTTCGATACCCGCGAAGCGCCTTATAACGACGTCCGTGTCCGTCAGGCGCTCTCCATGGCGGTGGACCGCGATTTCCTCGCCAAGGAAATCTATAGCGGTTCTCAGATTCCGGCCTATTCCATGGTTCCTCCGGGCATGGATTCCTACAAAGAGCCGGCAAAGGCCGACTTTGCCACGCTGTCTCAGCTTGATCGTGAAGACGAAGCCCTCAAGCTCATGAAGGACGCTGGTTACGGTGAGGGCGGCAAGCCGCTTTCCATCGAAATCCGTTACAACACCAACCCGAACCATGAACGCGTCGCGACGGCTATCGCTGATATGTGGAAGAACACCTTCGGCGCGAAGGTGTCGCTGGTGAACCTCGACGTCGCCTCGCACTATGGCTACCTTCAGGAAGGCGGCAAATTCAACGTGGCGCGTGCCGGTTGGGTTGCCGACTATGCGGATGCCGAAAACTTCCTGGCGCTTTCGGTATCTTCCAACAAGACCTTCAACTATTCCAAGTTCAACAACGCCGAATACGACGCGCTGATGCAGAAGTCCTACGACGAGAAGGATCCTGCCGCTCGCTCCAAGCTGCTGCATGAGGCAGAAACCATCCTCATGAAGGAACAGCCGGTTGTTCCGCTTCTGACGCAGGCCGATCTCTGGCTGGTTTCCAACCGCGTCAAGGGTTGGGTCGACAATGCTGCCAACGCACACCTCAGCCGCTTCCTGAGCGTTTCCGAATAAGCAGCGTCGGCACGGTGGCTCACACCACCGTGCCATGCCGGAGCCCGAAAAAGCATGATCTCGTTTATCCTGCGCCGTTTGGCGAGTGCGGTGCCGACTTTGTTTATCGTCGTCACGATTTCGTTTTTCCTGATGCGTTTCGCACCGGGTGGTCCGTTCAATCTTGAACGTCCCCTGCCGCCGCAGACGATGGAAAACCTGATGAGAACCTATCATCTGGATGAACCATTGTGGCGCCAGTATCTCATCTATCTCGGCAATGCCGTCACCGGCGATTTTGGTCCGAGCTACGTCTACAAGGACAATACCGTCGCGCAATTGATCGGCAAAGGTCTGCCTTATTCGCTGGAACTTGGCAGCTATGCTCTTTTGCTGGCGCTGGTCGGCGGCGTTCTTGCCGGGACGCTGGCTGCGCTGAGGCAGAATAGTGCCTTCGATTTCTCGATCATGTCGATTTCGACGGTTGGCGTTACCGTACCGAACTTCGTTGTCGCACCGGTTCTCACGCTTGTCTTTGCCGTCATACTCGGGCTTCTGCCCGCCGGCAGCTGGGGCGACGGATCGCTGCGATATCTCATCCTTCCGATGATCGCGCTCGCTTTACCACAGCTTGCGGTCATCGCGCGCCTGACACGCGGTGCGATGATCGAGGCTTTGCGGATGGACCACATTCGCACCGCCAAGGCTTATGGCCTTCCGGCGCGCAACGTGGTGGTATTCCACGCCATGCGTGCGGCGATGCTTCCGGTCGTTTCCTATCTGGCTCCCTGCGCCGCAGCACTGTTGACGGGTTCGGCAGTCATCGAGACGATCTTCACTATTCCGGGTGTCGGCCGCTACTTCGTTCTTGGTGCGATCAATCGTGACTATACATTGGTGATGGGAACCGTCGTTCTCGTCGCCATTTTTGTCATCCTGTTCAATCTCGTGGTCGATATTCTCTACGGCCTGCTCGATCCGAGGGTCAGACATGACTGATATCCCCGGCAATATTGCCCCTCAAACATTGGTAAAAAGCCGAAGCCTGTTCCAGCTGGCAGCCCTGCGTTTCAGACGAAACAAGGCCGCCATGGCAGGTTCCGTCATGCTGCTGCTGATCACGCTTTTCTCGTTCATCGGTCCGCATTTCCTCACACATACCTACGATCAGGTGTTTTCGTCCTATGTCTCCGTCCCGCCGAGCCTTGAGCCGCGCCCGGATGTGAACAACCTTCAGGGCGTGATGGAGGGTGTTGCCAGCCGGGCGCGCGTGGAGCTGAAGGAATTCTCCGTCGAAGGGCAGACCTTCACGGCAACCGTCACCTCCAGCAGCCCGATTGACCCGCGCACGACACGCTATTTCGACCGCGCCAACGAATTCGAAAACACAAAGGTCGTCGCCACCGAAGATGAGGGTCGAACGCTGAAGCTGGAAGGCGACGTCAACCGCGAGTACTTCTTCTTCGGCACGGATTCGAACGGTCGCGACATGCTGGCGCGCGTGATGCTGGGTGGGCAAATCTCAATCGCCGTCGGCGTTCTCGCCAGCCTCGTTTCGCTCGGAATCGGCGTGCTTTACGGCGCAACTGCGGGGTATATCGGCGGGCGTGTCGATAATGTCATGATGCGTTTCGTCGAAATCCTCTATTCGCTGCCTTTTGTCTTTCTGGTGGTCGTTCTGGTGGTCTTTTTCGGCCGCAGCTTCATCCTGATCTTTCTGGTCATCGGTGCGGTGGAATGGCTGGATATGGCGCGTATCGTCCGCGGTCAGACGCTTGCCCTGAAACGGCGGGAATTTGTGGGCGCCGCACAGGCCTTGGGTTTGAGCGACTGGCAGATCATCCGCCGTCACATCATCCCGAATACGATCGGGCCCGTCGTCGTGTTCGTCACGGTCGTCGTACCCAAAGTCATTCTTCTGGAAAGCTTCCTCTCTTTCCTCGGTCTTGGCGTGCAGGCGCCGCTTACGAGCTGGGGTGCGCTGATTTCCGAAGGCGCCAACAATATCCAATCGGCCCCGTGGCTCCTGATATTTCCGGCGATCTTCTTCGTACTGACCCTGTTTTCGCTCAATTTTGTGGGTGACGGGTTGCGTGATGCACTCGATCCCAAGGATCGTTGACATGAATACGACATCTGAAACCATCCTCACCGTCCGTAATCTCAAGGTCGATTTCACGACGCCGGACGGCACGGTGAAAGCCGTCAAGGGCATCGATCTTGACGTCAAGCAGGGCGAAACGCTTGCCGTCGTCGGAGAATCCGGTTCCGGCAAAAGCCAGACCATGATGGGAATCATGGGGTTGCTGGCATCCAACGGCGTTATTGAAGGCTCGGCAAAATATCGCGGACGAGAGCTGATCGGTCTGCCGGTCGGCGAGCTGAACAATATCCGGGGCGCGAAAATCACCATGATTTTCCAGGAGCCGATGACCTCGCTCGATCCTCTCTACAGGATCGGCGCGCAAATCGCCGAACCGATCCTTCACCACAGGGGTGGCAGCAAAAAAGAGGCGCGCGCCCGCGTTCTCGAACTGCTGAAGCTCGTGGGAATTCCCGATCCGGAGCGGCGTATAGACAGCTATCCCCACGAACTTTCCGGTGGCCAGCGCCAGCGCGTCATGATCGCCATGGCTCTCGCGAATGAACCGGATATTCTGATTGCGGATGAGCCGACCACTGCGCTGGACGTGACGATCCAGGCGCAAATCCTCGACCTTCTGAAGTCGTTGCAACAACGTTTCGGCATGGCCATCGTCCTGATCACGCATGATCTTGGCGTGGTCCGCCATTTTGCCAATCGTGTGGCTGTCATGCGCCGTGGGGAGATTGTCGAGTCCGGTAAGACGGAAGATATCTTCGATCGCCCGCAGGCGGATTACACCAGGATGCTTCTCGATGCCGAACCCAGCGGGCACAAGCCGGCCATTAGTGCAGAGGCGCCGGTCGTCCTCTCCGGCCAGGGCGTGACGATCGATTATACAATTCCTGGTGGCTTCTTGTCGAAGTCTCGCAGGTTCCGAGCCGTCGATGGCGTCAATGTCAACCTTCACCAGGGACAGACCATAGGCATCGTCGGTGAATCCGGGTCAGGCAAGTCCACGCTCGGTCGTGCGCTTCTGCGTCTAATTGTGGCAGATGGCCGTATTTTCTTCGGCGGGAGGGAAATTACCGGACTTGATCGGAAGGCAATGCGGCCATTGCGGCGGCGTCTGCAGCTCGTGTTCCAGGACCCCTATGGCTCGCTTTCGCCAAGACAGACGGTCGGAGAGATCATCACGGAAGGCCTGTTTGTGCATGAGCAACGACTGAACCGAGCGGAACGGGACAAGCGGGCAATAGAAGCACTGAAAGAAGTCGGTCTCGATCCCGCCGCTCGCAACCGTTACCCTCACGAGTTCTCGGGCGGACAACGTCAGCGTATCGCAATCGCCCGCGCGATCATCCTCAAACCGGATGTCGTCATTCTCGACGAACCGACATCCGCGCTGGACCGATCCGTTCAGGGACAAGTTATCGATCTACTGCGTGATTTGCAGAAGACGCATGGCCTTTCTTACATCTTCATCAGCCACGACCTTTCTGTCATCAAGGCGATTTCGGATTACGTCATCGTCATGAGAAACGGGAAGATTGTGGAGGAAGGGGAAACGGAAGCCATATTCAACAATCCGACGGCTGAATATACCGAAACACTCATCAAATCTGCTTTTTCAGTGGAAGCGGCACCATAGATTATAGCACGGCCGTGGCAGGCCTTCTCTGGCCCTGAACCACTTAAAAAAGAGCGGCAACGTTATGCAGCCAGGTTAGTTGCACCTATTTTCGACGGAATCCGTAACTCGCCGCTCGGGAATACTGCTCTGACTGCCTTTTTGCGAGCATGTCAGCGCTGCAGCGATGGACGCCCGCCGCATCGCCGCCTTCAGCGGCAAGCCGCAGTCCAATCCTGCGGCAAGCACGCCGACGAAACAATCGCCGGCTGCCGTTGTGTCCTGTACGTCGACGGGCATGGCTGCGATACGAACATGTTCGCCAAACGCGCAGGCTTCCGCCCCATCCCCGCCGAGTGTGCGCAGAACGCCGGTGCCAAGACGCACAGACAAGGCCTCTGCCGATGCATCGCAACCGAGCCAACCCGCCAAAGCCTCGGCTTCGTCTTCATTGACGACAATCAGATCGCATAAAGACAGAACTTCTTCCGACAAAGGAAATGCCGGTGCGAGGTTGAGGATCGAGATGGCCTTTGAGGCATGCGTGCGGCGGATGAGCTTTTCCACTTCGGCCAAATCGTTTTCCATTTGCATGAGCACGACATTGGCCCGCTGCAACAGATCCTCCTCCACGCAATTCGAAGAAACCGCGAGGTTGGCGCCAGCCGCCACCACAATCATATTTCGACCCTTGGCGTCGATATGGATCGAGGCATTGCCGGTCGGTTCGCCGAGAGAGGCGACGCGGCTGATATCCGTTGCCGTCTTCAGGTTCTGCAAGCCGATCTCGGCCAGACCATCCTGCCCGACTGCACCCACCATCACCACCTCGGCTCCGTCGCGGGCCGCTGCAAGCGCCTGATTGGCGCCTTTGCCGCCGGCTTCCGTGCGGAAACGTTTGGCAAGCAGCGTCTGGCCCGGCTGCGGCATGTCCTCGACCTCATAGACGAAGTCGACATTGATTGAGCCGAAGGTGATGATCATGACGCGGTCTCCTTAAGCGATCTGAACGAAGTGACCTTCGCCGGCTTCCTCGTAGGTCCGCTTCGGCGGCACATAATCGGCAGCGCGGAACGGGCTTTTGATCTCGTCATTGGAGATACGGCGTGTCTGTCGGCGCGAGGGATCGGCAATCGGGACCGCCGCCATCAGCCGCTTGGTATATTCATGCTGCGGGTTTTCGAAGACGGCCTGACGCGGGCCAATTTCGACGATCTCTCCGAGATACATCACGGCGACGCGGTGGCTGATGCGCTCGACAACCGCCATGTCATGGCTGATGAAGAGATAGCCGAGGCCGTATTTTTCCTGCAGGTCCAGCATCAGATTGATGACCTGCGCCTTGACCGAGACATCGAGCGCGGACACCGACTCGTCGGCAATCAGGAGCTTCGGCTCCAGCGCCAGGGCGCGGGCGATACAGACGCGTTGACGCTGGCCACCGGAAAATTCGTGCGGGAAGCGATCCGCCATCGAAGCGGAAAGGCCGACACGTTCCAGAAGGTCACCAACGCGCTGACGCGCTTGCGAAGCTGGCGCCAGACCATGGGTGATGATCGGCTCGGCGATCGCCTGGCCGACGCGGATGCGCGGATTGAGGCTTTCGAACGGGTCCTGGAAGATCATCTGCGCTTCGCGGCGGATATCGGCAAGGTCGCTCTTGCCGGCCGTGAGTACATTCTTGCCGCCAATCTGCACTTCACCGGATACCGCATCGGTAAGCCGAATGATCGAGCGGCCGGTGGTAGATTTGCCGCAACCGGATTCGCCGACCAGCGACAGGGTTTCTCCCTGACGCAATTCCAGCGATACGCCTTCGACCGCGTGGATGCAGCCGATGGTCTTGCGCAGGAAACCTTTCCTGATCGGAAAGCGCGTAATCAGGTTGTCGACCTTGAGGATCGGTGGGTGATTGCGCTTGACCGTATCCTCGGTCGGCTTGACCGGTTGGATTTCCCCGGTTGCCATGTCCACCTGCGGAAACCGCAACGGACGATCCTTGCCGGTCATCGAGCCAAGCTGCGGTACTGCCGACAACAGCGCGCGGGTATAGGGATGTTTGGCGCCGGCAAAGAGATCATGCGTCGTGCCGGTCTCAACCTGTTCGCCACGATACATCACCACCGTACGGTCGGATATTTCCGCAACAACGCCCATGTCATGGGTGATGAAGAGAACGGACATGCCTTCCTCTTCCTGCAGTGTCTTGATGAGTTCGAGGATCTGCGCCTGGATGGTCACATCGAGCGCCGTCGTCGGTTCGTCGGCGATCAGCAGCTTGGGATCACAGGCAAGCGCAATCGCGATAACGACACGCTGGCGCATGCCGCCCGAAAAATTCATCGGGTATTCGTTAAGCCGCGACTTTGCCGAAGGAATGCGGACCTTTTCCAGAAGCCGCACGGCTTCCGCCTGCGCTTCGGTTTCCGTCATGCCGCGATGCTGGCGCAGGACCTCGGTGATCTGCGCACCGATCTTCAGCACCGGATTGAGCGAGGTCATCGGCTCCTGAAAGATCATGCCAATGCGATTGCCGCGGATTTTCTGCATGTCTTCAAGCGGGATCGACAGAAGATCCTTGCCCTCGAACTCGATCTTTCCGGCCACGCGCGAATTGCCCGGCGACAGAAGCCGCATGATCGACATCGCCGTGACGCTCTTGCCCGAACCGGATTCACCGACAACGGCAACGGTTTCCTTCGGCGCGATATCGAAGCTGACATCATGCACGACATTGCGCCACTCACCACCGACGCGGAAGGCCGTGTTGAGATTGGAAATCGAAAGAATTGGATTGGTCATGATCTTAGCCCTCACGACGCGGATTGAGGATGTCGCGCAGGGAATCGCCGATCAGGTTAATCGCGACAATGAGCAACAGAAGGGCGATGCCCGGGAATAGGCTGATCCAGTAGTCACCGGAAAGCAGGTATTCGAAGCCGTTCGAGATCAGCAGACCAAGGGACGGTTCCGTCACCGGCAGGCCGATGCCGAGGAAGGAAAGCGTTGCTTCCAGCATGATGGCATAAGCGACGCGCATGGTGGCGACGACGATCAGCGGCGGCAGGCAGTTCGGCAGGATGTGCCGGAACAGGATGTTGCGGTCCGGCAGCGCCATCGAGCGGGCGGCATCGACATAGGCGCGTTTGCGCTCGACCAGCGCCGAACCGCGGATCGTGCGGGCATAATAAGCCCATTGCGTCACCACCAGCGCCAGAATAATCTTGTCGACGCCCTGGCCGAGAATGGCGAGGAAAATCAGCGCAATCAGGATCGCGGGGAAGCTGAGCTGGATATCGACGATACGCATCAGCACCGAGTCCAGCCGACCGCCGACATAGGCGCTGGTGAGGCCGATCGATGCGCCGATGACGAGCGCGATTGCCGCACTGGAGAGGCCGACGAGGATACTGGTGCGCAGGCCATAGAGAATGGCGCTGAACAGGTCGCGGCCCTGCGTGTCGGTGCCGATCAGATAGGTCATGCCCGACATGCTTTCCGAACCCGGTGGCAGGCGACCGTCGAGAATGTCGAGCTGAGCCAGATCATACGGATTTTGCGGTGCGATGACCGGTGCGAAGATGGCCGCCACGATAAAGATCGTCACCAGTATGATGCCGACGAGCGCGAGCTTGTCGTGCAGCAGCGCATGGACAACCTCCCGTGCGGGGGAACGCGAGGTGGATTTCGCGCCGCTGTTTGCGGCGGCATGAACCGAAACGGTCGAGCTGTTGTTGTCGGTCATCACGAATTCCCCTCAAGGCGAACGCGGGGGTCGACGATGGAGTACAGAATGTCGACCAGAAGATTGATGATGCTGAACATCACCACGGTGATCATCAGGTAGGCGAGGATGACGGGACGGTCGAGAACGCCGATAGCGTCGATGATCAGCTTGCCCATGCCCGGCCAGGCAAAGATCGTTTCCGTGACGACAGCGAAAGCGATCAGCGAGCCGAGTTCCAGACCGATGACGGTGATCAACGGGATCAGCGTGTTCTTCAGCACATGCACGGTGACGATACGGCGTTCCGGCAGACCCTTGGCGCGGGCGAAACGAACGAAATCGAGCTGCATGGTTTCCATCACGCCGGCGCGTGTAAGACGGATGACCAGCGAAATCTTGAACAGCGCCAGATTGAAGGCCGGCAGCAGCAGATGCGTCAAGCCATCGAACGTGAAGAGGCTGAGCGGCACGCCAAGGACGTTGACAGTCTCGCCGCGACCCGATGCGGGCAACCAGCCTAAATAGACGCTGAACAGCATGATCATGACGAGCCCGATCCAGAATGTCGGCAGACTGAAACCGAGGATGGAGAAGGTCATGATCGACTTGGAAATAAAGCCCTTCGGCTTGAGGCCGGCATAAACGCCGAGGGGAATGCCGATAACAAGCGCCATGAACAGGGCGACGAATGCAAGTTCCAGCGTTGCCGGCATGCGGTTCAAAATCAGGGTCAGCGCCGGCTGGTTGAACACAAAGGAATTGCCGAGATCGCCGGAAAGCGCTCGCGTGAGGAACAGCCAGTATTGTTCCCAAACCGACTTGTCGAGGCCGAAGGACTGGATGACCTGCAGGCGTTCCGCCGGTGTCGCAGTCGGGCTCAGCAGAACGTCAACCGGATTGCCGACGAGATAGAGGCCGACAAAGACCAGAACCGACATGACAAAAAGCGTGAGCACGGTTTGTAGCGACCGGCTTAGAAGATATCCGCTCATGAGCTTGAGCCTCCCAGGGTTTTTCTGCCGAGCGCTGCACCGCCATGGCGGGCGATGCGCTCGATCAGCAATTCGATGAAACCGGCCTCGTCGACATCGGTGACGACGGTGGTGTTCGCCGCCCGGTCCATCTTCTTGTAGAAATCGGCATAGGTGTAACCCATCGTGAGGCCGGTGACCTCAACGCCGACAAAAGCCTCGCGGCTGGTGAACAATTCGGGTCGGATCAGCCACGCTATCGTCGTCGCATCGTGGATCGGTCCGCCCGGTCGACCGAAGCGTTTGACATCGCTGCGGTCGAAGGTCGAGAAAAGATTGAAAAGGGCATCGCCCGCTTCGCCGCCGGCACGGAACCGTTCAAAATGTTTGGCCGTAAACAGCGCCTGGAAGGTCATGTCGAGCGGCATCAGCACAATCGGAACGCCGGACTGGAAGACGATTTCGGCGGCATGCGGATCGGCATAGACGTTGAATTCGGCCCATGGCGTGCGATGGCCAAGTGCGGTGAAAGCGCCCCCCATCGAAACGATCCGGCGGATGCCGCGGGCAACGTCCGGATGCTGGATCAACGCCAGCGCCACATTCGTCATCGGCCCGATAGCGCAGATGGTGACCGGCTCGCCTGCCGCTGCCGCCGCCCGCGCCGTGCGGACGATGAACCGCACCGCGTTTTCTTCCGCCGCAACGATATCGCCGGCCTTGACCAGCGTATCGTCGAAAGCGCCGATGCGGGCATATTTCCCATAGACCTGTTCGCGCACCAGCGGACCGCTGGCACCGGCATAAACCGGCACATCACGCCGTCCGCTCAGGCCGACAAGTTTGCAGGCATTGGTGACCGTATCGCGAAGCGGCACATTGCCGGCGACAATGGACAGTCCCAGAACCTCGATTTCCGGCGAGGCAAGCGCCATCAGAATGGCGGCGGCATCGTCCACGCCCGGATCCGCATCGATGATGACCTTGTGGGGTTTCATGCGACGACCTTTTCGGCATAACACGACAGGCGCTCTAGGAAGAAAGCGATCACGCCTTCCGCATCGACCTTGGTGACGATGTCGGCATTTGGCTCCAAGCCGCTCTTGCCGTACCAGTCGGCAATCGTCTGGCCCATGCAAAGCTCGCTTTCATACTCGACGAAAACACGTGCCCTCTGGGTTTCGAACAGATGTGGCGCAAGAATATAGGCCATGACCAGGGGATCGTGCAGCGGGCCGCCTCGCGAACCATAACGGCGCACATCGTTGCGATCCCAAAACGCCATCAACTCGGCCAATGTTTCGGAAATACGGCCGCTGACACGCGAAAACTCGGCGACATGCTCCGGCTTCAACATGACCTGATGCGTGGCATCCAGCGACAGGGCAACAAGCGGAATGCCGCTCGAAAACACCACATGTGCGGCATGCGGGTCAGCCAGAACGTTGAATTCCGAGGTCATGGTACGGTTGCCCGGTTCGCGATAAGCGCCGCCCATCATGACGATACGTTCGATGCCTTCGGCAATCTGTGGCTTCATGCGCAAGGCAACCGCGACATTGGTCAGCGGTCCCAGGCAGCAGAGCGTGATACGCTCGCCCTGTTCGGCGGCCTTGCCCAGCGCGTCGATCAGGAAATCGACGGCGGACGTCTCTTCCGCCTTCTTCACCGGTTCCGGCAATACGGTGTTGCCGAGACCGGTCTTGCCATGAAACTGGCCATGGATCGGCTCACGCAGCATCGGTCGGAAGCAGCCGGCATAGACCGGGATGTCGGCACGATTGCCGAGTTCGCAGACCTGCAGCGCATTGCGCACCGTGCGCTCCAGCGGCTGGTTGCCACAGACGGGTGTAATGCCCAGAATCTTAAGTTCCGGCGACACGAATGCGGTCAGCAGGGCAATCGTGTCATCGATACCGGGATCACAATCGACGATGATCGAAATCGGCTTCATTCTCAATGCCTTCAATGTGTGGGATCAGAAAACTCAGAGCGCGCCGACATCGCGCAGCACACTGGCGATTTCCGCTCGCGCGGCCTCGCCGAGCGGCATTTGCGGATGCATCGGCGCACCGACGGCAAAACCCTGCAGATCGAGCGCCGTCTTGATGCAGGCGGCGATCGAATATTTCGCGAAAATCTCGTTGACCTTCCACATCGGCCGCTGAAGGTCCATTGCACGCGTCCAGTCACCGGCCTTGGCCGCCTCATAGAGCGCAATGCTCTGCTTGGGCACGATGCAGGCCGGACCGGCCATCCAGCCCACGCCGCCAATCATCATCACGCAGACAGGGATGTGCGCGGAGGCTGCAAATACCTCCATCCGGCCGCGGGTCCGCTCAATGATGGAAAGCAGGCGCCCCGTATTGGTCGACGCGTCCTTGATGTAGCGGATATTATCGATCCGGCTCAGTCGCTCGATAATCGGCAACGAAAGATCGGAACGCTGGAATTGCGGATTGATATAGAGCACCACCGGACGACCTTTGGCCGCCCTGGCGATCGCAGTGAAATAGGCTTCCACACCCTCGTCGCTGACCGGGAAGTAAGCTTCGAGGATCGCCAGAATGCCATCCGCACCGGCCGCGACCATATATTCCGTCTGGGCAACGGCGTCGGCAGTGGAAGTCGACGCCACGCCGGCGACAACGGGAACCCGACCGCGATTGGCCGAGATCACGGTATCGACGACGCGGCGTCTTTGCTCCTGGGAGAGATAGGCAAATTCACCCGTGCTGCCGAGCGGCGTCAGACCATGCACGCCCGCGTCGATCAGGTGGTCCACCAGATCCGTCAGCACACCTGGCATCACCTCGCCGGCGCTATCGACCGGGGAAACGAGATAGGGAAATACACCGCTGAAAGACATGGTGGACCGCTCCTTTTCTTCGATCAGTTCGGCTTCACGTAATAGGGAAGCGTGTAACCGTCGGAACGACCCGCATAGTTGATATCGCTCTTCACCGCCCAGGTGTTGGCGAGATAGAAAACCGGAATGACACCGAGATCCGTCATCGCGATTTCCGTGGCCTTCTTCAGAAGTTCCTCACGCTTGGCGTCGTCGAGCGTCGAGCGGGCTTCGTTCAGGGCCTTGTCGAATTCCGGGTTGGAATAACGACCGCGATTGCCCTGACCCGCCTTTTCGCCGTAGGTCTCGAGGATCGGCCCAAGAACGCCCGAAGCCTCACCGGTTTCGACGGCGGCGCCGCCCATGATGAACGAAAACTCGAGGTTCGAGGCACGGGTGAAATAGACGCTGCCCGGCAGGGTGGCGACTTCGGTCTTCACGCCGACGCGGCTGAAGAACTGGCCGATGGCCTGCGCAACCTTGCTATCGTTCGGATAGCGGTCATTCGATGCATGGAAGGTCAGCTGGAAACCGTCGGGATAACCGGCCTTCGCCAACAGTTCCTTGGCCTTTGTCGGGTCATAGGCGTCGACCTTGATGGCGGGATCATAACCGAAATAACCTTCCGGCACGACCTGGCCGGCCGGCACGCCCTGCCCGTCCATGATGCGGTCGACCAGCGCTTCGCGGTTGATCGACAGGGACAGCGCGCGGCGCACTTCCGGTTTCAGGAGCGGGTTCTTGCCATCCGGACCCTTGGCGAAAGGCGATTCTTCGCGGGCTTGGTCCATGTGCAGATACATGATGCGGTTGCCGGCAATGTTGACGACCTTCAGCTTGTCGGATGCCTCAAGCCGTCGGGTATCGGCCGTCGGGATGCTTTCGATCATGTCGACATCGCCCGAAAGCATGGCGGCAACGCGCGCGCTCGGGTTCTTGAAGACCCGGAAGGTCACCTTGTCCCAGGCAGCTTTTTCGCCCCAATAGGCATCATTGCGCGCAACAACGACATTGTCGTCCGGCGACCAGGAAACGAACTTGAACGGGCCGGTGCCGATAACGCCCTTGCCGGTGTTCATTTCGCCCGTCGTAACCTTTTCCATTTCGGCCGGAAGCATCGCGATACGACTGAGATTGTTGAGCAGAAGCGGCGTTGGGCCGGCAGTCCTGATACGGACCGTCAGCGGATCGACGGCTTCGACCTCGGTTATAGCCTTCACGTAAGCGGCAAAAGAGCTTGGGCTGTTGGTCGAGGCAAGTGGAATGCGCTTGATGCTGGCGACCACGTCTTCAGCGGTGAAATCGCTGCCGTCGTGGAATTTCACGCCTTCGCGCAGCTTGAATTCCCAGGTCTTGTCATCGACGATTTTCCAGGAAACAGCGAGCGCCGGCTGTATCTGCTGCTTGTCGTCCTGATTGACGAGGCCATCGAAAATGTTGCGCGCCATCGCACTGTTCGGGCCGACGACATAAAATTGCGGGTCCATGGACGTCGTGGAGGCGGAAAGACCAACGGTCAGATCCCGGGCCTCGCTCGCGAACGGCATGGCGAAAACAGACGCTGCCAATGCGGCTGCGAAAACAGAAAACTTCATAACGGGGACTCCTCCAGGTTGTCCGGCCCGCGCTCCCTGCGGGTAAAAGACGAATTAACGTTTTACCTGGCAAAAGAAAAATTGCATTTTGTACTTAAGCCATGCCGCAATGTTATGGAAGGAAACCAGGTGAGACTGAAACCAAGGCAGGTCGAAGCGTTTCGAGCCGTGATGATGACCGGTGGCATTACCGCCGCGGCCGAAGCCATGAACGTCACCCAGCCGGCCGTCAGTCGCCTTATCCGCGATCTCGAAGAGATCGTTCAAATGCGGCTGTTTGAACGCGTGGGCGCCAGATTGGTGCCAACCGCCGAAGCCACACAGTTTTATCGGGAGGTCGAGCGGCTTTATCTCGGCCTCGACCAGATTGCCCAGGCCGCCGACGACATACGCGCGCACAAGAACACCGTTCTGCGCATTGGCAGCGTAACATCGCTGGTTCGCCCCTACCTGCATCGGGCGATTGTTGAAACCATTGGCGACCGGCTGGATATTCCGCTGGTGATCGACGTCGAAAACAGCCGGCATATATGGGATATGGTCGACCAGAACCGCTACGATCTCGGGCTGGTGTTCGGCTCTCCCAGAATGGCGGACAAGAACGCCACGCCTCTGCACAGTTCCTATGCCGTTGCCGCAATGACGGCAGATCATCGACTGGCATCCCGCCGGGTCGTCACGCCAAATGACCTTCTCGATGAACGAGTGCTCATTCCCGGCCGCAATTCTCCGCTCAGGCTGGCACTCGACCGCGCCTTCTCAATCGAAGATCACCAACCGATAAGCACGATGGAAACGTCAATGCTGAACTGCTGCCACTTTGCATCGGCGGGCATGGGCGTTGGCATCGTGGATCATACCAGCCTGCGCTCTGCCGGTGCCGAAGTGGTGGCGATACCATTCGAACCGAAGATCGAAGTGTCCTACTACGCGATACGGCCAATCGGTGCGCAGAGAATTGCCGTTCTTGATGAGTTGATTGAGCGCATCCGCCAAATGATGAGCGCCGCAGGAGACCTCGGTTCGTATCTAACATTACGAGAGTCTTGAGGAGATACGGATCGTTCCCGGTTATTGTCTTGCTCGCGTCCTTTGGCGACCAGCAGCGATCGCCATTTCCCTTTTGCAGGATTATGGCACCAACCGCACAATGATCGTGGCCTCCGAAGACGACAATTTCCGTTCGACGGCCAGAGCTTGCGCTGAATCAAGGCCACTGATGGTGACGTTGCCGCCCATAATCGGCTCTCTCACGACCGGTTCGAAGATGACGTCTCCATCAACCAGCAACTGGGTCTTCTGCCCGAGAGCCGCGCGTGTGAAATCCTCGAAGGCCTTGGCGCTTTCCGGTGTCAAGGTAATTTCCACCGCAGGTCCGGCAGCGGGATTGATCGAGGTTTTCACCTTTGCGACCTTGAGCGAAATCGGTGCAATGTCCCCGCCGCTGTCGGCAGAGGTTTTGCCACCCTCATTCTGGTTGGGAGAGGAAGCGGTATCGGCGTCGGCCTTCGGGCGGTACTGGTCCAGATCGATCGAAGCCTGCGTATTGTTTTTGGGTAGCGGCTCAACGCGTTGGCCAGACAGGGTCTCGGCGGTCCAGGCATGCGGCGCGGGCAGGACCGGTGGCTGATCCTCTCGCCAGATATGCACACTCACGGTGACCTTCATGCCGCCAACACTTGCGACCGTGTTTTCCAGCACTTCGATTGTCGAGCCGTCGCGTGTTGAATTCACATAGGTCACAGTCCGCGACTTGCCGGCGCTTCTGGCCTGCGCCAGTTGCGCATCGGTCAGTTGTTTCGCCCGGTCTGCGAAGCTTGCGATCATGCCATCGATCGAAGATTGCTGGGATTGCAGCAGGGCAGCCGGATCGTAGGTGACCGTCGCGCTGAATGTGGCTGTTTGCCGGGCCTTGTCGGCGGCTTCGAGTTTCCAGACGGTGCTTGTCGGAACGAGCACCCCCTTCAGTTCTTCGCTTCCCGCAACCGTCCATTCCTGCCCGATATCTGTCGTGAAAGCTTCGGAGGACTGCCCGAGCGCAAGGATCATGCTTTCCGGCGCAAGCACGTTGATAACGACAAGAGGATTACCTTTAACGGTCTGGAGCATGCGGGAGGCCGTGTTATCCGACGAGGATGTGGACAGGAGCATTTCCATATTGGCAATGATCTGATCGGCGCCGACAAGCGCCGTCGGAGCACCGCTCGGATCCGCGTCGAATTCCAGCTCCTCGACACCATAAGCGGCGAGCGAATTGCGGAACATGGCGTTCATCGCATAGGAATCCGCAGCACCCGTCGCATCCGGGGGAATGTCTGCGGAAAGTCTCCATTTCATCCGCATCCCCTCATCGTTCCGCGACAGGACCGTTGCCGATTGACGGAAATCACCCCGCATGACAACGGATGATGCTTCCGGCCTGTCGAACCAAAGCGACATATCGGTCTCGGTCGTCTTTTGAACCCGATAATGAAGCTCAGTCCCGACGGCAGGCTCGTAAGGTGGAACGGTCACGCTCTCCACCGCCTGCGCCGGGCTGGCTGCCATCGTTGCCTGGAATATCAGCCCGGCGGCGAGAAAGAGGGAAGGGACCAGACCGATATTACGGCGCGTTGCGTTCGTGCGAATTTGCGTCTCCCTCCGATTACGGCTTTCCAACACCTGACACGTCGATTTCATACTGTCTATCCCAGGTTCAACGCCAAACGCCTCCCGCAAGCAGTGATTTTTAATCATTGAATCCCGTCTTGCGCTGCGATTCCGCGATCATTGCATTCAGGCGATGTCATGGCGCGCGGTCCGCTAATTGAGCCGTTGACTGGTTCTGGCATCGAACAGGTGGATCGATGCCAGATCCGGCTGAACCTGGATGGTTGCGCCCGGCTGCGCTTGGACGCGCTTGCGGAAGACACCGATGACCTGGTGATCGCCGATCATCATCGTGACCTGCGTTTCCGACCCCATCGGCTCCACCAATAAAACGGTTGCTGTGAGGCCATGGTTGACCAGTTCGAAATGTTCCGGGCGGATGCCGTAGATCGCTTCGCCTGTGGCAGGGCCGGGCGGGAGGGGCAGGACGACGCCGTCAGCCTCGAAGCCAGCGGCGGTAAGCCGTCCCTTGATGAAATTCATCGCCGGCGAACCGATGAAGCCGGCGACGAAGGGATTGGCGGGTCGGTCATAAAGCTCGAGCGGCGCTCCGCATTGCTCGACCCGTCCGGCATTCATCACCACGATCTTGTCAGCCATGGTCATGGCCTCCACCTGGTCATGCGTGACATAAACGGTCGTGACCCCCAGACGCTGGTGCAACGCCTTGATTTCACCGCGCATCACCACACGCAGCTTGGCATCGAGATTGCTGAGCGGTTCGTCGAACAGAAAAACCTGAGGATTGCGGACGATTGCGCGGCCCATGGCGACACGCTGCCGTTGCCCGCCGGAAAGCTGGCGGGGGAACCGCTCGAGCAATGGCGTCAGCCCCAATATATCCGCTGCCCAGTTCACCCGCTCAGCGATCTCGGCCTTGCTGCCGCCGCGATGCTCGAGCGAAAATGCCATATTCCTGGCCACGCTCATATGCGGATAAAGCGCGTAGTTCTGGAAGACCATGGCGATGTCACGGTCTTTCGGTTCGATCTCGTTGACGACACGGCTGCTGATCGAGATATCGCCGCTGGTAACGGTTTCAAGGCCCGCGATCATCCGCAGCAGGGTGGATTTGCCGCAGCCCGAAGGGCCGACGAGGACAACGAATTCGCCATCGGCAATATCGATATCGACACCATGGATGGTGGCGAGTGCGCCATAGCTTTTCTTGACGGATCTAAGGGTAACGGGTGCCATGGGTCAGCCTTTCGATTAGCCTTTGAGCCCGGTATGGGCGAGGCCTTCGACGAATTGTTTCTGCGCAACGATGAAGACGATGAGTACGGGAATGGCGGTCATCGTTGCGGCGGCAAGCTGGATGTTCCACATCGGTCCGCCATAGGCGTCGGTAAATTGTGTCAGTGCCTGGGGCAGAGTGAACCTGTCGGGGGTGGAAAGAAAGACGATGGGTTCGAGATAGAGGTTCCAGCTGCCGAGAAATGTGAAGATTGCAACGGCGGCCAGCGCCGGACGGGCAAGCGGCAGCGCGATGGTCCAGAATATCTTCAACCGGCCGAGGCCATCGACCCGTGCGGCTTCTTCCAGTTCCACGGGTAAGGAGATGAAGAACTGGCGCATGATGAAGGTGGCGAAGACCGCCGGCGCGCCGAAGATCGGCACCAGGATCAGCGGCCAGTGCGTGTTGATCATGCCCCATTTGAGAAACATCCGGAACAGCGGAACCAGCGTCACTTCGGATGGGATGAGCAACCCCACCAGCACCACCATGAAGATGGCGTTGGCGAAGGGGAACCTGATGCGTGCAAAGGCATATCCGGCCATAGACGCCACTGCCATGGTGCCGATGGTGACGATTGCGGCGATATAGGCGGAGTTCCAGTATTGCAGCGCGAAGGGCTGTATTCTGAAAACGTCGGAATAGGAGGAAAAATCGAAGGCGCGCGGCCAGATATCTGGCGGAAAGGCAAATATCTGGCTGACGGGTTTGACCGACGACGTCACCATCCACCAGGTCGGAAAGACAAAAGGGACAAGCAGCACGCAGAGTATGAAATAGATCAGCGCCTGCGCGCGTGGGCTGAGTTCAGTTTTCATAGAATACGAACTTTCTGCGCAGGTGCCATTGGATGAAGGTGAGAGCGCCGACAATGACCAGCAGGATGATGGAAAGTGTCGAACCGTAACCGAAGAGATAGAACTGGAAGGCCTGCTGATAGAGGTAATAGACAAGAACCGTCGTGGAAAAACCCGGCCCGCCCTGAGTGAGGATCATGATTTGCGCAAAGACCTGCAACGCGCCGACGATGGTGACGATGGAGGCGAGCAGGATCGTCGGGCTGATCATCGGCAGGGTGATGCGATAGAACTGCTTGAAGCGCGGCACACCGTCGACGCGCGCGGCTTCGAACAGTTCCCGCGGCACGCCCTGCAGTGCTGCGAGAAACAGGATCATGTTGAGACCGAGATTCTTGAGCGCCTGCACGACGATGACCGAGATCATCGCTGTCGTGGGGTGGCGCAGCCAGTTGGGACCCTCAACGCCGATCGTTTGCAGGAGGCCGTTGATGCCGCCATTGTTTTGCAGCAGGAAACTCCAGACGATTGTCCAGGCGACCAGCGACACCACGACAGGAGAAAAGAAAAGCGTGCGGAACAGTGTCATGAAGGCGAGTTTCTGGTTCAACAGCAACGCAAGCCCCAGCGCCAGGCTCATATTGAGCAGGGCAAGCCCGGCGGAGAACACGGCGGTCACGGCCATCACCTCGCCTATGACCGGATCGCTGAGCAGCTTCTGGTAGTTGGCGACGCCGGTGAACCGGAACGATCCCGCCAGCACGTTCCACTCATGCAGCGAATACCAGAAGACCAGCACCAGCGGCACGAGCACGAAAACAACGATACCGATGAGTTGCGGCGCTATGAACAGATAACCGGTGGCGGCGTCACGCCGCGCCATTGTCCAGAAGCCGCGCCGGGCCTCTGTTTGCGCCGTCTGGAGGGCAAGCGTCATGGCTCTTCTTCCTTCTGCCTTTCGCATCCACCGGATGACTGCGAAGCGTCAATTGGCCGCCAGCAATGGGTCAAGACGGCTGCAAAGCGCTTGCAGGACAGCCGCGACATCGGCATCGGGTCGCCAGAGACCGTCGAGGCCAGCGCGAACAGTCTGTTGCAGCCGGGCAAAATTGAGAACCTGCTGCGTCGATTGACCGGTGGCGACGCCGCGAATGACCACGGCCTCTATCTGCTCGCGCGACAGCAATGGATTGGCGGCCGCGAGCACATCGGCGGTGAGCAGACTTTGCCGTGCCGGCGGGAAAAAGCGCGCGAGCTTGGCTACATTAGGCTTGGAGGAGAAAAACGCCAGGAATTCCGCCGCAAGCTTCGGGTTTTTGCCGCTGGCCATGACGCCAATGCCTGCGCGACCTGTAACGGCATAGTCGCCGGCAGGCCCCGTGGGCAACGGCACGAGATCCCAGTCGAAGGCCTTGTCGCCTTTCGGCAGCAGCGATGCGCGGCTGATCTGGGTGGTCGTCATCGCCGCATCCCCGGCAAAGAAATCGGCAGAAACGCCAGGTCCCGGCATGGCTTTCTTCACGAAGATCGCATCATGGATGAAGCGCATGGCGTCAACCATCTCCGGGCTGGCAAAAGCGCAGGACTTGGTATCCTTCGACCAGGGATAGGCATTCCAGCCGGTATAGACTTCGGCAAGATTCTCCCACGCCTTGTATTCAAAATCACGAATGATCAATCCCTGTTTGCCGGTCGTCGCGACTTTTGCGGCCGTCGCAATGGCATTGTCCCAGTTCCATTCGCCGGCAGCGATCATCTCGGCGGGCGTCTTTGCGCCTGCCGCCCGGATCATGTCGTTGTTGACGAAGACGCCGAAGGGCGATGTCGAGAACGGATAGAGATATTGTACCCCTTCATACGACCAGGCGGTGAGCGTTGCCGGGGGGAAGTCGCCCATGTCGTAACCTTCGGTATTGGCAAAGGTTTCGGTGAGGGGATAAAGCGCCCCTGCCGCCATGAAGTCGGGCGCGGTCGTGTCGAACAGCCAGGCCAGATCGGGGGGATTGCCGCCGGCGATCTGGGTGGTCAGAGTGGTCGCATAGCCTTCGTAGGCAAGCGAATCGTAGGTGATCTTGACGCCGGGATGGCTCGCCTCGAACTCATCGGCGATCTCGTTGAACAGGGCCAGATGAGCTTCGTTGGCGCTCCAGATGGCCATCCGCAATTCCTGCGACAAAGCCGGCGAAACCAGCCCGGATGTGACCAGAAAACCGGCCACTGCAATTTTCACTATACTGCTGCGCATAATAATCCTCCCAGATTATACGTATTAGCTAATAGCCGCGAATATCAGGCCAATGGCGCTCCACCCCTTGGCGTTCAATATGGGTATGGAACTCCGCCAGCCGCTTTTCATCGGCATGCACGCCATGCGGGGTCTCGCCCTTGTCGAGACAATAGGCGGCCAGCATGCCGGCCACTTCGCCGATGTTCCACTCGACCGGATGCAGCCTGTAACAACCATTGGTGATATGCGTGGTGCCGATATTCTTGGAAGCGGCCAGCAGGTTCGTTTTATGGCGGGGAATAAGAGCACCCAACGGAATTTCGAATGGGCAGGCGCCGACATCGATATAATTATTGCCGCCCGTCGAGGGGTGCAGGTCGATGCGGTACATGCCGATACCGATGCTGTCCGGGTAATGCACCGCGCCGCGATCGCCGCGCACCGCAAGCGACAGATCCTGCTCGACCACCGTGGTCAGGGCGCGAATGCGACGGCTTTCGCGTATATAGGGCGCCATAGCCAGGCCATGCTCCGTGCCGGTAATGTCGCCGCGCAGGCGCAGGCCCGGAAAGCCCTGGCCACCATCCGGGCGGGGCGCCTCGGTCTGCATCCAGTAGAACATGGAATAGGACAGGCTTGCCGCATCGGCCAGCCGCTCGGCATATTGTTCGGGGGTAACGTCGATGATCGGTGCCTCGAAATAATCGATCATCGGCCAGTTCACGAGGCAGATATCGCTGGCATAGGCGCCGGGCCGAAATGTATGGCGGGCAGCAATACGGCGGAATATCCAAAGGCTCATATCGCCGGCGCTGTGACGCTGGTCGGCAACGTCGCGTGTTGCGTTGTCGACCGGGTTGGGATCGAAGAACCGGCGGCTGCGCTCCAGTGTGCGGGGATTGGGCGAGTCCCAGCTCAACAACGGGCCACCCCAGAATTCGGGGGCAACCTGACGCCAGTGGTCGTACCGGGCGGGTTTGTCGATGACATGATTGCCGTCAACCTGATCGACGGCGAAGCAGATCGAGACGGCCTGCTGATTGTGGGGTTGCGCTTCGGCCGGCGCGCTCGGCTCGCCGGTTTCGGATTGGGCCTCGAAACCCGTGACATAATCGGTTGCGGTCAGCGGTAGCAGATCGCCCAATTCGGTGGCGTCGATAATGTAGCGGGCCGAGCAGGAGATGAGATCGCCCGTATTGCAATGGCGCAGCGTCACGGTCCGCACGGTGTCGCCGTCGACGTCTGCGGCGATAGGCTCATAGGCCTTGAGGATGGTCAGCTTGCCGCCGGCCGCGTAAGGGGCAAGCATTGCCTCCATCACCGCCAGCGAAACGCGTGGTTCGTGGCAGAGGCGAGATACATTGCCGTCACCGGGGTTGAGCGTCAGATCCGCCCGGGCGGCGTCCGTCAGCGGATAGTGGTCGCGGTAATATTGCCGCACGCCCGTGCGCAGGGCGCGATAGCTGGCCGTGATCCCGAACTGCTCGACCCAGCTGTGCTCGTCGGGCGGCACGGCCTGGCTTGTCAGCTGGCCGCCAATCCAGTCGAACGCTTCTGTCAGGATAACGCTGCGGCCGTTTCGCAGGGCCCCAAGCGCCGCGGCCACGCCGCCAAGTCCGCCGCCAACCACAAGAATATCTGCATTGTATTCTCTCACGTCAGGTTCTCTTTCCTTAAGTTGGGCCTTGATTTGGGGAGCCGAGCGTTTCGCCCGCCACGATGTCGCAACCCAGCAGTATCTGCCGTACGGGGCCGGGGGGGCTGGTGAGGGTTTCGACCAGCATGGAGGTCGCCTGCCGGCCCATCTCTTCGCGGGGGATGGCATAGGAGGTGAAGACGCGTTGCGACCGGAGCGTATACGTGCGTGTGCCGCTGCCCAGCACCACGATGGAAAGATCGCCGGGGACGCTCACCCCCTGGGCGCGGGCCTGATTGTCGAAGACCACCGCTTCGGCCACTTCGGCAAAAAAAACGACGCTCGCTCCGCTGGCGCGAACGGCGGCCAGCTGTTCGCCCGGATCGCCATTTTCGCTTTCGTGGGAATAGACCAGCTCCGCTGCGCCCTCGATTGCGGCCAGAAAACCACGCCAGCGGTCGCTGATGGATTCCGCCGGACCCGTCGCGCCGATAAAGGCGAAGCGGCGATGGCCGGCGGCAAGCGCCTCTCGGACAAGAGCATGCGTGGCTGTCACGTAATCCGCGCCAACATAACGCACCGGCCCGCCGGCGTCGTCACGACGTCCGACTGCAACATAGGGATAGTCACCGGCGACCAGTTGGGCCAGCTCATCGCGGTCGAACTGACTGCCCAGAATGAGGCATCCGTCAGCAAGTCGAAGCCGCCCCGTTTCCCCGAAGATACGCTTGCGGCCGTTATCGTCGCGCGCCGCAGCCGTCATCAGCAGAAGGTCGTAGCCCAACCTCTCCGCTTCCTCCTCTATCCCCATCAGAAAAGGCGTGTAGAAATCCGCCTGCGCAATCGGGAAAGCCGGCTGATAGGTAAAAACACCCAGAATCCGATTGGCGCCCTTGACCATGCTGCGCGCGATGGGGTCCGCCACATAACCCGTGTCCCGAATGGCCTTCAGCACACGCTCTCGCGTTTCAGGCGGGATACGGCCCTCAGCGGATTTCGCCTCGTTGAGCACGAGCGAAACCGTCGCCTGGCTGACCCCCGCGAAGATCGCAATGTCCCGTTGCGTCAAGCGCCTAACCATCGAAACCTCGTTTCCTGCCGACTGCTAATTCGTATTAGCTGCTTATGCGTATAAACAGGGTTTGCGAGGGGATGTCAAGAGTTGAGGTACTCCGCGAGGATGTGTTGGTTCCGGCACGGAGCATGGTGCCGCTATAGGCGGCACGCGAAATTGCAAGATGCGTGCTGAATGACTCTCGTGAGAGATGTGAAGAAAATTTTCGCTGCTTTTGGCAAACGCCGTCGGGCCTCGATCTATTGCCAAACTCTATCCCGGATACGCTCAGAAACGAGTGATGCGATCTGGAGATAACAGCTGATTTTGATTGATAATACAAAACCAGGTTGCACTTACCCGTCGCGTTGATGCTAATATTCGCACATGGGATTCGGGGTTTTCATTCATCGGTCAGATTCAATCTACGACGACAGTCCGGCGGAGCAATATCAGTTTCCGAGCCAATATCTCGGACGTGTGCAAGCCTGCGTCGGCGATTGGATCATTTATTACGAGCCGCGCAAGGTTGTAGCGACGCGTGGTTATTTTGCTGTCGCCAAAGTAGCCGAAGTCATTGCCGACCCCAAGGCTTCCGGGATGTATCTGGCTTTGATCGAGCCAGGAAGCTACCTCGACTTTGTCAATCCTGTTGCGTTCGGTGGGCAGGATGGAATTGTCGAGCGCGGGTTGCTGAATGATGAGGGCCGGATTTCCGGCCGTGCGCAGGCGGCCGTGCGCTCGATATCATCGGCAGATTTTAATCGCATCGTCTCTATTGGATTGGCGGAGCTTGAAGTGGAATTACCGCGGCTTGGTGAGCCGGAGGAAACGGGAGGCCTACTGGCGTTCGAAGACGAACCTCAGACGCCCTTCGTCTTGGAGGAAGAGCGGGAGCGTGTCACGATGCTCTCTTCGCGCCTTGTTCGAAACCGCCTGTTTCGCCGGCTGGTTTTGCAGGCTTATGACAAGAGATGCGCAATTACAGGCCTGAAGCTTATCAATGGCGGCGGGCGGGCAGAAGTTGACGCTGCGCACATACGTCCTGTCGAGGCAAATGGTCCCGACATCATAAGCAACGGTATCGCCCTTTCAGGCACGGCTCACTGGATGTTCGACCGCGGGCTGATCGGTCTGTCCGATAGCCTCGAAATTATCGTTTCCCGCCAGGCCAATGATCCGGAAAGCATTTTTCATCTGATTAACAAGTCTGGCCGGGCAATCGTGCCAGCTCGGTCATTCGAGAGGCCTCATCCACATTTCTTGCAATGGCATCGGGAGAACTGTTTTAAGGCCTAGGGCTCGGTGCGTGCAATCTGGAGGTTACTGTCCATTGCCCGTTCGGCAGGGCTAGGTCAGATATCGTAGACCTATTTGGTTCAGACCAAAGCGGTCTGCGCTACGTGGTGCCGGACCGGCATCCATTTCATTGTCTATGTCACCGGAGTGCGCCTGCGAGCCGGATACAATTCATGAAAGCCGGAAAAGTTCCGAGACAGAGAGCGGCCTAAAAGCCGGTTACGGGCAACAATAAATTACAAAATCTTCATTGCAGGTCACTCATTCCGAAGCTTAGATTTTATCGGGGGGAGAAATGAGAGAGCAATGTCGAACCTGGGTAGCCTCATATCCCTTTTTGTCTTCGCGATAGGCATTTTCGCCTTCTATCGATGGATGTCCGATGGCATCGGCACGGAAAACAGGAAGTCGGAATCGAGATGGTGAGTTTTTCGGTCCCGACAGACACCGCAGTGTCCGAGATAAGAAAACGGGTGGCGAAAATCATCGGCGAGCAGCTCGGAATAGCTGATGATAAAATAGTCGATACAGCCGATTTTTCCGAAGATCTGAATGCCGATTCGCTTGAGGTCGTTCAGATCGTCATGGAGATCGAAGAGGAATTTGGCATCGAAATTCCCGATGCTGCCGCAGACAGTCTTTCCACTGTCGGTGATGCCATTCGTTTTGTTCAGCTGGCAACGACGTAGTCGATCTGGAAAAGGCGCGTTCGATATGGCGATAATCCATCCCTTCATATACTTTCTTCCCGCCGTTGTCGGCGCCTATGTCCTCTATAAATTCATCCTCTATTTGCTCGGCGCCGATTAGGCGCCGGCCATCGCGTCCGTGCCTTGCGCCCCGGTTTGCGTCGAAGCTCCCTACGAGAAGCCGTATTCTCCATCCTACCGCATGAACTGAAATAAATTTCACGCTATAAAATAAAATTCAAACAGCATTGACGGCCGCTCGGTTTCCGGCTATCCCAAGCCGCATGCAATAAATTACATCGAATAAAATTTATTGCGGACTAAGTCATTGTCCTTGGGAGGGGAATATGTTGGCTTTTCTGAAATCGACCGCTGCCGCGGGTGTTTTAGCCGTGGCGATTGCCGCTGGTGCCGGTTCGCAGGCCGCTGCTGCGGGCAAGTTTGCCTGCGAGCCGGGTGAGACCTATGTGATGAACGTCATGGTTTCCAGTCACCCCTATTGGGTGCCGGTCTTCGAGGGGTTCAAGCAGGCCGCAAAGGCGCTCGGCTGCGAGGCCGTTTTCACCGGCACCCCGGAATATGACATCACCAAGCAGATCGCATCTTTCGAGCAGGAGCTGGTGAAGAAGCCGAAGGGCATCCTGCTGCACCCGATGCAGGCCGATCCCTTTATCGAACCGATCAACAAGGCAATCGGCTCCGGCGTTTCAGTGACGACTTTTGCGGCGGATTCGCCGAAGTCGAAGCGCACCGCCTATATTACCTCGGACAATGTTGCCGAGGCGAAATTTGCGGCTGACGAAATCGTCAAGAAGCTCGGCGAAAAAGGTGAATATGCCGTTCTGGAAAATCCGGGACAAAGCAATCACGATCTGCGCGTCACGGCCCTCATCGACTATATGGGGCGCACCTATCCGCAGATGAAGCTGGTCGGCCGCCAGGCGACCAATCAGGATTCGAACCTTGCCTACCAGGCTGTCGGCGCATTGTTGCAGGCCAATCCCAATCTGGGTGCCCTGTGGATTCCCGAAGCCGGTTCGGCCGAAGGCGCGACGGCTGCGGTCCTTGAGGCGAAGAAGAAGGTCCTGATCCTGCATGCGGATATCACCCCGGCCACGCTGGAGCACATCAAGCAGGGCAATATCTACATGTCCATCAATCCCAATCAGGGCGTTCAGGGCTTCATGGGTTTCATGAACACGTTTCTGGGCGCCCATTCGGACCTGATCGACCCGTTTAACGACTACAAGGTTTCCGGCTTCAACCCGATGCAGGTTCCTTCGATGGACAATGGTTTCGCTGTCATCACCAAGGCGAACGCCGCTTCCTTCGATCTCAACGACTATATGAAAGGGCGCTGACGCGTCGCTCTGGACCCGGCGAGGTTTGCGCCTCGCCGGCCACAAGGGGAAGCAGGTTCGGGAGGGCGTTATGGGTGAGGTCATCCTCAGCATGACGAATATTCACAAGGCGTTCGGCCCCGTGCGGGCGCTCCGCAATGCGGCACTCGAGTTGCGGCGCGGCGAAATCCATGCGCTGGCCGGTGAAAACGGCGCCGGCAAGTCGACGCTGATGCATATCATCGACGGTATTCTGCAGCCGGATGGCGGAGAAATCGTGCTGGATGGCAAACCGGTCAAGATATCCTCGCCCAATGCGGCGAACCGGCTCGGCATCGGTTTCGTGCATCAGGAGATCGCGCTCTGCCCGGAGATTTCGGTCGCCGAGAACATGTTTATGTCGCAGACGGGTCAGAGCCGCTCCTGGTTCATGAACTATCGCGATCTCGAAAAGCGGGCCGCAATTGTGCTGCGGGAAATCGGTGATATCGACCCCGCCCGTCGGGCCGGCGACCTGTCGATTTCGCAACAGCAAATCGTCGAAATCGCCAAGGCGCTGACACTCGATTGCCGCATCCTGATCCTCGACGAGCCGACGGCGGCTTTGACCGAAACCGAAGCGCAGACGCTTTTCAGGATCATGCACCGGCTGGCGGAACGGGGCATTGCCATCATCTATATCTCGCATCGTATGGCCGAGATTTTCGAACATTGCGACCGCATCACCGTCATGCGCGACGGTTGCCATATCAGGACGGAGAATATTGCCGATATCTCCCCCGAGGAAGTCGTCAACAGCATGGTGGGACGGGTGCTCGACAAGCTCTACCCGCCAAAGCTTTCGGAGGATGAAAAATCGGATGACGTCATTCTCTCGGTTCGGGGCCTGAATGAAGGAAAGCGGGTTTTCGATGTCGATTTCGATCTGCACCGCGGCGAAATTCTGGGGCTTGCCGGGCTGATCGGTGCGGGAAGAAGCGAGATCGCCCGGGCGGTTTGCCGGCTGGAGGGGAAGCCGAGAGGCGAGGTTACGCTGCGCGGCCGGCCGCTGAGGCTCAAGGATTATCGCGACAGCATCCGCGAGGGGCTGGTCTATCTGTCCGAGGATCGCAAAGGGGACGGGCTTTTCCTCAATATGTCCATTGCCTCGAATGTCTCCGCGCTCGATATCGGCAGGGTGTCGAACGGCATGGGCTTCATCGAACGGCGCAAAGAAATGAAGCGCGCCGATGAGTTGGGACGCCGGCTGAAATTGCGGGCGAACAGCATCGGCGATGCGGTATCGACCCTGAGCGGCGGCAACCAGCAGAAGGTGGCGCTGGCGAAGATGCTCTCGGTGGAGCCGGAGGTCATCTTTCTGGATGAGCCGACACGCGGGGTTGATGTGGGCGCGAAGGCCGAAATCCATCGCCAGATCCGGGAACTGGCGCGTGAGGGGGTCGGTGTGGTCGTCATCTCTTCGGAGCTGCCGGAACTCATCGGCGTCAGCGACCGCGTGCTGGTCGTGCGCGAGGGGCGCATCACGGGTGAGGTCGAGGGCGACGACATGACGGAGGAAAAGATCATGCAGCTCGCATCGATCAATATTGTGCATAGCCCGGAAAGGGCCTGAGGGAGCGGGAAAATGGCAACATCGGAAACACCTTCGGGCATAGCTGAGACGGCGGTTCGCCGCACCGCCTGGTGGGAGCCGGCGCTCAAGGCGCGGGAAACCGGGCTGATCGTCATCATCCTCGCGCTTTTTGCAGTGATGTCTTTCATATCCCCGTATTTCCTGACCGTGGACAATCTGCGGGCCATGGCCATGGTCTTCGCCATCGAAAGCATCGTCGTGGTGGGCATGACGATCCTGCTGATCTCTGGCGGTATCGACCTTTCGGTCGGCTCCGTCACCGCACTTGCGATGGTGGCGGCTGGCTGGCTGTTTCTCAATGGCGTCGACCCATGGGTGGCGGCGGGACTGGCGATCTGCCTTACGACCTTGATCGGCATGGCCATGGGATTCCTGACGACGGTGATCGGTCTGCATCATTTCATCGTGTCGCTGGGCGTCATGGTGATTGCGCGCGGTGTGTGCCTGCTGGCGACGGGCGGGCGGCCGCTTGGGCTCTATTCCCTGCCGCCGGAATTCAAGTTCATCGGTCAGGGCGCGCTTGGCGGCATTCCGCTGGTGCTGATTATCTTCGCGGTGGTGGTTGTTGCTTTCGATCTGCTGCTGCGGCGCACGACCGCCTTCCGCAAAGTGTTCTATACCGGCAGCAATCCGAAGGCCGCGGCCTATTCCGGTATCCGCGTCGGCCGGGTGGTGTTTGCCACCACCACGCTTTGTTCGATGTTGTGCGGTGTTGCAGGTGTTATCTATATGGCCCGCTTCGGTTCTGCCCAGCCCAGCTTCGGCGTCGGCATGGAACTTAACGTGATTGCGGCGGCGGTCATCGGCGGCGCGAGCCTTTCGGGCGGCTCGGGCACCATTCTCGGCGCGATCCTTGGGGCGATCCTTCTTTCGGTGGTTTCCAGTTCGCTTGCCTTGCTCAATGTGTCTGTCTACTGGCAGGACATCATCAGGGGCAGCATATTGCTGACTGCGGTCCTGTTCGACCACTATCTGGTCAGGCGCCGCCGTTGAGCGCCCTTCGCTCACCCGAGGGTAACTGGAGAAAGACGACCATGCTGGATATCAAGGACGATTTCGATCAACAGAGACAGATGTATTCCGTCCTGGTGCTGCATTTCATCGAGGGTGTGAAGCAGTCGGAAATCGCCGAGCGACTCAATCTTTCCCATACCAAGGTGAACCGCATGATTGCGGCCGGCCGCAAGGCGGGCATGGTGAAGATCACCATCGCCAGTCCTTATCAGAGGTTGGTGGACCTCGAAAACGAGATCACCCGCCGTTTCGGCCTCAGGCAGTCGGTGGTGACGCCGACGGTCTCCGATAATCCGGAAACCGCCTTGCAGATGGTGGGTCGGGTGGCCGCCAACCACTTGCTGGAAACCATTCGTGACGGCGATGTGATCGCGATTACCGGCGGCAAGGCGGTGAGTGCCGTTGTCGACAATCTGGAGGCGGAGCGTCGTTTCGATGTGCGGGTGGTGCCGCTGACCGGCGGCGTGCAGGGCAAGCACTATACGGATGTCAATCATCTCGCCACGCAACTGGCGGAGAAACTCGGCGGCAGCGCATCGCTCGTTCATGCACCGTTGTTTGCCGAGGATGAGGAACAGCGCGATCTGCTGATGAATGTCGCATCGATCCGCGAGGTCTTCGATCTGGCCCGGCAGGCGCAGGTGGCGCTGGTCGGCATCGGCTCCGTGGAGGCTCCCGGCTCCGGTTATTACGATCTTCTGCCGGATGCGGCCCGTGGTGGGCAGGCGCTGGTGGATGCGGGCATTGCCGGCGAGTTTCTCGCCCATCTCACCATGGCGGACGGGCAACTGGCGCGCATCGATCTCAACTCGCGCGTGGTGGCGCTGGACCCCGGGCAGCTTGCCCGGTGCCCGAATATTATCGGTGTGGCGGCAGGCGCCATCAAGGCCGGACCGGTGGCGGCCACGCTTGCCGGCCGCTATCTGACCTCGCTCGTCGTGGACGAGGCGATAGCCGGCTATTTACTGGATCATGAAGGAGGGGAAACCGCGTGACGGACAATGCAATATTGACCCGGACGATCGGCAGAAGCGGCATCGGCGCATCCGCCGTGGGGCTCGGCACCTGGGCCATCGGCGGCTGGATGTGGGGCGGCACCGACGAGCGGCAATCCATCGCCGCCATCCAGGCCTCCATCGATGCGGGTATTTCCCTGATCGATACGGCACCAGCCTATGGCATGGGGCTTGCGGAAACCATCGTTGGCAAGTCAATTGCCGGCAGGCGCGAGAAGGTGGTGCTGGTCACCAAATGCGGGCTCGTCTGGCATGTGAATGAGGGTGCTTATTTCTTCCATCAGGATGGCAAGCCCGTTTACCGTTATCTCGGTGCCGCTTCCATCCGGCACGAGGTCGAAGAGAGCCTGAAACGGCTCGGAACCGACTATATCGATCATTACGTGACCCATTGGCAGGACGCCACGACGCCGATTGCCGAGACGGTCGGGGCTTTGGTGCGGCTGAAAGAGGAGGGGAAGATCCGCTCCATCGGGGCAAGCAACGTCTCGCCCGGCGATCTTGAGGCTTATATCGCCACCGGCGCGCTGGATGCCATTCAGGAAGAATATTCCATGGTGAAGCGCGATATCGAGACGACGCTGCTGCCGCTTTGCCGAAAGAATGATGTCTCGGTCCTCAGCTATTCGTCGCTGGCGCTCGGTCTCCTCTCGGGCAAGGTCGGGCCTGAACGGGTCTTTGCGGAAGACGACCAGCGCCACGGCAACCCGCGCTTCAGCCAGGCGAACCGTCAGAAAATCGCGCGGTTGATGGGCGTGCTGGAACCGGTGGCGGCTGCCCATGGAGCTTCGGTCGCACAGGTGGTGATTGCCTGGACGATTGCCCAGCCGGGCATAACATTCTCGCTGTGCGGCGCGCGCGATCCGGCTCAGGCGGTCGAAAACGCCGCGGCCGCACGTCTTCGCCTCACGGAGAGTGAGCTGGCGCTCATCAGCGCCGGTGTCGCGGAGCATCTTGTGGGGCTCGATACCTGATTATGTAGGCTGAGACGGGACTTCAGGCGAACAGCGCATCATTTTCGTCCCGTCTCTCACGTCGTTTTAAACGGTCAACAACATTGGGACGCTGGTCATCAGCCGGCGAACGGTATTTCTATGCCCAGTTTTCGCGAGGACGCTCTGCGCCGTATCCGGCTCGATGGTGATTTCGATGCCGTCGTTATCGGCGGCGGTATCAACGGAATTGCCGCCTATCGCGATCTCGCCTTGCAGGGGCTGCGGGTGCTGCTGGTCGAGCGCAACGATTTCTCCTCCGGTTGCAGCGCCGCACCCTCACGCATGATCCATGGTGGCCTGCGTTATCTCGAAAACGGTGAATTCGGCCTCGTGGCAGAATCGTTGCGCGAGCGGGATGCGCTTCTCAGGCTTGCGCCGCATATGGTTCATCCGCTGCCGACCACGATCCCGATCTTTTCGACTTTCAGCGGCCTGTTCAACGCGGCGGCAACCTTTGCCGGTTCCGGCGGAAAACCCGCAAGCCGGGGCGCTCTCGCCATCAAGGCGGGTCTGATGCTCTATGATTTCGTCACCCGCAAAAACCGTATCCTGCCCCGTCACGCTTTTCGTGGTGCGCACGGGACTTTGCAGCATTGGCCGGATTTGACGCCGGAGATCAGGTACTCGGCCACCTATTACGATGCGTGGATCAGCCAGCCCGAGCGGCTGGCTCTGGAGCTTCTGATCGACACCCGTGCCGATGCGCCGCAAAGCATTGCGCTCAACTATGCGGAGCTTGTCCGTCTCGGTGACGAGTATCGTCTTCGACTGGAGGGCGTGGATGAAGCCCTGCCCATCCGCCCAAGGATCGTCGTCAATGCGACCGGCGCCTGGATCGACGAGACGATTGGCGCGCTGGCTGCACCCCCGGCGGAGACAGCAAAACCGACCGTCTCCGGAACCAAGGGATCGCATCTGATCATTGCCAACGAGGCGCTTTTGAAGGCCCTGAACGGCCATATGATCTTCTTCGAGAATGACGATAATCGCGTCTGTATCCTCTTTCCCTATCTCGGCCGGGTTCTCGCAGGCTCAACCGATATCAAGGTGGATCGCCCCGAGCGGGTGCGCTGCGAGCCCGAGGAACGGGATTATATTCTGGACGCGATCCGGCAGGTCTTTCCGCAGATTGCCATTACCCATTCCGACATCGTCTTCAGTTTCAGCGGCATACGCCCGCTGCCGCGCAGCGACGCCGCCTTTACCGGAAGAATTTCCCGCAGCCATTTCATCCACCGCGTTGCGGGCGATCCACCGCAGCTCTGCATGATCGGCGGCAAGTGGACCACTTTCAGGGCTTTTGGCGAACAGGTGACCGACGAGGTTCTGGCCTTTCTTGGACGCCGGCGGCTGACCGGCACCATGGACCGCCCGATCGGCGGCGGCAGGAATTTTCCCACCGGTGCCAGCACCCTGCCCGCCTTGCTGTCGGAGGAATTTTCGATTGCCGGAGACCGGGCGGAGCATCTGGCTCTGGCTTACGGCTCCCGTGCCTTCGATCTGATGGGCTTTTGCCGGGGCCGTGCGGATGATGTGCGGCTTTCAGAAAAATCGCCGATCACGGCCGCGGAGGTGGTCTGGCTGATCCGCTTCGAACACGTGCGACACCTGACCGATCTCGCCCTGCGGCGCACGACGCTCGCCATCACCGGCGTCATCGACGCCGATCTGATCGACGCGATCCTCGCCGTTGCGGCCCGCGAGCTTGGCTGGCCGGCCACCCAGGCGGCGGCGGAACGGCAGCGGCTTATCCATGAGCTGGAGACTTTTTATGGGGTCACGCCGGCAATGCTTCAACACAGATGCAAGGAGAATGCATGATGATGCGGATTTCGAAAAAGGCGCGCATGAACCGGCTGTTCCGCAATGGCGGCTGCCTGGATGTGGCCATCGATCACGGGGTTTGCAACGAGCCGAGCTTCCTTGTCGGGCTGGAGGATATGGCGCAGACCGTGGACAGGCTGGTCGAGGCCGGTCCCGATGCCATACAGATGGCCTATGGGCAGGCGGATCTGCTGCAGCAGAGGCCGGAGCGCGACAAGCCGGCCCTCGTCATGCGTATCGACATGGGTAACCCTTACAATTCCACGCGCCACAGAACCATGTGGTCGCAGCTCCAGAACCATCAGGACCCGATCATCGGTGCGCTGGAAATGGACGCCGCCTGCGTCGTCGTGAACCTGTTCATGCTGCCGGATGAGCCGGAGCTGTTTCGTCAATGCGTCGAAAACATCAGCCGCGTGCGGGCAGATTGCCATCGTTTCGGTATGCCGCTGATGATCGAGCCGCTGGTGATGCTGCCCAATGATGTGCGCGGCGGTTATCAGGTGGATGGCGACGCCGAAAAGATCGTCACGCTGGTACGCCTTGCCTCGGAAATGGGAGCCGATATCATCAAGGCCGATCCGACCAGCGATCCGCATGATTTTCACAAGGTGATCGAAGCCGCGCGGTGCCCGGTGCTGGTGCGGGGTGGGGGACGTGAGGACTTGCGTAACGTGCTTACGAAATCGGCGGCTCTAGTGGCCGAAGGTGCGAACGGGATGGTTTACGGGCGCAATATTTACCAGCACGACAATCCCAAGGCCGTCGTTGCGGCGTTGATGGCCATCATCCATCAGGGTGCGGGTGGCGAGGAAGCATGGGATATCTATAATCGTGGCTGACAAAAATCACATACTGGGTCTCGATGTCGGCAACACGGTCATCAAGGCCGTGCTGTTCGACACGGAAGGCCGGCAGGTTGCGCAACACGCCATCGACGGACAGTCGACATTTCCGCAGCCTGGCTACGTCGAGCGCGATCTCGAGGAATTATGGCGGAACGGCTGCGAGGCGATCCGCCAGCTTCTGGTGAAATCGTCCGTCGATCCCCGCAGCATCCTGGCAGTGGGCTGCGCCGGCCACGGCAATGGCCTTTACCTTCTGGACAAGGACCGGCAGCCCCTGATCGGCATCCAGTCGCTCGACAGCCGTGCTGCCGATGTGGCGGCCGAGCTTGACCGGAAAAGCGGAGCGCAATTGCAGGCCCGTTGCCTGCAGCGGCCATGGCCTGCGCAAACACCCAGCCTTCTGGCTTGGGTGAAGCGACATGCCCCCGATCTCTATGCCCGGACCGGTACGGTCCTGTTCTGCAAGGATTTCGTCAATTTCCGCCTGACGGGGTGCCTTGCCAACGATATTTCCGATCTCAGTGGCGCGGGGCTGCTTGCCTTGCCGGAAGCGCGGCTCGACCGCGAGCTTCTGTCGCTTTACGATCTTGAGGACGCGTTCGAGTTCTTCCCCCGTCGCGTGGAATCGGCTGACATCGTTGGCCAGGTGACGGGCGAGGCTGCGGCTATGACGGGACTGTCCGAAGGCACGCCCGTCATCGGCGGTTTCTTCGATGTGGTCTCCAGTGCCATGGGGTCGGGGGTCATCAATGCCGGGGAAGCTTCCATCATCGCCGGCACCTGGAGCATCAATCAGGTTTTCGCGGACAAGCCGGTCATCAGTCCCGATGTCTTCATGGTCACCACCTTCGGCCGTGACCGCTATGTCAATATCGAATCCAGCGCCACCTCCGCCGCCAACCTCGAATGGTACGTGCACCGTGTTCGCGGCGACCATGGCGACCATGCTTTCGAGCGCTGCAACGAATTGGTCGGCTCGGTCACACCGCGCGCCGACGATCCGTTCTTTCACCCGTTCATTTTCGGCTCGCGGCTGGGTGCGGAATTTCGTGGCGGCTTTTACGGCCTCGCGGGATGGCACGGCGAAGGTCACATGCTGCGGGCCCTGTTCGAAGGGGTGTGTTTCGAACATCGCCGCCATATCGGCGTCCTGCGCGAAGCGGGATTGCCGGTGGAAAGCGCCGTGATGTCCGGCGGCGGTTCCCGCAGCCAGCATTGGCCGCAGATCATGGCGGATGTTCTGGAAATTCCCCTGCGTGTCGCGGAAGCCCGCGAGACGGGCGCGCTCGGCGCGGCCATTGGCGCGGCCGTGGCGATTGGGCTTTATCCTGATTATGAGGAGGCGGTTGCGGCGATGACACGGGTTGCGAATGCTTACCGGCCCGATGCTGCGCAAGTCTCGCACTATGGGCGGCGCTACGGTCTCTATGCAGAATTGACCGCGCAGTTGCGTGGCTTCTGGAGCGCTTTGCGGTTACCGCAATAGTCTCCGGTTTCTGCAGGGCGCAATCGCGCGCCCCGCATCAATCAGAGCCCCTGCGCAGAGAGAAAGTATCTGTGCAGGGGGTGAGGATATCGCGCAATAGTTTGTATATACTTTAATATTGCAACTTTATAAAGTATTGATGTTTGTTTATGGCGCTTGAAAAATAGAATTGAAAGTAAATTTTAAACATAACTTCTTAATCTCACCCTCCAGCCCGGTCGCCAACAGTTGCGCACGCACCCGTAACTCTCGCCACCGTCGCAGCATAGTTTTGGGGGATGGGATATGCTTTTTAAATCGACAACGGGTCGGAATATTTTTGCGGTCGCCGCATGCGGCGTCTTTGCGACAATCGCGGCCTCGGCCATGCTGCTTTATCGGTCCATTGAGGATACCAGGGCCAACAATCTCGAGCGTATGCGGCAGATCGCCCATAGCGAAGCCCTGGCGACCGAAAAGAATATCGGCGGCACGATCCATATCGTCAACAGCCTCGCCTCGGTTCTGGAATCGATGAAGCAGTCAGGCGATGCCGATCGTGGTAAGGCCGATCAGATCATTCACCACATGCTGGCAAACAACCCCGATGTGCTCGGTCTCTGGACCGGATGGGAGCCAAACGCGTTTGACGGCAAGGATGCGGATTTCGCCAACAGGGAAGGGCATGACGCGACCGGCCGGTACATACCCTATTGGGTGCGCAGCGGGGGCAAAATAGGCAACACCGCTTTGACGGACTATGCCACCGCAGGCCCGGGCGATTATTATCAATTGCCCTTCACCCTGAAGAAAACGGTTGTCGTCGAGCCCTATTCCTATGCAATCGACGGCAAGGAAGTCCTGATTACCTCGATTGCCAAGCCGGTCATGGTCGATGGTAAACCTCAGGGGGTCGCCGGCCTCGACCTGTCGCTCGATGAAACAAGCAAGGCGCTTTCGGCGGTGCGGCCCATGGGAACAGGTTTCGTCAGCCTAGTCAGCGGCGGCGGCAAGATCATCAGTCATCCCGATGCGGCGATCATGGGAAAAAGCCTCGCGGACGGCGGTGCGCAGACCGCTGGCTGGGACCAGTTGATTGCAAATCCCGGTGCGGAGCGCGAGATCACCGCGCAGGATGGAACGGCGTCCTTCGCCATCGCCTTGCCCGTCATGCTTACCCAGGACATGAAATGGTACGCAATCATCTCGGTGCCGGAAGAAACGGTGTTTGCGCAGCTGCATGCCATGATGCGTGACGCCGCTTTGACCATCGTGACGGCCACCGTGCTGCTGGCCCTGGCGGGATGGTTCATCGCGCGGCGGTTCATCGGGCGCATTGCAAACATCATCGATGAGACCGCCAAGATTGCACAGGGAAATCTTCATCTGACACTGAAGGATATCGGGACAAGGGACGAAATCGGCGATCTTGCCCGCTCTCTCGATGTTCTGCGCGAAAACAATCGACAGAAGGCCTCGCTGGAACAGGAGGCCGAGACCAACCGCACGCTTGGCGAAGAAGAGCGTGCTGCCCGGGAACGCAGGGCCGTCGATGAGGCGGTCAGCATCCGCTTTGCCGTCGACAGCCTGGCTTATGCGCTGGCGAAGCTCGCTGACGGCGACCTTTCCTGCCGTATCGACAATCCCTTTGTCGAGCAGCTCGACGCGGTGCGTGGCGATTTCAACGGCTCGGCCGGGAAATTGCAGGACGCGCTTCTGCGGGTATCGGAAAACGCCTCCGGCATCGACGCCGGCGCCAATGAAATCAAGTCGGCGTCCGATGATCTGGCGCGGCGAACGGAGCAGCAGGCGGCGGCCGTTGAAGAAACCGCTGCGGCCCTTGAAGAGATTACGACAACGGTAAAAGACGCCGCGAACCGTGCGCATGAGGCGGGCCGGCTGGTTTCCCGCACGCGCATCGGCGCGGAACGGTCGGGTGAGGTCGTGCGTCAGGCCGTGATGGCGATGGAGCGGATCGAAAAATCGTCGAACGAAATTTCCAGCATCATCGGCGTGATCGATGAGATTGCCTTCCAGACGAATTTGCTGGCGCTGAATGCCGGGGTAGAAGCGGCGCGTGCCGGTGAGGCGGGCAAGGGTTTTGCCGTGGTGGCGCAGGAAGTGCGCGAGCTTGCCCAACGCTCCGCCGCTGCGGCGAAGGAAATCAAGTCGCTGATCACCAAGTCAAACCAGCAGGTCGAAGAGGGCGTACATCTTGTCGGCGATACAGGCAAGGCGCTCGATGTCATCGTTGCCGAAGTGCAGGAGATCAACCAGCACGTCGCCGCGATCGTGGAATCCGCGCAGGAACAGTCATCCGGCCTCCAGCAGATCAACGTCGCCGTTAACCAGATGGATCAGGACACGCAGAAAAATGCCGCGATGGTCGAGGAGATGACCGCCGCAAGCCACACGCTGGCAACGGAGGTCGATGCGCTGAACCGGCTGCTCGGTCAGTTTGAGCTCGGTCAGGGAACAGGTGTGCATCGGGGGTCTCTGAAGGCGGCCTGATTGGGCGCCCTGAGCGGCTGTGTCCATCAGCACCGATGGGCACGGCGGGGAAATGGAAGATGGACTTTGTCTGCAAATTGAGCATCTTATTTCCTGCAAGCAAGTAATGGGATGATCAACAGCAGATGGATATCAGGCGCCTGAAATCGTTTATCACGATTGTCGATATGGGTAGCATAACAAGAGCGGCCGATGTGCTGCATATTGCCCAGCCGGCGCTCAGCCAGCAATTGGCAAGCATCGAGGAGCATTTCCGCCAGAAACTGCTGACCCGAAGCCAGCAGGGCGTGGTCATGACCGATGCCGGCAAGGTCGTCTACAGGCATGCGCAGGTCATTTTGCGGCAGATGGAGCAGGCGCAGGCGGAGGCGCTCGAAGCGGGCGCTGTGCTTTCCGGCAAGGTATCGGTGGGTCTTGCGCCCTTCAGCAGCGCCGCCACGCTTTCGCTGCGTCTGATGGAGGAAACCAAGCGGCTTCATCCCGGCATTCTGCTGCACATCACCGAAAGCGTCAGCCAGCCCTATAGCCAGATGATCATGAACGGCCGTCTGGAAATGGGTTTGATCCACGGCGTCGGGCCGATCCGGGGTGTCAAGTTCACGCCGCTGTTGCGTGAGGAATTCGTTCTGGTCGTACATCGCAGCTTCGGCGTGGAACCGGGCGATGCGCCGATCACGGTCGCCGATCTGGCGTTTTTGCCCTTCCTTCTGCCGCCGACCTATAATTTCGTGCGCCGCGCCATCAATCTTGCCTTCACCCGCAGCCGCAAAGATCTGATCGTGATGGCGGAGCTGGAATCGGTAAGGACCATCGCGCGCGGCGTGGATGCAGGGCTTGGCGCGACCATAACGCCCAAGGCCATCGCCGACCGTATCGTGGCGGAATCCAATGAGGACATCGTCGTCAGGCAGATCGCCAGCCCGATGATCGAGGAAACGCTGTCCTTCTGCGTATCGGACAATACGCCGCTCTCCGAGCCGGCGCTTGCCGTGAAGGAGATATTGCTGCAACTGGCGGAGACCCTGAAATAGAAGTGTCAGGCCGGTTTTAAAGCCACGCGCAGCATCGTTTGTCGGTGCCGCGCGCAGAAAAGATCAAAGCATTGCTTCCTTGCGGCAATTCACCAGCAATTCCGCCACCGAAAGATTGTTCGGCAGGCGGAGCAGGGTTTCCACCATTTCGGCGAGATCGTCCGGCTGGGTCATATCCTCGCGGCTGACTTCCGTTTCGCCAACGGTCATATCGGTTGCGATATAGCCGGGGCAAAGCGCGGTGGCACGCACGCCGCTGTCCCACAACTCCTGCCGGATACCATGGGTGAGGGCGACGACGGCGAATTTCGTCATCGCATAACCCACATTCGACCCCACGCGGCGTCCCGCCAGCGAGGCGACATTGAAGACCCTGCCCTGTCCGGTTTTTACGAGATGGGGAATGGCGGCACGCGTGACCCTCAGCGGACCCTTGACGTTGATGCGCCACATCTGGTCGAGGCTTTCTTCGCCCGTATCCATGACTTTGACTTTGGGG
This sequence comes from Agrobacterium sp. 22-223-1, assembly GCF_053522385.1. Classification (NCBI taxonomy): domain Bacteria; kingdom Pseudomonadati; phylum Pseudomonadota; class Alphaproteobacteria; order Hyphomicrobiales; family Rhizobiaceae; genus Agrobacterium; species Agrobacterium sp. 22-223-1. The sequence continues at coordinate 131,503 of NZ_JBNWCN010000002.1, forward strand.
TTGATGCCGGCGCAATTCACCAGCCCGTCGATCCGGCCATATCTGGCGGCAACCGCCTCAACCCAGGCCTCTGCCGAGCCAGCCTCTTCCGCATCGTAGCGATCGGCCGAAAGCCGGTCCTTCACCGCAACGGCGGCCGGATTTCGCGCTCCCGCCGCGACGGTAAAACCGGCTTCGTGAAGCCTTTTGGCGATCGCAAGGCCAAGGCCCCGCGATGCGCCGGAAACCATGATGACACGGCCACTTCCTCCCAACATGCTGTTCTCCCTATTTCATTCCATTGCAGAATTCGGCGATGCGGGCGCAGCCTTCGGCAAGGTTCTCCATGCTGGTGGCATAAGAAAGCCGGAAGAAGGGGCTCAGGCCATAGGCCGCACCCTGCACTGTCGCAACATGATGTTCGGCGAGAAGCGCCATGACGAAATCGGTATCGTTCTCGATCTTCGTGCCGCCCTTCGTCGTCTTGCCGATCAGCGCGGCAATGTTCGGGAAGATATAGAAGGCGCCTTCCGGCTTGTGGCAGCGAAGCCCCTCGATTTCCGAAAGCTTGCCGAGCACGAAGTCGCGACGCGTCTTGTAGATATCGGCGCGCTCCTTCAGCAGATCCTGCGGGCCGTCGAGAACCGCGACGGCGGCAGCCTGCACGATGGTTGCGACACCGCCGCTGTTCTGGGTATTGACGTTGCTGATGGCCTTGATGAGATCCTTCGGGCCGCCGCAGAAGCCGAGACGCCAGCCGGTCATGGCATAGGCTTTCGATGCGCCGTTGACGGTCAGGACCCGATCATAGAGGCGCGGCTCGACTTCGGCGATGGTGCAGAATTCGAAGTCGTCATAGATCAGGTGCTCATACATGTCGTCGGTCATGATCCAGACATGCGGGTGCCGCAGCATGACCTCGGCGATTTCCTTCATTTCCGCGCGGGAGCAGGCGGCGCCCGTGGGGTTATTGGGGAAGTTGAAAAGCAGCCACTTGGTCTTCGGGGTAATGGCGGCTTCGAGATCTTCGGCGCGCAGGCGGAAACCGTTATTCTCCGGGCAAACCACCGGCACGGGCACGGCGCCCGCGAACTTCACGATATCGGCATAGCTGATCCAGGACGGCGCGGGAATGACGACTTCATCGCCCGGGTCGCAGGTGGCCATGATGGCGTTGAAGATGATCTGCTTGCCGCCGCCCGCCACCAGAATCTGGCTCGGATCGTAATCGAGATTATTGTCGCGCTTGAACTTCCGTTGGATCGCGGCCCGTAGCGCCGGCGTTCCGTCGGCGGGCGGATATTTCGTGTCGCCGGCAAGGGCCGCCGCATGCGCCGCCTCGACCGCGTGGGCAGGGGTCGGGAAATCCGGTTCGCCGGATGACAGGCTGATGACCTTGATGCCCTGAGCGGCAAGATCGCGGGCTTTCTGGGTCATGGCGAGCGAAGCTGACACGGTGACGTTGTTAAGGCGTTGGGCGATGGTGGGCATGGATTATTTCCGATTGTAACGGTGAAGACAGGCATCGTCGCGACGCCAGTGCATGACAAGGAGGTTACGGGAATTTTCGGCCGTTTCCCCAATACGACTTCGATGTGAGGTCATACGGGATTTTGATGCATCGCCACCAAAATGGGGTGGGCAGTCCATATGCGTATGCGATGACCTCAGAGGAATAAAATATTATGCAGCCCGTCGGCTTAGCCCCTAAGCTTGGCGCAACAACAAGGGAACGACGCGTCGGGCAATGTTACCCAAAGAGGTAACCGGCGCGAAAATGCAGAAATATGCGACAGGCGCCGGCAAAAGACCGGATGCCTCGACAGGGAGCACACCCAGCAAATTCTAGTCATAGGGCCTGGACGATCTCGTTCGGCTCAAAGCGATGCCTCGTGCCGTATTCAACGCGACGGGAGTATAGATGTCGGATATTGCGATCATGGAACCACATGCCCCGCCACGCCGTGGAGTTTCCGGCTGGAAGGCCCTCGAGCGTCGGCTGTTTTCGCCCGGCATCCTCATCCTGCCGCTGCTGATCTTTCTGCTGATCTTTTTCTTCTGGCCGGCGGTTCGGCTGATGAGCTTCAGCGTCATGACCCAGAATTCGCAGGGGCTGATCGGTTCCCCCTTCACGCTTGCCCATTATGTCAGGTTTTTCGAGGTGGATCTTTACCAGAAGGTCCTCTGGGCGACGATCCGCATCAGCCTGATCACCTCGGTTCTTGCGGCGATACTGGCCTATCCGGTTGCGACCGTTCTCGTGCGCGGCAATATCGTCACGACCCGTATCATCACGTTGATCGTGATCGCGCCGCTTGCCGTCAGCGTCGTGGTGCGCGCCTATGGGTGGCAGCTCATTCTCGGCAACGGTCCGACCGGCCTTTTGAACTACGTTCTGATGAATCTGGGCATCATAGACAGTCCCATGACGCTGCTGTTTTCGGATGCCGCCGTGGTTATCGGCTCCCTGCACATTTTCTTCCCGATGATGGTGCTGCCGCTGTCCTCGGCTCTCGGAAAGATCGATCCGAATCTGCAGCAGGCCGCCAGGACTTTGGGCGCGCCGGCATGGAAAGTGTTCCTGAGGATCACCTTCCCGCTCAGCCTTCCCGGTCTGTTAGCGGGTTTCACGCTGGTGTTCTCGCTCGCTTCCGCATCCTACGTCATTCCTGCCCTGATCGGCGGTCCCGGCTCGCAGATGCTCGGCAACATGGTCGAACAGCAGGTTCTCGCGGTCTATGACTGGCCGTTCGGCGCCACGATTGCCACCATCCTCGTCTTCATCGTCATTCTGATCAACGCCGTTTCGATGAGGTTGCTCGGCGGGCGTCGTATCAAGGCAAGCGCGTCATGAACAACAAGCTGACCGGCACTCCCGCGATCGTCCTTTATGCGATCACCGCCGCCATGATGGTCTTCATCCTGGCTCCTATCATCCTCGTCGTCGCCATCTCGTTTTCCGACAGTTATTTCGTCACCTTCCCGCCGCAGGGTTTCACGTTCCGCTGGTATGCGGCGGTAATGCAGAACGAGGAATTTACCGCCGGCCTCACCTTCAGTGCAGCACTGGCGGTGGCGACCACCATTCTTTCACTGGCGCTCGGCGTTCCGGCAGCCTTCGCACTCTCCCGTGGAAAATTCATCGGCCGCTCGTTGATGAAGGGGCTGCTGCTTTCGCCGCTGATCTTTCCCGTGCTGGTGACCGGCCTGGCATTGCTGCAGCTTTTCTCCGGCTATGGCTGGATGGATACCAAGCTGAAGCTTCTGATCGCCCACACCGTCGTGACGTCGCCCTATGTGATCCGCACGGTGCTGACCAGCCTTCAGCTCGTCAATGTCAGCCTCGAGGAGGCGGCGCGCACGCTTGGTGCTACACGCTGGAAGACTTTCACGCGGGTGATCTTTCCGCAGATCGCGCCCGGCGTCGCCTCCGGCTCGATCTTCTGCTTCATGGTTTCTTTCGACAATTATCCCGTTTCGATGTGGCTGGCGGATTCCGCGAACCTGCCGGTGCCCATCGTTCTCTATCGCCAGATCGGCACGGTCTTCGATCCTTCGGTCGCGACCATGTCCACCATCATCATCCTTCTGGCGGTGACCGTCGTGCTCGTCCTCGACAGGCTGGTGGGTCTGCGCCGGGCAATGGCTATGTAAATCAACAACAAGAGGGGTACCGGAAATGACAGACAAGACCATCATCATGAAACGGCGCAGTTTCCTGACAGTCACCGCAGGCGCGCTCGCCACACCCTATTTCTACACCGCGGCTTCCGCACAGGACCGCACCATGTATGTCGGCGTCTATAATTCGGCGCAGGGCGGGCTGATCAAGAAGGAAGTGATCCCGGCTTTCGAAAAGGAATATAAGTGCCGGGTGCTGACGACCGAAGGCGCGACGCTCGCCAATATCGCCACGCTGCGCGCCACCCGCGAAAATCCGCAATATAGCGTGATGTCGATGGACGATGTCGGCGTTCCGCAGGCCAAGGAGGAAGGCCTGATCGAGCAATTGCCGGCGGACGAAATCCCCAACCTCAAGAACGTCTATTCGCGCTATCTTTTCGAAGACAATTTCGGCGTCGGTTTTGCAATCTCGATTGCCGGCCTGTTCTATAATCCGACGACGGGCAAGCCGTTCGAAAGCTACGAACAGATGTTCGACAAGAAATATGCCCGCCGCATGCTTCTCAACACACCGAAGAACACCCAGAGCGTTCTGATGCTGATGGTGGCGGCCGCCCTTGCGACCGGCAAGCCGCTGAAAGAGGCGCAATATGATACGGATGCCGGCTGGGCGAAACTCGCCGAGCTGAAGCCGAACGTGCTCTCGATATACGACGCGGAAGCGCAGACGATGATGGTGGCGCAGGGCCAGGCGGATTTCGGCGGCATCGAATATTCCAAGGCGGTTTATCCGCACACCAAGAAGGGCGTGCCGCTGGACATGACCTTCCCGAAGGAAGGCGCATTCACCGGCATCAATTCCATCGCGCTGGTAAAGGGCGGACCGCACCGCGATCTCGCGCTTGCCTATATCAACCGCATTCTCGATCCGGGCGTGCAGAAGATGCTTTCGGAAGCGACGCTGAGTGCCCCCTCCGTCAAGGGCATCGAGTTCGGCGCAGATACGGCGAAGTTCCTTGCCTACCCGGAAGCGAAGATGGAATCGCTCAACCTCTTCACGCCGGACTGGAAATACATCATTCCGCGCCGCGCCCAATGGCTCGAAAAATACAACCAGACCTTTAACGGCTGAGGAACGCTGATGAAATCCGTAGAAGTCCGCCTGGAAAGACTGACCAAACATTACAGCGGTCAGGTCGTTGCTGTCGATGATGTTTCGCTTACCGTCAAGGCAGGGGAAATCCTGGCGCTTCTCGGCCCGAGCGGATGCGGGAAAACGACCTGCCTGCGCATGATTGCGGGGCTTGTCGATCCCACCTCGGGTGAAATCGTGGTCGGCGGCAAGCCGACCACGCGCACCCCGGTTCACCGCCGCAATGTCGGCATGCTTTTCCAGAACTACGCCCTGTTTCCCCATATGACCGTTGCCGAAAACGTCGCCTTCGGTCTGGAGATGCGGGGCATCTCGAAGGCCGATCGTGAAGGGCGCGTGAAACAGGCGCTCGATCTCGTTCAGCTGCACGCCTTCGGCGACCGACTGCCGGTGCAGCTTTCCGGCGGTCAGCAGCAGCGTGTGGCGCTGGCGCGCGCGCTGGTGATCGAACCGTCGATGCTGCTTCTCGACGAGCCGCTCGGCGCACTCGACAAGGGCCTGAGAGAAAGCATGCAGGTCGAGATCCGTAGCCTGCAGCAGCGGCTTGGCCTCACCACCATCATGGTGACGCATGATCAGGACGAGGCCCTTACCATGGCCGACCAGATTGCCGTGATGCGGGATGGCAATCTCGAGCAGATCGCACCGGCTGGCGAAATCTACCAGAAGCCGTTGACACGCTTCGTCGCGGGTTTCATCGGCGCCTCGAACTTCTTCGAGGCGAGCGTGGCGGAGCGCAATGGTCGTTCCGCAAGACTGGTCACCGGTTCCGGCGTGCGGCTCGATGTCGAGGATATGGGGGCGGTTCAGGGCGATAAGGTCGTCGTCACCGTTCGCCCCGAAGCGATCTCGGTCTCACCGCTTGCGGTGGACGCAGGTGAAAACGCCAGCAATTCCACCACGGCGCGGGTGGAGCAGGTCGTCTATCGCGGTTTCATGCTGCATTATTACCTGCGTCTGGACAATGGCGAGCCTATGATCGCCTACCGGCAGACCCAGACGGAAGGTTTCACCAATGCCGTCAGCGCCGCTGGCGACCGGGTGAGACTGAGCTGGACGAGCGACAGCAATCACGTGATCCAGCTGAATTGATGAATTCGCGGCCGGGTCGCTCAGGCGGCCCGGCTGGCGACGGATCGAAATCCGTTTCGTATTCCATAGCCGACAAAATTACGGCACCGCGCTCCTGACATGGAATGCGGTGCCGTGCTTTTTGTGCTTCAGGATATGAGGCGTATGCCGCTTCAGGCGACCACTTCGCGAGCCGGCACGACACTACCGCCGCAGGCTTCCACTTCGCTGCGCACCGTGCGCGCAAGCTCCAGCGAGCCAGGTGTATCGCTATGAACGAGGATCGATCTGGCGCGAACGGGGATGGTCTCGCCCTCGATGGTCGTGACCGTGCCTTTTTCCAGAAACTGGCGCACGCGTGCGCGAACTTTTCCCTCTTCCTTGATGACGGAATTGGGCAGCTTGCGTGGCACGAGCTGGCCCTTCACATCATAGGCGCGGTCGGCGAGAAAGAGGTTGAGCACTTTCAGCCCGCAATCCAGAGCCGCCTTTTCGATCAGCATGTCCGGCATCGAAAAGACGATGAGATCGGGGTCGACCGCTTTGATCTTTTTCATGATCCGCTCCGCAAGCGCCGCATCGCGGTTGATCATGTTGCCCATGGCGGCATGGAAGCTGATATGGGAGAGCGCAACCTCCTGCGCCCTGGCAATCGCCGAGAGCGCGCCGAGCTGGTAAAGAACCTGCTGTTCCATTTCTTCCGCATCGACGGGAATTTCGCGGCGGCCGAAGCCAAGACGGTCGGCAAGGCCCGGATGGGCGCCGACGCCGACGCCGTTCTGTTTGGCGAGACGCACCATGCGCGCCATCATTTCCGGATCGCCGGCATGGAATCCGCAGGCGATATTCGCCGAAGAGACGACTTCCATAAGCTTCTCGTCGTCGCAGACCTTATAGACGCCGAAACCTTCGCCCATATCGGAATTAACATCGATCTTCATGGTTCCCTCTCCGTGTTTTTCAGGATTATCGTTTTGTCAGCGTGCCGAGTGCGGCGGTAACCAGCGGCAGGGTTTTGCGGATACCCGCGAAATAGGCGTCGATCGCCTTTTCGACCTCCAGCGCCTCGTGCACCGTTGCCTGCACGAAGCGGATGCGGCTGCCGATGCGCGCCTGTCCGAGCCGCCAAAGATCGCTGTCGATGATACCCGCCATCTTGGGATAGCCGCCGGCCGTGTTGGCGTCGCTCATCTGGATGATCGGCTCGCCGCCCGGCGGCACCTGAACCACGCCCGGAATGACGCCATAGGAGCGCAACTCGACGGGAGCCGAAAGCATAAGTGGCGTGCCGGCAAGCCGGTAGCCGGTGCGGTCGCTTTGCGAGGTGATTTTCCAGGCTTCGGACCAGAAACGTTCCGCACCTTCGCCAAAAAGATCATGTTCGGCGGCGGGAATGGCTCTCAGCAGCAATTCGCCCTTGTCGGATACCGGAAACATGTCCGGCATCGCCTCGGCAAGCGGCATGACGCCGAGGCCGCTTGCCGGCAGCGCCGGTGGTGCGGATGGCAGAACGGACAGCCTGTCGCCGGTGGTGAGATGGCGTCCCTCATGGCCGCCGAAGGAGCCGCGAAGCGAGGTGCTTCGTGATCCCATGACCACGGGGACGTCTATGCCGCCCTGAAGGCAGAGATAGGCGCGCGCATTTTTCATGGGCGTCGAAAGCTCAAGGGTTTGCCCCTTCTCGGCTCTAACGCACCAATAGGGCGGCAGATCGGCACCATTGAGCCGGGCAGCGCAATCCGCACCGGTTACGGAGAAGGTCAACGCCTCTTCGAATTCAATGCGGAAAGGAAAGGTCTGGATTTCAATCGCGGCGGCATCCTCGCCGTTGCCGACGAGAATATTACCGACCCTGAGCGCGATTGGATCCATCGCGCCCGTGGCGGTGATGCCGATATTGCGGTAACCGGCGCGGCCGAGGTCCTGCACGGTGTTCAGCGGACCGCAGGCAAGAATATGGATCATAGTTCGATCCTTTCAGGAAGGAAACGAACGCGATCACCGGGCGCCAACACCGCCGGCTGTTCGGCGGTGGCGTCGAACATGGTGATTTCGGTGAAGCCCAGCGAGTTCCAGCCATTCGGCCCGGTCAGAACCGAGATGCCGGACTGCATGCCGCCGATCGTCACCATGCCCTTCAACATGCGAAGCGACGGAACTTTTTTGCGAGGCATGAAAATGCGCGGATCGAGACCGCCGAGATAACCGAAACCCGGCGCACTGCCGACGGCAAAAACCGTATAGGTCCGCTCGAAATGCAGGCGCACGACTTCCTTGTCCGGCAGGCCGGAATAATCGCAGATCGCCGCAAGGTCGATGGCGTGTTCACCGCCATAGGTGGTCGGCACCTCGATGGTCTTGCCCAGAAGATCGAGCTCCGCCGTCCTTTGCCAGATGTCGAGAAGCTCGTCCTGCAAACGCCCGGCATCTTCAGGCGTGCTGCGCAGCACGATCAGGAGGTTGGTCATGCCGGGTATGAGTTCCAGCACCTCGGGGCGGTCCTTCAATGCGCGCGTCAGCGCCCAGATACGCCGCTGGGCGGGCAGGTCCAGCTCGCCGGGCGCTTCGATCAGAAAGGTCTTGTTGCCGATCATCGAGATTTTCGGCAGGCCCAGATGGGCGGGGGTGAGGTGGGGCGTTTTCAGCGGGAGGTTGCTCATCGACGTCACCATCATGTTTCGGTCTTGAGAAGGGTGGAGCCATAGCCGACAAGCGCGCCGGCTTCCGTCACGATTTCGCCGACGGTTCCGGCTTTTTCGGCGATGACCGGAACAAGCACGGGTCCGGCCGCGATGAATGCGATGATCTCGCCTTTCGCTACGGATTGTCCTGCCCGAACCGCCCGGTCGGGGCGCTGCGGATGCGCAGGCGTGAAGATGCCGGCCATCGGTGCACGGGCAAGAATATCGCCCGCCTTTACCGGCGCTTTGGCCGCTTCAATGGGCCGCTGTGCGACAGGGGCCTGACCGCCTGCCATGGCGACGATCTTCAATGATCCATCCGGCGTCTCTATTTCAATGGCGGAGATGTTATTGCGTTCGAGGTGAGCGGCAAGATCGGCAATCGTGCCGGGCTCGCTGTAGCGGGATATGGAAACAGGCTGTCGCTTCACTTTGCACTCCGCGCTGCAAGCCAATGCTCGAGGTAATGAATATCCGTGCCGCCTTCGGAAAAGGCCGGGTCCTGCAATATTTCCCGGTGCAGCGGCAGGTTGGTGGAAACGCCTTCGATACGCATTTCGCCAAGTGCGCGCCGCATGCGCAGGATTGCCTGTTCGCGGGTCGGCGCATGGACGATGAGCTTGGCGATCAACGAATCGTAATGTGCCGAAACCCGATAACCTGCCGTCACATGGGTATCGACCCGCACGCCGGGGCCGCCCGGCAGGTGAAGCGCCGTGATCAGGCCGGGGCAGGGAATGAAGCTATAGGGGTCTTCGGCATTGATGCGGCATTCGATCGAATGGCCCTCGCAGACGATATCCCCCTGCGAAATCTCGAGCGGATGGCCAAGAGCGACGAGAAGCTGCTGGCGCACCAGATCCACGCCCGAGGTCATTTCCGTGACCGGATGTTCGACCTGCAGGCGGGTATTCATCTCGATGAAATAAAATTCGCCATTCTCGTAAAGAAACTCGAAGGTGCCGACCCCGCGATAACCGATCTGGCGGCAGGCTTCGACGCAGCGATTGCCGACGAAAGCCGCGACATCCGACGGGATGCCGATGGCCGGGCCTTCTTCGACGACCTTCTGGTGTCGGCGCTGCATGGAACAATCGCGCAGGCCCACCCAGACGCCGCCACCCTGACCATCGCAGAGAACCTGAATTTCGACATGGCGCGGATGGTCGAGGAACTTCTCGATATAAAGTTCCGGCGTCCCGAAGGCCCGGCTTGCCTCCTCGCGCGTGACGAGAACGGCATCCTGAAGGGCGGAGGCCTCGTGCACGACACGCATGCCGCGTCCGCCGCCGCCGCCGGCCGCCTTGACGATGACGGGGTAGCCGATTTCGGCGGCGATTTTCGAGACTTCGGCCATGTCATCCGGCAGGGCGGAATCGGGGCCGGGCACGCAGGGCACGCCGGCCTCCATCATCGCCCGCTTCGCGGCGATCTTGTCGCCCATGGTGCGGATGGCGTCGGCGCTCGGGCCGATGAAGACCGCTCCCGCCGCCTCCACGGCTTCCGAAAAAGACGCTCTTTCGGACAGGAAACCATAGCCGGGGTGAACTGCGCCAGCGCCGGTCAGCTCCATCGCAAGCAGTATGGCCGGCACGTTGAGATAGCTCTGGGCGGGAGAGGCCGGGCCGATACAGATGGCGGTATCGGCCGCCTTCAGATAGTCGGCGTCCTTATCGGCTTCCGAATAGACCATGACGGTCTTCAGACCGAGTTCACGGCAGGCGCGCTGCACCCGCAAGGCAATCTCGCCGCGATTGGCGATCAGGACGCTGTCGAATGCTCGTGTCTCAGCCACCTTTGGGAGTGTCGCATCCATCATTCGAACTCCAGCACCGGCTGTCCGAGTTCGACGTCTTCGCCGTCATTGGCGATAAATCTGGCGATCCTGCCGCTTCGTTCGGCCCTCACGGTGTTGAACACTTTCATCGCCTCGATGATGAAGAGTTCCTGTCCTTCCTTCACCTCGTCACCGGCTTCGGCGAAAGGCGCCGCACCCGGGCTCGGGGCGCGATGGAAAAGACCGAATGAGGGTGCTGCGACGATGCCGGATGACGCCGGTGCGGCTGCGGCGGATGCCGGCGCCTTTTCTTCGGCGCGGGGTGTCTCGGATGCCGTTTCGGCTACCGCAACGGGCCGCGGCAGCGACGATGGCGTCTGCGACGAAACGGTATTGTTTTCGCGAGTGATCCGGACCGTGGTTCCCTCCTGGCTCACGGTCAATTCGGATACTCGCGAAGAGCCGACGAACTCGATCAGTTTCTTGATCTTTTCCAGATCCATATTGGTTTCCAACGTCTTTTTTGTCCCCACGGGGGCAGGCGGGCGGAGCGGAATCCGCACCCTGTCCATCAGCAATAGCTACCATGGGGGCGGGATTGATGGGGTCAGACGAAGTTCCTATGGACATTGCTTTCCGGTTTGATATCCCGCCGCCGCGTGGTGAAACGGTTCGAAGACTCCGAAGGAACGAACCATGGATTCCCGCAAAGGCATTCTCCTCAAAATCTCCGCAGCACTCGCTCTGGTGCTGATGGGCGCCTGCATCAGCAGCCTCAGGGGCGAAATACCCATCGGGCAGGTGGTCTTCTTCAGATCGGCGGTGGCCATGCTGCCGCTCTGTCTGTGGATGGCGGTTCAGGGCGGTTTTCGAAGGCAGGTGGCAACCAGCCATATTGGTGGCCATCTGGTGCGGAGTTTTTCCGGCACCGGCGGCATGGTCTTCAGCTATCTGGCGCTGGCCTATATTCCGCTGGCCGACGCGACGGCCATCAGCTACGCGACACCGCTCTTCACCGTCATTCTGGCGGTGTTGCTTTTGAAGGAAGTCGTCAGGATTTACCGCTGGACGGCGGTGGTCGTCGGGCTCTGCGGCATCGTGCTGATCCTGTCGCCGCATTTTTCCTTCGATGTTTCGGATGTCGCTTCCGGTTCCGGCGTCGCCATGCTCGGCGGCCTGTTCGGTCTGGCGGCGGCTTTTTTCTCCGCTATATCGATGATCCAGATTCGGCATTTGACGCAGACGGAAAATACCGGCGCAATCATCTTCTATTTCACCCTGCTTACAACACTCATCGGCTTTGCCAGCATCGGCATGGGCTGGAAAATGCCGACCGCGTGGCAATGGACCCTGCTGATCGGCACCGGTCTTATTGGCGGGACCGCGCAGATATTGGTGACGCTCAGCCTGCGTTATGCCGAGGCCTCGCTGCTGGCGCCGTTCGACTATACGACGATGATCTGGGCGCTGTTGATAGGTTATGCCTTCATGGATCAGGTCCCGGCCCTGACGACCATTCTGGGGGCTTCCATTGTGGTTGCCGCCGGTTTGTTCACGCTGTGGCGGGAAAGGCGGCTGCACAAAAAGCGTGTCACGGAACAGCTGACGCTGTCGGCTCCCTGACAGCCTGTTTCGCCAGCCGGTTTTCGCGCCACATCGCAAAAAGGCCTGCGGCGATGACCGTCAAGGCGCCAATGATGGTCGCACCTGTCGGCACTTCGGCCATGAAGAGATAACCGAGGGCGATTGCCCATATCATGGTGGTGTAATCGAACGGCGCGAGCAGCGAGGCCTGGGCGTGGCGCAGACTGAGCGTCATGGCGATCTGGCCGATGCCGCCGGCAAGGCCGCCGCCAGCGAGCAGCAGGAACTGGTGAAAATCCGGCATCTTCCATCCAAATCCGAGCGTGGCGAGGCCGGCCACCACACCCGTCAGCGTATAGATGAGCACGATGCGGGACGGCTTTTCGATACTGTTCAGATGGCGGACGGCGATGGAGGAAAAGGCCGCGCAAAGCGCACCGGTCAGCGCCAGTGCGGTTCCGATCATCGCGACGCTGTCGATTTGAGCGGGGCCTGAGGCGGTATCGAAGATCAGTTTCGGCGAGAGCGTGATGAAGACACCGATGAAACCGGTCAGCACGGCGGACCAGCGATATATCCGCACTTTTTCGCCTAGAAGCAGCGCTGCCAGCATGATGGTGAAAAGCGGTGTCGTGTAGCTCAGCACCGTCACATTCACCAGCGGCAGATAGGCGAGCGCCAGAAAGCCGAAGAACATGCCGCCAAGACCGGCCGAGCTACCCGCGAGCAGGCTGCCGATGTTCTTTGCGGCCGGAACGGTTATCCGCTCCGAGGAGGCGATGAACCAGAGACAGAGGGGGATGAGGGCAAAAAATCCCCGGCAGAAGACGACTTCGCCGACGGGTATCGCCCCGTCCAGGCCCTTCACGCAGGCGGACATGACTGTGAATGCCAGCATGGCCGTCAGCTTGAGCAAAATTCCGGTCTTAGGATTCATCCCGCTCCCCATCGCAGCCCAAACCGTGTCATGGGGAAGAAGCGGAGAAAAGCCTTAGCCGGCTGTCATAAGAATCTTGTCTTACCCCATCACTCCCCTGAAGACCGGCAGGACCACCGGACGGCGCTTTTCCCCTAGGCCCCTGCGGTGATTTGGTGTCATGATCGCATCTCGAACCGGCGGGAGGTTTAAGCGGGCATGTTGGATTTGCGCAGGCTGCGATATCTGGTCGCGATTGCCGATTGCGGCTCCATGTCGGCGGCGGCGCGGCAATTGGGGATCGCCCAGCCGGCGCTCAGCCATCACATTACGGAACTGGAGCGGCTGGTGGGTTTTCCCGTGCTGCACCGGCTGGCGCGCGGCGTGAAGGCGACGGAAAAGGGTGAAGTCCTGCTCTCCCACGCGCGGGAGATTACCGAGAAGGTGCGGCAGGCGGAGGCGGAAATCCGGGCCATGGCCTATCTGGATGAGCGGGTGATCCGGCTGAGCCTCATTCCTTCCTGGGCGACCGCCTTTGCGCCGAGCATTATCAGCGAGGTTGCCGCTTCGATGCCCAAGGTTTCGCTGCGGCTGATAGAGGCGCGCAATGACGAATCCCTGCGGCTCATCCGTCTCGGCAAGGTGGATATGGCCGTTGCGCTGGTCGGTGCGGAGGACAAGGCCGACGATCTTATCGTCAAGGAGAGCCTGTTTGCCGTTTCTTCAAGGCCTATCGGTCGGTCGATGCCGCTTGAGACTGCGGCAGGGCTCAACCTGATCCTGCCGCCGAAAGACAATCCGCTCCGCATATCGATCGACGAGGCCGCCGCCCGCGCCGGGATAACACTGAACGTGACCATGGAGATCGACGGGCAGGATACGATCAAACGCGCCGTCAGCGCTGGCATTGGTGCGACGATCCTGTCATGGAATTCGGTGCAGCAGGAACAGGAAGCCGGTCAGCTTCAGGCCGCCCATATCACCGAGCCCGTCATTTATCGCTCCATCCATCTGCTGAAGGGCAGGGAGGTGGATGAGCGAACGTTCAGGCTGTTTCGCGACCTTTTGCGGGCCGTCGCGAGACGCGAACCGGTATCCAACCCATAAACGATCTGTATGGGTAAATTGAAAACTCGGTATTTGTATTGTTGATGGCTTCTTCCTAGCCTCCCCGGTGAAAGCGTATCGGGGAGGAAAAGATATGCGTTTGAAGACATCTCTGTTTGGCATGCTGGCGGCGGCGGGAATCCTGGCTGCGGGAGGGGCGGCGGCGGAATATCCGGAGCGGCCGGTGACGCTCGTCATCGGTTATCCGGCCGGCGGCGGCACCGATATCCAGTCGCGGGCGCTGGTGCCCTATCTCGAAAAATATCTCGGCACATCCGTCGTGGTAGAAAACCGCGAAGGGGCGGGCGGGCTGATCGGCGCGACCTATATCGCCAATGCGAAGCCTGACGGTTACACCATCGGAGCGCTGAATTTCCCATCCATGTATTCGCCGATCGTGCAGGGAAATGCCAGCTATAAGGAGGACGCCTTCACGCCGCTCGCAAACCAGATCGGTGGAGATCTGGCGCTGACGGTCAACAAGGTGTCGCCGATCAAGACCGCCAAGGAATTCGTGGAGGCGGCCAAGGGGAACCCGGTCGTTGTTGGCGTGACGGGCATCGGTCATCCGAGCCAGATCACCGCTTTGCTGTTCGAAGAGGCGGCGGGCGTGAAGCTCAATTTCGTGCCCTTCAATGGCGGCGGGCCGGCACGGCTTGCCATGCTCGGCAACCACGTCACACTCGGTTTCATGAATCTCAACGAGGTCTTCGCCGACAATCGTTCCGGCGCGCTGCGTGTGCTGGCGACCTCCGGTGCCGAGCGTTCGCCGCTTTCGCCTGATGTGCCGACCTTCAAGGAAGCCGGCTACAATGTTCAGTTCAGCCTGCTGGCGGGCTTCGGCGCGCCGAAGGGCTTGCCGGCGGATGTGGAGGCAAAGTTGGTCGATGCCTTCCAGAAGGCGCTGAAGGACCCGGATTATCTTGCCGCTGCCAAAAAGCGCGAGCTGACGATGCTGCCGCTGACACAGGCCGAATTTGCCGAGGCACTCAAGAAGGGCAACGCCAATCTGGCCGAGCTCTGGAAAAGCAAGCCCTGGACAAAATAAGCGGCCGGTACGACCGCTTCTCTCACCCTCAACCAAAATGACGCCTGGGCCGGCCTGCGGCCCGGCTATGACCCACTGTTGAAAGGAATCCGGCCAATGGCCCATGTCATCCGCAATTTCCAGCGCCCTTCCAGAGCCGATATCGAGGCGATCAGCAAATTCAGCCCCGCCACCATTCACGAGGCACAGGGCAAGCTCGGCGCTCTCGATTATCGCATCAAGCCGATCAAGCCCGGCCTGAAAATCTGCGGCCCGGCGATCACCGCGAAATGCCATATTGGCGATAATCTGATGATCTTCGAGGCAATCAATCTGGCGAAGCCCGGCGATGTGCTGGTCATCGATGGCGGCGACAACCCCAATCAGGGCGGCTTCGGCGATGTGCTGGCTGCCGCCTGCATCGGCAAGGGCATTGTCGGTTTCGTGGTCAGCGCCGCCGTGCGTGATGGCAAGGGGCTGCGTGAGATCGGTTTCCCGGTGTTCTCGCTCGGGCTTTGCATGAAAGGCACCTCTAAGGACACGCTCGGCACCATCAACCATCCGGTCGTGGTCGGCGGTGAACTGATCAGCCCCGGCGATATCGTCTGCGGCGATGATGACGGTGTCGTCGTCGTTCGCGAGAAGGATATCCCGAAGCTCGTCAAGGCCTGCCAGGAGCGCGACGAACACGAGAACCACATGATGGAGCTGCACCGGCAGGGCAAGATGGATATCGAGGATCGTTACGACATGATGCGCTCGAAGGGATGTGTCTGGGCCGATTGAGCCAGTGATTAAACGTTGGATACGCCGTGTCGGGAGGCGCGGCGTATTTTCGATGAGGAGGGGAGATAATCATGGCCGAACACGGCTCGAAACTGACGGCGAATATTCTATCCGGGGCTTTCTTTCTGGTGGCCGCCGCCGGGCTTTATTACGGCGCGCGGCCGCTGAGCATGGGCACTAATTTCCAGCCCGGGCCCGGCTATATGCCGACGGTCATCGCGGCATTGATGTTTGCACTGGGTATCGCGCTGCTCTTGCAGGATCTGCTGGGAAAGACACCGTCCGAAGCCTGGGTGGCGCCGAAAATGCGCCCGTTTCTGGCGGTGGCCGGCATTGCCGGTTTTGCGCTGCTGATCGAGCCATTGGGCTTTATCGCCGCTGCCTTCGTGCTGATCGTGCTCGCCTGCATCGCTTATGGCAGGATCCGGCCGGTAGAGGTTCTGCTGCTTTCCGCCGTGCTCATCCTCGCCTGCATCCTCATTTTCGTTGTGGGCCTCGGACAGAGGATACCGTTGCTGCCATGACCGATCTTCTTTCCAATATCGTTCTCGGTTTTGGCGTGGCCGTCACACCCGTCAATCTTTTCTATTGCCTGCTGGGTGTCACACTCGGCACGATGATCGGCATCCTGCCGGGCATCGGCCCTTCCGCCACTGTCGCACTGCTTCTGCCCATCACCTATACCATGCCGGATACGGCGGCACTGATCATGCTCGCGGGCATTTTCTACGGTGCGCAATATGGCGGTTCGACCACGGCGATCCTTGTCAATCTGCCGGGTGAATCCTCATCCGTCGTCACCTGCATCGATGGCTATGCCATGGCCCGGCAGGGCAGGGCGGGTGTGGCGCTGGCCACGGCGGCGCTCGGGTCGTTTTTTGCCGGCACGGTGGCAACCGTTTTGATCGTCGTGGTCGCAAAGCCGCTTTCCGCCATTGCGCTTGCCTTCGGCCCGGCCGATTATTTCAGTCTGGTGATCTTCGGGCTGCTATTTGCCGTGTTCCTGTCCAGCGGATCGCCGGTCAAGGCGGTCGGCATGGTCGCCTTCGGTATCGCGCTCAGCCTCGTCGGCATCGATCCTACATCGGGCGAGCAGCGCTTCACCTTCGGCATGGCGGAACTGTTCGACGGTATCGATTTCGTGGTGCTGGCCATCGGGCTGCTAGGCGTCAGCGAAATCCTCTTCAACCTGCAGCAGGGCGTGGAGCGGGATGCGGGAGCGGTAAAGACAGGATCGCTGATGCCGACGCGGGAGGATTTCAAACAGGCCTTTCCAGCCGTGCTGCGCGGCACCGCGCTCGGTTCTTTCCTCGGCGTGCTGCCCGGCGGCGGTGCGATCATGAGTTCTTTCGCGAGCTACGCGCTGGAACGCAAGATCGCCAAGGATCCATCCCGTTTCGGCAAGGGCGCAATCGAAGGGCTCGCAGGGCCGGAAAGCGCCAATAATGCCGGCGCGCAGACCTCCTTCATTCCGCTTCTGACGCTCGGTATTCCCGCCAACGGCCTGATGGCGCTGATGGTCGGTGCGATGATGATCCAGGGCATCACACCGGGACCGGAAGTCATGCAGTCGCGGCCCGATCTCTTCTGGGGGCTGATCGCCAGCATGTGGGTGGGCAATCTTTTGCTCCTGGTGCTGAACCTGCCGCTGATCGGCATCTGGGTCCGTCTTCTTGGCATTCCCTATCGCTTCTTGTGCCCCGCCATTCTGATGTTCTGCGCCATCGGGGCCTATGGCCTGTCCTACAGTGTCGTGGATGTTCTGTTCTGCGCGGTCTTCGGCATTGTCGGCTTCTTCCTGCGCAAGATCGGCTGCGAGCCGGCACCGCTGGTGCTGGGCTTCGTTCTCGGTCCGCTTCTGGAGCAGAACATGCGTCTCGGGCTGCTGATTTCGCAGGGAAGTTTCTCGACATTCGTCACCCATCCGATCAGCGCCACCCTGCTCGCCTTGTCCGGCATGGTCGTTATCATGATGGCGATGCCGGCGATCATGCGCCGTCGCGAGGTGGTGTTTCAGGGTGATGACGACTGACGATCAATCGAGCCGGCGCGGCCGGCCAAACAAAGGTGAAACAATGCATATTCTGATAATCGGCGCGGCCGGAATGATCGGCCGCAAATTGACGCAACGTCTCGCTTCTGACGGAACGCTTGGCGGTGCGGCGATCACCGAAATGACGCTGACGGATGTTTTCGAGCCGGTTGCGCCGAAAGGCTTCGGCGGCGCAGTGACCGTCGAGCGCAGCGATCTTTCGAATGTCGGCGTCGCCGAAAAGCTGATCGCCAAGCGACCGGATGTGATCTTCAACCTCGCCGCCGTGGTTTCGGGAGAGGCGGAGGCCGATTTCGAGAAAGGTTATCGCATCAATCTCGATGGCGGACGTTCACTGTTCGAGGCCATCCGGCTGGAGCATCAGAAGGATGGATACCGGCCGCGGGTGGTCTTCTGCTCGTCGCTCGCCGTGTTCGGATCGCCATTCCCCAAGGTGATCGGCGACGAGTTCCTGCCAGCGCCGTTGACCAGCTACGGCACGCAGAAGGCGATCGTGGAGCTGTTGCTTGCGGATTATAGCCGTCGCGGTTTCTTCGATGGCGTCAGCATCCGCCTGCCCACCATCTGCATCCGCCCCGGCAAGCCTAATGCGGCCGCCTCCGGCTTCTTCTCCAATATTCTGCGCGAGCCGCTGGTGGGCCAGGAGGCGGTGCTGCCTGTCGCGGATACCGTGCGCCACTGGTTCGCCAGCCCGCGCTCGGCCGTCGCCTTCCTGCTGCGCGCCGCGAGTGTCGATCTCTCCGGGCTTGGCGTTCGCCGCAATCTCATCATGCCGGGGCTTTCGGCCACTGTCGCCGATGAGATCGAGGCCCTGCGTGCCTTTGCCGGGGAAAAGACTGTGGCGCTTATCAAGCGCGTTCCCGATGAGCGGATCATCCGGATCGTCGACGGCTGGGCCGAGGATTACGATCCGCAGCTGGCTCTGTCGCTCGGCTTCAGGGCGGAAACGTCCTTTGCCGAAATCATTCAGGCGCATGTGGAAGATGAGCTGGAGGGGAAAGCAGCATGAGTGATGGAAAGATCGCGCTCGTCACGGGCGGAGGAACAGGAGTCGGCAAGGCGATTGCCAAGGCGCTTCTGGAAGAGGGTTACAGCGTCGCGATTACCGGGCGGCGGCGTGAGGTTCTGGATGCCGCCGTCGGCGAATGGCGCGAACATCGAGACCGTGTTCTGGCCGTCGCGGCCGATATTTCCGTTCCGGCCGATGTCGAACGGCTGTTTGCGGAGGTCACCGAACGTTTCGGCCGCCTCGACCTTCTGGTCAACAATGCCGGCATGTCAGCGCCGGCTGTCCATATCGAAGATGTGCCGTTCGAAACCTGGAACGCGGTGGTCGGGGCCAATCTCACGGGCGCCTTCCTCTGCACCCAGGCGGCATTTCGCCAGATGAAGGCGCAATCGCCGCAGGGCGGGCGCATCATCAATAACGGCTCGATTTCGGCCACCACGCCGCGGCCGCGTTCGGCGCCCTATACCGCGACCAAACACGCGATTACCGGCCTTACCAAGTCGGCCGCGCTGGATGGTCGGGCATTCAACATCGCCTGCGGGCAGATCGATATCGGCAATGCCAGCACCGAGATGACGCGCGCCATGGCGACCGGTGTGCTGCAGGCGGATGGCAGCACCGCCATCGAACCCACCATCGATGCGAGTATCGTCGCCCGGGCCGTGGTGCATATGGCCTCGCTGCCGCTGGAAGCGAATGTGCTGACCATGACGGTGATGGCGAGCGGCATGCCTTTCGTCGGTCGCGGCTAAGGAGCGCGCATGAAGCCCGATCTTCTGCAAACCTACCCGCTTCAGCCACAGATAGAAGCCGAGCTGCAAAAGCGCTTCCGGGTCCACCGCTGGCACGAAATATCCGACAAACAGGCGTTTCTGCAGGCGGAGGCGGCTTCGATAAAGGCTGTCGTCACCGGCGGCCATATCGGCCTTGCCCATGATCTCGCCGCCTGCCTGCCCGCTCTCGAAATCGTCGCCATCAACGGCGTCGGTTTCGACAAGGTCGATCTCGATCAGGCCCGCGCGCGTGGCTTCAGGGTCACGAACACACCGGACGTGCTGACCGAGGATGTCGCCGATCTCGCCATCGGCCTCTCCATCATGTTGCTGCGCCAGCTCGTCAGCGCAGATCACCATGTCCGCTCGGGGGAGTGGAAAAAAGCCGAGATGCCGCTTGGCAACAAGGCCTCGCGGCGGCGTTACGGGATTTACGGGCTTGGCCGCATAGGCCGCGCCATCGCGGCGCGGCTGGAAGCCTTCGACGCGGAGATTTCCTATTTCAGCCGGCGGAAACAGGACGTGGCCTATGGCTATCATTCAACGGCTGTGTCGCTCGCAAGCGCCTGCGATGTCCTGATCGTCGCGGCGGCGGCGACGCCGGAGACCAGACACGCGATCAACCGCGAGGTGCTGGCGGCGCTGGGGCCGGACGGCGTGCTCGTCAATGTCGCCAGAGGATCGCTGGTGGATGAAAAGGCGCTGGTCGATATTCTGATGGCAGGCGGGCTGAAGGGTGCGGCGCTCGATGTTTTCGAGAACGAGCCGCATGTTCCCGAGGCGCTGGTCGGCATGCGCAATGTCGTTCTTGCTCCGCATATTGGCGCTGCGACCCATGAGACGCGGCTTCAGATGGGCGCTCTGGTTCTCGCCAATCTGGACGCGCATTTCGCAGGACAGGACCTGCCGACGGCGGTGGTCTAGAATGTACCGGTGGCCGGCATGGGGGATGCATGCCCCGCCGGCTGGGTTGCCGCATCGCTGAAAGTGGCGCAATCACCATCCATACAAGTTGCTTATTACTCCAAAAAAAATCGGTCTTAGGCAAGCGATGAAAGCTTCACTAATGTTTGCTCAACGATAGGGGACAAACATGCCATTCTCAGACTACA
Source organism: Agrobacterium sp. 22-223-1 (assembly GCF_053522385.1). Taxonomy (NCBI): domain Bacteria; kingdom Pseudomonadati; phylum Pseudomonadota; class Alphaproteobacteria; order Hyphomicrobiales; family Rhizobiaceae; genus Agrobacterium; species Agrobacterium sp. 22-223-1. The sequence goes on from NZ_JBNWCN010000002.1 coordinate 152,155, forward strand.
AGACCGCACTCGTAACCGGCGCATCTTCCGGAATTGGCGCCGCCGTCGTGGAGCGCCTTTGCCGCGAAGGGCTGGAAGTGCATGCGGTTGCCAGAAGCGCGGACGCTCTCAACAAGCTGGCGAAGCGCACGGGCTGCTTCGCCCATGCCATCGATGTGACGGACCGGCCGGCGCTTGCAAAGCTCACCAGTGAGGTAGCGTTCGATGTCCTCGTGAACAATGCCGGCGTCGACCGCCCGAAGAAGTTTCTGGAAGCGGATGAGAGCGATATCGATCTCCTGATCGATGTGAACCTGCGCGCCGTGCTGCATCTGTGCCGCATGGTGGTGCCGGGCATGGTGGCGCGAGATCGCGGCCATGTCATCAACATCTCCTCCATTGCCGGCAATTACAATTTCGGCGGCAATTCCACCTATCACGCCAGCAAGGCCGGCGTGGCGATGCTGTCCAACCAGCTGCGTATCGATGCTTTCGGTAAACGCGTGCGGGTGACGGAAATCTGCCCCGGCCGCGTCGCAACCGACATTTTCAACCATGTGCACGGCGACGATCCGAGCATTCGCGAACGTTTCATCGATGGTTTCGAACTGCCGCAGGCTTCCGATATCGCCGATGCGATTGCGTTTGCCATCGCCGCACCCGTGGCCATGAATATCGGTCACATGGAAATTACCCCGACGCTTCAGGTCATGGGCGGGCTGCAGACGGCCAAGCCCCAAACGGTTGAAAATCGGCCGGCTGAAAAGGTCGCGGCGGGCGGAGCCGGAGGAAAAGTCGCGTGAGCGGTTTTGACCTCGGCGCAATCTTGAACAATTCGGACTACGTCTCGATGCTTCTGCATGGCATCCAGATGACGTTCATCATCTATGCCGGCTCGTGGCTGCTCGCCATGTCGCTCGCCATCGTGCTTCTCGCCATCCGCCTCTCGCCTTTCCGCTTCGGCGATCCGCTGGTGGCGGCCTATGTGTCCTATCACCGCAATGTGCCGACGCTGGTGCAGCTGATGCTCTGGTATTTCGGCGTCTTCACGCTGCTGCCGAGCGGGCTGGCCAGCTGGCTTTCCAGCCACAATGCGGAAGCGATCTTCGCCATTATCGGCCTCGGTCTCTGTCAGGCCGCCTATTTCAGCGAGGATCTGCGTTCGGGCGTTCGCTCCATCAATCCCGGCCAGATGGAGGCGGCGCGTGCACTCGGGCATAGCTATGTCTCGGCCATGCGGTTCGTCATTATGCCGCAGGGCGTTCGCAACGCGTTGCCGCCGCTCATCAACCACAGCACCTCGCTGTTCAAGAACAGCAGTCTCGGCGTTCTGATTGGCGCACCGGAACTGACCCATGCGGTCAAGGAAGTCGAAAATCTGAGTTTCCGGACGTTTGAGGTCTATCTGGTCGCCACCGTGCTTTATCTGTTCTTCTCGCTGCTGATCATGGGTCTCGGAGCCTATATCTCCATGCGTGCCGATCCTTTGAGGAGGGCACGCGCATGATCCACGACATGATCGCAATCATCCAGGATTACTGGTTGCTGCTCCTGATCGGCCAATATCCTAACGGCCCGCTCGGCGGCCTTGCCAACACGCTCATCCTGTCGGCGCTCAGCATTGCGCTCGCCTTTCCCGTCAGCATCCTGATGGCGCTGGCGCGGCTGTCGAAATGGCGGGCCCTGCGCTGGCCGGTGACCGCGGTGGTCTATTTCACCCGTGGCGTGCCGCTGCTGATGCTCATCCTCTGGAGCTATTTTCTCGTTCCACTCTGGACCGGCGCCGATGTGCCGAGCTTCGTCACCATGCTCACCACGCTCGTCATCTATCAGGGCGCTTTCATGAGTGAAGTCGTCCGCGCCGGCATCGTATCGTTGGGCACGGGACAGATGGATGCGGCACGCGCGCTCGGCCACGGTTATTTCGGTGCAATGCGTTATGTCATCCTGCCGCAGGCGCTCTACAACATGATCCCGAGCCTGATCTCGACTTTCGTATCCACCATCAAGGATACGACGCTCGGTTACGTCATCAATGTGCCGGACCTGACCTTTGCGGCAAACCAGGTGAACAACCAGCTTCTGACCCAGCCCTTCCAGGTCTTCCTCATTCTGGCGCTGGTTTATTACATCATCTGCTGGTCGCTCACCCATGTCGCCAATCTTCTCGAGCGGCGTATCGCCCGCCGCCGGGCCGGCCCGCGCGGCAAGCTTGCCGCAGACACGGCACCGGCCCCCGCCAATATCGCTACGGAGCAGCTATGACCGCGCCAGTTTCCGCCACTCAGGACTACACCATCACGCTTTCGCAGGTCTGCAAAAGCTATGGCGACTATCAGGTGCTCAAGGATGTCAACGAAAACGTCACCCGTGGCGAGGTCGTGGTCATCTGCGGGCCGTCGGGCTCCGGCAAGTCCACCCTCATCCGCACGATCAACCGTCTGGAAGAGATCAGCAGCGGTTCGATCATGCTGGATGGCAGGAACATCCATGCCCAGATGCGCGCAAAGGAGCTGAACGCGCTGCGCAGCCGTGTGGGCTTCGTCTTCCAGAGCTTCAACCTCTTCCCGCATCTTTCGGTGGTGGAGAATGTCTCCATGTCGCCGATCCGGGTGAAGGGCGTTTCTCCGGCCGTCGCCCATGATAAGGCGCTGAAGCTTCTCGATCGCGTCGGCCTTGCCGATAAGGCCGGTTCCTATCCCGCCCAGCTTTCCGGCGGTCAGCAGCAGCGCGTCGCCATCGCGCGGGCGCTCGCCATGGAACCGCCGGTCATGCTGTTCGACGAGCCGACCTCAGCGCTCGATCCGGAAATGGTCGGCGAAGTGCTCGCGGTCATGAAGAGCCTCGCCGCCGAAGGCATGACCATGCTCTGCGTCACCCATGAAATGGGCTTTGCCCGGGAAGTGGCCGACCGCATCTGGTTCATCGATGCCGGGCGCATTCTCGAAACCGCAAAACCGGACGAGTTTTTCAAAAATCCGCAACATCCGCGTGCCCAGCGGTTTCTTGCCGATCTGAGACACTAGACCCAACCTCTATAATAACGGGAGAACTGAAATGAACTGGAAGTGCATTACTCTTACCGCCATATTGGCAACCTCGGCTGCGGTCATTCCGGCCAAGGCCGACCAGCTCGACACGATCATTGCCAACAAGACGCTGCGTTGCGCGACATTCGCCGATGTGCCGCCTTTCGCCTCGCCGGACCCGAAGACCCGCGAAATGGCCGGCTTCGACGTCGATCTGTGCGGCGCCATCGCCAAGGAACTCGGCGTCAAGGCGGAGGTCAAGCCGGTGTCGGTCGAAGCGCGCGTTCCCGAAGTCAAGCTCGGCCGCGTCGACCTCTCGGTCGCCAACCTCGCTTACACCCAGAGCCGCGCCGAACAGATCCAGTTCAGCGATCCATATTACCTGGCTAAGGAAATGCTGATCGTTCCGGTTGACGACCCCGGCACCAAAAAGTCCGACTTCGTCGGCCAGCGCATCGCGTCCAGCAAGGGCTCGACATCGGAACTTTCCGTCAAGCTCAACAAGTCCGAGCCGCTGACGTTCCAGGATACGGCATCCGCCTATCTCGCCGTCCAGCAGGGCAAGGCGCGCGGCATTGTCGGCAACACCATGACGATGACCAAGTTCGTCAATGAATCCAAGACCAAGGGCAAGCAGATGCGCATGATCGAAGAGCCGATGCTCTTCCAGCCCATCGGCATCGGCATGGCCAAGGACAACCCGGCGCTGACCGCGAAGATCAACGAAATCCTGCGCAAGCTCGATGCGGATGGCGAAATCAACCGCATCTGGGACAAGTGGCTTGGCCCGAACACCGAATACAAGATGACACGCACCGACAAGGTCGTGCCTCTGTCCGAACTGAAGTTCGACCCGATCCCCTGAGCTTCGGCTCAGCCTCGGCAATTTCCAACTCTTCAACACTATCGGTCGGCGAGACGCTCTCGCCGACAGCTTCAACGTGGGAGGTTTTCATGATCCACATTAAAGATATCGCGCAGCGTCCGGCCAAGGCGGATGTCGACGCCCTTGCCAAATTCTCTCCCGCCACGATCCATGAGGCACAGGGACGCCGCGGCGCATTGTCTTCGCGGCTGAAGCCGGTCGATTATCGCATGAAGCTTTGCGGCCCGGCCTTCACGGTCAAATGCGCGCCGCGTGACAACATCATGCTGCAGCTGGCCATCAACTATGCCAAGCCGGGTGACATCATCGTCGTTTCCGCCGGCGAATATGAAGAAGCAGGCTCCTTCGGCGACGTGCTCGCCAATGCCTGCCTTGCAAAAGGCATCGGCGGCCTGGTAACGGATACCGGCGTGCGCGACACGCTGCAGCTGCGGGACCTCGGCTTTCCGGTCTTCTCGCTCAGCGTTTGCATCAAGGGCACGGTCAAGGAGACCATTGCTGCGGTCAACGATCAGGTGATCGTCGGCGGCGAGATCATCAATCCGGGCGATATCATCGTCGGCGACGCCGACGGTCTCGTCGTCGTCAGGCGCGAGGAAGCGCAGGAAGCGGCCAAGCTTTCGCAGGCCCGCGAAGACGCCGAGGCCGGATACATCGAAGCCTACAAGCAGGGCAAGTCGGTGATCGAGGTCAGCAAGCTCGAGCCGGTTCTGAAAGCCAAGGGCCTCGTGGTCGATATCTGAGAAAATCTAGGGAAAGGGCGTGGCGGCAATTGCCGCCACGCCGAACCCTCATGGGAGGAGAGACTATGAAAGCGGTTGTCATCCACGCGGCGAAGGATCTGCGGATCGAGGAACGGGAGACCGAGCAGCCCGGCCCGGGGCAGGTTGATGTCGCCATCGAAGCGGGTGGCATCTGCGGCTCCGATCTGCATTATTACAATCATGGCGGCTTCGGCACCGTGCGCGTGCGGGAGCCGATGATCCTCGGCCATGAGGTGGCCGGCACCATCAAGGCTTTGGGAGAGGGTGTCTCCGGCCTCGCCGTTGGCGACCGCGTTGCCGTATCGCCGAGCCGGCCCTGCAACCATTGCGAATTCTGCCTGAAGGGCCAGCAGAACCAGTGCCTGAACATGCGTTTTTATGGCTCCGCCATGCCCATGCCGCATATTCAGGGCGCGTTTCGTCAGCGTCTCGTCGCCGAGGCCTATCAGTGCCACAAGGTGCGGGATGGCATCTCCATTCATGAAGCTGCCATGGCCGAACCCTTCGCGGTAACGCTGCATGGCGTCAACCGCGCCGGTGCCTTGACCGACAAACGCGTTCTGGTCACCGGCTGTGGGCCGATCGGCGCGCTTGCCATCATCGCCGCCCGCGCCCATGGCGCCCGGGAAATCGTCGCAACCGATGTCATGGATGCGGTTCTGCAAAAGGCGCTCGCCATCGGAGCCGACCGTGTCATCAACGTCGCCAGCGAGGCCGATGCGCTCTCTGCCTATTCGGCAAACAAGGGTTATTTCGATGTGCAATTCGAGGCGTCCGGAAATGAAAGAGCCGTCCGTTCGGGTCTCGAAGCACTGAAACCGCGTTCCACCGTGGTTCAGCTCGGTCTTGGCGGCGATGTGTCCATTCCGCAGAATATGGTGGTTGCCAAGGAAATCGAGATGAAGGGCACCTTCCGGTTCCATGAGGAATTCGGACTTGCCGTCGATTTCATCAACCAGCGCCGTGTCGACCTGAAGCCCCTGCTGACTGGAACCTTTCCGCTAGAAGAGGCAGTTGCGGCATTCGAAGCCGCCGGCGACCGAAGCAGGTCGATGAAGGTTCAACTCGCCTTTTAACGGGTGCCGATATCTGATTTCGAAACGGCCGCAGGAAGATTCCGATTGCGGCCGTTTATATGTGGTTGAAAGATCATTCGGGCCTTGGCCGGACAAAGCGCTGTTCCAGAACCTCGCTTCCCCACTGGCTGCCCGGATGTTCCTCGACGCATGCGAAACCATGGGCTTCATAAAGGTGCCGTGCGGCCAAGAGGCCGTTGAATGTCCAGAGATGGGTTTCGGCAAAGCCTTTTTGATCGACGAATGCCAGTGCGGTTTCCAGCAGCCTGCGTCCGACACCGCTACCGCGCACCCCGTCATCAACGATGAACCAGCGCAGATGCGCAATATCCGCTCCGAGATCTTCGCCATCGATAGCGACGGAGCCGATGATCTCCTGTCCGCGCATTGCGACCCAGATCGCATTCTTCGGGCTTTCGAGCCGATTGCAAAAAGCGGCGAGGCCTTCGGCGACAACGGATTCGAAGCGTTGGCCGAAGCCGGATGTCCGGGCGTAGTAGAGCGCATGCATCTGTGTGATCCGGGCAATGATGCCCGGCCTGTATCCCTCCAGGATCTCTATGGAGGGAGTAACGGCATCGGTCCTGTCTCCCAGCGCATCGGCGTAAAGACGGAGCCCCTGGAGGATCGTGTCGGCATCCGCCGACGTAAGCTGCGTCAGGGCACCGGAAACCTGCCGGTTCGCGAAGCCATGAATGGCGCCCACCTGTTCTTGTCCCTGACCCGTCAGACGCAGCCGCTTGATGCGGCTGTCCCCTTCATCCGTTTCTTCACGAACATCGCCTGAGAGGACGAGCTTGCGCAGCATGCGGCTGACGCTCGATTTTTCAAGCCGCAGAAGTTTTCCCAGATCCCGCGCCGTGATGTCGGGGCGCGCCTCGATCTCGATCAGGGCATGCACGGCGGAGGGCGGCAGATCGGTGCCGGCAAAGTCTCCCCCCATGAAGCCGAGTTCGCGGACGAGTCGGCGGGAGGTGGAACGGATGTCGTTTATGGGGAAGGGTTGTTGGGGCACGTTCAATCCATTATGGTTGCATCATGCAACCATAATCATATTCCGCTTGACTTGCCAAGATTGCTCCCGACGTAAAGGGCTGGCTTTCTCAGCAAAAGCGGGCAATCTGCTCTTCCGGTCGCCGACAATGGCGGCTAAACCGATATTATCGGCAAGATGGATATTCGCTGAGATCGCGCGGCGGGACTTTACCTGCGCCGTTTGCGGCAGTTGATTATCCGGCTATGGAGCAGGCATGCCCGACACGCCCCGATTTTTCCGTTACGCGGTTTTAGCGGCCATGTTTCCCGTGGCCGTCCTCGGCCTGGTGGCAACCCCGAACGAATATCGCGCCATCGGCGTCGAGGCCGTCGATTGCGATGGCCCCATATCCGTTCTGATTGCCGCCGTGCCGGCGCTTGCGGCCTATGCAATTATCGGCTGGATGTTTCTCTCTGGAGCCAAGCGCCATCGCTCGTTGATTTCAGCCTGTTTTTGCGGGCTCGTTTGCCTGGCGCTCGTCTGGAACATCGGCATGGCGCTTCAGGAGCAGCGGCGAAACGCGGCTGAAATGGCATGCGGTTTCAGTAGTCGGTTGTGACCGCGCTCCGCCCCAGCTCTTCCCTAACGCCCGCCTGTTCAACGGAACCGAAGGTTCCGGCGTGTGAGCTGATCGACGGAGGTGCAGCCCATCAGCTTCATGCCGCGCTCGATTTCGATGCGCATCAGTTCGAGCGCCCGTTCCACGCCCGGTTGCCCGGCAGCAGCCAGGGGGAAAAGGTAATAGCGGCCGAGCCCCACAGCTTTTGCGCCGAGAGACAGTGCTTTCAGAACATGGGTGCCGCGCTGCACGCCGCCATCCATCATCACATCGATCCGGTCGCCAACCGCATCGACGATCTCGGCCAGTTGATCGAAGGCGCTGCGGGAGCCATCCAGCTGACGCCCGCCGTGATTGGAAAGCACGATGCCGCTGCAGCCGATCTCCACGGCGCGTCTGGCGTCATCCACCGACATGATGCCTTTTAGGCAGAACGGCCCGCCCCATTCGCGCACCATCTGCGCCACGTCGTCCCAGTTCATCGAAGGGTCGAGCATGTCGGTGAAATAGCGGCTGATGGAAAGAGCGCCGCCGTCCATTTTAATGTGGTCGTCGAGCTGCGGTAGGCTGAAGCGCTCATGCGTCAGGTAATTGATGCCCCAGGCCGGCTTGATGGCAAATTGCGCGATGCCGGCAAGATTGAGCTTGAACGGAATGGCAAAGCCGGTGCGCTTGTCGCGCTCGCGGTTGCCGCCGGTAATACTGTCCACCGTCAGCATCATCGTCTCGACACCGGCGCTCTTGGCGCGCGCCATCATATCGCGGTTGAGGCCACGGTCCTTGTGGAAATAGAACTGATAGACCTGCGGGCCGCCGCTGATCCGGCGCGCTTCTTCAAGGCTCGTGGTGCCGAGCGAGGAGACGCCGAACATCGTACCGTATTTCCCCGCCGCTGCCGCAACCGCCCGTTCCCCCTGATGGTGGAAGAGGCGTTGCAGCGCCGTCGGCGAACAATAGACCGGCATGGACAGCTTCTGCCCCATGACGGTGACCGACATATCCACATCTGCCACGCCCCGCAGCACATCGGGAACGAGATCGCATTTTTCGAAGGCGGCCGTGTTTCGCCGATACGTCACCTCGTCATCGGCGGCGCCGTCTATATAATTGAAGATCGGTCCGGGCAGACGCTGTTTGGCCATGCGGCGAAAATCGTGGAAATTATAGCAGTCTTTGAGTTGCATCTTTTACTCGACCGGTCCGGTTTGAAAGCTTTCAAAAGAGTGTCGGAAACCTATACCGGAGATTTAGAGCGGGCAATCAGGCCACGGACGATTTCCGCAGGCTCGAAGCGATGGATGCCGTGAGGTTGGAACGGCAGGAGATGTTCCGCACCGAGAAGCTTCGCTGAAAGCCAGAGAACCGACATCCACATTTCCGTGCCCTGCAACCCGGCCGGATGCCCCTCGGCGAAGGCAAAACCCCTGTTTCTTTGCCAGCGTCCCTCATTTCGGCGCAGAATTTCGCGGGCGATTTCCTTCGCCTCGTCCTGCCGGTGATCCGTCTGTTTCAGGCACAGAAGAAGCGGATGGATCGTATCGAGCAGGTTGCAGGCATTAAAATCCTCGCCATGGAAACCGCCATAGGCACGATAGTTGGCGATAACGGAGTCAATTGCTGCTTCCGGATAGGGAAGGGGCAGGCCGAACTGTGCGTAAGAGCCGCGGGTAAGCCGGTAAAAGCCGTTGACCGGTTGCAGCAGGCCCTGCGCGGCAGTCGGCTCACCCCAAAGCCCGGTGGTTTTACCCACATTCATCGCCAGCCAGCCGAAGAGAACGGTGAGATTGTCGCCGGATGTGAAATAGCGCCTGTTGAAATAAAGCGCGGTGGCGATGGCGTCTATGGTGGCGCCGCAATGCCATGCACGGCTTTGCCACGGCAATTCTTCCAGCAGGAGGATGAGTTCGTCGGCGCGCAGACGCTCCACGAAAGCGATCGGCTGTTTTGGCGCAGCACCGAAACATTCAAGCGCATATCCGACAGCCAGAATATTATAGAGGACGGCAGGGTCCTTCTCGGGAGGCGTCGAGGTGCGGTGGTGACGGTTAAGAAACAGCCCCGTTTCCTGGGCCTGCAAGTCCTGAAGACTGGCCACGGTTTTTCCGGCATCGAAAGCGATCTTTTCCTGTCCGAAGGCTGCTGCGATCTCGATGGCATCGCACAGGTGCCTGACGCTTTCGACCTCACGTCCGGATGCATCGGCGGAACGATAGATGCCATCCTCGCCATAGGAGCGGATGGCGGCAAGCCAGTCGTCGGCAATCTCCTTACCGAGTTCTTGCAGCAGGTCATCGGGCTCCATCAGCTTCGGCGCGGCCGCTTTTTCTCCGCGATATCGCAGAACCCGGGCGGGAACGCCACCTGCAATGGCCATGGCGGGAATGTCCTTCGCCACCACCGCGCCTGCGGCGATAATTGCGCCGCTCCCTATCTTCACGCCATCAAGCACAACCGCATTGGCGCCGATCCAGACGTCGTCGCCGATCTCTATCCCGCGCGAGGTCAGCGGCTGGCGATAGATCGGAGTTTCAATGTCGTCGAAGCCATGGTTGAAGCCAACGATGCTGACATGTGAGGCGATGCGCACGCCGTTGCCGATTGTCACCTTACCGGAAAGACAGGCATAGGGGTTGATCGAGACATTTTCGCCGAGTTCGATATCGCCGCGCACGATTGCGTAACCGGCGATCCACGACTGCGCACCCATAAGGAGTCTATCCGCATGTACCTCGGCCCTGGCGGCAATGTAGACGCCCTGCCCGAAAACGGCGTTTCCAGAGCGCTCGAGGCCACGCAGCCGCGCCTGATGGTCGGGGCTGTCGATATCCTCCCCTCTCCGCTCCCAGGTCAGGATGTTCAGCCGATCCGGTCTCTGGGAAACACCCGGTGTGTCGTCGGTCATCTCCGTCAGCCTGCGCGGTTTTCATCGAGAGCATAGGCGGAAACGCGCCGCCCCTCCCGCTTGAACATCTCTTCCAACCTCGGGAGATCGGGACTTTCGGGGAGGACAGCCAATGCGGCCTCTGCTTCTTTGCCGGTTGGCAGTGCCATGGCCGCCGTCACGAGCAGCGTTTCGCCGGAGGCGATGGCGCCGCGCAATTGCGGAACAAGCGTTCTGGCGTGAATGAGGTTGGTATTGGCGATTGCCTGATGGCACACGCCTTCGCGCCTTATGTCAGCCGAAAGATCGGCGATGAGGCTGATGTCAGTCTGTCCGTAACAGACAGCGCGACCTTCACTCGCCTCGGTGCGGTCGCGGTTGAAATCGGCGCGTTCTATGGCGAATCCGCCTTCCGACGTTTGCAGCGGGCGCGGGCTGCGGATGCGGTGCAACCTTATGTGCCAGGGGTTTTGCGGCACGAGCCAGGTCTCGATCTCGACATCCGCCCATGGCCGCCAGCGGGAATAGAGGCAATCCCTGGCGATCAACGCCTCTTCCATCGTCTCGCGGGTGCGGAAGTGCACGCCGTCGTCGGAAAGGCCGAGCATGCCATCGAAACTCGCGGCGGCGAAATGCCGGTCATCCGCCTCGACATTGAAGGCATAACGGGTGGAATAGACGAATTTCGAATATTTTTCCTGCGCGCCGCGCATCCTGTCGTGCTGCTGACCGGAGGACAGGACGACGATATTGCCTGGCGTATGAAAGGCCACCATACCGGGCTCCGCCAAGGGAACCGGTTGGGTAAAGTCCTGCGGTTCGGCCTCCTCCGCAGTCCAGAACGGGTGATCGGCGGGCAGCGCCAGCGGCAGGAAAAATTTGAGCGCCCAATAGGGCGAGCAGGGAGAATTGTAGCTCTCGCTCATCAGAAGGTTTGGATAGGCGTATCCGACCGACAGGACGCCGTCGCGGTCCGCGATAGGCCGCTTCGACCACCAGCGGATATGGCGCATGTAATAGCCCTTGATCTCCGGCCACGGCAGCGCTTCCAGACCGGAAAAGGAAAGAGCGCCCCAGAAACCGCCAGCCGCAAAACGGTAGGTCTGGCTGCGCCCGAAGGCGAGCGACGCCCCGTCAGGCCCGAACCAGTGGCGTATGTCACGCGCGAAAATGCGGGAGCGTTCGAGCAAGCGTGTCTTTCGCGTGTCATCACCTTTTGCCAGCACCGTATAGATCAGGCCGTAAAAATGCATGGCGAAGGGAATATAATGGTCGACCCGGCGCACCGGCCCGTCGCGATACCAGCCGTTGCCGATATCGAAAGCCTCGAGTTCATCGAGATAGGTTTGGGTCTTGGTCCGGTCGAATTCCACGCCGACCCGCTCCAGCCCAAGATCGATCAGAACGCGGAAGAATTTCCAGTTATTGTCGACGAATTCCCGCTCGCGGGCGGCCAGAAGATAGGCGGCGACAGCCTGCCTGTCCGTTTCGGCAAGCGGCTCCCAGATATGTTCGGGAACCATGGCGAGCGCAAATCCTATCGCCGCCAGTTCGACCAGCCGCTGGTGCCGATCAGCCGTATCGCCCCAATATTCGGAGTGGGCGGGGTTGGCGCCATTGGCCAGTCCACGCCTGTAGAGATCCCAATGGGGAAAGTCATAACCGCCGGCGGCAAGCGGAACGATGCCCCATAATGGCCGGGCAAAACCCTCCAGTTCCGCCGCAGGAAAATCGAAAATCGCCCCCGTTGCTCCGAGTCGGACGCGCGCGCCGCCCGGTGAAAAACAGGCAAGCAGCGGGTTGAAGAGATCGATCACCGCCTTTGCGAGATCGTCCCTGCCGAGAAGCGGATTGTGAAAGAGCGGATTGGCTGTGGCGGTGTCGTGAGGCACGGGTACAAATGTCCGGAATTCATGATCTAAGGAAAGGGCCGCAGGCTCATCGCCCGCGGCCCTGTGGCAATTATTTGATGGCCTTGACGCCGTCATTCATGTCCTTGATGCCGTCATCGATGGAAATATTGTCGGTCATCAGTGCGTCATGCACGCGGTTCAGAACGACTTCGATCTTGGCCGCATTCGGGTTGACCGCCATTTCCAGATAGGCCTTGCCCGCCTGCAGCGCGTCCTTGCTGTTCTGGTCCTGCGGGAAGCCCGGCAGCGCCGCGATCTTCTCGGCCACATCATCGGTTCTGAGCGCAGGGAAAGTGCCGGTGGAGGCGATGATCGCCGCACCCTCAGGCCCGGTGACGAAGTGGATGAAGTCCAGCGCCGCTTCCTTGTGGCCGGAATTGGCATTGACCGACAATCCGGCAATCTGCGCGGCCGTCGCGCCGGCCGCCACCCCATCCGGATGGGGGAATTTCACGATACCCCAATTGACGCTTTTCGACTCGCCGGATTTCACCTTGGCGATCTGGGTGCCGACAAACCATGTGCCCATGGGCAACATGCCGATCGTTCCGTTGAAGAACAGAGCGGAATAATGGGTGTTCGAGGTTTTCAGCGAGGCGTAGGACGGTATCGCGCCGCTCTTCTGCAGGGCAAGCGCACGCTCATACCAGGGTTTCAGGAATTCATAATTGCCGTCCACCAGCGTGTGCTTGCCATCCTGAATACCGGGCAGCTGCACCGTCGAACGCCAGGTGTGCAGCAGTGCGCCATAGGTGCGGTTGGCACCCATGCCGCCCTTCAGCTTGCCGGCGATTTCATCGAACTGCGCCCAGCTCATGTCGTTGGTGGGGTAAGGCACGCCGGCCTTGTCGAAAATATCCTTGTTGTAATAGACCACCCAGAAATCCGAGCGGAACGGCAGGGCGTAAATCTTGCCGTCGATGGTCAGCTCCTCGATCAGGCCGCCATAGGGGGCCGTCTCGATCTTCTGGTCCTTGATGAAGCCGCTGAGATCGGTGATGTTGCCGGCGCGCACCAGATTGGCGTAGCCGGGCACATCCTTGATGGTGACGACATCGATATCCTTGGAGCCACCCGTGAGCTGCGTGGATATCATCTGCGTATAATCCTGCGAGCCGAGATCCACCACCTCGAACGTCACATTCGGATGCTTCTGCTTGTAGGCCTCCATCAAGGGCTTGAAATAAGCGCCCTTGTCCAGATCCCACAGCGCCCATTTCAGCGTGACGGGCGCATCGCCCGCAGCGAACGCCGTTCCTCCCATGCCCATGGCAATGCCGAGACCGGCGGTTGCGAGAGCGAATGCACGTCTGGTTGTCTTAAACTCCATAGCCCGTTTCTCCTTCCCTGACTGATGTCGTTTTGATTTCGGTCTGTTTTAGGCGCCGCTCCCCGCCGGTTCGGGCATCCGCGCGCGTGTTTTTGCGGCGGCGTTTCTCGCTGCGAAACAGAGGGCGAACATGCCGAGCGAAAAATTGATGGTGGCCGGCATGAACACCGACACCGGATAAAATAGGATATGCGCGAGCCAGAGCGCTGCGACGAAGCCGAGCGCCGCAAGCATCGGCAATGGCCTGGTGAGCGCCAGAAACGCCGCCTGCCGCAGGGTTTCCGAAAGCGGCAGGTCCCGCTTGGCTAGAACAACGCTGGCATAGGCGCTGAGGAGGATGAGAAACAGCGTGACCGCCAGGCTGATCGCAAAAGGCAGGCTATAGGCGAGCTGAAGCCGCGCGGCCCCGGCATAGCTGACAGTCGCGTAAACACCGGCGCTCACCAGCAGCGCGCTTAAAACCACAAGCGCGGTGCCGCGCAGGGCGAATTTCTGCAAGGCCTCGAGAAAGTCGCGCAGCAGATAGGTATTCTCGTCATTTGCGAAGGAAATAGAGACACGGGCCATGGCCAGCATCGCCGCCGGCATCGTCACCACCGGCAGGCTGACGATGATGAAGAGGAGGTTGAGCTTCACCATCTCCCACCATTCGCGCTTGATGATATCGAGGAACAGGGCAAGGCCGGTCAGCGGCGGGGCGTTCTTGTCGATCCCGGCCCCTTCCTTTGTCCATAACCCTTCCAGCCATTGCATCGCGTTTCTCCCCGTCGCCTCAATAAAGGATCGATCGCTCGGTGGCGGGATCGAAAAGCTGCGCATTCGTCAGATCGGCCACCAGTTCGACGGGATCGCCGATCTTCGCCCTGAAACGCGGTGAGACGCGCGCAACAAGGTTTCTGCCGCCGGAGACGAGGTTGAGATGCACTTCCGATCCCATCGGTTCCGCCAGTTCCACCGTCGCCCGGAAGGGTGCGACATTGGCGGCATCGATATCCGCCGGGGCGAATTCGTGGAAGTTTTCCGGACGGATACCGAGAACGATGTCCTTTCCTTCATGGGGGAGCAGGCTTGCGGTATCGATGCCTGCCGGCAGAGGCAGCGGATTGCCGTCGAACAGGGCGGTGAAGCGGTCACCGTCGCGGCGCAGCGTGACTGGCAGCATGTTCATCTGCGGCGCGCCGATGAAACCCGCAACGAACATGTTGATCGGCCGGTCGTAAAGATTTTGCGGCGTATCCACCTGCTGGATATGGCCGTCCTTCATCACCACGATGCGGTCCGCCATGGTCATGGCTTCCACCTGATCGTGGGTGACGTAAATGAAGGTGGCGTCCAGCCGCTTGTGCAGCTTGGAGATTTCCGAACGCATGGTGCCGCGCAGCTTGGCGTCGAGATTGGAAAGCGGCTCATCGAGCAGGAACACTTCCGGATTGCGCACCATGGCGCGGCCGAGCGCAACACGCTGGCGCTGGCCGCCGGAGAGCGCTTTCGGCTTGCGGTTCAAAAGATGGGTGATGTCGAGAATTTTCGCCGCATCCTTGACCTTGGTGTCGATGAGATCGCGCGGCGCCTTTCTGAGTTCCAGACCGAAGGCCATGTTTTTGTAGACCGTCATATGCGGATAAAGCGCATAGTTCTGGAACACCATGGCGATGTCGCGATCCTTGGAGGGCACATCGTTCATCACGTCCTCGCCGATGCGCAATTCGCCGCCGGAAATTTCCTCCAGCCCGGCGATCATCCTGAGCGTCGTGGATTTGCCGCATCCGGAAGGGCCGACCAGAATGATGAATTCCTTGTCGGCAATATCCAGATCGATATCGTGAACCACCTTGAGCGCGCCGAAGGTCTTGTTGAGTTTTTTCAGGGAAATGCTAGCCATCTGTTCCTCGCGCTCACCAATAGGAAGACCAGTTGCGCGAAAGCCGGATCAGCGCTTCCAGATAATAATAATCGCCCCAGGAGACGCACTCATCGACGCCTTCGCCCCGGCAGGTATTATGGGGCGTCTTCTTGGAATAGGTGCCGTGCAGAAGCTGCCCGTTGGAGATCGCGGGATCGCGAACCGAATAGATATCGGCGAGGCTTTTCACCATGCGGCTTGCCAGATCGCGATATTCCGCCGCCTTTTCCGGCGTCTCCAGCTCCGCCATTTCCAGAAGGCCGCAGGCGACGATGGCCGCTGCCGAGCTGTCGCGCGGTTCGCCATCGCCATCCGCAAAAATCAGATCCCAATAGGGTACGAGATCGTCGGGCAGGCGTTTGAGATAGAAGGCGAGAAGCCGCTCGAAGGTGTCGCGATAGGCGGGCAGGCGCTCATATCGATAGGAAATGGCCATGCCGGCAATGCCCCAGGCCTGTCCGCGGGCCCAGTAGCTCTCATCGCTGTAACCCTGTTTTGTGACGCCGCGCACCGGCGCGCCGGTCTCCGGGTCCATGTAAAATGTATGATAGGTGGAAGCGTCCGGCCGGACGGAATGGGCAAGCGTGGTGCGGGCATGGGCAAGCGCCACGGTGCGGTAGTCTTCCCGGCCCGTTTCGCGGCTCGCCCAATAGAGCAGCGGCAGGTTCAAAAGGCAGTCGATGATATAGCGATATTCGTTGGGATTATCCCTGCGGCCCCAGGCCTGGATGAATTGCCCGACTGGCTGGAACCGCTCCATCAACTGGTCCGCCGCCATCAGCGCCGCGCGTCTTCCATCCTCATCGCCCACCAGTTTCCATGCGGCGATGCAGGAGGGCGAGTAGAGAAAGCCCATATCGTGATGATCGGTCTCGATGCGGTTTTCGATACGGTGCAGGAAACTCTGCACCTGAATTTGCGCCGCATGCTGAAAGGTCCTGTCGCCGGTGTGTTCGAAGGCGAGCCATATCTGGCCTGGCCAGAAACCGGCGGTCCATTGGTCGTTGGCGACTGCCGGGTAAAAGTTCTTCACGCTCGAATGGTTCTGCGCCGCATAGGTAAATTGCGGCAGGTTGCGCCTGACCTGCGCGACGGCCACGGCCAGCGCCGCGGCGATTTCGGCGTCTGTGATCGCGGTTGGGAGAGACGTGGTCAAATCGAGCATGAAATCAACCCTTGAGGCCGGTGGAGGCGACGCCTTCGACGAAGAAGCGCTGCAACGCCAGGAAAACGACGAGAACCGGGATAAGCGCCACGACCGAGGCGGCCATGATCAATCCGTATTCCGCCGAATATTGCGAAATGAACATGCGCAGGCCGATCTGGATGGTCTTCAGCTCGGTCTTGGTGAGATAGATCATCGGGCCCATGAAGTCGTTCCAGGTCGTGACGAAGGTGAAGATCGTCAAGGTGGAGAGCGCCGGTTTGGAAAGCGGCAGCATGATCTTCGCCCAGATCTGGTATTCGTTCATACCGTCGATGCGTGCCGCCTCGCAGAGCTCGTTCGGGATCGACATGTAAAACTGCCGCATCAGGAAAACGCCGAAGGCGGTGAAAGCCTGCAGGAAAATCAGGGCGAGATGGGTGTTGTTGAGCCCGAATTCGCGCATCAGCAGGAATTGCGGCACCATATAGACCTGCCAGGGCATGGCGATGGTGGCGATATAGCCGAGAAACAGCGTGTTCTTGTAGGGAAAATGCAGCTTGGCGAAGGCGTAGGCCGCAAAGCTTGAGGTCAGCAATTGCAGCAATGTGACGATGATCGTCAGCTTCGACGTGTTGTAGATGAATAGCGCCAGCGGGATTTTCGTCCAGATTTCCACGTAGTTTTCCCAGCGCGGCTGCGAGGGGATCCATTCGATCGGGAACGCGAAGACATCGCGGCTGAGTTTCAGCGACGCCGACAGCATCCATGCGAAAGGCAACAGCATGACGATGGTGACGACGATCACCGTCAGATAAATACCGATCGTGGCGGCGGGGATTTTGCGGCCCATGATGCGCATGGATCAATCCTCCCGCTGCCGTTTGAACTGGACGATGGTGACCATCAGGACGAGGAAGAAAAGGACGAGCGCGATCATGCTGGAATAGCCGAGATCCCAGGAGATGAAGGCCTCATTGTAGATGTGATAGACGAGAACCAGCGTCGAAGTGCCGGGACCGCCCTGCGTGATCATATAGACCTGATCGAAAACCTTGAAGGACTGGATCGTCAGCATGACGGTCACGAAAAAGGTCGTCGGCGCAAGCTGCGGCAGGGTGACGTGGATGAATTTCTGCCAGGCATTGGCGCCATCCAGCCCCGCGGCTTCATAAAGCTCCGAATTGATGCCCTGCAGCCCGGCGAGATAGATGACCATGTAATAACCCATGCTCTTCCACACGCCGAAGAGAATGACCGTGACCATGGCCCAGTGCCGGTCCGCCGCCCATCCCGGCATGTCGGCGGGATCGAGGCCGAGCGTATAGAGCAGCATGTTGACCGGACCCATCTCCGGATTGAAAATCATGTTCCAGACGACGGCCACGGCGACCAGCGATGCGACATAGGGAAAGAACATGGCCGTGCGGAAGAAATTGCGGCCGCGGATTTTCTGGTTGAGCAGGATCGCAAGGCCGAGTGCGCAGGCGAGCGTGGCCGGCACCGACGCGACGGTGTAGATGACCGTGTTCCAGAAGGCCGCGATGAAGGCCCTATCCTCGAAAAGCCGCCAGAAATTATCGAGACCGGCAAAACGCATGGCATTGGAGCCGTCCCAATGCATGAAGGCCAGCGCAAAGGCAAAGAGGATCGGTCCGAGCGTGAAAATCGCAAAGCCGAGAAAATTGGGCGCAATGAAGGAATAGGCGACGAGCGCATTTTCTATTCTGCGCCGCCGTTTGGAGACGATGCGGAGTTTTTTCCTGCGATACGGAGTCGCCTGCTTGTCGGACATGGTCGCGGTTGCGATTGCCACAGCATATCTCCCATTGCCGCCGTTTCACTGTTTCATCGGTGCCGGCTGCCTGCATTTTCCATTGCGGTCCGGGTCTTCGCCCTGCCGCCTCCCGCGCTCTGGATAACACAATATCGATATTGGTCAAACAACTTTGCATAAAGTCAGACAAATTTTCTGGTTTTTCAAAAATACGTATGATAGGAGGCCCATATCGGATTGCGGAACGCGCGGGAGGTTTGAGGGCGTGTTTGTCGAAATGATGCGGCTTCTGCCAGAACGGTTCGCCGATTTCGGCGCGGAACTGACGGCGCAGAAAATACGGTCTTCAGCACCGGGCGCGGTTTCCCGTAGTCTCATCGAGGCGGCGGAACAGACGCTTGACGAGCCTTGGTCCACAATTCTGGCGGGCGACTACCGGGAATATAGCCGCACCGGCAATCGCGATCGTTTCGAGGCGCTTTATTTTTCCCGACGACTGAAGCTGAACGCGCTGGTTCTTGGAGAATGCGCCGAGGGGCAGGGTCGCTTTCTCGATGCCATCATCGATGGTCTTTGGCTGATATGCGAGGAGAGCGGCTGGCAATTGCCCGCCCATAATTCCCATATTCGCGGCGGCCCACGAGATCCTCTGCCCGATCCGCGAGACCCGGTGATCGACCTGTTCGCTGCCGAAACGGGTGCCAATCTCGCTTTGTGCCTGCATTTGCTGGCACCGGAACTGGAAAGGGCAAATGTAAACCTCGTTTCCCGCGTCCGCGCCGAGATCGACCGGCGCATTACAAAGCCCTATCTCGCCCGGCATTTCTGGTGGATGGGGAATGGCGACGAGCGGATGAACAACTGGACGGCCTGGATCACCCAGAACGTCCTTCTCTCGACCCTGCTATTGCCCACCGACCAGTCGACGAGGCGTACGGTCGTGGAAAAGGCGCTCAAGAGTCTCGATGCGTTTCAGAAGGATTATGCGGAAGACGGCGCCTGCGAAGAGGGCGTTCTTTATTATGGCCATGCGGCACTTTGCCTGTTCGGGGCGATGAGCATTCTCGAAGCCTCAGCGCCCGGCTTCATGGCGCCGCTCTTTCATGCGTCGAAGCTGCGCAGCATGGCCGAATTCATTTTCAACATGCACGTGGCGGAAGACCGGTTCTTCAACTTCGCCGATGCGCCGGCGAAGGTCGATACATCCGGCGTGCGGGAATATCTTTTCGGCAAGGCCGTTTCTTCGCCACGGCTTCAGGCTTTCGCTGCCGCCTGCTGGAACCGCTCACCGGACCGGCTGATGTGCAGGGAATGGAATCTCTGGTATCGGGTCCAGGCGGTTCTTACCATCCCGGGATTGTCCTCGCTTATTCCTGCGGAACCGGCAAAGACCGACATCGCCTATCCCGGCATCGGTCTGGCGATTGCCCGCGATGGGGTTTTCGATCTTGCCGTGAAGGCGGGCAATAATGGCGAGAGCCACAACCACAACGATGTCGGCAGTTTCACGCTTTATAAGAACGGCCGGCCGTTCATCATCGATGTCGGGGTGGAAACCTACACCGCAAAAACCTTCTCGCCGCAGCGCTACGACATCTGGACGATGCAATCGGCCTTTCACAATCTGCCGACTTTCGGCGGCGTCATGCAGGCCGCCGGGGCAGAGTTTACGGCGAGAGATTTTATGACAGAATTCTCTGAAGAGCAGGCGGAAGTCTCTTTCGATATAGCCGGAGCCTATCCCGCCGTGGCTGGCGTTGAATATTATCGTCGCTGCGTCCGATTGCTGCGTGGCAGCCATGTGGAAGTCCTTGACGACTATCAGGGCGGGCAGGAGGCGGTTCTGTCGCTGATGGCTGCCGAGAAGCCCGTCGTCACGCCGGGCGGCCTGATCTTTGCGGGGCTGGGAGAGATAGCCTGCGAAGGTGCAGGAGAACCCGCCATCGAAGCCATAACAATCGACGATGCCCGCCTTCGCCAGTCTTGGCCACCGGTGATCTATCGCATTCTCATCCCCATCGCAGCCCAGCGTCTGTGCCTGACGATCAGTTAAGGAAGTGCCGATGAAGCTTATACTCAAGGTCGTCAATGCGGTGGGTGATGTTCTGGCGAAAGCCGGAGCGGAGGACGAAGCTTTGCTCGTCTATCGCGCGGAATATTGCGAGGGCGACAGGCTTGTCGTTGAGGTTTCGCAGCCCGGTCATATCTGGCTTGCGCTCGACGCCGGCATGCCGCCGACGCTGGTTTTCCTGCACGGAAACGAATTCATCCTGCCCATTCCTTCCGCGGCGAAACGCAAATCCTATCCGCCGCAGGCTTTCAGCGGTAACCTTCACCGGATCGCCGCGCGCCGCACACTTGCCGGTGAAATCGGAGTTCGCAGGAATCTGGCCCTCAACCCGTTTGACGATCATGAAAACACCTCGCTGTTTCCGCACGTTTATGCGAGCACGGAAACGCGCGGGGAGGCGGCTTTCGCAGCCCGCAATGTCATCGATGGTGAAAAGGCGAGCGCGGGCCACGGCTTCTGGCCCTATACAAGCTGGGGCATCAACCGCGATCCCGAAGCTTCGCTGACCCTCGTATTCGGCCGCGCAGTCCTCATCGACCAGCTGACTTTTTACCTGCGGGCGGACTTTCCCCATGATGCCTGGTGGGAAAAAGCGAGCGTCACTTTTTCCGACGGCGAAAGCGCAAGCTTTTCCCTGCAAAAAACCGGAGCTGCCCAGAGTTTCCCGGTCGCACCGCGCCAGGTGGAATGGATTCGTCTGCATGATCTAAAAAAAGCCGACGATCCTTCGCCTTTTCCCGCGCTGACGCAGATCGAGGTCTGGGGAGCGGATCTGCGGGAAGCGCCGTAGCTCCTGATCGCCCCTTTCGGGCACAGAGCTACGACCCGGTTTTACTGAAAACCCTTTAGCTGTGCGCGATGCCGCGCAGATCGCGCATCATGTCGCGGTAGCGGTGCTGGCTGCCGCGCAGATGCGCCTGCATCGCCAGCTTCGCGGCCTGTTCGTTCCGGTCCGATATGGCGATGACGATGGCTTCATGTTCCTTGTGGATCAATCGCCGGTAAGCTGTCTGGTCGTTCTCGCCGGTTTCGGAAACCACGCGCGATTGTGGAATCACGGCCTGACCGTGCAGCTCGAGGAACTGGGTGAAAAGCGGATTGTTGGTGGCGGCCGCAATGGCCAGATGCAGCGCCAGATCCGCCTCGCGAATGGAGCGGTTCTCCTCGATACATTGCAGAAGCCGGGCGTGACAGTCGAAAATCGCTTCCTCCTGCGATGGCGAACGACGAAGGGCGGCGAGCCCCGCCGCTTCGATTTCGAGCGGCGTTCTGATTTCCAGCACCTCCAGATCGGAAGAGAGCCGGGCGCGGTCGATACCGGGTGTGGGCGACGCGTCCTTTTCACGCTTCAGCACGAAAATGCCCGCCCCCTGACGCACCTCCACCAGCCCGTCGCAGCGTAGCGCCGTCACCGCCTCGCGCACCACGGTGCGGCTGACGCCATGGGTTTCCGTCATCTCGATTTCGCTGGGCAGGCGGTCACCGGGTCCATATTGCCCGGAGGCAATCGCATTTCTCAGGCTGAGGCTAACTCTGCTGACCAGAGAACCGGAGGATTTGCTGCGCTGTTTTTGCTGTTCAGGCACGTCGGTCACCATGCATTGAAATCGAGGCAGGCGTGAAGCCTGTCAAATATGTATGATGAATTTCAATAAAACTCAATGATCATACCAATTTTACCCACTTTCATGCAAATGTTTCATATCTTGCAAGATTGGCGTTGAGCACCTCCATGATGGCGTCTCGTGCCGGATCGCGCGCATTCTTCAACCAGGCGACCGAAAGCGGCAATTTGCTGATCATGGTTCCGGGTTCGACCGTCAGGGGAATGAAGCAGACGCCGCTGACTGCCAGCCGCGAGGTCCATTGGGGAACGATCGCGATGCCTATTTCCGCCGCCACCAGATTGACGATGGTCTGTTTCTCATCCGCCAGCTGGGCGATACGCGCCTGAAGCCCCGCTTCGGTGAAAAGCTTGATCGTCAGATCATGGCTGTGCGGCCTCGACCGGCGTTCCGGGACAATCAGCGGTTCGTCCGCAAGTTCCCTGATGCACAGGCTTTCCCGTTTCGCCAGCCGATGATTGACGGAGACGGCGACAACCGCCGTTTCGTGAAACAGCCTCTGCGTCTTGATATGGCGGTCGATGATATCAGGCGGACGGATGAAGGCTAGGTCTATCCTGCCGGAAAGCAGGCGCGGAATGAGGCGTATCGTCTTGTCCTCGATCAGCTGGGTGGCGATTGAGGGATGGAGAACGCGCAGATCGTGCAGCAGCATGGGCAGAAGCCCGGCGGCAGCGCTGTCGATGGCTCCGATCCGGACGACTTTTTCACCCTCGCCGCCGGAGGCGCGAAAGCGCGCCACCAGTGCATCGGCCTTTTCCACGAGCTGCCGCGCTTCCGGCAAAAGCATCGCGCCATCCGTGGTCAAGCCAACATTGCGCGTGGTTCGCAGGACGAGCTTGGTGCCGAGCGCGTCCTCAAGCAGCCTGATGTGCCGGCCGAGAGAGGCCGGCAACATATCTAGCTTTTGTGCGGCCCGTCCGAAATGCAATTCTTCCGCAACGCAGACGAAGCATCGCAACTGGCCGAGTTCCATGGCGTTCTCCTTATTATATCAAAAAATTATATAATTTTCTGTCGATTGAGGTCAACGGCGTCCAGGAGGAAAAGGGTTGATCAGCGCAGGAGGTGCGCTCATCGATTTCAAACTGGGAGGAAAATGCCGTGGCCAGCGAGCTGGAAACGCGCGTCTTGCGCAAAATTACATTCCGCATCGTACCCTTCATCATGCTGCTCTACTTCATCGCGTTCCTGGACCGCGTGAACATCGGTTTTGCGGCCTTGACCATGAATCAGGATCTTGGTTTCTCATCCACCGTGTTCGGCATCGGCGCCGGCATTTTTTTCCTCGGCTATTTTCTGTTCGAGGTTCCCTCCAACCTGATCCTGAACAAGGTCGGCGCCCGTATCTGGATCGCGCGGGTAATGATCACCTGGGGGTTCATTTCGGGGGGCATGGCCTTCGTCCAGGGCATTCCGAGCTTCTATACGCTGCGGTTCCTGCTCGGAATTGCCGAAGCCGGCTTTTTCCCCGGCATCATTCTGTATCTGAGCTTCTGGTTTCCTGCCCGCCGCCGCGCCGCCGTGACCGCGATCTTCATGGCGGCCGCGCCGCTATCGACGGTGCTCGGTTCGCCGATTTCCGGTGCGCTGATGGAAATGCACGGGTTGCTGGGTCTTGCCGGCTGGCAGTGGATGTTCCTGATCGAAGCCGCACCCGCCGTCATTCTCGGCGTTGTCGTCCTGTTTTATCTGACGGACCGCCCGGAAAAAGCCAATTGGCTGACGACGGAGGAGCGGGACTGGCTCGTCAAGACCATGAACGAGGAACAGGCATCGAAGGCCGCCAAGTCGAGCTATAGCATCTGGGCAGGTCTTGCGGACATGCGTGTCCTTGCGCTTTCGCTCGTCTATTTCGGCACGTCCGCCGGGCTTTATACGCTTGGCATCTGGGCGCCTCAGATCATCAAGCAATTCGGCCTTTCGTCACTTCAGGTCGGCTTCATCAATGCCATTCCCGCCATTTTCGCCGTAGTGGCGATGGTTCTCTGGGCACGCCATTCCGACAGGACAGGCGAACGCACATGGCATGTCGTCGGTGCATGCCTGTTGGCGGCGGTGGGTCTTGCTTTTGCAACCGGCGCCGCCTCGGTCTTTGCCGTCCTCATCGCGCTGACGCTGGTCAATATCGGCATCAGCTGCTCGAAGCCGCCTCTCTGGAGCATGCCCACGCTGTTCCTGTCCGGGCCGGCTGCGGCCGCCGGCATCGCCACCATCAATTCCATCGGTAATCTCGGCGGTTTCGTCGGCCCCTCCGTCATCGGCTGGGTCAAGGACCAGACCGGAGGTTTCAGCGGCGGCCTCTATTTCGTCGCCGGCCTTCTGCTTCTGTCGGCCGTTCTTACCCTCATCCTGTCGAAGACAAGCCAAAAAAGCGCCGAAGCCGCCAATGCGGCAAGCCAGCGCCCTTAACCAGCAATATCGTAACGGAGACCAGACATGCGCGAATATTCCATAGCCACCATCCCGGCCGACGGCATCGGCCCTGAAGTCATCGCCGCCGGCACCCGGGTGCTTGCGGCCATCGAAAAGCGGGACGGCGGCATCAAGTTCAATTTAGAGAATTTCGATTGGGGTTCCGACTATTACAAGAAGAACGGTGTGATGATGCCGTCCGACGGCCTGTCGAAGCTGAAGAAGTTCGACGCGATCTATTTCGGCGCCGTCGGCGCGCCGGATGTGCCGGATCACATCACGCTGTGGGGCCTTCGCCTGCCCATCTGCCAGGGTTTTGACCAATATGCCAATGTCCGGCCCACGAAGATTCTGCCGGGCATTACGCCGCCGCTGCGCAATTGCGGTCCCGGCGACCTTGACTGGGTCATCGTCCGTGAAAATTCGGAAGGTGAATATTCCGGACATGGCGGTCGCGCGCATCGCGGCCTGCCCGAAGAGGTCGGCACCGAGGTCGCGATCTTTACCCGTGTCGGCGTCACCCGCATCATGCGTTACGCGTTCAAACTGGCGCAGTCGCGGCCGCGCAAGCTGCTGACGGTCGTGACCAAATCCAATGCGCAGCGTCACGGCATGGTCATGTGGGACGAGATCGCGGCGGAAGTCGCCGAAGAGTTTCCAGATGTGACCTGGGACAAGATGCTGGTGGACGCCATGACGGTTCGCATGACGCTCAATCCGAAGAGCCTCGACACCATCGTCGCCACCAATCTTCATGCCGATATCCTGTCTGACCTTGCGGGCGCGCTGGCCGGCAGCCTTGGCGTGGCGCCAACCGGCAATATCGATCCCGAGCGGCGTTTCCCGTCGATGTTCGAACCGATCCACGGTTCCGCCTTCGATATTACCGGCAAGGGCATCGCCAATCCGGTCGCCACGTTCTGGACGGCGGCGCAGATGCTGGATCATCTCGGCGAAGCCGACGCATCCGCCCGGCTGATGCGGGCGGTGGAACGGGTGACGGGCTCGGGCATCCTGACCCCGGATGTCGGCGGCACGGCAACGACAAACGACGTGACCGACGCCGTTGTCGATGCCATTTATTCCTCCAACGTGTGACCGGATCGACCATGCGCTGGACGGATGAGACCGCGAGAGACCTGCTGCGCCGGATGTTCGACGCGGCCGTGGCAAGCGCCAATCCGCAGGAAGCGGTGATGCGGCACCTGCCGCCGAAACCGCAAGGGCGGTGTATCGTGGTCGGCGCCGGAAAAGCCTCGGCGGCGATGGCGGCGGCACTCGAGGCGGCATGGCCCGACGTCGACGTTTCCGGCGTTGTCGTCACGCGATACGGCCACGCCGTCCCGGCTGGCCGCATCCGCATCATCGAGGCGTCTCATCCGGTTCCCGACGAGAGCAGCCTGGAGGCCGGGCGCGCCGTGCTGGATGCGGTTTCCGGACTGTCGGAACGCGATCTGGTCATAGCCATGATCTCCGGCGGCGGTTCCGCCCTCCTCGTTGCGCCCGCTGGCGATATGTCGCTTGCGGACAAGCAGGCGGTGAACAGGGCGCTGCTGGCAAGCGGGGCGACCATCCGGGAGATGAACGCGATCCGCAAGCATCTGTCCATGATCAAGGGTGGACAGCTCGCCAAGGCGGCCGAGCCCGCCCGCCTTGTGACCATGGTGATTTCCGACGTGCCGGGCGATGATCCTTCCGACATTGCGTCGGGTCCGACCGTTGCCGACGACAGCACCATCGCGGAGGTCCGGGAAATCGTTCGCCGGCACGGCATAGCCTTGCCGCCATCGGCACTAGCCGTCCTCGAAAGCGGCCATGAGACGCCCAAATCTCACGACATGGCAAGCGATGTGCGGATGATCGCGACACCTTCGCTTGCTCTTGAGGCGGCGGCGGAGGTGGCGGCGGCGGCCGGACTGCGAACGCTGATACTGGGCGATGCGCTGGAGGGTGAGGCGCGGGAACTCGGCACGGTATTGGGCGGCATCGCGCTTTCCGCCGTTACCAGGGGGCATCCGCTGAAAGGCCCCGCGGTTATCCTCTCCGGCGGTGAGGCGACTGTCACCATCGGTTCGGGCGGTGCCGGTCGCGGCGGGCGCAACACGGAGTTTCTTCTCGCCCTTGCGGCCACCTTGAATGGTCGGACGGGACTATGGGCCATCGCCTGCGATACGGACGGTATCGACGGGACGGAAGATGCGGCGGGTGCGATCGTTGCGCCGGACACGCTTGTAAGAGCGGCGGCCCTGAACCTCGACGCGAAGGCCTATCTCGCCTCTCACGACAGCTATCGTTTTTTCGAGCACCTCGGTGACCTGGTGAAAACAGGTCCCACCCTGACCAATGTGAATGATTTCCGCGCAATTCTCGTATTTTAAAGGGCGGCGAAAGCCGATTGATTGATCATGCATCGTAAACGCCAAGCAAAAATTGTTGCGACGGTCGGGCCTGCCAGCGCATCGCCTGAAATGCTGAAAGCCCTGTTCCTGGCGGGCGTCGATACGTTTCGCCTGAATTTCAGCCATGGCTCGCATGAGGATCATGCCCGGGTTTTCCACGCGATCCGGACGATCGAGCGGGAAATGGCGATGCCCATCGGCATCTTGCAGGATTTGCAGGGTCCCAAGATAAGGCTCGGACGGATCGCGGGCGGGTCGGCCAGCGTGTCGGCGGGGGATGTCGTTCGTTTCGTTCTCCGTTCAGAGAGTGGGGAAACGTCGGCGATTCCCCTGCCTCACCCCGAAATATTCGCCGCCGTAAAGCCCGGCGACGATCTTCTGATCGATGACGGTCGCATACGTGTCCGTCTTTTGCGCGTGGGGGCGGATGAGCTGGAGGCTGAGGTGATCTTCGGCGGTGCGATTTCCGACCGCAAGGGCGTCAATATTCCGGGAACGGTGCTGGACATCTCGCCGCTCACGACGAAGGACCGCAGCGATCTCGCCTTCGGTCTCGATCTCGGTGTCGACTGGGTCGCGCTTTCTTTCGTGCAGAAACCCGGCGATCTCATCGAGGCGCGCGGCCTGATCGTCGAACGTGCGGGGCTGGTGGCAAAAATCGAGAAGCCGTCCGCTCTCGAGAAGATCGACGATATCATCAGCCTGTCCGATGCCCTGATGGTGGCGCGCGGCGATCTCGGCGTCGAAATTCCTGCCGAGGAGGTTCCGGGGCGTCAGAAAGAGCTTGTGCGCGCCTGTCGTCAGGCGGTGAAGCCAGTCATTGTCGCCACCCAGATGCTGGATTCGATGGTTTCGTCCGCATCACCCACACGCGCCGAAGCGTCGGATGTTGCCATGGCGATCTATGACGGCGTCGATGCGGTGATGCTCTCCGCTGAAACCGCGACCGGCAGATATCCCGTCGAAACCGTTGAGATGATGGACCGTATCATTCGCAGTACCGAAGGCCACAAGCTCTATAATTCGATCCTGCGGGCGACGGAACCGGCGCTGGAGCCAACACCCGCCCATGCGGTGGCCGGCGCGGCGGCCGATGTCGCCACCGCGATCGGTGCGCCGGCGATTGTAGCCTTCACATCGAGCGGCGTGACGGCGGCTCGCATAGCACGGGAGCGCCCGTCTTTGCCAATCGTGGCGATCACGGCGGATATGGCGGTGGCCCGCAGGCTTTGCCTTTTGTGGGGTGCAATCAGCCTCTATGACGAAGACCTTGGCATTGACGACAGGTTCGAACAGGCGGCACGGCTTGCGAAACATGTCGATCTGGCCCGTTCCGGTGACAATCTCGTCATCGTCAGCGGTATTCCGTTCGGTCAGTCCGGTACGACGAACAATCTGCGCGTGGCCCGGTTGTGACATATCGGACCTTATTGTTCGCGACTTTTAGGGGCCTGCTAGCTGCTCGGTGGAAACCGCATGTAGCGCCCTGCCGGTCCCGAAAAAGCTTTCGATATTGCCGATCGTGGTGTCCGCGATGTTCCTGAGGGCCTCCTGCGTGAAGAAGCCCTGATGGCCGGTGACCAGAACATTGGGGAAGGTCAGCAGCCGCGCGAAAACATCGTCGCGCAGCACATCGTTGGAAAGGTCCTCGAAAAAGAGATCGGCCTCTTCTTCATAAACATCGATGCCGAGACTGCCGATTGTGCCGTCTTTCAGACCCGCAATTGCCGCCTGCGTGTCGATGATGGCGCCGCGGCTGGTATTGACGAGCATCACGCCCTTTTTCAGCAGCGGCAGCGTCTCCCGGCGAATGAGGTGACGGGTCTCCGGTGTGAGCGGGCACATCAGCGCCAGAATGTCCGATGTTCGAAACAGTTTCTCGCGCGTGACGTAGACCATGCCCAGTGCTTCGCAATCTGGATTTGGCCGGACGTCATGGCCGACGAGACGGCAGCCGAAGCCGGCCGCAATGCGCGCGAAAATCGCCCCGATCTTGCCTGTACCGACAATGCCGACCGTCTTGCCGTGAAGGTCGAAGCCGAGAAGGCCATCGAGGGCGAAGTTTCCTTCGCGGACACGGTTATAGGCGCGATGGATCTTGCGGTTGAGCGACAGGATGAGCGCCATGGTGTGCTCGGCGACCGCATAGGGCGAATAGGCCGGCACGCGCGCAACGGTCAGGCCGAGCTTTTCGGCGGCGGCGAGATCGACCTGATTGAAACCGGCGCAGCGCAGGGCGATGAGCCGGACACCCATTTCCGCCAGCTTTTCAAGCACCGGCCGCGACAGGTCGTCATTAACGAAGGCGCAGATCGCCGCCGCTCCCTCCGCCAGCGCCACTGTCTCGAGAGACAGGCGTGCTTCGCAATATTGCATCCGCATGCCAGCGTGGGCGGCAGCGTCAAGGAACTGCCTGTCATAGGGTTTGGCGCTGTAGACCACGATCCGCATCTGTTTCTCCAGTCTCCAAACGAAAGCTGCCGTTACAGGGCGACGCGTCCGGCAGGTGGCTTAGCTGCGAAGGCCCGGCGCTTCCTGTCCCGTGCTTTCCACATATTCGGTATAGCCGCCGCCATATTGGTGGATGCCATCGGGCGTCAGTTCCAGCACCCGGTTCGACAGCGCGGCCAGGAAATGGCGGTCGTGCGAAACGAACAGCATCGTGCCTTCATAATCCGAGAGGGCTTTGATCAGCATTTCCTTGGTGTCGAGATCGAGATGGTTGGTCGGCTCGTCCAGCACGAGGAAGTTCGGCGGATCGAACAGCATGGCCGCCATGACGAGACGGGCCTTTTCACCGCCGGAAAGAACACGGCAGCGTTTTTCCACGTCGTCGCCGGAAAAGCCGAAACAGCCGGCAAGGGCGCGCAACGGCGCCTGCCCCGCCTTCGGAAAACGCTCCTCCAGCCATTCGAGAATGGTGCTGTCGCCATCCAGAACATCCATGGCGTGCTGGGCGAAATAGCCGAGCTTGACGCTGGCGCCGAGGGTGACATTGCCGGAATCCGGTTCCGCCGTGCCGGTCACCAGCTTCAGCAGCGTCGATTTTCCAGCGCCGTTGACACCCATGATGCACCAGCGTTCCTTGCGCCGCACCATGAAATCGAGCTCGCCATAGATCGTGCGGCTGCCATAGGCCTTGTTCACCTTCTTCAGCGCCACGACATCCTCGCCCGACCGGGGCGCCGGTGCGAATTCGAAAGCCACCGTCTGACGCCGTTTTGGCGGCTCGACGCGGTCGATCTTCTCGAGTTTCTTCACGCGGCTCTGCACCTGCGAGGCGTGCGAAGCGCGGGCCTTGAAGCGTTCGATGAACTTGATTTCCTTGGCGAGCATGGCCTGCTGGCGTTCGAACTGCGCCTGCTGCTGCTTTTCGTTCTGCGCGCGCTGCTGTTCGTAAAAGCCGTAATCGCCGGAATAGGTGGTGAGATTGCCGGCATCGATTTCGATGATCTTGGTGACGATGCGGTTCATGAATTCGCGGTCATGCGACGTCATCAGCAAAGCGCCGTCGTAGTTTTTCAGGAAATCTTCGAGCCAGATCAGACTTTCGAGATCGAGATGGTTCGACGGTTCGTCGAGCAGCATCACGTCCGGGCGCATCAAGAGGATGCGCGCAAGCGCCACGCGCATCTTCCAGCCGCCGGAAAGCTTGGAAACATCGCCGTCCATCATCTCCTGGCTGAAGCTCAACCCGTCCAGCACTTCGCGCGCACGGCCTTCAAGCGCGTAGCCGTCCAGTTCCTCATAACGCGCCTGCACTTCGCCGTAACGTTCGATGATGGTGTCCATCTCGTCCATCCGGTCGGGATCGGACATGGCGGCTTCCAGTTCCCGAAGCTCCGCCGCCACTTCGCTGACGGGGCCTGCGCCTTCCATGACTTCCGCGACGGCCGAGCGGCCGGACATTTCACCGACATCCTGATCGAAATAACCGACCGTCATGCCCTTTTCGACGACGACCTGGCCCTCGTCGGGCTGCTCTTCGCCGGTGATCATCCGGAACAGTGTGGTCTTGCCGGCACCGTTCGGGCCGACAAGGCCGATCTTCTCGCCGCGATTGAGCGCGGCGGAGGCCTCGATATAGAGAATACGGTGACTGTTCGACTTGCTGATGTTTTCGATGCGGATCATGACAGGGCCTGTG
This sequence comes from Agrobacterium sp. 22-223-1, assembly GCF_053522385.1. NCBI lineage: Bacteria > Pseudomonadati > Pseudomonadota > Alphaproteobacteria > Hyphomicrobiales > Rhizobiaceae > Agrobacterium > Agrobacterium sp. 22-223-1. The sequence continues at coordinate 183,089 of NZ_JBNWCN010000002.1, forward strand.
AATGGGAGCGGCCCTCCTATGCCACGGGCCGTCGCCGCTGTCACCTGCCGCACACGTCTTGTCAGTCATGCAGCCGACAAGACGCTCCGGAGCTGCAACTCCGGAAACAGATCAGTTGGTGAGCGTGGCTATGCTGCCAGCAGCCTTGCGGGCGATTTCGCCAAAGGCTGTGACGATCTGCTCCATGTTTTCCGGCGCGTAATAATTGTCGAGGCTCGATGCGCAATATTGCAACAGCGACTTGCCCTTGTCCGGCGCCATGAAGGCGACGCTGAAAATCTTGATCCCGTCTTTCTTGGCGGTCTCGCAGGTGGTGCGCACGGACTGGTCGATGCTGGAGTTCCACGAGGCGCTGTTGCCCGTCATTTCACCGTCGGTCATGAGAACAATATAGCGCTCGAAGGATTCGTTCCCCTGCGCTTTATGTGCTTTCGCTTCATCGGTGTTGGCTTTTTTTAGGGCGTTATAGGCGGCGGTCAGGCTGCTGCGGGCATCGGTGCCGCCGGTGGGGAATTCCGGGATTTGCTTGTCCACGTAGCTGACAACGCTGCCCGTACCCCAGCTGATGGGCTGGGCCGGATAGGTCTCATGCGTATAGACCGAGGCACCTGTGCGAACAAGCTCGGAACCGCCGCTCGCGGTATAGGTCGGGTCAGCCTTGTTCAATGTTGCGACAAGGAACCCGACGGCGGTTTTGAGCGACGTAGCCTTGTTGACATAGCAGGGACTGGACGTGACCTGCGCTTCGCTCTTGCCCCAATTGCTGGAAGTGTAGTTCGGGCACGATTTTTTCGCGGTATTGATGGTGTCCGTCTTGAATGACATCGAACCGGAACGATCAAGCGCCAGATACATGGAGATCGGTGCGCCCTTGTTGACGGTGCTCTTTGCTGTGCCTGTTACCGAAAGATCGAGTGTTTTTGCGCCAATGAACCCGAGCAGCGGATTGAGCTGTACGCGGTGGTTGATCGTGGTCTCAACGGTGTAGGTCTTGCCGCGGGCATTTTCCGTCGTCGTGATATTGGTCGGAGAATTCTGCTCCAGTTCCTTTTTCTCTTCTGCGGTCAGGTTCTTTTCCATCTGGGCCGCGATGAAGTTCTTGGCGATTTCCTTGATCTGCTCGTCCGTCAGGTCGCCCATTTTCAAACGGGCCTCGGTCGCTGCTGCAAGGGCTGCAGAATCCGCGGTATTCTGCATATCCGCTTTCACCTGCATCACATTCGCCAACTCCATGCCGGCGCCGGCAAAACCCAGCAACACCGGCAGCAGAATGGCCGTCATCATGCCGAAATTGCCGCTGGTATCGGCAAGAAAACGACGCTTCGGTTTTTGATGTGCAGAGGCGGTCATGACGGGCTCACGGATTAGAATATTCGACTGAGCACAGAAAAACCGCAAACGATGTAAAATCCGCTAACGTGATCGGTTCAATTTTACGCAGCGTTCAAATTGGAGCAGTTTTCGAAGTATTTTCAAGAATTGTTTGGCGCGATGGCCGTAATAATACACATCGTGTCATTATTGGACGGGGATGACGTCGACGGCCTGCTTTATCTGCTGGTTGCCATAGCTCTTCAAGACACCGATCACCGGGGCAACATCGGAATAATCCCGGCCGTAACCGACGACGATATGGTCGCTTCCGGCGACGATATCATTGGTGGGATCGAGTTCCAGATAACCGGCTGCTTCTCCGCACCAGACGCGAACCCAGGCATGCATTGCATCGGCGCCTTCAAGCCGTTCCTTGCCCGGTGGCGGAATGGTGCGCAGGAAACCGCTGACGTAACCGGCGGGAATGCCGAGGCTGCGCAGCGCCATGATCATGATATGCGAAAAATCCTGGCACACGCCGCGCTTTAGCTTGAAGGCTTCCGATGGCGTCGTATCGACGGTCGTCGCCTCGCCGTCATAGGTAAAGTCCTTGTGGATGCGTTTGCACAGAGAGAGCGCGATTTCGCGAATGGTCATTCCCGGTTTCAGCAATTCCCGGGCATAGGCGGATATTGCCGCATCCATTCCGATCCTCGGGCTCGCACCGATGAAGTGGTGCGGCGACTGGAAATCGAGCGACCATACATCGGCCAGGTCCTGCGGCAGGCGGGAAAGCTCGGGCGAAAAATCCGCCGTCAGCGCCGGCGCCTCCACCATCACCCGGGCCTGCATGCGGATATCCAGCTTCTCATGCGGCGCGCGCAGATGCACGGAGGTGGCCGGTTGATGAAAGAAATCCTCGAAGGTGGCACGTTCTTCCGGCACCGGCGAAACATCGATGGAGCCGGCGACAAGCCGCTGCCGGCCGGGGATGGAGAGCGGCAGGACACGGATGATGTGGCGCGCGCCGTGGGCCAGCGTGTCGTATGTGTAACCCATATGCAGGGAAAGATCGTAAAGCATAGGATTATCCGAGATAGGTCCGGGCCAGAACATCGGAGAGATGTTCCATGTCGGTTTCGAGCTGGCGATAGATCGCGCCGTTCATGTTTTCCGGCGTCATGACCGCAAGCCCGGAATGCAGGCGCATCGCCTCGCGGTAGAAGGGCGACATCTGACCGTTCACGAAGGCATTCGGCAGCTGTTCCACCTCGGTGCGGATCTCGTTAAGCTGGAACAGGATCGAGCGGGGATTGAGCGGGTCGAGCGCCAGAAGATCGGTCACGGTCAGGCCGGCCGTATTGACGTTGTAGCGGCGGCGATGGGTCATGACGCTGTCGCCTATTTCGAGCAGCATGTCATAGGAGCCGTCGGGCGCATCCGGGCCGGTCATATGGCCGAGAAGACGTGTCATATGCAGGCCGCGCTCCAGGTAACGGCCGATCGACAGGAAACGCCAGCCGGTGAAGCGATACATGTTTTCGTGCACGAGACCGGCAAAGCCCGCAAGCTTGCGCAGCAGGATCGTCATGGCATGGGTAGCGTCGTCGCCGGGGGCCACTTTCGCGTGGAAACGGCGGGCGGTCTTGGCAAGGTCGTTCAGCGCCAGCCACCCGTCAGGCGAAAAGCGGTCGCGGATATTGCTGGCGGAATAAAGCGCGCTGCTGATGTTGTTCAGCAGGCTTTCCGGCACGGCATCGCTCATCTCCACATCGAGCGCTTCGAGATAGCGTGTCACATGCGCGAGCAGAGGCTGGCGCGGATCTGCGGATTCGGCATAACGCCCGTGCCAGGCGCGCAGGATGCGCAGGGCGCCTTCCGAACGCTCGATATAACGGCCGAGCCAGAAGAGATTGTCGGCTGCGCGGCTCGGCAGGCTGCCCGGCATATTGCGGGTGAAGCTTTCTTCCGCCGGCAGTAGCGTGGTGCGTTCCACCGGTTTGTCGCTGACGATCCAGACATCCGCAGCGCTTCCGCCCGATTGCATGGCGATGGCGGAGACATCGTTGCTGCTGCCGATACGCGCGAAGCCGCCGGGCATGATCTGCCAGCCATCCTGGGTGCGCGCGGCAAAAACGCGAAGGCTCATCGGGCGCGGCACGAGCTTGTTGTCGATATAGGCCGGGGTTGTCGAAAGCGTCACCACTTCCTGTCCCACCAGCCTGTGGCCGTCGGAGGCGAGCCAGTCGCTGATCGATTCCTTCGCCGTTTCGCGCAGCGACGAGCCAAGCACGGATTGACCGTTATCGTCGAAAAAAGGAAGCCGGGAATAAGCGGGGCCGATGACCATGCCTTCGATATTGCCGGCGACATGGCGGCGTTCCGATTCCTGCCCGCACCACCAGGTGGCGATGGAGGGCAGTTTCAGCTCCTCGCCCAGAATGTGACGGCAGATGCGCGGCATGAAGGCGAGCAGCGCCCGCGTCTCGAGAATACCGCTGCCGAGCGCATTGACGACGGTGAGCGCTTCATTGCGTAGCGCCTGCACCATGCCCGGCGTGCCGATATGGGATTGCTGGTTCAGTTCCAGCGGGTCGGAATAGGAGGCGTCGAGACGCCGCCACAGAACGCCGACCGGTTTCAGTCCCGCTACGGTTCTGACCATGACGCGGCCGTTGACGACGGTGAGGTCTTCGCCTTCCAGCAGCATGAAGCCGAGATAACGGGCGATATAGGCGTGTTCGAAATAGGTTTCGTTGGCGGGGCCGGGCGTCAACACGGCGATCCGGTCGTCGGGGTGCTTTCTTTGCGCCTGCAGCGTGTCGCGGAAAGCGCCAAAGAACGAGGCCAGACGGTGCACATGGGTTTCGGCATAGATATCGGAAAGTGCACGGGTGGTGGCCACCCGGTTTTCGAGCGCGAAACCCGCACCGGAAGGCGCCTGCGTCCGGTCGGCCAGCACCCACCAGTTGCCGTCAGGTCCGCGCCCGATCTCGAAGGAACAGAAATGCAGATAATGGCCGCTTGCCGGTTTCACGCCGACCATGGGCCGTAGATATTCCGGATTGGAGGCGATCAGGGCCGGCGGCACGAAACCTTCCTTGACCAGCCGGTTTTCGCCGTAAAAATCGGCCACCATGGCTTCCAGAAGATTGGCGCGCTGTTTCAGCCCCTCGGAAAGAACCGCCCACTCCCTGTCGTCGATCAGCACCGGAATATGGGAGATCGGCCAGTTTCTTTCGCTGCTGCCCTTACCGTAATCGCGGTAGAACACGCCGGCATCGCGCAGATAGCGGTCGGTGCGGGCAAAGCGCTCGTGCAATTCCCGTTCCGACATGCGCGACAGGGCGTCGAGCAGGGTCTTCCAGACCGGCCTGACCTTGCCGTTGGTATCGAGCATTTCGTCGGCAACGCCCGGCAAGGGGGAATATTCGAGCCCGCGCGGTTGCGCGCTCGTTTCCGTCTTGCGTTCCGTTGCCGGGGCTTTGGACAATTTACACTCCGTAAGGCCGACGCAGATCGAGCGTCAGCGGAAATTCTGGCGACATGGTTTCCGCTTGTAGCGGATATTGCCCTGCCGTATGCCCCCATGGTTCGAAACGGGCGAGGCGGCGTGCCTCGGCCTCATTGCCGTTGACGGGAAACGTCTCGTAATTGCGCCCGCCCGGATGAGCAACATGGTAGATGCATCCGCCGATCGATCGCCTCGACCATGTATCATAAATGTCAAAGGTCAAGGGTGAATTGACGGGCAGAACGGGATGCAGGCCGGAAGCGGGCTGCCATGCCTTGAAGCGAACGCCGGCGACCGCGACGCTGCGGTTTTCAGTCGGGGTCAGCGGCACGGCGCGGCCGTTGCAGGCAACCGCGTAACGGGCGGGATTGGAGGTTTCCAGCCGCACCTGCAGGCGCTCGACGGAGCTGTCGACATAACGCACGGTTCCGCCGATGGCGCCCTGTTCGCCCATCACATGCCAGGGCTCCAGCGCCTGGCGCAGTTCCAGCTTCGCACCCTCATATTCCACTTCGCCGAAGAAGGGGAAACGGAATTCCTGCTGGGCAGTGAACCATTCCGGCTTGAGATCGAAGCCGTTTTCCCTGAGGTCGGCAAGCACGTCGAGGAAATCCGCCCAGATATAATGCGGCAGCATGAAACGGTCGGCGAGCGCCGTACCCCAGCGCACGAATTTGCCGGCGGCCGGGTTTTTCCAGAAGCGGGCGATGAGGGCGCGCACCAGCAATTGCTGGGCGAGCGACATGCGCGCGTTGGGCGGCATTTCGAAACCGCGGAATTCCACCAGCCCGAGGCGGCCAGTCGGCCCGTCAGGCGAAAACAGCTTGTCGATGCAGATTTCAGCGCGATGGGTATTGCCCGTCACATCCGTCAGAAGATTGCGGAACAGCCGGTCGACCAGCCATGGCAGCGGCGGCACGCCTTCTCCGGGGGCAGGCACCTGCGCAAGCGCGATCTCCAGCTCGTAGAGACTGTCGTGGCGGGCTTCGTCGATACGCGGCGCCTGGCTCGTCGGGCCGATGAAGAGACCTGAGAAGAGATAGGAGAGCGAGGGATGCCGCTGCCAGTGCAGAACGAGGCTTTTGAGAAGATCGGGCCGGCGCAGGAAGGGGCTGTCATTGGGGTTGGCGCCACCCACGACCACATGGTTGCCGCCGCCGGTGCCGGTGTGGCGGCCGTCGATCATGAACTTGTCGGCGCCGAGACGCGATTGACGCGCCTCCTCATAAACAGCCGTGGTGATGTCGACGCAATCCTTCCAGCCCGCGGCGGGGTGGATGTTGACCTCGATGACGCCCGGATCGGGTGCGACACGGATGACATTGACGCGTTCGTCATGCGGCGGCGCATAGCCCTCGATATGGACGGGCAAGCCAAGATCGGCGGCTGCCGCTTCCGCTGCTGCAATTAGTTCCAGATAATCCTCGATGCGCTCGACCGGCGGCATGAAGACGCAGAGCCTTCCGTCACGCGGTTCCACCGACATGGCGGTGCGCACCGCGCCGCCGATTTCGCCGAGCGTCTGTTCGATGCGCTCCTGCCCCGGGGCCTCGCTGGCATAGAAGGAGGCTTCGGGCATGGCGCGGCCCGATGGCGTCAGCACATCGGGAAGCGGACCGCGGGGGATCGAAGGATCGGCTTCATGAATATAGGGATAGGCGGATGGCGGCACATAGGGCAGGGTGCCGAGCGGCAGACGGTAACCCACCGGGCTGTCACCCGGAACGAGGAATATTTTACCGCGCCGCGTCTTCCATTTTTCGCTGATCCAGCGTTTGCCGGCGGCGCGCGCATTCCACGCCTGAACGGGAAGAATATAGCCGGTCGGTGTCGTCAGTCCCCGCTCGAAGACGCGGGCCATGCGGTTTCGCTCCTCCGGGTCTTTCAGCTTGGAATTGGACGGGTCGACATTGTCGGGAAGGCTGCCTTCCTTGATGATCCATTCGGCCGGATCTTCATAGGCCGGCAGCACCAGCTCAGGCTCGATGCCGAGATGGGAGGCGATGCCGCCCAGCAGTTTCTGCGCATCTTCCGCCTTGACGCCTGTATTTGCGCCCTCCTCCGCGATCAGCGCCGGGTTCTGCCAGATCGGCAGGCCGTCCTTGCGCCAATAGAGCGAGAAGGTCCAGCGCGGCAGGCTTTCGCCCGGATACCATTTCCCCTGCCCGTAATGCAGAAAGCCGCCCGGTGCGAAACGCTCACGCAGACGGCGGATCAGGGCATCGGCCTTTTCACGCTTTGTCGGCCCGACCGCGCCGGTGTTCCATTCGTCGGATTCGAAATCGTCGATGGAAACGAAGGTCGGTTCGCCGCCCATGGTCAACCGGACGTCATGGCTGTTCAGAACGTCATCGACCTCCTGGCCGAGCGCGTTGAGTTCCTCCCAGCTTTCATCCGAAAAAGGTTTGGTGATGCGCGGCGTTTCCGCAACCCGCCGGACCTGCATGTCGAAGGCGAATTCCGTATTGGCATGGCCGTAATAACCGCCGGAAATCGGCGCCGCATTGCGGTAATGCGGCGTTGCCGCCAGCGGAATATGGCTCTCGCCCGTCAGAAGCCCCGAGGTGGGGTCAAGGCCGATCCAGCCGGCGCCGGGCATATAGACTTCGGCCCAGGCGTGCAGATCGGTGAAGTCCACTTCGGTGCCGGATGGGCCATCCAGCGCCTTGAGATCGGGGGTGAGCTGAATGAGATATCCCGACACGAAACGGGCGGCGAGGCCAAGATGCCGCAGAACCTGCACCAGCAGCCAGCTGGTATCGCGGCAGGACCCCTTGCCGGAAGCAAGCGTTTCCTCCGGCGTCTGGACGCCCGGTTCCATGCGGATGACGTAACCGATCTCCTGTTGCAGGCGGGCATTGAGGCCAACGACCATATCCACCGTCTGCTGCCCCGGCGTGCGGTCGACGGTGGCCATGAAGGCGGCAAGCAGCGGGCCTGTCGGCTCCGGCTTCATGTAGATGGACAGGTCGTCGCGCAATTCCTGCGGATAGTCGAAAGGCCACTTTGTCGCCTCTTCCTCCACAAAGAAATCGAACGGATTGTAAACCGTCATATCGGCGACAAGATCGACCTCGATCTTAAATTCCGTCGCCGGCTCGGGAAAAACGAAGCGGGCGAGGTAATTGCCGTAGGGATCCTGCTGAAGGTTCACGAAGTGATTGGAGGGCGAAACCTTGAGCGAATGGCTGATAACGCGGGTTCTGGAGTGCGAGGCGGGCTTTAATCTTATGATCTGTGGTCCAAGGCGAACCGGATTGTCGTATTTATAATGCGTCAGATGATAGATGCTCGCTTTGATCGCCATTAATCTGCCTTGCCCGGTTTTCCGGCTTATGCGGTTTGTCCGCCCCTCTGAAATTATTCGGATTTTGTGCAATGCAGGAAAAGAAAGCAAGGATCATTTCCGGGGGCAACCGCATTGTTGGTCGAGGCCGCGATATTTGCCCGAGGTAAGAATTGTCCGGGCTTTTCAATCATCGCCACTGAGATTTCGCCGGGATTGTGGACAAGGTCGAACGGCGTGTTATTGCTTGGCAACGAAAGGCGCAGAATCGCGACCCGCTTTCTTTGCCGACTGACGTTTCGGAATGGAATGAATGGCAACAACGGTGACCGACGATCAGCGCAAAAGCGCGGCTAATCTTTCGGGTTTCGATCTCGATTTCCCGGCGCAGCTGCGCATGATGGGGCGTGCCTTCTGGACCTCGCCGGTGCGCACCCGGCTGATCTTGCTGTCGATAGCGCTGCTCACGGTGATATTGCTTACCGCCTATGGGCAGATCAGGCTCAATGAATGGAACGCGCCGTTTTACAACGCGCTGGAGCGGCGCGATCTTGCCGCCTTCATTCACCAGCTGGAGGTCTTCGCCATCATCGCGGGGCTGTTGCTTCTCCTCAACGTCATCCAGACCTGGCTGAATCAGATGACGGCGCTGAACATGCGCGAGGGCCTTGCCAAGGATATGGTGGATCAATGGCTGAAACCGGGGCGGGCTGCGCGTCTTGCCGGTTTCGGCACGATTGCGATCAACCCCGACCAGCGCCTGCATGACGATGTCCGCAATCTGGCTGAAAGCAGCACGGCGCTTTCCATCGGTCTCGTCAATGCGACGATCCTGCTCGTCAGCTTTATCGGCGTCCTCTGGTCGCTCTCGGCCGGCTTTGCCATCACCATCAGCGGCGATACCTATGCGATCCCCGGCTATATGGTCTGGGCGGCGATCCTTTACGCCGGTTCGGCTTCCCTGCTCAGCAATCTCGTCGGTTATCGGCTGGTGGGGCTGAATGCCGAGCGTTATTCCAAAGAGGCGGAGCTTCGCTTCTCACTGATGCGGGCCAGCGAAAATCTTGCCGCCATTGCCCTTGCGCGCGGCGAAAAGAACGAAAGGCGGCGGATAGGCATCGATATTGATGCGGTGCTCGGCGTCATTCGCGGGCTCGCCATGGCGCTGACGCATCTGACGTGGGTTTCGGCAGGATATGGCTGGCTGGCGGTGGTGGCGCCGATCCTGATCGCGGCTCCGGTTTATTTTTCCGGCAACCTCACCTTCGGCGGGCTGATGATGGCCGTCGGTGCGTTCAACCAGGTTAACACGGCGCTGCGCTGGTACATCGACAATTTCGGGCCGATCGCCAGCTGGAAAGCAACGTTGCAGCGCGTTTCGGTGTTCCGTAACGCGCTTATCCAGATGGACAGCGTCGAACAGCACGGCCTGGCGATCGATCTGCAACGCAGCGCGGAGAATGAAAAAATCCGTCTCCAGTCGGTAGTGATCTGCCGCGATGCGGGTGGGCAGGATCTGGATCGCGGCTTCCAGCTGCGCGAGAGCGAAGTCGAGATCGGGCTGGGCGAACGGCTGATGATCAATGGCGAGCAGGGCGTGAACCGAAGGTTGCTGTTTGCGGCCATGGCGGGCCTGTGGCCCTGGGGACAGGGCAAGATCGAGATGCCCGAGCAGTCCGACACGCTTTTCATTGCCCAGCACGGCTATCTGCCGGCGGGATCGCTGCGTGAAATCCTCGCCTATCCGCGCGCTCCCCAGCGTTTTACCGATACGGATTATGTCTCGGCGCTCACTGCCTGCGGGCTTGGCGAGATGGCATCCCGTCTCGAGGAAAATATTCGCTGGGATAAAAAACTGGATTCGGATGAGCAGGCCAGCATCCGGGTGGCCAATGCCCTGCTGCTGAAGCCGAAATTCCTCGTTATCGATGATTTGCTCGAAGGGCTGGAAAAACAGACGCAGGATACGCTGGCGGAAGTTCTGAACGGGATCGAGGGTGCGGCGATCATCTATATCGGCCGGTCGGAAACATTCCTGTCGGTTCTCGCTCCGGCTGTGGCACATCTCGACCATACCGCGCAGAAGGAAAATATCGCCAGGGCCGGGAGCGCTCCGGAATAGGTCATTGGGCCATTCGACTGTTCGGGGCCGACTAGAGCCGCAAATGCCATTTGTCCGAATCGAGTCGCTGCTGTTTGGCAAGGCTTATGGTGGTGTCCGGCTCCACCTGCGAACGCAGGGCAAGGGTGCCGGTCGCCAGGCTGATGGCGACGACGCTGGCGACCGCCAGGACGATACGGTCGTAGCGCTGCTGTATTGTGTTGTTTCCACTCCAGTCATAGGCCATTCGCACGCCCTCGCGTTTTTTGGAATCGTGCCTCATCATGGTTAACCGAAGCTTACGATGGCTCTGTGATTCCTTGCTGTTTTGGAAGGGCTGCCGCGACAAATCGGCTATTGGCGGATGGGGTGCGGTTGTTTAAGTCCGGCAGCGGGAGGCTTGTGAAAGGACTTTGAGACATGGACCAGCAACCGCCCGCCGATATGGAACTCACGCTCAGAACGCTTGCGATGCCCGCCGATGCCAACCCGGCCGGCGATATTTTCGGCGGCTGGGTCATGTCGCAGATGGACCTTGCCGCTTTCGTCCGCGCCAATGATGTGGCCGGCGGCCGCACCGTCACCGTCGCAGTCAATGAGATCGTCTTCAAGAAGCCGGTCAAGATCGGCGATACATTGTGTGTCTACACCAAAATCGAAAAGATCGGCCGCACCTCCGTCACGTTAAAGATCGAGGCCTGGACCCGCAGGCACTATCAGGATTCACGCGAAAAGGTGACGGAGGCCGTCTTCATCATGGTCGCGGTGGACGACAACGGCGATCCGCGTCCTGTCCGCAAGGAGGCGTGAGGCGGCTTCCGCTTTTTTTCAAAGCAATTCCGAAGCGCCTGTGAAAGATTAAAAGCATAGGCGTTTCGGATTTTTTACAATTCGATATCCGTCCGCTCAATACTTTAGAAATATCCAATTTATTTATCAATTTTTGCGATCAAGATATGGAATAGGACGGGGATCAGGCTTTGACCATTCCAGGTGTTGTTATTGTCGGCGGCGCTCACGGCACGCTCGCCCTTGCCCGCAGCCTCGGCGCCCTGAATGTGCCTGTTTATTACCTCACCCACGATTCCCCTTTGCCGGGTTGGTCGCGTTTCGTGCGGGAAACAATCCGCTGGGCCGGCCCGCATGATGCCGGGGCACTGCCGTTCCTGCGTCAAATGGCCGACAAGCATGGTTTGAAGGGCTGTCTGCTGGTGCCGTCCGGCGATGGAGAGGTCCAGCTCGTTGCGCAGCATCGTGAGGAACTGTCCTCGCTCTACAAAATCATCCTGCCGGATTGGACGGCGCTGCAATGGCTCTGCGAAAAACCGCTGCTTTATCAGCGCGCCGCAGAACTTGGCGTCAGTATTCCGCGAACCTATGCGCTGGCATCGGCCGCTGACATCGATACGCTGGACATATTGTTTCCCGTCATTCTCAAGCCGAATATGGGCGGTGGCGATACCACCATCGCCAGGGCGAAAGTCATTCGCGCCGATGACCGACATGCTCTGAAAACGGCTTTTGCCGATGCAAGTGGAGAGATCGGCGCCGGCAATGTCGTCGTGCAGGAACTCATTCCGGGTGGGGGAGAAAGCCAGTTCTCCTACGCGGCGCTCTGGCTGAACGGAGAGCCGGTAGCGGAATTCACCGCTCGGCGCGCGCGGCAATATCCCGTCGATTTCGGCTATACCAGCACCCGCGTCGAGGTCGTCGACAACGGGCAAGCGGTGGATGCGGCCCGAAAAATACTGAAATCGGCCGGCCATAGCGGGCTGGTCGAGGCGGAATTCAAGCTCGACGGCCGGGACGGGAAACTCAAGCTGCTCGATGTCAATCCGCGCCCATGGTCGTGGTTTGGCCTTTGCTCTGCGGCGGGCATCGACCTTGGCGCCCTGCTATGGCGGGTCGCCAATGGCGAGCCGGTCGGCCAGCCCGGCAATGTGCGACAGGGCGTTTCCTGGTCCTATCTTGTCCGCGATGCCGTTGCCGCCTTCACATTGGCCAGGAGGGGGCAGGCCAAAATCGGCGACTATTTCGCGTCTCTGGGCAATATCCGCAGCTGGGCCGCCTTTGCGCCGAACGATCCCTTGCCGGGCCTGATCGATCTGCCGCTGACGGTCTCGAGAGTCGTGAGAAAACGCCTTCTTCCCGGCCTGACATCAGGACAATCGGGGAGGATGTTTTTTCAGCCGATAAAACGCCTTGTGAAATATGGAGCCATAAGGGCGGGGCTGGAGGTGAGTTCTCTCCCGGCCGTCCGTTCGGCATTTCCGTCTTTCGCCGGGCGTGGTGTGATCTTCACGCTTCATCATGTGCGCCCCGGAAGGGCTGTTTCGGCTTTCGCACCCAATGTGCAATTGTCCGTGACGCCGCAATTTCTGGAAGAGGCGATACAGGCCGCTCTCGAATGCGGTCTCGTTCCAGTCCATCTGCACGATCTGCCGGCTCTGCTTGCCGATAATCACGAGGGCCGGTCGTTCTGCGCCTTCACGCTTGATGACGGCTATCGAAACAATGCCGACTATGCCGCGCCGATCTTCCGTAAATATGCCGTTCCCTACACGATTTTCATCACGCCGGGTTTTGTGGAGCGAACACGCAGCCTCTGGTGGGAAACCGCCGCTGCCCTGACGCAGAAAGCCGCGTCGTTCGAATTCGATTTCGGGGCGGGGCCGGAGCAGGTGGCATGCGCCAGCCCTTCGCAGAAAGCGGAGGCATTCACGCGGCTTGAAGATTTCGTCCAGAACTTTTCGGAGGACGAGGCCGTGGAAAGGATCGATCGTGTCGCGAGGCAGCATGGCGTCGATCCCATCGCGATCGTGGACGAACTTGTTATGGATGAAGATGAGCTCAGGGCGCTGGCGGAGGACCCTCTGGTGCATTTCGGCGCGCATACCATGACGCATGTGAATATGCGCAAGGTCGATGCGGCGCGTCTGGCTTATGAAATTGCGGAATCGACGCGCCGTGTGGAAGCTTATGCCGGCCATCGGCCACGGTCCTTTTCCTATCCCTATGGCTGGGTGAAGGCCGTGGGAGAACGCGAAGCGAAAGCGGTTCACGATGCAGGATTTTCCGCGGCCGTAACCACGCAGGCTGGCGTTATCGGTTCCCACAGCCTTGAAAAGCCGACGCAGTTGCCGCGCGTATCGCTGAATGGACGCTTTCAGAAAAAGCGCTTCGTCAAGGCGCTCATCTCGGGCCTGCCCTTCCGGTTCATCTAGCGCCGTTGTTCGTTCGTCATCGCTCGGCCGTCTCGCCATATATGGCTGCGGCCCGCGTTTGGCGTTCTCTTTTGCCGTTTACGATTTCTTCTCTCGTCCTTTGAGCCCCTTTGCGGCCGATTGGCCAGCCCGAAAAGCTGCGCCATAATTTTTGTTATTCACATCCATTTATCTATTGATTATAAATAAATTTATTGACGTAAAACATTACAACTTTTATGAAGGCCTCACCCGTGCTGCTGATTTTTGCCGATGATCTGACCGGAGCGCTCGATGCCGCCGCCCCCTTTGCCGGGCGTGGGCTGGCGACCGAGGTTGCGATAGGGCTTGACGGCGTGCGCGCGGCGCTCGCGGATGCGCCTGCCGTCCTTAGCGTCAATCTCGGCTGCCGCGATGGCGAGGCGGATGAAGCCCGGCTTCGCACGCAAGAACTGTTGGGGCTGGTTCCGGCCGATACTATCCTTTTCAAGAAGATCGATTCCCGCCTGAAAGGGCATATTGCGGCGGAAATGGATGCGATTTCCTATCGGCACGCGCTTGTGGCGCCCGCCATTCCGGATTTCGGACGCGTCGTTATGGGCGGAGCCGTTTCCGGCTTTGGTGTGGAAGCTGCCATTCCGGTTCATGAAAGGCTGGGCGCACATGCCGGCCGCTGCACGATACCCGACACGCGATCAAAGGGCGATATCAGGGAAGCTCTCGCCGCCGCGCAGGCGGAAGGGGCCGATCTTCTGGTCGGCGCGCGTGGACTTGCCGAGGTGCTGGCTGAAGCGATGACGGCGCAGGCTGTTCCTGAAGCGGCGTTCATTCCACCCGGCAAGGGGCTTTTTGTCATCGGGTCTCGCGACCCGATCACGGTGGAGCAGATTGACGTTCTCAAAAGCGTTGGGCCTGTCTCGATCGTGGAGGCGCCGAATGGCGTCATGCCACGACACACCGATGAGGGTGCCGGTCTGACGTTGGTTCAAGCGACGCAGGGTAAGGAAAATCTGTCGCCGCTTGCGGTTTCAGACCGGTTGGCGGAAGGCGTCGTGCCGCATTTGACCGTCAGGGCGGCAAGGCTGCTGTTATCGGGTGGAGCCACGGCAGAAGCCGTGCTGCGGGCCATGGGCATTTCACGTCTGCGTCTTGCCGGCGAATGCCTGCCGGGTCTCGGGGTAGGCTGGTCCGGAGATCAATGCATCATTGCGAAATCCGGCGGTTTTGGGCAAGCTGACACGTTGAAACGGATCGCGAAAATGATGCTTGGCGACAATGACGCTGGAGAGAGCTGACCAGATGGGGCTGATGAAAGAAACGGCGCGCAAGGCACTTCCGGACATTATTTTCGAGAGAATGCACCGGGCGATCAAATCCGGGGCCTACAAGCCGGATGAGCGGCTGCCGACAGAGCATGAACTCGCCATGGAATTCGAAGTGTCGCGACCTGTCGTGCGCGAGGCGTTGCGGCGGCTGCGCGAGCAGGGGTTCATTTATTCCCGCAGAGGCTCCGGCAGCTATGTCAGGGCTTTCGGCCTGCGCGAGCCGCTCGGCTTCGGGCAGCTTGAAAATGTCGCTGATCTTCTCAACTGTTACGAATTCAGGCTGACGCTGGAGCCGGCTGCGGCGGCTGCGGCAGCCTTGCGGCACGATGGCGAGAGACTTGCGGCGATCCGGAAGGCGCTCGAGCTGATGCGGGATGCGACCAATCGCCAGTCCCACCGCGAGGATGCCGATTATCAGTTCCACCTCGCCATCGCGCGGGCGGCGCGAAACAGTTATTTCTCCACCGCGATGGAAGCGCTCAAGGACCATATTGCAATGGGAATGAAGTTTCACGGCATGTCGGTGAAGCGGGAGGCGTCCGGCCTGACGCGTGTTTTCGCCGAGCATGAGGCAATCGCAAAGGCGATTGCCGATGGGGACGCAGAGGCGGCGCGCCAGTTGATGCTCCAGCACCTGACCGGATCGCGCGACCGCCTGTTCGAGTCTTCGCACGCGGATTAAGCGGGTGACCGAAGACCGATGCGCGTCCGCGCACCGGATTTTTGCTCAGAAGGCGTGGCGGTAAATGCCGAGCACGTCCTCGACGCTCATGTCGACGGGATTATTGTCCATCAGCCGGCGGATGGCATGCGCATCCTCAGCGTAGCGGGGAAGGTCGGCCTCAGTCGCGCCATGCCGTGCGAGCGACATTTCGATGCCGAGCCCGGCGCAGAAATCCGTTGCCGCCTTGCGCAAATCATCGGGCGAAAGGTGTTCGCGAAGCCCGAGCGCTCCCGCCACTTCCGCCGTCTTCGCCGAAACCGCAGGCTGGTTGAAGGCCAGAACATGCGGAAAGACGATGGCGTTCGCCAGCCCGTGCGGCAGGTTAAGAAGCGTGCCGAGCGGATAGGCGATGGCATGGCCGGCCGCCGTATTGACCGGGCCGAGGCAGATGCCGCCATAATAGGAAGCGAGCATCATGCCTTCCCGCGCTTCAGTATCCGCACCGTCGCGAACGGCGCGCGCCAGATATTTGCCGACCAGCGCAAAACCCATGCGGGCGAAACCGTCGATCATCGGATGGGCCTTGCGGTTGGTGAAGGCTTCGACGCAATGGGCCATGGCATCCACCCCCGTTGCCGCCGTAACGGCCGATGGCACGGAATAGGTGAGCTCCGGATCGAGCACGGCGAAATCCGCGATCAGATGAGGGCTTTCGACCGCGATCTTGTTGCCTTTCACCGGGTCTGTGATGAGCGAGCGGATGCCGGCCTCCGAGCCGGTGCCGGCGGTGGTGGCGATCTGCACCAGCCGTGTGTCGCGCCCGGCAACCCTGTTCGGCCCTGCCACATCCGCAAGCGCCTGGCCGGAATTCCAGAGGGCAGCGACCAGCTTCGCCACATCCATTACCGAACCGCCACCGAGGCCGATGACGAGATCCGGCTTGGCGGCGCGTGCTGCGGCAAGGGCTGCATCGAGCGTTGCGGTGTCGGGCTCGCCGGGAATGGCATCGAAGATCGTGAAAGGGCCCTGCAATTGCAGCCGTTCGGCAAATTTTGCCGTCAACGGTGTGGCGATAATGAGGGTCGATGCGGTTTTTCCCGCCCAGGTGCCGACCTGGGAAATGGTGCCAGCGCCGACGGCAAGCCGTCGTGGCTGGTGGATGAGAATGGGAGCTGTCGACATGGTGCTCATTCCTTCCGCTCCTTGCCCGCCACCAGCTTGCGCGCATAGGCGATGGCCGCATTCATGTTGCCGTGATTGGCGATGCCCTTGCCGGCGATATCGAAAGCCGTGCCGTGATCGACGGAGGTGCGGTCTATCGGCAGATCGACAGAGACATTGACGGCGGTGTCGAAAGCGACAAGCTTGATCGGGATATGGCCCTGATCGTGATATTGCGCGACGACGAGATCGAAAGCGCCGGAATAAGCCCGATGGAACACGGTGTCGGCGGAAATCGGTCCCTGCACCTCGATGCCTTCGGCGCGGGCAGCGGCGACCGCAGGTGCGATCTGGTCGTCATCCTCGGTGCCGAACAGGCCGTTTTCACCGCAATGTGGGTTGATGCCCGCAACCGCGATGCGCGGTCGATCGTAACCGATGCGTTTCAGATGCGCGTTGCCGGCGCGGATGGTTGCCAGCACCCGCTCCGTCGTCGCCCGGCGAATGGCCTCCTGCAGGGAGACGTGGGTGGAAACGTGAATGACCTTCAGCCGTTCGGAAGCAAGCAGCATATAGGCCGCCGAGGAGCCGGTGAGGCTTCGCAACATGCCGGTGTGCCCGTCATAATGATGACCGGCGAGATTCAGGGCTTCCTTGTTGATCGGCGCGGTGACGATGCAGCCGATTGCGCCCGCTTCGGCATCGCGAACGGCCTTTTCGATGAAACGGAAAGCGGCGTCTCCGGCCACTGGAGACAATGTTCCCCAGGGCAGCGGTGCGCCCTCCACAGGCAGGTCGACCACATGTTGAGTGAGATCGATATCAACGCCGAGCGCATCCCGCGCCGCTTCCAGCGTGGCGAGGTTGCCGTAAATCCGCGTCGCCGCACGATCCGGGGCAGACATTTCTGCGAGCGCCCGCACCGTGATCTCGGGGCCGACGCCGCAGGGGTCGCCCATGGTGATGCCAATGATGTTGCTCATCTTTGTCTCCCGTCGTTCTCGTTAGCCCAGCCGGGCGCCAGCCGGACATATTTGATTGCGCGGCGATGATAGGTGTAGCTCGCATGCAGCGTACCGTCCGGCGCTTCCAGAAGCCACGGATAGGACATTTCCAGATTGCGCCCATCGGTCGAATCGTTCGAAAGGCAGGTGCCCGGCCCGTCTTCGATCAGGATTCGGGCGGTAAAACTGCGCCCGTTATCGTCGGACAGGCAGATCGAAACCGGCGCGCGCGGCACGCCCCAGACCGGCACACAGCCGCCGCTCGGATCGGCATCCGGCCTGTCGTCGTCCTCTCCCAGCTCGTCATAAAGCGAGGCGCGGCGATCACTCGACTGCGCGGCGTTGACGGGGTTGCAGATCATAGCCAGCCTGCCATCGTTGAGACTGATCACGGCAATGGAGGAATTATTGTTGGGCACATCGGTCGGCTGCGGCTTTGACCATGAGCGGCCGCCATCGGCGCTTTCCGTGCGATAGACGAAATCAGCCTGACGACGGCGGAAGAAGGCGGCGTAGTCCGCATTCGTCACTGCGACCGGGCTCATATGCACGCAGCCGGTTGATTCCTCCAGCTCCTGCAATTGCCAAGTCGCGCCATTGTCCGTGGATATGCCGAGCGCTGCCGTATCATGGCTGCCGTTCCATTTCTGGCCGGGGCGCTGGATGCAGCGGAAGATCGGCAGCAGCCAGGCGCCGTCATCGCGGATGCGCAGCGGTGCTCGGATGAAGCAGCCTTTCGGAAGGTCGAGAAAGCGACCGGCCTCGGCGGACAGCTTTTCCGGTACTGCCGTGTCGCGTGTGACCCGCGCCATGCGAATGCGGCATTCATCCTGATTGCCGGAGGGCTGGGCTGTGTGAAACAGCCAAAGGACGCCATCCGGCGCGGTGAAGAGAACCGGGTTCTGTTCGGAATGGGCGGGGTCGTGGCTCAGGCGCTGCGGCGGTCCCCAGCGGGTTGCACCCGCTGTCAGCACGGATGCGAAAATCGAAATATCCGATTTTCCTTCCAGCGTGCCGCCGAACCAGGCGCAGAGCAGGGTGCCGTCATCCAGAAGGTGCAGGAAGCTCGCATGGTTCTGGATCATGGGTGACGGCAGGAACGCTTCCTGCCGGTTTTGCGACACGGCATGGATGGCTCCGGTCATGGCGTGAGCGATGTCATCAGGGGTCATCGTGGTCTCCTCTTGTTCCGATGAAAATGACATATTCGAAAAGTTGTCAAGTTTATTTGATAAAAAAAGAGGATCATATATTTTTGATTTTCTGAATTAAACCAATGTTTTTAAATGATAAAAATAAGAGATTTGGCTTGAATAAAAATTGTATTAGAAAAATAAATTGACAAAAAATGCGATACCGTCGATGCTCTGTCTACGGGTGGAGGAGACAATCATCCGCATGTCATGCTCCTCAATGCAGGAGATGGGGATTTTTCAGATGCCCCTTGCGGCGCGCCGCCATGTTGCTGAATTTCTGAATCTGGGAGGAGAACGGAATGAAGAAGTCATTGATTGCGGGCGCCCTGGTCTTGGGTTCCCTCAGCGCCGCGGTTTCGCCGGCGCTCGCGGCATCGGGGCCGATCAAGATCGTGCTGGCGGAAGAGGCGGACCTGCTTGAGCCCTGCATGGCCACCCGCTCCAATATCGGCCGCATCATCATGGAAAATGTCAGCGAGACGCTGACCGAGCTCGATGTGCGCGGCAAGAAGGGTGTTCAGCCGCGCCTTGCCGAGAAGTGGGAGCAGAATGCCGACGGAAGCTGGCGTTTCCACCTGCGTGAAGGCGTGAAGTTTTCCGACGGCACGGCATTTGACGCCAAAGACGTCAAGCACAGCTTCGAACGCATCATGAGCGACAAGAACGCCTGCGAGTCCCGTCGTTATTTCGGCGGCATGACGGTGACCCCGTCGATCGTTGATGATCACACGATAGACTTCAAGACCGACCCGGCGCAGCCCATTCTGCCGCTGCTGATGTCGCTCGTCACCATCGTTCCCGAAGAAACCAGGATGGAATTCATCCGCGAGCCTGTCGGCACCGGGCCTTACAAGCTGACCAACTGGACGCCGGGCCAACAGATTGTCCTCACCGCGCGCGACGATTATTGGGGCGTCAAGCCGCAGGTGACGGAAGCGACCTATCTTTTCCGCGCCGATCCTTCGGTTCGCGCCGCCATGGTGCAGACCGGCGAAGCCGATCTTTCGCCTTCCATTTCGCAGCTCGACGCTACCAATACGAAGACCGACTTTTCCTATCTCGACAGCGAGACGGTCTATATGCGTCTCGATCATAATATTGCGCCTCTGAACGATGTGCGGGTGCGCCGCGCGCTCAACCTCGCCATCGACAGGCAGGCCTTCCTCGGCACGCTGGTTCCGGAAGGTGCAGTGCTGGCCACCGCGCTCGTTCCGCCGACCACGCTTGGCTGGAACCCTGACGTCAAGGTCTTCCCCTATGACCCCGAGGGCGCAAAAAAGCTGCTCGAGGAAGCCAAGGCTGCCGGTGTGAAGGTGGATACGCCGATCACCATCATCGCGCGTACCGCTAACTTCCCCAACGTCACCGAGATCATGGAGGCGATCCAGCAGCAATTGCAGGATGTCGGCTTCAAGATCGACCTGAAATTCGTGGAAGTGGCCGAGCACGAAAGCTATTACTCCAAGCCCTTCAAGGAAGGCCGCGGACCGCAGATCGTCGCCGCCATGCACGACAACTCAAAGGGCGACCCGTCCTTCACCATGTTCTTCAAATATGCGACCAAGGGCACGCAGTCCGGTTTCTCGGACAAGAAGGTGGACGATCTGATCGAACGTGCATCCGCAGCGGTCGGCGACGAGCGCGCCAAGCTCTGGTCGGAACTCATCGCTTATCTGCACGACGATGTGGTGGCGGATGTGCTGCTGTTCCACATGGTCGGCTTCTCCCGCGTCTCCGAGCGGCTGGACTTCAAGCCCACCATCGCCACTAACTCGATGCTGCAGCTTTCGGAAATCGGCATCAAATAAGACCCCGCGTCTTGTCAATTGAGAAGCGGCGGCGCGGCGAAAGCTTCGCCGCCGCATTGAAAAACCGGAGGCAACCATGCTGAGCTTCATCCGAAAACGTTCCGTTGCAAGCCTGATCTCCCTGATCGGCCTCATCGTCATGGTTTTCTTCCTGTCCCGCCTGACGGGGGACCCGGCCGCCTTATTTCTGCCGGTCGAGGCGTCGGAAGAGTTGAAGCAGCAGTTCCGGGCGTTGCACGGGCTGAACGATCCGCTGATGGTGCAGTTCCTGCGTTATGCGGGCGATGTGATGACGGGTGATCTCGGAGAATCTCTCAGAAAAGCCCGCCCGGCGCTGGATGTGGTGCTGGAGGCTTTCGTCTGGACGCTGTGGCTTGCGGTCATCACCATGTCGCTCGTTACCACCGCCGCCATCGTCATCGGTTCGCTTGCGGCTTTCCGCTCCGGCGGCTTCTTCGACCGCATGGCCTCGAGCATCTCGCTCATCGGTGCATCCGTGCCTGATTTCTGGCTGGCGATCGTTGCCATCGTCGTCTTCTCCGTCAATCTCGCCTGGCTGCCCACGTCGGGCACGGGCTCCGTGCTGCACTGGATATTGCCGATCGCGGTCCTGTTCGTGCGCCCCTTCGGCATTATCGTGCAGGTGGTGCGCGGCTCGATGATCGGCGCTTTGTCTTCGGCCTATGTCAAAACGGCGCGCGCCAAGGGTGTGAAGTCGGGTCCGATCATCTTCATTCACGCTTTGCGAAACGCCATGCTGCCGGTCATCACCGTCATTGGCGATCAGGCGGCAAGCCTTCTCAACGGCGCGGTCATCGTCGAGACCATTTTCGGTTTTCCCGGTGTCGGCAAGCTGATGATCGATTCCATTCTGCAGCGCGATTTCAACGTCGTGCTGGCCGCCATTCTCGTGACCGCGCTGGCGATCTTCCTGATGAATCTTCTGATCGATATCGCCTATGCGCTCCTCGATCCGCGTATCCGGCACTGAGGAGGCCGTTCAGCCATGAGCCTTTCCAGCGCCGACACCGAGATCATCGCCGAGCCGTCCTTCGCAACACGCATGCTGCGCATGTTGTGGGCGGATAAATTCGCGCTCTGCGCCGCGATCTTCCTCATCATCGTCGTTATCTTCGCTTTTGTCGGCCCTGCCTGGCTTGGCGATCTGGCGACGAAACAGAACCTGCGCGGGCGCAACCTCGCCCCGTTCGACTGGCAGCGCGAGTGGTATTTCTGGCTGGGGGCGGATGCGCTCGGCCGTTCGCTTCTCGCGCGCATTGTCGCTGCCACGCAAAATACGCTGATGATCGCCGCCGGCGCGGTGCTTCTTTCCGCCATCACCGGCACCGTGCTCGGGCTGATCGCCGGTTTTTCCTCCAACCGTGTCGGCCAGATCATCATGCGGCTCGCCGATGTGATCATGTCGTTCCCGTCGCTGCTGATCGCGGTCATCGTGCTTTATCTGCTTGGCTCCTCCATCCTCAACCTGATGCTGGTTCTCGCCATCACCCGCATTCCCGTTTACATCCGCACCACGAGGGCGGAGGTGCTGGAGGTGCGCGAACGCATGTTCGTGCAGGCGGCAAGGGTCATGGGTGCATCGGGCAAACGCATCCTGTTCCGCCACATCCTGCCCGTCGTGTTGCCGACGCTGACGACGCTCGCCACGCTCGATTTCGCCTATGTGATGCTGGCGGAAAGCGCGCTGTCCTTCCTCGGCATCGGCATTCAGCCGCCGGAAATCACCTGGGGCCTGATGATTTCGCAGGGGCGGCAATATCTCACCAATGCCTGGTGGCTGTCGTTCTGGCCGGGACTTGCCATCATCCTCACCACCCTGTCGCTCAACCTGCTTTCCAACTGGCTGCGCATCGCGCTTGATCCCGTGCAGCGCTGGCGGCTGGAAATGAAAGGCCGCAAGCATGGCTGACCATCTTCTCGACGTGCGCAACCTTTCCGTGGAGTTCCACACCGCAAGCGGTGTCGTCCATGCGGTGAAGGATGTCTCCTACCATATCGACCGTGGCGAAACGCTGGCCATCCTCGGCGAAAGCGGTTCGGGCAAGTCGGTATCGTCCTCGGCCATCATGAACCTCATCGACATGCCGCCCGGACATATCAGCAGCGGCCAGATATTGCTCGACGGTCAGGACCTTCTGACCATGCCGGCCGAAGCGCGACGCGAGATCAACGGCCGGCGCATCGCCATGATCTTTCAGGACCCGCTCAGCCACCTCAATCCGGTTTATACCGTCGGCTGGCAGATTCGTGAGGCGATGACCACCCACGGCATGGACAAGGCAAAGGCCGAAGCGGAGGCGAGGCGGCTTGTCGCTCGCGTCGGTATTCCTGATCCGGACGGCGCCTTGAAGAAATATCCGCATGAATTTTCCGGCGGCCAGCGCCAGCGCGTCATGATCGCCATGGCGCTGGCGCTTCGGCCCGATCTCCTGATCGCCGATGAACCGACCACTGCTCTTGACGTGACGGTGCAGGCCGAGGTGCTTTCGCTGCTTAAGGAATTGCAGCGGGAAACCGGCATGGCCGTGCTCATCATCACCCACGATCTCGGCGTCGTTGCCGAAATTGCCGACCGGGTGGTGGTGATGGAAAAGGGCGTTCTGGTCGAAGCCGGCACCGTTCGCGAGGTCTATCGCAATCCGCAGCACCCCTATACCCGCAAGCTCATCAGCGCAGCACCCGGCAGGGGCGACATGCACGAGCCGCAGGCGGCGGGCGAAGCGCTGCTCAGCGTGCGTGATGTGCGCAAGCGTTACGGCGCCTTCGAGGCGCTGAAGGGCGTTTCCTTCGACCTCATGGAAGGCGAAACCATCGCGGTCGTCGGCGAAAGCGGTTCCGGCAAATCGACGCTGGCGCGTATTCTACTTCGCCTCGACGAGCCGGATGCGGGCAGCGCCTTGTGGAAGGGGCGCGATCTCTTCAAGCTTTCGCCTGCCGAACTCTTTGCGCTCCGGCGCGATTTGCAGATGGTGTTTCAGGACCCCACCCAGTCGCTCAATCCGCGCATGACGGTGTTTCAGCTGATTTCCGAGGCCTGGGTCATCCATCCGGAGATATTGCCCAAAGCAAGATGGCGTGAGCGGGTTGCGGAATTGCTGCATCAGGTGGGTCTCTCACCGGAACACATGCGCCGTTATCCGCACCAGTTCTCCGGCGGCCAGCGGCAGCGGATCGCCATTGCCCGCGCATTGGCGCTGGAACCGAAGCTCATCATCTGCGACGAGGCGGTCTCGGCGCTCGATGTCTCGGTTCAGGCGCAGGTTATCGCGCTGCTGGACAAGCTGCGCCGTGAAATGGGCCTCTCCTTCATCTTCATCGCGCATGATTTGCCGGTGGTTCGGGATTTTGCCGATCACGTCATGGTCATGCAGCGGGGAGAGGTGGTGGAGTTCGGCACCGTCCGACAGGTGTTCGAAGCGCCGCGCGAGGACTATACCCGTGCCCTTCTATCCGCGAGCCTCGATCCCGACCCCGATATGCAATCTCAGCGTCATCCGGCCGCCGCCGGCAACGGCATCGCAAATTCAAGCGGAGTTCTTTCATGAGCAAACAAGCTTTCGTCGCGCTCGTTACCTGTTTCAACGAGGACGAAACCATCAACTACGAAGCGACCCGTGCGCAGGTGCGCCGCCAGGTGGCGGCCGGCAACAACATCATGTGCGCCGGCACCAATGGCGATTTCACCGCTCTGACGCATGCGGAAAAAATCCGGCTGACGGAAGAGGTGGTGGACGAAGTTGCCGGCCGTGCCAAAGTCATCGTGAATGCCGGCATGCCTGCCACATTCGAAACCCTGCAACTTGCCAAAGCCTTCGACCGCATCGGCGTCGACGGTATCGCCGTCATCACCCCCTTCTTCATCGCCTGCACGCAGGATGGCTTGATCCGCCACTTCTCGACGGTGGCTGACGCCGTCGAAACGCCGGTCTATCTCTATGACATTCCCGCCCGCACTCAGAACCACATAGAGCCGGAAACCGCCCGCAAACTCGCCACCCATGGCAATATTGCCGGCATCAAGGATTCCGGCGGCGCGCAGCAGACGCTCGAAGCCTATCTTCAGGTGGCAAAGGAGATGCCCGGCTTCGAGGTCTATTCCGGCCCGGATCACCTTGTTCTCTGGTCGTTGCAGAACGGTGCCGCAGGCTGCATTTCCGGCCTCGGCAACGCGCTGCCGGATGTGCTCGCCGGCATTCTCAATGCTTTCAACGCCGGTGATATCACCGAGGCCGAACGCCAGCAGGCAATCTACACTGACTTCCGCACTGATCTCTACGCTCTCGGTTTCGCACCGGCCATGGTCAAACGCTCGCTTTATCTCCAGGACTCCTCCGTCGGCGCCAGCCGCCAACCTGCCCTTCTGCCCGATAGGGAGCAGGATGAAAAAATCCTGGAAATCTTGCGGCGTTATCAACGGATCTGACGCTGCTATCGAATGTGACGCGCACCCCTGCGGATCGTGCGCGTCACCTTAAAAATATTTGCGAAAACGGCCAGAAGCCGATGCATTTCCCCAGCCTCACCCATGACGAATAATTTGTGACACAAACACGAAATTCCCCTTGTCAGTCACGCCATTGATGTTTAAGAGGAGCGCGCAACGCAAGCGTTCGCGCATGCGGAGAGGTGGCAGAGTGGTCGAATGCACCGCACTCGAAATGCGGCATACCTGCAAGGGTATCGTGGGTTCGAATCCCACCCTCTCCGCCATTTACGAATAATTCCCATGTCGTCTCGATTAGAAGGTCTTCGAGGAGGCGGCTATCGGGGCGGCAATGCCCGCGTTTTTTTGCGCCGAGGCCTCCTGCTAAGCGAATGACGCATTTTCCTGCAATGCATCCACATTTGAAAGAATAGTAGCGGTTAGCGGCGGTGATTTCAGTAGATCCCGCGAGATGTCCGGATCAGGAATGGCTGCTGTGACCAAAGCGTTTAGTCGATCGAACCAGACACCTTCGTTTGCGGAAAATAAGCTATAAATGGCCTCGTTCTTTGTTTTGCAACCAAGATTTTTATAGTTCTCAGAGCAATATTTTGCAGCGGCACACATCAAATGCCAACGCAACTTAGAGTATCTGCCATCAAATTTCTTATTGGAAATAAGCATTTTTAGGCGATAGTGAGCAAAGCAAGCGGTGTAATAGGTTTCTTCTGGTGATCCTGGCTTGAAGACGTCGTTTAACAGTTCGCCCGTCAATCGATTTGGATAACGGCTTGCCAAATCCGGACGCATCATTGTGATCGCAGCGTAGCACCTCGCCGTCTCTCGCACGTCAAATACCCTAACAGGCACAACATTTTCCGGTGCGTATTGCCCCTTTCTGCGCTCAAAATATAAGCGGTTCGTTTCAGAAGCACCTCGAGCATTAAAATATTGCTCAAGTTTTCTCAGTACATCAAGAGTCGATATAAATTGCGCATCTTCGACTTTTGACTGTCTGTTTGTTGCTCTTACTATGTCATCGATTACAGAGGGCTCATCTGCTTCAATAAGCTTCACCATGAGGCTAACACTCGCGTCGACCTTTTCATCTAGCGAGATCAAAACGTTAGAAGTCTGGCAGCCATTGACGATTTGAAAATCGCGTATGAAGATTTCCTGGCCTGCTGGTCGTACGCTGGACGCGACGATCGTTATTCCGTTATTCATCAAGCCAAAGCGCGACTTTTTGTCTGCTTCATCAAGGGTACTGGCAATTTCAGAATTGACGTCTGCATCAACCCCAAGGAAGTCTCTAACATTTTCTTCGAAGAGTTTTTTTCTCGGCGTTCCGTCTGCGCTTTTTAAGACGGTGTCTATGAAGTTTCGGGCCTGAACTGTCGCAACATAGGCATTATTTATATTTGGTGCAGCAGGAAAGGGTGCGTATCCGATAGTTGGGAGCCGCGCTTCGACTGGTCCATCAGCAGAGAGCCAAAGATCGTGAATAAAGTCTCTGTGACCTTTGACATATCGCGTGTCATGGGCATAGCCCAGCTTCTTTAGTGAGTTTTCTCCTATCGAAAATGCCGCATTTATCTCAGGAGCATCCGTATCCGGTGCCGCTGTCAAAAAATAGACGTGTAGATCAGGGAGGCCATTTTTTATTCGGCCTATGTTATCGAAGACAGTTTTGAACATTGATCGAAATTCTGCAAGATGCGGTGCATGTGGCTGTGCAGGTTCATCCGAGAGAAGATCAACCACGGCGGCTATAAAGGAGTCTACCTCCATCTTGCTCCAAGAGGTCGATGATTTTACCTGTGTAAACACAACCGATACAGAATACTCGCGCCTTGAACCGTCAAATATCTCACTTAATTCGTCAAGAGACATTACGGCACGATCGTCAAGGTAAAGAAAAGCTCCGTCGATGCCCGGATCAGCGCCATCGTAGACAAGGTCAGAAATTTCAACACTATCGCCAGTATATTTTGAGAAAATACAATAATTTGCAAATGCTTCGAAATTCTTGCTGTCCGAGTATGGCGCGCCGAAGTTCTGACAA
Organism: Agrobacterium sp. 22-223-1; assembly: GCF_053522385.1. NCBI lineage: Bacteria > Pseudomonadati > Pseudomonadota > Alphaproteobacteria > Hyphomicrobiales > Rhizobiaceae > Agrobacterium > Agrobacterium sp. 22-223-1. Next base: position 210,174 of record NZ_JBNWCN010000002.1, read on the forward strand.
AAGGTGTTGAAATATGATTTTGTTACCAAATGCATAGTGCAGTGTCCTCATTGCGCAGCGATTCAATCTAAGTTCATGCAGCATATGATTTTAGCGCAAGGGTTGTAAATATCGGGAGTGAGTAAAAATCTCGCCGTTTTGCGGGGAAGCGCGTTGTCCCCGGAAGACAGAATGGCGTAACAAAGGCTATTTGGGGCTTGATATTAGAACCCACACTTGGCGAGAAATGCCCTGCTGGCCGCCAGATCGTCCAGAATGCCGCCGGCATTGCGCGGATCGCGCTCCTGTTCGATGGTGATATAGCCGCCATAGCCAAGTTCCGTCAGAAGGCTGCGGATGGCTGGATAGTCGATTGAGCCGCGACCGATAGGGCACATGACGCCTTTGGCGCAGGCGTCGAAGAAGCGGATGCGTTCTGCCATCACCTCTTCGAAAACCGTGGCGTCGATATCCTTGAAATGGATATAGTCGACACGGTCCCAATAGCGGCGAAGCGTGGTGACGGGGTTCATGCCGGAATAGGCCATATGGCCGGTATCGAGGCAGAGGCCTGCCAGATCGGCGGGAATGTCCTCGACGATCTGCTGCAACTCATCGGCAAATTCGATGTAGCCGCCAGCATGGGGGTGGATGGTGGCGCGCACGCCATATTTTTCGCGGGCGAGCGTTGCGATGGCGCGGATGTTCTCCACCATGCCTTTCCGTGCGCCGCCATCGAGGCGCGACGCGCGGTCGGAATGGCCGGCGGCATAATCCCGCTCGTCATGTCCCCAGTCCATCACCGTCAGATAGGGGGCGGAAAAGCGTTGGCCGGCATGGGTTTCCGGTTTCGGCAGGCGGGTGATCAGCGCGCAGATCTCGTCGGCCTGGCGCAGCAGATTGTCGCGGTTTTCCGGTGAGACCAGATCGTCGAAGATCGTGCCGGCGACGATCTTCAGGTCGCGCTCGTTCAGCGCCTGCGAAACACGCTCGAGGTCGAGCGGCAGATAACCGTAGGGGCCGAGTTCCAGGCCGCCGAAACCGGCGGCCTTCGCCTCGTCCAGCACCTTTTCCCAATGGGGCAGATGGGGATTTTTGACGTCGTCGACGCCCCAGCAGCAGGGAGCGGTGGTGATGGTGATCGGGTTGGTCATGGCATCCTCGTGGCGCAATTGACGCCGGGCCGCCTTCTGCGGCCCGGAGCGGGTTTCAGCGGCTGATGGTGGCTTGCAGGGCGTCGATGGAGGACTGGATGCCCGCCTCGGTGGACATGGTGAAATCCTCCATTTCCAGACTGACCCAGCCATTGTAACCGGCCATGCGCACCACGGAGAAAAACTCCTTCCACCATTGCAGATCATGGCCGGCGCCCACCGCCACATAGTTCCAGCTGCGGTTGGCGACGTCAGTCACCTCTTTAAGGTCCAGCAGGCCATTCACATCCGCCAGTCCGCGTTCGATGCGGGTGTCCTTGCCGTGGCAATGGTGGATCGCGCTGCCGAGTGCGCGGGCGGACGCGATGGGATCGGCCCCCATCCACATCAGGTGCGACGGGTCGAGATTCATGCCAACCGTCGGGCCGACCTCATTGCGCAGGCGGAACAGGGTTTCCGGGTTCCAGACGAGCATGGCCGAGAAATTCTCGAGCGCATATTTTTTGACACCCGCTTCCTTGGCGAGCTTCACAAGCCCGTGCCAGAGCGGAAAGGCGCGGTCTTCCCATTGGTAACGGTCGCGCTCCGGCATCTCGTTCGGCCAGCTCTTGGTGTAGACGAGCCAGTTCGGCACGGTGTCACCCGGCGCTGCTTCCGGCAGGCCGGACATGGTGACGATCTTCGTCACGCCGATTTCGCCCGCCAGCCGGACGGTGTCCTCGATCTCCTTCAGGTGGCGTTTGCCCATATCGCCGGGATCGAGCGGATTGGCGGAGCAATTCAGCGCAGCGATTTCGAGGCCACGGGCCTCGATTTCCTTGAGCTTGGATTTGAGCAGACCCTTATCCGCCAACAGTTCGTCGGCCCGGAAATGCGGGCCGCTGGACCAGCCGCCGCCGGTCATCTCGATGCCCTCGACACCGAGCGTGACGCATTTGTCGAGCATATCGGTGAAGGGCAGGCTTGCCATGACGTCAGTACAAATTGCGAGTTTCATCGTTCATCTTTCCGAGGAGGTATGGGGACGCACCTGAAGAGGAGGAGGACGGGAGAGTTGTCCGGCGCGCCCCCAAGCTGGTTAAGCGAAATCGACCCAGGCGGCGCCTGCATCGGCCGAACGGACGCAGTTTTCCAGCCAGCGAACGCCTTCGGTGCCGGCCGTGATGCCGGGATAATGGTGGGTCTTCAGGAAAGCCTTGTCACCGCGATTTGCCGCGTCGATTGCCTGAGCGATCCAGAGATAAATGTTCGACCAGCTATCGCCGAGACCTTCGGTATGCAGCGCGCCCATGCGGTCGATGGCGAGGCTTTCCTGTTCCAGATAGGGCATGCCGTGGTGCAGGATGCGGCCGGGTTCGCCCTGAACCTCGTAGATCAGCTGATCGGGATGGGAATCCGTCCATTCGAGCGACGCCTTGGAGCCGACGAAACGGTAACGCTGCGATCCCATATTGCCGGCATTGACGGAGGAAACCCAGAGGCGGCCGCGTGCGCCATTGTCGTAGTGCATCAGAACGGTGGCGTGATCTTCCAGCGGCGCGCGTGTGGGGATGAAGGCCTTGCGGTCGCAGAGCAGGCGTTCCACCTTCATATGCGGCAGCACGACTTCCGAGAGATAATAGAGATGCGTGCCGATATCGCCCAGCACGAAGGTCGGACCGGCAGTGCGGGGATTGGTGCGCCATTTGACGGCCTCGCCCGCGCCCACATCGTCACCGGCATTGAAACCATGGGTATATTGCAGGTCGACGATGCGGATGTCGCCCAGCATTCCCTTTTTGACCATGGCCGCCATCTGGTGGACGAGCGGATGCCCGGTAAAGCCATAGGTGACGCCGACGATCAGGCCCTTCTGTTCGGCCAGCCGCGCCACCTCATCGCATTCGGCCACGGTGAAGAAAAGCGGCTTTTCGCAGATGACGTGCAGCCCGGCTTCAAGGCAGGCCTTGGTGATCTCGCAATGGGTGAAATTGGGGGTGGCGATGGAGACGACGTCCACGCCGTCTTCGCGTGCCGTCTCGCCGGCAATCAGCGCCTTGTAGTCTGCATAGCAGCGTTCCGCCGCCACGCCGAGATTAACGCCGAAGTCTCTGCCTCTTTCGGCATCGAGGTCGAAGGCGCCCGCAACGAGCTGGTAGTTGCCGTCGCGCAGGGCGCCGGTGCGGTGCTTGTAACCCACCTGTCCCGTGCGTCCGCCGCCCACCATGGCCCAGCGCAGCGGGCGCGAAATCAGTCTTTCTCCGTTGATCATGTCAGTCGTCTTTCCATTTGATGTTGCGAATGGCCGCGGCGGGAGGCGGGGGTCTGCCTCGGGCTCAGCGCCGGTTTGCCGCGTCATTTCTTGAAATAGAGGTCGATGTAGTCCTGCATCTTGGTGCGCATGAACCGGCTCGATTCATCGGCCCTGTCCTCCCAGGCGAAGACGCAGGAGGTCATGATGCCGTCAAAGCCGATTTCGGAAAGCGTGCCGAAGAAATCGTCCCACGGCACTTCACCCTGGCCGATATTGAGATGCTGGTGCACCCGCGCCTGCGTGCCCGGCGGATTGAGGATATAGCGCAGCCCGGAGCTGGCCTTGTGGTTGAAGGTATCCCCCACATGCACATGGGCGAGCACGTCCTTGGCTTCGCGCAGCATCGCCTTGGTGTCGTCGCCGAAATAGAAGGTGTGCGGTGCGCAATAGAGGAACTTGACGTTCTTCGAATTGACGGTGCGGATGATGTCCAGCGCCGGTTGCAGCGTTTCGCACCAGTCTTCCGGATGCGGCTCGACATGCAGGTTGATGTTTTCGCGCTCGAAGATCGGCACCAGTTCTTCCATCGAGCGCCACCAGGCATCCTCGCAGGCCTCGATCATCGAGCCGGTATGGCAGCAGTAGCAGGAACCCTTGTCGGGATGCGGTCCGCGGCCGAATTCGGAGTTCATCGTGTCGACCTCGAGTTCGATGGCGATCTCGATGGCGCGTTTCCAGTGTTTTACCGCCGCCTGCCGTTCGGTCTCGTCATTGGAGGCCCAGCGATACATCGGCAGCAGCGAGGCGATGCCGACATCGGCGTCTTTCAGCGCCTTCTTGAAAGACCTGATCCGCTCGGGAAAGACGCGCGGCGCCTTGAACCATTCGAGGAAATCCGCGCGCGGGCTGAGTTCGATCCAGTCGTAGCCGAGTTCCTTCACTTTGGCCGGAAGCTGATCGAGGCTGGTGAAACGATGCATGTGGGGGTCGATGGCGATTTTCATCGGTCTTGATCCTTGCTTTAAGTCTTAATTCGAGGGTGGCTGCGGCGGATGGCCGTCATGGCTGGCCATGTAATTTTCCACCTCCGCGCCGAGGTCGGCGAGCGCTTCACCGCCGGCCATCAGATCGGTGATTTCCTCGCGGGATTTTTCACCCTTGCGGAAGTTTGCGGCGACCGCGCCGCGAATGAGCACGGCGAAATGGTCGCCGACGGCGATGGCATGGGTGACCTGATGGGTGATGAAGATCACCGCGATGCCCCGCTTGCGCGCCTCCAGCACGATGCGCAGGACGTGGGACGCCTGTTTCACGCCCAGCGCTGCCGTCGGCTCATCGAGGATCAGAACGCGTGCACCAAAATGCACCGCGCGAGCGATGGCGAGCGATTGCCGCTCACCGCCGGAGAGCCCGCCGATCAGGCGGTCGCCGTCATCGATGCGGGTGATGCCGAACTCCTGCACCGCCTTGACGGCGATTTCGTTGGCTTTTTTGCGGTCGTAGATCCGGAAAGGCCAGAAACCTTTGGTCGGTTCCGCGCCGATGAAGAAGGAGCGACCAATGCTCATCAGCGGAAAGGTTCCGCCGAACTGGTGTACGGTGGAGATGCCCATGCGCTGCGCATCGCGCGGCCCGTCGAAATTGACCGGCTTTCCATCCATCAGCACTTCGCCGGAGCTCGGCTGGTAGACGCCGGCCAATGTCTTGATCAGCGTGGATTTGCCCGCGCCATTGTCTCCCAGCAGGCAGAGCACCTCGCCGGCGCGCACTTTCACCGAGATATCGTGCAGAACATCGATCGGGCCGAAGGATTTGTTGACGTTTTTAAGTTCGAGAATGGGTGTCGACATCGTCTTGCCTCACTTCTTCTTCGGCGAATAGGTGAGCGCCATGACGCGGAAAGTGTTGTTCATCAGCACGGCCAGGAGCAGCATGACGCCGATGATGAGGCTCGACCAGTTGCGGTCAAAGGCGGTGAAATAAATGCCCTGATTGACGATGGCGAAGGTGATGGTGCCGAGAAAAATACCGATCACCGAACCGAAGCCGCCGGTCAGCAGCACCCCGCCCACGACGACCGCGATGATGGAGTTGAAGATGAAGGTCATGCCGGCCGAAACCTGGGCGACATTGAACAGGATTGCCTGACAGACCCCGACGAAGGAGGCGCTGACGGAGGAAAGGACGAAAAGCGTCACCGTCAGCTTGTCGGTGGGAATGCCGGCGTTGCGGGCACTCACCCGGTCGCCGCCCATGGCGAAAATCCAGTTTCCGAAGGGCGAATAATGGACATAGAAGATATAGATCGCCGTCAGCAGCAGCCACCAGACGATGCTGACCTGAAAACTGCCGCCGATGAACTGTCCGAACAGGAATTTGGCGACGGGGCCGGATTGGGCAGGGCTCAGCGCCACGCTGGTCGTGCCGGTCAGAAGCACGGAAAAGCCGAGGATCAGACCCTGCACCGCAAACAGCGTGCCGAGCGTGACGATCAGTGAGGGCACCACGGTCCGTATCACCAGAAAGCCGTTGATCAGCCCGACAAGCAACCCAAGGCAAAGCGCGCCGACAATGCCGAGCCAGATCGGCATGCCGTAATAACCGGAGATAATGGCGACCGTCAGCGCGCCGGCTGGGATCATCGCGCCGATGGAAATATCGAGCTCGCCGGAAATCATCAGCAGCCCGACGGGAATGGCGACGATGCCGAGATTGGCGGCGACATTCAGCCAGCTTGCGGCGCCGGCGGGTTTCAGAAAATCGATGCTGCCGAAGATGACGAAGAAGGCAAGAACGAAAACAAGGCCGAGAAAGGCGCCTGATTCCGGGCGGCGCAGAAGGTCGCCCAAAGAGAGATTTTTCACGTCGTTCACTCCAATATTGGCCCTAAGCGCCGAGGGATGATATCCTCTGCCCGTCAAACCCCGATCCCCGGTTTCGCCGGAGATCGGAGGCGGGTACGGATAACCGCTCAGCGCGCTCCCTTGGCGACGCCGGCAAGCGTGGTCTGGATGTTGGATTTGTCGACGATGTTCGGTCCCGTCAGCAGCGGGGCGGTCGGCAGATCGGTTCCGAAATCGATGGCCGAGGCCAGAAGCGTTACCGCCAGCAATGATTGCAGGTAGGGCTGCTGGTCGATTGCAAAACCCTGTGTCCCATCCTTGATCCGGTCGAGGCCGGACTGGTTGAGATCGAAAGTGCCAAGCAGGGCGGTTTCGGTCTTGCCGGCCTGCATGATGCCGATGGCGGCGGAATCCGCATCGCCAGCCGAAATGGTCAGGACGCCGTCGATCTTACTGTCCTGTAGCAATGTCGCCTTGATCGCCTCGGCGACGGCGGTGGCGTCGCCGAAACTGGTGGCGGGAAGCGGCAGTTGCTTGCCGGCGCCGCCGGCCTTGGTGATGCCGTCGATGACGCCCTTGCAGCGCGCCTCCTGATTGGCGGCGCCCGGAACGGTGTTCACGCAGATGACGTTCTTTTTGCCCTGTTTCGCGAAATATTCGCCGCCGGCGACGCCGGCAATATATTCGTCGGAGCCGACATAATTGATCGCGCCGAGTTCCTTGGCCTTTTCGTGCCCACCGGCATTCATGAGAATGACCTTGATACCGGCATTGATGGCTTCCCGGATCGCCGGGTCCTCGCCTTCCGGAACCCAGTTCGGAATGACGAGACCATCGACCTTCTGGCTGATGGCGGTCTGGATCAGCTGCACCACATCGGGCGCGAAATTGTCATAGGTCTGCAAACGCAGGTAATTGACCTTGCCGCCATTCGCCTCGACCACGAGGCGCGCGTCATCGACACCCTTTTTGATGAGGTTCCAGAACGCATCGTCGTTCTTGCCGCCGACAACGGCAATATTGGCCGCGAACGCGCCGGATGCCATCACGAGCGAGATAGTGCCCGTTGCGAGAAATTTCCTGAAAAATGCCATTGCTTCCTCCCTGCCCATTCTCCCGACGGGCCCTAATGACAGGGTGATTTATATCTTTCATTTTCATGGGAATGGAATTTATATTTCATTTAATGTTGCATTTAATATCATTTCATGTCATTCATGAATGATACGATTGTGAGGCGTCATGAACAGACCGACCATTACCGATCTTGCGAAAGCCGCCGGTGTCAGCATCTCCACGGTCAACCGGCTGCTGCACGGTTCGACCGCCGTGCGCCAGGATACGATCGACCAGATACTCAAGGCGGCGGAGGAGATCGGTTTTTATGGTCTCGGCACCATCAAGGACCGTCGCCGCGAGGCCATGCCCCATCACCGGCTCGGCTTTCTGTTGCAGCAATCCCACCGGCCGCTTTACCGGCTTTGGGCGGAAGGGATCGTTGCCGCCGCACGCCAGCGGCCGGATAGCATCATCGAGCCGGATGTCGTTTTCGAGGACGATCTTTCACCGGAGGCCGTGTCCGCCAATCTCTTGAAGATGGGACAATCCTGCGGCGCAATCGCGGTGGTGACGGCCGATCATCCGCTCGTCAGCCAGGCGATCGACGAGCTGCGGGGCAGGGGCGTTCCGGTGGTGACTTACGTATCCGATCTATCGGCGGCAAGTCGCGCGGGCTTTGTCGGCACCGACAGCTGGAAACGCGGCCGCACGGCGGCATGGTTCCTCAGCCAGACGGTAAAGGGCGAGGGCGTGGTCGTGCCGCTGATCGGCAGCAATCGGTATCAGTGCCAGGATGTTTCTGACGCCAGCTTCCGCTCCTATATGCGCGAGAACACACCTGAACTTCAGGTCGCGGAAACGCTGCTGACCCACGAGGAGCCGGAAAATGCCTATGTCATCGTGCGGGATATGATTGCGGCCGAACCGGGCCTTCGGGGGATTTATGTCAATGGCGGCGGCATATCGGGTGTTCTGCGCGCGCTCAGGGAACTGCCTGCCGAGCGGCAGCGCGACATAAAAATCATCTGTAACGATATCGGGCCGGAAACACGAAAAGGCCTCAACGAAGGACTGATCACCGCCTCTCTGCCGCTTCCCCTCGACAGGATGCCGCAGCAATTGATCGACGTGATGTTACGGCGCATCGAGAATGGAGATTCGTCTTCCGTTGAACAGCGGATCGTGCCCTTCGAAATCCTGACGCCCGAAAGCATCTGGACCTGAGCGACACGATCACTGGAATTCGAGGCTCATCCGGGCAAGGTCGTCCCACAGGCTTTCGGCAAAACCGCGCAGTACGATGACTTCGAAGACCTGTCCGTCGACACGGGTGAGGTGGGCGGCGATGTGGCCGATCAGCGTCGCGGCGGAATGTCCCACCGGGAAGGCTGCTAGAGACAGGTCGACCGCCGTGCCTTTGGCCAGAACCCGCTCGGCCATCTTGCCTTCTATGCGGATGCGAACGCGTCCCTGGCTCTGGTCGACACCCGTTGCCTGAGGCTCGAGCGCTGCAAGAAGCGCCTTCATATCGGCATGAGACAAAGGGTGTTCACCGACGATGAACCATTGGCCCGGTGAGACCGCGCGTATATCGCCTTTGGCAAGGTCGCGAAGGCGGGCTTCCAAATCCGTTGCGCCGGGTGCGGCCAGAACGTGGATGATCGCGCCTTCCGGCAGCGGAGAGAGCTTGATGGCGGTGGAGGCAATCGCTCGCTTCGCGCCCAGCACCGGGCGGAGCGTCGGCCGGAAGCCGGATTTGAAGTCAGACTTGAAATCAGACATGGAGTTTCTCGTTTTGAGGATCGACAAAAACCGGGTTGCAAAGGCGGGCTTGGGTAAATTCGTTGCGCAGGCCGTTCCAGACCACGATTTCCTCGCCATGCCGCGCAGGGCCATTCTTGACGAGGGCGAGACCGATGGTCGAACCCAGATGCGGTGAGAAGGCGCTGGAGGTCACATAACCCTGATCGTTCTCCAGCGTTGCCGCGGCCTCCTTCGCAAGAATATGCGAGCCGGTGCGGAAGGACTGTTTTGGATCAAGCGGCACGACGCCGACGAGGCTCGGACGGTTGGCGTCGGAAAGCCCCTCGCGCTCCAGCATCCGTCGGCCGATGAAATCGGCCTTCGCGGTGGAGACCATTTTGCCGAAGCCAAGATCGGCGGGCGCCACCGTGCCGTTGATTTCATTGTGGGTGACATGGCCCTTTTCAATGCGCAGCACGCCAAGCGCCTCGACGCCATAGGGCATGATATTCTCCGCCTCGCCGGCTTCCATCAGGGCATCGGCAACGCTTTCACCGTAACCGGCCGGGACGGCAAGCTCGTAGGCCAGTTCGCCGGAGAAGGAAATCCGGAACAGGCGCCCATGCAGTTGCCCGCCAAACAGGGAGACTTCCCGGGCTGCAAGGAAGGGAAAGGTCTCGTCGGAAATATCTTCATCGACGATCCTCTGGAGAATGGTGCGTGCCTTCGGCCCGGCAATCGCCATCTGCGCCCACTGGTCGGTGACGGAGGCAAGCCGCACATCGAGATCCGGCCAGAGCGCCTGCGCGCAGAATTCAAGATGGTTCATGACGCCCGCCGCATAGGCGGTGGTGGTCGTCATGAAGAAGCGGTTTTCCTCCAGCCGGCTGGTGGTGCCGTCGTCATAGATCATGCCGTCCTCACGCAGCATCAGGCCATAACGCGCCTTGCCGACCGGCAATTTCAGGAAAGCGTTGCAATAAACCCGGTTCAGGAATTCGGCGGCGTCCTTGCCACAGATTTCGATCTTGCCGAGCATCGATACATCGCAGAGCCCGGCATTCTTGCGCACATTCAGAACCTCACGGTCGACGCTTTCCCGCCAGCCGCTTTCGCCTTCGCGCGGAAACCAGGAAGAGCGATACCAGAGACCGGTTTCGACGAAGACGGCCCCGTTTTTCTCGGCCCAGCCATGCAGCGGCGATTTGCGCACCGGCTGGAAATGCTGGCCATGATAGGCTCCGGTCAGTGCGCCGAAGGAGACGGGCGTATAAAACGGCCGGAACGTCGTGGTGCCGACATCCGCCGGGGAGATACCGCGCGCTTCGGCCAGCAGCCCGATGGCGTTGACATTCGAAAGCTTGCCCTGATCCGTCGCCATGCCGTTGGTGGTGTAGCGTTTGGCGAGTTCGACATGGCCATAACCTTCACGGATGGCGAGGCCGAGATCCTTGCGGTGAACGTCGTTCTGGTAATCGACAAAGGCTTTCGCCTTGATGCCGGGGATGGACCAGAGCGGTTTTGCGGGCGGGGCTACGATATCGTTTTCCACCGTGCCGAATGTCGGTGCAGCTGATGCAAAGCCGAGCTCTTGTGCCAGCGCTGCGCCCTTCCGCGCGCCATCCTCAAGGCAGGCGGCGATACCGTTGATCGCGGAAACCGCACCGGCGAGTTCCAGCCCCTTGAGATTGCCGGGTGCCAGAAAAGCGGCATCGTCTTCCGACCAGACCGGCTTGCCGCCGCGATGGCAGGCGAGATGGATGATGGGGCTGAAGCCGCCCGACATGGCCAGCGCATCGACATTCAGGCTCTCCGCGCGGCCATTCGCAAAAACCTCGATGGCGGAAAGCGCCTTGCCGCCCTTGGCATTCGAGACGACGCCACCCTTGATGACGCGCGCCTTGCCTTCGTAGCCCGGATTGCCCTGTTCACGGCTGTCGATGATGGCGGCCAGAGCGACACCCTGCGCCTCCAGATCGCGGGCGAGTGCATAACCGCTGTCATTGGTGGTGAAAATTGCCGTCGCCGTGCCGGGGCTGACGGCATAGTGGTTGAGATAGCTGCGCATGGCGCCGGCCATCATCACGCCGGGAACATCGTTGCCGCCGAAGACCAGCGGCCGTTCTTCCGCGCCGGTGGCAAGCAGCGCTCGTTTGGGGGCGATGCGCCACAGGCGCTCCACGGGCACATGGGCTTTCGGATGTGGCAGATGTTTTTGCACCCGCTCCACCGCACCAAAGACATTGCCGTCATACCAGCCGAAAGCTGTGGTCCGCGTCAGCACCGTCACATTCGGCAGGGCTTCAAGTTCGGCTACGCATTGCGCCGCGAAATCCGGAGCGCTCTTGCCACCGATGGTTGCCGTTTCGGAAAGAAGCCCACCGCCTGCCACGGAATGTTCATCGACAATGATGACGCGCGCGCCGGCGCGTCCTGCGGCAAGCGCTGCGGCCAGACCCGCCGCGCCGGAGCCGATCACCAACAGGTCGCAATGCGCCCAGCATTTGTCATAGGCATCCGGGTCAGCCTCGTAGCTCGCCTTGCCGAGGCCGGCCGCTTTGCGGATGAAGGGCTCATAAACCTTTTCCCAGAAGGCGGCAGGCCACATGAAGGTCTTGTAGTAGAACCCCGCACCGAGGAAGGGAGACAGAAGGCCGGTCAAGGCGCCGATATCGAAATCGAGAGAGGGCCAGCGGTTCTGGCTGCTGGCTTCCAGCCCGGCATAAAGCTCCTGCATGGTGGCGCGGGTGTTCGGCTCCGTGCGGCCGCCGCGGCCGATGGTCATCAGCGCGTTCGGCTCGGCTGCACCCGCCGTCAATATGCCGCGCGGGCGGTGGTATTTGAAACTGCGGCCGACGAGTTTCTGGCCGTTGGCGAGCAGGGCGGAGGCGAGGCTGTCGCCCTCAAAGCCTGACATCGGCTTGCCGTCGAAGGTGAACGAAAGCGGTTTGGAACGGTCGATCAGACCGCCGGTCTTCAGGCGGTTGGCGCTCATGCGTTTGTCACTTTCGTCTTGTCGGCGGCGTCGCGGCAGGCGGATATCTCATGGGTGGCGGTATCGCGGGTGACGACCAGCCAGCGGCGGCAGCCGGATGTGTGGTGCCAATATTCCTCGTAGGCTCCACGCGGATTGTCGCGCAGATAGACATAATCGAACCATTCCTCCGCGCCGGCATCGGCGGCGGGCCTTTGAAGGGCTGCGCCCTTGATGGTGAATTCTTCCCTGGGTCTTGGCCCGCAATGCGGGCAGGGCACGAGACTTGCCATTTCAGATGTCCTTGATCCGCCAGATAGCGGGATGGTGAAAACTGTGAGCGATTTCCGCCTGAAATCCCGCTACAGATTTAGTGAAGGTTGGGCTGGGCGCCCTGGCCCTTTTCATCGATGAGATAACCGCGCCGGAAGCGGTCCAGCCGGAAGGCCGTTGCCGTTTCCTGCGGTGCGCCGCGCGCCAGAAGATGGGCGAAGCAGAAACCGGAAGCGGGCGTCGCCTTGAAGCCGCCATAACACCAGCCGGCATTCAGGTAGAGATTGTCGATCGGGGTCTGGTCGATGATCGGCGAACCATCCATCGACATATCCATGATGCCGCCCCAGGAGCGTAGCACCCGGACGCGCGAGAGCGCCGGTATCATCGCCTTGCCTGCCTCCGCGACATGTTCGACCGTCGCCAGATTGCCGCGCTGGGCATAGGAGTTGTAGCCGTCTATATCGCCGCCGAAGACGAGGCCGCCCTTGTCCGATTGCGAGACGTAAAAATGGCCGGCCCCGAAGGTGACCACGCCATCGATGAAGGGCTTCAGCCCCTCAGACACGAAAGCCTGCAGCACATGGCTTTCGATAGGCAGTTTCAGCCCGGCCATGGCGGCCACCTGCGAGGAATTGCCGGCTGCCGCGAGCGCCAGCTTGCCGCAGCCGATGAAGCCCTTGGCGGTCTCCACACCCACGACCCTGCCGTTTTCGCGGCGAATGCCGGTTACCTCGCAGCCCTGAATGATATCGACGCCGCGGCTGTCCGCGCCGCGCGCATAACCCCAGGCGACGGCATCGTGACGCACGGTGCCGCCGCGTCTTTGCAGCAGGCCGCCCTGCACCGGAAAGCGGGCATTTTCGAAATCGAGAAACGGCAGCATCGCCTTGACTGCGGCGCGGTCCAGCAATTCGGCGTCGACGCCGTGCAGCCGCATCGCGTTGCCGCGCCTTGTATAGGCGTCGCGCTGCGCATCCGAATGATAGAGGTTCAGCACGCCGCGCTGGGAAACCATGGCGTTGAAATTGAAATCCTGCTCCAGCCCTTCCCACAGCTTCATCGAAAGTTCGTAGAAAGGATTGTTACCCGGCAGCAGATAATTAGAGCGAATGATCGTGGTGTTACGGCCGACATTGCCGGAGCCGATATAATTCTTTTCCAGCACCGCGACATTGGTGACGCCGAATTCTTTCGCAAGATAATAGGCCGTCGCCAACCCGTGTCCGCCGCCGCCAACGATGATGACGTCATAATGCGGTTTCGGCGACACGTCCCGCCAGGCGGGTTTCCACGCCTTGTTGCCGAAAAGGCCGTTCTTGAAAATGGAAAAGGCGGAATAGCGCATCTGCGTACCTCGAACGATATCGCGCAAGCTTACCGGCGTCGTGCGAAAGGGAATTGCAAATAAAGGACATAATGATTTAAAAAAGAGACATGACGATCATTGAGCAGAAGAATGTCCAGCGCATTGGTTTCATCCTGGTTCCGAATTTCGCGCTGATGTCCTACGCCTCGGCCGCGGAGCCATTGCGGGCCGCCAATCTGATCGCCGGAACCGATCTTTACGATGTGGTTCCGCTTTCTTTCGATGGCGAGGCCGTCAGAAGTTCTTCCGGCATCATTGTCGGCTGCGAGGCACTCGCCACCGCAGGCGAGAGATGCCACACGATCTTCGTCTGCGCAGGGGGCGGGCCGCAGGATTGGACCATTGCGGAAAATTCCTATGGGATGTTAAGGCGGCTGGCGCGGCAGGGTGTCCGGATCGGGGGCATTTCCAGCGGCGCTTATGTGCTGGCGGCGGCGGGATTGCTGGAAAATCGCGATTTCACCATTCACTGGGAGCATGCGCCGGTGCTGAAAGAGGCCTTCGGCCACCTCACGCCCCGGCAGGCGCGGTTCGTTTTCGATGGAGACCGCATCACCTGCGCCGGCGGCGTCGCGCCCCTCGATATGATGCATGCGATGATTTCGCAGAGAATGGGTGCTCATTTCGCACGGCGTGTCAGCGACTGGTATCTGCACACGGCCGTGGCCGAACCCGGCGCGCCGCAAAGGGGTTCCGCCGCCGAGCGCCATGGCACCAACCATCCGGCCCTGCTGACCGTGCTGGAAAAAATGGAAACGACCATAGAAAGCCCGCTCGACCGGCAGACCATGGCGAAACTGGCGGGAACCAGCGCGCGCCACCTCGACCGGCTTTTCGCAACTCATCTGAAAACGACGTTTCTGGAAACATACCGCGCGATCCGCCTCGATCATGCCCGGCGGCTGCTGGAGCAAAGCCCGCTCTCCATTGCCGAAGTGGCCTTCGCCACCGGCTTCTCGAGCGCCGGGCATTTTTCGGGAAGCTTCAAGGCCCGGTTTGGCCATACCCCAAATACACTGCGGCAAAGATTTCCTCCGAATTAAAATAGTTTTCCTGTAAGGAAGGGAAAACACGATAATGCCGGAGGACCCCATGGCGAAGGATACCACCAAGACCGAAACTGCGCAGTTCCTGTCGCAGGATCCCCATGCCATCCGCGAGCCAAGGGTCAATAATCTGGAAATGGCGATTGGCCATGAGGTGCGCGCCTATCGCAAGAAACTCGGCATCACGGTCACCGATCTTGCATCGGCCACCGGCGTTTCCGTGGGCATGCTCTCCAAGATCGAAAACGGCAATATCTCGCCGTCGCTCACCACGCTGCAGACGCTTTCAAAGGCGCTGGGCGTGCCGATCACGGCCTTCTTTCGCGGTTTTGAGGAACCGCGCAGCGCCACCTTCGTCAAGGCGGGGCAGGGCGTGAATATTGAGCGCAGGGGCACGCGCGCCGGTCATCAATACAGCCTGCTCGGCCATATCGACAACAATACCAGCGGCGTCACCGTCGAGCCCTATCTCATCACGCTGACCAAGGATTCGGACGTGTTCCCGACCTTCCAGCATGAGGGAATGGAGTTTCTCTACATGCTGGAAGGCGAGGTGGTTTACCGCCATGGCGAGCAGCTTTTCACCATGCAGGCCGGCGACAGCCTGTTTTTCGACGCCGATGCGCCGCACGGGCCGGAGGAATTGGTGAAGCTTCCTGCGCGTTATCTGTCGATCATTTCCTATCCGCAAAGGCGACTGGGCAATGACTGATAATTTGCCTTAGAAGAAAAAAATATTCCTGATAGTTGACGGAATGGAATTCCATATGTTAGCCCTTCATTCAGAAACGAATGGAGGTGCCTGTCGATGTGCGGCATTGTTGGACTATTCCTGAAAGACAAAAGCCTTGAACCGCAGCTGGGTCAGCTGCTTTCGGACATGCTCGTCACCATGACCGATCGCGGCCCGGATTCGGCCGGCATCGCGATCTACGGAAGCGCTGCCAATGGCCGGGCGAAAGTGACGATCCAGTCGGGCGATCCGGCCGCCGATTTTTCCGGCCTCGCCGACGCGCTGAAGGAAAGCGGCGTCGATGCCGCGGTCACGGTAAAAAGCACGCATGCTGTTCTCGATATTCCCGCCGAGAAGCTGGATGGTATCCGCGCGGTTCTTTCCGCAATCCGCCCGAATGTGCGCGTGATGGGTTCCGGCGACAGCGTCGAAATCTACAAGGAAACCGGCCTGCCGAAGGATGTCGTCACCCGTTTTGACGTGCGTTCCATGGCGGGCACCCATGGCATCGGCCACACCCGTATGGCGACGGAATCGGCGGTGACGACGCTTGGCGCGCATCCCTTCTCCACCGGCGCCGACCAGTGCCTGGTGCATAATGGTTCGCTTTCCAACCACAATAATCTGCGCCGCGAACTGGTGCGTGAAGGCATGACGTTCGAGACCCAGAATGACTCGGAAGTCGCTGCCGCCTATCTCACCGCGGAAATGGCCAAGGGCAAGGATCTGGGCGAGGCGCTGACCGGCGCGCTCGACGATCTCGATGGTTTCTTCACTTTCGTCGTCGGCACCAAATCCGGTTTCGGCGTGGTGCGTGATCCCATCGCCTGCAAGCCTGCTGTCATGGCCGAGACCGACCAATATGTCGCTTTCGGCTCTGAGTATCGCGCGCTGGTCAATCTGCCCGGCATTGAAAATGCCCGCGTATGGGAGCCGGAACCGGCGACCGTCTATTTCTGGGACCATGAAAAGGCCGCCTGAGACCCGTGATCGGCGCCTGTTTTGAAAGTCATAATCCATGCCAGTTTTCGATCTCTCCCACACGCCGCTACGTGAACTCAACAAGGCGCTCCACGCTCTTTCCTCGGGCGCGAACGACACCGAATTCGAAGTCGTCAATCCGCGCGGCCACCATGCCGTGGCGGTCGGCATCGACAGCCCCGTTACCGTCGATGTGCACGGTTCGGTCGGTTATTATTGCGCCGGCATGAATGATGGCGGCAACGTCACCGTGCACGGCTCGGCCGGGCCGGGTGTCGCTGAGAACATGATGTCCGGCACGGTCGTCATCGAGGGCGACGCCTCGCAATATGCCGGCGCCACAGGCCGCGGCGGGCTTCTGGTCATCAAGGGCAATGCCGCCTCCCGCTGCGGCATTTCCATGAAGGGCATCGATATCGTCGTGAAGGGCAATATCGGCCACATGTCGGCCTTCATGGGCCAGTCCGGCCATCTCGTCGTCTGCGGCGATGCGGGCGATGCGCTTGGCGATTCCCTTTATGAGGCGAAGCTTTTCGTGCGCGGTTCGGTGAAGAGCCTCGGGGCCGATTGCATCGAGAAGGAAATGCGGCCCGAACATCTCGAAAAGCTTGCCGAACTTCTCGACAAAGCCGGCGTCACGGATGTCAGCCCTGACGAGTTCAAGCGCTACGGCTCGGCCCGCACGCTCTACAATTTCAACATCGACAACGCCGACGCGTATTGAGGCGAGGGATATTCCGATGAGCTATCACAACCCCTTCACCCCGCCGCGCAAATCCGCAACTTTCGACGACCATACGCTGGCGGAAATCCGCCGCGCGGCCGCGACCGGCATCTATGACATTCGCGGTGCGGGCACCAAGCGCAAGGTGCCGCATTTCGACGATCTCCTGTTTCTCGGCGCGTCCATCTCGCGTTATCCGCTCGAGGGTTATCGCGAGAAATGCGATACGACCGTGACCCTCGGCACGCGCTTCGCCAAGAAGCCAATCACGCTGAAAACGCCGATCACCATTGCCGGCATGAGCTTCGGTGCTCTGTCAGGCAACGCCAAGGAAGCGCTCGGCCGTGGCGCAACCATCGCCGGCACCTCCACCACGACGGGCGATGGCGGCATGACGGATGAGGAGCGTGGCCACAGCCAGACGCTGGTTTATCAGTACCTGCCCTCGCGTTACGGCATGAACCCGAAGGATCTGCGCCGTGCGGACGCCATCGAGGTCGTCGTCGGCCAGGGCGCGAAGCCGGGCGGCGGCGGCATGTTGCTCGGCCAGAAGATTTCCGATCGCGTCGCCAATATGCGCAACCTGCCGAAGGGCATCGACCAGCGCTCCGCCTGCCGTCATCCCGATTGGACCGGCCCCGACGATCTCGAAATCAAGATCCTCGAACTGCGCGAAATTACCGACTGGGAAAAGCCGATCTATATCAAGGTTGGCGGCGCGCGGCCCTATTACGACACGGCGCTGGCGGTGAAGGCCGGTGCGGATGTGGTGGTGCTGGATGGCATGCAGGGCGGCACGGCGGCCACGCAGGATGTCTTCATCGAAAATGTCGGCATGCCCACGCTTGCCTGCATTCGCCCCGCCGTGCAGGCGCTTCAGGATCTCGGCATGCACCGCAAGGTGCAGCTGATCGTCTCCGGCGGCATCCGTTCGGGTGCGGATGTCGCCAAGGCGCTGGCGTTGGGTGCGGATGCGGTCGCCATCGGCACGGCGGCACTGGTGGCGCTCGGCGACAATGATCCGAAATGGGAAGACGAATATCAGAAACTCGGCACCACGGCCGGCGCTTACGATGACTGGCACGAGGGCAAAGACCCCGCCGGCATCACCACGCAGGATCCGGACCTTGCCGCACGCCTCGATCCCGTCGCCGCCGGTCGTCGGCTTGCCAATTATCTGAAGGTCATGACGCTCGAGGCGCAGACCATCGCACGTGCCTGCGGCAAGAACCATCTCCACAATCTGGAGCCGGAAGATCTGGTGGCGCTGACGATGGAGGCTGCCGCAATGGCGCAGGTTCCGCTGGCGGGAACGAACTGGTTCCCGGGCAAAGGCAGCTTTTAAGCCATAAAGAACGGACGGGCGCATTTGGGAGGATGTGCCCGTCTTTTTTCGATGAAGTGTCTGATATTCAAAAAAAGGGGAATGACGTGACACTGGACCTCTCCAAATTTGCTGCCGAAAAGGGCATCAAATATTTCATGATCAGTTATACCGATCTCTTCGGCGGCCAGCGCGCCAAGCTGGTTCCCGCAGAAGCGATTGCCGATATGCAGAAGGATGGCGCGGGTTTTGCGGGCTTCGCCACCTGGTTCGATCTGACGCCCGCCCATCCCGATCTTTTCGCCGTGCCCGACGCCTCTTCGGTCATTCAGCTTCCATGGAAAAAGGATGTCGCCTGGGTCGCCGCCGATTGCGTGATGGAAGACCAGCCGGTGGAGCAGGCGCCGCGCGTGGTGCTGAAAAAGCTCATCGCTGAGGCGGCTGGCGAAGGGCTCAGGGTCAAGACCGGCGTGGAGCCGGAATTTTTCCTGATTTCGCCGGATGGTGCGAAAATCTCCGACGAATACGACACGGCGGAAAAGCCCTGCTATGACCAGCAGGCGGTGATGCGCCGTTATGATGTCATTGCCGAGATTTGCGATTACATGCTGGAGCTGGGCTGGAAGCCCTACCAGAACGACCATGAGGATGCGAACGGCCAGTTCGAGATGAACTGGGAATATGACGACGCACTGCAGACCGCAGACAAACATTCCTTCTTCAAATTCATGGTCAAATCCGTCGCCGAAAAACACGGGCTGCGCGCCACCTTCATGCCGAAGCCTTTCAAGGGCCTGACCGGCAATGGCTGCCATGCCCATATTTCGGTCTGGGACCTCGACGGCAAGGTCAACGCCTTTGCTGACAGGGAAATGCCGTTCGGTCTGTCGGCCAAGGGCAAGACGTTTCTCGGCGGCATCATGAAACATGCGTCGGCGCTTGCGGCCGTCACCAATCCGACGGTCAATTCCTACAAACGCATCAACGCGCCGCGCACCATTTCCGGCGCGACCTGGGCGCCGAATACAGTGACCTGGACCGGCAATAACCGCACCCATATGGTGCGCGTGCCGGGGCCGGGACGGTTCGAACTGCGCCTGCCGGATGGAGCCGTGAACCCCTATCTGCTGCAGGCCATCATCATCGCCGCCGGCCTTTCCGGTGTCCGTTCCAAGGCCGATCCCGGTCCGCACTACGATATCGACATGTACCGCGAGGGCCACAAGGTCACGGATGCACCGAAGCTGCCGCTCAACCTTCTCGATGCGCTGCGAGAATATGAGAAGGATGCGGAATTGCAGCAGGCGCTCGGCACTGAATTCTCCAAGGCCTATCTGAAGCTCAAGCAGGGCGAGTGGAACAGCTATTGCTCGCAATTCACCGCCTGGGAGCATCAGACCACGCTCGACGTCTGAGCCCGGTTTTCCCCGCCGCCCTTGCGGCTTTTCCTCGCGCTGATCAAAAGCGCGGGGTTTTTCACTAAAGCGCGTCGCGTCCAATCTGGTTCATGCCGCGCGCTTTAGATCTTTGTTTTTAAGCATGTCTCCCAAAACCGCTGCACACTTTTGGGCGACATGCTTTATCGATGACAGAAAGAGTGCCAGATGACGAACTTCGTCCTGACCGTGACATGCAAATCCACCCGCGGCATTGTCGCCGCCCTTTCAGGCTTTCTCGCTGAGAAGGGATGCAACATCGTCGACAGTTCGCAATTCGACGATCTCGGCACCGGCCGTTTTTTCATACGCGTGGGTTTCATTTCCGAGGAGGGTGCGACGCGCGACGCGTTGATGGCCGGGTTGGCGCCGATCTCGCAAAAATTCGGCATGGAGGTGGCGCTGCACGATCAGGCAGAGCGGATGAAGGTTCTTTTGATGGTGTCGCGCTTCGGCCATTGCCTCAATGACCTGCTCTACCGCTGGCGCATCGGGGCGCTGCCGATCGACATTGTCGGTGTGGTTTCCAACCATTTCGATTATCAGAAGGTCGTCGTCAATCACGACATTCCGTTCCACCACATTCCGGTGACGAAAGAGAACAAGCCGCAGGCCGAAGCCCGGATCATGGAGATCGTGGAAAGTTCGGGTGCGGAACTCATCGTGCTGGCGCGTTACATGCAGGTGCTTTCCGACAGGATGTGCGAGGCGATGTCGGGCAGGATCATCAATATCCATCACTCCTTCCTGCCGTCCTTCAAGGGGGCCAACCCTTACAAGCAGGCCTATCAGCGCGGTGTGAAGCTGATCGGTGCGACGGCGCATTATGTGACCGCCGATCTGGATGAGGGACCGATCATCGAGCAGGATACCGTGCGTATCACCCATGCCCAGTCGGCCGAGGATTACGTGTCGCTCGGCCGCGACGTGGAGGCGCAGGTGCTGGCGCGTGCCATCCACGCCCATATTCATCGGCGTGTATTCCTGAACGGCAGCCGAACCGTGGTGTTTCCCCCCGGTCCCGGCTCTTACGCTTCGGAAAGAATGGGATGAGCATTCTGCGTGAGCCGTGCTGATGTTGCCTTAAGCAGAGCACGGCGCTAAATAAGCTGGTACGCCATAATACAAAAGCCATTTCCCGTTTTGTTCGTAACTGCGTTGCAACGAAACGGGAGGTGTCAAACGAGGTGATACCATGACAGATGCTTCGCACGGAACTGCCATTCGCGTTGAGCGCCCGACAAAGACGCTGAGGGAGCTCGCGCTCGACAAGGTCCGTGACGCCATCGTGAACGGTTATTTCCGCCCGGGCGACCGTCTGGTCGAGCGGGATCTCTGCGCCCAGCTCGGCGTTTCCCGCACCATCGTTCGTGAGGTTCTGCGGCATCTGGAATCCGAGGGGCTGGTGGCGAATTTGCCGAACAAGGGCCCGATGGTCGCGATGCTCGATCTCGATGAGGCGAAGCAGATTTATGAAATTCGCGGTGCGCTGGAAGGAATGGCGGCGCGCCTTTGTGCGGAGCGCCGCGATCCTGCCATCGTGGAAGCGCTTGAAGCGTCGCTCAGTCATATCCGCGAAAGCTATGTCGAAAGGGATATGCCGGCCGTTCTGGCGCATACCTCGTCCTTTTATCAGACGCTGTTCAGCAAGATCGACCGTCATGTCGCCTGGGGCGTCGTCAACCTGCTGACGGTGCGGATCAACCATCTTCGTTCGATGACGATCAAGACGAAAAGCCGCGATACCGAAGGTCCGGCGCAAATGGAAAAGATCGTCGAAGCCATCCGGCAGGGGGATGGAGACGCCGCTTACAAGGCGGCTCTGGACCATGTCGCGAGCGCAAGCGCGATTGCGGAAGCCGTTCTCATCGCGCAGAAGAGCGGCAAAGAGTAACCTCTCCCGCCTCGTGTGCGGCTAAAATTTCCGACGCAGTATCTAGCCTGCGTCGGCACCTGTCCCCGCAAGCGTGGTTTGCAGCACTTCCCGAACGGAAGCTACCAGCTCGTTGAGCGGCTGGTCGTCGCGGTAAAATGGCACCGCCGTCCGGACACGCCGGTAGAGCGTATCGGTGCCGGGCGCACGGCCGCCTTCGTCTGGCTGCATGTCGTAAGCCTGCGCGGCGCTCATGATCTCGATTGCGAGAATGGTTTCCAGATTGCCGATAATCGAAAGCGTCTTGTCGGCGGCGGCGGTGGCATGTGTCAGTATATCCTCCTGCAATGCGGAGGTGATGCCGCCATCGAGGCTGGCGGGGGCGGCGAGGCGGCGATTTTCCGCGGCAAGCGCTGCGGCCGTGTACTGGATGATCATGAAACCGGAACATACACCATCGCTTTCCGCCAGAAAGGCGGGCAGCCCGCTGACAAGCGGGTTGACGAGCCGGTCGATACGCCGCTCGGAAATCGCCGCAAGTTCGGCTGCGGCCGTCGCCAGCCCATCCATGGCAAGCCCAAGCGCCGCACCGACGGCATGGGCCTGGGAATGGACCTCCGGCGCCTGCGGCGTGCCGCCGACGACCGGGTTGTCCGTGACGCTTGCGAGTTCGCGGTCTACGACGTCTGCGATCTGCGCGACGCTGTCGCGAACGGCGCCATGCACCTGTGGCACGGCGCGCAGGCTTAGCGGATCCTGCGTACGCGATCCGGCCGACCGGGCAAGAAGCGGGCTTGCCGCCAGAAGCTGGCGCAGGTTCGCACCAACGGTCTGGATGCCGGGCGAGCTGCGCAGTGCCAGCGGCGCTGCGGCGAAGGGATCGGCCTGTGCACCAAGGTTTTCATAGCTCATCGCCGCTGCCGCATCGGCCCATTCAAGGAGCGAAGTCGTGCGTGCGAGTGCGAGGCTGGCGAGGCCGGTGGCGCAGGGTGTGCCGTTGACGAGGCTGAGCCCCTCCTTCGCCTGCAGAACCATGGGTTCGAGGCCGAGCTTTTCGAGCCCCTGCCTGCCGCTGATGAGTTCGCCGCCGTTGCGGGCCTGGCCTTCGCCAATCAGCACCAACCCTATGGCCGCGGCATGGGTGAGGTAACCCACCGAGCCCTTTGATGGAATAACGGGAAGAATATCGCCATTCAGCAGGGCGAGCAGCGCTTCGACCGTCTTGACCTGCACGCCGGAATAACCATGCGCGAAGTTGTTGATCTGGGCGGCCATTATGGCGCGCGTTTCTTCGCGCCCGAGCGGTTCTCCGACGCCGCAGGAATGGCTGAGCAGGATGTTGCGGGAGAGGGCCTGCTGCTGCGGGATGTCAACGATCACATCGCAGAGTGCGCCGACACCCGTATTGATGCCGTAACCGCGCACCCGTTTTTCGACGAGTGCATCGACGATGGCGCGGGCTTCGGCGATGCGCCGCCACGCCTTATCCGA
The DNA here is from genome assembly GCF_053522385.1 of Agrobacterium sp. 22-223-1. NCBI lineage: Bacteria > Pseudomonadati > Pseudomonadota > Alphaproteobacteria > Hyphomicrobiales > Rhizobiaceae > Agrobacterium > Agrobacterium sp. 22-223-1. The sequence continues at coordinate 233,409 of NZ_JBNWCN010000002.1, forward strand.
CAGGGAAAGCGTGGCGCCCTTTGCAATAGCGGCGATCTCCTGCCAGGTGAGGGGACGATCGATGGTGATCGTATCAGCCATGCTGGCCTTCCCCCGCACCCGTGCGGCGCTCCACGAAACGGGCGACATAGTCGTTTGCGGGGCTGTTGAGGATCTGGTCCGGCGTTCCCACCTGCACCAGTTTGCCGTCCTTCAGGATCGCGATCTGCGCGCCGATGCGGAGCGCCTCGTCGAGATCGTGGGTGATGAAAACGATGGTCTTGTGCAGGTTCTTTTCGAGCTGCAGCAACTGGTCCTGCATGTCGGCGCGGATCAGCGGGTCGAGCGCCGAAAAGGCCTCGTCCATCAGGATGACGTCAGTATCGGCGGCGAGCGCGCGGGCGAGGCCGACACGCTGCTTCATGCCACCGGAAAGCTGGTGCGGAAACTTGTCCTCATAACCAGAAAGGCCGACGGTCTCGATCCACTTCATGCCGATGGGCCGCGCATCGGCCTTGGTCAACCCGCGCACGCGCTGGCCATAAACGACGTTCTGCAACACGGTACGGTGCGGCATCAGGCCGAAATTCTGGAACACCATGCTGACGCGCCGGTTGCGGAAGTCGCGCAGGTCCTTCGGTTTCAGCGCGAGAACATTGTCGTCGCCGACGAGAATCTCGCCGCTTGTCGGTTCGATAAGGCGGTTGATGTGGCGCACGAGGGTCGACTTGCCGGAGCCGGAGAGGCCCATGATCACGAAAATGCGCCCGCCCGCTATATCGAGGCTGACATTGTCGAGACCGACGCTGCATCCCGTCTTTGCCAGGATGTCGCTCTTTTCCGCGCCCTGCTGCGCCATGGCGAGCGCGGCCTTCCAGTTGCCGCCGAAGATCTTGGACACGTTGCGGATATGGATATCAGTCATTGCCCATTTCCTTTCGGCTGGATCGGCCAAAACCCTGGGTGATACGATCGAGCACGATTGCGAGAATAACGATGCCGAGGCCCGCTTCGAGGCCCTTGCCGACATCGAGTGTCTGGATGCCATTCAGCACCTGCTCACCGAGGCCGCGCGCGCCGATCATCGAGGCGACGACGACCATGGAGAGCGCCATCATGATTGTCTGGTTAAGGCCGGCCATGATCGTGGGCGTGGCGAGCGGCAATTCGACGCCGAAGAGGATTTGTCGCGGGCTGCCGCCGAATGCGGTCGCCGCCTCCACCACTTCCCGGTCCACCTGCCGGATGCCGAGATCGGTCAGGCGGATCAGCGGCGGGACGGCATAAACGATGGTGGCCAGCACGGCCGGAACCTTGCCGAGGCCGAAAAGCATGATGGCGGGAATGAGATAGACGAAGCTCGGCATGGTCTGCATGACGTCGAGCACCGGCAGGGTGATGCGCCGCGCCCATTCGCTTTTGGCAAGCAGGATGCCCATGGGCACGCCGATGACGATGGAGATGAGGCTGGCAATCAGCATCAGCGCCAGCGTCTGCATTGTCAGGTCCCAGAGACCGAGCGCGCCGACGATGAAAAGCATCACCGCCACCATGATGACGAGCGAAATCTTCTTCGCCGCGAACCAGGCGAGCACCAGGAAGACCAGAAAAATGACCCACCACGGCAGACCGCGCAGCACCCATTCCACGAAGAGGATCGCCTGCAGGATCGTCTGCGATATCGCCTTGAAAACGGAGCCGTAATTCACCACCAGCGAACGCACGATCTCATTGATCGGGCCTCGGATGGAAATATGGAAAACTTCAGGAAACATTGGTGTCGTCCTCGCGCCTGCCGACCCCATGTCCGGTAGCCGGCCCCTGTCCTGACGGGAAAATGCGCGCCGGAAGCCCGGCGCGCCTGCGATGTTTACTTGACGGCGGCTTCGATACGCGCCTTGGCGTCCGCAGAAACCCAGCTGCCCCAGATATCGGCCTTGGTCTGAAGGAAGGTTTTGGCGGCGGCTGTCGCATCGACCTGCTTGTCGGTCATGTAGGCGAGGCTGGAGTTGATCTCGCTCAGCGGGAATGTCGCCTTTTCAAGGATCGCGATGATGTCCGGCGCTTCCTTCGCAAAGGTGCTGTTCACGCCATAGGCCACCTCGACGGAGGGGAAGGCGCAACCGGCGTCGCGCTTTCCATCGGCGCTCGTCAGTTCCTTCCAGCAGGCGTCGCTATAGGCCGGCTCCTGCAACTGGATGAGCTTATATTTGCCCATGATTGCCGTCGGGCTCCAGTAATAGAACAGCATCGGCTCGCCCTGGAGATAGGCGGCGGCAATTGCGGCGTCGAGAGCGGTGCCGGTGCCGGGGCGGAAGTTCACATAATTTGCTTCCAGCTTGTAGGCCTGAAGCTTGGCGGTGTTGACGCCTTCGCAGGTCCAGCCCGAGGGGCAATTGAGGAAGCGGCCTTTGGTCGGCTCTTCCGGATCCTTGAACAGTTCGACGATCTTCGGGTCGGAAAGCTGGTCGACGCTCTTCAGGTCCGGAGCCTTGGCTTCGATGCCTTTTGCCGGGTCGCCCTTGACCAGATATTCTGGCACGAACCAGCCTTCGGCGGCGCCAACGAAGGTCTTGCCGACCGATGTTACCTGCCCGGCTTCCGCAGCCTTGTTCCAGACGTCGGAGCGGCCGATCCATTCTTCAGCGAAGATCTGCACATCGTTATTGGCGGTCGCCTGTTCCAGCGTCACGGAGTTGCCGGGAATGGAATCGACCTTGCAATCATAGCCCTTGGAGAGGATTTCCTTCATGACTTCGGTGATGAAAGCGCCGCTTTCCCAGTCGATGCCGGCGAAGGTGATGGTCTTTCCAGCGGCGCAATAGCCTTCCGCTCTCGCGGACCCGGCATAGGCTCCCATGATGAGCGCGGTGGTGGCCAGCGCGATTTTCAGCTTTGAATTCAGCATTGCATTCCCCTTTTGGTTTGATGATTGGCAAGTTGCTGGCATGCGTTTTGTGGTTTCAGCCGGGCGTGCCCTGGGCAGATGTCTATCCCTGAGCCCGGCGGTCATTGGTGCATTTCATGTCCCGTCGAAATCGGCGGCCGGGCGCTCGTCGAATCAATATGGAATTCGATGTTCACCCTGGAGCGGCGTGCCGGAAGTTCACTATACAACTTTGAGAAATTCATATGCTTCACGCGCATTGGCCACGCCGGGTCGAAGGAGCATGGGGTTGGCGGGTTCTGGCAAGGGCGGTCTTTCAGCGCATATTGCCCGGCCGAGCCATCAAACATGGCTTCGGCATCGGTATGGCAGCTCCTGCCGTTGCGCTGGGCGGGCATTCGAATATCGCCCCGACTATCGGCGGGAGACTTGCGGCCGCTGGAGATCGAGTCTTCGCTTGCCATTATTTTCCCCTCAAGTTGTATATGTAACTTCACACATTTGCGAAAGACAAGCAAGGTGGGATGTGATAATTTTGTGCTTGTGCGGATTCTGGCTGCGTTTTGTGCAGTCGCCCGATTTTTAGGAGTTTCAATGCTGCCCGTCACCGAAAACGAGTTTCCTGTCTCGGGCGATCGCTCCTCCCTGCCGCTGTATGAGCGGGTGAAAGAACAGATCAAGGAAAAGATCGCCAGCGGCGAGTGGTTGACCAACCACAGGATACCCTCCGAAAACGAGATCGTCGACATGCTGGGTGTCAGTCGGATGACGGCAAACCGCGCCCTGCGGGAGCTGGCAACCGAGGGGGTGATCGTTCGTGTGCAGGGGCGCGGCTCTTTTGTCGCCCCGAAAAAGCGAAGCGCCGGCATGATGGGCGTGCGCAATATCGCCGACGAGATCAAGGAGCGCGGTTCGACGCATCGGCCGAGCCTGATCCTCGCCCAGACGGAAGTTTGCGGTCCCGATCTTGCGACGGCGCTGGAGATCGCCGTGGGAGCGAAGGTTTTTCACTCCATCATCGTGCACCACGAAGACGATGTGCCGATCCAGCTCGAAGATCGCTTTGTCAATGCGGAGATCGCTCCGGATTATCTGATGCAGGATTTCAATACGCTTACCCCGAATGCCTATCTGACGGCGGCCGCACCCATTTCCCGGACCGAGCAATTCATAGAGGCGGCATCGCCCCAGCCCTGGGAATGCAAATTGATGGCCATCAGCCGAAACGAGCCCTGCCTTCTCGTGCGCCGCAGAACCTGGTCGTCGAGCCGTGCTGTCACGTCCGTGCGGCTGCTCTATCCGGGTTCCCGATATCGGCTTGAAAGTCAGGAATAGAGGCCGCCGGCCTCGGCTGCCCTGATCTTCCGGAACATGATCGCCGTATAAGGCGGCCACTTGCGTATCCAGCCCGGCTGATGATGCCCCGGTCAAATCTGCCCCATTTTCCCGCCTCCAATCGTTGCTTGCCAAGTGCAATCGGTTGCCCATAGCGCTCGACTTATCGGCGACGACAATCCTCAAAATTCAACTGCTCGCCCTTGCGGGATTACGGTACTTGACAGTCTTATATTATGGCATACCATAAGCCATCATATTTACGGAGAGAGCGCTGATGTCCATCCAGATCCGCAAGACCCTGCTGCAGGTCGAAACGACGTTGATTGAGGGGGGCAAGGCTGCCGCAGCGCCGTTGAAGCTGTTCGCCGCCATTGCGGTTGTTAAAAATCCGTGGGCGGGTAAAGGTTTCGTGGCCGATCTGAAGCCGGAAATTCACGCAGGCGCGCCGGTGCTTGGCGAGTTGCTGACGAAGATGATCCTTGACGCTGTCGGTTCCGGCGAGGCGGTGGAGGCCTATGGCAAGGCGGCCGTCGTGGGGCTGGATGGTGAGATCGAACATGCTTCCGCGCTCATCCATACGCTGCGCTTCGGCAATCACTATCGTCAGGCGGTCGGCGCCAAATCCTATCTCGCCTTCTGCAACACGCGCGGCCCCGGCAATGCGCCGATCATGATCCCCCTGATGGACAAGAATGATGAAGGCCGTCGTTCGCATTATCTGACGATCCAGACGGCCATTCCCGATGCTCCGGCGGCCGACGAGATCGTGATCGCGCTCGGTGCTTCCGTTGGCGGCCGGCCGCATCACCGCATCGGCGACCGTTATCAGGATCTGAAGGATCTCGGTCAGGATGTCGCCAATCCGGCCGGCGTTTGAGGCGCACACCAATGCAAAGGGTCGCCGACACGTCACGGGTCAATGGTGCAAAGGCAGGCGCCGCCACGCTCCCCCGGAAAACGACCGGAGGCGGGGCCGCCTATTTCGAAGCCGGCGCGGGCGAGAATCTGATCCTCATCCACGGTGTTGGAATGCGGCTCGAAGCCTGGACGCCGCAGATCGAGGTGTTTTCGAGGACGCACCGCGTCATCGCAGTCGACATGCCCGGCCACGGCGGCAGCGAACGTCTTGCGGCCGGCAGCACTCTTGAGGATTTCGTCGGCTGGTTCGGCCGGTTTCTCGACGACATGCGGATAGAGAGCGCCAATGTCGCCGGGCATTCCATGGGGGCGCTGATTTCCGGCGGGGCAGCCGCGACGCTTGCAGATCGCATAGCGCGTGTCGGGTATCTGAACGGTGTTTATCGCCGCGACCCCGTTGCGAAGGCGGCGGTGCTTGCGCGTGCGGCGGCGATCCGCACCACGGGCGTGGACAAGGAAGGCCCCTTGCTGCGCTGGTTCGGCGATGATCTGAAAAGCCGGCACGCGCGGGAATTGACGAGAGGCTGGCTGGAAATGGTCGATCCGGAAGGTTACGCGGTCGCCTATACCGCCTTTGCGGGCGGGGACGAGACCTATGCCGACCGCTGGCCTTCGGTTGCCTGCCCGGCGCTTTTTCTGACCGGTTCGGACGATCCGAACTCCACGCCCCTGATGGCGGAACAGATGGCGGCGATCACGCCGCGCGGTTATGCCCGCATCGTCGAGGCGCACCGGCATATGGTCAATCTGACCGCACCTGAAACCGTCAATGCACTGATGGCCGAATGGCTGGCTTTAGAGGAGGAGCCGCAATGACCGTTGCAACCCTTGACCCGCGCGCCCTGCGCGACGCATTCGGCGCCTTCGTGACGGGGGTGACGATCGTTACCACCCGCGACGAAGCCGGAAAGCCGGTGGGTTTCACCGCAAATTCCTTCACCTCGGTCTCGCTCGATCCGCCGCTGCTGCTGATCTGCCTTGCCCGCACCTCGCGCAATTTCGCGACGATGACGGGTGCGAAAAATTTCGCCGTCAATATTCTGTCGGAAGGCCAGAAGGACCTGTCCAATACGTTCGCCCGGCCGGTGGAAGATCGTTTTGCCGCCGCCATCTGGTCGGATGCGCCGGCAGGCTCACCGGTCTTTGCCGATGTTGCGGCCTGGTTCGAATGTTCGATGCAGGAGGTTATCGAGGCCGGAGACCACGTCATTCTGCTCGGTCGTATCGACGCTTTCGAGAATAGCGGTCTGAACGGTCTCGGTTATGCGCGCGGCGGTTACTTCACGCCGATGCTGGCCGCCAGGGCGCTTTCGGCTGCGGCAGAGGGTGAAATCGCTGTCGGCGCGGTTCTTGAGCGTCGTGGCGAGATTTACCTCGTTGGTGAGGATGTGCTGTCGCTGCCCGGCTGCGTCGTGGCGGGCGGCGATCCGGTCGCGGCGCTGACGGCGCGGCTGGAAGAGCTGACCGGACTGCCGGTCAGGACCGGCTTTCTTTACTCGGTTTATGAAAACAAGGCGGGTGGGCGTCAGCACATCGTCTACCACGCGCTTGCGGATGGGGACGACGCGCCGCGCCAGGGCCGTTTTCTGTTGCCCGGCGCGCTTGCTTCGGCAAAGTTCGACTCCGGCGCGACGGCGGACATTGTCAACCGGTTCGCGCTGGAAAGTTCAATCGGCAATTTCGGTGTCTATGTCGGTAACGAGACTGCCGGCAGGGTCCATCCCATCTCGATGAAGGCGGCAAATCCATGAAATTCTCCCTCTTCGTCCATATGGAACGACTGGACGCCTCGCAGGATCACAAGACGCTCTACGAAGAATTCGTGACGCTTTGCGAAATCGCCGATCGCGGCGGCATGCATGCCATCTGGACCGGTGAACATCACGGCATGGATTTCACCATTGCCCCGAACCCCTTCGTGACGATCGCCGATCTGGCGCGGCGCACCAGGACGGCGCGTCTTGGCACTGGTACGGTAATCGCGCCCTTCTGGCATCCGATCAAGCTTGCCGGCGAAGCCGCGATGACGGACCTGATCTGCGACGGCCGTCTCGATATCGGCATCGCGCGCGGTGCTTACTCGTTTGAATATGAGCGGCTGCTTCCGGGTCTCGATGCCTGGGGCGCCGGCCAGCGCATGCGCGAGTTGATCCCGGCCGTCAAAGGTGTGTGGGCGGGCGACTATGCCCATGACGGCGAGTTCTACAAATTTCCGGCCACCACCTCCGCTCCCAAGCCATTGCAGCAGCCCTTCCCGCCGATCTGGGTGGCGGCGCGCGATCCGAATTCGCATGAATTCGCCGTCGCCAATGATTGCAACGTGCAGGTGACGCCACTCTGGCAGGGCGATGACGAGGTGGAAACCCTGATGGGCCGCTTCAACGATGCCTGCGCCAAGAACCCGGAAAAACAGCGGCCGAAAATCATGTTGCTCCGCCACACCTATGTCGGTTCCGATGAAGCCGATATCGCTCAGGCGGCGCATGAGATGAGCGTCTATTACAATTACTTCTTCGCCTGGTTCAAAAACGAAAAGCCGATCCATCAGGGGCTGATCGAGCGTATTGCGCCCGAAGACATCGCCGCCAACGCGATGCTTTCCACCGATGTCATGCGAAAGAACAATGTCGTCGGCAATGCCGATGAGGTGATTAGCCGGCTTAAAGCTTACGAGGCCATGGGCTATGACGAATATTCCTTCTGGATCGATACGGGCATGAGCTTCGAGCGTAAGAAGGCCTCGCTGGAGCGCTTCCTTTCCGATGTCATGCCGGCTTTCGGGGAGTAACGCGATGCGCAGTTTCCAGTGCTATATCGACGGACGTTTCGAAGATGGCGAGGCGCGTTTCACAAGTCTCGATCCCGCAAGCGGCACTGCATGGGCCGAAATGCCGGAAAGCCGCGAGGCGGATGTCGGCCGTGCGGTCGAAGCCGCGCATCGGGCGCTTTACGAAGATGCAGGCTGGTCGAAACTGACGGCGACACAGCGTGGCAAGCTGCTCTACCGGCTCGCCGATCTGGTCACTGAGAATGCGAAGACGCTTGCCGAACTCGAAACCCGCGATACCGGCAAGATCATTCGGGAAACCTCCGCGCAGATTGCCTATGTCGCGGATTATTATCGTTATTATGCGGGTCTGGCCGACAAGATTGAGGGCGCCTATCTGCCGATCGACAAGCCGGATATGGATGTCTGGCTGCGGCGCGAACCCGTGGGCGTCGTGGCGGCCATCGTGCCGTGGAACAGCCAGCTGTTTCTCGCCGCCGTCAAGATCGGTCCCGCACTCGCGGCCGGCTGCACCATCGTCGTCAAGGCCTCGGAAGATGGGCCGGCACCCCTTCTGGAATTCGCCCGGCTGGTGCATGAGGCCGGTTTTCCCGTCGGCGTCGTCAATATCGTCTCCGGCTTCGGCGCATCCTGCGGCACGGCGCTCACCACCCATCCGAAGGTGGCTCATATCGCCTTTACCGGCGGTCCGGAAACGGCGCGTCACATCGTGCGTAATTCGGCTGAAAACCTTGCTTCCACCTCGCTGGAGCTCGGCGGCAAATCGCCGATCCTCGTTTTTGCCGATGCCGATCTCGAGAGCGCTGCCAATGCGCAGGTGGCGGGCATTTTCGCCGCGACCGGCCAGAGCTGCGTCGCCGGCTCGCGGCTGATCATCGAAAGAAGCGTCAAGGATCGGTTCCTCGAGATTCTGAAGGCGAAGGCTGAGGCGATCCGCATCGGCTCGCCGCTGGATATGGCGACGGAAGTAGGCCCGCTGGCGACGGAGCGCCAGAGGAAGCATATCGTTTCTCTGGTTTCCGCCTCCGTGGACGCGGGCGCCAAGGTTGTCACAGGCGGTGCGCCTGTAGACGGCGACGGTTATTTCTATCGGCCAACCATTCTCGATTGCGACGGCATTCGTTCGCCATCGATGGAGAAAGAGTTCTTCGGCCCCGTCCTCTCGGTCGTTTCCTTTGAAACCGAAGCGGAAGCCATCGCGCTGGCCAATGACACGGTCTATGGCCTCGCCTCCGGTGTCTTCACGCAGAACCTGACGCGCGCCCATCGCTTGATGAAGGCGATCCGTGCCGGCGTCGTCTGGGTGAATACCTATCGTGCGGTCTCGCCGATTGCGCCTTTCGGTGGCTTCGGCCTGTCGGGCGACGGACGCGAGGGCGGGCTTGCGGCGGCGCTCGATTACACGCGCACCAAGACCATATGGTTGCGCACCTCCGATGACCCGATCCCCGATCCCTTCGTGATGCGGTGAGCCCATGTTTTACGAAATCCGCACCTACCGTCTGAAGAACGGCACCATTCCCGCCTACCTCAAGGTGGTCGAGGAAGAGGGCATCGAAATCCAGAAGAGCCATCTCGGCGAGCTGGTGGGTTACTTCTTTTCCGAGATCGGCCCGATCAATGAGATCGTCCATATCTGGGCTTTTTCGAGCCTGGATGACCGCGAGGAAAGGCGCGCACGGCTGATGGCCGATCCGCGCTGGTTGTCCTTCCTTCCGAAAATCCGCGACCTCATCGAAGTCGCCGAAAACAAGATCATGAAACCGGCAAGGTTTTCACCGCTCGGGTGAAATGCGCCGGTCGCGACGTGCATACCAACAAGAAGCTCTAAAACGGAGTAAGGGAACATGAAATTGAAACTGGTATTGACGACATGCGCCGCTCTTTTTGCCCTTGGTGCATCTGCTGAGGCGAATGATCTGGTTTTCTCCAGCTGGGGAGGAACCACGCAGGACGCCCAGAAGGCGGCCTGGGCTGAAAAATTCATGGTATCGACCGGCATTAACGTGGTGCAGGACGGCCCGACGGACTACGGCAAATTGAAAGCCATGGTCGAGGCGAACGGCGTGACCTGGGATGTGGTCGATGTCGAGGGCGATTATGCCGCGCAGGCCGGCCCGAAAGGCCTGTTGGAGAAGCTCGATTTTGCCGTCATCGACAAGACCAAGCTCGATCCGCGCTTCGTGACGGACTACTCCGTCGGCAGCTTTTATTATTCCTTCGTCATCGGCTGCAATGTCGATGCCGTGGCCGCCTGCCCGAAGAGTTGGGCGGATCTGTTCGACACCGCGAAATTTCCGGGAAAACGCACCTTCTACAAATGGTCGGCACCGGGCGTGATCGAAGCCGCTCTTCTGGCCGATGGCGTGGCCGCCGACAAGCTTTATCCGCTCGATCTCGACCGCGCTTTCAAGAAGCTCGATACGATCAAATCCGATATCATCTGGTGGTCCGGCGGTGCGCAGTCGCAGCAGTTGATTGCATCTGCGGAAGCGCCTTTCGGCAGCGTCTGGAACGGCCGCATGACGGCGCTTGAAAAAAGCGGCGTGAAGGTGGAAACCTCCTGGCAGCAGAACATCACCGCGGCGGATTCCCTCGTCGTTCCCAAGGGAACGAAGAACAAGGATGCGGCGATGAAGTTCATTGCGCTCGCCACCTCTGCGCAGGCGCAGGCGGATATGGCGACCGCGACGGGTTATGCGCCGGTCAATATCGAATCCGCCAAGCTGATGGATCCGGAAACCGCCAAGACCCTGCCGGATCAGCAGACGGCAAGCCAGGTAAACGCCGATATGAACTACTGGGCGCAGCATCGCGACGAGATCGGCGAGCGCTGGTACGCCTGGCAGGCGAAGTAAGATAACGGCGCGGGCCGCGACAGGCGCCCGCGCGATTTTCCACGTCCGGGAGGTTTGGGCATGGTCTCGCTTACCGATGAAACAGTCAGCCCGAAAGCGAAGGTGCGGATGCCTTTCCGGCCCGGCAACTTTACGGCTACCCTGCCGGCGCTTGTCCTGCTTGTCCTGTTCTTCGTCGTTCCGGTTCTGATCCTGCTGTCGCGCAGCGTCACCGAACCCGTTTTCGGATTGGGCAACTATGCCGCCCTGCTCGGAAGCTCCACCTATCTGAAGATCTTCTTCAATACCTTCGCGGTGTCGGCGCTGGTCACGGTCGTGTCGCTGGCGATCGGCTTTCCCGTCGCCTGGGCGCTCGCCATCATGCCGGCGCGGCTCGCTTCCATCGTCTTTGCCATATTGCTCCTGTCGATGTGGACCAATCTTCTGGCGCGCACCTATGCGTGGATGGTGCTGTTGCAGCGCACGGGCGTGGTGAACAAGACGCTGATGGGGCTGGGTATCATCGATCAGCCTCTGGCGCTGGTCAATAATCTTACCGGGGTAACGATAGGCATGACCTATATCATGCTGCCCTTCATCATCATTCCGCTCTATGGCGTCATCCGCAAGATCGATCCGGCCATTCTTCAGGCGGCGGCCTTGTGCGGGGCGACACGCTTTCAGGCGCTGACACGCATCCTCATTCCGCTGGCAGCACCCGGTATGATTTCCGGCGCGCTGATGGTCTTCGTCATGTCGCTCGGTTATTTCGTCACCCCGGCGCTCCTCGGCGGTACGGCGAACATGATGCTGGCCGAACTCATTGCGCAATTCGTCCAGTCGCTGGTCAACTGGGGCATGGGTGGGGCGGCCGCACTGGTGCTGCTGGTGGTGACGCTGACGCTTTACGCCATCCAGCTCAAATTTTTCGGCGCGGCCGGGGCAGGGGGGCGCTGACATGCTTTTGAACTATAACAGCCTCGGCCTCTGGAAATGGCTACTCCTCCTGATCACGCTGCTGACGACGGCATTTCTCATCCTGCCCATCGTTTTCATCGCAGCGCTGTCCTTCGGCTCGTCGCAATGGCTGATCTTTCCGCCGCCCGGCTGGACATTGAAATGGTATGCGGATTTCTTCGCCGATCCGCGATGGCTGGAGGCCGCCTGGACCAGCCTGCGCATCGCCCTCATGGTCACGGTGCTGTCCGTGCTGATCGGCCTTGTCGCCTCCTTCGGGCTGGTGCGCGGCCGTTTCATCGGGCGTAACACGCTTCGCGCGCTGTTCATGACGCCGATGATCCTGCCTGTCGTGGTGCTGGCGGTGGCGCTTTACGCCTTTTTCCTGAAACTTGGCCTTGCCGGCACCACTGCCGGTTTCGTTATCGCCCATCTCGTCGTGGCGATGCCTTTTTCCATTCTGGCGTTGACCGGCGCGCTCGAGGGTTTCGACAAATCGATTGAGGATGCGGCGGTGCTGTGCGGCGCAAGCCCGTTGCAGGCGAAAATCCGCATCACGCTTCCCGCCATCAGCCACGGCCTGTTCTCGGCGGCGATCTTCTCTTTCCTTACCTCGTGGGATGAGGTGGTGCTGGCGATCTTCATGGCAAGCCCGACATTGCAGACGCTGCCGGTGAAAATCTGGGCAACACTGCGTCAGGATCTGACGCCGGTGATTGCGGCCGCCTCCACGCTTCTCATCGCGGTGACCATCATTCTCATGCTGCTTGTCGCGGCTGTGCGAAAAGGACTGAAAACATGACCAAACCGCTCCTGCAGATTCGCGGCATCCGCAAGCAATACGGACCGGTCGTCGCCGTTCAGGACGTCAATCTCGACGTGCAGCCGGGTGAGTTCATGACATTTCTCGGACCGTCCGGTTCGGGCAAGAGCACGACGCTTTATATCCTTGCCGGTTTCGAGCAGCCGACATCGGGCGATATTCTGCTGAACGGCGAAAGCCTGCTGTCGACGCCGTCGCACAAGCGCAATATCGGCATGGTCTTCCAGCGTTACACCCTGTTTCCGCATCTGTCGGTTGGCGAGAACATCGCCTTTCCGCTGAAGGTCCGCCGCAAGAGCAAGGCGGAAATCGATGCGAAGGTGAAGGAAATGTTGCGGCTTGTCCGTCTCGAAGGTTTCGAGGACAGAAAGCCGGCGCAGATGTCGGGCGGCCAGCAGCAACGCGTGGCGCTGGCGAGGGCGCTTGCCTACGACCCGCCGGTGCTCTTGATGGATGAGCCGCTGTCGGCGCTCGACAAGAAGCTGCGCGAAGAAATCCAGTTCGAAATCCGCCGTATTCACCAGCAGACGGAAGTGACGATCCTCTATGTCACCCACGACCAGGAAGAGGCCTTGCGTCTTTCCGACCGCATCGCCGTGTTTTCCAAGGGGGTTATCGACCAGATCGGCACGGGACCGGAGCTTTACGCTCACCCGGCGACCCGTTTCGTGGCTGAATTCATCGGCGACAGCGATTTCATCGCCTGCGATCTCCTCGCCGCCTCGGGCGGCAAGGCGACGGTGTCGCTCGGCCGGGATATCGTTTTTGATCATATTCCGATGCATGGCGAAGCCACGCCGGGAAAGAAGGCGGCGCTGATGCTGCGCCCGGAGCGGCTGCAGCTGAGCCGCAACCGGCCGGTCGCCGCCGCCGGTTTCCAGGCCACGGTCAGCGACATCACTTTCCTCGGCAACAATGTCCATGTGGTGGCCAATACAGGCTCGGGTGAGCCGCTTGCGGTGCGCCTGCCTTTCGGCCATGAGGCGATTTCCGGCCTCAGCCGTGGCGACCTCGTGCATCTCGCCTTCGATCCGGCCTCGGCGCAGGTCTTCTGTTGAGGGATGGGCCATGCATCTGAATGATCCCACACTCTTCGGCGAGAAAGTGCCGGTGGCGGGCCGCTGGGTCGGTTGCGATGGCCGTGAAACGGCGGCGATCCGCAATCCCGCGACCGGTGAGATCGTCGGGCGGGTTCCAGAACTCGGTGCGAAGGAAACGAGAGAAGCAATCGCTTCCGCCGTGATCGCCCAGAAGGAATGGGCCCGCCGCACCGCCGGCGAGCGCGCGAATATCCTGAAGGAATGGTTCCGGCTCGTCATGGAAAACCGTGACGATCTCGGCATGATACTGACGCTGGAACAGGGAAAGCCGCTCGCGGAAGCCAAAGGTGAGATCGCCTATGGTGCGAGCTTCATCGAATGGTTTGCAGAAGAGGCGCGGCGGATCAATGGCGAGACAGTGCCCGGCCACCAGCCGGATAAACGCATTCTGGTTCTTCGCCAGCCCGTGGGCGTGGTTGCAGCCATCACGCCATGGAATTTCCCCAATGCCATGATCACTCGCAAAGCCGGCCCGGCCTTGGCCGCCGGCTGTGCGGTGGTGCTGAAACCGGCGCCGCAAACGCCGTTTTCTGCCATCGCCCTTGCCATCCTTGCAGAGCGCGCCGGCCTGCCGCTTGCGCTTTTCAGCATTTTGACGGGGCCAGCGGCCGAGATAGGCGCAGAAATGACGGCAAGCCCGGATGTCCGCCTTCTGACCTTTACCGGATCGACGCGCACGGGAGAACATCTTTACCGGCAATGTGCGCCGACGATCAAGAAACTGGGGCTGGAACTCGGCGGCAATGCGCCCTTCATCGTCTTCGATGACGCCGATCTCGATGTCGCTGTCGAGGGCGCGATCCTCGCCAAATTCCGCAACAATGGTCAGACCTGCGTTTGCGCCAACCGTCTTTATGTGCAGAGCGGCGTCTATGACGCTTTCGCTGAAAAATTCGCAGGGGCCGTCGCGCAATTGAAGGTCGGTAACGGGTTGGAGGCGGCAAGCATTCTCGGGCCTCTCATCGACGCAAACGCCGTTGCTAAAGTGGAGGCGCATATTGCTGATGCGCTTTCGAAAGGCGCCGAGATCGCCACCGGCGGCAAGAGGCATGTACTGGGCGGCAATTTCTTCGAGCCGACGATCCTGCGCAATGTCGATGCCGGCATGCAGGTGGCGCGTGAGGAAACCTTCGGACCGCTTGCGCCGCTCTTCCGCTTCGAGGATGAGGCGGATGTGATCGTGCAGGCGAACAATACCGATTTTGGCCTCGCCTCCTATTTTTATGCGCGCGATCTCTCACGGGTCTTCCGGGTTGCCGAAGCGCTCGAATATGGCATGGTCGGCGTCAATACGGGGGCTATTTCCACTGCCGAGGCGCCTTTCGGTGGTGTCAAGATGTCGGGTCTCGGCCGGGAAGGGTCACGCCACGGCATCGAGGAATATACCGAGCTCAAATATGTCTGCATCGGCGGCGTCGGCTGAGACCGGGCCGCGAAGAATGATGCCTATGCCAGCAGCCCACGCATGATCAGCTCGAGATGAATTTTCAGGACAGCCTGTCTGTCCAGAATGCGTCGGTCGTTGAAAATCAGCCGAAACACCAATGTTCCGACCATGGGTGACATCACCACTTTGGCGAGTTCGGGAGGGTTGGCCCTGAACCTTTTTTTCGCGACGCCTTCCTCGAGGACCGTATCGATGCGCGCAAAGACCGGTGCCATCAACGTGTCGTGATGCTGATCGATGAGATCGGGAAATTTTGCGCCTTCCGCAAGGATCAAGCGGAACAGTTCCCGCATCTTCTTGTTGTCGACGAGTGCATCGAACAGGAATTCCAGCAGCAGGCGAAGCTCCTCGACGGGGTCGTCGGATGTATGCGTATAGGCCTTGAACGCCTCCTGGAATGGCAGGGAGGCGTGCTTGACCATCGCTTCGAAGAGCGCTTCCTTGGTTTCGAAATAGACGTAGACCGTTCCTTTCGTCACCCCCACCCTTTCCGCGATGTCTTCCACCCGCGTCGCGGTAAATCCCCTTTTGGTGAATTCCTCGAATGCGGCATCGAGAATTTGCAACGGACGTTGTATCTTCTGTTCAGCACGTGTCAGTTTTGCTTTCGCCATGGCCCCGGATCCTTCTTTATTTTCGACGCGTGCCCTTCTGTCCGTCGCGATTGGCGGAAATGAGAGATGGGTTTGCCTATAGCACCGGCGCAAAAACCGGAATGATTTTTGTGAAGGCGCGCGCATGCTTCACCATGCCGGAACATTGCCAATGCGCCCGCAGGTATGTGCCGGACGACGAGTGAATGATCATTCGCGAACCCGTGCCGGTACTCCGGACAGCTCCCCGATCAGCGGCATAAGAATTTCATTGACTATTCAGTCAGTCAAATATTATAGGATGAGGCGAAGATCAAGAGGTCACCATGAGAACCATTCTTATCGCGGCGGCGCTTGGCGGTATTTTCGCCCTGTCGTCCTGCAGCAATGAAGAGCCGCCCGCCGAAAAGCCGCTCCGCACCGTCGATGTGGTCGCGGCTGAGAAAAAGCCCGTTGATCGCGGCAGCGTCATCACGGGCGAAGTAAAGGCGCGGGTCCAGACGGATCTGTCCTTCCGGGTCAGCGGCAAAATCACCGAGCGGCTGGTGGATGTGGGCGCACGGGTGAAGACCGGGCAATTGCTTGCCCGCATGGATCCCGAAGAGCAAAAGGCCGATCTAGATGTCGCCCTGGCCAACCTGCAATCTGCCGAAGCGCAGCAGACGCAGGCGCAATTGACGTTCGACCGTCAGCAAAGCCTGTTCAAGACGCAGGTGACCTCGCGTTCGGCGGTCGACAAGGCCCAGGAAACCCTTCTCACGACGCAAGGGGCGGTGAGATCGGCGCAGGCGCAGCTCGATACGGCGCGCGATGCCCTGTCCTATACCGAACTCAGGGCGGATGCGGATGGCGTTATCACGGCGCGTAATGTGGAGGTCGGCCAGGTGGCGCAGGCCGCCCAGCTCGTCTTTACGCTGGCGCATGACGGACCGCGCGATGCGGTTTTCGATGTTTATGAATCCCTTTTCCTTGAGCGGGACATCGACAATCTCGTCAATGTCAGCCTCCTGTCGGATTCCACCCGCAGCGTTGCGGCACCGGTACGGGAAATTTCTCCGACGATAGACCCGGACAATGGAACGATCAGGGTCAAGGTCGGTCTGAACGGCGATATGACCATGCCGCTCGGCGCGCCCGTATCCGGCCATTTCCGCTTCAAACAGGTCGATGCGATTGAGCTTCCGTGGTCGGCGATGACGTCGCAGGACGGCTTCCCCGCCGTCTGGGTGGTCGATCCGCAATCCTCGGAAATCGCCATGCGGCGTATCGAGGTCGCCGATTACGAGACGGGTCAATTCGTCATCACGCAGGGGCTTAATCCCGGCGATCTCGTCGTCACCGTCGGCACCAAATTTCTCCGCGCCGGTGAAAAGGTCGCCTATGAAAAGGGGCAGGCACAATAATGTCCAGTATATACAAAAGCTTGTTTTTGGTGGCTGTGGCGATTGCGGTTTCCTCCTGCGAAGACAAGCAGGAAGCCGCCGCCGAGGCGCCGCGCCCGGTGCTTTCCGTCGTCGTGGAAGAGAAGCCGGCCGATGCCCTGCGGCTGACCGGCACGGTGGAATCGCGCATTCAGACCGATCTCGGCTTTCGCGTGCTCGGGCGCATTATCGCCCGCAATGTCGATGTCGCCGATCTGGTCAAGAAGGGTGACGTGGTGGCCTCGATTGATCCGCTCGCGCTCGAGCTTGCGGTGAAGAGCGCGCAATCCGACCTCTCCAATGCGGAAGCGCAGCTGGCCAATGCAGTGACGACCGAGCAGCGCCAGCGTGTGCTGGCGGAAGCCCGCAGCGGCACGGAAGCGGCACTGGAAGAGGCCGAGCAGGCCACCCGCACCGCCAATGCTTCCGTCGCCAAGGCCCGCGCCAATCTGGACAAGGCCGAGGAACAGCTGGGTTATGCGCAGCTGCATGCGGAATTTGACGGTGTGGTGACGGCAACCTCAGGCGAAATCGGTCAGGTCGTCTCGGCCGGGCAAACGGTCGTGACCATTGCCCGCCCGGAAGTGCGCGACGTGGTGGTCGACGTTCCGCAATTTGCGGCGCAACGGCTGGAGATCGGCTCCGCCTTCGAGATCGCCCTGCAGCTCGATCCGAAAATTCGCACCACCGGCGTGGTGCGCGAGATCGCTCCGGAAGCCGAAACGGCGACGCGCACACGCCGCACGAAGATCAGCCTTCAGGACGCGCCGCCGGCATTTCGGCTCGGTTCCGTCGTCACAGCCTCGGTGCTTGCCGCATCCGAACCGCAGATCATGCTTCCGTCATCGGCCCTGCTGAAAACCGACAATGGATGGGGCGTCTGGATCGTCAATGCCGATACGGCAACAGTAACGCTTCGCCCCGTCACGATAGAGGGCGAGCCTGCCGAAGGCGGCAACGTGCGCATCACCGGCGGCGTCAAGCCCGGCGAGCGCGTTGCCAGCGCCGGCGTTCACAAGCTCAAGGATGGACAGGCCATCAGGATCGATCAGGAGGTCCGTCAGTGAAGAAATTCAATCTCTCCGACTGGGCGCTCGAACACCGTTCGCTCGTCTGGTACTTCATGCTGGTTTTCGTTCTTGCCGGCGTTTTCTCCTATCTCAACCTCGGCCGCGAGGAAGATCCGAACTTCACCATCAAGACCATGGTGATCAGCGCGCAATGGCCCGGCGCTTCCGCCGAAGAGGTGGCGCGGCAGGTGACTGACAGGATCGAGAAAAAGCTTGAGGAACTCGACAATCTCGACCATCTGCGCAGCCAGACGGTGGCCGGCCGTACGACGATCTTCGTGGAGCTGGTGCCGGAGACCAAGGCGCGCAACGTCGAGCCGACCTGGGTGCGGGTGCGCAACATGATCGGCGACATCAAGGGCGATTTCCCCTCGGGCGTCGTCGGTCCCTTCTTCAACGACCGCTTCGGCGATGTCTATGGCAATATCTACGCCTTCACCAGCGACGGTCTCAGCCAGCGGCAATTGCGCGATCTGGTGGAGGATGCCCGTGCGAAGGTGCTGACCGTCGACAATATCGGCAAGGTGGATGTCATCGGCGCGCAGGATGAGACGATCTATCTGGAGTTTTCCACGCGGCAGATCGCGGCGCTCGGCATCGACCAGCAGTCGATCATCAAGACGCTGCAAGCCCAGAACGCCGTCACGCAGTCCGGCTTCGTCAATGCCGGGCCTGAGCGCGTGGCGCTGCGCGTCAGCGGCCAGTTCACCTCGGAAGACAGCCTGCGGTCCATCAATCTGCGGGTCAATAACCGGTTCTTCCCGCTGACGGAAGTGGCGACGATCCGGCGCGGTTATGTCGATCCGCCATCTTCGCTGTTCCGCTTCAACGGCCAGCCGGCCATCGGCCTTGCTATCGGCATGAAAACCGGCGCGAACCTGCTGCATTTCGGCGAGGCGCTGGATGCTGAGATGAAGCGGGTGGTGGCGGATTTGCCTGTTGGTGTCGATGTGCATCGCGTGTCCGATCAGCCGGCCGTGGTCGATGAGGCGGTCTCGGGCTTCACCTCGGCGCTCTTCGAGGCCATCGCCATCGTTCTCGTCATCAGCTTCATCAGCCTTGGCCTCAGGGCCGGCATGGTGGTTGCCGTTTCCATTCCGCTCGTGCTGGCGATCACCTTCGTCTACATGGAATATACCGGCATTTCCTTGCAGCGTATCTCTCTGGGCGCCCTCATCATCGCGCTCGGGCTTCTCGTCGACGATGCGATGATTGCCGTCGAGATGATGGTCGCGCGGCTTGAGGTCGGAGACGATCTCAGAAAAGCGGCGACCTATGTCTACACCTCCACCGCTTTCCCGATGTTGACCGGTACGCTGGTCACCGTTGCCGGCTTCATTCCGGTCGGTCTCAACAACAGCGCGGCGGGTGAATTCACCTTCACGCTTTTTGTGGTGATCGCCGTTTCGCTGATCGTGTCATGGATCGTCGCGGTTCTTTTCACGCCGTTGCTCGGCGTGACGATCCTGCCGAAGACGATGAAATCGCACCATGAGAAAAAGGGCCGTTTTGCCTCCGCCTTTTCCTGGCTTCTCGGCCGGGCGCTGCGTTGGCGCTGGGTGACGATTATCCTCACCATCGCGCTGTTCGGTCTTTCCGTTGGCGGCATGAGCCTTGTCCAGCAGCAGTTCTTCCCGTCATCCGACCGCGTGGAGCTGATCGTTGACTGGAACCTGCCGCAGAACAGTTCCATTGCCGAAACCAACCGGCAGATGGCGCAGTTCGAGCAGGACATGCTGGCCAAGAATCCGGATATCGACCATTGGACAACTTATGTCGGTGAAGGCGCGCCGCGTTTCATCCTGTCTTTCGACGTACAGACGCCGGATGTCACCTTCGGCCAGACGGTCATCGTCACCAAGGGGCTGAATGTGCGTGACAAGGTGCGCGCCGAGCTGCAGGACTATCTGAACAAGACTTTTATCGGCACCGACGCCTTCGTGAAACTGCTCGATATCGGTCCTCCGGTTGGAAAGCCGGTGCAATATCGCCTCAGCGGTCCTGATATCCAGAAGGTCCGCGAGCTCGGGCAGCAATTGTCGGGCATCGTCGGCGAACACCGGCTCTTGTCCAACATGGTCATGGACTGGAACGAGCCGACGCGCGTGGTGAAAGTGGATGTTCTGCAGGACAAGGCCCGCCAGCTCGGCGTCTCGTCGGAAGACATCGCCAATGCCATGAACAGCATTGTCGAAGGGTCCACCGTCACGCAGGTGAGGGACGATATCTACCTCGTCAACGTAGTGGCGCGGGCGCAGCTTTCGGAGCGCGGCTCCATCGAGACCTTGCAAAACCTGCAATTGCCGGCAACCAATGGCAAGGCCGTGCCGCTCTCGGCAATCGCCAATTTCCGCTATGAGCTGGAGCAGCCGACCATCTGGCGTCGCGACCGGATTCCGACTGTCACCGTCAAGGCCGCCGTCATCGGCTCGACGCAGCCCGCCACAATCGTGGAACAGCTGAAGCCGAAGATCGAGGCGTTCCAGAAAGCGCTTCCCGTCGGCTACACGCTGGAGACGGGCGGCTCGGTAGAATCCAGCGCGGATTCGCAAGGGCCAATCGTTGCCGTGGTGCCGATGATGCTGTTTGCGATGGCGACGATCCTGATGATCCAGTTGCAGAGTTTCAGCCGGCTGTTCCTGGTCTTTGCCGTGGCGCCGACTGCCCTGATCGGTGTCGTGGTGGCGCTGCTCTTCTCCAATGCGCCGATGGGCTTCGTCGCCATTCTCGGCGTGCTGGCGCTGATCGGCATCCTGATCCGCAACTCGGTCATCCTCGTCGTACAGATCGAGCATCTGAGAAGCGAAGGGGTCTCGGCGTGGCGTGCCGTCATCGAGGCGACCGAGCATCGCATGCGGCCGATCATGCTGACGGCGGCGGCGGCCACCCTTGCCCTCATCCCCATCTCCCGGGAAATCTTCTGGGGGCCGATGGCCTATGCGATGATGGGCGGCATTGTGGTTGGCACGGCGCTCACGCTGCTTTTCCTGCCGGCGCTCTATGTCGCGTGGTTCCGCATTCCGCGTGAGGATGACAAGCCGGAGGCAGCGGAAATCAAGGCGTAATATCGGACGCGGAGCGAGGGTGCGGCGATACCGTACCCTCGCTCCAACAAAAATATCCGCCGTCGTTGTTCCGGCGGGCAGGATAATGTTAGGAAGGTCGGCTTGGCCGCGAGAGCGGCGGCCGTCCTTTGCGTTTGGGCGGTTGTCTGGTTTTGCGTTGATATTGCGAACATATTGAGAGTGCGGAGGGTTTAAAGATGGGCGGGTTGTCGGATTGGCTAGCGGATGCGCAGCCGATCAATCGCAAGAATGCCGCAGAAGCGGTGTTCGATGATATCCGTTCCGCCATCACCTCGGGGCAGCTTGCGGTCGGCACCCGGCTGCCTTCCGAAGCCCATCTGGCCGCCCGATATGGCGTTAGCCGACCGATCATTCGCGAGGCTTTGCGGTCGCTCCAGACCCTGGGGCTGACGCAGACCCGCACGGGAAGCGGCACCTATGTGATGACGCCGACCCCGCCTTCCGAATTGAACTACGGCGCCTATTCCGCCCGCGATCTGATCGAGGCCCGCCCCTTCATCGAAGTTCCTGCGGCCGGTTGGGCGGCGTTGCGGCGCACGAATGCTCAGCTGGAAGTCCTGCTTGACCTCTGTGATCGGATGGAAGCCGAAGAAAGGCCGCATCCCTGGGTGCTGCTGGATGGGCAATTCCATTGCGCCATTGCGGAAGCTTCGGCCAACAGGCTGTTCGCCAAGGTGGTGGCCGATGCCCGCGAGGCCCTTTCCCAACAGTCAGAGATGGTCAACCTGATGGCCGGCCGACGCGTCGCGTCGAATTTCGAGCACCGCCGGATCGTCGAGGCGATCCGGCGGGGTTCAGCGCCCGAGGCGCGGGAGGCGATGGAGCTTCACCTTGGGCAGGTGAAGCAGGTGGTGACGACGATTATTGGCGAAGATCGGCTTCGCCAGCCGTGATGGCGGGCAGGTTTGCAAGGTGCCGCGGGCTCAGTGCCTGCTGCAATTGCGCGTCGGTAAGATAACCGCGCTCCAGAACCACCTGCGGTACCGTGCGGCCGCTGGCAAGTGCTTCCTTCGCCACTTCGGTCGCCGCATAATAACCGATCAACGGGTTGAGCGCGGTGGCGAGACCGATGGATTCTTCCACGCGCTGCGCCATGATGGCCGGATTGGCGACGATGCCGTCGACGCAGCGTTCCGCCAGCGTGCGGCAGGCGGCGCTGAGTTGGCTGATGCTCTGCGATAAGGCTCGCACGATGATCGGCTCGAAAGCGTTCAGCTGCAATTGCCCGGCTTCAGCGGCCATGGTGATGGTGATGTCATTGCCGATCACCGCATAGGCCACCTGGTTGACCACTTCGGGAATGACCGGGTTGATCTTGCCCGGCATGATGCTGGAACCCGCCTGAACGGAGGGCAGTGTGATTTCGCCGATACCAGCGCGCGGGCCGGAAGAGAGCAGGCGAAGATCGTTGCAGGTTTTCGATAGTTTGACGGCGACGCGTTTCAGCACGCCGGAGAGATGCACGAAGGCGCCGGGATCCTGCGTGGCCTCGATGAGGTCCGCCGCCGTCACCAGCGGTCGTCCGGTCAGTTCCGCCAGGTGCTGGCAGGCAAGCTCGGCATAACCGCGCGGTGCATTGAGCCCGGTACCGATGGCGGTGGCGCCGAGATTGATCTCGTGCAGAAGTGCTGCGGATTCGATGAGGCGCGCCTGATCTTCTCCCAGCATCACCACGAAGGTACGGAATTCCTGGCCGAGCGTCATCGGCACGGCGTCCTGCAATTGCGTGCGGCCGATCTTGATGAAGCCGGCAAATTCCTGCGCCTTGCGGTCGAAGGCGTCCTTCAGCACGCCCATGGAAGCCGCCAGATCGTCGATGGCCTCGATCAGCCCGACATTGATTGCGGTCGGATAGGCGTCGTTGGTCGACTGGCTGAGATTGACATGATCGTTCGGGTGAAGGCGGGCATAATCGCCTTTTTCGTGACCGAGCAGTTCGAGTGCACGGTTGGCGATGACCTCATTGGCGTTCATGTTGGTGGAGGTGCCGGCTCCGCCCTGAATTTCATCCACCACGAACTGCTCATGCAGCGCGCCGGCGCGGATTTCGCGGCAGGCCGCGGCGATGGCTTCCATGCGTTCCGTGTCGAGAAGGCCGAGCTCGTGATTTGCGCGTGCCGCCGCCTCCTTCACATAGGCCAGTCCCCGGACGAGATAGGGGTTATGGCCGATGGTCACCCCGGTGATCTTGAAGTTTTCCACAGCGCGCGCCGTGTGCACGCCCCAATAGACATCCGCCGGAATTTCCTTCGTCCCGAGCAAATCATGCTCCTTGCGCGTCACGCTCACTTTTTCCTCCACTGGCTTTTAAGCGTTGCTATATCTGTAAAGCTGTCTTACAGATTTTTTGACCTTAATTGGGGTAGAGGAGAAGGTCAATCATATCGAATACGCTTGACGAACGGCATTATCTGCCATTATGAGGGGCGAAAATCTGTCATGCAGCTTTACAGCGCGCATGAGCATGCATGCTGGCCATATTCCAGCGCGGACTGTGCCAGTTTCATTTTCATTTCCGGCTTATCGCCGACTGCAAGCACTTTATCGGGAGGATAAATATCCATGCATTCTGGGAAAACGGCGTCTGCCGACCGTGAGGTCTTCGTCGAAGAAGATCTCGGCTACCACAAGGCCCTCAAGCCGCGTCAGATCCAGATGATCGCCATTGGCGGCGCCATCGGCACCGGGCTTTTCCTCGGTGCGGGCGGGCGTCTGGCGCAGGCAGGGCCGGCGCTGGTGTTTGTTTATGCGCTGTGCGGTTTCTTCGCGTTTCTGGTGCTGCGCGCACTCGGCGAGCTGATCATGCATCGCCCCAGCTCCGGTTCCTTCGTGTCCTATGCCCGTGAGTTCTACGGCGAGAAAATGGCCTTCGCGGCCGGCTGGATGTACTGGCTGAACTGGGCCATGACCTCGGTGGCGGATGTGACCGCTGTTGCCCTCTACATGAATTTCTTCAAGCAATATGTTCCGTGGCTTGCGGGTATCGACCAGTGGGTCTTCGCGATGACGGCGCTTCTGGTCGTGCTGGCGATGAACATGCTGTCGGTGAAGGTTTTCGGCGAGCTTGAATTCTGGTTCAGCCTCATCAAGGTGCTGGCGCTTGCGATCTTCCTCGTGGTCGGCATTTATTTCGTCATCTTCGGCACCCCCATCGAAGGCCATGTCACCGGTTTCAGCATCATCACCGATAATGGCGGTTTCTTCCCGAACGGTATTTTGCCAGCCTTCGTCATCATACAGGGCGTTGTCTTCGCTTATGCCTCCATCGAACTGATCGGCACGGCGGCAGGCGAGACGGAAGACCCGCGCAAGGTCATGCCCCGCGCCATCCGCGCCGTGGTTCTCCGTCTCGTAGTCTTTTATGTCGGTTCGGTGCTGCTGTTCGCGCTGCTTCTGCCCTATACCGCCTATAAGGCCGGTGAGAGCCCCTTCGTCACCTTCTTCGGTTCCATCGGCGTGCAGGGCGCTGACGTGATCATGAACCTCGTCGTTCTGACCGCCGTGCTGTCCTCGCTCAATGCCGGGCTTTATTCCACCGGCCGCATCCTGCATTCGATGGCGGTTTCCGGCTCGGCGCCGGCAGCACTTGCGAAGATGAACAAGAACGGCGTGCCCTATGGCGGCATCGCGGTGACCGCCGTCGTCACTGTTCTCGGTGTGGCGCTGAACGCTGTCGTTCCCGCTTCGGCCTTCGAGATCGCGCTCAACCTTTCGGCGCTCGGCATTATCTGCGCATGGGCCGTCATCGTGCTCTGCCAGTTGAAGCTCTGGCAGCTTTCTGAGCGCGGTGAACTCGTGCGTCCGGATTTCCGCATGTTCGGCGCGCCCTATACCGGCATTCTCACGCTCATCTTCCTGTTCGGCGTGCTGGTGCTGATGGCCTTCGATTATCCCGTCGGCTCCTGGACCATCGCGTCCCTGCTGGTCATCATCCCGGCGCTCGTCATCGGCTGGTATCTCTTGCGTGACCGCATCTACCGCCTCGCGGACGAGCGTGCGGGGGCATCGCAGTGAGCGGGCAGGACGCAACGCCTCTGGTGGCGGTCATCGCCACCGGCGGCACCATCGCCAGCCGGCGTGGTGCCGATGGCGTCAGCACGCCCAGCCTTTCGGGTGAGGACCTGCTGGCGCTGGTTCCGCAGATCAACGCCCGGCTGAAGCCGGTCGACCTGATGGCGAAGGATTCCTCCAGCCTGACACTGGCAGACATGCAGCGCATCAGCGATGCGGTGGGCGCCGAGCTCGATGATCCCGCTATTGCCGGCATCGTGGTTCTGCATGGCACCGACGCCATGGAAGAATCCTCGCTGCTCGTGCATTTGCAGCGGGCCATCACAAAGCCGGTGGTCTTCACCGGCGCACAGTTTACCGCAGACCATAAGGACGCGGACGGGCCGGCCAATCTGGCCCGGGCCATAGAGACAGCGCTCGATCAGGCGAATGCCGCAAAAGGCGTGCTCCTCTCCTTCGGCGGCCGCTGTCTGTCGGCCTGGGGGCTTTATAAGCTGAGCGCGGACGAGGCGGACGCCTTCCGCTCCGCCCGGCCGCTGGCTGCTGGCGCAACGCTGCGGCTTTCCGCCCCGGTAACCGATCAACGCGTCGATATCGTCGCCATTCATCCCGGCTGTGACGCGACCCATATCGATGCAAGCCTGCAGGCGGGCGCGAAAGGCATCGTGCTTGCCGCACTCGGTTCGGGCAACGCCAATCCGCGTATCGCTGAAGCCGTGAAGCGCTGCGCCGAACGCGGCGTTCCCGTCATCGTTTCCAGCCGCGTGCCGGAAGGGCTGCTGGTGGCGACTTATGGCGGCGGCGGCGGCGGGCATGATCTTGTCGCGGCCGGCGCCGTGCATTCATCCACGCTTCGCCCGGGCCAGGCCCGCATTTTGCTGGCCGCGCTGCTGGCCGGTAAAAGTCCGGCGGAAACCATCGTTTCCGCTTTCGGTGACAGCCCGCTCGCTTAGAGCATTTCCAGGAAAAGTGGACCCCGGTTTTCCGTCCGGAAATGCGTCAAAACTCTAAGTAGCGGCAGCGATGCCCGCGACCGGCGGGCATCGAAATTCCTATAGGATTCCTATTTTATTGTCTCTGTGGCCGTCTCGAACCTTTATGCGGTTCGGGTGCATTCTTCTGTGCGTGAAGGGATGGTGTTCCCTTCTCAGCCAGAAAGAATGAAAAGCGACGTCCCACATGACGGCGCTTTTCTTCCTGTCCGGCTCCTCGAATAAAAAGGAGTCCCATCGATGATGGATGTTGTTCTGATCGGCGCAGCCACGCTGTTTTTCGCCCTCTGCTTTGCCTATACGCGCGCCTGCGACCGGCTTTAGACGGGAGGCTGCGATGACATTCGACTATATCTTGAGCGGTGCCGTCACGGTCTTTATCGCCGCCTATCTCACCTATGCTCTCATTCGCCCCGAACGTTTCTGATCGGGAAGCGGCGGCTATTGAAAGTTCAATACCATGACCCTCAATGGATGGTTTCAGATTCTGCTGTTTTGCGGGATCATTTTTGTGCTGGTGAAGCCGCTCGGCTTCTATATGGCGCGTGTCTTTAATGGCGAGCGCACCCTGCTGTCGCCGGTTCTCGCACCCGTCGAGCGCGGCCTTTATGCCCTTGCCGGGACAAGCGAGCGTGAGGAGCAGCACTGGACGACCTATGCTTTCTCCATGCTTCTCTTCAACCTGCTCGGTTTTGCCCTGCTTTATGCCCTGATGCGCTTTCAGGCGGTGCTGCCCTATAATCCGCAGGGAATGGCGGCCGTGGGGCCGGAATTGTCCTTCAATACGGCGGTCAGCTTCGTCACCAACACCAACTGGCAGAATTATGGCGGCGAAAGCACGCTGTCCTATCTGACCCAGATGGCCGGTCTCACCGTGCAGAACTTCGTTTCCGCGGCGACAGGCATGGCAATCGCCATCGGCCTCATCCGCGCTTTTTCACGCGCCTCCGGCAAGGCGATCGGCAATTTCTGGGTGGATATGGTCCGCTCAACGCTCTACGTGCTTTTGCCCCTCTGCATCGTGCTGACCCTCATCTATGTGTGGCTCGGCGTGCCGCAGACCCTCGGCGCTTATGTGAACGCGCAGACGCTGGAAGGCGTGCAGCAGACGATTGCCGTCGGTCCCGTGGCGTCGCAGCTGGCGATCAAGATGCTGGGCACCAATGGCGGCGGCTTCTTCAACGCCAATTCCGCGCATCCCTTCGAAAACCCCGATGCCATTTCCAACATGATCCAGATGGTGTCGATCTTCGCGATCGGCGCCGCCTTCACCAATGTTTTCGGGCGCATGGTTGGCAACCAGCGCCAGGGCTGGGCGATCCTCGCCGCCATGGGCGTTCTGTTCATCGCCGGCGTCGCCGTTACCTATTGGGCGGAAGCGGCCGGAAATCCGCTGATGCACAGCTTCGGCCTTGCTGGCGGCAATATGGAAGGCAAGGAGGTCCGTTTCGGCGTGGCGCTCTCGTCGCTCTTCGCGGTCATCACCACAGCTGCGTCCTGCGGCGCGGTCAATGCCATGCATGGCAGCTTCACGGCGCTGGGCGGTCTTGTTCCCCTCATCAACATGCAGTTGGGTGAGGTGATCGTCGGCGGTGTCGGCGCGGGCTTTTACGGCATCCTGCTCTTCATCGTCATCGCCATCTTCGTGGCGGGTCTGATGGTCGGACGCACGCCGGAATATCTCGGCAAGAAGATCGAGGCCAAGGAAATGAAAATGGCGGTTCTGGCCATTCTCTGCCTGCCGCTCGCCATGCTGGCTTTCACGGCAACGGCCACCGTCCTTCCCTCGGCCGTGGCGTCGATCGGTACGGCGGGACCGCACGGCTTCTCCGAAATCCTCTATGCCTATACCTCCGCCGCCGCCAATAACGGCTCCGCTTTCGGCGGGCTGACGGGTAATACCACCTGGTACAACATCACGCTTGGCCTTGGCATGCTGATGGGTCGTTTTCTGGTGATCATTCCGGCGCTCGCCATTGCCGGTTCGCTGGTCGCCAAGAAGACCGTTCCGGCCTCAGCCGGCACCTTCCCGACGGATGGTCCGCTCTTCGTCGGCCTGCTTGCCGGCACGATCCTGATTGTCGGTGGTCTCACCTTCCTGCCAGCGCTCGCACTCGGCCCCGTTGCCGAACATCTTGTCATGGCGGCGGGCCAGCTCTTCTGAGGTGATGCCATGAATGACGAAAAGTCTCGAAGTAACCGCATCGTTTCCGCCCGCAAGGGCGCTCCCGGCAAGGGGAGCGCCACGCCCGGCGGCTGGTGCGCCTCCAATCTCATTCTTGCGATGATGGCGGCTCTGTTCGCCGCCGTCGTCGCTCTCGAAGTTATCACGGGCTGATCGACCCTTATCGGTCGCCCCGTTTCAAACGCTGGAGCCTCTTCATGAGCCAGTCCAAACAAGCGAGCATCCTTGATTCTCGCATTCTCGTGCCGGCCATTGCCGCCGCATTCAAAAAGCTCAACCCGCGCACATTGGCGCGCAACCCGGTCATGTTCGTGGTGGCGACAGTGTCGGTGCTGACGACAGTGCTGTTCATCCGCGATCTCATCACCGGTGGCGCCAATCTCGGCTTTTCCTTCCAGATCAATCTCTGGCTCTGGTTTACCGTGTTGTTCGCCAATTTCGCGGAAGCCGTCGCCGAAGGGCGCGGCAAGGCGCAGGCGGATTCGTTGCGCCGGACCCGCACGGAGACCCAGGCGAAACTGCTGACCGGCGATGACCGCAGCCAATATAAAATGGTGGCGGGCACCAGCCTGAAGGTGAACGATGTCGTTCTCGTCGAGGCGGGCGATATCATCCCCTCCGACGGTGAGGTCATCGAAGGTGTCGCCTCCGTCAACGAGGCGGCCATCACTGGCGAATCCGCCCCCGTCATCCGCGAATCCGGTGGCGACCGCTCGGCGGTTACCGGCGGCACGCAGGTGCTGTCGGACTGGATCAGGGTTCGCATCACTGCCGCTGCCGGTTCCACCTTTCTCGACCGGATGATTTCGCTAGTCGAAGGCGCTGAACGCCAGAAGACGCCGAACGAGATCGCGCTCAATATCCTGCTGGCCGGCATGACGCTGATCTTCGTTCTGGCCACAGCCACCATTCCGAGTTTCGCGGCCTATGCCGGAGGTTCGATCCCGATTATCGTGCTGGTGGCACTGTTCGTGACGCTCATCCCGACCACCATCGGTGCGCTTCTGTCCGCCATCGGCATCGCCGGCATGGACAGGCTAGTGCGTTTCAATGTGCTGGCCATGTCCGGCCGCGCCGTCGAGGCGGCCGGCGATGTGGATACGCTGCTGCTCGACAAGACCGGCACCATCACCCTTGGCAACCGTCAGGCGACCGAGTTTCGTCCCGTTGCCGGCGTTTCCGAGCAGGAACTGGCCGATGCGGCGCAGCTTGCCTCCCTTGCCGACGAAACGCCGGAAGGCCGCTCGATCGTGGTTCTGGCCAAGGAAAAATACGGCATCCGCGCCCGTGACATGCAGAAACTCCATGCGAATTTCGTACCTTTCACCGCCCAGACCCGAATGAGCGGTGTCGATTTCGAAGGTTCCTCCATTCGCAAGGGCGCAGTCGATGCCGTTCTTGCCTATGTTGATGGCGGCGCTCCGCAACAGGGCAATGTGGCGCTTGCCGTCAAAACCGAAACGGACGCCACGCGCGGCATCCGGGCAATTGCGGAAGAGATCGCCAAGACCGGCGGCACGCCGCTCGCCGTTGTGCGCGATGGAAAATTGCTCGGCGTTGTGCAGCTGAAGGACATCGTCAAGGGTGGCATTCGCGAGCGTTTTGCGGAGCTTCGCCGCATGGGCATCCGCACGGTGATGATCACCGGCGACAATCCCATGACGGCCGCGGCAATAGCGGCGGAAGCAGGGGTGGATGATTTCCTCGCCCAGGCGACGCCGGAAAACAAGCTGGAGCTTATCCGCGAGGAACAGGCCAAGGGCAAGCTCGTCGCCATGTGCGGCGACGGCACCAATGATGCTCCCGCGCTGGCGCAGGCCGATGTCGGCGTTGCCATGAACACCGGCACGGTGGCGGCCCGCGAGGCCGGCAATATGGTCGATCTCGACAGCGATCCGACCAAGCTCATAGAGATCGTCGAAATCGGCAAGCAATTGCTGATGACGCGCGGTGCGCTGACGACGTTCTCCATTGCCAACGACATCGCCAAATATTTCGCCATCATCCCGGCAATGTTCCTGGCGCTCTATCCGCAGCTTGGCGTTCTGAACGTGATGGGGCTTTCGACACCCCAGAGCGCCATCCTGTCAGCCATCATCTTCAACGCGCTCATCATCATCGCGCTGATCCCCCTGTCGCTGAAGGGCGTTAAATATCGTCCGATTGGCGCCGGCGCGCTGCTGTCGCGCAATCTGGTCATCTATGGCCTCGGCGGCATCATCGTTCCCTTCATCGGCATCAAGGCCATTGACCTCGCTATTACGGCGCTCGGTCTCGCCTGAGGAGTAAAGACAATGTTTAAACAGCTTCGTCCCGCACTGGTGCTCATCCTCGCCACCACCGCCATCACCGGCCTTGCCTATCCCTTGGGCATGACAGGTCTCGCGCAGGCGATCTTCCCCTTTCAGGCAAATGGCAGCCTGGTAGAAAAAGGTGGTGCCGTGGTGGGTTCGCAATTGATAGGGCAGGCCTTCACCGGTGAGAAATATTTCCACGGAAGGCCGTCCGCTGCCGGCGATGGTTATAATGCCGCTTCGTCTTCCGGCTCCAATCTCGGGCCGACGAGCGCCAAGCTCATCGACCGGGTGAAACAGGATTACGAGGCCGCAAAAGCCGAAAATCCGGAGGCCGAGGTTCCCGCCGATCTGGTAACGGCTTCGGGCAGCGGCCTTGATCCACATGTTTCGCCTGAATCCGCCTATTTTCAGGTTCCCCGCGTGGCCAAGGCGAGGGGCATGGATGAGGCGTCCCTGCGTAGCATCATCGAGCGCCATGTCGAAGGACCGGAACTCGGCTTCATGGGAGAGCCTGTCGTGAATGTGCTGGCACTCAACATGGCCCTTGACGCAGCCGGCTCATGAATTGAAATGGCTATGGCTTGTTCGCAAGCCATAGCCTCGACCACTGGTGGGTTAAATGCCTGACGACAATCGTGATATGCCGAGCCGACCATCGCCCGATGCGCTGCTGGAAAACGCCCGGCGCGAGGCGCGGGGCCGGTTGAAGATTTTTCTGGGCGCAGCGCCCGGCGTCGGCAAGACCTATGAAATGCTGATGTCCGGCCGGGCGAAGCTGGCGGATGGTGTGGATGCCGTCATCGGCGTCGTTGAAACCCATGGCCGCCGGGAAACCGAAACGCTGGTGCAGGGTTTCGAGATCATCCACCGCCGTCGCATCGATTATCGGGGTCAGGTGCTGGAGGAGATGGATCTCGATGCCATTCTGGCCCGTCGTCCCGCTCTGGTTCTGGTCGATGAACTGGCTCACACCAATGCCACCGGCAGCCGCCATCCCAAGCGTTACATGGATGTTCAGGAGATTCTGGCGCAGGGCATCAACGTCTATACGACGCTGAATATCCAGCATGTCGAAAGCCTGAACGACATCGTTGCGCAGATCACCCGCATCCGTGTTCGTGAAACGGTGCCTGACAGCATCATCGACCGGGCCGACGATGTCGAAATCATCGATATTACCCCTGACGATCTGATCAAACGCCTGCAGGATGGCAAGGTGTACCTGCCCCGCACCGCCCGGCGCGCCATCGAGAATTATTTTTCGCGCGGTAACCTGACGGCCCTGCGAGAGCTTGCCCTCCGGCGCACTGCCCAACGGGTGGATGAGCAATTGCTCAACCACATGCAGTCCCATGCCATTTCCGGCCCCTGGGCGGCGGGAGACAGGGTTCTGGTCTGTCTCGACCATGGCGGCAATGGTCCGGGGCTGGTGCGTTACGCCCGCCGACAGGCGGATCGCCTGCGTGCACCCTGGACGGCGCTGCATCTCGATACGCCGCGTTCGCAACAATTGTCGGAGGCGGAAAAAGACCGGCTGGCGGGCACGATGCGGCTCGCGCAGCAGCTTGGCGGCGAGACGGTGACCCTGCCGGCGCTCGATCTGACGCGGGAGATCATCTCCTACGCCAACGCCAATAATTTCACCCACATCATCATCGGCCGCCCGCGAAAATCGTGGTGGCAGCGGATTTTTCAGCGTTCGCTGACGCATGATCTGATCGATCATGCGGGCGATATCAGCGTTCACGTCATTTCCGGCGATAAAAAAGAAGAGAAGCTGGGCCAGGCCGCAAAGCCGGCCTCGGCGCAATCGCATCGTTCCATACGGCCTTATCTTAACAGCACCCTGTTCGTCGGCCTGGCGATCGTGGCCGGCATCGTGCTCGACCAGACGCTCGATGTCAGAAATCTGGCGCTGGTGTTCCTGATGGCGGTTCTGGCCGCCGCCGTGCGCGGCGGGCTGGGGCCAGCGCTTTATGCTTCCCTGCTCGGCGCTTTTGCATTCAATTTTTTCTTCCTTGAGCCGCGTTACACCCTGACCGTTCGCGATCCGGAAAGCGTCGTGGCGCTGCTTTTTTATCTCGGCGTGGCGCTTGTCGCCTCCAATCTTACCGCGGCCGTACAACGGCAGGCCGCCGCCGCGCGGGCAAGGGCGCGAACGACGGAAGATTTATATCTGTTCTCCAAGAAGCTTTCGGTCACGGGAACGCTGGACGATGTGTTGTGGGCGGCCGCTTTCCAGATGGCCTCGATGCTGAAGGTTCGGATCGTTCTGCTTTTGCCGGAAAATAATACGATCACGGTCAAGGCGGGGTATCCACCTGATGATACGCTGGTGGATGCCGATATTGCCGCCGCGCAATGGGCCTGGGAACATAACAAGGCTGCCGGCAGGGGCGCGGATACGCTGCCAGGCGCCAAACGTCTTTATCTGCCCCTGCGCACCGGCAGCGGCGCCGTCGGTGTGGTGGGGCTGGACGATGACCGGCTCGGCCCGCTTCTGACGCCGGAACAGCAGCGATTGTTCGATGCTTTGGCCGATCAGGCGGCGCTCGCCATCGAGCGGATTCAGCTCGTCTCGGATGTCGACCGGGCAAGGCTTGCGGCGGAAACCGACCGGCTACGCACCGCGCTCCTGACATCCATCTCCCATGACCTTAAAACGCCGCTTGCGGCCATTCTGGGTTCGG
This sequence comes from Agrobacterium sp. 22-223-1, assembly GCF_053522385.1. Lineage (NCBI taxonomy): Bacteria > Pseudomonadati > Pseudomonadota > Alphaproteobacteria > Hyphomicrobiales > Rhizobiaceae > Agrobacterium > Agrobacterium sp. 22-223-1. Next base: position 266,828 of record NZ_JBNWCN010000002.1, read on the forward strand.
CGGGAACGCTGAAGGATTTCGCCGAGGACATCCCGCCGGATGCCCGCGCCGAACTGCTTTCGACGATCATCGAGGAATCCGAGCGGCTGAACCGGTTCATCTCCAATCTTCTTGATATGACGCGGATCGGGTCGGGAGCGATGGAGCCGAATTACGGTCTGCATTTCGTGGGCGATATGGTCGGAACCGCACTTTCGCGCGCAGCGAAAATCGTCGTCAGGCATGAGATCGTTCTGGATATTCCCTCCGACCTGCCGATGCTGAAGGTCGATCCCGTGCTTTTCGAACAGGTTCTGTTCAATCTCATCGACAATGCCGCCAAATACGCTCCCGAACATACCGCCATCGAGATGCGCGGTTGGCGGCAGGGCAAAAATATCTTCCTCTCCGTGGCCGATGCGGGGCCGGGTATTCCACCCGACGATACGGAACGGGTCTTTGACAGTTTCTACCGGGTGCGTAAGGCGGATCATGTGCAGGCCGGAACGGGCCTGGGGCTATCGATCTGCAAAGGGTTCATCGAGGCCATGGGCGGTTCGATCCGCGCGGAAAACAGGACGGGCCGTACCGGTGCGCAGTTTACCGTCAGTCTGCCGGTTCCCGCCGATGCGCCGGTGATAGACCATGATTAAGGCGCGATTGCCGGCGACAAGCAGCTACGCCGCTGAAGGAGATCGGGAATGACCAATTCCGTCGTTCGTATTCTGATCGTCGACGACGAACCGCCGATCCGCAAGCTTTTGCGCGTAGGGCTGTCGACCCAAGAATATGCGGTGAGCGAGGCGATGAATGCGAAGGTTGCCATGGAGCTGGTCAGTGAGGACAAGCCCGATCTCGTCGTTCTCGATCTTGGCCTGCCGGATATGTCGGGGCATGATCTTCTGGCGAAATGGCGCGGCGAAGGGTTGGCGCTGCCGGTCATCATTCTCTCCAGCCGCACGGATGAGGCGGGTATCGTGAAGGCCCTGGAACTGGGGGCGGATGACTATATCACCAAGCCTTTCGGCATGAACGAACTCGTCGCCCGCATCCGCCTCGCCCTGCGCCATCGTCTGCAAAGCCAGGGGGAGAGGCCGGTGTTCCAGACCGGCGATCTTTCTGTCGATCTGGTCAGGCGCATCGTCAAGGTGGAGGATCGGGAGGTGAAGCTCTCGCCCAAGGAATATGACATTCTGCGGGTTCTGGTGCAGCATGCCGGCAAGGTGCTGACGCACCGTTTCCTGCTGGAGCATGTATGGGACGAACTGACCGATGTGCAATATTTGCGGGTCTATGTGCGCCAGCTTCGTCAGAAGATCGAGAAAACCCCGGATCAGCCGCGTTATATCCTGACGGAAACCGGTGTCGGCTACCGGCTGCAGGAGGTGTGAGGGCGCCGCAAGGCGACGCCCTCCGATAGTTTAAACGGCGGCGCAGATCGACAGGAATTCGTCCACATCGGCCTCGGTCGTCGCAAAGCTGGTGACCATGCGGATCAGCACTTCGTCCTTGCCGACCTTTTCCGGCATGTCGCGCGGCTCCAGCCAGTCATAGAACTTCGCACCCTTTGCCGTGGCGGCTTCTGCGGCGGCCTTTGGCAAGATGGCAAAAACTTCATTGGCCTGGGTCGGCCATGCAAGGCGGGCACTGTTCAGCGAAGCGAAACCGGCGCGCAGGCGATTGGCCATGGCATTGGCGTGGCTGGCGAGCCCAAGCCACAGGTCGTCCTGCAGATAGGCCTCGAACTGCGCGGCGATGAAGCGCGACTTGGAAAACAGCTGGGCGGTGCGCTTGCGCAGGAAGGAAAAATCCCGGGCGAGCGAGGGATCGAAGAAGACGATGGCTTCCGCACACCAGCAGCCATTTTTCGTGCCGCCGAAAGATAGGACGTCGACGCCGCGTTTCCAGGTCATTTCGGCGGGCGTGGTGCCGAGGGCGGCCAACGCATTGGCGAAACGCGCGCCGTCCATATGCAGCGGCAGGCCGTTGTCTTTTGCGATTTTGGCGATGGCGTCGATTTCATCGAGCGTGTAGACCGTGCCGGCCTCGGTCGCCTGCGTCATGGTGATGGCTGCGGCGCGGCCGTGATGCACGGCATCCTGCGGATAACGCGCAATGCGCTCGATGAGGTTCTCCGGCAACATCTTGCCGTTCGGCCCCTCGACGGCGACCATGCGCATGCCGGAAAAGAAATCCGGTGCGCCGCATTCGTCCTCGATCACATGTGCTTCGGAGTGACAGAAGGTCAGGCCGCCGGCGCGGGCGATGCTGGCCAGCGAAAGCGAATTGGCCGCCGTGCCGGTGGCGACGAAAAACACCGCGACCTCGCGCTCGAAAATCTCGTTGAAGCGCTTTTCGATGGAGAGATCGAGTTCGCTGGTGCCGTAAGCGGCGGCAAAGCGCGTGGATTCCCGCGAAAGCCGTTCGTTGACGGCAGGGTGGGCGCCGGCCCAATTGTCTGAAGCAAAAAACATCTCTGAAGGCTTTCCGATGGCTGGGGTTCTGGTTTGGGAATGCGTGGCGCGATGAACGGCAAAGTTCTATGACCTAAGATTGCGATTGGCAAATCCGGCAATGAAAGCAATGGCTCTGCGGGTGTTGCGATAAGAAAGTTTCGCGCAATAGGTCAGTATCGAAACTTCGCTGCAAAATGGGGCTTTCACTAATTGGATTCGCACCCTTGCTAAATTCGCCTGTTTCTGCCAAAATCCTCGTGAATTGAGACAGCTTTGCTGTCCTAAATTTGGTCGAGCCGGATTGAATGCGGATTTTGCGGGAAGCGAAAATTCGTGTCGAGCCGGATCTTCGCATGAAACCATGCAAGTAATTTTGCAGGAGGGACAAAAATGACGAACAAGCCGCAGGCGGAAATCGCCGCCGCCACCCTGACCACAGACTGTCCCACCGCGGCTGCGGCCGCACCCGTTTCTGCGAAAGCGCGTTTCGCGGGCGGTTTGCCGGAAAGGCAGGGTCTTTACGATCCGGCCAATGAACATGATGCCTGCGGCGTTGGCTTCGTTGCCCATATGAAGGGCGCCAAGTCGCACCAGATCGTCAAGGACGGCCTGTTCATCCTTGAAAACCTGACGCATCGTGGTGCCGTCGGAGCCGATCCTCTGATGGGCGATGGTGCGGGCATTCTCGTGCAGATCCCCGACCGCTTCTTCCGCGAGGAAATGGCGGCGCAGGGCGTCACCCTGCCGAAGGCCGGTGAATATGCCGTCGGCCACATCTTCATGCCGCGCGATCCTTCCCGCATCGAGCACTACAAGAAGGTCATCGTCGACGTCATCGGCGAAGAGGGGCAGCAGTTCCTCGGCTTCCGCGATGTGCCGGTCGATAACTCCTCGCTCTCCAAGGCGCCGGATATCGCAGCGACCGAACCGCACCACGTGCAGGTCTTCATCGGTGCCGGCCGCGATGCCGCAAGCAATGCCGATTTCGAGCGCAAGCTGTTCCTGATCCGCAAGGTACTGTCCAACCGTATCTATGACGAGGGCGGCGGCAAGGAAACGCAGGATTTCTATCCCGTTTCGCTGTCGTCTTCGACCATCGTCTACAAGGGCATGTTCCTCGCCTATCAGGTGGGCGCCTATTACAAGGATCTGGCCGATCCGCGCTTCGAATCCGCCGTCGCCCTCGTGCATCAGCGTTTTTCGACCAACACCTTCCCGTCCTGGAAGCTGGCGCACCCCTACCGCATGGTCGCCCATAACGGCGAAATCAACACGCTGCGCGGCAACGTCAACTGGATGGCGGCGCGTCAGGCGTCGGTTTCCTCCGTGCTGTTCGGCGACGATATCTCCAAGCTCTGGCCGATCTCCTATGAAGGCCAGTCGGACACCGCCTGCTTCGACAACGCGCTCGAATTCCTCGTGCGCGGCGGCTACTCCATGGCCCATGCCGTGATGATGCTGATCCCGGAGGCCTGGGCCGGCAACCAGTCCATGTCTGCCGAACGCAAGGCATTCTACGAATATCACGCAGCGCTGATGGAGCCGTGGGACGGCCCGGCCGCCGTCGCCTTCACCGACGGTAAGCAGATCGGCGCGACGCTTGACCGCAACGGCCTGCGTCCGGCGCGTTATCTCGTCACCGATGACGACCGCATCATCATGGCGTCGGAAGCAGGCACGCTGCCCGTGCCGGAAGAGCGCATCGTCAAGAAGTGGCGCTTGCAGCCCGGCAAGATGCTGCTGATCGACATGGAAAAGGGCTCCATCGTTTCCGACGAGGAAGTGAAGCACGAGCTTGCCGCCAAGCACCCCTACCGCACCTGGCTCGACCGCACGCAGCTCATCCTCGAAGAGCTGAAGCCGGTCGAACCGCGCGCGCTGCGCCGCGACGTGTCGCTGCTCGACCGCCAGCAGGCCTTCGGCTACACCAGCGAAGATACCAAGCTCCTGATGTCGCCGATGGCGACGACCGGTCAGGAAGCCATCGGCTCGATGGGGACCGATACGCCGATCTCGGCCATGTCGGAAAAGTCGAAGCTGCTTTACACCTATTTCAAGCAGAACTTCGCGCAGGTGACGAACCCGCCGATCGACCCGATCCGCGAAGAGCTTGTCATGAGCCTCGTGTCCTTCATCGGTCCGCGTCCGAACATTCTCGACCATGAAGGTGCCGCCCGGGCCAAGCGTCTGGAAGTGCGCCAGCCGATCCTGACCAATGGCGATCTGGAAAAGATTCGCTCCATCGGCCACACGGAAGACCGTTTCGACACCAAGACGCTCGACTTCACCTATGATGTGGAGCGCGGCGCCGAAGGCATGCCTGAAATGCTCGACCGCCTGTGCGAGCGCGCAGAATCGGCCGTTCGCGGCGGTTATAACATCATCGTTCTCTCAGACCGCCAGCTCGGCCCGGACCGCATCGCGATCCCCGCCCTGCTGGCAACGGCCGCCGTGCACCACCACCTGATCCGCAAGGGTCTGCGCACCTCGGTCGGCCTCGTTGTCGAAACCGGTGAGCCGCGCGAAATCCACCATTTCTGTCTGCTGGCCGGTTATGGTGCCGAAGCGATCAACCCCTATCTCGCCTTCGATACGCTGCTCGACATGCACAAGCACGGCGCCTTCCCGAAGGAAGTCTCCGACGATGAAGTGGTCTATCGCTACATCAAGGCTGTGGGTAAGGGCATCCTCAAGGTCATGTCCAAGATGGGCATTTCCACCTACCAGTCCTATTGCGGCGCGCAGATCTTCGACGCCATCGGCCTTTCCTCGGAATTCGTCGAGAAGTATTTCTTCGGCACCGCCACCTCCATCGAAGGCGTCGGCCTGACGGAGATTGCCGAAGAAACCGTAACGCGCCACACGGCTGCCTTCGGCAAGGATCCGATCCTTGCCAACACGCTCGATATTGGCGGCGAATACGCCTACCGCATGCGCGGCGAAAGCCACGCCTGGACGCCGGATGCCGTTGCCTCGCTGCAGCACGCCGTGCGCGGCAACAGCCAGGATCGCTACCGCGAATTCGCCGGCATGGTGAACGAGACAGCGCTGCGCATGAACACCATTCGCGGCCTGTTCAAGGTCAAGTCGGCGGAAGCGCTCGGCCGCAAGCCGGTTTCCATCGACGATGTCGAGCCGGCGGCTGATATCGTCAAGCGGTTCTCGACTGGCGCCATGTCCTTCGGCTCGATCAGCCGCGAGGCGCATACCACGCTTGCGATCGCCATGAACCGTATCGGCGGCAAGTCCAACACAGGTGAGGGCGGCGAAGAATCCGACCGTTACATGCCGTTGTTGAACGGCAAACCGAACCCGGAACGCTCGGCCATCAAGCAGATCGCTTCCGGACGCTTCGGTGTAACGACCGAATATCTCGTCAATGCCGATATGCTGCAGATCAAGGTGGCGCAGGGTGCCAAGCCTGGCGAAGGCGGCCAGCTGCCCGGCCACAAGGTGGATGCGACGGTTGCCAAGACGCGTCATTCGACGCCGGGTGTCGGCCTCATCTCGCCGCCGCCGCATCACGATATCTACTCCATCGAAGATCTGGCGCAGCTGATCTACGACCTGAAGAACGTCAACCCGGAAGCCGATGTTTCGGTGAAGCTGGTGTCGGAAGTCGGCGTCGGCACGGTTGCGGCCGGTGTCGCCAAGGCGCGCGCCGACCATATCACCGTTGCCGGTTTCGATGGCGGCACGGGCGCTTCGCCGCTTACCTCGCTGAAGCACGCCGGTTCCCCATGGGAAATCGGTCTTGCCGAAACTCAGCAGACGCTGGTGCTGAACGGTCTTCGCTCGCGCGTTGCCCTGCAGGTGGATGGCGGTTTGAAGACCGGCCGCGACGTCATCATCGGCGCGCTGCTCGGTGCGGATGAATTCGGCTTTGCCACCGCGCCGCTGATTGCGGCCGGCTGCATCATGATGCGTAAATGCCATCTCAACACCTGCCCGGTGGGCGTCGCCACGCAGGACCCGGTTCTGCGCAAGCGTTTCAAGGGCACGCCGGAACATGTCATCAACTACTTCTTCTTCGTGGCCGAAGAAGTGCGCGAAATCCTCGCTTCGCTTGGCGTTACCAGGCTGGATGAGATCATCGGTGCTTCCGAACTGCTCGAGAAGGATGAGATGCTGGCGCACTGGAAGGCCAAGGGGCTGGATTTCAGCCGCATCTTCCACAAGGTCGAGGCTCCCAAGGAAGCAACCTTCTGGACCGAGCGCCAGAAGCATCCGATCGACGATATTCTCGACCGCAAGCTGATCGAGAAGTCCCTGCCGTCGCTCGAAAACCGCGAGCCCGTGGTCTTCGAAGTGCCGATCAAGAACGTCGACCGTTCCGCCGGCGCCATGCTGTCGGGTGCGCTTGCCAAGCGCTGGGGTCACAAGGGCCTGAAAGACGACACGATCCACGTCACCCTCAAGGGGACGGCGGGCCAGTCCTTCGGCGCGTTCCTCGCCCGTGGCATCACCTTCGATCTGGTGGGTGATGGTAACGACTATGTCGGCAAGGGCCTTTCGGGTGGCCGCATCATCGTGCGTCCGCCGGAAAACACCCGTATTGTCGCGGAAAACTCGATCATCGTTGGTAATACCGTTCTTTACGGCGCGATCACCGGCGAGTGTTATTTCCGTGGCGTGGCCGGCGAGCGTTTCGCGGTGCGCAACTCCGGCGCGGTCGCGGTTGTCGAAGGTGTCGGCGACCACGGTTGCGAATATATGACCGGCGGCATCGTCGTTGTTCTCGGTGAAACGGGCCGCAACTTCGCGGCCGGCATGTCCGGCGGCGTGGCTTATGTTCTCGACGAGAAGGGCGATTTCGCTACCCGCTGCAACATGGCCATGGTCGAGTTGGAGCCGGTTCCGGAAGAAGACGATATGCTGGAGAAGCTGCACCATCACGGCGGCGACCTCATGCACAAGGGACGCGTGGACGTTTCCGAGGACATGACGCGCCACGACGAGGAGCGTCTCTATCAGCTGATCTCGAACCACTTCCATTACACGAACTCGTCGCGCGCCAAGGATATACTCGACCGCTGGAGCGAGTTCCGTCCGAAATTCCGCAAGGTCATGCCGGTCGAATACCGCCGTGCGCTTGAGGAAATGGAGCGCATGCGCATGGGCGTGGCGGCGGAGTAATCCGCCGCGTGAGGATACTACACCAACTGGTCTCGCTGATGATCGCGGTCGCCGTCCCACGGCGATCACCTGAACGAGCGGCGAGACTGGATTTGAGTTCATCGTGCTGGGGGCGGCTTTTGGTTTCGCTTACTGGTACTGGGGCCCGACAGGCGCTCCGCTTTGATGTGAGGACATAAACGTGGGCAAGGTTACAGGTTTTCTGGAGATCGACCGGCAGGTGGGCAAGTATCAGCCCGCATCGGATCGTATCCGCCATTTCCGCGAATTCACCATTCCGATGTCGGATGCCGAGGTGCAGAAGCAGGCGGCGCGCTGCATGGATTGCGGCATTCCCTACTGTCATGGCCCGACCGGCTGTCCCGTGCACAACCAGATCCCCGACTGGAACGATCTGGTCTATAACAACAATTGGGAAGAGGCGATCCGCAACCTCCATTCCACCAACAACTTCCCGGAATTTACCGGCCGCGTCTGTCCCGCGCCTTGTGAGGAGGCGTGCACGCTGAACCTTGAGGATGCGCCGGTCGCCATCAAGACCGTCGAACAGGCGATTGCCGACAAGGCCTATGAGCTGGGCTTCATCGTGCCGAAGCCGGCGACGATCCACACCGGCAGACGAGTCGCCATCATCGGTTCCGGTCCTTCGGGCATGGCGGCGGCGCAGCAACTCGGCCGCGCCGGCCACGAGGTTCATGTCTATGAGCGCGAATCCAAGCCCGGCGGCCTGTTGCGTTACGGCATCCCGGACTTCAAGATGGAGAAGAACTTCATCGACCGCCGTGTCGAGCAGATCAAGGGCGAAGGCGTCACGTTCCATTGCGGCGTCAATGTCGGCGTCGATGTGACGGTCGAGGCGCTTCTGGCCGATCACGATGCGGTTCTTTATTGCGGCGGTTCGGAAACCCCGCGCCCGGCCGGTATCGGCGGCGGCGACCTGCATGGCGTTTACGATGCCATGCCTTACCTCGTGCAGCAGAACCGCCGCGTCGGTCGCGAAAATATCGACAGCGTCGGCTGGCCGGCCGATCCGATTCTTGCCGGCGGCAAGCATGTCGTCGTTGTCGGCGGCGGTGATACCGCATCTGACTGCGTTGGTACGGCTTTCCGTCAGGGTGCGGTGAAGGTCACACAGCTCGACATTCGCCCGATGCCGCCGGAAAAGGAAGACAAGCTGGCGGTCTGGCCCTTCTGGGCAACCAAGATGCGCACCTCGTCGTCGCAGGCCGAAGGCGCCATCCGTGAGTTCCAGGTGGCGACGCTCGAATTCGTCGGCGAAGACGGCGTGTTGACCGGCGTGAAGTGCTGCCAGGTGGATGACCGCCGCAAGCCGATTGCCGGCACGGAATTCATCATCAAGGCCGATCTCGCCTTCATCGCCATCGGCTTTTCCGGTCCCTTCACGGACAGCGTGCTGAAGGAAATGGACGGCAAGCTGGCGCTCAACACCGACCGTCGCGGTTCCACCAATGTGATCGCCAACGAAACGGACTACAAAACCTCGGTCGACAAGCTGTGGGCGGCGGGTGATGTGCGCCGTGGCCAGTCGCTGGTGGTCTGGGCGATCCGCGAAGGCCGCCAGGCGGCGCGTGCGATCGATGAGGCGCTGATGGGTGCGACCGTTCTTCCGCGCTAAGCACCGACGGTAATAAGAACCGGAAAGGCCTGTTGCAGACGCAACGGGCCTTTTCTTTTGGCTGCGAAAATGACGGCTTCTTCTTCAGCAATAGGGAAGGGCGATACGAAAGCACGCACCACCGGTGGAAGCATCGCTGATGGTAATCTCCCCGCCGTGATAACGGACGATTTCCTGCACGAGGTTGAGCCCGAGCCCGGTGCCGCGATCTTTCGGTCGCAGGCGGTGGAAGGCATCGAAAACCAGTTCCCGGTCCTCCTCGGGAATGCCATTGCCTTCATCGGCTATCTCGATCACCCGGCTTGCCGCCACCCTTATCGTGATCGTGCCGCGATTGCCGCCATGTTCGATGGCGTTTTGCACGATGTTCATCAGGGCGCGCTGCAACGAAGCGTCGTCGGCAAGGGCGAGGATCGGCTCTTCCTCCGGTTCGAAAGACAGCGCATATCCCTGTGATATGGCGAGCGGGGCCATATCGGCGACGACCGATCTGCACAGGGTGACAAGATCAAGGGGGACCAGAGGGGCCTTCTGCCCGCCGAGGCGCTGCAAATCGAGCAATTGTTCGGCCAGCACGGCGATACGGCTGGCATCCGCCAATATTCTGCTGCGGGCCGGGCCGTCCAGCAAGGTTTCCACCCGGGTCTGGAGAATGGCGACGGGGGTTCGCAATTCATGGGCGGCATCGAGAATGAAGCGCTTGTGCCGTTCGTAGCCATCGTCCAGCCGCTTCAATGCGCCGTTGACGGCATGCACGAGCGGCTGCACCTCCCGTGGAATATCGCCATCCGGCAATCGGTATCCGCGCCTGTCGATATCGATGGTTTCCGCCGTGCGGGCAATGGTGGAAAGGGCGCGAAATTCCCTGCGGATGATCCAGGGGATGGTCACGACCGTCACGATGGACATGAGAATGAGGACAGGCATGATCAATATGTTCGAGAACAACAAAACGGGGAAGGTCATGCTGAACGGCCCGCCTTTGCCGATCATGACGAATTCTCCCGCCGGCCCCGAAGCGCGGCGAACGACGGCGATGCGCACCACGGCGAGGTAGGAATAGGACAGCGCCGCGTCGCGCACGTCGGAAACCCTGATGTCGCTCAGCTGCTGATCCATGTTGCTGAATGCCTCGGGCACCTGCCCGCCCTGCACGATCTCACCTTTTTCGCTGACCGCGACGAACCAGAAATCGGAGGTATTGCTGCGCAGGTTGATGAATTCGGGCGTTTCTTTGAGAACCAGCCGATTGTCCTCATTCCGTATGATCGCGTTGGCGGTTATCTGGGCCGCCTCCGGGCTGAGCAGCGCGCTGCCTGCGCCGCCGCTCGACATATAGGTGACAATGGCGGCGGTGACGAAGAACAGGCTGCCGATCTGGAACAGCAGCAGTTGAATGGTGAGCCGGCGCTTGAGCGATTTTCTTCTGGCCAGCTTCACGAGGTTGCCCTCAGCAGGTAACCGACGCCGCGAATGCCGTGGACCTCAAGGCCCGCATCCGCGGCCGCCAATTTGCGGCGCAAGCGGGAAATATGGGAATCAAGTGCATTGGACTGGATCTCATCGTCGAAATTATAAACGGCTTCCTCAAGTAATGAGCGCAGCACCGTTCTGCCCTGTCGCCGCAACAGGGCTTCGAGGATCAGCAGTTCGCGTCTCGTCAGCGGAAGGAATTCACCCTTGATGCGCACTTCGCGGGTTTCGAAGCAGAATTCCAGCCTGCCCAGTTTTGCCGTCATCGTCACGGCGCCGGCCGGGCGGCGCATCAGGGCGCGAATGCGTGCAAGCAGTTCCTCGACAGCAAATGGCTTGGCCAGATAATCGTCCGCACCGAGGTTCAGACCATTCACCCGATCCACAAGCGCCCCCTGCGCCGTCAGCACGATGACGGGCGGGGTGACGGGCAGAAGCCGCAAATCTTCGATAAGCTGGATGCCGTCACCGTCGGGCAATTGCCGGTCGAGCACGACAAGGTCGTGGACGCCGTCCATGATGGCGTGACGGGCAAGATCGAGCGTGCCGACCGTATCCACGATAATATCGAACCGATGGAGCGCGGCGGACAGGGCTGCTGCCATTTCGCGTTCGTCTTCAACAAGCAGCAGGCGCATGAATTCATCTCGGTATTGTCCGGCGTACCTTCCGGAAAGGGGCGCGGTGAAAGGCAAAAAAACGACGGCGCCGCTGACGCTACGGACAAGCGAGGCGTCGCCGTCAAATAGATGTCGCCATGCAAAAAGGGGAGCGGGGATGGTGGATGGCCAACCCCGCATTCCTGCAAAGCTGTACCTATCCTGTCATGTGCGGATTGCCTAAACATTACGCCCGCTGCGGGGCGGTCAGGCCGCTGCGAAAGCGTCTATTGTTTTGCCTGTGTGGTATCGGGCGCCACACGATAGTCATCGATGCGGCCTGCCGGTGCATCGGCCATTTCGCCCCGCTTGGTCAACCTTTCGCGCGGCGATTCCACCACGGATACGCGTGTCGGTCCGGCGGCCAAAGGGGCATCGCCCAGCAGCTTGTCGCCGCCATCGAGATTGGGGTCGGTGAGACTGATAGGCTGGGTGCGCACCTGCCCGGCATCGATGCCGAGCGCGGGCAGGGAGGTAAGTGCCGGCAGATTGCTGCCGTCCAGTTTCACGAGGTCCGGCCCGGCGCTATCGAGGTGCCTGCGCACGAATTTTTCGACGTAAAAGGCAAGCTTGCGTTTGCCGGCCTGGGTCATGCCGATGCCATCAGCCTCGCGCAGGCGCGCCTGCTGGCCGTTCATGTCGTAGCCGGTAATGACGAATTTTCCCGCCTCATCGACGAAACCGTCCCAGACGTCCACGAATTCACCGCCATATTTCTCGACATGGCTGCGATAAAGCCGGTTGAAACCGACAAGATCGGCCGAAAGCGACGGCGACTGGAAGGCGGGCAGGCCAACCCACAAGAGCGGCACCTTTTGGCGTCCGGCAAGGGCCAGAAGCTCGTCGATCCGCCGCTCATATTCCTTGAACCAGACCTCCGTGCCGAATTTTTCCCTGATATCGCCGATCTGCATCTGCTGGCGATCGTTCGATCCCATCATGATGACGATGGTGGCCGGTTTGGTCTCGCTGATGAATTGCGGCAGGTTGGTGAACCAGTCGTAATAATCGGTACGGACGAGGCCGGAAGAACCATTGGCACGCACATCGACAGCGATTGCAGGCGAACTGGCGAAGGCATTGACCAGTTCTTCACCCATGCCGCCGGCGAGAAAATCGCCGATGACCAGAACGCGTCGTGCATTTTCAAGCTTGGCGGCAGGCTCCGGCTTTGCGGTTCGCATCTGCACCACCGAGGGCGCTTTTCTGGCGGGTTGTGGGCGGGTGACCGATCTTTCGCGCGGAGCAGACGGAAAGTCGCGGCGGTTGCGCGGCTGGTATTCGCGCCCGGATCCGCCATCGCGGCCCACCGGTCTGCCGAAGAGCATTTCAAACAGGGTGCGCCGTTGCTCCTGGGCGAAGCTTTCGGAAGGAACGAGCGGCACGGTAAGGACAGCGGAAAGAAGGACGGCGCAGAAACGCCAGCCGGTTCTTCCGTTCTTCGCCGCAGGTTTCCTACTCATGATATCAACCTTTCCGGATGCATCGGCGGCGCTCACGCCGCCGCCGAATTCACCGGCACATTATCAATTGCGCAGGGCTCTCAGCAACCGCTGCGACGGCTGGCCATCGGTTTCCATACCCATGCGCGACTGGATGGCGCTGATGGCGGCTTTTGACCCGGAGCCGAAGTTCCCATCCACCTCGCCGTCATAATAGCCGAGTTCCTTCATGCGGGTCTGCAGCTCGAATTTTTCACGAATGTCCAGCGTCCCATCGGGGCGCGGCCATTTCTGCTGCATGCCGCCATAACCGGCGATCTCATCCGCAAGCAGACCGACGGCGAGCGCATAGCTGTCGGAGGCGTTGTATTTCTTGATGGTGAAGAAGTTCTTCATCATCAGGAAGCCGGGGCCGTTTGCTCCGCCCTGCAATTTCAGCATGGCGCGATCGGAGCCGCGCGTGAAGTTCTTGCCGTTCGGGCGGGCAAAGCCGAGCTTCGTCCATTCCGCAATGGTCTTCGTCTGCCCTTCATAACGGGCGCCGCCACGCGGAACGGCGGTTTCATAACCCCAGGTCCGGCCGGGCTCCCAGCCGTTCTTGGAAAGAAGATTGGCCGCGGTTGCCAGCGCGTCCGGAACGGAGTGCCAGATGTCGCGCTTGCCGTTGCCATCCGCATCCACCGCATAAAGCAGGTAGCTGGTGGGAATGAACTGGGTGTGCCCCATCGCGCCCGCCCAGGAGCCTGTCAGCTGTTTCGGCGTGACATCGCCCGCCTGGAGAATCTTCAGAGCGGCGATCAATTGTGTGCGCGCGAATTTGGCGCGTTTGGGATCGGAATAGGCGAGCGTTGCCAGCGCCTGCGGGATGTTGTGCAGCCGCTCCGGCTTTTCGAGAACCGCGCCGTAATTCGATTCCATCGACCAGATGGCGAGAATGATGTGCTTGTCGACATTGAAGTTACGCTCGATCCAGTTGAGGGTCGTTGCGTGCTTCATCTTCATCTCGCGACCGATCCGCACCGTGTACGGATTGACGCGGGAATCGAGATAATCCCAGATCTGCGTGGTGAATTCCGGCTGGAAGGTGGCCTTGCGCAGCGCGTCGGGATCCGGCTCGCTGACACCGGCAAAGGCCTTCTGATAGGTCGCCTTGCTAATGCCTTCTTTCGCGGCTGTTGCATAGAACTGGTTGATCCACTGACGGAATCCCTGATCGGCGCGGGACGAAACGGGCGCCAGCGAGATTGCCAGGCCTGCAACCACCATGCAGCCGAATTTGCGGACATCTGAAAGGATCATCTTTGTCATCGTCTGTCTTTCGTTCTCTCGAATGTCATTTCGATTGCGAAAACGCATCGGGCGTCATCATGGATAACAAAAGAACGTCAACAAATTCTTTACCATTAATAGATGGTAGCGTCACCCTTTACAAAACGTTGTTATTTTTGAAATAACAACAGCGTGCGGGGATTGTGATCAAGTTTTATCTCTCAGGAGGGATATGTGGTAGAACAGAAGAAAATTCGGAAGGCCGTATTTCCGGTCGCAGGTCTCGGCACGCGTTTCCTGCCCGCAACCAAGGCGGTTCCGAAAGAAATGCTCACCGTCGTCGACAAGCCGGTCATTCAATACGTCGTCGATGAGGCGGCGGAAGCGGGCATTGAGCATTTTGTATTTGTCACCGGCCGCGGCAAGGCGGTGATCGAAGATTATTTTGATATTCAATTTGAACTTGAACAGATGCTGCGCGAGCGCAACAAGAATGCCGAGCTGACATTGCTGGCCGGCCTTCTGCCCAAGGCGGGCACCGCGAGCTTCACGCGCCAGCAGGTGCCGCTCGGTCTTGGCCATGCGGTCTGGTGCGCCCGTGATATCGTCGGCGACGAGCCTTTCGCCGTGCTCTTGCCCGATATGATCATGCATTCGCAGAAAAGCTGCCTCAAGGGCATGGTCGAACTTTACGACCAGACCCAGGGCAACGTCATCGCGGTGCAGGAATGTGCTCCCGACCAGACGCATAAATACGGTATCGTCGGCGTGGGTGATGCCGTGGGCGAAGGTTTCAAGATCACCGAAATGGTCGAAAAGCCTGCCAAGGGTACGGCGCCGTCGAATTTCTACATCAACGGCCGTTACATTCTTCAGCCCGAGATTTTCGACATTCTCGAAAATCAGGAGCGTGGCGCCGGCAACGAAATCCAGCTGACGGACGGCATGCTGACGCTCGCGAAGTCGCAGGAATTCTCCGGCTATCATTTCCGTGGCCAGACCTTCGACTGCGGCGCCAAGGATGGTTTCATCCTTGCCAACGTCGCCTTTGCGCTGGAGCGTGGTGATATTCGCCCTGCGATTGAAGAGCCGATCAAGGCCCTGATCGATGGGCTGAAGTAATCTACCAGAACAACAACGGGATCCCGGCCTCAGCGCCGGGATTTCTTTTTGGCCGGAGCCTATCGCTTGAGGACAAGTCCTGCGCCGACGCGCAGCTCACTGCTGTCGTAAACCGGCGTCCACTGGTAACTGACATCCGCCGTCAGGTCGAGATAGCGGTTGAGCCCCCAGGTCAGGCCGGCGCCTGCGGTATATTCCACGGCATTTTCCGTGTCGGAAGAGGGGAATGTGCGATGTACGATCTGCCCCGTCAGGCGGGCAACGAGGTTGCTGCGCAATTCGTGGGTCAGGCCGGCATCCAGCCGATAGGAAATCCAGCCTCCCTGCGGTCCACCGGCAAAGTCCTCTATCGTCGTGCGCAGGCCGAGATTGACATTCGTGCCGCGCTGGGGTGACCAGTTGAGTTCGCCATCCAGCGTCAATGCGCCGATCGAGGCGAGGCGATCGTCGTCATATTGCTTGCGCAGATAACCGATGGCGGCCTCGCCGCGGGTCTTCTCGCCAAGATCGACTTCCGCGCCGACCTTCGCCCCATAGGCATTGGAGGAGCGCGCATAGCCCGAATTGTCGAGACGCCTGTCATATTTGGTCGTCCCGGCATTCAGTTCGAGGAAGGGGATGAGCGCCGGCGACAATTCATAACCGATGCGTCCGCGCAGGTTCGCGCCGTTCTGGTCGCGGTCACTGAGGCTGATCGGCCGGCCGTCGACGCCTTTCGCATCCGTATAGACCGTGCGTGAGAGATCGAGCGCCGCCAGGCCGCGCAGCTTGCCGAAATCCCGCTCTATCGATGCGCTGGTGGTGAAGCGGTGTTCGCCGCCCTGCACGGCAGCGCCGGTGAGAGCATTGGGGTCCGTCGTGTCCTCGCGGCTGAATTCGTAACCGGCCTTGAGATTGGCCGTCGTTTCTTCACCGAGATCAAGGCGCAGATCGGCCTCTATCCTTGCCCGGGGTTCTTCGCCGTCCTTGTCACTGCCGAAGTTCCTCTCCCAGGCGCCGTCGCCCGTCACCGTCAAAGCGTGGCGGGACCAGTCGCTGGTGAGCGTACCGCGTATGCCTGTCGTCAGATAGTTGCGTCTGGAAGGGCCGCCGGTATTCGTCTGCTTTTCCGTATTGATCGTCTGGCTGATCGAAGGCCGCAGCAGGAATGTGCCGAGCCGGATGCCGGGCGTCTGGCCGGGTTCGGTCGCTATCCGTGGATTTTCGCCACCGTCCACCGTCGGCTCATAGGGATTTTCGGCCTCGGCATAGGGTTGGCCCGCTTCGTCCTGCTGTTCGTAAATCGGATCGCCGGGATTGTTGGACGGACGCCAGAGTTGCGGTGCGGGCGTGGGTGTAGCTGTGGCAGGGACAGTGCCAGTGCTCACGCCATTGTCCGTCGCCGGTGTGGGTGAAGCTGCTCCGTCGACGGCAGAAGCGCTGCCCGGCAAGACTGGTATGGCTGTTGTTGCAGTCTGCGCGAAGGTGTTTCCCTGCGGGTAAAAAATCGTGCAGGCGAGCAGCAGGGTTGCTGCTTTCCGCGACGTCGGCAGACGTGTGGCGGTGCCCTTCACGTTCATTCCTTTTCACCCGGCGAGTTTGGCCGATGCCGGATCGAAGGACCACCAAGACATCTCCTCAGGCCCGATGAGTGACAGGCCGATGAAATGACGTGAAGAAACCAGGGACCAGACAGGCGACGCAAGTTTTAACATCGCTTTAACAATAGGTTTTTTATGGTTAACAGTTGATAAAGATCGCCGGGATTTCAGTGTTATGGCAGGGGCGCAAAGCCAACGGCGCCGATCATCGGACCCGGCGGGCCGATTTCCCCCGTCACCATGACTGGAGGAAAATGGTCAAGAATGCAAAATATTCCTAATATGAGAAGATTAAAACGTTTCAATTCGGCACGGAATCGCCCTATAGTTTATAGGGGCTGATCTTCTATTGCTCAGCAAGTGGTATTGAATTTTATTTTGTGTGACAGCGTCGTTTCATGAATCCCGTTTTGAACACCAAGCAGGTCGGTTTTTATTGTTGGGATATTACCAATGACCGTTTCTATCTAGACGAAGTATGTGCTGAACTCTTCGGGATTCCACTGCGGCAGGCGATGCAGGGCATCAGCATTTTTCAGATGCTTGAAAAAGTGGACCTGGATCATCGAAACCGTGTGATTGAAACGGCTTTGATTACCCTCAAGGCCGCGAGTTTTTATAATCAGGAATATGCCGTGCGCCGCAGCGACGGCTCGGTCTCATGGGTAAGGACGCTCGGGCGATATCTGGTCGACGAGGAAAACATCCCTTTCAAGCGGCTTGGAACGATGGAGGAGATTTCTCCGCCGGACCGGCGTCATTGATGATATGTCGTTATACCGAAACCGTTGAACATTTTCGGACGACATCTACTAAAACCCGGCGCTGGCCGGCTGGAGAGTGGACTTATTCCGGCTGAAAGAGTAACAGTCGGCCATGATTACGCGCGCCGTCAAACTGGTCGAAGACAATGCCATCGAATCCGCCGTGCGGACGATTTCGATGGAGCGGGCTGGCCTTGCCGCCCTTGAGGATGCTCTGAGGAACGGCCTTTCCGAGCCCTTCTGCAAGGCGATCGAGACCATCGGCCAGTCGAATGGCCGTCTCATCATTACCGGGGTCGGGAAAAGCGGCCACATAGGCGCGAAGCTTGCCGCCACCTTCGCCTCCACCGGAACGCCTGCCTTTTTTGTGCATGCGGCGGAGGCCAATCACGGCGATCTGGGCATGATCGGCGGCGATGACGTGGTGCTGGCCATTTCCAAGGGCGGCGAAAGCGCGGAGCTGCGCAGCATCATCAACTATTCGCGTCGTTTCTCCATTCCGCTGATCGCGCTCACCTGTTCGGAAAATTCATCGCTGGCACAGGCTTCCGATATCGTGCTGCTGGTTCCCAATGAGCAGGAAGCCTGCCCGCTCGGCCTTGCGCCCACGACCTCTACGTTGATGCAGCTTGCGCTGGGCGATGCCCTTGCCGTTGCACTGCTGGAGGCGCGCAATTTTACGGCGGGCGATTTCAAGGTGTTTCATCCCGGCGGCAAGCTGGGGGCGAGCCTGACGCTGGTTAGCGATATCATGCATACCGGCGATCGTGTGCCGCTGGTCAACAAGGGAACAGCCATGCCGGAAGCGGTCGGGGTTCTCTCCCGCAAGCATTTCGGCTGCGTCGGCATTCTGGACGAGGATGGCCGCCTGTGCGGCATCGTCACCGAGGGCGATATGGCGCGCAACCTGTCGCGCAACCTCGCCGAGATGACGGTCGATGATATCATGACCCGCACGCCTAAGACCGTCAAAAAATCGGTGCTGGCGACCAGCGCGCTGGCGACGCTGGAAAAATTCCACATTGGCGCGCTGATTGTCATCGATGACGACAACCGGCCCATTGGGCTGGTGCATTTCCACGATCTCTTGAGAATTGGCGTGGCTTGACGCCACCGCCGATCCTGAAAAGCTGGTCTGAATCTATCGGTCCAACGGCTCGATTGTCAGCGTTCGTCCGCGTGCGGAAGCGATCCTCACCCGGGTGCCGGCCGGCAGGTCTTCGCCGTTGACCGGCCACCAGGTATCGTCCAGCCTGATCCGGCCACGCCCTTCGACAATCGGTTCCTGAAGGGTCGCGGTGCGGCCGACAAGGCTTGCCTCACGCTGGTTGAGGAAGGGCTCGTCGCTTGCCGCCCGGTTCCTGCCGAAATACTTGCGGCCGAGCAGGGCGAAGACGACGGAAAGCGCGGCAAACAGCACCAGCTGCAATTGCCAGGCCCAGAATGCCGCATCCCACAAAAGCAGCGAGACCGCGCCGATAACCAGCGCGGCGAGGCCGATCCAGATCAGGAACACGCCGGGAGCGATGAGTTCGGCGGCCAGAAGCACGAAGGCGACGATCCACCAGCTCCATGGTCCCAGCTCAGTGGCAAGCCGTTGCAACATCATTACTTCTCCGACGAGGAACCGAAGGGATTACCGGGGATCGTGACGTTGATGCTCTGGCCGGAAGGCCGCGTCGGCGGCACGGAGCGGGACGATGTGGAGGCGGCAGGCGCGGTCGGCGCATCGCCCCTGTCACCGAAAACCTCTTTCGCAATCGTGCCGATGCCGCCGAGTGAGCCGATTAGCGCCGAAGCCTCCATCGGCATCAGCACGATCTTGGAATTCTTCGCCGTGCCGATCTCCGCCAGAGCCTCGGTATATTTCTGGGCGACGAAATAGTTGATGGCGTGGACATTGCCGGCGGCGATGGCTTCCGAGACCATGCGGGTGGCGTTGGCCTCGGCCTCGGCCAGACGCTCGCGCGCCTCGGCATCGCGGAATGCCGCTTCGCGCTGGCCTTCCGCCTCCAGAATGGCGGATTGCTTTGCGCCTTCCGCCCGCAGGATCTGGGCATTGCGGGCGCCTTCGGCTTCCAGCACCTGCGCGCGTTTTTCACGCTCGGCCTTCATCTGCCGCGCCATGGAATCGACGAGATCCTTCGGCGGCGCAATGTCCTTGATTTCGATACGGGTGACCTTGATGCCCCATGGTCCCACTGCCTCGTCCACCACGCGCAGCAGGCGATCATTGATGGCGTCGCGGTTCGACAGCAATTCGTCGAGGTCCATCGAGCCCATCACCGAACGGATATTGGTCATGGTGAGGTTTTCGATGGCCATTTCCAGATTGGCGATCTGGTAAGCGGCCTGCGCGGCATTGAGGACCTGGTAGAAGGTGACGGCGTCGGCGGAGACGCTGGCATTGTCGCGGGTGATGACTTCCTGTGTCGGTATATGAAGGACCTGCTCCATCACGTTCATTTTCGAACCGATGGTTTCGAAGAACGGCACGATGAGGTTCAGGCCCGGCTCGAGCGTGCGGGTATAGCGCCCGAACCGTTCAACCGTGTAGCGATGCCCCTGGGGCACGGTCTTGATGCCGGCAAACAGCACCAGAATAACGAGAACCACCGCTGCCATGACGACGATGTCGAAACCGCCCAATGCAATCATCACTTTTCCTCCTGATCAGAACCGTCCGGGTTTTACCCCGGCATCGTTATGGCAAGATTACACCCATCCTTGCAACTCCCGTCGCACAACCTTTTCGAGAACATTCATGCCCTCGGCGCTGTCGTTCAGGCAGGGAATATGGGTAAATTTCTCTCCGCCATTATGCAGGAAAATCTCGCCCGCTTCACCGGCGATTTCTTCCAGCGTCTCAAGACAATCCGAAACGAAGCCGGGATTCATCACGGCGATGCGCTTGATGCCTTCCGACGCCAGCTTTTCCACGGTCTTGTCGGTATAGGGCTGCAACCATTCTTCCGGTCCGAAACGCGACTGGAAGGTGATCATGAAATTTTTCTCTGTCCGCCCCAGCGCCTCGCGCAGCAGCCTGGCGGTTTTCTGGCAGTGACAATAATAGGGATCGCCCTTTTTGAAATAGGATTGCGGAATGCCGTGGAAAGAGGTGATCAGCATTTCCGGTTCCCAGTCCAGCGTCGCCAGATGGTTTTTGACCGAGGCGGCGAGCGCCTCGATATAGGCCGGATCGTCGTGATAGGGCGGTACGGTGCGGATGGCGGGCTGCCAGCGCAGCTTCATCAGATGCTCGAAAGCCTTGTCGTTCACGGTTGCCGTGGTCGATGCGGCATATTGCGGATAAAGCGGGAAAAGCAGGATTTTTTCGCAACCCTGTTCCTTCAGCGCATCGATCTTCGAGGCGATGGAGGGCTGGCCGTAACGCATGCCCCAGTCGACCGCGACATTGGGCAGGTCCTTCAGCGCTTCCGCCAGCAGCTCGCCCTGGCTGCGAGTATAGGTGCGCAGATAGCTTTCATTGCGCGCGTGGTTCCAGATTTCCTCATAGGCCTTGCCGACTTTCTGCGGGCGCTTGTTGAGAACAATGCCGTAAAGGATCGGATACCAGTAGAGACGCGACCATTCGATTACCCGCTTGTCGCTCAGGAATTCCGCCAGATAACGGCGCATCGGCCAATAGTCCGTCCCGTCAGGTGTGCCGAGGTTGACGAGCAGGACGCCGACCTTGCCAAATGCCGTGCGGGGATGGTTTGCGGGGAGTGCGGATAGTTCTGTCGCCATGAATGATACCCTGAAACTCGGACTGGTTGCGTGAGGAACGGTTCCGTTTCGGAAATGCTCCATCTTCTGTTTATGCGTGCCGAACGCAAACCGCGACGGTTGGGCCGGCAATGCCCGAGCTATACGCTCGTGCCGTCAATTTGTTCACGTGTTCTAGACGAAATTTTTCAGGATTAAACCACCGGCGGAGGCTATTTCCGGGGCGGGCGGCGCTGCAGGATGTCCTTTGCCAAAATTTGATCTGTAAAGAATTGTTTTTAAAAGGAAAATAAGAAGCCGGCCCCGATCTCCGAGGGCCGGCTTCCTGTCTGCGGCAAATTGCCCTGTCTGTTCCCGTCCGGCTTATTGAGCCGGCAGTTCCAGTTCCTCGCCGATCTCGATGTGGTTCGGATGCTTCAGCGTGTTTGCCTTGGCAATCCTGCTCCAGAGAGCGCCGTCGCCATATTTCTCGGCTGCGATCTTCCAGAGCGAGTCACCCTTTTCAACGACATATTTGCTGGCGGCTGCAGCGGCAGCGGCGGGCGTCGTCGTGGCCGGAGCCGTGGCGGCCGGTGCTGTGGCGGCGGGTGCAGTGGCGGCGGGTGCAGTGGGAGCGGGGGCCGGTGTGGCGGCCGGCGCGGGTGCCGCAGGCTTTGCCGGAGCGACATAACCCGCCGGCGTCACTTCGCTGATGCGGCCATCCGTGTAGGGCTTATAGGGGCTGTTGGCGGTGATATAGGCCGCAACGGCTTCCTCGAGGTTGGGGCCGAAGTCATAGGCGTTGATGGCCTTGGTCGCAAAGACCTTGAAGCCGTCGCCGCCGGTACGCACGTAATTATTGGCCGCGACGATATAGGTCTTGGCGGGATCGAGGGGCACGAAGGCGTCGCCTTCCTTGACCTCGACCGAAACGACGCGGCCGCCGGCCGGCTTCGAGCGGTCGAAGGAATATTTCAGGCCGGAGACCTGCATGAAACGACCAGCGCCGTCGTCGATCTGGCTGACGCCGTTTTCGAGGGCGGCGCGAATGTCCTCACCCTTCAGCTGGAAGGTCGCGACGGTGTTCTGGAACGGTAGAACCGTCAACACTTCGCCCATGGAGACATCGCCGGCATCGATGGAGGAGCGCAGGCCGCCGCTATTGGCGAAAGCGATGGTCACGCCCTGATCCTTGACGCGCGCAAGCGTTGCATCGGCCACCAGATTGCCCATGGAGCATTCCTTCACGCGGCAAACCTTACGGTCTCCCTCAATCGGGCCTTCCGAGGAGCCGACGACCTTCGATTTCAGAGCCTCGATCGGCGCCTTCAGCTCATCGATGCGCTTCAGCGTGGCTTCATCGGGCTTGAAGGAGGAGTCGATCAGGATGGGATCGCCCTTGCTTTCCTTGACCACGCCACTGTCGTCGAAGACCACTTTGAGGTCGCCCAGATATTTGCTGTACTGCCCGGCCTGAACGACCGGAACCTTGTAGCCGCCGGGATTGTCGACGAGGGTCGGATAGGGGCCTTCGGCCTTCTGGTCGGTGTTGGAAAGCAGCGTATGTGTGTGGCCGCCAACCACGACGTCGACGTCAGGGATTTTGGCGATGAATTCGAGATCGCGCGGATAGCCGACATGGGTCAGCGCGATGATCTTGTCGACGCCGTCCTGCTTCAGCTTCTGCACCTGCTCGCTGATTTTCGCGACATCTTCGGCGATGGTGATATTGGGACCGGGCGTTGCCAGTTCCGCCGTGTCGTTGGCCACCGCGCCAACGATGCCGATTTTCTGTCCGCCGACTTCGAGTACGATGGACGGCTTGACGCGGTCGCCGATTTTCGAGGCGGCGGTTGCCACCACATTGGCGGTCACGACGGGGAACTGCACCTTGTCGAGGAAGCCGGCAAGCCCGTCCTCGCTGTCGTCGAACTCATGGTTGCCGACGGTCATGGCGTCGAACTTCATGGCGTTCAGCACTTCCGCTTCCACGGTGCCCTTGTAGGTGGTGTAGAACAGCGAGCCCTGGAAATTGTCGCCGGCATTGAGCAGGAGGACATTCTTGCCTTGAGCCTTCAAGGCATCGCGGGTCTGATTGATTGCGGTCAGAAGACGGGCGGCGCCGCCGAAGCATTCGTTTTTGCCTTCTTCTTCCGCCGAGCAGGTCGAGTCGAACTTGTTGATCGATTCGATACGGGAGTGAAAATCGTTGATGTGAAGAATGTTGAGCTCGTAATCGGCCAGAGCCGCTCCGGCCGAAAGCGTTATCGCTGAAACGCTCAGCATGCCCAGTCCCAAAATTTTCTTCATGGTCCCTCTCTCCTGTTCAAAGCGGAAGCCCGGGCCGGTCGATCATCCTCCGGCCGTGCTCATTTTCTAATCTGAAATCATGTCAGTCTTTCAAAGCGCGATGTTTCCATTTAGCGGCAATCGCCGCAAGCGAAATTATGACAGGCGCACAATAAACAAAAACGCACGCCTGAGGCGTGCGTTCCGGAAGATCATCTCTTTGAAAAGGTGATGTTATCAGCCCTGGCGCGTCAGCGAGAACTGGCTGTTCGTGTCTGTCGTGCAGTTCAATTGTGACGGGGAGACGAGGGCGCAGTTGACGCGCGACTGCGTATTGCGCACCAGCGAGGTCATGTTGATTTCGTAAAGCGTCGGCGAAATCGTCACATAGGTGCCGGAGGCCAGAAGCGTGTTGGTGTCGGTCGAGCGGGTGGAGAAGGCGCCGTTCTGGAACGTCGATACGATGCCGTTGCGGTCGATCCAGCGACCGTCGACAGCCGGGCCGCGGGCAAGCGAAGGCGCCATCGAGGTCTGCTGGGAGGGACCCGGCGCGACGCATGAAGACACCGCGATTGCGGCTGAAAGCAAAGCAGCGCTTGTCTTGAAGTTCATGAGCCTGTTCTCCTGCGATTCGATGAAACCTTCTGTGCTTCGACCATGCCGCGAAGCGTTGCTTATTTCAAGGCAACGTTGTTCGCTCTCCCCGGTTCCTGATGTCGTGCAGGAAAGCCCCGACGTGACAAATATGAGACTCCGTCCCGTCAGCGCACGAGGATGTTGCGAAACTGCCAGGGATCGGACGTATCGATATTGTCGGGAAACAGGCCGGGGCGGCCATCGGTCGGCTTCCAGTCGGTATAATGTCCCTCGACGGGTCCGAGATAGGGGCGCTGCACCTCAAGGCAACGGCGGTAATCCATTTCATCCGCCTCGACGATACCGGCCTGCGGGTTCTCAATCGCCCAGACCATGCCCGCGAGCACAGCGGAACTGACCTGCAATCCGGTCGCATTCTGGTTGGGGGCGAGGGAGCGTGCTTCCTGCAGGCTCAACCGCGAGCCATACCAATAGGCATTCCTGTCATGGCCATAAAGAAGAACGCCGAGTTCATCGGCGCCGTCGACAAGCTCGTCTTCGCCGAGCACATGCTGGATCGGCTGAGGGGTGCCGCCATTGCCGAAAAGCTCATGCAGGGAAAGAATGGCGTCATTGCAGGGATGGTAGGCATAATGGCAGGTCGGCCGATAGGTCACGTCGCCATCATCGTTGCGGACGGTGAAATAGTCGGAAATCGAAATCGCTTCGTTATGCGTGACGAGAAATCCGTATTGCGGCCCAAGGCCCGGACACCATGTCCGCACCCGCGTATTGGCGCCGGGCTGATCGAGATAGATCGCCGCCTTGCTGCCCTTTTTCTGCTTTTTCGCGTTTTTCGGCATCCAGTTTTCATGCGTTCCCCAGCCGAGTTCGGCCGGCTGAAAACCTTCCGCGATAAAACCTTCGACCGACCATGTGTTCCAGAAAGCGCCGAAGGGCTTGGGTTCTTTCGCCCGCTGGGTGTCGCGTTCGGCCACGTGAACGCCCTTGACGCCAAGCCGCTTCATCAGCTTTGCCCAGCCTTCTCGGTCATGCGGCTGCGGCTCCCCGATGTCGAGGCCGGTATCTTTGGCGAGATTGACGAGTGCCTGTTTCACGAACCAGGACACCATGCCGGGATTGGCGCCGCAGGTGGAAACCGCCGTCGTGCCGCCCGGCTTGCGCGCCCTTTCCTTCAACATGGTCTCGCGCAGTGAATAGTTGGTTCGGGCCGCATTGTCGGCATCGGCGTCGAAATAAAAACCGGGCCAGGGTTCGACGACCGTGTCGATGTAAAGCATGCCATGCTTGCGACAGATCCGCATCAGATCGACGGAGGCGGCATCGACCGAAAGATTGACGCAGAAGCCCTGGCCCTGAACGCCCTTGAGGAGCGGCTTGAGAATCTCGCGGTAATTTTCCTTGGTCAGATGCGTCTGGATATGGCGGATGTTTCTCTCGGCCAGAAAGGCGGCGATGTCTTCGCGCGGGTCGATGACGACGAGCCGGGCCCTGTCGAAATTGAAATGACGTTCGATCAACGGAAGAGTGCCGCGCCCGATGGAGCCAAAGCCGATCATGATGATGGGGCCGTCAATATCGCCGTAAATCGGGTGGTTTGCATCCGTCATTCGTCAATTTTCCTTTTTCAGCCAATAAGTAAGCTAGATCACAAAAGCGTGCCACAATAAAGGGCAGGTGGATGACGGACATATGACGATGGCGACTGCAAGACGGGCGCACGCACCCTTTCCACCGCATTCTGCCTCTTCGCATTTTAGAGAGTGCGTTTATAATTAAGTTCTTCTTTTCCTCTCTATGTCCAAAGGCTTGGGGGCTTTGGCCGGATGACGACGGGGGAATTTTCGCCATCACGGGGGAGTTACCTGTTGAATAATCTTATCGAGCGTGTCGCAGCGCTTCAGAGTGCTACCCCCGTTCTTATTGCGCTTTACGATTCCGAGGACCGGTTGCGCCATGCCAATCCGTCGTTTCGGGAAAGCTTTCAGCTCGCCGCCGGCGATTTCCCGACCTGGGCGGATATCATGCGGCTGAACCACCGGCTGCGCACCGGTGTCGTCGTCCGCAACAATGATTTCGAGGGATGGCTGCTGTCGGCGCAGTCCCGGCGCGGCAAGCTGCCTTACCGTGCCTTTGAGATGGATATGCATGACGGCCGCTGGTTCTGGATGACGGAAACGGTGCAGCAGGATGGCTGGATGCTGTGCGTTGCAAGCGACGTCACCGAATTGCGCCAGGGCTACAGAACGCTGCGGCAGGATCGGGATCTGGCAGTCCGCGCCTCGCAGACGGATGAATTGACGGGAACGGCAAATCGCCGTTTCGTTTTCGCCAAGCTGGCTTTGCAGGTGGAGCGGGTTGCCAAGGGGCTGGAAACGCCTTTTTGTCTGTGCACGCTCGATATCGATTTCTTCAAGCAGATCAACGATCGTTTCGGTCATAAATGCGGGGATGCGGTGCTTCGCGATTTCGTCGGCATCGCCCATTCCGTCATCCGGCGGGTGGATTGTTTCGGCAGGATCGGCGGCGAGGAATTCATGCTCATCCTGCCGCGCAGCACGGTGGCCGAGGGCCGGGAGATCGTCGAGCGGCTGCTGCAGAAGGTGCGCCTTTCGAGGCCCCTCTCCGAATTCCCGGACTTTTTCTATAGCTGCTCGGCCGGGTTGACGGTCTATCGCGCGCCCGAAAGCGCCGACGATGTTTTCATGCGGGCGGATCAGGCTCTTTATGCGGCCAAGGAAAAAGGCCGGGACCGGCTTCTGGCGGTGACCGTTTAGACGAGTTCCGCCGCAATCAACCCATGCAGCGAATTGCCGACGAAGAGTTTCCGGCCGGCAATATCTTCCGGTTTCAGCGCCTGTCCGCGCGCCCTGCGTTCGCGGATCAGATCGGCGCGCAGCACACCCGGCAAAATGCCGCTGTCGAGCGGCGGCGTCAGCAATTGCCCATCCGGCATTTCGACGAAAATGCTTGTCGACGATCCCTCGCACAACTCGCCGCGCTCGTTGAGCAGCAGCACCTCGTCGGCCTCTCCGGCTGAAAATTCGGCCCGGGCGGCATCATAGGGCTCGCGGCGCGAAGACTTGTGACGATAGAAGGTGTCGGTGGAATCGAGCGTGGTTTGCCGGGCGATGCGAACCCGCCAGACGGCATCCTGCCGCAAGGGCTGGAAGTCGGCGGTTTCGACCTCGAGTTCGCCCTTGTAGTTCATCACCAGCCTGACGCAGAGCGGCTTTTCGCCGCCCACCTTTTTTTCCAGAACCTGAACCGCATTGACCGGCGCGCGAAAACCGAGCGCGTCGGCGGAGCGCAGCAATCGGCGCATATGCTGGTCGATGCGCTGAAAGCCGGTCTGCGGCTCCCAGCGCAGGGTTTCCCTCAAGGTCAGATCGGCGGGTTTGCGTTTCATTGCCTGTGCTCGTCGCCTGAATTGTTGCCGGTGTCTTCCGCCGGCAATATCAACCGGCAAAGCTTGTCCGAAATAGGATAGCCCTGCCGGCGGAAGAGATTAAGCCTGTTTATTATCCAGCGCTTCGAGCTCGTCGATCAGCCCCTCGATCATCGAAAGCCCCTTGTCCCAGAAGGAGGGATCGGTCGCATCGAGGCCGAAGGGTTTCAGAAGATCCGAATGATGCTTGGTGCCGCCCGCCTTCAGAAGCTCGAAATATTTCTCCTGAAAACCCGTCTCGGCCTTCTGGTAAACCGCATAGAGCGAGTTCACCAGGCAGTCGCCGAAGGCATAGGCATAAACGTAAAAGGGCGAGTGAATGAAATGGGGGATGTAGGTCCACCATGTCTCGTAGCCTTCGGAAATCCGGATCGCCGGGCCCAGGCTCTCGGCCTGAACGGACAGCCACAATTCGCCGATCTGCTCGGAGGTCAGTTCGCCCTGTTTGCGGGCGGTGTGCAGTTTGCGCTCGAATTCATAAAAAGCGATCTGGCGCACGACCGTGTTGATCATGTCCTCGACCTTGCGGGCGAGCATGGCCTTGCGTTCCCGGATATCCCTGGTGTCGTCGAGCAGCTTGCGGAAGGTCAGCATTTCCCCGAAGACGGAGGCGGTCTCGGCAAGCGTCAGCGGCGTCGCGCACATCAAGGCGCCCTGTTCGCCGGCCAGAACCTGGTGAACGCCGTGGCCGAGTTCGTGGGCAAGCGTCATCACGTCACGCGGTTTGCCGAGATAGTTGACCAGCACATAAGGATGGGCTGAGGGCACGGTCGGATGCGCGAAGGCGCCCGGCGCCTTGCCGGGGCGGGCCGGCGCGTCGATCCATTCTTCATCGAAGAAACGGCGGGCAATGTCGGCCATCTCGGGGGCGAAATTGCCATAGGCGGAAAGCACGGTGTCCTTTGCCTCATCCCAGGGAATGATCGTGTTCGACGTATCGGGAAGCGGCGCGTTGCGGTCCCAATAATTCATCTGCTCCATGCCGAGCCATTTCGCCTTCATGGCGTAATAACGATGCGAGAGGCGCGGATAGGCCTTCTTGACCGCCGCCGCCAAGGCATCGACCACCTCGCGCTCGACGCGGTTGGCGAGATGACGGCTATCGGCAATATCCTCGAATTTGCGCCAGCGGTCGGAAATATCCTTGTCCTTGGCAAGCGTGTTGGTGATGAGCGTGAAGACGCGCAGATTGTCCTTGAAGGTGGCGCTCAGCGCCTGAGCCGCTTTCTTTCGGGTTTCCGGCTCCGGCTCCTGCAGCATGTTGAGCGTCACTTCCAGCGGCAGGCTCGCACCGTCTATGTCGAAACGCAGATCGGCCATCGTCTCGTCGAACAGGCGGTTGAAGGCCGCCGCGCTGGTCATCGATTTTTCGAGGAACAGCTGCTCCAGCTGGTCGTCGAGCTGGTGCGGCTTGTCCTTGCGCAAATCCACCAGCCATGGGCGGTAGTGCCCCGCTACGGCGTCATTCGCCATGCAGGCATCCATCGTGGCGTCATCGATGCGGTTGAGTTCAAGGGTGAAGAACAGGAGGTGAGAGGAAATATCCGTCAGCTTCGCCTGGGCATCGCCGTAAAGCTTGCCATTCGCCGGGTTCGACGTATCGGAAAAATAGGTGAGCCCGGCAAAGGAGCCGATGCGGCCGATGAGATCGTCCAGCGCTTCATATTCCTTTAGCGCAGCTCCGATGCCCTTTTCGCCCGTCGCCTTCGCGGCAGCTTCAAGCTTGCCCTTCCATTTCTTCTCGAAAGCCGCCGCCATCGACGCCGCCTTCTCGAGATCGCCCTTGTATTCCGGCGAATCGCCCGACGGATAGAGGTCCGAGAGCTTCCAGCCGGGCAGGTCGCCAAGCGCCGGACCGGCGGTTTCGGCAAGGGAGAAGACGGGTTGCGGGGTAGGGCGGTTGAGGGTCATCGAACGTGTCCTTCTGATTATGCGTGCGAAGCATATGGGGACCTTGTTTCCCGCGGCAATGGATAAAATGCAAGCAATTCTCAAAACTGGATGTTCAAGTCTCCCATGCCAGAGTGCGGAATAAGGGACCGCATGAAGCAGGTCCATAAACCGGAAACCGGAGCTAAAAATGACCGCGCATGTTCTCGTGATAGACGATGATCCCGTCCAGCGCCGCCTGCTCAAAAATGCGGTGGAACGTTATGGGCATCTCGCCTTGCTCGCCGAAAACGGCAAGGCGGGGCTGGAATTGCTCAAGCAATATAGCGGCGAGATCAATGTCATCGTCCTCGACCTCATGATGCCTGAAATGGACGGGCTTACCTTTCTCAAAGCTATCGGCGAACTCGGCACCGATGTTCCCGTCATTGTCCAGACGGGGCAGGGCGGCATCGATACCGTCGTGCAGGCCATGCGCGCCGGCGCTTTCGATTTTGTCGTCAAGCCGGTTTCGCCGGAAAGGATCGGCGCTGCCATCTCCAATGCGCTCAAGCTCGACAGGAGAGAGGCAAAGGCCCGCACGGGCCGGCGCGGACGGAGCAATGCAGTGAATTTTACCGATATCGTTTCCGCAAGCCCCGCAATGCTGAGGGTCATTGAACTCGCGCAGCGCGCCGCCCAGTCCAGCATTCCCGTGGTGCTGGAAGGCGAATCCGGTGTGGGCAAGGAAATGGTCGCTCGCGCCATCCAGTCGGCCGGAGACAGGGCGAGCAAGCCGTTCATCACCGTCAATTGCGGCGCCATTCCCCATAATCTCGTGGAAAGCATCCTCTTCGGCCACGAAAAGGGAGCCTTCACGGGCGCGACGGAAAAACATGTCGGCAAATTCATGGAGGCGGATGGCGGCACGCTGTTCCTCGACGAAATCGGCGATCTGCCGCTGGACGTGCAGGTGAAGCTGCTCCGCGCGGTCCAGCAGGGCGAAATCGAAACCGTCGGCTCCGCACGGGTGCAGAAGGTGAATGTGCGGCTGATCTCCGCCACCAACAAGAACCTCATCGAAGAGGTGAAGGAAGGCCGCTTCCGCGAAGACCTTTATTATCGCCTCAACGTCTTCCCGATCACCATTCCGGCGCTGCGCCGCCGCAAGGAAGATATTCCCCATCTGGCGCGGGTTTTTGCCGAGCGCTTTTCGGCGGAACAGAAATTGCCCAATCCCGTCGGCCTCAACGCCAGCGCGCTGGCGCTGCTGACGGCCTATGACTGGCCGGGCAATATCCGCCAGCTCGAAAACGCCGTCTTCCGCGCCGTGGTGCTCTCGCAGGGCGAGGAACTGTCGGATTCCGATTTTCCGCAGATCGCGCTTCAGCTGCCGGAATTTTCGACCGGCGACGATGCGGACGATGTCATCCGCACACCATCGGGAGCGTCGCTGAAGCTTGCGGCCTATTCACCGGCTCCGCCACCGGCCGCTGAAAACCACGCCGTCATCGAGGAGCCGTCGGATATTTCCACCACCATCTACCGGGGCGGAAACCTGATCTCCAGCATGGATGAATCGGGCAATATCCGCAAACTGGCCGAGATCGAGGAGGAGCTCATCCGTTTCGCCCTGCGCTTCTATCGCGGGCAGATGAGCCAGGTCGCCAGAAAGCTCGGCATCGGCCGTTCGACTCTTTACCGAAAGCTGAAGGATTATGGCATCGATCCCGACGATCCCCTTCGAGATGCAGCCTGACCGCACAAACCCCGCATTCGAAGGCAGATCGTAAATTCGTTAACTTCTGAGCAAGGATATCCGCTTACCGTCTATAAACCTCTTGTTAGTGGCTGATTCACTATGTAGAGGAAGGTTGTATGTGTGTGGCAATTTTGCCATCGTGTCACCGTATTTGACGTTCATTTGAGGCAATGTGACAGAAATTGTCTTCCAGGCGGGGATCGAATTGCCATATCTGCATCGGAATAACGCGCTTTCGACAAAGATCGCGCGCGGCTTGATCAAGGATATATGCACGAAGCTGTCGGCGCGCGCTGTCACCTTTGCCTGCCTGATGCTCGCCGCAATGCCTTTCGTAGGTGTTTCGGCGACGGAAGCCGCCGCCGAGACGCGCAGCCTCAAACTGTATTATATCCATACACGCGAGAAGGCGGTCATCACCTTCAAGCGCAATGGAAAATATGACCAGAAAGGTCTGCAGGAGCTGAACCGCTTCCTGCGTGACTGGCGTCGCAACCAGCCGACACGCATGGACCCGCGCCTTTTCGATCTCGTCTGGGAAGTTTATCGCCGCAGCGGCGCGACCGACTATATCAACGTCGTTTCGGCCTTCCGCTCGCCGGAGACCAACGGTTTGCTGCGGACACGCACCAAGGGTGTCGCGGAAAAAAGCCAGCACATGCTCGGCAAGGCCATGGATTTTTATATCCCCGGTGTGAAGCTCGCTCGCCTTCGTGAAATCGGTATGCAGATGCAGATCGGTGGCGTCGGTTTCTATCCGACGTCGGGCTCTCCCTTCGTGCACATGGATGTCGGCGGCGTTCGCGCCTGGCCGCGCATGAGCCGCCAGGAACTCGTCCGCATCTTCCCGAACGGCAATACGCTGCATCTTCCTTCCGACGGCAAGCCGCTTCCCGGTTACGAGCAGGCGCTTGCCGATTACAAGAAGCGCGTCAGCTCCTCCTCCATTCAGGTTGCTTCCAGCGCCGGTGCCGGCCCAGCCTCATCTGGCGGCGGCAAGCGCAAGACCCTGTTGCAGGCCCTCTTTGGCGGTGGCGGCGACGAGGATGAAGATCCCGATAGCATCGCAGCGCCGGAGCCCGCAGAACGCCCGGCTGTCGCCCGTCCGGCGGCTCCGCAGCAGGCGGCTCCCGAGCCTGAACCCACAATTGCAGTTGCTTCGGCACAGGCGCTTCCCGGCGTGAACGATGCGCCGCTGCCGACGGCCCGACCTGCCTTCGGCAACCAGCCGCCAGCCAATACCGGCCTTGCGACCGCGCTTTATTCGCCGGCCCGCAATGCCGCACAGGATGCCCTGCAGGCAGCGACCACGCCGACTCCGGCTTCCGCGCCGGCCGAGCGCCAGCAATTTGCCGATCTGGCTGAAGTATCCGTGCCGGTGCCTACACTTCTTGGGCCCCGTGGCATGAAAGGTGATGCGGAAGGATCGATCCTGACGGCTTCCGCAGATGGTGCGACACCGGCTGCGACCGGCGAACTCGCTTCTGTTCCGGTTCCCGCAAATCGTCCGGCCGTGGCGGAAGCCCTGCTGGCGGCGGCCAATGCCGACCCCGAAGGTGAGGACGATCTTGCCGAAGCGCAGGAGGATACGCTTTCGCCGACGGTGGTTGCGGCTCTTGAACAGAGCGGTCAGGCCGCCCGGTCGCAGGTCCAGTCGGCTGCCATGCCGACAGCCGCGCCATTCCCGGCCGCCGTCAACCACAAGGTTACCGTCGCACCCGCTGAAACGGCCAAGGCTGAACCGCAGGCTGGCTTCGGTGATGCTTTCGACCTGAAGCCCGCCATCAATGGCGGCCTCAGCGCCGGCATGCCGACCAAGGGTTCGCGCCCGAGCAGGCAGGATGCCGCCGTTTCCCAGCAGGCCATGGTGGGCGGTGGACGCCTGACGCAGGATCTGATTTCGGATTGGGCGCTCAACCAGAACAAGGGTACGACTGGGCGCTCGGTGAAGGCGCCGCGTGTTGTCGCCAACCGCATGCTCAGCAGCGACATGTCGGCTTCCGCCACCTCGGCGAGCTTCAAGCCCGGTGCCGTTGCCATCGAATCCAGCCGCTTCAGCACGCCGGTGAAGATGCACTGAGCCTGTTTTCATAAGTAAGACGGCCGAGAGGCCAACAAAAAACCCGCCGTTACCGGCGGGTTTTTTTATGCTGTATATTGAAGCTTTAGACGCCGCTCTGGCCGTCCGAGCCGATATAGGCGATGCGGACCATATTGGTTGCGCCGGGAGTGCCGAGCGGCACGCCTGCGGAGATGATGATACGATCGCCCGGCTTGCCGAAACCTTCGGAAACCACGATGCGACAAGCGCGGTTCACCATGTCGTCGAGGTCGCTGGCATCGCCGGTGACGACGCAGTGCAGGCCCCAGACGACCGACAGTCGGCGGGCGGTCTGGATGATCGGCGACAGTGCGATGATCGGAACCTGCGGCCGTTCGCGCGCGGCGCGCAGGCCGGTCGTGCCCGAGGACGTATAGGTGACGATCGCCGCAAGCTTCAGGGTTTCGGCGATCTGGCGGGCGGCAAGCGAAATGGCGTCGGCACCGGTCGGTTCCGGCTGGGCGCGCTGCGCATAGATGATATTGGAATAATAGGGGTCCTGCTCCACCGTGCTGGCAATGGATGCCATGGTGGAAACCGCTTCGACCGGATAGTCGCCGGAGGCGGATTCAGCAGAGAGCATGATGGCGTCTGCGCCTTCGAAGACGGCGGTGGCGACGTCGGAGACTTCGGCGCGGGTCGGCACAGGCGCGGTGATCATCGATTCCAGCATCTGCGTGGCGACCACGACCGGCTTGCCGGCGCGGCGGCAGGCGCGGGTCAGCTGCTTCTGGATGCCCGGAACGGCTTCCAGCGGCATTTCGACGCCGAGATCGCCACGGGCGACCATCAGCGCGTCGGAAAGTTCGATGATTTCCTCGATGCGCTCGACAGCCTGCGGCTTTTCGATCTTGGACATCAGGCCGACGCGGCCGCGTGCGATCTTGCGAACTTCCGCAAGGTCTTCCGGACGCTGGACGAAGGAAAGCGCCACCCAGTCGACTTCGCCGGTGGCGAGAACGGCGTCGAGATCGACGCGGTCCTTGTCGGTCAGAACGCCGACGCCGAGCAACGTATCCGGCAGGCTGATGCCCTTGCGGTCAGAAATGCGGGTGCCGGAAATGACGGTGGTGACGATGCTTTTGCCGTCGCTCTTTTCAGCGCGCAGATGCAGCTTGCCGTCGTCGATCAGCAGGCGATGGCCGGGCTTGACCGCCTCGAGAATTTCCGGATGGGGAAGGAAAACGCGGGTGTTGTCACCGGGCGTGTCGTTATTGTCCAGCGTGAAGGTCTGGCCCGGAACGAGTTCGACCTTGCCTTCGGCGAATTTTCCGACGCGCAGCTTGGGACCCTGCAGGTCGGCCAGAATGCCGATGGGGCGGCCGGTACGGCTCTCGACAGAACGGATACGCTGAATGAGCGTCCGCATCACGTCGTGGCTCGCATGGCTCATGTTGATCCGGAAAAGATCTGCGCCAGCAAGATGCAGCTTCTCGATCATCGCCTCTTCGGAAGAGGCCGGGCCGAGAGTTGCAAGAATTTTGACTTTGCGGTTACGCTTCATCAGTTTTGATTTCCCTGTGTGCCTGGCGTATCGGAGAGCTGGACCATCCAGCTGCCCTGTCTGCCCGTGTCATATTCCTTGAAACCCATTCTCTGGAAGCTGCGGGCAAAACAATCGTCCACGCCGTTGATCTTGAACTCGTTTTCCGCCACGCACATGTTGACGTCACCGGTCCAGCGGCCGCCATGGGCGGCATCTTCGGCATAGAGATAATAATAACGTGACTGCAGCTCACCCTCGATCAGCGTCGCGCAGGTCGAGGAGGGGACCTGCCACCAGCCTTCGCTGACCCAGCCCTCCTGTGCCCGGTAGCCGATTGCGACCCCCACGAGGTTCTGCGTGCTGTTGCACACGCGAAAATCCGCATGCGCGGGCGCCGCGATCATGAACGGGGTCAGAAACAATGCCGCTGCGGAAAAAAGACGGGCGATATGCCGAAAGTGGCGAGGAAGAGCGAGAGATGACTGAGTCACGGCTTCCATCCGGATTCCATGGTTATAATGAACACACTTCTTGGCGTGGCCGCCCAAGAAAGTCAACGCGATTTTAATCGATTATATTGTTCGTGGGATCGTGAGTGCGATAAGGTAGATGGCTGTTCTTTCGCCGCAACTTGCGCCCGGCCTCAAGCCATGCCATCAAGCTTCTCTCCTCAATCCTGCCCCAGAAAATCATCGATGAACGACTTCATACCCTATGAAATCATAGAAGGCGATTATGACAAAGGCATGGTTCTTCTGGCGGACCATGCCATGAACCTCCTGCCGGCACACTACGGCAAACTTGGCCTTCCGCAAACCGCTTTTCATCGCCATATCGCATTTGATATCGGTATAGAGGGGCTGACACGCTCACTTGCCGCGCGCCTTGGCGTGCCGGCGGTGCTCGGGCGGTTTTCGCGGCTGCTCATCGATCCGAATCGCGGCGAGGACGATCCCACTCTCATCATGAAGATTTCGGACGGGGCGATCATTCCCGGCAACCATCCGATTTCGGACGAGGAATGGCAAAGGCGGATCGAGATTTTTCACCGGCCCTATCACAATGCCGTGGATCGTGTGCTGACCGGCGTGGCCGAGGCATCGGAAGAAGCGCCGCTGGTTCTGTCGCTGCATTCCTACACGCCGTTCTGGAAGGAAACGCCGCGGCCATGGCATGCGGCGGTTCTGTGGGATACGGATCATCGCGCGGTCGATCCGCTCCTGGCGCATCTGCGGGCCACGGGCGACATCCTCGTCGGTGACAACGAACCCTATGACGGTGCATTGAAGGGCGATACCATGTATCGCCATTGCATGATGAAGGGCATACCGCATGCGCTTCTCGAGGTTCGGCAGGATCTGATCGCGAATGAAGAGGGGATCGCCGAATGGTCGGACCGGCTCGCTCCCATTTTCGCCGCAATGAACGACGATCCCGTCCTGCATGAATATCAGCTGTTCGCCTCCCGCACCGGTCCCTATTGAGCCTGGAGTTTTGCCATGACGAATGAAAACGACAATCGGCAGGTCGAATTCGAGGCGGCGGCATTTCGCCGTCTTGTGCAGCACCTTCGCGAACGTCACGACGTGCAGAACATCGACCTGATGAATCTCGCGGGTTTTTGCCGCAACTGCCTGTCCAACTGGTACCGGGAAGCGGCCGAGGAGGCCGGTGTTCCGCTCAGCAAGGAAGAGTCCCGGGAAATCGTCTACGGCATGCCTTATGAGGACTGGAAGGAAAAATATCAGGCGGAGGCGAGTGATGCCCAGAAAGCCGCCTTTGAGCAGAACAGGCTCAGGGAATAACCCCGATCGACGGAAACGACTTGACGCGACGCCTTTCAGTGGGCAGTTCACAGGCCGGAATTCTGCTGCCCGCCGGCAGCGACCGGCGAAGGCTTCGCCCGGATATAATGAACAGGGCTCGCATGCGGGCCGCCAATGAAGGATGATATGATGGACGATACCAGCACCACCGAAACCGTCGCCGCCGCGGAACTGCGCCAGTTCATCGAGCGCGTCGAGCGCCTCGAAGAAGAAAAGGCCGCCATTCAGGGTGATATCAAGGATGTCATGGGCGAGGCGAAGGGCCGTGGTTACGACACCAAGGCGATCCGCACCATCATCCGCCTGCGCAAGAAGGATGCCAATGAGCGCATCGAGGAAGAAACGATTCTCCAGACCTATATGGCCGCGCTCGGCATGGAATGATCGGCTGGAAACGCCTCAATGAAAAATCGCCGCTTTTGCGGCGATTTTTGTTTGAGCATCTCGCGAATTCAGCCGCGTGTGCCGGCCAGCTTTTCCGAAAGGTCGACGGCCTCCTTGCGGGCGTCCTTGTCGGCGGGGTAGAGCGCCAGATAACGTTCCCACGCCTTCAGCGCCAGCTCGTCGCGGCCCGAGGCTTCGAGGATGTTGGCAAGGCTTGCCAGCGCCGGGAAATAGCGCGGTTCCCTTTCCAGCGTCAGGTTGATATCCGCCATCGCCTTGCGGGTGTCGCCATCGGCAAAATGCACCATGGCGCGGCGATAGGGCGCCTGCACATAGTCCGGATCGAGCAGAATGACCTGGTCGAGAAAATCGTAAGCGGCGGCGTTGCGCTTTTCGTCGGCGGCTTCGCCCGCCCATTGCATCAGCAGATTGACCGTTGCGCTGCCGGAATCATTCCATTCGGAGGCGATCTGGTTGGCGATGCTGCGCGCCTTGACCGCATTCCGTTCTTTTTTCAGCGATGCGAAAAGCGTGTCGATCGTCTTGGCGGGTGAAGGTGCGGAGTCCGCAACAGCAGGCGATTGCCCGTCCGCCGCATGGGCAATGGCAGCCATTCCCGGAATCGGGAGGCTTGAAAACAGGAAGCCCTGAGCGAGGATGATAGCCGTGCAAAAACGATTTGGGCGCATGGGTTAAAGCTTAACCCGACTGCGCCCAATATCAAATGCAAACTTCTGCTCTGTCAACAAAGTGATCCGCGAGCCTGATCGCGAACCGCAGTCGCAGTCAATCAGCCCTGACGAGCCTTGAAGCGCGGGTTCTGCTTGTTGATGATGTAGACGCGGCCCTTGCGGCGAACCAGGCGGTTATCGCGATGACGGGCCTTAAGCGCTTTAAGCGAATTCTTGATCTTCATTTTACTGGTCCGCAGTTTTGCACGGTTTCTGCCGTGCTTATTCAAACAATCAAAAGCGCGCAACGGGGCGCGCTCTTTTCGGTTGGCAGGCAGATACCCGTTTGAGCCCTGCCTGTCAACACTTGCCCGTGTCTTTGCCTTAAAAGACTAGGCTTTTCCTGTGCGCAAAAGCTCGGTCACATGGCCCATCTTGCGGCCCGGCCGTGCTTCCGTCTTGCCGTAGAGATGCACGAGACAGTCTTTTTTCGACAGCCATGCCGGCACATCGTCGATGTCGTCGCCGATGAGGTTGGTCATGACGCAATCCGAATGGCGATCCGTGCTGCCGGGCGTAAGGCCCGATACGGCCCGGATATGCTGTTCGAATTGCGAGATTACGCAGGCCGCCTCCGTCCAGTGGCCGGTATTGTGAACGCGTGGTGCCATTTCATTGGCGACCAGCGAACCATCCGGCAGGACGAAAAACTCGATGCCGATGATGCCGACATAATCGAGCGCGGCCAGAAGCTTTTCCGCCGATTGCACGGCAACCTCCCTGGCGGCGTCAGAAAGTGCGGCCGGAACGGTGGACGTGTGTAGAATGCCGTTCAGATGGACATTCTCGGCGGGATCGTAACAGGCAACGGCGCCGTCCTGGAAACGGGCGGCAATGATCGAAATTTCCCGCTCGAAGGAGATGAAGCTTTCGAGAATCAGCGGCACGCCGCCGAGCGCCGCAAAAGCGCCTGTAAGGTCTTCCCCACCGCGGAAAAGGCGCTGGCCCTTGCCGTCATAACCCATGCGGCGGGTTTTCAGCACGCCCTTGCCGCCGAAGGCGGCCAATGCGGCCTCCAGCTCTTCCTGGCTGTCCACGGCGCGGAAATCGGCGGTCGGGATGCCGCAGCCGTTGAGGAAGCGTTTTTCCGTCAACCGGTCCTGCGAGGCGCTGAGCGCTTTCGGAGGCGGATAGACGGGAACGGAGAGGCTGAGCTTTTCGGCGGCCGCGACAGGCACGTTCTCGAATTCGTAGGTCACGACATCGCAACGGCTTGCGAGTTCCGCAAGCGCGTTTTCATCGTCATATTCCGCCACGATCTGTTCGTTGCAGGCCTGCGCAGCCGGACAATCGGCCTGCGGTTCCAGCACGATGGTACGGTGGTTGAGACGGGCTGCGGCCATAGCTAGCATACGCCCGAGCTGCCCGCCACCGATGATGCCGATGGTCAGGTTGGTCGTCTTTGCCATCACTTTTGTCGTCACTGGGCGCTATCCATGGGATATTCCGCGACAGCCGCCGACTGGCGCGCACGCCAGGCATCCAGCCGGTCGGCGAGGTCCTCGTCGCTCAGCGCCAGAACCGCGGCGGCGAGAAGGGCGGCGTTGATCGCGCCGGCCTTGCCGATGGCGAGCGTGCCGACCGGAATGCCGGCGGGCATCTGCACGATGGAATAGAGGCTGTCCTGACCGGACATGGTCTTCGATTGAACCGGAACGCCAAACACCGGAAGCGGCGTCATCGAGGCCGTCATGCCCGGCAGATGGGCGGCGCCGCCCGCACCGGCGATGATGACCTTGAAGCCTTCGTCCTTCGCGCCATTGGCGAAGTCATAAAGCCGGTCCGGGGTGCGGTGGGCGGAAATGATGCGGGCTTCGTATTCGATGTCGAGCGCATCCAGCGTATCGGCGGCGTTCTTCATGGTCTCCCAGTCGGACTGGCTGCCCATGATGATGGCGACGGGGGGCGTTTCTGCTGTCACGTAATGTCTCCGGGCTCAGGCGATGATATCGGGAATGACCTGGTCTTCGAGCTGGGTCATCTTGTCCTTGACGGCCAGCTTCTTCTTTTTCATGCGCTGTATTCTCAGCGCATCGCAGCTGGTCTGGATCATCGCGTTGATCGCCGCGTCATAATCCTCATGCTCCTGGCGCAGCCGCGCCAGCGTGAGCCTGATGTCCGCCTGGTCCTGATCGGGCATCTCGTCATCCCCATTTTATGCCAGCCGGAGAGTGTCCGGCGCGTATGTCATCCGTTCTGGAGGCTCTATCATCAAATCGCGGTAACGGGAAGTTATCCCTTGCGACCAAATTGCCCACTTATTGCCTTCATTTCGCCTTCGACAAGCCGGTCGATCCGTGTCACATTGTCGTCGCAAACCTGAAACTCCAGCGATGGAGAGCTGGAGGTAGGTTCAAAAAGGAAGGACGTGCCGCATGACCATTCAGGCTCATATTGCATCGCTCGAAAAGAAACACGGTGCTCTGGAGGAGGAGCTCGAAAGTATTCTTGCTTCCCCGTCGTCTGACGATAGAGAGATCGCGGACCTTAAACGTCGAAAACTGCGCCTGAAGGATGAACTGCAGAGGCTCAAGGCCTCGACAAGACATTGATTTATGCCAGACCGTCGGCCTTCGATGAATGAAGGGTCGACGGTCTGAGCCTTTCGAGCTCTGGCGGCGAAAACCTGCTGCCAGAGCTTTTTTATTGTCGGATTTAGAACGGCAGTCCATCCCACAGCAGTTTAAGCGCCGCAATCAGCGCCATGGCATACATGAGTGGGTAAAACACGGCGGGTTTCAGATATTTCACCACCCTGGCGCCGGCAAGCGTCGCCAGCATCGCCACCGGCAGCAGGCTTGCCGATGTCTTGAGGTTGGTGGCGTCCAGCGCGCCGAGCGCGAAATAGGGAATGAGCTTGATCGCATTCATGATGGCGAAGAAGCGCACGCTCATGCCGGTATAGGTCTTTGGATCGAGCTTCAGCGGCAGAACATAGATCTGGAAGGGCGGACCGCCCGCATGGGCCACGAAACTCGCATAACCCGACAGGCTGGACCAGAGGGTCGCAGCCACCGGTCTTTGCGGCTTGGCCGGAATTTCCTGGCCCTTGCGGCTTTTGAAGCTCTCATAGAAATAACGCAGCACGAACAGGATCGTGACAGAGGCGACGACGAGACGCATGGCGTCCGCGGAAATGAGGCTTGAGGTCGCCCAGCCGAGCGCGATACCGGCGATTGCGCCCGGCAGCATGATGAGGAGCGTTTCCCGGTGGTTGTAGTGCCGCCAGGCAAAAAGCGCCACGATATCCATGACGATCAGGATCGGCAGGAAGATGGCCGCCGCCTGCACGGGCGATACGGCAAGCGCCATCAGCGGCACCCCCATCAGGGCGAGAGCGCCGCCCAGCCCGCCCTTGGAAAGGCCGACGAGCACGACTGCGGGGATGGCGACGAGATAAAAATGAAAATCGGTGAGCATGGATGGACGGTTGATCCTTTCGCCGGTCCGGTTTATCGGATTTGTCATATGAAAACGAGTGCAGATTGCGCGGTAAGCGTCTTCTGTCTGAAATGGACGAACCGATGACCCTAGTTGAAGATCGTTGCCGCCTTGTCCTGATCGTTCCGCAATCGGACGACGCGCAAAAGCAGGCGACAGAGGTGGAAGACGCATTGCGGGGTGGCGATGTCGCTTCCGTCATCATTCCGCAATATGGTCTGGATGACGCCGCTTTCCAGAAACGCGCCGAACTGATCGTGCCGGTTGTCCAGAAGGCAGGTGCGGCAGCGCTCATCGCCGGTGACAGCCGCGTTGCCGGTCGCGTGAAGGCGGATGGCCTGCATGTGGTTGGCAATGGCGAGGCGCTTGCCGAGGCCGTGGAAAAGTTCACGCCGAAGCTCATCGTCGGCGGCGGCAATGCGGATGACCGTCACAAGGCGCTGGAGCAGGGCGAGGCCAATCCGGATTATGTGTTTTTCGGAAAGCTCGAAGGGGACATCAAGCCGGAAGCGCACCCCAAAAACCTGGCGCTCGGCGAGTGGTGGGCCTCGATGATCGAAATCCCGGCCATCGTCATGGGTGGTACCGATGTGTCCTCGGTGGTTGCAGTGGCCGAGACCGGTGTGGAGTTCGTGGCGATGCGCAGCGGTGTTTTCGATAACGCCAGTGGCGCTGCCCAGGCCGTTTCTGAAATCAACGCCCTGCTTGACGAAAAAGCGCCACGGTTTGACGGTTGATACAGGCGATGATCATGCGCTCGGTTCACCTCTGCCTTTCCGTTTCGCTGCTGGCGCTCGCTTTCGGCGCGCCGGCGGGTGTTGCTTTTGCCCAGTCCGGGCCGCAGAGCGAAAGCAATGCACTTTCCCGCCAGCTGGAAAATGAGGCTCAGCCTACCCGTCAGGGCAGGGTGCAATCCGAAGAGCAGAAGGACTTGCAGCCGTCGGCAGGCGTGAATGTCTATCAGCGCATGGGCGCGGAGCTGCCGGCGCTGCCGCCTGAAAAGGAATTCAAGGGCCGGGTGGACGAAGCTTACGGGCATTTCCAGCGCGGCGAATATGTGCAGGCGCTCGACAAGGCGCTGAACCGCGCGCAGAACGGTGACGCAGCCGCCCAGACGCTGGTGGCGGAAATGATGTCGCGTGGTCTGGGCATCGCCCGTGACGAGAAGACGGCTGCTTTCTGGTACCAGCAGGCGGCTCAGGGTGGCGATCCCGTCGCCATGTTCAAATTCGCGCTGATCCTGATGGAAGGCAAATTCGTCACCCGGGACAAGGCGAAAGCCGACGATTTCATGCGCCGTGCGGCGGAAGCCGGCAACGCCTCTGCCCAGTTCAACTGGGGCCAGATACTGGTTTCGGAAAATCCCGGCGCCAAGGGTCTTTTGATGGCTTTGCCGTTCTATGAGAAATCCGCTGAACAGGGCATTGCCGATGCGCAATATGCGGTGTCGCAGATTTACTGGTCGCTCAAGGATGTGCCGGCCGAGAAGAAGACAAAGGCGCGGGACTGGCTGACACGGGCCGCGAAGGCGGGCTACGATACCGCGCAGGTCGATCTCGGCATCTGGCTGGTCAATGGTTTCGGCGGTGAGCGCAATCTGGATGAGGGCTTCCGCTGGCTCTACGGTGCGGCACAGCGCGGCAATGTCGTGGCGCAGAACAAGGTGGCGCATCTTTACATTCAGGCGCTCGGCACCCGGCCGGATCCGGTCGAAGCGGCCAAATGGTATGTGCTTTCCCGCCGCGCCGGGCTGAAGGATCCGTCTCTCGAGGACTTCTATCTCGGCATCACCGACGAGCAGCAGAAGAAGGCGATTGAGGCCGCAAATCGTTTCCGCCCGACGTGATGGA
Organism: Agrobacterium sp. 22-223-1; assembly: GCF_053522385.1. NCBI lineage: Bacteria > Pseudomonadati > Pseudomonadota > Alphaproteobacteria > Hyphomicrobiales > Rhizobiaceae > Agrobacterium > Agrobacterium sp. 22-223-1. The sequence goes on from NZ_JBNWCN010000002.1 coordinate 309,836, forward strand.
AGGGTAGCCTTGCCACGCCGGCGTTGACCCATGGGCTTTTTGCCTTGAATTTCCGCGCGTTTTGTGGTCTTGAACCGCAAACTTTCAATTCAAGAAAATAATGACGTGCCTGCCCGGTGAGCTTCCGGGCGGTTCGCAAGCTTTCCAGGAAACAACATCGATGGCCCGTTCAGCCCTTCTCAATGTCATGGTTCAGGCCGCCATCAAGGCGGGTAAGTCTTTGTCGCGTGACTTCGGTGAAGTGCAGAACCTTCAGGTCTCGGTCAAGGGACCGAGCGATTTCGTCTCGCAGGCGGACCTGAAAGCCGAGAAGATCGTGCGCGACGAGCTGATGAAGGCCCGCCCGACCTACGATTTTCTGGGTGAAGAAGGCGGCGAGGAAAAAGGCACGGACGGCGCACATCGCTGGATCGTCGATCCGCTGGATGGCACCACCAACTTCCTGCACGGCATTCCGCATTTCGCGGTTTCCATCGCGCTCGAGCGTAACGGTGAAGTCGTCGCCGGCGTGATCTTCAATCCGGCCACCGACGAACTCTACACCGCCGAGCGCGGTGGCGGCGCGTTCCTCAACGATCGCCGCATCCGTGTCGCTGCGCGCAAGGCGCTGACCGATTGCGTCATCGGCTGCGGCGTGCCGCATCTCGGCCGTGGCAATCACGGCAAGTTCCTGGTCGAACTTCGCCACGTCATGGGTGAGGCAGCCGGCATCCGCCGCATGGGTGCGGCTTCGCTCGATCTCGCTTATGTCGCCGCTGGCCGTCTCGACGGTTTCTGGGAAGCCGATCTTTCGCCATGGGACATGGCGGCAGGTCTGGTGCTGATTCGTGAAGCCGGTGGTTTCGCCTCCGACATCAAGGGCGGTACGGATATCTTCGGCAGCAGCTCCGTCGCTGCCGGCAATGAATATATCCACAAGGCGCTCGTTGAGGTCGCCAACCGTCCCATTCCGGGCCGCTGATTGGTTTTCGGCGGAAAACCTGCCGTTTTCTGCAAGTTTTAGACGCCCGGCGAATATTCGCCGGGTGTTTTTATTTTCCGTCATCCGGTTCCAGGCTGTTTTCGTGAAACGCCTGTGACGAAAGACCGGCTTTTCGCTTCAAATCGTCGCAATTTTCAAATAGCTTCCGCTGGATACCTGACCAGAGGGAATGCGAACGTTATGGCGGATTCGGAGCTGCTCGATCTTGGCGTCGAGAAACCGGTGACCACACGGCAATACAGCCACAAGCTGTCCAGCCCGACACCGTTTCTCTGGACGATGGTTCTGTTTCTGATCCTCGTGGGCTTTCTGGCGGCCATTCTTTACCGGCAGGCCCACACTGCCTTTATGACCAATCCGGGGCTCAACGGGTTCATTCTCGGCGTGCTGGCCATCGGCATCATTCTGGTGTTCACGCAGACGATGAGCCTGCGTTCCGAAGTGCGCTGGTTCAATGCCTTTCGCGCTGCCGGCAGCGTCGAAAAGGTCGGCCGTGCGCCCAAGCTGCTTGCGCCGATGAGCACGCTGATCGGCAAGCGTGGCGAAGTCCGGCTTTCTGCCGTTACGCAGCGGACGATCCTCGATTCCATCGCGACGCGCCTTGACGAGACGCGTGACACATCGCGTTATCTCGTCGGCCTGCTGGTGTTTCTCGGCCTGCTCGGCACCTTCTGGGGCCTGATCGGCACCATTGGCGCCATCAGCAATGTCATCCAGTCGCTCGATCCGAGCGCCGGTGACAGTAACGATATTCTCGGCTCCCTCAAGGCCGGCCTGACCGCGCCGCTGGCGGGCATGGGAACGGCCTTTTCCTCGTCGCTGCTCGGTCTTTCGGGTTCGCTGATTCTCGGCTTCCTCGATCTTCAGGCCGGCCGCGCCCAGAACCGTTTTTATACCCAGCTCGAAAACTGGCTTTCCTCGGTGACGGATACCACGGAAGGGCCGAGGGAGTTCAAGGGCGAACCCGGCGCCGTGGTCAGCACCGAGCGCTCGCTTGCGGCCATGACCAGCCTTGCCGAAGGCATTCAGGGCCTGGTCAAGAACATGCGCAGCGAACAGCAGATGTTGCGTGACTGGATCGAAGCGCAGCAAGAAGAATCGAAATCGCTCCGCCGCACGCTCGACCGGCTGTCGGCGCGGATCGACAGCGACACGAAATCTTCCGGACGCACCCGGCACGATAACGGGAGCGAGTAGCCATGGCGCTTGCGCGCAACCGCCGCCGCGACAGGGGCGTGGATTATTGGCCGGGTTTCGTCGACGCGCTTTCGACGCTGCTCATGGCCATCATGTTTCTGCTCACGGTCTTCGTGCTAGCGCAATTCGTTTTGTCGCGGGAAATCACCGGCAAGGATGAGGTGCTGACACGTCTCAACAGCCAGATTGCGGAACTGACCGAACTTCTGGCCATGGAAAAAGGTAACAAGCAGGATATTGAGGACGCACTCGCGAGCCTGCAATCCACCCTTGCCGCATCCGAAAACGAGCGCTCGCGCCTGCAGTCGCTTCTCGATGCGGGATCTGGCAACAACGCAAGCGCCAATGCCCGGATCGGTAGCCTGACCGGCGAACTGGACGACCAGAAACAGGCCAATTCCCGTGCCTCCGCGCAGATTGAATTGCTTAACCAGCAGATTGCGGCGCTGAGGGCGCAGATCGCCTCGGTGGAAGCCGCGCTTCAGGCCTCGGAAGCCAAGGACGCCTCTTCTCAGGTCAAGATCGCCGATCTCGGCCGCCGTCTCAATGTCGCGCTGGCGCAGCGGGTGCAGGAACTGAACCGCTATCGCTCCGATTTCTTCGGGCGGCTGCGCGAAATCCTGTCGGATCGCGAAAACATCCGCATTGTCGGTGACCGGTTCGTCTTCCAGTCCGAAGTGCTCTTCCCCTCCGGCGGCAATGAACTCAACCCGGAAGGGCAGGCGGAGATGGAGAAGCTGGCTGTCGCGCTGCTCGATCTCGCCAAGGAAATCCCGGCGGAGATCAACTGGGTGCTGCGCGTGGATGGCCATACGGATAATGTCCAGCTTTCCGGTTCCGGGCGTTACCGGGACAATTGGGAGCTTTCCTCGGCCCGCGCCACCTCGGTGGTGAAATTCCTGATCTCCAAGGGCGTGCCGGCAAATCGGCTGGTCGCCGCTGGTTTCGGCGAATATCAGCCAATTGCCGAAGGCGATACGCCGGAAGCACGGCAGCAGAACCGCCGTATCGAACTCAAGCTTACCGAGCGCTGAAATCGCGGACCGCGTCATCGCGGTTGCCTTCTGATGAAAGTGAATTTACGTTCGCGTAAACGTAATTCCGTCATATCTGGGAGGGGCTGATGGAAGGCTATGATGTGGTCGTTGTCGGTGCAGGGCTTGCCGGGCTGGTGGCGGCAACCGAGGCGGCTGAGCGGGGTTTCAGCGTCTGCGTCGTGGATCAGGAGGGTGAGCAGAACCTTGGCGGGCAGGCCTTCTGGTCGCTGGGCGGACTGTTTTTCATCGATAGTCCCGAACAGCGCCGGATGCGGGTGCGAGACAGTCTCGATCTTGCAAGACAGGACTGGCTCGGTTCGGCCGGTTTCGACCGTCCGGAGGATTATTGGCCGCGCCGCTGGGCGGAGGCCTATCTCGATTTTGCTGCCGGTGAGAAACGCGAATGGCTGCACCGCATGGGCATGCGCTGGTTTCCCGTTGTCGGCTGGGCCGAGCGCGGTGGCAGCCTTGCCCACGGCCATGGCAATTCCGTTCCGCGTTTCCATGTAACCTGGGGCACGGGTCCGGGCGTACTTGCACCCTTCGTAAAAAAGGCGAAGGCCGTGGCGGCAACCGGACGGCTGTCCTTTCGCTTTCGCCACCGGGTCGATCGTCTGGAGATCGCCGACGGCCGGGTGACCGGCATTTCGGGTGCGATTCTAGCGTCCGACCCCGTGCAACGCGGGCAAGAGAGCAGCCGGGAAGAGCAGGGCGATTTTATCTTCGCCGCTGCGGCGGTCATCGTCAGTTCCGGCGGCATCGGCGGCAATCAGGAACTGGTGCGGCGCAACTGGCCGGTGGAACGGCTGGGCCAGCCTCCTGCCAGCATGGTCTGCGGTGTTCCCGCGCATGTGGATGGCCGCATGATCGCCATTACGGAAACGGCCGGCGGAGCCGTCATCAATCGTGACCGCATGTGGCATTATACCGAGGGCGTAAAGAACCACGATCCGATCTGGCCGGGTCACGGTATCCGCATCCTGCCCGGTCCCTCGTCCTTCTGGTGCGATGCGGATGGAAACCGCCTCGCCGCTCCCGCCATGCCGGGTTTCGATACGCTCGGTACGCTAAAAATGCTTGGCGAACGCGGCAGCGGCCATAGCTGGTTCATTCTGACCAAGGCGATCATCAAGAAGGAATTTGCGCTTTCAGGCTCGGAACAGAATCCGGATCTGACCGGCAAGGATATAAGGCTGCTGCTCAAACGGCTGGGCAAGGAACCACCGGGACCGGTGCGTGCCTTCATGGAGCGCGGCGAAGATTTTGCCGTTCGGGATACGCTGGAAGAACTGGTGGCAGCGATGAATGCCATCAGCGGCGACGACCGGCTGAATATAGACCATATCCGCCATCAGATAGAAGCGCGCGACCGCGAAATCGAAAACGGTTTCAGCAAGGATGCGCAGGTAACGGCCATCCACGGCGCGCGCCGTTATCTCGGTGACCGGCTGATGCGGACGGCAAAACCGCACCGATTGCTCGATCCGGCAATGGGGCCGTTGATTGCCGTGCGGCTGCATGTGCTGACGCGCAAGACGCTTGGCGGCCTTCATACCGATCTTGAGGCGCGGGTGCTGGATGCTGCCGGTGCGCCGGTGCCGGGCCTTTATGCCGCCGGCGAAGTGGCGGGTTTCGGTGGCGGCGGCATGCATGGCTATAATGCGCTGGAGGGCACGTTCCTTGGCGGCTGCCTGTTTTCCGGCCGCGTCGCGGGGCGCAGAGTGCTGGCGTGATCTAGGCCTGGGCGCGCAATTCGTCCGGCCCGGTCTGGAATTGCAGCCGGGCAAGCCGCGCATAAAGGCCATTCTGGCGAATGAGGCTCTGATGCGTGCCTTCTTCGATGATGCGGCCTTCATCCATCACCAGAATGCGGTCGGCCTTCAGCACGGTGGCAAGGCGATGGGCGATGACGATGGTGGTGCGGGTTTTCATTAGCTCATCGAGCGCCTTCTGCACCAGCGTTTCGCTTTCCGCATCCAGCGCCGAGGTGGCTTCGTCCAGCAGCAGGATTGGCGCATTGCGCAGAATGGCGCGGGCAATGGCGATGCGCTGGCGCTGGCCGCCGGAAAGCGTCACGCCGCGTTCACCCACCTGCGTATCATATCCGTCGGTGAGACGTTCGATGAAGCTGTCGGCCTGTGCGGCGATGGCGGCGATGCGCACTTCCTCGCGCGTCGCATCAGGCCGGCCAAAGGCGATATTGTCATGAATGGAGGAGGCGAATATCGCCACATCCTGCGGAACGATGGACAGGCGCGCGCGCAGATCGGCAAGGGTGACGTCGCGAATATCCGTGCCATCGACGGTGATGCGGCCCTGCTGCGGATCGTAAAAGCGCATCAGCAGCGAAAAGACCGTGCTCTTGCCGGCACCGGAAGGCCCGACGATGGCGACGGTTTCGCCGGCGCTGACCTTGAAGGAGAGGCCGGAAACGATCGGCCGCCCTGTCGCGAGCGGATAGACGAAATCGACATTTTCGAACTCGGCCTCGCCGCGTGGCGGCTGCGGCATGGCGACGGGCGATGTGGGTTCCGCGACGGGCGAGTGCTCGTTCAGCAGTTCGGAAAGCCGTTCGGCCGCACCGCCCGCCTGCGCCAGTTCACCCCAGACTTCGGAGAGCTGGCCGAGACCGCTTGCCGCGATGACCGAATAAAGCACGAACTGACCGAGCGTGCCCGCGGTCATGCTGCCCGACAGCACGCTTTGCGCGCCATACCAGAGAATGCCGACAACGCTGCCGAAGACGAGCGCAATGGCGACGGCGGTGAGGATGGAGCGGGCGCCGATGGCGGCGCGTGCGCCCTGATAAGCGGCTTCCACGGAAGCGCCATAACGGGCATTCGCCAGCACCTCGGCATTAAAGGACTGCACGGTGCGGCTCGCCGCAATCGTCTCGGAAGCATAGGCGGCGGAATTGGCCAATGTGTCCTGCGTGGTGCGGGAGCGGGCGCGAACCGAGCGCCCGAAGGCGATCAGCGGAAAAACGATGAAGGGAATGGCAAGCAGCGCAAGGCCGGAAAGGCCGGGGCTGGTGTAGATCATCATCGCCACCGCGCCGCAGCACATGATGATATTGCGCAGCGCTACCGAGGCGGACGAGCCAAAAGCCGAGCGAATCTGCACGGTATCGGCGGTCAGCCGCGAGGTCAGCTCGCCGGATCGATTGCTATCGAAAAACTGCTGCGACAGGGTGGTGAGATGGGCAAAGACATCGCGGCGCAGATCGGCAACGACCCTTTCACCGATGGTCATGACGTAATAATAACGCATGGCGCTGGCGAGAGCGAGGACAACGGCAATCGCCAGAAGCATGGCGAAATAGCTGTTGATCATGCCGCCATCCGGCGTCTGGAATCCGTGATCGATGATGCGGCGAACGGCAAGCGGCAGGGCGAGTGTCGTGGCGGAAGAAAGCACGAGAGCGAAAAGGGCGGCCGCCATCAGGCCGCGATAACGCCCGAGATAGGGAAACAGGCCAAGAAGCGGCTTCAGGCTTCTTTGTTTCGCCGCTTTCTGCTCGTCAATGTCTGCCACGTCCTCTATGCTCCTCATTCCCTGCCGTTTTGGGCCTTTTGCGGGTGAATTTCCGGTGTGCGGCAAAATTCCCGCCTCTTTGGCCATCTCCTTTCACAAGGGGATAGCAGGCTCTTGTTATCTGGGCGACCTTCATGTATAGGCTCCGCATCGAATTGGGAAGCCATAGCCCATCTGGTCTATGGCTTCATTTATTGAAATGGCTCAGTTGACGCAATTGCGGCAAATGGACCGCACGTCACTTAACCAGGAAGATTGTCATGAAGGCTGATATCCATCCCGATTATCACACGATCAAGGTGGTCATGACCGATGGCACCGAATACGAAACCCGCTCCACCTGGGGTTCGGAAGGCGCCGTCATGAACCTTGAAATCGACCCCAAGTCCCATCCGGCATGGACGGGCGGCAACCAGCAGCTTATGGACCGCGGTGGTCGCGTTTCCAAGTTCAACAAGCGTTTCGGCGGCCTCGGCCTCTGATCCTCTTGCGGACGGATCGTTTAAAAAAAAGCCCGGTTTTGCCGGGCTTTTTTGTTGCCATTTTTCGGCGATGGCGCTCGCGCCCGCGTAGCACGCAAAAGAAAAAAGCAGGCTGGTGAGCCTGCTTTTCAAATTGTCCGGATAAGATCGTCTTTTCTCAGTTGATCGAGAAAGCCGTGCGCAGAAGATTGAGCTGCGCCTGCACGCTGTTTTCATTGTCCGGCACCTTGGCGGCTTCGGACGGGCGATAGATTTCGCGGTCGAGCAGGGCGATGCGGTTCTGGAGACGCAGCGAGCGCTCGATGAGGTCGCGGAAGGATTCCGGCAGGTCGTTCCAGCCGGGCGCGTTGCGGTCGACGTTGAAGCTGTCGAGTCGCACCTTGTTCTTTTCATTCAGAACCTGATCGCGCGTCATTTCGCCGTTGTTGACGGCGCGCTGCAGAAGCAGCCAGGAGGCCATCTGCATCAGGCGGGTGGTGAGGCGCATCGATTCCGCCGCATAAAGCACCGAGGCCATACGCGGCAGCACCTTGGAGGCGGCGCGGCCGGCGCCGTCGAGATAACTTGCCGTTTCCTCAACCAAGGTCATGCCTTCGGTATAGAGGGTCTTGAACTGGTTGGAAGCAGCCGCGCGACCCGCAAAGCTTATGGTATTTAAAACCTGTTCCGACATTTTCTTTAAATCCCTGCTCACGCACCACACTGTCAGGCAACGACGACCCGGATATTTTGTTCCGGCCTTTAGTGTTTTCAGGATGGTATCTTTACCTGAAATGCGCAAGGCAATTATTAAAGAAGGGTTAATACCCACAGTTTTACGGAAACCGGCCAGCGGCAAAAAAAGAGCCGCGAAAGCGGCTCTCAAGGTAAAACAGGGAGAAAAATCAGACCAATTCGCCGTATGGAGAAGATGCCTGAGGTCCAGAAGAACTGGACATGTATAGTAATCTCTCAGAAAGCTTAATTTTTGGTTAATGGTAAACGAAAGACTGCCCCGTAATATTCATTTTCGGGCGCCGGCTGAGCCGTAGCTTACAGAAGCGGAAGTGCAGTCGTGTACCTATTCTGCAGTGCGCATCAGGATCGGAAGAGATTTTCCGCCGCCTGCCTTCCGGCGGATTTCCGTGTCCTCTCCTCTTCGAGTCGGGTGATTTCGGCTTGCAGAAGATCGATACGGCTGCTCAGCTCGTCCACGGAAAGAAGGCTGAGATCGCCTCCGATCTCATGCGCTGCCGGTTTTTGCGGACGGTCATCGTCAAAGAGGCTCATATGCCTGCTCCTTTTTCCACATAGTCGCCATCGTCGCCTGGATATTGCGGCGCGCGCGGGTCAAGCGCAATACTTTCCGGCGTGACGAGCGGTGAGGGCGTCGTTGGCATCATCGTCGAGAAATTGTCTTTTTCCTCGGTGGAAAGCGCAGCGCGCCGGCGGCTTCTGATGATGGCATAGGCGGTGATGAGCAGATGCGCCACAGCCGTCACCAGGAACAGCGCATAGGGGCCGAAATGGGTCATGATCGCGCCGCCGAGCGTCGGGCCGATGATGGTGCCGATGCCGTAAAGCAGCAGCAGACCACCGGAAACCTTGACGAAGTCTTCCGATGCGGCGAAGTCGTTGGCATGGGCCACGGCGATGGGATAGAGGGCGTTGGCGGCGGCGCCATAAATGGCGATCATCGAAATCAGCACATAGACATCATGCGGTTGGACCACCGCGACAGCCAGGCCGGCGACCGCGCCAAGTCCGGCCAGCCCGGCCAGCACATAGCGGCGGTCTATCCGGTCTGAGAGCCGGCCTGCGGGAAATTGCGCCAGCGCACCGACGAAAATCGTGACGGACACCATGATGGCGATCATGGTCGGGTCCAGCCCTGCCCGCGCACCGAAGACGGCGCCGAGCGTACCGTAAGCGCCGTTGGCAATGCCTATCATCAGGATGCCGATGAAGGAAACCGGTGAGTTGCGGTAAAGGGCCGGCAGATCCAGCTTCACCTTCTGCAACGGCTGTGGGCTCGCCGCCTTCGAAAGCGTGGCCGGCAGAATGGCGATGCAATAGATGATGCCGCAGATCATGAAGAGCGAGGTATTGCTGATATCGCCCATCGGCACGATCATCTGCCCCGCCACGACGCCGAGCAGCGTGATGGCGATATAAAGCGAGAAGATCATGCCACGACTTTCATTGGTGGCGCGCTCGTTCAGCCAGCTTTCGATGATCATCGAGGTTCCGGCCGTGCAGAAACCGGTAAGCGCGCGCAGCGCGATCCATGAGGTGTCGTCGATGATAAGGCCGGTCATCAGCACCGTCAGGCACACCAGCGCCACGAAGGACCCGAATGCCCTAACATGCCCGGCGCGGCGCACGATGGCAGGCGCGACAAAGCAACCGACGACGAATCCCGCCGCCCAGGAAGTGCCCAGAAAGCCAAGAATTTCATTGGAGTAACCTTCCGCCGAACCACGCACCGGCAGCACGAGGCCCTGGAGGCCGTTGCCGAGAAAAAGAAACAGAGTGCTGGATAAAAGAGCGAATACGGGTAGAAGATTTCTGCTCATGAAAACACTCTCATGCGTTCGTACGGACGGTCGGACAGGTCATAGGACGGGCGTTACCCGAATGAGTTGCACTCTTCTGGTGAACGGTAAAAATGTCCAGCCTGTGACGATGCAGAAATAAAGAAAAGGCTCAATAAATGACGAAGGCGATCGGCCTTTTTTTACTGCTGGCCATGGTGGTCCAGATCATCCGGCCGCTCGGTCTGCCGGGCCTGAAAAAAAGAGGCGATTGCTGGAAGATCGCGGTTGCCGCCTTTGTCATCTGGTCGGTGACGCTGCTTCTGCGCCCGTAACGAAAAAGCCACCCGTCGGAATGGTTTCAAGGGCTGGCAAAGTGCGAAAATCTCTCCACCGTACCATTCCTGTCCGCGGTCAGGCCCATTCAGCCAGACGGAGGCTCGGCATCGGGTACAACTGACAATGTGTGCTTGAGGCATTTAAGTGCGAAACAGGAGCGGGAATGGCGCACACCCTCGATCTTGTAGAGCTTGCGGCGCAGAAACTGCTCGTAGCCCGCGGTTCCCGCCACCGCCACCTTGATGAGATAATCATATTCGCCGGTTGTCAGATAGGCTTCCAGCACTTCGGGAAGAGCGGCCATGGCCTTACCGAAACGTTCCAGAACCTCATCGTCGTGACGTTCCAGCATGACCTCGATGATCACCGTCTCGGCCAGTCCCAGATGGGCCTGATCGAGAATGGCGGTATAGCCGCGAATGACCCCTTCGTCTTCCAGCCGCTTGACGCGCTGCCAGCAAGGGCTGGGCGACAGCCCCACCTTTTCCGATAGTTCCGTATTGCTCAGCCTGCCGTTCTCCAGCAGGGCCCGCAATATTTTGCGGTCAATTCTGTCCAGCGGCTTCGTCATGCCGGCCTCCCTGAAATATATCGCAAAAAAATCTGCCGTCCGTGGGGCCGCTTGCGAAAGAAGTGTTTTCCGAAGGGCACTTTGGCGGCGCCATTCGAAAGCACCTTTGGCTGGTCTTTGAGTACCGTACTGCAAGGTACAGGCAGCAGGGAGGAGCAGGCATGGCACCAACACAGCAACAGCATTTTCCAAGGCCGAGAACGCTGATACACCCCGGTATTTCTTCGCCGGTGCGTATCAACAGCCTGCGCTCGCCGTCTGCGCGTCATATGCGGCTGTTCATCGCGCCGGGGTGCAGCCTCTACGATGGCATCGTGCGGTCTTTGGCCGCAAACGGCATCGAAAATGCCTCTTTGACCATTCTCGGCGGTTATTTCGACATCCTGTCCTATTGCGTGGCTCCACCCGATCCCTCCGGCAGGGCGGTCATCGCCTATACGAAACCCATCGATGCCGGGGCGGCCTGGCTGGTTTTCGGCAACGCCACGCTGGGGCGGAGCATGAAGGGCGAGCCGATCGTGCATTGCCATGCCGCCATGCGGACTTCGGCGGGTGTGGTCAAAGGCGGCCATTTGCTGACGGAATCCTGTATCGTCGGCGAAGGCGGCATTTCCGCACTTGTGACCTCGCTCGACAGTTTCGTGCTGCAGCAGTCCTTCGATCCCGAAACCAATATTCCCCTTCTTCAACCCAGGAACCGCACGGAGCGCGCCGATGAACACGCATAACATTGTCGAATCCGGCTCCATGGGCCGCGTGGCCTATGCCCGCATCGCGCCCAATGAAGACCTCGTGCTCGGCGTCGAGAAACTGTGTCTGGCCGAAGGTTTCCGTAATGCCTTCGTGCGCGGCGCGCTGGGCAGTCTGGTGGATGCGTGCCTCGGCACCCGCAGCGGCGCGTTTTTGCAGATAAGCGGTCCTGCCGTTGAGATCGTTTCGATTGCCGGTGAGGTGCGCGCCCAGCCGGATGGCTCCCTGCGCGCCGCGCTGACCGGCGTTGTCGCCGATACCGATGGCGCGGTTTACGGCGGTCCCTTCATCGCTGGCGCCAACCCCGTATGCATGACCTTTGAGGTGACGCTGGAAGAATGGTTGCCTGCGGAAAAGCCGCAGGCGGCGTGAGGTACGGTAAGGCGGGCGGTGGAGTTGCACGGCGCAACTCATGCGGCCGCCCCCTGTCTTTCGGTCAGAAGCAGCTCGAAAGTGACGCAGACCGGGTTTTTGCCGCGCACCAGCCGCCCGCCGCTAATCTGCGTGGTAAGATCGACCATCGCAATATCCAGCATTGCCCGTTCGCCACCCGTGGCGGAGGGGTGGATGCGGCCATTGCGGATGAGGATTTCGCTGGCATAGGCGGTGAGGCTTGTTCCGTCTTCATAATCCGCACCGATCAGGCTGCCGATACCATTGACCTCGGCCTCCCGCAGGTCGAATTGTCTGCAGGCGGCTTCAAGCGCCGTGCAGATATCGGTATTGGGCCGCACGGTGCACAACAGCGCCCGGAGCCCTGCATCTTTCCGGTTGCGCGGCTGCGTGATGGGCGTGAAGAGGGGGAAATTGGTTTCCTCATCCTTTTGCACGTCCAGAATGGCGCCATCCAGCGCCAGCGCCTCGAGCGGCGTTTCCCCGGCAAATTCGGACTCCAAAGGCAGCAGGTGGCCCATGGATAGAACGCCTTCGGCACTTTTCCACGAACCATGGCAGTGCAGGAACGGCTGACCGTCGCGCCGCCCCATATGCAGGCCGGCATCGATGATCGTGCCCCCCGGCATGGAGAATGTTTCGCTATACCAGGCGGCATGGGCGTCATTGGGTGCGGCTGCGGGCATCACATAGTGCAACCGCTTCATCGGCACATTTTTCAGTCTGACATAACCGCCATCGAAACCCTGTTCGACAAAGGCCTCTGCAATCGCCTGGTTGACGCAGACACCGGGTCTGGCATTCAGCGTGACCGGATGGGCATGGCAGCCGACGACGCGGAAGCGTTCTGGTGTTGCCGGCCCCGGATGGACGATGCTGCGCGGAAGCCCCTCCGGGGGCATTATCGTCATACCGCAAGCCCTGCGGTAATGAAGCCGCCATCCACGGCCAGCACCTGTCCGTTGATGTAGCTCGCATCGTCCGACACAAGGAAAGCCACGGCAGAGGCGATCTCGTCCGTCCTGCCATAGCGGTGCATGGGAACGCGGCTGTGCCACTGGCTGCGAACATTCTCCGTATGAACCGCCTGGGTGAGGGGGGTATCGACGGGGCCGGGCGCAATCGCATTGACGCGAATGCCAGATTGCCCCAGCTCGTTTGCCATAACCATCGTCAGAAGATTGACGCCGCCTTTTGAAGCGCCATAGGCGCTGCGGCCACGGTTGCCGCACATGCCGGAAACAGAGCTGATATTGACGATCGAACCGGAAATTGCGCGGTCCAGCCAGTAACGCGCGGCGGCGCGGGCCACGGCGAAGCTGCCGACGAGATTAACGTCAACGATACGACGGAATTCTTCCACGCTGGTATCGACGGAAAGCTTGTCGATACCGATGCCGGCGCTGTTGACGACGGCCACCAGATCAACGGCATGATCGGCGCCGCCTGCCGTCAAGGCGGCGAAAGCCTCCTCTATCGACGCCTCATCCGCCACGTTGCAGACGATGCCGCGCGAGGCATCGATGCCGAGTTTTTCGCAGGCCGTATCCAGCGCCTCGCGCTTGAGGTCCAAAAGCCATGGCTGCCAGCCGCGCGCCATTAAGAGCTGCGCCGTGGAAAAGCCGATACCCGATGCGCCGCCGGTGATGGCGACAGCGCCTTTCATCTCTCTCGTCTGCTGTGTCATATCGTCTCCTCCCGGTTATGCGTTACGGCCGTCAGCCGGTCAGTTTTTCCTCGAAAACCGGCATCTGGCCGCGCTTTTCCAGCTCCTCGCGGATCATCTTCTTGGTGATCTTGCCATAGGCGGATTTCGGCATGGCATCCCAGAACACAACGGCCTTCGGCAGCTTGTAACGGGCCATCTTGCCGTCGAGATAGGCTTTCAGGTCGATGCCGGCGATATCCGCGCCCTCCCGCGCCACGCAGACGGCGACGCCGACCTCGCCCCAAACCGCATCCGGCACGCCCAGAACCGCTGTCTCGCTGATATCCGGGTGCATGAGGATTTTCTCCTCGATCTCACGCGGATAGATGTTCGAGCCGCCGGAAATATACATGTCGGAGGCGCGGCCGGTGATGTAGACGAAACCGTTCTCATCGCGGTGGCCAAGATCGCCGGTGCGGAACCAGCCGTTGCGGAAGGCTTTGGCATTGGCATCGGGATTATCGTAATAACCCGCGAAAACCGCCGGGCCGATCACGCAGATCTCGCCGGTTTCACCGGCCTGAAGCTCCTCGCCCGCATCGTTCTGGATTTGCACTTCCATGCCGGTGCGATCGAAGCCGCAGGTGCCGACCCGCGCCTCCGGGCCGTCCTCGGCGGCGTGGAAGGAAGGCGGCAGCACGGTGATGTTGCCGGTCACTTCGCCGAGGCCGAAATATTGCACCAGCACAGGGCCGAGCTTGGCGAGCGCCCGTTTCTGATCGGCGCGATACATGGGCGCGCCGGCATAGATGACGTAGCGCAGCGAGGAATGATCGAAACGATCCACGGAAGGGTCTTCGATCAGCATTTTCAGAATGGTCGGCACGGTAAAGGCATTGGTGACGCGCCATTTCTCGATCAGCGCCCATACCGCAGGCACATCGAGTTTTTCCGCAGCCGGAAGCACCGTTTTTGCCCCATGCGCCACCTGCACCAGCTGGTGAATGCCCGCGCCATGCGACAGCGGCGCAACGACGATGGAAGCGTCGCCCGGTCCGGTGCCGGGCATCAGATCGCAAAGATGGTTGGTGATGACGAAGGCCATCTGGCCATGGGTCAGCACCGCCGCCTTGGGCCGACCCGTCGTGCCGGAGGTGAAGAAGAACCAGCAGGGATCGTCCCGATCCACCGCCTGGCTTTTTACTTTCTGGCCCAGATGACGGGCCACGATGGTATCGTAGTCCTCGCCGAATTCGGCCGTGCCAATGGCGATGGTGAAATCGATCGCGGTCGCATCACGGCTCGCCCTTGCATGCTCGGGAAAAGCGCTGGCGCAGATCATGCCGCGTGCGCCGCTGGCTTTTGCGAGATAGGCCACTTCATCGGGCGACTGGCGATAATTGGTCGGCACCCACACTGCGCCCACGCGGAAGCAGGCGAACATGGATTCGAACATCTGGTTGTTGTTGGAAGACTGCACCAGAATGCGGTCACCTTTCCTGACGCCGAATTCCGTTACCAGCGCCTGCGCCATGGCATCGACGCGGGCGTCCATTTCAGCCCATGTCCAGGTCTTCTCACCCCATACGAAGCCGATGTCGGCGGGGTTGCGGCGCGCTGCCTGGGTCAGGAAATGCGAGAGATTCATCACCCGCGTGGTGGAAGGCGCAACTCCGCCGGGAGGATGCTGCACGGCGCTTTGTATCGTCATTTCACGCGCTCCATGATCGAGACATAGTTGGCAACCGCAGTTCCCCCCATGTTGAAAACACCGGCGAGCGAGGCGCCGGGGATCTGCATGTCGCCCGCTTCACCCATCAATTGCATCGCCGCCATGACATGCATGGAGACCCCGGTTGCTCCGACCGGATGCCCCTTGGATTTCAGCCCGCCGGAGGGGTTGATCGGCAGGCGACCGGTTTTCAGGGCCGTGCCTTCGCGCACCACCCGATGACCTTCACCGGGCTTTGCCAATCCCATGGCCTCATATTCGATGAGTTCGGCAATGGTGAAGCAATCATGGGTTTCGACGAAGGAGAGGTCGTCGAGCGTCGCCCCGGCGAGTTCCAGCGAACCTGCCCAGGCGCGGCGCGCGCCCTCGAAGGCCAGCGGATCGCGGCGGCTGAGCGCCAGAATGTCATTGACATGCTTGCGGCCCCTGAAACCGATGGCCCGGTTGAGTGTCGCTGCAGTTTCCTCATCGGCCAGAATGATGGCGGCGGCGCCATCGGAAATCAGCGAGCAGTCGGTGCGGCGCAACGGGCCTGCGACGTATGGGTTCTTCTCCGATACCGTGTTGCAGAAATCGAAGCCGAAATCCTTGCGCATATGGGCATAGGGATTGACCGCGCCATTGGCGTGGTTCTTGGCGGCGATCATCGCCAGTTCTTCCGAGCGATCGCCATAGCGCTGGAAATAGGCCTGTGCTATGCGTCCGAACTGGCCGGCAAAGCCGCCGGAAATATCGGCTTCCTCAGCACGGTAGCAGGCGGATAGCAGGATTTCACCCACCTCGGCGGTTGGCAGCGCCGTCATTTTTTCGGCGCCGACAACGAGCGCGATGCGTCCACGCCCGGCCTCGATGAAATCCATGGCGCTGTAAAGGGCGGCCGATCCCGTCGAGCAGGCATTCTCGAAACGCACGGCGGGCGTATAGGCGAGGCGCTCATCGCCCATGGCCACCAGCGCGCCCTGGAAATCCTGTTTCGAGAAACCGTTATTCATCACGCCGACGAAAATGCCGTCTATATCGCCGACATCGACGCCGGCATGATCGATGGCCGGCGCCACGACCGAAGCCATCAGTTGCTCGGTATTTTCAAGGGCCGATTTGCCGAAAGGCGAATGCGCCCAGCCGACGATCTGCGCTTTGCTCATTTGCTCGTTCTCCTTGTTTGCCGTTTCGCGTCGCCTTCGCCGCGCGTGCGGGCGCGGCTGGCCATCATTTCCGCAATGCGTGTCTCGATGCGGGTCACTTCCTCGCGCAGCACCGCCGCCAGTTCCGGCTGGCGCTCCGGCCGCATGCGGCTGTCGACGGCGGCAATGCTCAACGCCCCCGCCACCGCGCCATCCGGTGTTCGGATGGCAACGCCGATACCCCAGGAATTCGAGAGGATCAGACCCGGATTGAGCGAATAACCATTGGTTCGCGTCAATTCGACATCGCGGCGCAGTCCATCCAGCGTGATGCCGGGATAGTTCGCGGCAATCAGCCCGCTATTGGCGGCAATGACGCTTTCCACCTCGGCATCGGGCAGCGCCGCCAGCATGGCGAGCGATCCCGCGCCAATACCCAGCGGGTGCTCGAAACCGGCCTGAAGCGCGTGGGTGCGCACCGGCCAGGTGCCTTCTTCGCGATAGAGGCACAGTGCAAACGTATCGCGACGCACGGAAAGGAAGCTCGAATCTTCTGTGCGGCGGGAAATGCGCGTCAGACTGTCCTGGGCCATCTGCAGCAAGCCGAAACGGCGCGATGACAGGCTGCCCAGCACATAGGCTTCCTCGCCCAGATAATAACGGCGCGTTTCCTCATCCTGCTCCACCAGGCCTGCGCGGATCAGCGCCAGCAGCAGGCGGCGGGCCGTGGGCTTGTTCAGCCCGCTTTCGGTGACGATGACCGAAAGCGCCACACCGCGTTCGGCATGACGCCCCACCATCGATAGAAGCCCCAGCGCCCGGTCTACCGCGCGCGCGCCTGTCAGGTCGTTTTCCGTCGGGATCATCGTGGCCATATCAGGAAAACGCTCCCACCGCACAGCTTTGCCCGCCATCGACCGGCAGGCAGATGCCGGTGATGAACTTGGCTTCATCGGATGCCAGAAAGACTGCCGCGCGGGCGATATCGAAGGCATCGCCCATGCGGCCGACCGGGACCGCGGCATTGCGCGCTGCCACCATATCCTCGACGGAGGCATATTGATTGCTGATCTGCTTGTAGATCAGCGGCGTGTCGATCATTCCGGGCAGAACGCAATTGGCGCGAATGCCCTGGCGGGCATATTGCATGGCCAGCGCCACGGTTGCCTGGTTTACGGCGGCTTTCATGGCGTAATAGGCAAAATAGGGATAGCCGGTCCAGCGAATGGAGGCGAGCGAGGAGATGTTGACGATGGCCCCGCCGCCCTGCGCCAGCATCACCGGCAGCACGGCCTTTGTGGTGCGATAAACGGAACCGATATTGAGATCGACCGAGGCTCGAAAACGTTCCTCGTCCAGCTCGACCGGGCCGCCCATATGGGTCACGCCGACATTGTTGTGCAGGATATCGATGCCGCCGAAGACCTCGCAGGTCCGCGCAACCGTGGCCGATACGGAATCGAGTTCCGTGACATCGGCAGCAATCGCAATCGCCTCGAAACCTTCGCCGCGAATGATCTGCGCGGTTTCCTCGGCCGCATCAGCGGAGAGGTCGACACAGGCCACGCGTGCGCCTTCGCGGGCAAATTGCACGGCCGCAGCCTTGCCATTGCCGAAACCCGGACCAGATGATCCTGCGCCAAAAACAATGGCGCGTTTTCCCGTCAGGCGACCTGTCAAAACAGTCTCCATTACAATCGTCAGAAATAGTCGGGTCGGCCCCGCCTGACGCGGGGCCAGTTATTCAGCGGACCGATCAGGTCAGGCTGGCGCCAACGGCCTTTTCGAGAATGGCCCAGGCTTCATCGCCATATTTGCCCTTCCATTCGGAATAGAAACCGGCTTCCTTGAGGGTTGCACGGAAGAGTGAGGCGTCGGTGTCGTTGAAGGTCATGCCCTTGGCAATCAGGTCTTCCTTCACCGAGGCATTGAGTTTCGCCACATCGGCCCGCTCGTCCTTGCCGGCCTGATTGAGGTTTTTGGCAACGATGACGCGCAGGTCATCCGGAAGGCGCTCCCAGGCGCGCTTGTTCGCCAGGAACCAGAAGCCGTCCCACATATGGTTGGTGACCGAGCAGAATTTCTGCACTTCGAACAGCTTGGCGGTGGAAATGATCGCCAGCGGGTTTTCCTGGCCATCGACAACGCCGGTCTGCAAGGCGGTGTAAACTTCAGCGAAATTGATCGAGGCTGGGGCCGACTTGAAGGCCTTGAACATCGAAGTCCAGAGCGGGCTTACCGGCACGCGGATCTTGAAGCTTTCGAGATCGGCCGGCGTGGCGATTGGCTTGGACGCGCTGGTGATCTGGCGGAAACCGTTATCCCAGATGGTGTCCATGGCAACGAGGTTCTGCTTGGCGATTTCGCCGCGCACATATTTGCCGAGATCGCCATCCATGGCCGCCCAAACCGAATCGTAGTTCGGGAAGGCGAAGCCGATGCCGCTGATGGATGCATTCGGCACCAGCGTCGACAGGATCAGTGGCGAAAGCGTAAAGAATTCAACGCCGCCCGAGCGTACCTGGCTCAACACATCAGTATCGGCACCCAGCTGGCTGCTGGGGAAGATGTTGATATTCACCTGGCCGTCGGTTTCCTTGGCGATACGGTCAGCCGCTTCCTTGGCGCGGATGTTCATGGGGTGTGCGGCAGGCAGGTTGTTGGCGTATTTATAATTGAATTGCGCAGCGCGGGCGCGCGACACAAAAGCGGTGGCAAGAACGGCAGAGCCGGCGCCGGCCAACACGGTACGTCTATTGATATTCATTGCTTTCTCCTCCCAAAATAAAAGCATGTGTCATTCATCGGCGTGGCGGATGGACCCGCCACGGTCTCAGAGCAGAATTGTCGAGAAGCCCGGAATTGCCGCAATCAGCAGCAGACCGATGACCATGGCTGCAAGATAGGGCCAGATGGCGCCCATGGCCTCATCAGGCGAAACATTGCCTATCTTGCAGGCGATATAGAAACCGATGCCGATGGGCGGCGCCATCAGGCCGATATTCATGGCGACCACCACCACCATCGAATAATGGATGTCGTTGATGCCAAGCGTGCGGGCAATGGGGAACATGATCGGTGCGAGCAATACGATTGCCGGCAGGCCTTCCAGCACGCAGCCGAGGATCATGAAAATCAGGATCGACACGATCATATAGGTCATCCAGCCGCCCGGCAGATCGGTGATCATCGCGGTCAACTGGAAGGCAAAGCCGCTCTGCGTCAACCCCCAGGCCATGGCCGAGGCGCAGCCGAGGATCAGCAGGATCGCCCCGGAAAGGGCGGCCGTCTCCACCAGCATGGAATAAAGCTTTTTGAGGCTGATGCCGCCATAAAGCACCGCACCGATAATCATCGCATAGAGCACGGCAATGGTGGAAACCTCGGTTGCCGTCGCCACGCCGCCGCCGACGAGGCTGCGGATGAGGAAGGGCAGAACCAGCGCCGGTGCGGCAACCAAGGCCGCCTTGCCGACCAGAGGCCATGGGGTGCGTTTTGCGCCTTCCATGTTTTCATGCCGCGCCTTCCAGCGGGCCAGAACGGCCAGTACCAGAAGCAGCACCATGGCGATCATGAAGCCGGAAGTGAACAGGCCGGCAATCGACACGCCCGCCGCCGAACCGAGAACGATCAGCACGATGGAGGGCGGAACCGTATCGGCCATGGCGGCGCCGGTGGCGAGCAGCGCAATCATTTCCTTGGGCTTGTGGCCACGGCGCTTCATTTCCGGAAACAACGCCGGTGCAACCGTCGCCATATCCGAAACCTTGGAGCCGGAAATGCCCGAGACCAGAAACAGCGAGCCGAGCAGCACATAGGACATGCCGGCGCGAATATGGCCGAACATCGAGGATAGCAGCTCGACAATCGCCTTGCCCATGCCGGTGGCATCGAGCACACAGCCCAGCAGCACGAAAACCGGAACCGAGAGCAGAATGATGCCCGACATGCCCTCGTCAATGCGGCCGATCATCACGATGGTCGGAACCCAGGTGGTGAAGGTCAGGTAGGCGAGGGTTCCAAGGCCGAAACAGAAGGCGATCGGTACGCCCAGCACCAGAAACACCGCCACGAACAGGCCGAGGAAGATCGCCAGATTGAAATTACCGAAAGTTTCGAGCGTCGGCGATGCCAGATAGAGCAGGCCGGAGGCGACCGCGACGGTGACAACGGCTGCGATGATGTC
Source organism: Agrobacterium sp. 22-223-1 (assembly GCF_053522385.1). NCBI lineage: Bacteria > Pseudomonadati > Pseudomonadota > Alphaproteobacteria > Hyphomicrobiales > Rhizobiaceae > Agrobacterium > Agrobacterium sp. 22-223-1. The sequence goes on from NZ_JBNWCN010000002.1 coordinate 330,324, forward strand.
CCGCAGATTTTCCCTGCGGAAGAGGTTGTTGAGGACCAGCAGCAGCATTAGACAGGCGCCAACCGGCAGCGCCGCGGCGCGGAAGGACATCGGAATATTCAGCGCCGCCGAGGTGACGACCCATTCCTCGATGGCATATTCTATCGCCGGCTTGATAATCGCCGCAAGAAATGTCGCCACCAGCACCAAAGCGAGCGAATTGACATAGCCCAGAATACGCTGCGGAAACATGTTGAGAAACAGCGTCAGGCGCAGGTGTTCGCTGCGATCGATGGCAATTGCCGCACCCAGCATGGCAAACCAAAGGAAGCTCAACGACGCCGTTTCATCGATCCAGACGATTGGCAAATGCAGGGCATAGCGCGATGTCACGCCCAGCAGAAGCAGGCCGATCATCACCGCCAGCAGCACCGCCGCCACGGCCTCGATGGGTCGCATGAACCACGAGCCTGTTACCGGCCCGGTATGCAAAAGCTCTCCATCGAGTACAAATACGTCGTCATTCGCGTTTGCGGTCATGGTCATCGGGGCCTCCTCTCCCACAGAACAACCTTCGCAACGGACTGCGGCAGACAAAGAGAATTATCCGCGCCGAGGCCAATATCATGACCGACGCATCAGGATATATCTGTCATTGCCAGACCGGCCAGACCCCTCCAAAAGCCTGAAACTAGCGGTATATTGCCTCCACAATATGGACCGTTAAAAAACTATGCATTCGGGATACACAGGAAAAGTGCCAAAATCAACTGTATAAATGCAGTATTGCGCGGTTTTCATCGCATGTTTATAGGTCCACATAGTGGATCTACTGTAATTGATTGAAATTTATCTGTGATGTAACGAGCGCGCAGCAATTTCCGGGGCTTTTCGGAAGCCCGTCGAGACGAAAGCGCTTATGATGCCGGGCGATCCGGATGGTCTGGCGCTATGCGCTGGAGAAGTCGGGGAGGGCATCCACAGTCTATTGCGGCAATGACGGTCATAAAGTCGTCAGGTCGCACGACTTGAGCGGATAAGGCTGCCCATGGTGGACATGCTTCCACGCAGGTAGCGATGCACAATCAAAACGGTTGAGAATTATCAGTCAGGTAAAATGAAAGACGATTGGTCCGGGTGACGGAATACGGATGATGATCTTGCTTTATCAAACGAAGCAGCCGCCCGTTGGGGCGGCTGCTGTTTATCTGATGTTCTCTGTGAGGCTCAGGCTGCCTTTTCGAGTTCCTGTTTCCAGTTGCCCTTGGCGGCGAGGCTGTTCATCGCGGCGCGGTGCGTGAAGGCGCGCTGGCCGGCGGCGACGTTTTCCTGCTTGCCGCCCCATGTCTTGAGGGCCGTATCCTGAAGCGCGCGGCCGTAGGAATAGGTCAGCGACCAGGGCAGGTCGTAGCCGGCATTCATGGCGGAGAGATGGGCGGTCGCCTCTTCGGAGGACTGGCCGCCGGAAAGGAAGGCGATGCCCGGAACGGCGGAAGGCACGGTCGCCTTCAGAACCTTCACGGTCTTTTCGGCCACTTCCTCGACGGAAGCCTTGCGGGCCTTCTTGCCGTCGATGATCATGTTCGGCTTGAGGATCATGCCTTCAAGGTTCACGCGGGCGTCGAACAGGTCCGCAAAGACGGTCTGGAGAACCCACTGCGTGACTTCCGCACAGCGGTCGATGTCATGCGTGCCCGGCTCGCCGTCCATCAGCACTTCCGGCTCCACGATCGGCACGATATCCGCCTGCTGGCAGAGGGCGGCGTAACGGGCGAGCGACTGGGAGTTTGCCTTGATCGAACCCCAGCTCGGACGCTGTTCACCAATGGTGATGACGCCGCGCCATTTGGCGAAACGGGCACCGGCCTCATGATACTTGCGCAGGCGCTCGTAAAGACCGTCGAGGCCTTCGGTGATGAATTCATGCGGATGGAAAGCCATCGGCTTGGCGCCGATATCCACCTTGATACCCGGCAGGCTGCCAGCGGCCTTGATGATATCAACGAAAGGCGTGCCGTCGGCGGCCTTCTGGAAAAGGGTCTCTTCATAAAGGATGACGCCGGAGATGTATTTCTTCATGGCGTCGTCGGAACGGAACAGCATCTCGCGATAATCGCGGCGGGCGGTCTCGGTGGACTCCAGATTGATGCTGTCGAAACGCTTTTTGATCGTTCCTGTGGATTCGTCGGCGGCGAGCAGGCCCTTGCCGTCGGCGACCATTTTGATTGCGATGTCTTCGAGACGTTCGGTCATTTGCTATTCTCCCAAGGCACAATAAATTTCCGATAACAGAAGTTCCAGGGCAGGGAAATGGCACGCTAACTCATTGAAACGATTGAAATGATTTCAATCGTTTGAAAGTTTTCCTCCCGGTGCCGCTTACCAAAAAGCAAGGCCGGACAAGCATGGCTTGTCCGGCCTCGTGTCAGGCAAGTAGGGTGAGTTTACTTGGCGGCGGTCAGGATGGCAACGCCCGGCAATTCCTTGCCTTCCATCCATTCGAGGAAGGCGCCGCCGGCCGTCGAAACATAGGAGAAATCCTCGGAAACGCCGGCGTGGTTGAGCGCGGCAACGGTATCGCCGCCGCCAGCGACGGAGACGAGCTTGCCGGCCTTGGTGCATTCCGCCGCGTGTTTTGCAGCGGCAACGGTCGCCGCGTCGAAGGGCTCGATTTCGAAGGCGCCGAGCGGGCCGTTCCAGACCAGCGTTTCGGCGCGGGAAATCCAGGCCTTGATGCTTTCAACCGATTTTGGGCCGACATCGAGAACCATGGCATCAGTGGGAATGGCGTTGATGTCGACGATTTCATTGGCGGCACCGGCCTTGAATTCGCGAGCGACAACGCCGTCCTCCGGCAGCACGATGGCGCAGCCGGATGTCGCAGCCTCGATCATGATCTGCTTTGCGGTCTCGGCGAGATCATGCTCGCACAGCGATTTGCCGACCTGCGCGCCGCGGGCGGCGAGGAAGGTGTTGGCCATGCCGCCGCCGATGACGAGGGCGTCGACCTTCTTGACGAGGTTCATCAGCAGATCGATCTTGCTCGAAACCTTGGCGCCGCCAACGATGGCGACGACCGGACGAACTGGCTGGCCGAGGCCCTTTTCCAGGGCCTCAAGCTCGGCCTGCATGGTGCGGCCGGCATAGGCGGGCAGGTGGCGTGCAAGGCCTTCGGTGGAAGCGTGGGCGCGGTGGGCGGCGGAGAAGGCGTCGTTCACATAGATATCGCCATTGGCAGCCAGAGCTTCGACGAAGGCCGGATCGTTCTTTTCTTCGCCCTTGTGGAAACGGGTGTTTTCCAGAAGCAGGATATCGCCATCGTTCAGGTTCGCGACGGCATCCGCCGCCGGTGCGCCGATGCAGTCGGCTGCGAAGGAAACGGCGTGATCGAGCACTTCCTCGACGGCAGGCACGATCTGGGAAAGCGACATGTCGGCCACCGGTTCACCCTTCGGACGGCCGAAATGGGCAAGCAGAATGACTTTCGCGCCCTTGGAGGACAGTTCCAGAATGGTCGGCGCAACGCGTTCGATACGGGTTGCGTCCGTCACCTTGCCATCTGCGACCGGCACGTTGAGATCAACGCGGACGAGAACGCGCTTTCCGGCAATGTCGTTGAGGTCGTCGAGGGTCTTGAAAGCGGGCATAGGTCGATCCTGATTTGTTGCGAGTTCGGCACGGACCATACTATGCCTGATTGACGACGCAAGCCGGTCAGGCCTCATTTTCTCTTACTGTATTCGCAGCGGCGGGGGGCGCCTTCTTCAACGCTGGCGGCGCGCGGCTGGCGCTTCTCTGCCAGATGGTTGCGCACACGATTGAGGATTTCCGAAAAGCTGATGAAGATCGGCAGGCTGGTGGCCGGTTCCACCGGTTCGAGGGAGATGCCCACACCGGTTATCGCCTCGTGTTCGTCCAATGTGCGGACGATCAGCACGATGGAGCCGAGGCGCACGCGGTCGGCATAATCGGCCTTTCCGGCAAGACGGGCCTCGATGAGTTCTGCGACGCTCATCGCCTGTTCGGCGGGCGAAAGCAGGCCGGGGCCATAGGCTGCGTCCAGCTCCTTTGCCGGACGGGTGGGCGAGATCGCGAAGGTGCCGAAGAAATCGGCGTCGTCATCGGCAACCGGCAGGGCGCTCGCAAACAGCCGGTCGATAAGGCGGGAATAGCCGGGCGCGATGAAGAGATAGACGAGATCGTTCTCCCGCAGCCGCCCGGCATATTGATAGCGGATCGATTTGCCGTCGCGCACCACCAGCGAGGGCATGGCCCAGCGCGGAATGCGCTCGCCCTGCATGATGGCGCTACCCTTGGCGACCCGGTAGGAGATCAGTTCGTGATTGGCGGTGCCGGGAAGGTCCACCTCCAGCTTGTCCACTTCGCCCATGCGCGGCGGCACGATCAGCCCGAGCCTTGTTGCCACCGGCTTGATGGTCCAGCCCTGCACGAGGAGCGACACCAGCACGATGATGAAGGCGGCGTTGAAATAGATCTGCGCATCGTCAAGTCCGCCGAGAATGGGCATGATGGCGAGCAGGATGGAAACCGCGCCGCGCAGGCCCACCCAGGCGACGAAGGAGGTTTCCTGCTGGGTATAGTTGAAGGGCATCAGGCTCAGCCAGACCGCAAGCGGGCGGGCGACGAAGATCAGGAAAAGCGCGAGCAGCACGGCCGGAATGGCGATTGCCGGAAATTGCGACGGGGTGGCCAGAAGGCCGAGCATCAGGAACATGATGATCTGGGCAAGCCAGGTCAGCCCCTCATGGAAACGGCGGATGGTTTCCTTGGCGAAAATCCGCCGGTTGCCGGCAACGATGCCAGCCACATAGACCGCCAGAAAACCGCTGCCGCCAATTGTGCCGGTGAAGGAAAAGACCAGCAGCGCCAGCGCCAGCACGAAGATTGGCGCAAGCCCGCGGTCGGCGGCGAACCGATTGACGACGGTGGCGATCATGACGCCGCCGAGCAGGCCGAAAATCACGCCAAGGCCCATCTGCTCGATGAAAAGCAGCAGAAAGCCGCTATCGATGCCGGCCAGCCCCTGGCCCTTGGCGATGATTTCGACCAGGGCGATGGTGAGGAAGATCGCCATCGGATCGTTGGTACCGGATTCGACTTCCAGCGTCGAACGCACCTGATCGCGGATATGGATGCCGCCGATGCGCAGCAGGAAGAACACGGCCGCCGCATCCGTGGAAGCGACGATGGCGCCAAGCAGCAGGCCCTCAAGCCACGAAAGCCCGAGCAGCAGGGCCGCCGCGCCCGCAAAAAAGACGGATGTGAGGATGACGCCGACTGTAGCGAGAGCGACGGCGGGTGCCGCCGAAAGCCGGAAGGACTGGATGGACGTGCCGAACCCGGAATCGAAGAGGATGACGGCAAGCACCAGCGAGCCGAGCATATAGGCCAGCGGATTGTTGGTGAATTCGATACCGAGGCCATCCACACCAGCCACAAGGCCGATCATCAGGAAAAGCAGGAGGAGCGGCGCGCCGAAGCGGAAGGCGATGAGGCTGGAAAAGGCGGCGACGAGAACGAGAACAGTTGCGACCAGCAACAGAAGATAAAATGATTCCACGTCCACCGCCTCATTCAAACCGCGTTGACCGCTGCAATGAATGCTCTGCGCGTCTGCAGTCAATGCGCCACGGGTTGCGGTCTGTCAGCGCTGTTTCGGGTGGCGTTGAAAGGCGACGCAAGGCGGGGTGTATCGAATGATACGGCAGGGCCGAAGTGCATTGCGCACGACCGTTAACCCTGTGTTTCTTGTCCGTCCCAAAGTGGACCAGACAAAGGCAGGAAATGGGAATTTTTTCGGCGTGCAGGGAAAACATGCAAGGCCTGGAGAAGCGGCGCATAGCCTGCACAAACAATTCAGCCGCCGGTGTTTCAACGTAACATAGAGACAATGCAGCTGCGTTAGTTCTCGCCTCCGAATTGCTTTTCCCCATGATCGGAGCGATCGGATGAAACGGATATCTACCTTTATGATGCTGCTGGCGGCCGGCCCGATAGTTTCGGGTTGCTCGAGTACGGAGCAGACGGCAGAAAACATGGCCGCGCAACGGGAGCGCTGTCGCGTCTTCGGCTATTACGAAGGCTCGCGGGATTTCGCCGACTGCATGATGAAACTTTCCATGCAGCAAAGCGAATTGAGGCAACAGACTTTCGATACGATCTGGAGCAGTGCCGGGAATTCCGGTCCGGTCATTATCAACAATAGAAAATGACGAATGCGCGCACCTCTTCCGGCTGGTTGAGGGACGGCTTGCATCGTCGCTTGGCCAGTGACGGTTTTCGATCCGAAGCGCCCCGCCTTGCTTCTGGATCAATGCCGGCGGGATCCCTCATTCCCGCCGGCATTTTTAGGCAAACAAAAACCGGCAGGATCGCTCCTGCCGGTTTTTACGAAAGTGATATTTGCTTAGATGGTCTTCGCGAAGGCGACGGCCGTGTCCGACATGCGGTTGGAGAAGCCCCACTCGTTGTCGTACCAGGACAGAACGCGCACGAACTTGCCTTCCATGACCTTGGTCTGGTCGATAGCGAAGATCGAGGAATGGCTGTCGTGGTTGAAGTCGCGGGAAACCAGCGGCTCCTCGGTATAGCCGAGAATGCCCTTCAGCTTGCCATTGGCGGCAGACTTGATCGCCTCGTTGATTTCCTCGACCGTCGTGTCGCGCTTGGCGATGAACTTGAAGTCGACGACCGAAACGTTCGGGGTCGGAACGCGGATCGAGGTGCCGTCCAGCTTGCCCTTGAGGTGCGGCAGAACGAGGCCAACGGCCTTGGCGGCGCCCGTCGAGGTCGGGATCATGGAAAGGGCTGCGGCGCGGGCGCGGTACAGATCCTTGTGCATGGTGTCGAGCGTCGGCTGGTCGCCCGTGTAGGAGTGGATCGTGGTCATGAAGCCATGGTCGATGCCAACGACGTCATCGAGAACCTTCACGACTGGCACGAGGCAGTTGGTGGTGCAGGACGCGTTGGAAATGACCAGATGGTCCTTCGTCAGCTGGTCGTCATTGACGCCGAAGACGACCGTGAGGTCTGCGCCGTCAGCCGGAGCAGACACGATGACGCGCTTTGCGCCGGCCGTCAGGTGAGCGGCAGCCTTGTCGCGGGCGGTGAAGATACCCGTGCATTCCAGCGCGATGTCGACGCCGAGTTCCTTGTGCGGCAGCGTTGCCGGATCGCGAACGGCTGTCACCTTGATCGGCTTGCCGCCGCCAACGATGATCGTGTCGCCTTCGACCTTCACATCGGCCGGGAACTTGCCGTGGATCGAATCGTAGCGCAGCAGGTGTGCGTTGGTCTCAACCGGGCCGAGGTCGTTGATGGCAACGACTTCGATATCGGTGCGGCCGGATTCGACGATGGCACGCAGGACGTTGCGGCCGATGCGGCCGAAGCCGTTAATGGCAACTTTTACAGTCATTTACAGTCTCCCGAACAAGAATGGGCGTGGTCTTTGCTGAATGGTGAGGGCCTGGGAAGCCCTCACGCAAGTTTTGCCTCGACTGCGGCGACGACGGCTTCCGCCGTGATGCCGAAGTGCTTGAAGAGATCCTTCGCCGGCGCGGACGCTCCAAAGGAGTGCATGCCGACGAATGCGCCGTCGGAGCCGATGAAATAATCCCAGCCCTGGCGGATGGCGGCTTCGACCGCTATTCTGACCGGAGCCTTGCCGATAATGGCGTTGCGATAGGTCTCCGGCTGTTCCTTGAAAAGCTCGAAGCAGGGAACGGAAACGACACGGACGGAAACGCCGTTGTCCTTCAACGTTGCGGCGGCCTTCAGCGCCACTTCGACTTCCGAACCGGAGGCGAAGATCGAAACCTTGGCGTCGCTGGCGGAAACGAGTTCGTAAGCGCCGTAAGCGGAGAGGTTCTTCTCTTCATATTCCTTGCGTGAGGGCGCAAGGTTCTGGCGGGTAAGGGCCAGCGCGGAAGGACGATGCTTCTGCTCGAGAGCCAGCTGCCAGCATTCCGCCGTTTCGGTTTCATCCGCCGGGCGGAAGACGAGAAGGTTCGGAATGGCGCGAAGGGCGGCGATCTGCTCGACCGGCTGGTGGGTCGGGCCGTCTTCGCCGACGCCGATGGAATCATGCGTCAGAACGTGGACGACACGGATGCCCATGAGCGCTGCAAGGCGGATCGAGGGACGGCAGTAATCCGAGAAGATCAGGAAGCCGCCGGCATAGGGAATGAGACCGCCATGGAGCGCGATGCCGTTCATCGCCGCCGCCATACCGTGCTCGCGGATGCCGTAATGCAGGTAACGGCCGGAGAAGTCCGTCGGCGTGATGGACTTCATCTGGCTGGTCTTGGTGTTGTTGGACGGCGTCAGGTCAGCCGAACCGCCGATCATTTCCGGCAGGACGCCGTTGATGACTTCGAGCGAATCTTCCGAAGCTTTGCGGGTGGCGACCGTTGGGTTGTTCTCGATGATCTTCTTCTTGAAGGCGTCGATGGAGCTGTCGAAATTGCCGGGCAGGTCGCCGGCGAAGCGGCGCTTGAATTCGGCCTTCTTGCCGGCTTCAGCGGCTTCAAGGCGGGCTTCCCAGTCCTGGCGGGTCTTGGTGGAGCGCAGGCCGGCGAGACGCCATGCATCGAGCACGTCTTCCGGAACGACGAAGGCTTCGGCTTCCCAGTTCAGGTGCTTGCGGGTGGCGGCGATTTCTTCGGCGCCGAGCGGGTTGCCGTGAACCTTGTGGGTGCCCTGCTTGTTGGGCGCGCCGAAGCCGATAACGGTCTTGCAGGCGATGAAGGTCGGGCGGTCGGATTTCTGCGCGGCTTCGATGGCGGCGGCAATCGCGTCCGGATCGTGGCCATCGACGCGGATGGTGTTCCAGTGAACGGCCTGGAAGCGGGCGATCTGGTCGGTGCTGTCGGAGAGGCCGACTTCGCCGTCGATGGTGATGTTGTTGTCATCCCAGAACAGAACGAGCTTGTTGAGCTTCAGGTGGCCGGCAAGCGCGATGGCTTCGTGGCTGATGCCTTCCATGAGGCAGCCGTCGCCGCAAAGCACATAGGTGAAGTGGCTCTGCAGGTCGGAACCGAACTCCTCTTCCAGCTTGCGCTCAGCGATTGCCATGCCGACGGCGTTCGCGATGCCCTGGCCGAGCGGGCCTGTCGTCGTTTCGATGCCGGTCGCGTGGCCGTATTCAGGGTGGCCGGCGGTCTTGGAACCGAACTGACGGAAACGCTTGATCTCGTCGATCGTCATGTCCTCGTAGCCCGTCAGATAGAGCAGCGAGTAAAGAAGCATCGAGCCATGACCTGCCGACAGCACGAAGCGGTCGCGATCCGCCCAGAGCGGCGCCTTGGGATCGAATTTCAGGTAACGGGTGAAGAGAACGGTGGCGACATCAGCGGCGCCCATCGGCAGACCGGGATGGCCGGAATTGGCCTTCTCCACTGCATCCATGGCAAGAAATCGGATCGCATTTGCCATCCGGTTGTGTTTGTCGCGAGAAATCATGGCTTTTCCGTCTGTTTCCGGGTGAAAGGAGATAGTTTTACGCAACTATCCAAAAAGCGGGTTGATCCATAGCAGGTGAGGCCGGCAAGTCAATAAATCCACGGGCGTTTGCGGTTCGCTGAGGGAGAAAAAATCGTTTAGAAAATCGGGCATCCTGACAAAATCCGTGCGATAGGCGCTGCCGCCTCTTCGTTCATCCACAGAGCAAAACGTCTCAATGCACTGGTTTGATTGACGGGATGGTAAATCGGGTAATAACCTCGTGATTGTTGAAAAGGCCTGAAACCGGACGATTCGGCCGGTGGCGTGCGAGTTGGAAAAAACGATGTCGGCTGACAAGACCGTACAATCTGCGCTGACGGAGCTGAATGCTGCCATCACAAATCTCGAAAATGCCATCGATATGCGTATCGAGCGGCAAAGGGAGACGGGCGAGATCGATAATGAGGTCAAGCGGGTCCATGTCGACCGCGCAAGGCTCGCGCATGAGCTGGATCAGGCCGAGTTTCGCGCCAATCGTCTTGAAGAAGTCAACCGCGAGGTTTCCCGCCGGCTGGTAACGGCGATGGAGACGATCCGCGCGGTGCTGGATCGATAGGAGCGGGCTCATGGCGCAAGTCACAGTTATGATCGACGGCAAGGCCTATCGCATGGCGTGCGAGGCGGGGCAGGAAGACCATCTGACCGATCTCGCAACGAGGTTCGACCGGTATGTCGGGCACCTCAAGAGCCAGTTTGGTGAAATCGGCGATCTTCGCCTGACCGTCATGGCGGGCATCATGGTGATGGACGAGCTTTCCGAACTCAATCGCAAGATCGAGAAGCTGGAAGGTGAGGTCGCATCCCTTTCCCGCACCCGCGACGGCATGGCCGAGCACCGGGCGAAATCGGACGAGATGGTGGCGCTCGCCATCGGCGATCTGGCCGACCGCCTGAACGGGATTACCGAAAAACTGCTGGCGCGGCCGAAGCCCGCCGCGCATTGATGGCCTGAAGAGTTCTGAGGCGGCAAAATTTCGCGCGCTGCCCTCTGGCGGTTTTCTCCGATCCGTCCTATATCTTGGATGCGTTCTGCGCTTCCCGACAGGAACCACAATCCCTGGGGCCATACTCGATCCAAAGGGAGCTGTCCCTGGCCAGTCCCGTGGGGCTGGACACACGGTGCCCACCTACTTTTGTAGGCGCCCAGGATCGTAAATCTCCATCGGTCGCCGTGGATCGCGCTTGAAGTTTCGGATCAACCCCGGTGCTTCCCTGTATCCTTGATATATTCGACAGTCATTTTTCATAACTGCCGGACGCGGCTTTTTTATATTGCCGTCATTGCAATGGCGGAACAATTCCCTATTATCCGGATTGGTATGTCTGTCATGCCCTTTAAAAAGGGCGCTGCGGTCAAAACCGCGACGTGCCGTTCAACAGCCCAAAGAGCTAAACTTGTTTACTGAAATTATGATCGTGGTCCTGCTCACCGTATTGAACGGTGTGCTTGCCATGTCCGAGCTTGCCGTTGTCTCCTCCAGACCGGCGAGGCTCAAAGTGCTTGCCACACAAGGCAGCAAGGGCGCCACACTGGCGCTCAGCCTTTCTGAAAATCCCGGACGCTTTCTTTCCACGGTGCAGATCGGCATCACGCTGGTCGGCGTCCTTTCCGGCGCTTTTTCCGGCGCCACGCTCGGTGCGCGCTTCACGGCGTGGCTTCTGGAGCAAGGCGTTCCCGACCGTGCCGCCGATGCGCTCGGCGTCGGCTCGGTGGTCGTCGCCATCACCTATCTGTCGCTGATCGTCGGCGAACTGGTGCCCAAGCAGATTGCGCTGCGCGATCCCGAAAAGGTCGCCGCCCGCGTCGCCCCCACCATGATGCTGCTGTCCAAGGTCGGCGCGCCGCTGGTGTGGCTGCTCGACCGGTCGGGCAAGGCCGTTCTGGCGCTTCTCGGCCATAGCGGTGAATCCAACGCTTCGGTCACCGACGATGAAATCCGCACGGTTCTGGCCGAAGCCCACAGTGCCGGTGTGATCGAGACCGAGGAATCGGCGATGATCACCAGCGTCATGCGCCTTGCCGACCGCAATGCGCGCGGCCTGATGACGCCGCGTCGCGATGTGGAAGTGGTCGATATCGAAGACAGCGCCGAAGAAATCCGCGAGCAGCTTCGCCAGACGCAGCGTTCGCGCCTGCCGGTGCGCAACGGCGCCTCGGATGAAATTCTCGGCGTGCTTTTCGCCAAGGACGCTTTCGATGCGCTGGCTTCCGGCAAGGAACTCAACATTCGCGAGCTTCTGCGGGAAGTTCCGGTCGTATCGGATCTGACGAGCGCGGTGGATGTCATCCAGTCGCTGCGTCGCTCCACCGTACATATGGTGCTGGTCTACGACGAATACGGCCATTTCGAAGGTATCGTCAGCTCCGGCGACGTTCTGGAGGCCATCACCGGCGCTTTCCAGGAAGATGATGACGAGGAGCCGGCCATGGTCGAGCGCGAGGACGGTTCGTTCCTCGTCGCCGGCTGGATGCCCGCCGATGAGTTCGCCTATCGCATGGGTTTCCAGATCGACGAGGATGCCGAGTTCGAAACCGTTGCCGGTCTGGTTCTTGACGAGTTCCGCCGCTTGCCGGAACTGGGCGAACATGTCACCCGCAATGGTTGGCGTTTCGAGGTTATCGATCTCGATGGCCATCGTATCGACAAGGTTCTCGTGAGCCGGGCCGCCTGATGCCCGGTGACGTTGCCGAAAAAGCAAGGCTGCGCGGCGAAAGGCTCGCCGCGCGCGATGCGCTGACGCTGGCGGAGCGCCAGCAGAAGAGCCAGTCCATAACGGCCCATGGCGCCTCCGGCATCCCCTTTGCACCGGGCACCGTAATTTCCGGCTTTATGCCGATCCGCTCCGAGGCCGATACCCGGCCGCTGATGGAAGCGTTGCGGACAAGGGGCGGGCGTCTCGTCCTGCCCGTTGTGCTGGATCGTGAAACCATTGTCTTCCGCGCCTTTGAAACGGATACGCCGCTGGTGAAGACCGGCTTCGGCACGACCGGGCCGGGCGAGGATGCGGAGGTTCTCGATCCGGATATTCTGCTCGTGCCTCTTTCCGTCTTCGATGGCAAAGGTCAGCGGGTCGGTTATGGCGCGGGCCATTATGACCGCGCCATTGCGCGATTGCATGGCAAAGGTCGGTTTCCCATTCTCATCGGCGTCGCCTTTGACTGTCAGGAAGTGCCGTCGGTACCGGCAGAACCCCACGATGTGCCGCTTCATGCCATTTTGACGGAGAGCGGCCTGCGCTGGTTTTCCGGCCAGCCGTTGATGTCTGATAATGGGCAAACGGCGCTTTAGCACTTTTTAAAAGACGGATTACCCGCTAGAGGGACGAAATCCAAAGAACATACGCAAAACGGGGCGGTGAATGAGACTTCTTTTTCTCGGAGATATGGTTGGCAAGACCGGACGCACGGCTGTCTGGGAGCGGTTGCCGGGGCTGATTTCCGACCTGAAGCTGGATTTCGTCATCGTCAACGGTGAAAACGCTGCCGGCGGTTTCGGCATCACCGAGGATATCTATCTCGAGACCATCAATGCTGGCGCCGATGTGGTGACCACCGGCAACCATGTCTGGGATCAGAAGGAAGCGGTTTCCTTCTGCGAGCGCCACGACCAGTTCCTGCGGCCCGCCAATTATCCTGACGGTACGCCGGGCAAGGGCTCGGGAATTTTTTATGCCCGCAACGGCGCGCGTGTGCTCGTCGCCAACATCATGGGCCGGGTCTTCATGCATCCGGAACTGGACGACCCCTTCAAGTCGGCGGAAAACATTCTTGCCGCCTGCCCGCTGAAGGAGCAGGCCGACGCCATCATTTTCGATTTCCACGCGGAAGCGACCAGCGAAAAACAGTGTTTCGGCCATTTCGTTGATGGGCGCGCTAGTTTCGTTGTCGGCACCCACACCCATGTTCCGACCGCCGATGCCCAGATATTGAACGGCGGAACCGCCTATATGTCGGATGCCGGCATGTGCGGCGATTATGACAGTTCGCTTGGCATGGAGAAGGAAGAGCCGATCAACCGCTTCATTTCCAAAATGCCGAAGGGCCGTTTCGAGGCTGCGAGCGGACCTGCAACGATCTGCGGTGTCGGCGTTGAGATTTCCGACCGAACCGGACTTGCGGAAAAGATTGCGCCGCTGCGCATCGGACCGCGACTTTCGGAAACCCTGCCATCCTTCTGGGTTTAATCTTCCCCGAAGCGTTCACAATGACGAGAGTGTAAGCCTTCCGTTGCTCTTGTAACTGGACGCTCGCCAAAACCTGTCCCATCCTCTCAGCTTCGCAAGTTCAGGGGAGTGGCATGATGCTGCGCGTGCTAATGCTTGCAATAGCGGGGCTGATCGCCTGTTCGGGAGCGGCCTTCTCCCAGACGGCGAGCCGTCCTCCCGTCAGCCAGTGCCAGGCGATCGCCAGCAACATTCCGGGCGTCATGTTCGCGAGCTTCAATCCGTCGGGTGTTCAGCTGGCGCAGGCGACGGCGAAGGAAGAGGTGAAGATCAGCTTCATCGGCCATTCCACCTATCTGATCGAAAGCCCCGGCGGTGTGACCATCGCCACCGATTATAACGGCGTCTATCGTCCGCCCGTCACGCCGACGGTGGTGACGATGAACCGGGCGCATTCGACGCATTTTACCCTCAGTCCGGACCCGGCCATTCAATATGTGCTGCATGGCTGGAGCGATACGCCGGGAGAAAAGGCCGAGCACAAGGTTCTGGTGGGCGATGTCTATATCCGCAATGTCGCAACCGATATCCGCAACCGCTGGGGCGATTACGAGTCCTTTCAGGAGAACGGCAATTCCATCTTCATCTTCGAGGTTGCCGGGCTTTGCATCGGCCATCTCGGGCATCTGCATCATGAGTTGACGGATACGCATTATGCCGAGATCGGCCGTCTGGATGTGCTGATGGTGCCGGTGGATGGCGGGCTGACCATGGGTGCCGACAGCATGAGCCGGGTGGTCAAGCGTCTGCGCTCCGCGCTTATCCTGCCGATGCACCGCACCGGCCCGCCGCTGGAGCAGTTTCTGACGATGTTCGGCGAAAGTTTCCGCATTGCCTATGCGACCGATCCGGTGATCCGGGTTTCGATGAGGAACCTTCCCCGCCAGCCGCAGATACTGGTGCCGAAGGGCATGTAGCATGGCGACAGGCGAGGAGGGCCGGGGAGAGCCGTTTCTCAGGCAAAGGTGAGGTGCTGGCGGACGCCGACGTCAGGCGTCTTGTCATCCGACATGTTCGCCTTGGCGATTTCCCAGCCGAATTTCAGCGTGCTGTCCGTCGAAGCCCAGATATCGGCATCGTCGACATGCAACGCCAGCATGGTCAGTTGCGGGTCGCTTTTGCCATGTTCGTACCAGGCCGCCGTGACGGAGTTCCAATATTCGTCGATCTTGGTTTTGTCGTCGCGCGCTTCGAGGATGCCTGAAAGGCAGGCGTGGTAGTCATGATCCTTGCCCACCACGCAGAAATGCGCCCGGGAGCCGGATTTCAGCGATTTTACCAGATCGGTGTCTTTTTTGGAGAAAAACCAGATGGTGTTGGTCTTGGGGTCAGCATGAGGCGCCATGGGCTGCATGTGGTTGTGCAGTCCTTCGAGACCGAGCATGCCGGCATGGACGGAATTGATCTCGTCCCATAGCTGGCGGGCCGGTGCTTCTCGTGCTTCAGTCAGGCTGACCATATGTTTTCTCCTTTGGGTCTCATGCTGCGACGGAGGAAAAATGCCCTGTTCCGCCGCGTTCATGATCAGAACGAAGAGCGGATAAATCAGTTCCTTCTGTTGTTGCGGCAAGAGAAAGCGCTTGCGGGGTTGAATGGCGCGGCTATCGCACTTATAAGGCCCGCAATCTCCAAATTACGACAATCAGGTTTTCCATGGCTGGTCATTCACAGTTCAAGAACATCATGCACCGCAAGGGCAAGCAGGACTCCGTGCGGTCCAAAATGTTTTCCAAGCTTGCGCGCGAAATCACCGTTGCGGCAAAGACGGGCATGCCCGACCCGAACATGAACCCGCGCCTGCGTCTGGCAATCCAGAACGCCAAGGCCCAGTCCATGCCGAAGGACAATATCGAGCGCGCGATCAAGAAGGCCTCCGGCGCCGATGGCGAAAACTATGACGAAGTCCGCTACGAGGGTTACGGCCCGGGCGGCGTTGCCGTCATCGTCGAGGCCCTGACGGACAACCGCAACCGCACCGCCTCCAACGTTCGCTCCATCTTCACCAAGGCCGGTGGTGCGCTTGGCGAAACCGGTTCGGTCTCCTTCTCCTTCGACCGGGTTGGCGAAATCTCCTACAAGGCTGAAGTCGGCGATGCCGACAAGGTCATGGAAGCCGCCATCGAGGCCGGTGCCGACGACGTCGAATCCAGCGAAGACGGCCACACCATCATCTGCGGTTTCGAAGCGATGAACGAGGTTTCCAAGGCGCTGGAAGGCGTGCTGGGCGAAGCCGAAAGCGTCAAGGCCATCTGGAAGCCGCAGAACACGGTGCCGGTGGATGAAGAAAAGGCGCAGTCGCTGATGAAGCTCATCGACAATCTCGAAGACGATGACGACGTACAGAACGTCTATTCCAACTTCGAAGTGTCCGAAGAAATTCTCGCCAAGCTTTCCGCCTGACGTCTTTCAAAAAAGCCCCGGCAGCGATCCGCTCCGGGGCTTTTTGTTTAGGCGGCCTTCTTTATGGAGGTCCGCACGGCGGCAAAAATCTCCACGGATCGCAGCCGCTTTTCGATGTCATGGATCGGCATGGAAACGATCAGCTCATCCGCCTGCGTTTCCGCCAGGAAACCGTCGAGATGGCGCTGGATCGTCTCAGGCGAGCCCACGGCTGCGAAACGCAGCGTGTGTTCGACAGAGAAACGTTCCATCTCGTTCCAGTAATCGTCCATGCTGTGCACCGGCTTCGGAAACTGCGTGCGCACGTTGCGGCGCAGGTTGACGAATTGCTGCTGCGACGAGGTGAAGAGATGCTGCGCCTCCTCGTCCGTATCGGCGCCGACCCCCATCACACCCACCATCACATAGGGCTTGTCCAGCACTTCGGAGGGCTGGAAGCGCTCGCGATAGATATGGATCGCTTCCATCAGCATGTCAGGGGCAAAATGCGAGGCGAAGGAATAGGGCAGGCCGAGGGCTGCGGCGAGATGCGCGCTATAGGTGCTGGAGCCGAGCAGCCAGATCGGCACATTCGAATTCATGCCGGGCACGGCGAGAATCGCCTGATCCTGCTGCGGCGGGCCGAGGTAACGCTGGAGTTCGACGATATCGTGCGGGAAATTTTCCGCGCCGGCATCGAGATTGCGGCGCAGCGCCCGTGCCGTGCGCATGTCGGTTCCAGGCGCACGGCCGAGACCGAGATCGACACGGCCGGGAAGCAGCGCCGCAAGCGTGCCGAATTGTTCGGCGATGACGAGCGGGGAGTGGTTGGGCAGCATGATGCCGCCGGAACCGACGCGGATATGTTTCGTGGCCGCGCCCACATGGGCGATGACGAGCGATGTCGCCGCACTGGCAATGCCCGGCATGCCGTGGTGCTCCGCCAGCCAGATGCGGTTATAGCCGTGTTCTTCGGCCTTGATCGCCATTCGGCGGGAATTTTCAAGCGCCTCGCTGACGCTCTCGCCTTCGCCGATGGGCGAAAGGTCGAGAATGGAAAAGGGGATCATCCGACGCTCCTGCGAAATTTAAATCTTTGCTGCGGATGTAAGGCGCGTGTCCCGATTTACCAGTGAAGTCGCGCAGAATTGAAGGATGGTTCAAAAAAATTGGGGCCTCCGGAGAGGCCCCTTTGCTTTTTCAGCCTGCCCGCCGAATTTGTCGGGCGTTGTGATTGCCTGCCGCATCCCGGTCGGAAGCCAGCGTGAATTGTCCAAGCCTGCCGTCCATTTCACCCGCTTCGGAGGCGAGATTGTGAATGGCGGCCGTCGTTTCTTCCACCATGGCGGCATTCTGCTGGGTCATGGTGTCGAGGCTGGCGACGGTGCTGTTGATTTCCGAGAGCGTGTGCGCTTCCTCGCGGGTGGAGTCCATGATCTCCTCGATGCGCGCGCTGATGGTCTGCACATGCTTGCCGATGCCGGAAAGCGACGTGCCTGCTTTTTCCACCAGCGCCACGCCGGCGGAAACCTCGTCGGTGGAGCGTTTCAGCAGGCTGGTGATCTCCTTTGCGGCCGCTGCCGAACGCTGCGCCAGTTCGCGCACCTCCTGCGCCACGACCGCAAAGCCCTTGCCTGCTTCGCCTGCGCGGGCTGCCTCCACGCCGGCATTGAGGGCGAGAAGATTGGTCTGAAAGGCGATTTCATCGATGACGCCGATGATCTGGTTGATCTGGCGTGATGAGGTCTGGATCGCTTCCATGGCGGCGATGGTCTGCTCCATCACGCGGCTGGATGCCGTGGCCTCCGCGCTGGCGTCGCGGGCGATCCGCGTTGCCAGTTCGGCGCGTTCGATCTGGTCGCGAACGGCTTCGGTGATCGCCTTGATGGCGCTTGCCGTTTCGGTGATGGAAGCTGCCTGCCGCTCGGTGCGTTCGGCGAGCTGGTCGGCGCCCACCCGCATTTCCTCGGAACCGCCACGAACTGCGGCGGAGTTGCCGCCGATGGCCTGCATGGTTTCGCTGAGCCGGGAAAGCGCCGTGTTGAAGTTATGACGCAGGCTTTCGAGATCGTCGGGGAAGACGGTTTCGATACGATAGGCGAGGTTGCCGTTCGCCAGCCGGTCCAGACCTTCATCCAGGGAATGCACGACCATCTGCAGGGTGCCGGCCTCGGCCTCCCGTTCCGCAAGATGCGCGCGGCGGGCCGTTTCGGCTTCCTCCCGCGTGCGTGATGCGGTTTCTTCCATCTCCCGCTGCAGGATGAGCTTTTCGCGGAAACTGCCGAGCGCCTGCGCCATGCGGCCGATCTCGTCCTTTCGGTCCTGATTGCCGATCTCCGCATCGAGACGGCCTGCGGCCACTTCGCCGGTCAATCCTGCAAGCTTTTCCAGCGGTGCAAAGAGACGCCGCGCGAAAAAGGCCGTGGCCGCGCACATGGCCGCCAGAACGCAAAGGCCGATCACGGCAAGCGTGCCGGCAATCGAAACCGAGCCCGCATTCAATTCGCTGCGCAGCATGCTTTCCACCGCGAGATATTTTTCCCCGGCAAAGGAGAAGGGGCGGGCATAGGCATTGGCCTCGCCATCCGCACGGTCGATCTTGGCAATCGTCATGCCCGTCGTATTCAGCGCTTGTCCATGGAAACCATAGATTGCCGGATCGAGGCCGACCAGCCTGTTGCCCTCCACGCCGATAACCTTGCCATCGGCGGAAACGATCGCGGACTGTTCGGAACTGCCGGCCGTCACACCCTTCGTGAGGATCTGGCTGAAGACCTCTTCCTTGACCCGGAAGAGGACGATGCCCTTGAACGCGCCGAACTTGACGACTGGAACGCCGAAATAAATGCCGGCTTCTTTCGTGGCGGCATCGATGCGCAGGCCGGAGAAGCTGGTCTGCGCTACGTCGTTTACGGCCTTTTCGGCATTCGCGGCACCACGCGCGAAAGCCGCGCCGAGGCCGCTTTCCGCCCAGGCGCCGCCTGTGACGGTTTCCCCGAAAGCCGATCCTTTCAGGTAAGAGTAATAGACCGTGCCTGCGGGATCGATGAAGAGAACGTCGCTGAACGGCGTTCCCTGCAGATAACCGCCAATATCCGTCTGGGTCTTTTCGTGGGTGGAATAATAAAAGCCGCTCGGGCTTTCCGGCTTGATCAGCTTTTCCTTTTCGCCAAAGGGGTTTTCCTTGACGAAGACGCGCTGCAGTTCCGCCCTCGCGTCGCCGGAGTTCTTCTGCACGGTCGCCCAGCCGCTGCGCATGGAGACGACAGCCATTTGCAGGGATTCGATCTTGGCAATGGAATCCGCCTGCGTTTTCAGCTGCTCAAGACGCTCCTGAAGCATGTCGCCGCGAAAGACGAGAATGCTCTCCATGGATTTCGACGCCTGTTCTTCGAGAACGCCGCTGCTGCTTTGATAGCCGAGAAGTGTCAGAGCCCCGGTCGAGATCGCCATCAGCGCCAGGAAAATCGCCAGCACTTTGGTGGATATGGAATGAAAACGGTTCAGCATGGCCGATGCAGCCCCCAATGCCGGATCAGTTCCCGCGCCAAGCATGTGGCGCCACCGGATGGCTGATATGGCTCAAATATTATGCTGCGGATCATCATGTCCGCAGCTCCCCTTTTTTTGGTTTTGTGGGGGAACAATGCGGTACGCGGTTTAAGCAGAGGTAAATGCTGCACTGCAAATTTGATGAATGTTGTCGTTTTGTTCACTTATCGCTGGCAGGGTCGCAGCCGGAAAGATAAGGTGCCTCATGCAAAAGACGATTCGAATCATCGGCATTGACCCCGGATTAAGGCGCACCGGCTGGGGGGTGATCGACACCCTCGGCAACAGCCTGCGGTTTGTCGCCTCCGGCACGGTGACGTCGGACGGCGATATGGATCTGGCCTCGCGGCTCTGCCAGCTGCATGACGGGCTGGCGGATATCGTGCACAGCCATCAGCCCGATGAAGCGGCGGTGGAGCAGACTTTCGTTAACAAGGATGCGGTTGCGACCCTGAAACTCGGCCAGGCGCGCGGCATAGCCATGCTGGTTCCGGCACGCGCAGGGTTGTCGGTCTTCGAATATGCGCCGAACGCGGTCAAGAAGGCCGTGATCGGTGTAGGGCACGGCGAAAAGCAGCAAATTCACATGATGCTGAAAATCCTGATGCCGAAGGCCGAATTCAAGGGTAACGATGCGGCGGACGCGCTCGCCATCGCAATCTGCCACGCCCACAATCGCGGCGGTGACAGGATGCGGCGACTGCTGGCGGCCGGTTGAATATTTAGAGTCTCATTGCAGCGGGCGGCATCATGATCGGAAAACTGAAGGGCAGCATCGAGGAAATCGGCGCGGACCATGTGCTGGTGGATGTGCACGGCGTCTGTTACGTCGCCTATTGTTCGGCGCGCACGCTGTCGAAAATCGGCTCCGTCGGGGAGGCGGTGGTGCTGTTCATCGAAACCTATGTGCGTGAAGACCAGCTGAAGCTCTTCGGCTTTCTCTCCGCGCTGGAGCGGGAATGGTTCAATCTTTTGCAAAGCGTGCAGGGCGTGGGCTCGAAAGTGGCCTTGGCCGTTCTTTCCACGCTGTCGCCCTCCGAACTGGCCAATGCCATCGCGCTACAGGACAAAACGATGATCTCACGCGCGCCGGGCGTCGGGCCAAAGGTGGCGGTGCGTCTTGTGACCGAGCTTCGCAACAAGGCTCCGGCCTTTGCGGGAGAGGCTTCCGCCTCAATCGGCCTCAAGCAGGAGCTTGGCGAAGGCGTCGCGTCCGCGCCGGTAGCGGATGCCGTTTCCGCGCTCACCAATCTCGGCTATTCGCGTGACCAGGCCGCCAATGCGGTTGCCGCCGCACTGAAGAACGGCGGGGAGGGCGGCGACAGCGCCAAGCTGATCCGGCTCGGGCTGAAAGAGCTTTCGCGGTAGGCCGGGCGCGGTACACATGGTGTTCGGGCGCGATGTTGAATTTCGTGAAGCGCCTTGGCGTGACAGTCATGATATAGCGGCGAAGACCACCTCATGAATTCGTTTAGAACAATGGAATGCCCTGAATGAGCGATGCGGACAGACTGATTTCGGCGGACAAGCGCGGTGAGGACATCGACACCACCCTGCGTCCGCAATCGCTGGACGATTTTACCGGCCAAGCGGAGGCCCGCGCCAATCTCAAGGTATTTATCGAGGCGGCCAAGAACCGTGGCGAAGCGCTGGATCATGTGTTGTTCGTCGGCCCGCCCGGTCTCGGCAAGACCACGCTGGCGCAGATCATGGCCAAGGAGCTTGGCGTCAACTTCAAGTCGACATCCGGCCCTGTCATCGCCAAGGCGGGCGATCTTGCCGCACTTCTGACCAATCTCGAGGAGCGCGACGTACTCTTCATCGATGAAATCCACCGTCTCAACCCGGCGGTGGAAGAGATTCTCTATCCGGCAATGGAGGATTTCCAGCTCGACCTCATCATCGGCGAAGGACCGGCGGCACGTTCGGTGAAGATCGATCTTTCCAAATTCACCCTTGTCGCCGCGACGACCCGTCTTGGGCTTTTGACGACGCCGCTGCGCGACCGTTTCGGCATTCCCGTCCGGTTGGCTTTCTACACCGTCGACGAACTGGAACTGATCGTCCGGCGCGGCGCGCGGCTGATGGGGCTGAACATGACCGACGAGGGCGCGCGCGAGGTGGCAAGGCGTGCCCGCGGCACGCCGCGTATCGCCGGACGGCTATTGCGCCGCGTGCGCGATTTCGCCGAGGTGGCGCGGGCGGAAGCGGTCACGCGCGAGATCGCCGATGAGGCTTTGACCCGGCTTCTGGTCGACAAAATGGGTCTCGACCAGCTCGACATGCGGTATCTGACCATGATCGCCGTCAATTTCGGCGGAGGCCCGGTTGGCATCGAAACCATCGCCGCCGGCCTTTCGGAGCCGCGCGACGCCATCGAGGATATTATCGAACCCTATATGATCCAGCAGGGCTTCATCCAGCGCACGCCGCGCGGCCGTATTCTGACCGGCACGGCCTGGAAACATCTGGGGATGCAGCCGCCGAAGGATCTTGAGGCGGCGCAGTTCCGGCTGACGCTGGAGGAGGATTGAGGGAACAAGCCCAGTGTGCCGGCATTTGATCGTCTTTGGCACGGAGATGATCATGTCGGTGTATCGCAAGGGCACGAAGGTCCGATGGAACTGGGGCAGTGGTACCGGTGAAGGTAAAATCGTCGAGATTTTCACGGATGATGTCGAACGCACCATCGCCGGCTCCAGAATAAAGCGGAAAGCGAGCAGGCAGGAGCCCGCCTATCTGATCGAGCAGGAAGACGGCGCCAGTGTTCTGAAAAGCAGATCGGAGCTGGAACGCGTCGATTGAACGACGCCGTCCTTCGGCGGCAATGGAGGAGCCTTCATGTCTTACGATCCGCTGCGGGTCTTCCGCAAACTTGCGCGCAACAACAGGCTGGCCAATTTTCGGCTGCATCAGGCTTGTCTTCAGCTTTCGCAGGAAGCGTTCGTCGCCTCTCGTGTGAGTTTCTTTCCAACGCTGCGCGCGACGCTGAACCACATCTACACCGTCGACCTTTTTTATATCGATGCCCTGCAGGGTGGCACACTTGGCCTTGCGGCCTTTGCCGAAGAAGAGCCTTTCGCCACCATGGCGGATCTGCGTGTCGCCCAGACGGAGTTGGACGAGGTGCTGATCGCATTTGTCGACAGTCTCGATGAAGACGGCCTTGCGGCTAACGTCAATATCCATCGCGGCGCGCGTATCCAGCAGGATCGCTGCGACGATGTTCTGTCGCATCTCTTCCAGCACCAGACGCATCATCGCGGGCAGGCGCATGCGATGTTGTCCGGCACAGCGATCAAGCCGCCGCAACTGGATGAATTCATTGTGGGAGATGACGCAAAAGCAAGAAAAGAAGAGATGGATGCGCTAGGGTGGACGGAAACCGATTTGATGTTTCCAGCCCGCAGGTCAGCGCCATGACACACGATACCAAGCAGGACACCCGTATCCGCATGAAGTTCAAGCCGAAGCGCATTTTCCAGATGCGGGTGGCGGGACTGGCGTTTCGCGATGGCCACGTGCTGGTGCACCGGGCGTCGCATGAAAAATTCTGGACCTTTCCGGGCGGCCGTGCCGAAATGGGCGAACGCTCCGAAGAAACGCTGGCGCGCGAAATGGTGGAAGAGCTTGGCGTCGAGGCCAAGATCGGGCGGCTTCTCTGGGCGGTCGAAAATTTCTTTCACTACGAAGGCAAGGACTGGCACGAACTCGGATTTTATTACCTGATGGACCTGCCGGAGACGCTGGCCTTTCATCCGACCGATATCATTCACCGCGTTCAGGACGGCGATAACGAACTGGAGTTCCGCTGGGTTGTGGCAACCCGTCAGGCATTGACGGAGCTTGATATTCCGCCCTATTTCATCGCCGACGAAATAGAGCACCTGCCGAAGGCCACGAGACACCTCGTCTGGCATGACGGCGATCTGGACGATAAATGACCTCTGCCCCCGAACGCCACATGATCCGGCTGGACCGGAAACCGCAGCTTTTCAGCATGCGCGTGGCGGCGCTGATCTTTCAGAACGGCCATGTTCTCGTCCAGCGCGGTGCGAAGGACAGTTACTGGGCCTTGCCCGGCGGGCGTGCCGAAATCGGCGAAAGTTCGCAGGAAACCATCATCCGCGAGATCGGCGAGGAGCTTGACCGGGATTGCTCGGTCGAGCGTCTTCTCTGGTCCGCTGAAAATTTTTTCGCCTATGACGATTTTGCGGCGCATGAGCTCGGATTTTATTATCTCGTTTCGCTTCACCAGCCCCTGCCGTTCCATGAAAGCGATATCGTGCATCGGGTGCTGGATGGTGTCGAGGTGGAGTTCCGCTGGCTGCCCGCGCAACCTTCCGCGCTTCTGAAGAGCGATCTGAGGCCCCGTTTCATCGCGGAGCGTATCGAAGCGCTGCCGCAACGGCATGAGCATCTTATCGTCCGCGAAGGACGTCGCGATGCGGTTGAAATTCCCAAGGAGATAATATGAGCGAGCTTGTGGTTTCGCTTTCGGGTGAGCTTATCGAACATGGCCACCGCCTGACGCAGCGCGTCTATTACGAGGATACGGATTTCTCCGGCCTCGTTTATCACGCCCGTTATCTGCATTTTCTCGAGCGCGGCCGCACCGACTACCTGCGTTGCCTCGGCTGCGAACAAAGCGCGCTTCTGACCGCCGATGAGGAAGGGTTGGTCTTTGTCGTCCACCGCATGGAGATCGATTTCAAAAGCCCGGCGCGGATGGATGACGTCTTGACGATCACCACCGTTACAGAGAAGGCCGGCGGCGCGAAAATGGTGCTCAATCAGGAAATCCGGCGTGGCGAAACGCTGCTGGTCGCCGCCAAGGTCATCATCGCCGTCATCAACGCCAATGGTCGCCCGAGGCGTCTTCCGGAGACGGTGGCGGAAAAATTCCTGAAGTAATTGACGGCCCGGTCCAGTAAATCCATCCGGCGTGGCCCGGCTGTAACACTCCTTTAACCATAATGGTGTCTTACTTTAGCAACTGGCATTTGTGCGGCGCACGCCTTCCTTTCACCAAATTTATTGGCAAGTAAGGCTTACTGGCAAGTATCGGGGTATGGCTAAGGGGTTGGCGGCTGTTGCCGCAGGACTTCGAGCGTTAACACGCGTTTGAATCGCCCGGTCCCGTACCGGGCGTTTGGATTCGGGGATTGGATATTTATGGAACAGGCAGGTTTGGCAGCGGCGACGCACGATGTAAGTCTCTGGGCACTGTTTATGCAGGCGGGCCTCATCGTGAAGCTCGTGATGATCGGACTTATCGCCGCCTCGGTCTGGACGTGGGCGATCGTCTTCGACAAATATGTGAGCTTCGGCAAGGCAAGACGCCAGTTCGACCAGTTCGAACAGGTCTTCTGGTCGGGCCAGTCGCTCGAAGAGCTTTATCGCACGCTGGCGGAACGCCAGAATGGCGGTCTTGCGGCGATTTTCGTTTCCGCCATGCGCGAATGGAAGAAATCCTTCGAGCGTGGCGCACGTTCGCCCATCGGTCTGCAGATGCGCATCGACCGGGCGATGGACGTGACCATGGCGCGTGAAAGCGAACAATACGAGGCGCGCCTCGGTTCGCTCGCCACCATTGGTTCGGCCGGTCCCTTCATCGGTCTCTTCGGTACGGTTGTGGGTATCATGACCTCGTTCCAGGCGATTGCCGGTTCGAAGTCGACCAACCTTGCGGTCGTGGCGCCGGGTATCGCCGAAGCGCTTCTGGCGACGGCCATCGGCCTTGTCGCGGCTATTCCCGCGGTTATCGCCTACAACAAGTTCACGGCCGACGCGCACAAGCTTTCCGCCCGCATGGAAGGTTTCGCCGACGAGTTCTCCGCGATCCTGTCGCGCCAGATCGATGAAAAACTTCAGACGCGGCAGGCCGCCCAGTAAGCGGCCGCATGCTGTGCAGTAATTTGCCGCAAGGCAAAATGGAGTAAATGATATGGGTATGTCAGCAGGTGGCAGCGGCGGCGGTTCCGGTGGACGCCGGGGGCGCGGCGGACGACGCAGGGGCGGCGCGATCAGCGAGATCAACGTGACGCCGCTGGTCGACGTCATGCTCGTGCTGCTCATCATCTTCATGGTGGCGGCGCCGATGATGACGGTCGGCGTGCCGATCGATCTGCCGCAGACATCCGCCAATGCGCTGAACTCGGACACGCAGCCGATCACCATTTCCGTCAATGCCAATGGCCAGATCCATCTGCAGGAAACGGAAATCCAGGCGGCCGAAGTGGCGGACAAGCTGCAGGCAATCGCCACGACAGGTTATAACGAACGCATCTTCGTGCGCGCGGATTCCGTTGCCGCATACGGCGTCGTTGCCGATGTGATGGCGCGTATCCAGGCGGCGGGCTTCAAGAATATCGGCCTTGTGACCCAGCAGAAACAGGACAATTGACGTAAAACGATGAAGGGCAGCCTTACCACATCCGCGATCGTGCATGCGTCGCTTCTGGCTTTCGCCCTCGTTTCCCTGGGCTCGCCGGAGCCGCTTGACGTGTCGCAGGCCGAGGCCCTGCCGGTGGAACTGGTGCCCATCGAGGAGCTGAGCCAGATCCAGCAGGGTGACAAGAACGCGCCGAAAGCGGAAAAATCGGCCCCGGTCCCGACCACGCGGCCGGATATTGTCGAGAACGCCCAGAATGTCGGCAACAACACGGTCGATCTTGACGCGCCGCCGACGCCGACCACCAAGCCCAACGACAATATCAGCGCCGCCGCTCCGCCAAAGCAGGAAAAGCCGCAACCCGTCGTCGACACCAAGGCGAACGAGGTGAAGGAAATCGTCAAGGAAGAAACCTCGGCTCCGAAGCCGCAGGAAATGGCCGCCTTGCCGCAGACCAAGCCCGAGATCGCGCCGCAGCCGAAGACGGAGCCGCCGCCGCAGGAAACCAAGGCCGAAGAGCCGCCGCCCGCGCAGCAGGAACCGGCCGAAATCCCCGTGCCGCAGAACGTGCCGCGTCCGAATTCCCGTCCCGAGCCGCCGAAGCCGGAAGAGCCGAAGCAGGCCGAGACCAAGCCTGCCGAGCAGAAGCCCGCGGAAAAACCGGCCGAGACCAAGCCCGATCAGGCGAAATCCACCGACAAGCCTTCCGACAAGAAGCCCGGCGAGAAGAAGCAGGAGACTGCGAAATCGGCTTCCTCGAAGGAAAGCGATTTTAACGCTGACGATATCGCCGCGCTTTTGAACAAACAGGCCCCATCGGGCGGCGGCGCCAAGCGCTCCACCCAGCAGGCCTCGCTTGGCGGCAAGAAGACGACGGGCGGTTCGACGCTCAGCCAGACGGAAATGGATGCGCTGCGTGGCGCGATCCAGAAGAACTGGCAGATCATTCCCGGCATGGCGGATGCCTCGGACGTTCGCGTTCGGGTCACCATGAAGCTCGACCGTGATGGAACCATCATCGGTCGGCCCGAGATCGAGGCGACTGGCGGTTCCGAAGGAACGCGCCGTGCTCTTTCCGGCGGAGCCTATCGCGCCATCATGCGTTCTGCTCCGTTCACCAACCTTCCTGCCGACAAATACGACGCATGGAACGAAGTTGTCGTGAACTTCGATCCCAGTGAATTGCTATGAATGCTGAAAGGCCTGGCAACATGAAGATATTTTCGCCGATCCGGCTGGTGCTCGCTGTCGCGGCCCTCATGTCGGTTTTCTCCGCACCGGCTTTTGCGCGGGTGGAAATCAACATCAACAAGGGCAATGTCGAGCCGCTGCCCATCGCCATCACCGACTTCATGTCGAGCGACGGCATCGGCGCGCAGGTTTCCGCGGTCATTGCCGCCGACCTGCAGCGTTCCGGCCTTTTTGCGCCGGTCAACAAGAACGCCTTCATCGAAAAGATCAGCAATCCGGATCAGCAGCCGCGTTTCGAGGACTGGAAGGTCATCAACGCCCAGGCGCTCGTGACCGGCCGTGTCACGCGTGAAAGCGATGGCCGCCTGCGCGCCGAATTCCGTCTGTGGGATACGTTCGCCAACCAGCAGATGACTGGCCAGCAGTTCTTTACCCAGCCGGAAAACTGGCGTCGCGTCGCCCACATCATCGCCGACGCCATCTATGAGCGCATCACCGGTGAAAAGGGCTACTTCGACACCCGCGTCGTTTTCGTCTCTGAAAGCGGCCCGAAGACGGCCCGCAAGCGCCAGCTGTCGATCATGGATCAGGACGGATTCAACGTCCGTAACCTCACCAACTCGAACGACATCGTCCTGACGCCGCGTTTCTCGCCGAACCGTCAGGAAGTGACCTATATGTCGTTCGAAGGCCAGCAGCCGCGCGTTTATCTGTTGCAGCTGGAAACCGGGCAGCGCGAAGTTGTCGGCAATTTCCCCGGCATGACTTTCTCGCCGCGCTTCTCTCCGGATGGCCAGAAGGTCATCATGAGCCTGCAGCAGGATGGCAATGCCAATATCTACACCATGGACCTGCGCTCTCGCACCACGACGCGGCTGACGAACACGTCGGCGATCGATACGGCGCCGTCCTATTCGCCCGACGGTCAGCGCGTCGCCTTCGAAAGCGACCGCGGCGGCCGCCAGCAGATCTACGTCATGAATGCCGATGGTTCCGGTCAGCAGCGCGTTTCCTTCGGCGATGGTTCTTATTCCACGCCGGTCTGGTCGCCGCGCGGCGATCTGATCGCCTTCACCAAGCAGTCGGGCGGCAAGTTCTCGATCGGCGTGATGAAGACCGACGGTTCGGGCGAGCGCATCCTGACCAGCGGTTTCCACAATGAAGGCCCGACCTGGGCGCCGAACGGCCGCGTGCTGATGTTCTTCCGTCAGAACGCCGGTGCGGGCGGTCCGCAGCTCTATTCGATCGACCTGACGGGCTACAATGAACAGCTCATCAAGACGCCGACTTTCGCTTCGGATCCGGCATGGTCGCCGCTTCTGGACTGATATGACTGCCATGATGGCGCCGGCATGAACCGGCGCCATCATGTTCTACTTGATACCATGGGGAAGTGCGCCTCTTTCTTGCCGCAAAGTGTTGTGAGGGAGCAAAAAAATGGGACATTTCCTTTCTGTTAACCATAAGCGTTTGCCGGCTATTAACCGCGATCAGTTAGTGTCCGGCAACGTTATTGAAATCCTAAGGAGAGACCGGCGATGAGCCGTACACACATTTCGGCACTCAGCCCCATGCAGAAACTGGCCCGTAACCCGGCTGTCATCGCCATGACGCTCGCGCTCGCTCTCGCAGGCTGCGCGAACAAGAAGAACATGCCGAACAGCGCCGGTGAACTTGGCCTTGGTGGCGCGGGCTCCGCAACGCCGGGCTCCCAGCAGGACTTCACGGTCAATGTCGGCGACCGCATCTTCTTCGATACCGACTCGACCTCCATCCGCGCTGACGCCCAGCAGACCCTGCAGCGCCAGGCTCAGTGGCTCGCCCGTTACCCGAACTACGCCATCACCGTTGAAGGCCATGCCGACGAACGCGGCACGCGCGAATACAACCTGGCGCTCGGCGCCCGTCGTGCGGCTGCAACCCGCGACTTCCTCGCTTCCCAGGGCGTTCCGGCAAACCGCATGAAGACGATCTCCTACGGCAAGGAAAAGCCGGTCGCCGTTTGCGACGACATCTCCTGCTGGTCGCAGAACCGCCGCGCCGTGACGGTTCTCGGTGGCGCGGGCATGTGATTGCCTGACGTTATTGTGATCTTGAATGAAAGGCGGTCTTTGGGCCGCCTTTTGTTTTTTTCATAGTTTGGCCGAAGTTAAGTTGCTTTTTCGGTTGATATGGAAAAAATCCGGCTTGCGCCATTCCGGTGCAAATCAGTTAAGGCAGGACGAATGAGATGAAGAAACTTGTCGTGGCGGGAATGCTGGGGCTTGCAGCCTGCACCGGCTTGAGCGGCATCGCCGTTTCGGGTCCGCTGTTCGGTGCGGGGGGTAGCTTCGGCACGATCAACTCTCAACAGCAGCCCCCGGTCGTCCGGGTTCAGGCCAATGAAGCCTATCGGGTTCAGCAGCTTGAAGAACAGATCCGGCAGCTCAACGGCCGTATCGAGGAAATGAGCTTCCAGCTTCTGCAGATGCAGGAAACGATCCGCAAGGCGCAGGAAGACAATGAGTTCCGCTTCCAGGAACTGGAGAGCGGCAATGCCGGCGGCAAGGGTGCAAGCCCGACCGCTGCGCCGAAAAAGAAGGCGGAAGCCAGTCCGGTCAATCCGGCCTTACCGCCGACCGACGACGTTGCAACGATCATCGAAACGCCACCCGAGGGTGGCGCTTCCGTTTCTCCGTCTGCTCCCTCCGCAGCTCCGACAGGCGCACCGGGAGAGACGACGCTCGGCTCCATCGAGCTTGATTCCAAGGGAATGCCGGTTGGCGGCACGTTGAATCAGGGCGCTAATAATTCCTCCGCCAGCCTTCCGGGCGTCAACACGGGCAATAGCCAGCGCAAGACGGATCCGGTGAATACGGCGGCGCTTACCAGCGAAGGCGATATTTATCAGGCCGCTTACGGCCATGTTCTTTCCGGTGACTACAAGCTGGCGGAACAGGGGTTCCAGCAATATCTGCAGGGTTATCCCAAGGGCACGAAGGCCGCGGATGCGAGCTTCTGGCTGGGCGAGGCGCAATATTCCCAGGGCAAGTTCAATGAGGCCGCAAAGACCTTCCTGAACGGCCATCAGGCCTATGGCAAATCGCCGAAGGCGCCGGAAATGCTGATGAAGCTCGGCATGTCGCTTGCCGCTCTCGACAATACCGAAACCGCCTGCGCCACGCTGCGCGAGGTGCCGAAGCGTTATCCCAATGCTTCCAAGACCGTGCTGAGCAAGGTTGCCAGCGAACAGAAACGGCTGAGCTGCTGATTTTTCCCTGCGATCGCGGGTATTTCCATGCCGGTTGATGCCCGCATTCTGAACGAAAAGACTGTTGCGCCGCTCGCGGCGGCGAGGTCTTTTGTCGAAAATCTCCACACACCCGCCCATATCCTCGTCGCAATCTCTGGAGGCAGTGATTCCACCGGTCTGTTGCTGGCCTTGCATGAGGCAATGGCGGAGATGGATCGGGATGGCTTGCGCCTTTCCGCCGTCACCGTAGACCATGCGCTGAGAGCGGAATCTGCCGATGAGGCGCGCAAGGTGGCGATGCTCTGCGCCGAACTCGGCATCCCCCACGTTACCCGCCGATGGGACGGCCCCAAACCGGCCTCCGGCCTCTCCGAAGCCTCCCGGCTTGCCCGCTACCGCCTGATTGCCGAGGTCGCCCGCGAGACCGGAGCCGATCTTGTCGTGACGGGACATACAATCGGCGACCAGCGCGAAACCGTGGCGATGCGCGCCGCCCGCAGCGGCGGCTCTGACAATCTCGGTCTCTCCGGCATGGCGGATGCGGTCTTATACGATGGCCGCCACTGGATCATGCGGCCGTTCCTGATGTGTGAGAGGCAGGCGATCCGTGACTATGTGTCTTCCCGCTCGCGCGGCTGGCTTGACGATCCGAGCAATGAAAATACCCGATATGAGAGGGTGCGTGTACGGCAGGCGCTTCCCGTCTCTCCCGTCCGGATCGATGCGGAAACCTCTCTTAAAAGACAGGCGCTTTCCGAAACAACGGCCACCTTCCTGCGCGGTCATACACAGGTTTTCCACGCTGCGCTCGCCAGATTGGCCGGCGATGGCGTCAATCCCGATCGTCCCGAGTTCCGGCATGGGCTGGCGGCGCTGATCGCCACCCTTGGCGGAAGGGCATATTTTCCGGCTGCAAGCAGCATGGAACGTGTTCTGCGGTTTCTCAAAACGGCTGAACGCGGGCGACTGACGGTCGGTCGCGTCCTGCTCGATCGCCGGCGGGACGGGCTCTATATGTTCCGCGAGCAGCGAAACCTGCCGGAGCTTAACATTGGCGCAAACGACCAAGGGCTATGGGACGATCGTTTCCTCGTAAAGAACGGATCGGCTTTTCCAGTCCACGTCAAAGCGCGCAGGGTCGGTGACGCTGCGGAAGCGGCCGCGCTTTTTCCGTCCGTACCGGCCGGGGTGGCGAAACAGGCAATGGCGGGGCTGCCGCAAATTGCCGCAGCGGCCGATGAGCCGGGTTCGCGGGCGGATGCCGTCACCATCACGCCGAGGCTCGCACCTTTCGATCTTTTCCTGTCGCGTTTCGACCTTGAGTTGGCGAATGCAATCGCCAATTTATTCGGGCGGACGGCATATCCACAGCCCCCGGTTTAAATCCGGCCTCTTTTTCGTGAATTGCCTTGGAATAGTTTTTACACCAAAACGCATCAGATAATGCGCTTTGCCTTGGCAACGGCAGATGTCGTCCTTATGTTAGGGGCACGTAAGAGCGGGCAGCAGATATGCCTGTGTGAGTTCGGGGAGTTCGATGAACCCAAATTTCAGAAATTTCGCCTTGTGGGCCGTGATTGCCCTCTTGCTGATCGCATTGTTCAGCATGTTCCAGACGTCGCCGACGCAAACGGGTTCGCGGGAAATTCCGTATTCCCAGTTTCTTCGCGATGTGGATTCCGGGCGAGTTCGCGACGTGACCGTCACCGGTAACCGGGTTCTCGGAACCTACACCGAAAACGGCACGGCCTTTCAGACCTATTCCCCCGTCATTGACGACAGCCTGATGGAGCGCTTGCAGAGCAAGAACGTGACCATCGTGGCGCGTCCCGAAAGCGACGGTTCCTCCGGTTTCCTGAGCTATCTCGGCACGCTTCTGCCGATGTTCCTCATTCTCGGCGTCTGGCTGTTCTTCATGCGGCAGATGCAGGGTGGTTCCCGCGGCGCGATGGGCTTTGGCAAGTCCAAGGCCAAGCTTTTGACGGAAGCCCATGGCCGCGTGACGTTCGATGACGTTGCAGGCGTGGACGAAGCCAAGCAGGACCTCGAGGAAATCGTGGAATTCCTGCGCGATCCGCAGAAATTCCAGCGCCTCGGCGGTAAAATTCCGCGTGGTGTGCTGCTCGTCGGCCCGCCCGGTACGGGTAAGACCCTTCTGGCGCGTTCCGTCGCCGGCGAGGCCAATGTACCCTTCTTCACCATTTCCGGTTCGGATTTCGTGGAAATGTTCGTCGGCGTCGGCGCAAGCCGTGTGCGTGACATGTTCGAGCAGGCCAAGAAGAACGCGCCCTGCATCATCTTCATCGACGAAATCGACGCCGTCGGCCGCCATCGCGGCGCCGGTCTTGGTGGCGGTAACGATGAGCGCGAGCAGACGCTGAACCAGCTGCTGGTCGAGATGGACGGTTTCGAGGCGAATGAGGGTATCATCCTCATCGCCGCCACCAACCGTCCCGACGTTCTCGACCCCGCACTTCTGCGTCCCGGCCGTTTCGACCGTCAGGTCGTCGTGCCGAACCCGGATATTGTCGGCCGCGAGCGCATCCTCAAGGTGCATATCCGCAACGTGCCGCTGGCGCCGAATGTCGATCTCAAGGTTCTGGCCCGAGGCACCCCCGGTTTCTCGGGTGCGGATCTGATGAACCTCGTCAACGAAGCTGCCCTCATGGCCGCCCGCCGGAACAAGCGCGTGGTCACCATGCAGGAGTTCGAAGACGCCAAGGACAAGATCATGATGGGCGCGGAACGCCGCTCCTCCGCCATGACCGAGGCCGAAAAGAAGCTGACCGCCTATCACGAAGCCGGACACGCCATCACCGCGCTGAAGGTCGCCGTGGCCGATCCGTTGCACAAGGCGACGATCATTCCGCGCGGCCGTGCACTGGGCATGGTCATGCAGCTGCCGGAAGGCGACCGCTACTCCATGAGCTACAAGTGGATGGTGTCGCGTCTCGTCATCATGATGGGTGGCCGCGTTGCCGAGGAACTGACCTTCGGCAAGGAAAACATCACCTCCGGCGCGTCTTCGGATATCGAGCAGGCCACCAAGCTTGCCCGCGCCATGGTCACGCAATGGGGCTTCTCCGATGCTCTCGGCCAGGTGTCCTATGGTGAAAACCAGCAGGAAGTCTTCCTCGGCCATTCCGTCTCGCAGTCGAAGAACGTCTCCGAGGCGACGGCCCAGACCATCGACACGGAAGTTCGCCGCCTGATCGACGAGGCTTATGGTGAGGCGCGCCGCATCCTGACGGAAAACCACGATGGTTTCGTTGCGATTGCCGAGGGTCTGCTTGAATACGAAACCCTGACGGGCGACGAGATCAAGGCGCTTCTGAAGGGCGAGAAGCCCGCCCGCGACCTGGGTGACGATTCTCCAGGCAGCCGTGGTTCGGCAGTGCCGAAGGCAGGCACCAAGAAGGACGGTCCGAGCGAAGCAAAGGGTGACGGCGAGGCCGAAGGCGGCATGGAGCCGCAGCCGCATTGATCGTTCGCGCAAGCTAAAAATTGTAAAAGGCCATCCGGGTTTCCGGGTGGCCTTTTCATTTTGGTAACAAGATATAAGCCATTTTTGCGCTAATTTACGTGCTGTTTATCGTGGTTTGTGGCATCTAGCCAAAAACGCTTCCGGCTGTTTTCAGCTTTTGCCGGAATGCTGGAAAAGATTTGGAGTTAAAATGGCACGCCGTTATTTCGGAACCGATGGTATCCGCGGACAATCGAACGTATTTCCCATGACGCCTGATCTGGCGATGCGTGTGGGCATTGCGGTCGGGACGATCTTCCGCCGTGGCCATCATCGCCATCGCGTCGTCATCGGCAAGGATACGCGTCTTTCCGGTTATATGCTGGAAAACGCGCTGGTCGCTGGTTTCACTGCCGCCGGTCTCGATGTCTTCCTGCTCGGCCCCATTCCGACGCCTGCCGTCGCCATGCTGACCCGGTCGCTGCGCGCCGATATCGGCGTGATGATCTCGGCCTCGCACAATCCCTTCTCCGATAACGGCATCAAGCTTTTCGGACCGGATGGTTACAAGCTCTCCGACGAGCTGGAACTGGAGATCGAGGATCTTCTCGACAAGGATATCTATGCGCAGCTTGCCAAGCCGAGCGAGATCGGCCGCGCCAAGCGCGTGGATGGCGACATCTATCGTTATATCGAATTCGTCAAACGCACCCTGCCGCGCGATGTGACGCTGAGCGGACTGCGGATCGCCATCGACTGCGCCAATGGCGCGGCCTACAAGGTGGCGCCCGCTGCGCTCTGGGAACTCGGCGCGGAAGTCGTCACCATCGGCAATGAGCCGAACGGCATCAATATCAATCTGGAATGCGGCTCTACCCACCCGGAAGCGCTGCAGAAGAAGGTGCATGAAGTACGGGCCGACATCGGCATCGCGCTCGATGGCGATGCGGATCGTGTCATCATCGTTGACGAGCGTGGCGAGATCGTCGATGGCGACCAGCTCATGGCCGTCATCGCCGATAGCTGGGCTGCCGACAACACGCTGCGCGGCGGCGGTATCGTGGCGACCGTCATGTCGAATCTCGGTCTTGAACGCTTCCTGGGCGACAAGGGCCTCACCCTTGCCCGTACCAAGGTGGGCGACCGTTATGTCGTCGAACACATGCGTAACCACAATTTCAACGTCGGCGGCGAGCAGTCCGGCCATATCGTGTTGTCGGACTATGGTACGACGGGCGACGGCCTTGTTGCGGCCTTGCAGGTTCTCGCCAAGGTCAAGCGCTCCGGCCTCACGGTCAGCGAAGTCTGCCGCAAGTTCGAGCCGGTGCCGCAGCTTTTGAAGAATGTCCGTATTTCCGGCGGCAAGCCGTTGGAAAACCCTGTCGTGCAGCAGGCGATTGCGGATGCGGAAAGCGCATTGGCCAATAATGGCCGCCTCGTCATCCGCCCCTCGGGTACGGAGCCGCTGATCCGCGTCATGGCGGAAGGCGACGACAGCGCGAAGGTGGAGCAGATCGTCAACGATCTCGTCGGCGTCATCGCCAATGCCCGCTCGGCGGCGTGAGCTTCCGCGACAGTAACGCCTGAAAAAGCCGGCTCTGCAGCCGGCTTTTTCTTTGAGTATTTCCTAATAAATATAGTGAATGATCGTGGTTAATCGGGACTTAACCATTTTACGTCAATCTCCATGACTGAACAGTTCACTGGCATCTGCTGCCGAAACCGCACGTGCCTCTTCTGGAGTGGAAGTCATGAAAAACGCCCTGGCCGGATTTCTGGCCGTCCTGCTGACCGGTACAAGCGCTATCGCTGCCGATCTTTATCAAGCCGAGCCCGCACCGGCCTATGTCGAGGCCCCCGAAGTCGAGATCACCCAGGCAAGCGGCTGGTATCTGCGCGGCGACGTCGGTTATTCCTTCAACAAGCTGCGCGGCGCCCATTATTATCAGGGCGGCCCCGGCGGCTATCTCGCGGATTTTGATACCGCGACGATCAAGGACAGCTATGTCATCGGTGCCGGTGTCGGTTATCAGTTCAACAACTATTTCCGCAGTGACGTGACCTTTGACTATATGGGTAAGTCGGATTTCCGCGGCTCCACGAGCGGTTTCTGCGGTTCCGTTCCCGGTCGCTGCGTCTCGGAGGACCTTAGCTCGGTTCGCGCCTATACTCTGATGGCGAATGCCTACGTCGATCTCGGCACTTACGGTCGGGTGACGCCTTATGTCGGCGGCGGTATCGGCGGCTCCTACGTCAAGTGGGACAAGCTGCGCAACACATCCTGCAGCGTCAATGGCCTGGGCTGCGACCCGACCACGGAGCATGGCGGCAAGGGCAAGTGGCGCTTCGCCTATGCTCTGATGGCCGGCGCATCCATCGACGTCACCTGTAACCTGAAGGCCGATATCGGCTATCGTTTCCGCCATATCAACAAGGGCGATATGTTCGCTTATGAGAATGGCGGCGGTCCGGGCCGTGACAAGGGCCTTTATTCGCATGAAGTGCGCGTCGGCGGCCGTTATGTCTTCAACGGCTGCGATACCGCACAATACATGCCGCCCGCCGATATTCCGCTGCAGCCTGCCGTTTATAAATAAACGTCACGCCCAGCTGGTAGTTTCAAACCGTCCGCATCCTCCGGGTGCGGGCGGTTTTGTTTTACCGGCATCTGACACGGGGCATGACGCATATGGACCAAAATTCTTCTGCG
Source organism: Agrobacterium sp. 22-223-1 (assembly GCF_053522385.1). Classification (NCBI taxonomy): domain Bacteria; kingdom Pseudomonadati; phylum Pseudomonadota; class Alphaproteobacteria; order Hyphomicrobiales; family Rhizobiaceae; genus Agrobacterium; species Agrobacterium sp. 22-223-1. Next base: position 366,973 of record NZ_JBNWCN010000002.1, read on the forward strand.
TAGCGACATATTCCGCTTGACTGGGATCGGCGAGAGGAATAGCAACGGCGTCAGGACACTCCACCCTAACGTGGAGCGCCTATCTGGAAGGGTAGTCAAATGACAGATATCGTGAAGCCGGACGTCCGTCCGGGCAATACGCATTTTTCCTCTGGTCCCTGCTCGAAGCGTCCCGGTTGGTCGCTAGATGCTCTCTCCGATGCGCCGCTCGGTCGCTCGCATCGCGCCAAGGTTGGCAAAGCCAAGCTGAAGCAGGCCATCGATCTCACCCGTGAAGTTCTGAACGTTCCTGCCGATTATCGCATCGGTATCGTTCCGGCATCTGACACCGGCGCCGTTGAAATGGCGCTCTGGTCGCTGCTCGGTGAACGCGGCGTCGATATGCTCGCCTGGGAAAGCTTCGGCGCTGGCTGGGTCACCGACGTCGTCAAGCAGCTGAAGCTGAAGGACGTCCGCAAACTCGAGGCCGATTACGGCCTGCTGCCGAACCTTGCCGAAGTCGATTTCGACCGCGACGTGGTTTTCACCTGGAACGGCACCACCTCTGGCGTTCGCGTTCCCAATGCCGATTTCATCCCGGCTGACCGCAAGGGTCTGACCATCTGCGACGCCACGTCGGCGGCTTTCGCACAGGACATGGATTTTACGAAACTCGACGTCGTCACCTTCTCCTGGCAGAAGGTTCTGGGCGGCGAGGGCGGCCATGGCGTCATCATCCTTTCGCCCCGCGCTGTAGAGCGTCTCTTGAGCTACGCGCCGGCATGGCCGCTGCCGAAAATCTTCCGCATGGTTTCCGGCGGCAAGCTGATCGAAGGCATCTTCACCGGCGAAACCATCAACACCCCGTCCATGCTCTGCGTTGAAGATTATATCGACGCGCTGCTGTGGGCGAAGAACCTCGGTGGTCTCAAGGCGCTGATCGGCCGTGCCGATGCCAATGCCAAGGTTATCTACGACTTCATCGAGAAGAATAACTGGATCGCCAACCTGGCCGTCAAGCCGGAAACCCGCTCCAACACCTCCGTCTGCCTGAAGATCGTCGATCCCGAGGTGCAGGCGCTGGATGCTGCCGCACAGGCCGATTTCGCCAAGGGCGTCGTCGCCCTGCTCGAAAAGGAAAATGTCGCCCTCGATATCGGCGCTTACCGCGACGCCCCGTCCGGCCTGCGCATCTGGGCCGGCGCGACCATCGAGACGGCGGATATGGAAGCCGTCATGCCCTGGCTCGCCTGGGCTTACCAGACGCAGAAGGCAGCACTTTCCAAGGCTGCCGCCTGATTTTGATACCGGCCCTGCGCTGATGCAGGGCCGCAAATTCCCCGTTTTCAAAACTGCACCGCTTTCAAGGAGCCCGTGAACCATGGCACCTCGCGTACTCGTATCCGACGAACTGTCGGAAACCGCCGTCCAGATCTTCCGCGATCGTGGCGTCGAAGTCGATTTCCAGCCGAAGCTCGGCAAGGACAAGGATAAGCTTGCCGAAATCATCGGCAACTATGATGGTCTCGCCATCCGCTCCGCCACCAAGGCAACCGAAAAGCTGATCGAGGCGGCGACCAACCTCAAGGTCATCGGCCGCGCCGGCATCGGCGTCGACAACGTCGATATTCCGGCCGCCTCGCGCCGCGGTATCATCGTCATGAACACGCCCTTCGGCAACTCCATCACCACAGCCGAACATGCGATTGCGCTGATGTTCGCCGTTGCGCGCCAGCTTCCGGCCGCTGACAGCTCCACGCAGGCCGGAAAGTGGGAAAAGTCGAAATTCATGGGTGTCGAAATCACCGGCAAGACGCTCGGCGTCATCGGTGCCGGCAATATCGGCTCCATCGTCTGCTCGCGTGCACTCGGCCTCAAGATGCATGTTCTGGCCTATGACCCCTTCCTGTCGCCCGAGCGTGCGCAGGAAATGGGCGTCACCAAGGTTGAGCTGGACGAGTTGCTGGCGCAGGCCGATTTCATCACCCTGCACGTGCCGATGACCGACAAGACGCGCGGCATCCTCAATGCAGAGAACCTTGCCAAGACCAAGAAGGGCGTGCGTATCGTCAACTGCGCCCGTGGCGGTCTGGTGGATGAAGCGGCCCTTGCCGATGCCATCAAGTCCGGCCATGTCGCCGGTGCCGGTTTCGACGTGTTCGAAGTCGAGCCCGCCACTGAAAGCCCGCTTTTCGGCCTGCCGAACGTCGTCTGCACGCCGCATCTCGGTGCTTCGACCACGGAAGCGCAGGAAAATGTCGCCCTTCAGGTTGCCGAGCAGATGTCGGATTACCTCGTCAAGGGTGCGGTTTCCAACGCCATCAACATGCCGTCGATCACGGCTGAGGAAGCGCCGCGCCTGAAGCCCTTCATCCGTCTGGCGGATGTTCTCGGCTCCTTCGTCGGTCAGGTGCAAGAAAGCGCCACCAAGGAAATCGAAATCCTTTATGACGGCGCAACCGCCAGCATGAACACGAAGGCATTGACCAGTGCATTGCTGGCCGGCCTGATCCGCAGCCAGGTTGCGGATGTGAACATGGTTTCGGCCCCGGTCATGATCAAGGAAAAGGGCATCATCCTTTCCGAAGTCAAGCGTGACAAGACCGGCGTTTACGACGGCTATATCAAGCTGACGGTCAAGACGGAAAACCAGATTCGCTCGGTTGCCGGCACGGTGTTCTCGGATGGCAAGCCACGCTTCATCCAGATCAAGAACATCAACATGGATGCCGATGTCGGATCGCACATGATCTACATCACCAACACCGACGTTCCCGGCATGATCGGCTTCATGGGCACCACGCTCGGCGAGGCTGGCGTCAACATCGCCAACTTCCAGCTCGGCCGTGAAAAGGAAGGCGGCGACGCCATCGCGCTGCTTTATGTCGATGGCCCGGTTTCTGAAGCCGTGCTCGACAAGCTGCGCGCCAACCCGGCGATCCGCCAGGTCAAGCCGCTGACCTTCAACGTCGACTGATCTTATCGTTCCTCCCAAGGGGACAATAGGAACCGGTGCAGGGGAAACCCTGCGCCGGTTTTTGTGTTTCCTGCTGCTAATTTTGCGGCAGGTTTTGCCAGTCTCCCGCTTTGGTTGCATATCACAAAAAATTTAAGCCAAGTGCTCTAAAAATGATGATCATGAGTTGCTATATCGCCTGCTGACATGCCGCTCATGGGAGGGCGGCCAACAGGAGATAACGATGTTTGCTGCCTTTCGGCGCTTCAAGGGTTTGTTCGCAGTCGCCGCGCTTGGTATCGCGGTGTCTTTCGTGGCGGTTGATATGGCAGAAGCGCGTCGCGCCAGCGGCGGTTTCGGCAGCCGCGGCACGCGGACCTATTCCGCTCCGCCTTCGACCAGCACCGCACCCGGCCAGACCGCGCCTATCAACCGCAGCATGACGCCCAACACCAATCAGGCAGCGCCGAGCGCTGCTCAGCCCGCTCGTCCGGGCGCGCAGGCGCCGCAGCAGAATCGCGGCCTGTTTGGCGGCATGATGGGTGGTTTGATGGGCGGCCTGCTGATGGGCGGTCTGTTCGGCATGCTGCTGGGTGGCGGTTTTGGCGGTATGGCCGGTTTCTTCGGCATGCTGTTGCAGGTGGCGCTGATCGGTCTTCTGGTCATGCTCGCCATGCGTTTCTTCGCCTCGCGCCGTCAGGGCCAGCCCGCTTATGGCTCGGCCGGCGGGTCGCAGCGCACGGATCATTCCGGTTCCTCCTATAATGGCGGTTCGCAGGCGGGTTCTGCCGCGTCCTCGTTCAAGATTCCGAAGATCGGCGCGCTGGCCGGCGCTGCGGGCGGTGTGGCCGCCACTGCCGCAACGGCAAAGCCTGCGCCTCATGCCAATGCCATGTCGGAAGGCGATGAAATCGGCATTACCCAGGGCGATCTCGAAACTTTCCAGAAAATGCTGGAAGACGTGCAGGCCGCCTATGCCGCCGAGGATTATGGCACATTGCGCAAGCTGACGACGCCGGAAGCCATGTCTTACCTCGCGGAAGAACTGAGCGACAACGCCACGAGCGGCGTGAAAAACGACGTGCGCGACGTGACGCTGCTACAGGGCGACGTTGCCGAAGCATGGCACGAAGAGGGCCAGGATTATGCAACGGTGGCGATGCGCTACTCCGCCATCGACGTGATGCGCGACCGCACCTCCGGCAAGGTGATCGAAGGTGACGAGCACCAGCCTTCTGAAGCGGTGGAAATGTGGACCTTCGTTCGCCGCCCCGGAAACGACAACTGGCAGGTGGCCGCTATTCAGGCGGCTGCCTGACGAATCGGAACGTGTTTAACGGATAAAGGCCCGGCGGTTTGGTGACCGCCGGGCCTTTGCTCGTCTCACTTCCAGAAAGCATGGTCACGCCGACGCTCGCTCCGCCAAAGGGACAGCAAGATGCGGTCAAAAAACGACTGATAAATCTAACGGGTGATATCTCCCCCGCTCATCGGCGGTGAATTCCGCTTCGCCCTGCTATGCAAGGCTTTGAGCCCTGCTTGCCGCGACATGTTACCCGCGCATGGCTCATCCGCTTCGCGGAATTGCCTTTTTTTATTCATCCGGCATTCAGTCCCTGCATCCTAACTAGGACGCATACACGTCAATGTGACTTTTCGTGCCGGTTCTAAACCGCTTTGGAAAGGGAACCTCAGGCGCAAAACAGCGTTGACAATCCAATCCCCGGCTCCTCCCAAGCCGGGCTGGGTGGCTGGGCAATGCAGGCCCTGCGAGAACGGAGAGCTATCGAGATGAAACGCTTTGACCTGATCGACGGGATGCGTGGTTACTTCCTCGTCTTCATGCTGATCAACCATCTGGTGTTTGCCGGCGGCTTCTGGCTGGTGGAAATCAATCACCGGCAGTTTGCCTTTGTCGAGGACGCCCAGGGCTTCGTGTTCCTGTCCGGCCTGCTGATCGGCATGGTCTATGCGCGCAAGATGATGAAATACGGCTATGATGCCGGCAAGCAGATGATCTGGAACCGGGCGCTGGAACTCTATCGTTACGCGATGGGTCTCGTCATCGCCGTGCTGTTCTTCCGCATGGTCATCCCGCATGCGCCCTATATCTGGTACAACTGGCTCGGTATGACGACGTTCGACGATCCGCTGCGACTGGCGGCGATTGCGACATTCCTGTTCCAGCCGACCTTCATGGATATTCTGCCGCAATATATCGTCTACATGATCTTTGCGCCGGTGCTGGTGAAGCTCTGCCTCGATGGCAAGTGGGCCTATGTCATGGCCGGCTCCCTGCTGGTCTGGATGGCCGGCCAGCTTGGCCTGCAGCAGATCGTGACGACCCCGCTCAACGAACTCGTGAAGGGAGCGGATGAGCAGGGTATCCGCGTCAGCTTCAACCTGCTCGGCTGGCAGCTTGTATTCTATTCGGCGCTGGTGATGGGCGCGATGACGGCGCAGAACCGTATTCCATGGAAGGCGATCTTCTCGCCTGAGCATACGTGGCTGCCGAAGGCGGCGCTCGTCATCTGCCTATTCTTCATGCCGCTGCGCATCGCCACAGCCTGGGGCCTGATGCCGGAATTCATGATGGGCAAATTTTCCACCATGGAAATCCGCGCCGATTTCGGCCCGGTCTATCTCATCAACTTCCTCGCCGTCGGCGTCGGCCTGACCTGGCTGGTGATCGCAGGTCCGAAGCACCACCGTCCGCTCGTGCGCTCCATCGCCGAAGGCGTCATCTGGGTGCTTTCGCTGAAATTCCTGCAATTGCTCGGCCGCCATTCGCTGCAGGTCTATGTCTGGCACGTGGCCATTGTCTATGGCGTCTATTATCTGGACGGCCGCACGGCGGAACTGTCGCAGCTCAACAAGACGCTGATCGCCTTCACGGCTATCGGATTGCTGGCCCTGCCAGCCCTGTGGCGGGAGCGCGACAAGTGGTTCGGCAGCAGCGGCCAGAAGACGGCCGGCGCCTGACGGCCGGGTCCCTGCCCGAATCTGACGGCTTTGCGGGGCGGTTTTCCGCCCCGTACTTGCGTGCGCGGCCATTCCTTTCTATATGCAGCCCTTAAATCCGCAGGATGACGAGACAGGACGGCCCCATTGATGGCCAGGTTTCTCGCGGCGGATGACCGACAGGCGGCGGGGCCTTTACCCCCGTTATGACTGACGATGGGAAAAAACGTGAATACGCTCGATTTTGACAAGAGGCCGGAAGATACCCGGATCGTTGTCGCCATGTCCGGTGGCGTCGATTCTTCGGTGGTGGCCGGTATCCTCAAGCGCGAGGGCTATGATGTCCTCGGCATTACCCTCCAGCTTTACGACCACGGTGCTGCCGTGCACCGCGCGGGCTCCTGTTGCGCGGGGCAGGATATAGACGATGCGCGCCGGGTCTGCGAAACGCTCGGCATTCCCCACTACGTGCTGGATTACGAAGCGCGGTTCCGCGAAACCGTCATCAACCCCTTTGCCGAAGCCTATGCGATGGGTGAAACGCCGATCCCCTGCGTGGCCTGCAACCAGACGGTAAAATTCGCCGATCTGCTCGCCACGGCGCAGGAACTCGGCGCCGATGCGCTGGCGACCGGCCATTACATTCGTTCGCGTCCCAATCCCGTTTCCGGTCAACCGGGGCGGCGTGCGCTCTATCGGCCGATCGATAGCGACCGTGACCAGAGCTGGTTCCTGTTCGCCACGACGCAGGAACAGATCGATTATCTGCGCTTTCCGCTCGGCGGCCTCTCCAAGGCCGAGACGCGCGCTTTGGCGGAAGATATGGGACTTGTCGTGGCCAAGAAGGCTGACAGCCAGGACATCTGTTTCGTGCCGCAGGGCAAATATACCGATATTATCAACAAGCTGAAGCCGAATGCGGCATTGGCGGGCGATATCGTCCATCTCGACGGCCGCGTGCTCGGCCGCCACGATGGCATCGTGCATTATACGATCGGCCAGCGCCGCGGCATTGGTGTCGCCACCGGGGAGCCGCTTTATGTGGTGCATCTCGATGCGCGCGGCCGCCGGGTCATCGTTGGCCCGCGCGAAGCGCTGGAAACCCGTCGGGTCTATCTGCGTGACATGAACTGGCTGGGTGACGGCGAGTTGGCGAGCGATGCCGGGCAGGGCTTTGCCTGTTTCGCCAAGGTGCGCTCCACCCGCCCGCCGACGGAAGCGATGCTGCATGCGGACGAAAACGGTATTTATGTGGACCTGATGACCGGGGAGGCCGGTGTCGCTCCCGGTCAGGCCTGCGTGCTTTATTCCGCGCCGGGGGCCGATGCCCGCGTTTACGGCGGCGGTTTCATCGAACGGTCGGAACGCTCGGCGGAAGCCGAGGCGTCGCTGAAGGCGCTTCTGGAAAAGCCGGTTGCCGCCTGAAACCATTCGCTTTTTGCAGCGATGCGGAAAGCGAATTTTTTGCGCATCTTGCGCTTGACACTTTGGGGAGCGGCACCTTATAAGCCGCTCATCCTGATGGAACGGCCGGTCACATGACTGTCACGTTTCCCCTGTGGCGGGGTAGCTCAGGTGGTTAGAGCAGCGGAATCATAATCCGCGTGTCGGGGGTTCAAGTCCCTCTCCCGCTACCACTTTCCTTCATATGAAAAATCCAGTTCGCACCATTCTGCGCCCGTGTTTCATTGCTTTTCCGAGCCTGAGAAACGATGGATCCGATGGTGCCTGCCGGTAAGTTATGCCCAAAAAAAGGGAAACCCGCTTACTGCCAAAACGCAGCCAGCGGGTCTCAACCTCTACCCCCTCCCACAAGGGCGGCTGCACAAAAGCACATTGAATGAATTATGGCAAGATCAAGGCGACCATATTGTTGCTGTTGATGGCCCTGTTTGCCAGTTTAATGGCGGATGGCAGAGCGTGACCTGTTCCGTGTGCCGTTCGTACGGGGAGCGATAGGATACGATATTTTCGGTGCAGCGCATTTCCGTGAGATTGGAATAGATATTTTCGATCCGCTGCGGTTGATGATGTGTTTTGTGCGGTAAAACCCGTTCCTCACGATAAACCGTCATATCGGCGGCAGGCGATGTGCCTGGTATCGACAAGACGGCGAATGCGGCAATCAAGAGAATTCTTCCAGGATGTGCGGACATGGCTCTTCCCCGCGTTGAACAACGCAGGAGAACGTGCTGTGCACATAAGCTGTTCCAGGGGCGGCAGCAAAAAAATGCCCGCTCATGGCGGGCAATCAGAGGGGAACTGAGGTTAGGAGCCTCGGGTCTGAAACGGACATCTTCCGCATAAGTTCCGCTTGCGGAATAATTTCCGTCGCGACTTGCCGACAAGGGGCTGCGCAGGCCGAGTCTCAAGCCGCACGACACGGAACGATGCGACACGCGCGAACGGCGATACTTTGATGATAATTCTATCTTTAGGAAAATTTGGAGCGGGCGAAGGGATTTGAACCCTCGACCCCAACCTTGGCAAGGTTGTGCTCTACCCCTGAGCTACACCCGCTCAAATCCACCGGTCCGGGGTAGTTCGCTGAACCGTGGGCCGCCAAGCGGCGACGGGCGCTATATCGCTCAATCGATTTTGGAATGCAACAGGGAAATGACAAAAACGCGAAAATTTCTTTGAGAAATGCGACAAGCGGCGGAAATGATTGAGAATTTTTCATTCGGCTGTTTTTCCTGCGTTGCCAAGCGTCGGTTGCCCCCTTAATCAGGAAACAAGGATAGTGGAATCGGCAGAGGCAGGCGGCAGGATATGGCGGAAAATTCCCAGAAGACGGCAACGGAGCTGTTCGAGTTTCTCGACGGACTCGGCATTTCCTACACCACGAAGCAGCATGAACCGGTGTTTACCGTCGCCGAATCCCAGTCGCTGCGCGACCTCATTCCCGGCGGCCATACAAAGAACCTCTTTGTAAAGGACAAGAAGGATCAGTATTTCGTTCTGACCGTTGAGGAAAATGCGGTCGTCGATCTGAAAAGCGTTCACAAGACCATCGGTGCGGCAAGCCGTGTATCCTTTGGCAGACCGGAAAAGATGCTTGAATATCTCGGCGTCGCGCCGGGCTCGGTGACGGTGTTCGGAGCCATCAACGACACTGACAGGCAGGTCACCTTCGTGCTCGACAGCGGGCTTCTGGAAAACGAGCTGGTCAATGGCCATCCGCTTTCCAACGACCAGACGACAACGATCGCGTCCACGGATCTCATTCGCTTTCTCGAGGCAACCGGACATGCGCCGCTTGTCTTGAAAGTCAGCGAGTGAGATACGATCTTTGCTTCAAATAAGACAGATGACAGAAGTTTACGGGAGACCGGCATGAGCGGCGAAAATAATCCTTACGGCGGTTCCTATAGCGGGCAGATGACCGCAAGCGCCCATCATAATGGCGAGCTGAACGGTGCGGCCTCCGGCCACATCAAGGACACCACGACGGCGGGTTTCTCCAGGGACGTTCTTGAGGAATCGCGTCGCCAGCCGGTTCTGGTGGATTTCTGGGCGCCCTGGTGCGGCCCGTGCAAGCAGCTGACGCCAGTGCTCGAGAAGGTCATCAACGAGGCGAATGGCCGCGTGAAGCTCGTGAAGCTGAACATTGACGACCACCCGTCGATTCCCGGCCAGCTCGGTATCCAGTCCATTCCGGCAATCGTCGCCTTTGCCGACGGCCGGCCGGTGGATGGCTTCATGGGTGCCGTGCCGGAAAGCCAGATCAAGCAGTTCATCGAGAAGATCGCCGGGCCTGACGCGGGCGATCCCAAGGCCGAGATCGAGGCTGTTCTGACAGAGGCGAAGCAGCTTCTGGCGGATGGCGATTTCAACGGCGCGGCGCAGCTTTTCGGCGCCGTCATGCAGGCCGATCCGGAAAATCCGGCAGCGATTGCCGGTATCGCCGAATGCATGATCGCCGCCGGCCAATATGAGCGGGCAAGCGAACTGCTCTCTTCCCTGCCTGCGGAACTCAACGAGGATGCGGGCATTCAGCTCGTTTCGAAAAAGATCGCGCAATATGAGGAAGCCCGCAAGATCGGCGACCCGGTGGCGCTCGAGCGCGAGCTTGCGCTCGATCCCGATCGTCACGAGGCGCGGGTGAAGCTTGCCAAGGTGCTGAATGCTCAAGGGCGGCGCGACGAGGCTGCGGACCATCTGCTCTACATCATGCGCAAGGACCGGACCTTCGACGATGACGGCGCGCGCCGCCAGCTTCTGGAGTTTTTCGAGGCCTGGGGCTTCAAGGACCCGGCAACCGTTGCCGGCCGAAGGAAGCTTTCGGCGATACTGTTTTCGTAATGCGGGCATATCCCGGCCGTGGCGGTTGATCCGCCGGCCGGGCAGCAGTGAACAGGGGGCTTGATTCCCATGCATGTCGGAAATGCGAGATATGTAAAGAACGACGATCTGCCGGAAACCGTGCCGGTCTTTCCATTGCCGGGCGCGCTGCTTCTACCGGAAGGCCATCTTCCACTCAATATTTTCGAGCCTCGATATCTCGCCATGATCGACTGGGCATTGGCCGGCCATCGCATCATCGGCATGGTGCAGCCCGCCCTGCATGTCATCGAGGCGGGGCTTGAGGGCGGCCCGCTGAGCGCCGTCGGCTGCCTCGGCCGCATCACGTCCTTTTCCGAAACCGGCGATGGCCGTTATATCATTTCGCTCACCGGCGTGTGCCGTTTCCGCCTGCTGGAAGAGGTGGAGGCGGGCAAACCCTATCGCAGCTTCCGGCATGCGCCCTTCATCGCCGATCTTTCCGGCGAATATGACGAGGATGCGGTGGACCGCGAAAACCTGCTCCGGGTATTCCGCTCGTTTCTGGATGCCAACCAGCTGGAAGCGGATTGGGAAAGTGTGGAAAGGGCGGGCAACCGCGTTCTCGTCAATTCGCTTTCCATGATGTCTCCCTTCGGACCGGCTGAAAAACAGGCGCTGCTGGAAGCGCCGGACCTGAAGACGCGGGCCGAAACATTGATCGCCATCACCGAGATCGTTCTTGCCCAGGGATCGGGCGAGAGCGGCAACGTGCTGCAATAGGATCGCCGCCATGGACGACAGGATGAGCAATGTCGATCCCAAGCTCCTGGAGCTGCTGGTCTGCCCTTTGACGAAAGGGCGCCTTGCCTATGACCGCGCCCGCAATGAACTCATTTCCGAAAGCGCGAGGCTCGCTTATCCGATCCGCGATGGCGTGCCGATCATGCTGATTTCCGAAGCGCGCAAAATAGAAGACTGACCTTCCCGCTTGCCCGCCTTCACACATTGCGTGTCGCGAATTGACGAAGATGCGTTGACAACCATGCGTGGATTTGACCAGAGTCCCGCCCGACATGTCTGTTGCGGGGAGAAAACTGATGTCGTTGCGCGCGCTCGTCCGGATTTCGCTGGTTGCGGTCTCAACCGCCCTGTTTTTTCCGCCAGCCATGGCGGCGGAACCCTCCCGCAAGGTCGTTACGACCCAAAATGGCGATTATTTCGGCTTCGATCTCAGGACGGAGCAAAATGTCTCGCTGGAGCAATGCGGCGAGATTTGCGTCGGCGATACCGCCTGCAAGGCCTTTACCTACAATCCCAAGGTGAAATGGTGCTTCCTCAAATCGGATTTCAATCAGCTGAATGCCTTCCCCGGCGCGGTTGCCGGCAAGATCGTGGAAGTGGCCGCGGAAGCCGATATCGGCGCGCCGCAGCGCCTGTCCTTCGTGACCGACAGCCTGCAGCAGGAAGCGCGCCGGCTGAAATCCGGCCTTGCGGCAAATGAGGGTGAGGGCGAACAGGGCCTGGAGGCTCTCGTGGAGACGGCGCGGCAGCAGGCAGCCGCCGGCAATATTCCCGATGCGGTCACGACCTATAAACAGGCCCTTGCGATCACACCTGACGATGGCGCGCTCTGGGCGGAATTGTCGGAAAAGGCCGCGCAGGTCACCGATAATTATTCGATAGCGGGACAAGCCGCTTCCGCCGCCATCAATGCCTATCAGCTCAGCCGCACGGTCAGCGCCCGCACCGAGGCCCTGAACCGGCTGGCGAAGGCGTTTGAAAGAACCCAGAATTATCGCGCGGCACTCAATGCCTATAAGGAAAGTCTCGCGCTTACCGACAATGCACAGACCAAAGCGGCCTATGCCGATCTGCGCACCCGGCAGGGTTTCCGCGTCATCAATAATACCGTGGATACGGATAGCATCAGCCCGCGCGCCTGCGTGCAGTTTTCCGAGCCGCTGGTGAAGAACGGCGTCGATTACTCCTCCTTCATCACGCTGGATGGGGCAGCGCCCAAGGCCATCGAGGCGAAGGGCAGCGAGATTTGCGTGGAAGGCCTGACCCATGGCCAGCGTTACAAGATCGCGTTTCGCGCCGGCCTGCCGTCTTCGGTGGAAGAGCCTCTGGAAAAGCAGGTCGATCTCGATATCTATGTGCGTGACCGCGCCGCCAGCGTGCGCTTCACCGGCGAGAATTTCGTGCTGCCGGGCACAGCGCGCCGCGGCATTCCAATCGTCTCTGTCAATGCCGACAAGGCCGACCTGAAGCTTTATCGCGTCGGCGACCGCAACATCACCTCGCTTCTTTCAAACTCGCAGTTTCTGACGCAGATGGACGGCTACAATGCCGACCGTATCGAAAACGAAATTGGCGAGCTTGTCTGGCAGGGCTCGATCGATATCCAGCCCGATCTCAACAAGGATGTGGTGACGAGCTTCCCGGTGGATGAGGCCCTGCCGGAGCGCAAGCCCGGCATCTATGTGCTGACCGCCGTACCGCCGGGCACCGCGCCGGAAACCTGGGATTCGCGCGCCACGCAATGGTTCCTGGTCTCCGATACCGGCATCACCACCTATGCCGGAACCGATGGTCTGAATGTCTTTGTCCGTGCACTTGGCAGCGCCAAGCCGCTGGCAGATGTGGATTTGCAGCTGCTCGCCAAGAATAATGAGGTGCTGGGCACCGCGAAGACGGATGCGGACGGCCGCGCGGTGTTCTCGGCCGGCCTGATGCGCGGCACGGCGGCGCAGGCGCCTGCGATCCTGACGGCGCGCAACGGCGACAAGGATTACGTCTTCCTCGACATGACCCGCGCCGGCTTCGATCTTTCGGATCGCGGCGTGACGGGCCGTGCAGCCCCCGGCGCCATCGACGTGTTCAGCTGGACGGAACGCGGTATCTATCGTGCCGGTGAGACCGTGCATGCCGCAGCCCTTGCCCGCGATGTCGACGGCAAGGCAATCGAGGATCTGCCGCTCACTTTCATCTTCTCGCGCCCGGATGGTGTAGAGGACCGGCGTTTCGTCAGCGACGGCAAGGCGCTGGGCGGCCATGCGGTCGATCTGCCGTTGCAGGCAAATGCGATGCGCGGCACCTGGACAGTGCGCATCCATACCGATCCGAAAACGCCTGCGATCAGCGAAAAGAGCTTCCTCGTCGATGATTTCGTGCCTGACCGCACCGAGTTCGATCTTTCCAGCAAGGCAAAGCAGATCGACCCTGGCGCAGAAACGGCAATCGACGTCGATGGCCGTTATCTCTATGGCGCGCCCGCTGTCGGCCTGACGCTGGAAGGCGAGGTTGCCATCAAACCGACGCGCACCAGCGCCGACTTCGAAGGTTATTTCTTCGGTCTGGCCGATGAGGAGAGCGAAGAGGAAAACCGCACCACACTTGCCGATCTGCCGGTTCTGGACGAAGAAGGCAAGGCGAGCTTCAATGTCGATCTGACCGACCTGCCATCCACAACGCAGCTTCTTTCCGCCAACATCACCGTGCGCATGCAGGAGGCCGGCGGCCGTGCCGTGGAGCGCTCCCTGACGCTGCCCATCAAGGCGGAAGCCTCTGTCATCGGTATCAAACCGCAATTTTCCGGCGATCTCGCCCAGAATTCCGTTGGTCGTTTCCACATCATCGGTGTCAGCGCCGAAGGTGCCAAACAGGCGATGAATGGCCTGGCCTGGAAACTCATCAAGGTCGAGCGGAACTATCAGTGGTATCGTCAAGGCAATTCCTGGCGTTACGAACCGGTGGAATATACCAAGCAGCAGGAAGCCGGTACGCTTTCGGTCGATGCCAATGGCGGCGAGATTTCCGTGCCTGTCACCTGGGGCCGCTATCGGTTGGAAGTGGAGGGCGCCGGCAATGGCGCGCCGGTTTCCAGCGTTGAGTTCGATGCCGGTTTTTATGTCGAGGCAAGTTCTACGGAAACGCCGGATGCGCTGGAAATCGCTCTCGACAAACAGAGCTACAAGATCGGCGATACGGCCAAACTCAAGGTTTCGTCGCGTTTTGCCGGCGAGTTGATGGTAACTTCCGGTTCGGAAAAGCTGATTGCCGTGCAGAATGCCGAGATCGGCGAGGATGGCGGCGAGATCGATATTCCCGTCACCGAGGAATGGGGTGCGGGCGCTTATGTGACGGCCACGCTGTTCCGTCCCGGCGATGCGCAGGAAACCCGTATGCCGATGCGCGCCATCGGCATCAAATGGCTTGCCGTCGACCCGACCGAGCGCAAACTTGCCGTCACGCTCGGTGCGCCGCAGAAAACGCTTCCGCGCCAGCCGCTTGAAATTCCGATCACCGTCGCCGGTGCTGGCGTCGGCGAAAAGGCCTATGCCATCGTTGCGGCCGTCGATGTCGGCATATTGAACCTTACCCGCTATGAGCCGCCGAAACCGGATGAATGGTATTTCGGCCAGCGCCGGCTGGGGCTGGAAATCCGCGACCTCTATGGCCGCCTGATCGACGGTTCGCTCGGCGCCACCGGCCGGCTGCGCACCGGCGGCGACGGCGGGCAGGCAGCCCTTCAGGGCAGCCCGCCCACGGAAAAGCTCGTGGCCTTCTTTGCTGGTCCGGTCGAACTCGACGGTGACGGCAAGGCGACGGTCAGCTTCGATATTCCGCAGTTCAACGGCACGGCCCGCATCATGGCGGTGGCCTGGACGAAGACAGGCGTGGGACATGCTGTCTCCGATGCCATCATTCGTGATCCTGTCGTGGTCACGGCCAGCGCGCCGAAGTTCCTCGCACCCGGCGATGTCTCGCAATTGCGGCTCGATATCGCCAATACCGATGGCGAGGCTGGCGATTACCGGCTGGATGTGACCAGCAATACCGCATTGACGGTCGATCAGGGTGAGATGTCGCAAACTCTCGCGCTTCAGAAAGGCGGCAAGTCTTCGCTGACGGTCCCGCTGACGGGTGAACAGCCCGGCAATGGCGCGATCACCATCAAGGTTTCCAATGCCGCCGGTCTTTCACTGGAGCAGGTTCTGAACGTGCCGGTACGTCCGGCCGTTCTGCCGGTGACGACGCGGCGCGAAATCAAGATCGCGCCTAATAGCAGCCTGACGATCAATGGCGATCTTTTGGCCGACAGCATGCTTCTCGGCTCTTCCGTCGCGGTCAATGTCACGCGCTCGCCCGCCTTCGATATTCCGGCGCTGGTGATGATGCTGGACAAATATCCCTATGGCTGCGCCGAACAGACGACGAGCCGCGCTTTGCCGCTGCTTTACGTTTCGGAACTGACGAAGGATAGCGGCCTTGCAGAAGACCCCGATACCCGCCGGCGGGTGCAGGAGGCGATCTACCGCGTGCTGTCCTTCCAGTCGAGTTCCGGCAGCTTCGGCCTCTGGTCGCCGGGTTACGGCGATCTGTGGCTCGATGCCTATATCAGCGACTTCCTGACAAGGGCGCGTGAGCAGAATTACGACGTTCCCGAACAGGCCATGGTGCAGGCGCTGAACAACCTGCAAAACGGTCTTTCCTATGACAGCAATGTCAAGGATCGCGGCAACGAGATCGCCTATTCGCTTTATGTGCTGGCGCGCAACCGCAAGGCGGCGATCAACGATCTGCGTTATTACGCGGATACGGCGCTGGCCGATTTCCCGACACCGCTCGCCAAGGCGCAGGTTGCCGCCGCCCTCTCGCTTTATGGCGATCAGGCCCGTTCTAAGGCCGTGTTCGGCGCTTCGCTCGACATGGCAAGCCGCACCACCAATGTCAGCTTCTCGCGCGCGGATTATGGCTCCGCCCTGCGTGACGGCGCGGCGACGCTGGCGCTTGCGGCGGAAAGCCGGCCGGTTCCGGCCGTCGTGCCGCAGCTTGCCGGTGCGGTGGCGAAGGAATGGGAAAAGAAGCCCTATACCAGCACCCAGGAACAGGCATGGATGCTGCTTGCCGCCCGCGCCGTCAAAGGCGAGGACAAGGATATCCGTCTCGATGTGAACGGCGATCTGCAGACCGGCGGCTTCGGCAAGCGGATGAGCGGCGATGAATTGCTGGCCGCACCCTTGAAGATCGCCAATGCCTCGGCCGATCCGGTCACGGCCGTCGTCACCACGGTGGCGCCGCCGGCGCAGCCGCTTGCCGCCGGTGGGGAAGGCTTCACCATCACCCGCACCTATTATTCCATGGATGGCGAGGAGGTGAATCCGAGCGAGGTGGTCCAGAACGAGCGTTATGTCGTGGTGCTGAATGTGGTGCCGCAGAATAACTGGCAGTCGCGCATTCTGGTGACCGACCTGCTGCCCTCCGGTTTTGAAATCGACAATCCGAGCCTCGTCAATTCGGCGGAGCTTTCGAATTTCGACTGGCTGCCGGAAACGGAAGCGGCGCATACGGAATTCCGCTACGACCGTTTCGTGGCGGCCTTCGACCGCTCGGCCGGCGACAGTTCGGAAATTGCGCTGGCCTATGTGGTCCGCGCCGTTACCCCCGGCACCTACGATCATCCGGCAGCTTCGGTTGAGGATATGTACCGGCCGCAATTTGCCGCCCGCACGGCAACCGGCCGCATGGAGGTGCGCTCGGCAAACCCATGAGGCGACGCAAGGCGATCATTGTCGGCATCATGACGGCCGCGTTGCTTATGGGCGGCGCGGCCTTCGGTCTTGATGCGCTGGACAAGGCCTATCCGCCGCCGCTGGACGCTGCGCAGCAACGATCCTTCGAGGTTCTGGATCGTGACGGCAAGCTTTTGCGCGCTTTTGCGACACCCGATGGCCGCTGGCGGCTGAAAACCTCGGCCGCCGAAGTCGACCCACAGTTCCTGCGCATGCTGGTGGCCTATGAAGACCAGCGTTTCTATGAGCATCACGGGGTCGATCCCTGGGCGCTTTTGCGCTCTGCCTGGCAATTGGCCAGCAACGGCCGGATCGTTTCCGGCGCATCGACGCTTTCCATGCAGGTGGCGCGGCTGATCGAGCCGCGGGCCGACCGGTCGTTCTCGGCGAAATTCCTGCAGGCCGCGCGCGCGCTCCAGATCGAAAGAAGGCTCAGCAAGGCGGAAATCCTCGATCTCTATCTGAATATCGCGCCTTATGGCGGCAATCTCGAAGGCATTCGCGCCGCAAGCCTCGCCTGGTTTGGCAAGGAACCGGGCCGGCTCGATACGGCGGAGGCGGCCCTTTTGGTGGCGTTGCCGCAATTGCCGGAAAAGCGACGCCCGGATCGCTTTCCGGAGGCGGCGAAGCAGGCGCGCGAGCGTGTGCTGCAACGGCTTGCCGTGGAACGCGTGGTGGGTGAGGGGGAGGCGGAACGGTCGGCTCTTGCGAATGTGCCCGCCAACCGGCGGGACCTACCGGCCTATGCGCCGCATATGGCCGTCGCCGCACGGGTGAAATTCCCGAATATTGCCGAGGTGCGCTCCACGCTGAAGCTGCCGATCCAGCGGGAGCTGGAGGGTGTTGCCCGCCATGCGGCGGAAAAGCTCGGCGACAGGGTCTCCGTCGCCATCGTCATGGCGGATGCGCAGAGCGGCGATATTCTGGCGGAAGTGGGCTCGGCGGATTATCTCGATACGGCAAGACGCGGTTTCGTGGAGATGAGCCGGGCCGTTCGCTCGCCGGGCTCCACCCTCAAGCCATTCATCTACGGCCTTGCCTTCGAAGACGGTCTTGTCGGGCAGGAAACCATCATCGAGGATCGCCCGGCCGACTTTTCCGGTTACAGGCCGCGCAATTTCGACATGCATTATCAGGGCGATGTCAGCATCCGGCAGGCGCTGCAACTGTCGCTCAACGTGCCTGCCGTCAAGCTGCTCGATGCCGTCAGCCCCTCGGCGCTGATGGTGCGGTTCCGGCGGGTGGGCGTCAAACTCGTGCTTCCCGCCAATGAAGCGCCGGGGCTTGCCATCGCCCTTGGCGGCGCGGGTGTTTCGCTGGTCGATCTGGTGCAGCTTTATGCGGGGCTTGCCGGCGGCGGCGATCCCGTGCGTCTTGGAGACGGCGTCCGCTCCGCCCCGGAACGGCTGGAGGGTGACCGGTTATTTTCCGATGCCGCGATCTGGAATATCTCCGACATCCTCTCCGGCGTGCTGCCGCCACTCGGCATGAAACAGCGCGGCATCGCCTACAAGACCGGCACCAGCTATGGCTATCGCGATGCCTGGTCGGTGGGGTATGACGGGCGGCATGTGGTGGGCGTCTGGGTTGGCCGGGCCGACAATGGCGCGGTGCCGGGCATTGCCGGTTATGCGACGGCCGCCCCGATCCTGTTCGAGGCTTTCGAAAAATCCGGCGTGGCGATCACGCCGATGCCGGCCGCACCTTCCGGTGTCGCGCGGGTTGCGGTCAATGACCTCCCCGCCAACCAGCGGCGTTTCACAACGACGGCCAGCGGCCTGCTTTCTGCTTCAAGACGTGAAAGCGCCCCGCGCATCGTTTACCCGCCGGAAGGCGCGCGCGTGGAGCTTTCCGGCCAGTCAGGCATCTCGCCGTTGGTACTGAAGCTGCAGGGCGGGCGCGCACCTTTCCGCTGGCTCGCCAATGGTTTGCCCTTGCCGAACGCTTCCCATCGCCGCAACAGCGAATGGCGGCCGGAAGGCCAGGGATTTTCCACACTGACGGTGATCGACGCCGATGGCCGCGCCTCGAGCGTGCGGGTTTTCGTCGAGTAACCGGCAGAAAAGCCCACCCGACGAGGCAGCGCCACGCGGTTCAGGCAGGACAACGTCGTGCCGCGCCTGCCGTCAAGCAATATCCAGTGAATGGCGGCGGATACGCTCCTGGAGCGATGAGACAATGGCCTGCAGAAACTCCCGGCGTCTGGAGTCATCCGTTGCATCCAGCTTCATCTGCAACTGGCCACTGATCTTGTTCATGAAACCAACGTGGTCAAACGTATCGGCGGCAATGTTGACCTCGACCTCGTCCATATAGTGAGTCAGGTGCGACTCCAATGCGAGATTCGCATCCATCTGGTACAGGGCGGCCATGCGCTCTCCAAGCGTCGACATCTGCACGTATGGACCATATTCGTTGATCATCAAATCTCCTTCGCCTTGCGGATGCCGCTTCGACACCTTCTTTCGCCGCATATCATTCATAATAGGAAGCGATTTTCGGCTTTCAATGTTCACTTCAATATTCCCAAGCAGCGTTAAGTTTTTTGCCATCCGGCAAATGGGCTTCTCAGGAAATGCGGGATACTTCGTCGCTCAACCCATAAGAGGTATGGTGTCTGCCAAACGGTTCCATGCATGGCGGGATGTCTTCGCCATGTCCGGCGACGCACCGGAGGCGGGCAGATCATCCGATCAGCATCTGTCATGAACCCTAAGGATTGTCTTTGACTCTCTTCTAAGCCTTTGATTTTGTTGACTGTGTCGTTGACTTCCATTGGTGGTGTGTCTTTGCTAAATTCATAGCTTTGTCTCCATCTACCACGCAGCCGCTGGGCAACAAAAAAGGCCCGCAGTTGGCGGGCCTTCGCTTTCAATGTCGGAAAATTCAATTTGTCGGAGGAGGCTCAGCTTCGATGACGTCTTTCACTCGATAAAAGCGAGTGATCAGTCCAGACGGTTCGTACAGGAGCTTAACGCCAGCGAGGTCTAGTTGGCGTTTCATCGTTACTACGTTGAGACCCCGATCTCGGGCGAGCCGGCGAAGTGAGATATGTTCATCTAGGAATGTTTCGATATCGCGTTTGAGGACGAATGCCTGAGTTCGCTTCGTCTTGGGATTAGCCCTCATCACAGTTGGCAGAATGCCTTTTTCCACTAGAGCGGCCACCGTACTCGCGGCGGTGCCGAGCAATCGTCTGGCCTCTCTCGCAGTCGCGTAGATCGATTCTTCGTTGATGTCGGCTTTCTTCCACGAGGGGGCAATTTCGGAAGGCGAGACCAGTAGGCTCCCGATTTTCATAGTGTCGTCGATACGTTTGAGCCGGGTCAGCTTCCGGTCGATGATCATCTCAATGACATCTACAAGTGCATGACCTTTTGTTCGGCTCACTTGCCACAATGTGACCAGGCCATCCTCGTCACCAGTTACGAGCGGCACATTTTCGAACAAGCGATCGACGAGCCGCTGTAGTTCGTGTCGTGACACACGGTAAAAAGGTCTCGACTTTTTGACGCCCCTTTCGGCGACCGCCAGCAGGCCGCGTTCGACCATTTCACGAACTTGTTCCAGAGTTGTCCCGAGTGCGGAAGCGACGTCTGCGGTCGTGATGTTTTCCGCAGCGTCTGAGAGCGTACTTTCTGCCTCCGCTGCCGTGAAATAGACGCTGTAATCGGGCAGATTTGATCGGCTAATTAGTCCTCGTTCGTCGAGCATCTTTCTGACGCGCTTCTTGTCGAGGCCATATTCTGCTGCCGCTGATCGGATTGAATGCATCGAACGGCGATCTACGCGACGAATAAAAAGGTCCCCAGCTCCCAATGGGAAGTACTGGACCAAGCCTTGCAGCAGGTCGACGATTTCGGCGAAGGAGGGCGAGTCGACGTTTTCCCGGAAACGACGAATTGATGGCCCGAAAAATCTGACAATGGTTGCAACATCGGGTCGATGGAGCTCGATCGCCTCCAGCAGAATCGATCGAATCCTTTCAGCCCCTTCGCTCGCGATCATGTATCCCACTGCTCTCACCCCGAGAGCCGAGGCAGGTCTTCCCGAAAAATCGCGATGAGGAAGGTGTCTATGAACGAAGCTGCCGAGGAACAGCCAAAGCACGAGCAACACGTGAACCTCCTGACGGTCAATGAAGGATTGGGTTTTCATTCCCGCGATGCGGCGCTCCAGATAGGCGTCCACCATCAGCTCGGACTCGTCGGCCGCCAGGACATCTTGATCGACAAGGTGTCCGCCTGTTGCGACGAACAGCGAGAAGTCGTTCGCATGTTCGCCTGCGGAAGCTTCGGCGAGGATGTTGCCGTGGCGTGTACAGGCGACGACAGCGCGTGTCGCCCAAGGCGCTCGGGCGTAGGGCCTCGCGGTCGGTCTCCCGCATCCACTCACTAGGTCATCCTCCAGGCAATGCGGACAGAAGCGAAATCGGCCGGCTACCCTCATCTCCTTGCGGAAGACGGCGTCACCGAGTCGCCACTCACCAGCCTCTTCAGAAACCGGAACTGCGAAGCGTTGGAGGTCCGTCACGGGGACTCCTGACCAATACGACAAAACCCGCATCGCATGGTCATCTCCCTGGACGACCGCTTTCACATTTGTACCACCACCGCTGAGTAGATCGTTTACGGATGGATAGCCCATCGCGCGGGCGAGCCTAGAGGCGAGGCTCAACGGGGTCTCGTCTTCTGGATGGAACGTGACGTTTACGGGGAGCCTCATGCGCTCCTCCCGCGTTTCACCGGGGGTGCCATGTCGTCGAGCGCATTTGCGGGAACGATCTCGCGCCAATTCGGGGCAACGAACATGTTCTCGGCGCGGGTGCACCCGTTCATCTCCTCGTAGACTTTTGAGAAGTCGGACAATTTAACCTGAGATCGTCCAAGTTCTGCAGCTCGGAAACATGCCTCCTGCACGATCTCCACTACCTGGCCGAAGGCACCGCTGGCTGCGCGGCAGAGCTTCTCGCGGAAGACGTCGGTCTGCGTATCGTCCGCGCGAGACATGCCGCAGTCTTCGACCGTCACGGTCTCCACAATCTTTTCGATCCATTCCTCGTCGTCGGGATATTCCATTGGCTCGAAACGCATGACATAGGCTCGACGAGCGAGCTGTCGGTCACCCTGAAGGAAGGCTGCGAGCGCCGGCACGCCAGAGTAGATGGTATGGATCGGCCAGCCGTCGATCTGGATCAGAGCCTTGAGGACATCCTGGATCGCCTTAATTGCCTTTGGGGTCGGGGCGCTAAGCACGTCCTGCATCTCATCGATCCAGATCGCTTTTACCCCGCGCTCTTTCAGCTGCTCCTTGAGAAACACGTAGACCTCCGGATCGGTCTTGCGGCCGTGCATGGGGACGCCCATCGCTGTAAGCAGTACGACCGCCAGCGCACGCATGCTGCATGGCTTTGGGGGCAAGATGCAGATAAGACGAGTCACTGGCTCGTCCCACTGGTTTCGTCCAGATTTCCACTCCTCAATATGCGGCAGAATGCGTTCGATCGAGCGTGTTTTTCCGCTTCCCGTCTCGCCGATGACAAACAGTGAGCGACGATGCGATCCCTGGCGACCCTTTTCCATGGCCTTGGCGTTCTGCCGCAGTTTGTCGACGAAGCCCATGAGGACTTTGTCACGTCCGGAATCAAAATACCGGTCGTTGCTGCGCTCGCGCATCGCATCTACATCGATCTTTTTAGCCATGATCAGTTTTCCTCCTGTACGTCGAATTTCGAGCGAGACCGCACCTTTTCGGCAACTTCAGTACGAGCAGCATCTGCAGCCTCTTGGCGGTCATGGCGTTCAAGAAGCAGCACGCCGGTAGGCTCGGCATGGGGGATATCCTCCATCAGCTCTTCAGCCTCGCTGTTGGGTTCCCAACCACGGACAACCTCGCGATTGAGGCGCTCCATGTCCTCAGCCGTTGGGATGCGAGCGCCAAGGTTGGCGCGGACGGCGGCGGCCTCTCCGGTGCGGCGCATGCGACGGATACCCGCGTACATGACCTTGAGGTCCTCTTTCGTCTTCTCCGCGATCTCGTCGCGCTCTTCCTTGAGGACGGCCAGCCATTCGTGAAATGACACGGTGTGATCCAGGCCGAGGACGTTTTCGACAGCGAAGTATTCCGTTTCGTCCTTCGCCTTCACCAGGACGTGGCGCGCGTACATGGGGTCGTACATCACGTCGATCGGCTTCTGGCCGATGCGGCGGCGGAGCGCATTGAGCCGCACATCACGGAACGTCACACCGCAGACGACAATGCCGTCCTTCTGGATCGTCGCAGTCGTGGGATAACCAAACGCCGCAATCATACGAAGCTGGCTGGGCGGATACTTGATCTCGATAGAGCCGGTAGCCTCGACCCACTCGTTATGCGGGGTGTTGCCGCCGAGACCGCTGTGGCGCGTACGGTGATAGATATCGCAGATCGCGAAGATGATGATCCTGGCGAACTCATCCATGAACACGCTGGCATGAGTCTCCGCGTTGTAGTCACCCTTCTCTTCGACCGAGGCAAAGGTACGGCCGTCGAGGAAGTGCGTGATCAGCGGACCGATGATCCCGAACAGCCGCTCGATGAACGGCCGACGCGCGGGATCGCCTGCAGGCTGGCGAACGACGGTCACGCCGATGGACTGAGCGCCCGTGATGAAGTGGTCGGAAAGCATTGGCCCGCCGTTGTCCATCGACGCGAGGTCGGGCTTCACGCGGGCCGACCAAGCGGTTTCGGCTCCAACCATTCGCGACAGATCGGTCTTGTCGGTCATCGCCATGCGCAGCACGCCAGCGATTGCCTCGGCCGACGGGGTCGGCGTGATTTTCACGCCGAGGACGTATCTGGTGGCGACATCGATGGCTACGGTCACGCAGATTCGAAGCGTTTTAGGCAAGGCTTTGACGAACACGTCCGGCAGATGCGCCCATACGCCTGTCTTCACCAGCAGCGTAATGAGGTCGCCCTTCCATTCGTCGATTTCGACCAGAGCGCCGGGGCGCTCGACATCGAAGCTCGCCTTGACATCGCGGAAGTACTTTAGGGCAGCCTCTTCTCCTTCCCGGCTGGCCATGACTTCAAAGGCATCGAACCGGTTGATCGCGTTCTTTGTTTTGGTAAGCGAGAATTCCAGGAGTTCGGAGAGGCCAGCAGCACGACGCTTGTCATTCTCCCCGTCCCGCTCCGCGAGATAAGCAAGATGAACCTGCGCCGGCGTGGGCCGGAGGCGGCTCAGGTACTCACGAGCCATCTTCTGATGGAAAAGTTCGCTCGCGCGGCACGGAATTACCGTGCGGCTCCCCGGGCCGTGATGCAACGGCACAAACACTACGGGATTGCGTCCTGCCGCAATATACTTGTCGTAGTCGCGTTTGAACGTCTTCCAGCTCGGACCGTTGGAGATTTTGACAACAGTCTGACCCGTGCGGCGTCGACGACCATTCTTGTTCTTGGCGTCGGGACCGAGGAGTTCCTTTTCCCACCATTCGTCGAGCATGGGCTGAAGCTTAACTGAGAACGGCAGTTTCTTTTTCGCATCCCTGCACGCAGTTTCGTACCGCTCGATCAGCTTTTCGCGCAGGCGAGCCGCGGACCGGACCTTAGGATCGAAGGCGTTGAGCGTCTTGTCGCCATGGATGGCCAGCGTGCGCTGGATGGGCGCGCTGTGGTGATAGTAATAGACGTCGGCATCTCCGGCGTGGAGACGATCCCATACGTCCTGACGGGTTCGCACCATCGTACGAGCGAGGTCTTCCTCGTGCGCAAAGGTATAGGTCAGGCTGTCCGAGAAGACCGGGATGTAGTTCCTCGTGCCTTCCTGATAGCGGTCGGTACGCCCCATAGAAACGAGGGAATGGGTGTGGGTACGGGTCGGAAGGGGATGGCTGTAGGACACGTACGCTCTCCTTTTCGTGTCGTGACGGACTGGGTAGGCTCAGACGGCATGGGATTGGCCATGCCGGTTATGAACCAGGTCAGTTCGTCGATCCGACCGATGCCTTCGGGAAGGAGTTCGCCGAGGTCGATGAGATGCCAGATGGCGGCCCGACGGGCGGCCACGTTCTGGCATCCGGAGAGGAGGGTCATGAATCTGAAGCGTCCAGTCATGCGACGGACGATTTTGCGAAGTTCATCTGCCGCTGCGGGATCGCACGTCTCGCGCGAGGCGAGGATTTCGGAGCAGTTGTGGAAGGAGGCGACCGTACCGTCCTTCTCGGTCATCAGGCGCGTCTCGTCAGCCAGGCGGCGTCCGCCCTTGTGCGAGATGCCATCGTTCTCGATGCGGGTCAGCATGTCGAGCATCTTGGCTCGCTTGCGGTTCATCTTGACGGCGATCGCCAGCCTCCGGCCGTCCGCGAACACGACGTAGTAGTCGAAGGTGTGGGTGCGCGTGCGACCGTCGGCATCGACGTAAGTTACGCGAGGGTATTGGGAATGGATTTCCCGAACGCTTTTCCATGTCTGGAGAAGATAGGAGACGCGGAGTTCGAGAAGGCTTTCATGCCAGAGGATGATCCCGCGGAAGATCGAGTGACCACGTGACGTTTTGGCCTGCTTGAGTGCTGGGCGGCGGGTTGCGAGGCCAGGATGCGGCGGGGTGTAACGGAACGTCTCGGCGCTTTCGACAGCAGGCTTGAGCGACGAGGAACTCTTGAGGGAGTTTTCGACCTTTACATCATGAGAGACCAAGGCTGCCCTTGAGGCAACTCCAATGGCTTCACGCTTCATATAGAGTTTACGTGCAACGCGGTTCTTGAACGACATGCGCGGGTCCCTCGCTCTCGGCTCCAATGGACAATTCCACTGGCCGAAAACACACCCGTTCAGGCAGGCTCACGGCTCAGTGAGGAGCTATTCTCCGTATGCAAGCCATGATCTTCATCCTTCCGCATCTGCCCGTGCCTAAGGCCGGCCTGTTAAAACCCGAAACATCTGTCTCGTTCGAGGTCGTCAGTGCACCATTTGAGGGCACATTTCAGAACCGCACGGACCCGTACGCGGAAAAAATTAATGAAAGGTTAAAATTAGTCGAGCGTGCCGAGTTTTTATTGACTCGCGGCTCTTATAGGACCGCTCGCGAGCGCAGGTATTTACAGTTCCTCGGCGCGCACAGCCATAATCCACAACGCTTTTTCGCCAGCATCTATCGAGGACTTGATGTCCCCCACCCTAACCCTGCATTTTACTTACTGGTACGAAATGAACTGGGGACCAAGATGATTTTAACCGACGTACAGCAAATGGAGGAAGACCTACGGCATCGCAGCGAAAAATTAAACGTCGAGTTCAAGGCCTGGATGGATATCTCAAAGTCGAACAAGGACGGCCAGGCAAAGATCGCTCGGCATATAGCAGCAATTGCAAACCATGGTGGCGGTCGCCTGTATTTTGGAGTTGATGATGATGGCAATCCTGAGCCAGCCTCAGAGACATATGGCCCAGATCATTATCGTTCCGACGCCATCCACAACCTCTTGAAGACACGGCTTGAGCCGCATGTGCAATGTGAGATTCATTTTACCGAGTTCACCAACGGTGTCACATATCCTGTGATTCACGTACCTTCTCACGGCACGACACCCATCGGCGCAAAAGACGAAAACAGCTTCATGCATGTGTACGTGCGAAGCATTGGTCCAGAATCCGTAAAAATATCGAATTTTCAGCAATGGGACACCATCTTGAAGCGGTGCATGCGCTTCCGAGACGTTGAGGCGGTTCAGACGCGAGAAGAGGACGATTTTACACGCACCCAAGCGATGACGAAGGCGATTACGGAATCTGTAACTGCGTCTGTCCTTAAAATCCTGGTGGAAAGCACACGCCAAGCGCCTGTGACTGACCCTGAAGTCGATTGGAAAACAATCACAGCACTCACGGATGCAGCGCGGCGAGAGTTTGTGGGTCAGATCAATGCCTTCGACTTCGGAAATACTGAGACTGACCAGCAAGTTCGCGAAATCGCGGATAAACACGTCGCGTCCGGATATGCGCTTTTGGATGCAAAAAACAATTTCCTTACGCTCGAGCGACCCCACAGTCTGCTAAGAACCGCCAGTAGCGAAATGGAGAAAGTCGCATCGTTCGGCTGGCACGATTTCATAGTATTGAATAGCTCCGATGCCTCTCCCCGCACACGATTATGGTCAATCGACGAAAAGGAAATCACTGGGGTTGAGGGTATGCGCGTCGATGCCAAAACTATATATTTCGGCGAATACGATTATTGGCGTGTCTACGGTAATTCTGTATTCGTAATTACAAAGAGCTACAGAGAAGACTTTCATCGTCTGAGGAATCGCGTCGACCATGCGTTCCTGACGTCGGTGAACTTGTTTATCAGAATGCACTGCATTTTAGCTCATGCAGCAATTGTCACAGCCCACGTTCCTGGCGCAGAGAAGATTGCGTTTTTCACAGACCATCGAGGCCTGAAGGACCGTGTCTTCGGTAAGGGTTTTGACTTCGGATTTCGCGTCCACACCAATCTCAAAGCGCTAGAGGACAGGTATTTCACCCGGCTGGTTGTTACGAGAACCGAGCTGTTAAAGGATTATTTTGGCACTCTGAAACGTCTCTGCGTGCCGATTATGGAAATTTGGGGTGGATCGCATTTCGATCCCGACGAATGGTTTACAAGGGATAATATTAATCGGATCGTGTCTCTGTTACGAAAAGAAGGTCTTACCGTTCAGTTATTGGAGTAGCTGACGACGATGGGGGAAGACATTCCGAGAATACCTTCAACTGTGTAAATACGCAGACTCCGAACCAATTCTGTCATGGCGGTACCACTATCAAAACCCAACTTGTGTGGTTGGTCGCATTCAGCCTTTTCGCGATCGTAGTCCATAGCTTGACACTGTGCCCAAAAAGCTTGAGATCGGCATCTTAATGCGAGGCCTTGTTCGGGTTCTTCGGACTCGGCTCAGCAAAACAATGTCGTTTAGATTTGGTTGACAAGATTGGAATGTTTGGTGCTGAACCAGCAACGGAGTCTGCGGATGTTCTTCACGTCAAAACATACGTAAAGATGTGACGAAATCCACCTCGTATTAACCTGTGGTTGACAATAACTGATCGACTGCCAAATTTTAAAAACTGGAGTTGAGTTGTGCCGCGCGGGAGAAAATCACAGGAAAATAGTCCGGGAGCCAAGGCCGCGAAGGCTGGCTCCTCAATTGCGGCTACACTTTTTGCCGCCGCCGACAAGCTTCGGGGCAACATGGATGCTGCCGAATATAAACATGTCGCACTAGGGCTTATTTTTCTAAAATACATCTCCGACCGGTTTGATGCCCGTATTGCGGAAGTCAAGGCGAACCCGGAGGAAGCCTTCCTACTCGATGACCCAGACTCCGCGAGAGACCTCATCATCGGCGCTGATATTTTCTTCGTACCCGAGAGCGCGCGTTGGACCTTTCTCAAAGAGAATGCCACCAGCACCAAACCGACTATCGGCGAGCTCATTGATCAGGCTATGATAGCCATCGAAACGGAGAACCCTACTCTAAAGGGCGTGTTGACCAAGAACTACGCCCGGCAGGAACTCGACCAGACAAAGCTGGGAGAGGTCTTAAAACTTTTCTCTGACATCAAGTTCGAGGACGAGCACCACGGGCAGGATGTGCTGGGCCGCGTCTATGAGTATTTCCTCGGTGAATTCGCTAAGCTCGAGGGCAAGCGAGGCGGGCAGTACTATACGGCGGGCTGCGTAGTGAAGCTGCTCGTCGCTATGCTGGAACCGTTCAAGGGCCGCGTCTATGACCCCTGTTGCGGGTCCGGTGGCATGTTCGTGCAGTCCGAGCGCTTCGTTGAGGAGCATGCAGGCAAGAATGTCGACCCCAAGAAGGCGCGCGACCAGATCGCGGTCTACGGGCAGGAGAGCAACGCCACCACATGGCGTCTAGCCAAGATGAACCTCGCCATCCGCGGCATTGAAGCGAACCTTGGTTCCAAGTGGGCGGACACCTTCCACGAAGACCTGCACAAGGGGCTGATGGCGAGGTATGTGCTAGCGAACCCACCGTTCAACGACAGTGACTGGGGAGGCGACAGGCTGAAAGGCGACGCCCGCTGGCGCTATGGCGTGCCGCCAGCTGGCAACGCTAACTTCGCCTGGCTTCAGCACATCATCTACCACCTCGCGCCGGATGGCTATGCAGGTGTCGTGTTGGCAAATGGTTCACTCTCCAGCCAGCAGTCCGGTGAGGGCGACATCCGCCGTGCGCTGGTCAAGGGCATCACTTCTGATGAGGACGGAAAGCAAATTCACTACCCCGGCCTTGTCGATTGCATCGTGGCACTGCCGGGGCAGCTGTTCTCCACCACGCAGATACCCGTCTGCCTGTGGTTCCTCACCCGCGACAAGTCGAACGGTCTCTCGCGTGACAAGAAGCTGCGCGACAGGACCAACGACATCCTGTTCATAGACGCGCGCGGCCTCGGCACCATGGTCTCGCGCACCCTCAAAGAGCTAACCGACGAGGACATCGCCAAGGTGGCCGACACCTATCATGCGTGGCGTGAGGTGGACGGGGGCTATGAGGACGTGCCCGGCTTCGCCAAGTCCGCCACCCTAAAGGAAGTGGCGGAACTGGACTTTTTGCTCACGCCGGGGCGCTATGTGGGTACCGAGGCGGAGGAGGAGGACGGCGAGGGCTTCGACGTCAAGATGACGCGGCTGACCAAGGTCCTGCGGGAGCAGATGGCCGAGGGTGAGGTCTTGGATGAACGCATCCGCAACGCATTGGCAGGGGTTGGCCATGGTTGGTGAGTGGACAACGACCACATTTGCCGAGTTGGTCGGTGGCCCGCAAAACATAATTGGCGGCCCATTCGGCTCCAACCTCACTCAGGCTGACTACACGTCTGAAGGAGTCCCAGTAATCCGTGGCAGCAACATGAGCCAGATGGGACGTTACATTGGTGGGCAGTTTGCCTACGTCAGTAGCCAGAAGGCCGCTGCCCTTGCCTCCAACCAAGTTAAGCCAGGCGATGTCATCGTTACCCAGCGCGGCACCATGGGTCAGGTATCTGTCGTGCCGCAGGAACCTTTCAAAAAATTCATTGTTTCTCAAAGTCAGATGGGTATTCGCGCTGAGGCTAGTGATCCGTTATTCGTGTACTACCTTCTGACGTCCAAGCTATTCTCTAACTACCTTGAAGGAGCAACTATCCAAACTGGTGTTCCGCACATCAACATGGGAATTCTGCGCTCTTGGCAAGTTTGTGCACCACCAAGGGCTGTTCAAGAAGCAATTAGTGCTGTTCTTTCGTCACTCGATGACAAGATCGAGTTGAACCGGCGCATGGCGGCGACGCTGGAGGAGATTGCCCGGGCTTTGTTCAAAAGCTGGTTCGTTGATTTCGACCCCGTCCGCGCCAAAGCAGAAGGCCGTGATCCCCGCCTCCCCACGTTCACTACCGCATTATTCCCTAATATGTTTGGCGCGGATGGCTTGCCTGACGGGTGGCATGAGAGACCATTTGGTGATGTCTTCGAAATCAGGAGCGGCAATACCCCACGGACGGACGAGGCACGATACTGGGGCGGTGATCATAGCTGGGCCACACCGAAGGACCTCTCATCCCTCACGTCGCCGGTATTGCTCGGGACCGGCAGGACGCTAACAGACGACGGCGTGGCAGTGGCCAACTCCGGCCTACTGCCCGCCGGTTCAGTGCTCATCTCGACCCGAGCGCCTATAGGCTATCTCGCCTTCGCTACTTGCCCTGTCGCGATCAATCAGGGAATGGCAGGCATCGTCGGCAAGGGGCTGTCTACAGGATTTGCATGGCTTTGGTGCGACGCCAACATCGACAGGTTCCTTGCTGTCGCGGGTGGTTCGACTTTTCCCGAGATCAGCAAGGGCACGCTCCGCAAGTTGCCAATGGTTGTTCCAAACGTTGAAGTTTCAGAGGCCTTCGCTGCCTGCGTCGATCCTATTGTCGAGCGTCTTGTCGAGCTTGAGCGTGAGAATGATCGCCTCGCCTCACTGCGAGACACGCTTCTCCCTCGGCTAATCTCCGGCGAACTGCGGATCAAGGGCGGTGCCGCACAAGGAGAGGCAGCTTGACCTATCGCCTCCAAATGTTGCGTGCTCTGATCGAGGCCCATCCTGATAGGGCAGGACGATTGAAAGTACATGTGGATGCCTTGGAAACGACAATCTCGGGAGAGCCGGAGCGATGCCTCGAACGCGTGCGGGCACTGTTTGAGGCTACATATCACACCATCGCACCGCAATTGGGGTTAGGGTTAGTCGCAGGGGAAGATTTCCCAGCCCAGAACAGTCGGATTATTGGTGCCCTAGATTTCACGCTGGACGGGCACCCCGATGCCGACAAGATTGGCAAGGCGATCCGTAAGCTTGTCGGCAGCATTAACGGAACTGTCGGAGCCTTGGCGGAGCTGAGCAACATAAATGGTATGCGCCATGGCGGGTCATTCGACTGGCGTACTTTGCAGCGCCAACACGCTGTAATGCTGGGTGGACTATGCGATTCCCTTATCAGCTTCCTCTTTGATGCCGCGTGGAGCCGAGAGGCAGCGAAGGAGGCCAATACGCCGAAGTATGGGGATTATACCGAGTTCGACGGGTACTTGGACGCTGAACACGAGCTCGTCGAAATCGCGGGAGCGACCTTTGAACCTAGTCGCGTCCTTTTTCAGTTGGACCAAACGATTTACGATGCGGTTCGGGCCGAATGGGAATTGAATCAAGTCGCAGATCAAGACCAAGATAGTGAGGTCGCGGCATGACACGAGCGTGGTGCGTGCGCGCGGATTGGGGGACCTACACTGCTGCCTTTAGGCAAGGCGGATTTGTCGCAATTGGCTGGAACGACCTTGGCGATCTGTCGCTAGTACCTGGCCGGGAAAGTCTCTATCCCCTATATCGCGCGGCATATCCTAAAGACAGTGCCATAGTTACTGGCCAACAAGTCGGGCAGATTGCACGGCTGCGTTTCGAGATGCAGCCCGATGACATCGTTATCACACCCGACGCTAACACCGAACTTCTTTGGCATGGCAGAATACAAGGCGTTCCTCCTTACAACTACGTAGCGGGCGATGCCTCCTGCCCATATGCTCATCGCAGGCCAGTCAAATGGTCGTCTACGCCCCTCAAGCGCTCCGGGCTCTCAGTACCGCTCCAGAACACTCTGCGCTCCTCCCTGACGGTCTATGGCATCTCACATGTGGATGAGCTCCTAGCGGTGCTTGGAGAACCTGTTAGCCCCAAAGTCGCATCCGCCCGATATGACGCCACAGGCGCAGTCCTCGATCAAATTCTGAGGCTTGACGACAAAGAGTTCGAAATCCTCGTTGCGCATTTGCTCACCGCGCTGGGCTTCGAGGGCTCGGAGGTGACGGGGAAGACCGGCGATGGGGGAGTGGACGCGACAGGAGAACTAAATGTCGCAAACCTCGCTAAAGTTAGGGTCTATGTTCAGGCAAAGCGCTACAAGCGCGATGCCAGTATACCAGCGTCTACGGTCCGCGCCCTTCGTCAAGCAATTCCGTTCGGTGGACAGGGCGCGTTTATCACCACCGCGCGCTTTCAATCGAAGGCCTATGAGGTCGCTCTGGAGGCTCACTTCCCCCGAATAGGCCTCATCAACGGCGAGCAGTTGGTAGACCTTCTCGTTGAGCACTGGGGAACAATCCCAGTCGAGTTTCAAGAGAAGCTCGGGCTCAAACCCGGACTCGTATTAGCGCAGTGAGGCAACGATGAGCGACATCTACCACACGCCTCCCGACAATCCACGCATTGAACTAGCCGAGGAAGCGGTCGAGCTGGCGGCGCTCTCGTGGTTCGAGCTGCTTGGATGGAAGAGTGTTCCCGGCGACTATCTTGCGCCGGACGGTCCCATGGGCGCGCGGGCAGATTATCGCGAAGCGATCCTAGAGCCTGAATTGCGCAGTGCAATCGCCTCCTTGAACCCTGAGGCAACGGCCGACATGGTCGACTCAGCCGTACTAAAAATCAGGGCATCGCAGAGCCAGGACCTCATCGAGAACAACAGACTTTTCCACCCTTTCCTCGTCAGTGGTGTACCTGTCGAAGTGCACGAGGCAGGGACAACGCGTTTCGTGGGCATCAGGATCGTCGATCAGGATAATCCACCGGCAAACCGACTACTGGTTGCCAACCAGTTTATTGTGAAGGGCGAAAAGGGTACCGTGCGGGCGGACGTTACGGTTTTCGTCAATGGCTTGCCTCTCGCGGTGTTGGAGTTGAAGAGCCCGTCCGACGCGTCGGCTACTCTGGAAAAGGCTCACAATCAGCTAACGACTTACAAAAGGAGGGCACCTGAGCTGATGCGCACCAATCAGGTGCTGGTTATCAGCGACGGTAGCAACGCACGTATCGGCTCGATAACGGCGCAGTTGGATCGCTTTGCCCCATGGCGGACTATTGATGGCACCGACATCGATGATGCAGGTCGCTCAGAGCTGGAGGTGCTGATCCGCGGCGTTTTCGCCCCTGAACGGTTTATAGACCTAATTTCCGACTTCGTTGCATTTGAGGTCAAGGATGGCACCGTCAAGTCCAAGAAACTCGCGGCCTATCATCAGTTCCATGCCGTAAAGAAGGCGCTGCACTCCACCCTGGCCGCGGCACAGTCAGGAAGCCGGAAAGGTGGTGTCGTCTGGCACACACAGGGTTCTGGCAAGTCTCTGACCATGCTGTTCTTCGTACGACAGCTTCAACTCGCCAAGGACTTGAAGAACCCAACTATCGTTCTAGTCACGGACCGAAATGATCTCGACGACCAGCTTTTCGGCACTTTTGCCGATCACGGGGCGGCTCTACGTGGCACCCCTCGGCAGGCAGGGACGTCGGAAGAGATGCGCCGCCTGCTCGCGGTCGATATTGGTGGCCTGGTTTTCACGACCATCCAGCGCTTCAGGGGTGAGGATGGCTCGCATCCCCTTCTGACCGACCGGGGCAACGTGATCGTCATCGCCGACGAGGCACACCGCACACAGTATGGTTTCAAGAAGCGCTATGTTGAACGCGACGGCGGCATAAGGGAAGCGGTGGGATTCGCCGACTACCTTCGGCAGGCCCTCCCGCATGCAACGGTCGTTGGCTTTACGGGAACACCTATCGAAGAGCGGGACCGCGACACCTACGGCACTTTCGGGGATGTCATTGACACGTACGACATGACCCAGGCAGTCCTTGATAAGGCTACTGTGCCGATCCATTACTCGGCTCGTCTTGCTCGTTTACACCTTGCTCTAAATGACGAAGAGCGGGCCCAGCTCGATGAGCTCGCCGAGGAGCTTGCTGAAGGCGACGATGCTGCGGTGGAGCGGATAAAGGGGAGACTGGCACGTTTTGAAGAAGTCGTAGGTGCTCCTGATCGTGTTGCGCAGATTGCCGCTGACATCGTGGATCACTTTTCTACGCGGCGTGATGCCATGGCGGGCGGCAAGGGAATGATCGTGACGGTCAGTCGTCGCGTCGCAGTGATGCTCTACGACGAGATCGCCAAATTACGCCCACAATGGGTTTCCAACGACACCAGTGACGACAAGTCCGGCCTTTTGAAAGTAGTCATCACTGGTAACCGTTCAGACGATCCTCAGCTATTGCAGCCTCACCTACGGACCAAATCTCGTTTGGAAGCGTTGGCGACTAGGTTTAAGGACCCATCGTCCGGCTTCGATCTCGTCATCGTGCGCGACATGTGGCTGACCGGTTTCGATGCGCCTTCCCTCCACACACTGTACATCGACAAGCCTATGCGCGGTCACGGCCTCATGCAGGCAATCGCACGGGTAAACCGGGTCTGGGGTGACAAGCCGGGTGGGCTCGTAGTTGACTATTTGGGGATTGGTACCGAACTGAAGGCGGCCTTGGAAAAATATACCCAGGGTGATCGTGACCAGGTGCGTATGGACCCTGATGAAGCTGCGCGTCAGACGCTAACACTGCTGGAGAGCGCGCTGGCGCTGCTCGATGGCGTCGCATGGAAGGACTTCTTTACCTCGCCTCCGACGGCCCGCCTTACGATTCTGAAACAATGCCTGGAACACCTTCTGGGAACGGGCAGACGTGACGCTTTCATCGAGACAGGCTTCAAGCTGGAAGTCGCCTATGCGATCAGCGCGGGTGATGACCGAGTGAAGGGTCGGGCGCACGAGATAGCAATGGTCGTTGCGCTCCGTGCCAACTTGGCGAAGTACACCTCGGGCACGGGTCGTAGCCGCACCACAGTTGAACGGGACATACGCCAACTGCTTTCAAAAGCCGTGATGGCAGATGGCATCCTCGACGTCTTCAAGTCCGCTGGCCTTGATCAGCCCGACCTCTCGATCTTTTCCGATGAGTTCCTTGCAGAAGTGCGCGGCACCAGTCAGAAAAATTTGGCTGTCGAGACTTTACGTCGCTTGCTAGCCGACGAAATCAGCGCGCACACGCGAACCAACATAGTTCAGGCGCAAAAGCTAAGCGACCGATTGGACGAGACTCTGCGCAAGTACCACAACCGCGCGGTCGACAGCGTTCAGGTCATTGAGGAATTGATCGCACTGGCCAAAGAAATACGGGCGAGTGGCGCGCGGGCGGCGGAGCTGGGCCTGTCTCAGGAGGAAGTCGCGTTCTACGAGGCGCTTGCCGAGAACGGGTCCGCACGCGAACTGATGGCTCATGAGACGTTGCGCACCTTGGCACGGTTGTTGGTACAGACGATCCGAGACTCGGCAACCGTGGACTGGACCCGCAAAGAGGGGGTGAGGGCCAAGATGCGCATCGAGGTGCGGAAAATGCTCGCCCGATATGGTTATCCCCCGGACTTGCAGAAGGCCGCTGTCGACTTGGTCGTCCGTCAGGCCGAAGCCATTGCTGCTGATTGGGGATGAACTCGCTCACATTTCAATAGCTCCGCTAGCCGAGTAGTTAGAGCGCCTAATATAACGGCTCGTGATGTGCGGATATCCTCACTATGTCAGGCCAGTGCAATTACCTGAAGTTCTCGGCAATCGCACGATTGTACGCTTCTTCATTGCCGACTTCGGTCTATGCAACCGGCTTCCACGCGTTTCGGCCGAAATCGAAAAGCTCAATGATGCATGTATTGGTTTCGTAGTTCAGCCATTGGGTGGCAACCAGTCGGCTATCATTACCAAAGTCCAAACTCAGATACATGTGGTCTTGCCCGCAACGTGGGAATGATCCCGGGCGACCCGATTGATTGTTGGCGACGACAACAAAGGAGCACCCCGTGCCACGACCAATCTGGATAAGTGCTATCTCACAGGAGCATTTCAACCGCCTTTCAACACTAGCTCCTAACTTCCCCAATTTTCTCTAGGGATGGGAGGATTCTCCCACGTTGTAGAAAATATCGATTTCTCTTCTACGAGACCTTTGGTTGCCGCGCAGATATCTCCAATCAGCTCAATTGTCATAGAGTAATTAACGTCTGTGGGTTTGCAGATTAAGTTTTTGTGATGCGCGACGTTATTTCTAAACGTCTTGACCTTATCTATTTTTTGTTGAAGAGCAGAAACCGTCAGGCTTCTGTCGATGGTTGTACGTATGCGAGATAAGTCGACGCCCCATAATTTACTATGAAAACTAGATGAATATAGATTAGACCAGAATCCAAACGTCATCTCATTAGCAACATAGTTGGTCAAATTTCCGATTCGGCCCGCTGTTTTTTCGTCTGAGACTTGTTCTTTTAGTTTCTCACGTAGGCCGACCTTCAAACGATTGTGAAAGTCTACATTGTCATACCAATTTTTCCCAAAATTGTTTATTACCCGCTGTAGAGCAAGATTTCGCACTAGGATTTCTGCTACGTGCAGTGCAGGCATCGTCGATGCTGCGACCTCGGCATTCCAATGATGTAATGCTATTGCCTTTTCAATATCATTGTTTGCAAGAACACGGTATCGTTCTAAACGCGGGTCAGACAAAGCTATTTTCACGCGGTTATAGTTTGTACTGCTTTTAGAAGCGTTATTATTCGCAGCCGCGATGTTGGCGATTTCTCCCGATTCGGGAATGAGAGGTTGGATATCCGTTGTCATGCTACGCCTGATGTTAATGAAAATGATTTTTCAGTCTTTACATCTGCCTGGGTGAGCTGTACATATACGGCATGCGCTTACAAGAACGAATTAACATTCGCGTATTGTATGACACTGTTTAGAGAAAGCGGGCCTGAGGGCACCGCTTTTTCGCTTTTTAGGCTGTGGAAAACCTCTTCGCAGGTCGTTGGATAGCAGTTCGGCCTACTTGGCTTCCACCCTGTAGCTAATTTTTATTAGTCCCCTTTTGCGCTCTTTTGCCTGTACGCCGGGCTTGGCATCGCGCGCAGTCTGCGCTCGACTGATACAACGAGAACAACAGGAAGAGGATCGACGCGGCGACACGGGGCATCGGCTGCCTCGTGGACGCCGTCATTGGTGGCACCGCCGTGAAGCTGGAGACCAGCAGCGACTTGGCAGTCAATGGATTGCATGTGGCCAATATCAGACCACCTGCAATCTTTCGGCTCTCCCAAAAACAAAGCCAAGACGTTGGGTACGATATAAAATTCACAAATCTATTGACCTTTGGAGATTTGTTCCCTATCCGTTCACTAATGAAAAAGCGCACCCGCCTCATACGAATAGGTTGATCCCCGCTCGCCGCGACAATCGCGGCCTCGATCAACCGTGCTTCTTTGAGGTTCAAAATGGGTATCGCACAGCGCGCGAAGTCGCTTCGCGCCAGCCGTCATTCGGCATCCATCCGTACATTCTATCCGACGGCTACGGTCAAATGCGATGGTCCGCCGGTGTTTCGATCACAAGCCGCGCGTGATGCGGCGTGTCTGTTCGACGTCAATCCATCGGTCTTGTCCTGGCACTGCATGCCGCTCTCGCTCGATCACGGTAGTGGCGTCCACGTTCCTGATTTTGGTATTCTCGACGATGATGGCGGGCGCTTGTTAGTCGATGCGTCGGACAGGGTGATGCAGGTCGACGTAGGTAGGATCGAGGCCGCAGCCCAAAACCATGGCGTCAGATATCGACGACTGGTCGCCGATGAAGTGTACGATGGTCCGCGTCTTCAGAATGCCAAAGACCTGCTTCGATATGGCAGCACCGTGCTGGCACTCGGTGACCGTCTGCGGTTGCTGGCCGTCCTCGAGGAGCACGGCAACTTGACCATCACCGAATGCCTGACCGTATTCACCGAAACCAGACCAGTTGCTGGACTGGCCCAGATGATCTTGCGCGGTTTCGTCGAAGTCGATCTCGATACGGAATTACTCGGCCCCGAGACAATGGTGCGGCGGATACGGACCTGACAGCCCGTAATCGTCATCATCATTCCCGTGTTCCGAGGCATACATGCAGTCTTATAGCGATAACCTGATCGCCAATCGCGATCCGTTCCATAGCTCGAAGTACGAGCTTACCCTGCCGACCCATCTAGCGATCATCGCAATGTCGAGATCGATCCGCCAGTTCCTGAAAAGGCGATCGTCGTTCGTCGCGGCTTTCGTCATGCCGCCGAAGGCAGACATCCATGCCCACAAGATGGCCGCCAAATGGTTGCTTGAGGGGACTGTGCCGGTTGGTGGAGAACACGGCAACAACTACGTTCTGTTCGTCGGTGAAGAAACTGAAGTTGCCGACGATTTCCAGGCGTTCAGAAAACTTCGAGAACTCAAGCGGGCGATCATTCTTCTCCAGGACGAGGAGCTTCTGTCTGACGAGGTCCGCATCGTCGCTGATATCGTGGTCTCTTTGGCCCTACCGGCTCCGACCGATTATCGGATCGCGGCGCAGCGAATGAGGCTCGGGACTATCAC
Organism: Agrobacterium sp. 22-223-1; assembly: GCF_053522385.1. Taxonomy (NCBI): domain Bacteria; kingdom Pseudomonadati; phylum Pseudomonadota; class Alphaproteobacteria; order Hyphomicrobiales; family Rhizobiaceae; genus Agrobacterium; species Agrobacterium sp. 22-223-1. The sequence goes on from NZ_JBNWCN010000002.1 coordinate 405,535, forward strand.
GAGTGCCGATGCCGATTTTTTGGCGCAACAATCCCCAAAACGGGTTGAACTCGGTTGGCGGCGCGGACGATCCCTGGCTGTGAGCATCGGGCGTCTCCATCGGTATCCTCATATCGAGAAAGGAAAACGTCCCTCTGAACCCTTGTCGACTGGGCCGAGCCTGCAAGACCTATCCGGATACGGCGAGGCTAAAACATGGGGCCTCGAACTCACCGAGGACTTGGCGGCATGGAAGGCTGGGAGACTTTTTTGGCACGATGTCGATCGCGGCGTCCTGCTTTCGGGTCCTCCGGGATCGGGTAAGACGTCCTACGCGGCGGCTCTGGCAAGGACCTGTAACGTGCCCCTAATCCTCGGGTCGGCGGCTCGATGGCAGGCGACGGGTCACCTCGGCGATATGCTGAGGGCAATGCGCAAGGCGTTTGCCGAGGCTGCGCGGCAGGCACCGTCGATCCTCCTGATTGATGAGTTCGACAGTTTCACCAGCCGCGACGACAGAACCGGCAGTAGCAACGACAACTACCATCGACAGGTGATCAACGCCCTTCTGGAACTTTTGGACGGCGCACAGTCACACGAAGGCGTTATCGTGATCGGTGCGACGAACAACCCGGAGATTATCGATCCGGCGCTTCTTCGGGCAGGCCGTCTGGAACGCCATTTCGCCATTCCTCTTCCGGATGAAGCGGCACGCCATGACATTTACCGTTTCTACCTCCGGGGAGACCTTGCCAACGAAACGCTGGACGACGTGGTGTCGGCAAGCGACGGCTGGTCTGGTGCCGACATCGAACGGTGTGTCCGTGACGCCCGTCGCCACGCGCGACGCGCGAAGCGACAGATGGTTCTTACTGATCTCATCGCAGCCTTGCCGCCCGTTGTGCCGATCCCCATGGCGCTACAGCGCTGCGTCGCTGCCCACGAACTCGGACATGCTATTCTCGGTGTTCTGCTCGAGGCCGATCCGTTGGTGTCGGTCTCGATCGAGAAAGCCATTCAGACCGATAGCCGATCGCGATCCTTGGGTCACACGGCATTCGAGGAGCGGCTGTTCAGTCGAAAGACTTCGACGTATTTTCGAGACAAGATCGCCACGCTTCTGGGTGGTATCGCAGCCGAAGAAGTGTTGTTCGGTGAATTCGGTAATGGTGCTGGTGGCGATCCATCGGCGGACCTCAATCGTGCAACTGATCTGGCGACGATGATGGAAACTAAGTGGGGTCTTGGGAAAACGCTGTCTGTCGAACCTGGCGACAGTCCACGTGAATTGTCGACATTCCGTCACCGCCGCAAGGCTCTCCGCAAATCAGTCGAGGCGACATTGCAGGCGGAGTTCCGGCGGGCGAAATCCCTGCTCGAAGAACATAGGGATGCCCTTCTCGATCTTCATGCCGATCTTCTGCGACAGGGCAGTTTGGCCGCCGCGGTGGTCAGAACTGCCGTAGAAAGGAGCGAGAGCTTCGGTCTACCTCATGAAGCCAAAACCGCTGGATACGAACTCGGGCAATGAAGGCGGCGTCATTCCGTAATCGTCGTCGGGTATCACAGCGTGGCATGGAACGTACCATTGAACTTCAACGGGGTGAAAAACGCCCGGTAACGGGAAGTACCTGTCGATCAGGATGAAATCTTTTACGTTGAAGGAAGCGATCGGCATCTGATGGGTGATCGACAGGGCTGCGAACAGAAGATCGTGTCCGATCTTATCTTTTTTCTGCTCCGGGCTTGGTACATAGAGGTGCCTGAGCGGCCCGACGGTTGTCATTTCGGCATAGAGATTGGCGGCTTTGGCTGTGAGTTCGGCGAACTGGAAGTCCACGGAGAGGATGTCATCAATCCAGTTGTGGAGTCGTTGCGCTTTTTGTGGATCGTGTTTCAAGGCCAGATGGGCACCCCGCCTCAACTCTGCTATAGCGGGGAACGAGATGGCGAGTGAATCTGCTCCCATGGCTTTCATCCAGGCACGCAACCCTGGCGGAGGTCGTTGCAAACCGGCATTGCTCAGGATGTTCGTATCCAGCAAAAAAATGGGGCCTGCCATTTCGAAACCCTCGGACGTAAACGGAATCACCAAAGGTCGTAGCCGGCATGTGCCGGTTTTCGGTAAACGTCGAAGTATAGAAGTCGTAATTCGGAAATTGGAGAGACGGTCTATGTCACGGAACTGGACAATCGAAGAGGCGTACGCGGACCTGCCGAGCCTGCTGGAAGCGGCACGGACGTCTTCGCAGTATATCATTGCTTCCGATGGTCAGTTCGTGGTGTCCTTTGCTGAGACTCTCTCCAAATCGCTCGATGACCTCTTGGATAAAAAGGGGCCGCTGAAACCGGATGATATCAAGAAGCTATAGCGCAACCTCTCTCGTTCGCGCTATGTCGCGCCAACATCCCAGGACTAAGAGCGAGTGTACCAAACGGTTGCACGTTGCTGATGAAGCGTCGGATACGCTCGTTAATCCATGGGCGACTATATTCCTAATGTTTCTGGCACGCGGATCGACATAGAGCGCTCTAAAGTAATGGACCGTGTCATCGCCCAACGCCGCCTGGAGTACGGGGTTCGATAGGACCTCGCCCATGTTGAGAAGTATCTGCCTCCCAGCCATTGTAGGGTGATTCCGTACGATCGGCTCACCCAAGCCTCGTAGCGTCCTTCTCAGCCCCAGCTCGATCTGGGGAACGAGTACATGAAGGGCTTTGATCAAATCGCCCGTGTACCAAGCTTCGACGCCCTCGATCACCATGGTCAGGTCGTCGAACGCGCCGAGACGGTTCGCCCAGCCAGCGATATCGTGGGATTCGAGTTCATGGACCGAAATGCAGCGTTCAAGAGCTTGTTCGAGGAAGATGCTTGCGAACATCGCTTCCTGCCCGGCCTGGTGCATCATCCTCCCCTCCATGTCCTCCTCCACACTGCCGACGATTGCGGCGATGTGTTCATCCTCATGGATGTTTATAGAGAGGGTGGCCTGTATGGGCGCGACTCTCGCGGTCTCCAAGACCCTATCCCGAATAACAGTAAGCCGCGGTACGAACTCGTTCGCTATCCGAGCGAGTGACAGGCCGAGGTTGTCCGGGGCAATCAAGGAATCGAGGAATCGTTCCATGTCGTCGAAGCCAACCTCAAACCGAAACGAATGGGCTGCCATTTCGGTATTGCTCCTAGCAACGGCATCGGCGCGCGCAGTACGGACACGGTTGAACGCCTCTTCATCCCCGGCGCTTCGGTACTCGGTTGCCGCTACATCCAGATGCGCCGCTGCCACCATCGCATCGCTTTCAGCGGCCAGCGCCTCAAATGCCCGGGCGACGGTAGTATGGACACGACGCACGTCCGCTCGGGAGTGTGATCTGCCGAAATGACGTTTAAGTCGGGCAGCTATCTCGCGTGTGAGATGAGGGTTGAACCTCTCCCCTTCTATCGAGCTGTCGACAAGGGCATCCTCTAGCCTGGCGACAATCTCTTCGGTTATCTCTGGTGCTCCCACGTTCCGCTCCCAGAGCAGCCGATCCACAACATTGAAGTTGAAACGGCGTGCACTATCAAGCAGTTCGCGGAACTCCTCCATCAACAAATCTCGGGAACGCACCTTTGCATCCTGATCACCGATTGACAGCGCAAGTGTCAGCATGCGGAGGGCTGCATCAGTTTTGTCGAAGAATTCTTCGTAGGCATTCTCGGCAATCATGGATTCGTACGCAGCCCAGGCAATCCGCGCATGGTCAGGATTACGGCGTCTTCCGAGTTCAGGAGCAAGTTCCCACAACAGATCGCTGTATCGCGCTCGAAAGGCTGGATGATGGACAATTGCCAGCCGCTCGGCCCAAAGATCAAAAGCTCGCCCGTCGAGAATTAGGACATCAGGGACGTATTCCACTGTTCCGTCCTCAAACGAACGAGAACCGATTGGTCCGAAGTAGCGCCGCCATGGATCACCGAAGTGATCGCTGTCTAGCGCAAACGCAACGGCGTCGGTCCACGCGGACAGATTCTCTACTTCGCTGAGTTCGAGCTCCTTCCTCCTGCGGTGGATATCAGCTTCGAGACGATGGAACTGTACGGGCGCGCCAGCTTCCTCCTCGGCGTTGATAGCAATTGTCATCGATTCAATGAGAGGGAATGGTTCGTCTGGCATCTCAATGCACCCCGGTATCCGCGTGAGAATCGTCACATTCAACCAAGATGAAGTTTTGGATGATGTCGAGCCATTATGGATGAACAGACTGCAAGTTCTTTGGCGGCCACTGCTCTCTATCAGCGTATAGCGTGGGGAATGCTGCTGGCCTTTGACCTAGTTCGTTGGAAGCTGGGCTTCGCGTAATGTCGGGCAAGAAGCAGGATTTGTGCATGCCCTTGGCCCCAGAGACAAACCTGTGAGATTAGCAGAGACACTCCAAGGGTCTGCAGAGACAAACCTTTGAGTCGCTGACAGCATCTATCCTATTGTCTTTAAAAATATTTCAGGAAAATGGCGTCCACGAGAGGATTCGAACCTCCGACCCCAGGATTCATACCGCTTCGGCTTTCGCCGCCGTCCCGCCATTTGCCGGCAAGACGTTCGTGGTCTGGACTGTCCCTTCACCATGGGCCTTGCGGCCTTTAGGTGCTGCCCATCCAGTCTCTACACCTTCACCGGATTTCTCCGGAGCTTGGCTCGGGATTGGCATGCTGGAAGACCAGCGAAGCTTTCCCCGACTTTGAGCAGATCGATTGCGTCGTTTCCGGTCGCAACCCCCAATTTGTCTTAGGAATCCTGTGCTCTATCCTGCTGAGCTACGTGGACACTGAATTGCTCTTTAACCTGACGATGCCTGCGGATCAACCGCGTTCTTCATCGCGGTCGATCTCTTCCTCGGCTTTCTTCGCGTCAGTCGGCAATCAGCTCGTCAGGCGCTGTTCGGCCAGTTTCACCCAGTAGGAAATGCCGTAAGCGATGGCCTCGTCGTTGAAATCATAGCCCGGATTGTGAAGCCCGGCCGAATCGCCGTTGCCGATGAAGATGAAGCAGCCCGGCCTTTCCTTCAGCATGAAGGAGAAATCCTCTCCCGCCATGGAAGGATCGACATCGGGATCGACATTCGGTTCGCCTGCCACATCGCGGGCCACGCGGATGGCGTGGTCGGTCTCGGCGGCGTGGTTGAAGGTTACCGGGCAATAACGCTCATAGACGACTTCCGCTTCCGCGCCGTTGGCAAGGGCAATGCCTTCCGCCATCTGCTTGATGCGATCCTGCGCCAGATCACGCACCGTTTCATCGAGGCTGCGCACCGTGCCGGCGATCAATGCCTCGTTGGGAATGATGTTGTGGCTGGAACCGGCCTGAAAGCGGGTGACGGAAACGACCACTGAGCGGATGGGGTCGGCATTGCGTGAGGCGATCATCTGCAGATTGCCGACGATCTGCGCGCCGATGGTGATGGGATCGACGGTGCGGTGCGGCTGCGCCGCGTGGCCGCCACGGCCCTTGACAGTGATGGAGAACTTGTCCGGTGCCGCCATGATGCCGCCCTTGCGGATGGCGAAGGCGCCGAGCGGAATGCCCGGCATGTTGTGCATGCCATAGACCTCGTTAATGCCGAAACGCTCCATCAGGCCGTCCTCGACCATGGCGAGCGCGCCGGCACCCCCTTCTTCCGCCGGCTGGAAGATGACGGCAATGGAGCCGGCGAAATTGCGGGTCTCGGTAAGATATTTGGCCGCGCCAAGCAGCATGGCCGTGTGGCCGTCATGGCCGCAGGCATGCATGGCGCCCGCGGTTTTGGAGGCCCAGGGCTTGCCGGTTTCCTCAAAAATTGGGAGAGCGTCCATATCCGCGCGAAAGCCGATGGTACGATTGCCCGGAAGATTGCCCCTGATGATGCCGACCACACCCGTGCGGCCGAGACCGGTCACGATTTCGTCAACGCCGAAAGATTTCAGCTTCTCCGCAACGAAGGCCGCGGTGTTGTCGACGTCATACAAAATCTCGGGATTTTCATGCAGGTGACGCCGCCATTCGCTGACTTCCTGCTGGAGTTCGGCGGCTCTGTTCAAAATCGGCATTCGTTCATTCCTGGGTTCATCGGTGCGGCGTGTCGTAAAATCCTATCCTCCGTGGTGGATAGTGCGCCGCATAATTGACGTAATCAATGTACTTTGCCATTGCTAGGACATATATGGTGAATATTGCCATTCCCCGACCGAAGACGGGAATTCGAGGACAAGCCTTGCCACAGACTTTTAAATCGCCAAACGCCGCCAGACGGCTCTCCGCAGCCGTTGCCATCATGACTGCAGGCCTCGTTGCCGCAGCGCCCGTGGCGAATGCCAACCCGAAGATGGTGGTCGATGTCAAAACCGGCAAGGTGATTTCCCATCAGGAAGCCTTCCGCAAGTGGTATCCCGCTTCGCTCACCAAACTGATGACCGCCTATATCGCCTTTTCGCAGATGAAGGCCGGCAAGATCAGCCCGCAGACGGAAGTGGTGATGAGCAAGAAGGCCGCCGATCAGCCGGCCTCGAAAATGTATTTCAAGCCCGGTCAGAAGCTGACGATGGATAGCGCTTTGAAGCTGCTGCTCATCAAATCCGCCAATGACATCGCCGTGGCGATTGCCGAGACCATCGGCGGCACCAGCGACAATTTCGTGGCGCAGATGAATGCGCAGGCGCAGCGGTTGGGCATGAGCTCCACCCGTTACATCAATGCCAATGGCCTGCCCGGCAAGGGACAATATACGACCGCCCGGGATCTGGCGCTGCTGGCGCTGATCATCAAGCGCGAGTTTCCGGAATATGCCCATTATTTCTCGCTGGAAGGCGTCAGCACCGGCAAGAAGAACTACGCCAATTTCAACATGCTGGTCGGCCGTTTCGATGGTGCGGATGGCATGAAGACCGGCTTCATCTGCGCCTCCGGCTTTAACCAGGTGTCGTCGGCCGTGCGCAATGGCCGCTCTGTCATCACGGTCGTGCTGGGTGCGGACAGCCTTGCCGGGCGCACCGATCAGTCGGCCGATCTGTTGCAGATGGGGCTGACGGCGCCTTCGGGCCAAGGCGTCTCGCTCGCCGCGCTGGCGCCCTATGGCGATACCGGCGATGTGAACGATGTCAGCGCCGAAATCTGCAACCCGAAGGCCGCCAAGGTGCGCAGCGAAAGCCGCGACGAGGCTGGTCGCATGGTCATCCATTCGCCCTATGTGCAGGAAATGACCCGCCCGCCGGAATATTCCTTTGCCGGTCTCATTCCCGGCAGCGAAACGGTGGCGGTGAATGCCACCAAGGGAGCCGGCAAGGGCGAACTCGCGAACGTGCCGATCCCGATCCCGCGCCCGACATTCTGATGATCGGTGACTGCCTCGAAGCCGAGCCTCGCGATTGCAATGCGGTTTGTGTATTCGCAGGTCGATGATGTTATGATATTACAGTGTCGCTCGCGGTTTCCAGTCGCGGGCGATTTCTTTTAGCTCCATGCGGCTCCGGGTTTCGTGTCGTCCAGTGACCTGCCGGAGCGGCCAACAACACACAGGCAAGTCATGTCTCGCGATCGCATCCCGGTTTCCATCATCACCGGATTTCTCGGCGCCGGAAAATCGACGCTGCTCAACCGGCTTCTCAAGGATCCGGCGATGAGCGATGCGGCGATCATCATCAATGAATTCGGCGATGTCAGCATCGATCACATGCTGGTCGAAAGTGCTGGTGAAGGCATCATCGAGCTGGCGGAGGGCTGCCTGTGCTGCACGGTGCGCGGCGAGCTGGTGGATACGCTGGCGGAACTGATGGACGGTATCCAGACAGGCAAGCTGAAGCCGGTAAAACGGGTAGTGATCGAGACCACGGGCCTTGCCGATCCCGCCCCCGTCATGCAGTCGGTCATGGGCAACCCGGTCATCGCGCAGAATTTCGTGCTGAACGGCATGATTACGGTGGTGGATGCCGTGAACGGCCTTTCCACGCTCGACAATCATCAGGAGGCCGTGAAACAGGCCGCCGTGGCTGACCGTCTGGTGATGACCAAGCGCGCGCTTGCCGATGCCGCCACGATTTCCGCGCTGACAGCCCGTCTACAAGCGCTCAATCCGCGCGCGACTATCGAGGATGGCGACAAAACCGAGTGGAGCGCTGCGGGGCTTCTCGACAACGGCCTTTACGATGCCGGCAGCAAGAATGCCGATGTCGGCCGCTGGCTGGGCGAAGAGGCGGCACACGATCACCACGATCATGATCACGGTCATGGCCATGGCCATCACCACCATCATGGCGATCACGACGACCACCACCATCATCACGATGTGAACCGGCACGATGCGTCTATCCGTTCCTTCTCGATCATTCACGATCAGCCGGTCAGCCCGATGGCGATTGACATGTTCGTGGATCTGCTGCGCTCGGCACATGGTGAAAAGCTCCTGCGCATGAAGGCCATCGTCAAGCTGTCCGATAATCCGGGCCGGCCGCTGGTGCTGCATGGGGTGCAGAATATTTTCCACACGCCGGAGCGCCTTGCAGCCTGGCCGGACCCGGCTGATCAGCGCACGCGCATGGTGCTGATTACGAAGGATTTACCGGAGGCTTTCGTGCAGGACCTGTTCGCGGCCTTCACAAGCGCACCGGGCATCGACCGGCCGGACAGGCAGGCGATGACGGATAATCCGCTGGCGGTTTCGGGGTTGCGGTTTTAGGGCGTGTCGTGATGGTCTAGGTCGGTGGGTGTGGTTCACCCCCCTCTGTCCTGCCAGATATCTCCCCCTCAAGGGGGAGATCGACAAGCGGCTTGCTCGGAACATCTTTATGGGGACAGCAACCCGAAGTGCAGAGCTTGTAAGAAAACGAGCAGTCGCCACAACTGATCTCCCCCCTTGAGGGGGAGATGCCCGGCAGGGCAGAGGGGGGGGAAGCCCGGAGCGTCAGCGTTGAACGTCGGTTACCCGCCCTTCACGATCCGAAACCGATGTCCCTTATCCAGCGCAGTGGTTTCCACCAGCCTATGCCCATCCTCATTGCACATATGGGTAATATCGATCACCGCTAGCGGATCGGTCGTCTCGACGGTCAGAATATCGCCTGCCTTGAGGGTTGCGAGTTTCTTGCGGCTTCTCAAAACCGGAAGGGGGCATTTAAGCCCCCTCAAATCATAGACGATCTCGGCCGTGTCGCTCATTCCTTGGCCCAGAACTTCCAGAACGGCTTCTTTTCCGGCGCTTCGGGCGCAGGTGCTGCTGAATAGGCAAGCGGGTTCATGGCCGGAACCGGGATGCTCTGGGCGGCAGCTCCGGTCTGGCCGGCTGCTGCGGGGGCAGCCGAGGCAACCATCGTCGGTGCCGCAGGGGCCGGGTTCGATTGCGGTGCCGTGGCGGGCTGGACAGACGAAGGGCGCGGGCCGCGCAGGGAAGAGGCGGTTGCGGTCGTGGCCGGAGAGGACGACGTCACCTGCTGCGCTTTCTTCTCCATCAGCGCGGCATATTCCGTTTCCTTCATCAGCTTGCCGGCCTTCAGCGCCGAGCCCGTCGGGGCATAGGCGGGCTCGCGGCCCTTGCGCTTTTCGGCGACCAGCGCCTTGCGCTCGGCTTCGCTCGGGTCGTACCAGGCCATGCCGTCATATTTCTTCATCGCCTTTTCATAGGCGAGATCGTAGGTCTTCTCGTAGCTCGAAAGCGCGCTGACGAGCGCCGGCGGTGTGCTCATGGCCGGGCATTGGGCGGAGGCGTTGAAGCTGCCGCCTTCCGTCTGCTGGTTGAAGACGTATTTCTTCTCGCAGACATTCACTTCCGGCGGGCGCTTGGTCACTTCGAAATTGTCGTAACCGACCTTCAGCATCTTCCAGAATTCGAGATGTTCGCTCTGGCGATGCCGGGCCATGTTTTCTGCCGTCATGCGGAACGGGAAGGCCTGCAGCTGCACGGTCTTCTGGCCGCCCTTGAAGGCGTCACGGGCAAAACCGTAGATTTCAAGAATCTGCGCATCCGTCATCGAATAACAGCCGGAGGACGAGCAGGCGCCATGGATCATCAGATTGGTGCCGTTGCGGCCATTGGCGGCATCGTAGCGGTTCGGAAAGCCGGTATTGATGGCGAGGTAATATTTCGAGTTCGGATTGAGATGCGCGGGCGTCAGGTTGTAGAAACCTTCCGGTGCCTGCCGGTCGCCTTCTTTCACCTTCGGGCCGAGTTTGCCGGACCATGCGCAAATCTCGTAGCCGGCGATCTTCTCGAAACGGTTGTCGCGCCTGGCTTTCCAGATTTCCAGCGCACCTTCTTCCTTGAAGATGCGGATCATGATCGGCGAGGTGCGGTCCATGCCCCTTTTGTCGATCTCGGCCAGAATGGACGGAGACAGCGGGTAATCGACCTTGTTCTTGACGTGGGAGACGTCGCGTTCAACGGTTTCGAGCGTATCGTTGCAACCGGCAAGAACGAGCGCGGTGCAGGCAAGAAGTGCAAAATGTGTCAAACGCATGATCTGATCCGAAAGACGATGGCACGAAGCGGCGGCAGTTCTACACCGTCCCGTGTGTATTTTAAATACGGTATTAACCGTTTACATCTTCTTAACTCAAATCGGATCCGCCCCCGCGGCCGCCGATACATCTTTTGATGTGACCGGACTATGGCCGAGTTGGGGCGATATTCAAGGAAAATAAGGCCGGGCTTAAAGGTTCCGGCCAATATCCAGGAATTTCTGGCGGCGTTCAGCGCGCAGCTGGGTGCCGGAACGCTGGGAAAGATCGGCCAGAGCCTTGGCGATGACATCACCGGTTGCATTGATGACGGTTTCCGGGGCGCGATGCGCGCCGCCGATCGGCTCCGGAATGATTCCGTCGATGACGCCGAGCGACTTCAGATCTTCCGAAGTGATCTTCATATTGGTCGCGGCTTCCTTGGCGCGGGTCGAATCGCGCCAGAGAATGGAGGCGGCACCTTCCGGCGAGATCACCGAATAGATCGCATGTTCGAGCATGTAGACGCGGTTGCCGGTGGCGATCGCGATTGCGCCGCCCGAGCCGCCTTCGCCGATGACGACGGAGACGATCGGCACCTTCACGTTGAGGCACATTTCCGTCGAGCGGGCGATGGCTTCGGCCTGGCCGCGCTCTTCAGCGCCAACGCCGGGATAGGCGCCAGCCGTATCGATGAGGGTGACGACCGGCAGCGAGAAACGATCGGCCAGTTCCAGCACGCGGATCGCCTTGCGGTAACCTTCCGGCCGCGGGCTGCCGAAATTATGTTTCAGGCGGCTTTTGGTGTCGTTGCCCTTTTCCTGGCCGATGATGGCGACGGGCTGACCGTTGAAGCGGCCGAGGCCTGCCTGAATGGCGGCGTCTTCGGCAAACTTGCGGTCGCCGGCCAGCGGCGTGAAATCGGTGAACAGCGCCTTGGCGTAATCGACGAAATGCGGACGCTGCGGATGGCGCGCGACCTGCGTTTTCTGCCAGGCGTTCAGCTTGGAATAGATGTCCTGCATCGCATCGTTGACGCGCGATTCCAGACGGTTGATCTCCTCCGAGGTGTCTATGCTCTCGTCTTCATCGGCAAGCTTCTTCAGCTCGATGATCTTGCCCTCAAGGTCCGAGATAGGTTTTTCGAAGTCGAGATAATTGTGCATGAGATCCGTTTCCGATCGTTTTGCGCAAGGTTTGACCGGATTATCCGGCGGTTCCGGTCGCTCTAATCAAGGTTTTTGCCCTGTTTGGCAAGGGGGTGATGTGTTTGTACCAGCTCTTGCAAGCGTTCTTCCAGCACATGTGTATAGATTTGTGTCGTGGAAATGTCGGAATGGCCGAGCAGTTCCTGTACCGCGCGCAAATCCGCGCCGTTCTGCAGAAGGTGGCTGGCAAAGGCGTGGCGCAGCACATGCGGCGATATCGCAGACGCGGTCAGGCCCGCACGGATGGCGATGTCCTTGAGGTCGCGGGCAAAGACCTGGCGGGGCAGGTGGCCTTCCTTACTGCTGGAAGGAAACAGCCAAGGGCTTTCCGGTGTCTCCGGCTTTTTCTGCGAAGCGGCCACCTTGCTTTTTTCCGATGCGAGCGCCTTTCTGGCAGCCTCGTATTTTTCCATCGCCTCGATGGCGGCGCGGGAAAGAAGAACCATGCGGTCCTTGTTGCCCTTGCCGCGTATCATCAGGAAGCGGCCTTCCTGACGCAGCACCTTGACCGGCAGCGAAACAAGCTCACTGACACGCATGCCGGTGGCATAAAGCAGTTCGAGCAGCAGATGCATGCGGATGCGGGCAAGCTGGCCGGGACCGGACGTGGCGGCTTCCTGCGCGGCAAGGCTAAGAAGCCTGTTCACATCGGCGACGCTCATCGTTTTCGGTAAAGCGAGACCTTTCCTCGGCGCATCGATGATGCCGGTCGGGTCGTCGCCGCGCAGCCCTTCCGAATAGAGAAAACGATAGAATTGCCGCATGGTGGAAAGACGTCGTGCCTGTGAGGTTGCGGCAAAACCCTGAGCGGAAAGATGGGTCAGATAGGCTGAAAGGTCAGGCGTCTGCGCCTCCGTCAAGGACTGGCCGCGCTGACCGAGAAATTCGCGCAGATCGGAAAGATCGCGCTCATAGGAAGAGAGCGTGTTGGCGGCTGCCCCGCGTTCGGCGCTCATCATTTCCAGAAAACTTTCCAGCCGCGCGCCGTCGCGCCCTCCTGCCGGTCCGCTCATGGGATGCGCCTTGCCGGTTCGGTCGACGGCGGGTTCAGTCGCTCGGAAGGAATGCGTACCGTCACTTCGCGGTCGCGCGGTTTGACGACCATGACGAGCAGCACCATGCCGCCATAGATCAGCCCCGCGATGGTCGCCAGTATCATCGTGAAGCGGAAGAGGGTGGGCATGGCGGCTCCGTGAAGGTGGCGGTCGAAACGTATATGCGGTGCGGCGAAAGCGGCGACAAGATCAAAATGCCCGCTCCGCCCCGTGCCGCATGCGGCGATGATTGTGATTCACCGCAATTCAGTCAGCAATTTGGCTTGACGCTTCGTAAACATTTGCAGATATCCATGCCAAACGGGCTTTCAAATCTATGAATGAAACGAATTTATCCGTCCCGGCCACACTCGGGGAGCAAGCGCGGGCAAAGCTCGGACGGCGCAACATCGTCTTCGTCGGGCTGATGGGGGCTGGAAAGTCGGCGGTGGGCCGCATGGTCGCCCAGCAGCTCAGGGTGCCGTTCATCGATACGGATGTCGAAATCGAGCGCGTTTCGCGCATGACGATATCCGAACTTTTCGCCACCTATGGCGAGGAAGAATTCCGCGCGCTGGAAACGCGGGTCATCAAGCGGCTGCTGCGCGGCGGCCCCAAGGTCATCTCCACCGGCGGCGGCGCCTTCATCAACGACAATACCCGCCGGCACATCACGCGCGGCGGCATTTCATTGTGGCTGAAGGCCGATCTCGAGGTGTTGTGGGAGAGGGTCAACAAGCGCGATCATCGCCCGCTTCTCAAGACCGAAAACCCCAAGGCAACGCTGGCGGCCCTGATGGAGAAGCGCTATCCGATCTATGCGGAAGCGGATCTGACCATCGAATCCCGCGATGTCCGCAAGGAAATCATCGTGACAGAAGTGCTGGCCGCCATAGCCGGCATCGAACAGAAAGACTGATCCCCATGACGCCTTCCGAAATCCACGCCGATGAACGTCTCGTCCATGTGCCGCTCGGCGAGCGCGCCTATGACATTCTGATCGGGCCGGGCCTCATCGGCCGGGCGGGCGGCGAGATTTCGGCGCGGCTGAAGGGCCGGCGCGCGGCCATCATCACCGATGAACATGTCGCGCCGCTCTACCTCGAAGGCCTGATGGACGGGCTGCAGACCGATGGCATCGAGGCCGTCTCGCTGACCCTGCCGGCCGGCGAAAAGACCAAGAGCTTCGAGCATCTCGTCACCGTCTGCGATGCGGTTCTGGCAGCAAGGGTGGAGCGTAACGATGCGGTGATCGCGCTCGGCGGCGGCGTGATCGGCGATCTCGCCGGTTTCGCAGCGGGCATCGTGCGCCGGGGCGTGCGCTTCGTGCAGATACCGACCTCGCTTCTGGCGCAGGTCGATTCCTCCGTCGGCGGCAAGACCGGCATCAACAGCCGCCATGGCAAGAACCTCGTCGGCGTTTTCCACCAGCCCGATCTGGTGCTGGCGGATACCGCGGTGCTCGATACGCTGAGCCCGCGGGAATTCCGCGCCGGTTATGCCGAAGTGGTGAAGTACGGGCTGATCGACAAGCCGGACTTCTTCTTCTGGCTGGAAAAGAACTGGGATGACATCCGCACCGGCGGACCCGCCCGCATTCAGGCGATTGCGACGAGCTGCCAGGCCAAGGCGGACGTGGTGGTGGCCGACGAGAAGGAAAACGGCGTGCGCGCCCTTTTGAACCTCGGCCATACATTCGGCCACGCCCTGGAAGCGGCGACCAATTACGACAGCAAGCGACTGGTGCATGGCGAAGGCGTCGCCATCGGCATGGTGCTGGCGCACCAGTTCTCCGCCCGCCTCAACCTCGCAAGCCCTGATGATGCCGCTCGCGTTGAAGCGCATCTGAAGGCCGTCGGCCTGCCGACGACGATGAAGGATATTCCCGGCGAGTTGCCGCCGGTCGAAATGCTGATGACGGCAATCGCGCAGGACAAGAAGGTCAAGGGCGGCAAGCTCACCTTCATCCTCACCCACGGCATCGGCCAGTCCTTCGTGGCCGATGATGTTGCGGCGTCCGAGGTGCAGTCCTTCCTGTCGGAAAAGCATCCGGGGTAAGATTTTGAGCGATACGGTGAGGGAGCCCCCTCATCGCCTCGCTTCGCTCCGGCACTTCTCCCCGACCGGGGAGAAGAACAAGCCGCTTTGGCAATGCCATACGAAACAGCATTGCTGCAGCTGCATTGATGTCTGAGCTTTGAGCACGGCGCTGCCGCATGTTTCTTCTCCCCGCCGGGGAGAAGGTGGCCCGTAGGGCCGGATGAGGGGGCTTGCTCGAGGTTTAAAACCGCACCGCTTCCCCCGGCGCTGCCGCCTCTATCGCCAGCGCATGCAGGCCGGCATCGAGTTCCGGCTTCAAAAGCGCGTTGATCGCCCGGTGGCGCTCGACGCGAGACTTGCCGGAAAAGCT
Source organism: Agrobacterium sp. 22-223-1 (assembly GCF_053522385.1). Lineage (NCBI taxonomy): Bacteria > Pseudomonadati > Pseudomonadota > Alphaproteobacteria > Hyphomicrobiales > Rhizobiaceae > Agrobacterium > Agrobacterium sp. 22-223-1. The sequence continues at coordinate 420,605 of NZ_JBNWCN010000002.1, forward strand.
TTCCGACACTATCTGAACACGCATATGCGTCTCGCCTGTGCCGGTTATATCAGGCTGGTGGCCGGCATGCATCAAGCTTTCATCGACGACCCTCAGGCGCTCCGGTGAAAAGCTTTCCCGAAGCTTGGTTTCTATGCGTTCTCGCAGGGACATGCGACGGGCTCCATTCTCGTTGGCTGGTCTTGAAGGGGGCTACCTAAAAGCCAGCAACATTCCGCTTTGTCAATTCTTGTTGTGCGGCTTTTCGCACCCCATAATCAGGGCATCATGAAACTGGATTCGAAATATTTCGATCGCATCCGCACGCGCCGGAAAAGGGAGAGGGAACCTGAGGTTCAGGCCCCCACCTGCCAGTGGGACGGATGCGACAAACCGGGTATTCACCGGGCACCCGTCGGCCGCAATGCCGAGGGGCAATTCTTCCTGTTCTGTTTTGAGCATGTGAAGGAATACAACAAGGGCTATAATTATTTTTCCGGCCTGTCCGACAGCGAGATCGCCCGTTACCAGAAAGAAGCGATCACCGGCCATCGCCCGACCTGGACGGTGGGCGTCAACAAGACGGCGCGCGACAGTCCGCTGCACTCCACGCTGCGTTCCGGCACGGCGAGCGGGAACGCCCGTATCCGCGATCCTTTCGGCTTCGCCGGCGGTTTTGCGGGCGGCGCAAGGGCAGGCGGCACCCGCATGCAGCAGGACCGAAAATTGAAGACGCTGGAGGCAAAAGCCTTCGATACGCTCGGTCTTTCTTCCACCGCAAAGCAGGAAGACATAAAAAGGCGCTACAAGGAGCTTGTCAAAAAGCACCATCCTGATGCTAATGGTGGCGATCGTGGTTCGGAAGAGCGTTTTCGGGCTGTTGTTCAAGCATATCAATTGTTAAAGCAGTCAGGTTTCTGCTAAGCCAACTTATGTGTTTACCGCCTGATTGATGATGTGGCCGGGTGGCTGCCGCCCGCCTTGGAGACGTGATGAGCAAAATCGACCTTGATATTTCCAACCTGCCCGACACGACGGTGTCCGTGCGGGAGGTTTTCGGCATTGATACGGATCTGCGGGTTCCCGCCTATTCCCAGGGCGACGCCTATGTGCCTGACCTCGATCCCGACTATCTTTTCGATCGCGACACGACGCTTGCGATCCTTGCCGGTTTTGCTCACAACCGACGTGTCATGGTCTCCGGTTTCCACGGCACGGGTAAATCCACCCATATCGAGCAGGTGGCCGCCCGCCTGAATTGGCCCTGCGTGCGCGTCAACCTCGACAGCCATGTCAGCCGTATCGACCTCGTCGGCAAGGACGCCATCGTCCTGAAAGACGGCAAGCAGGTCACCGAATTCAAGGACGGCATCCTGCCCTGGGCCTACCAGCACAATGTGGCGCTCGTCTTCGACGAATATGATGCCGGCCGCCCGGATGTGATGTTCGTCATCCAGCGCGTGCTGGAATCCTCCGGCCGCCTGACCCTGCTCGACCAGAGCCGCGTCATCCGTCCTCACCCGGCCTTCCGCATTTTCGCAACCGCCAACACCATCGGCCTTGGCGATACGACCGGCCTTTACCACGGCACGCAGCAGATCAACCAGGCGCAGATGGACCGCTGGTCTATCGTCACCACGCTGAACTACCTGCCGCATGAGCAGGAAGTGAACATCATCGCCGCCAAGGTGAAGAGCTTCGACAATCCGAAGGGCCGTGAAACCGTTTCCAAGATGGTGCGCGTGGCCGATCTCACCCGTTCGGCTTTCATCAACGGCGATCTTTCCACGGTCATGAGCCCGCGTACCGTCATCACCTGGGCGGAAAATGCGGAAATCTTCGGCGATCTCGCCTTTGCCTTCCGCGTAACCTTCCTCAACAAGTGTGACGAGCTGGAACGCACGCTGGTGGCCGAGCAATATCAGCGGGCTTTCGGCGTCGAGCTGAAGGAAAGCGCTGCGAACATCGTTCTCAGCGCCTGATCGTCCCCGGCTTGTCCGGAGAAGATCACCGATGACTTGAAGACGCCGGTGGGGCGCGCGATCTTCCGATCGCGTGCCGCAGGCGCCGACAAATGACAGGAAAGACAATGGCAGGGCGCGGCGACAATTCCAGAGCGAAACCGGGTACGGCGGTCGATACGGAACCGTTGCGTCAGGCGATTGCCGGATGCGTGCGATCCGTTGCCGGCGATGCCGAAGTCGAAGTCGTCTTCGCCAATGAGCGGCCGGGCCTCGCCGGTGAGCGTATGCGGCTGCCGGAAATCTCCAAGAAGCCGACGGCGCAGGAAATCGCCATCACCCGCGGCCTCGGCGATTCCATGGCGCTGCGCCTTGCCTGCCATGATGCCGACACCCATGCGGTGATGTCGCCGCAGGGCGCCGAAGCGCGGTTGATCTTCGATGCGGTGGAACAGGCGCGCGTGGAATCCATCGGCGCGCTGCGCATGCCGGGCATGGCCTCCAATATCCAGGCCATGAATACGGAAAAATACGCCAAGGCCAATTTCGCCGGCATCAACAACAAGGATGATGCGCCGCTTGCAGAGGCCGTTGCGCTGCTGGTGCGCGAGAAGCTGACGGGTGAGAAGCCGCCGGAAAGCGCCGGCAAGGTTGTCGATCTGTGGCGCGATTTCATCGAGGACAAGGCGGCTGGCGACCTCAAGGATCTCTCCAGCGTCATCACCGACCAGAAGGCGTTTTCGCGGCTGGTGCGCAAGATGCTGACCTCCATGCAGATGGCGGAAGATTTCGGCGACGAGGATAACGAGCCTGACAGCCAGGAAGCGGAATCCAACGAGGACCAGCCGCGCACCAACGAGACCGAAGAAGAGCAGGTCGAGGAAGAAGCCGGATCGGACGCGACGCCTGCCGACGAAAACGAGGCCTCGCAGGAGGAAATGGAAGAAGGCGAGATGGACGGCGCCGAGATGTCGGACGAGGAAATGTCCGACGATCTCGACGAGGATTCCGAAACGCCCGGCGAGACCCGCCGCCCCAACAGCCCCTTCGACGATTTCAATGAGAAAGTCGATTACCGCATCTTCACCCAGGAATTCGACGAGGAAATCCACGCCGAGGAACTGTGCGACGAGGCCGAGCTTGACCGTCTGCGCGCCTTCCTCGACAAGCAGCTCGCTCATCTTCAGGGCGCGGTCGGGCGCTTAGCGAACCGTCTGCAGCGCCGCCTGATGGCGCAGCAGAACCGTTCCTGGGACTTCGATCTGGAAGAAGGCTATCTCGATCCGGCCCGACTCGTCAGGCTCATTATTGACCCGATGCAGCCGCTTTCCTTCAAGAAGGAACGCGACACCAAGTTCCGCGATACTGTGGTTTCGCTGGTCATCGACAATTCCGGTTCGATGCGCGGCCGTCCGATTACCGTGGCTGCCACCTGCGCCGATATTCTGGCGCGCACGCTGGAGCGCTCCGGCGTGAAGGTCGAAATTCTGGGCTTCACCACCAAGGCCTGGAAGGGCGGACAATCGCGCGAACAGTGGCTCGCCAATGGCAAGCCGGCGTCGCCGGGCCGTCTCAACGATCTGCGCCATATCATCTACAAATCGGCGGACGCTCCGTGGCGACGCGCGCGGCGCAATCTCGGCCTGATGATGCGCGAGGGCCTGCTGAAAGAAAATATCGACGGTGAAGCGCTGATGTGGGCGCATAACCGCCTGATCGGCCGCCCCGAGCAGCGCAAGATCATGATGATGATCTCGGACGGTGCGCCGGTGGACGATTCGACCCTGTCGGTCAATCCGGGCAACTATCTGGAGCGGCACCTGCGCGCCGTCATCGAGCAGATCGAAACGCGCTCGCCGGTGGAACTTCTGGCAATCGGCATCGGCCATGACGTGACGCGTTATTACCGCCGCGCCGTGACCATCGTGGATGCGGACGAGCTGGCCGGCGCGATGACCGAGCAGCTTGCGGCGCTCTTCGAGGATACGAGCGGCGCTTCCGGTTCGTCCCGCAGGGTTCGCCGTGCGGGATAAGCGGGGCCGGGCTTCTTCCGCCTGCAAAACGCTTGCGATGGCCGCCATTCTGGCGGCCGCATCGCTATGTCCGGTTTCCATCGGCGCTTCCACCATCGATGTGCCGGTAAGCGTGCGTCTGCTCTCCTCTTTCGAGGTCGGCACCAGCGAAAAACGTTTCGGCAAGCTGGAATTTATCGGCGGCATGGTGATGAGCGCGCCGGAAAAGCTGTTCGGGGCGATATCCTCCATCCGTTTCCGCCCCAATGGGGAGGATTTCGTTGCGGTGCTGGATACCGGCCATTGGCTGACGGGCAGGGTCTTGCACGACGCTCGCGGTGCTTTGTCCGGGCTTGCCGATGCCCGCATCACCCCCATGCTGGACATGAGCGGGCGTGAACCGCCGCGCAAGATGGAGATGGATGCGGAAGGGCTGGCGCTGCGCGACGGCAGGGTTTTCGTCAGTTACGAGCAGCGCCACAGGATCGATATCTATCCCGATCCGGGCTTCGCCACCGCAAAGCCGCTCGACCGCCTGCCATATCTCATCCCCAGCAACGAGTTGCGCCACAATGGCGGCCTGGAGGCTCTCGCGGTATCGCCGGCCGATTCGCCGCTCGCCGGCGCTCTGGTCGTGGTGGCTGAAAAAAGCATCGACACGGACGGCAATCTTCTCGCCGCCATACTGGAAGGTCCGCGCAAGGGCACATTCGCCGTTACGCATCATCCGTCGTTCGACGTGACGGACGGCGCGTTCCTGCCCAATGGCGACCTGCTGCTTCTCGAGCGCCGCTTCAATTTCGCCGAAGGCGTCGGCATGCGCATCCGCCGCATCCGTGGGGCCGATATTCGGCCGGGTGCGGTGGTGGATGGCGAAATCCTCATGGAAGCCGGCATGGCCTACCAGATCGACAATATGGAAGGCATGGATGTGGTGAAGGGGCCGGACGGCTCGACGCGCCTCATCATCGTTTCCGATGACAATCACTCGTTCCTCCAGCGCAACCTGATGCTGGAATTCAAACTGGTGGAGTGAAATCAGGCCTGCTGCTGTGCCGCCTTGTAGGCAGCCATCAGGTCCTCGACGGGAATGCCGTCGATCTTCATGCCGGTCATTCGGCATGACGTTATCTGCGCACCGGACAGGTTGGAGTTGCTCAGTTTCAGACCGGAAAAATTGACGTCGTCGATCGACCAGCCGGACATGTTGTTATCCGTGAACGACGCACCTGACAAATTGATATTGTTGAAGCTCGCCCCGGAAAGATTGACATTGTCGAAGACCGTGCCGGATAGATTGACGTCGTTGAAGGTTGAGCCTGAAAGCGTGGCGCTGACAGCCTCCACGATGTCTATAACGTCCTTGATCTGCATGTCGACCCGCCTCCGCGCTGTGCCACGGACGACAGACTGCAATGCTGACGGCTGGCTTGCAAGCGCGATTTGATCCGCGCTTGCCCGGCCTCAAACGCGGCCCGTTTTGACGGCGCCCGGCATCGGCTTCAGCGTGTTCATCAGCGCGCCGTAAGGCAACAACATGATGAGGCCGACGAGAACCTTCACTGAGAGATCACCCAGCGCCCAGGAAATCCAACGGGGCGCTTCCACGGCGAAGACACCGAGAATTGGAGCGTTTTCGATGGCGAAGGCATCGTTGGGGCCGACGAAGGAGAAGCTTGCGGCAAAGGCGATGGAGAAGAACAGGGCCGTATCCAGCACCGATCCCAGCATAGAGCCGGCGAGCGGCGCATGCCACCAGCGCTGGCGGCGCAGGCGGTTGAAAACGGAAATATCCAGCAGCTGGCCGATCAGATAGGCGGTGCCGGAGGCGACCGCGATGCGCGGGATTGATGTCCAGAACGACAGCGTGACCCCGACGACGAAGCCGGCAAGCACGACGCGGCGCGCGATGGAGGGGCCGAACTGACGGTTGGTCAGGTCCGTAACGAGGAAGGCGATCGGATAGGTGAAGGCGCCCCAGGTCAGAAGGTCGCCGAGATTGACGCCGAACAATGAGCCGGAAAGCGGGTATTGCACCAGAATATTGGAGGCGACGACCACCAGTGTCATCAGCAGGACATAGATAAGCGTAAAGCGCAGATAGGGCATTTTTTTATCCTGGGTGATGCCACCAGTTGGAGCCAAGCATCGGAGGAAAACATCTCAAACGGTTTTCGCAAAATCCGATGCAACTAAAATCTGGAACAAACAAAAGGCTTGAGCGGCAAAGCCATTCAAGCCTTCTGAATTCAGATGATGTCGAAACCGCTATTAAGCAGCTTCGGCCGTCTTCTTGGCGATCTGGCGGCGCAGGAGACGAGCGCGCATGCTCAGTTCGTTTTCGCCGGACTTCAGAAGGAAGGCATCGAGGCCGCCACGGTGTTCAACGGAGCGCAGAGCGGCTGCGGAAACACGCAGGCGGAAACGCTGGCCGAGAGCATCGGAGATCAACGTGACCTGGCAGAGGTTCGGAAGGAACCGGCGCTTGGTCTTGTTGTTGGCGTGGCTGACGTTGTTGCCCGTCTGGACGCCCTTGCCGGTCAATTCGCATACACGGGACATGGGTACACCTATTTCGTTTCGTCTGTTTCACCACTGGCTCGCCACCGGCAAAACCGGGGTGGCAATCCAACTGGCCATGATTGGAAAGTTGCGGTTCTATAGTCAGACGAGACTTAACAGTCAAGCCGCTCGCGATCAAATGAAAGGAAATTCCGGCGTTTTCAACCGGCATCCGCTTTTTTATTGCCACAAGTCAGCGTATATGATCGCCCGATAAGGCCGCTTCCGCGCCTCTTTTAAGGTGATATCGAAATGATTGCCAGAGGAAAAAGCATTTTCGTGGCCGCGACAATAGCGTTAGCGGGCGTCTCCCCCTCGCTCGCCGCCGAAGCGCGCCACACCAGCGAATACAGCATCAATCTCGGCATTTTGCCGATTGCCAGGGCGAGTTTCTCGACTCGCATGGATGGACCGAATTATTCGATCTCCGGTTCCTTCAGCGCCGCCGGCCTTGCCAGCATCCTCAAGGATATTTCCGGCAAGACGACCGTTTCCGGCGCCAAGCGCGGCCACCGGCTGCAGGCCAACGAATATTCGCTGGTCTACAAGGACGGCAAGCGGGTGCGCACCTATGACGTTGTCTATCGCAACGGCAACGTCACATCGACGACGGTGAAGCCTGAGCCGAAAGCCCGGCCGGACAACTGGGTGGATGTGAAGGACCGCGACCTGCGCTCGGTTCTCGATCCGATCTCCGGCCTCATCATTCCCGCGGGCGGCCGCATCTGCCCGACTCGCCTGCCGATCTATGACGGCGAATCGCGACTCGATCTGGTTTTGAGCTCCAGCGGCACCAAGCCGTTCAAGACCAATGGTTTTAATGGCGACGCCATCGTCTGCAAGGCGCGGTATGTGCCGAAGTCGGGTTACAGGCAGGGGCGCAAGGATATCGAATATCTGAAATCCATCTCCATGGAGATCTGGTTCGCCAAGTCGAACAACATGGATGTCTATGCGCCTGTTTATGCCATCATTCCGACTCGGGTGGGGCAGGTCTATATTACGGCTACGAAATACGGCGGCTGACCAAAGCTGGCGGTGGCGTAAGAAAAGTAAACGTTGCGGCGTATTTCTTCTCCCCGCCGGGGAGAAGAAACAAGTGGCATCCGCTCACCCCACCGACATAACTCAGGGAGTTACGGCGCATCTCCCGGCGCCCAGCCGGGCTCTGCCATAACGAAGCTCGAAAAGGCAAAGCCCGGTGAGACGGTGCAGCCGACGAGCGTGAAGTCGCCGAGGCTTTCGGCCGATTGCCAGCAATTGGCGGGAACGATGACCTGCGGGCGCTCGCCTTCAAGAATGGCGGGGCCGAGCGTGAAGGTCTGCACTTCCCGGCCGTCCTGCGAAAGATGCAATGCGATGGGCGCGCCGGCATAATAGTGCCAGACCTCCACCGCATCGGTGACCCGGTGCCAGTGCGAGCGGGCGCCCTTTTCCAGAAGATAATAGATCGCCGTCGAATGACCGCGCTCACCGCCTGCCCTGTCGCGGAACGTCTGATGGTAAAAACCGCCCTCGGGATGCGGCTCCAGCCCCAGTTCGCGAATGATCGCCTGCGTCGATATTTCCGTTCCCATCAGAAATTGTCCTTGCGTGTGCGGATTTCCGCGAAAACATCGGCATCGGTGGCGCTTTCAAGGCCAAGATATTTGCGAATACCGGCATCGGCCACCCGCATATAGGGATTGGTCTGTTTTTCGAGCCCGATGGTGGTGGGAATGGTGAATTCATTCGCCTGCCGCGCCCTCTCGATGAGGGCCGCTCGCTCGCTCAGCACAGCGTTCTCCGGATCGACGGTGAGGGCGAAACGGGCATTCGTCAGCGTATATTCATGGCCGAAATAAACCTTGGTCTCATCCGGCAGCGCCATGAGTTTCTGGAAGGAATGCCACATATCCGCCGCCGGACGTTCGAAGAGGCGGCCGCAGCCCATGGCAAACAGCGTATCGGCGGCAAACAGCAGCCCGTCATCGGGCAGATAATAACAGATATGTCCCGCCGTATGGCCGGGCGTGGCGATGATCTGAACGCGGCGGCCGGCGAATTCGAACTCGTCGCCATCGGCCTGCGAACGGTCGAGACCGGGGATCGCAACCGCCTCGTCGTAGGGGCCGTGAATTTCGCAGCGGAACTTGTCTTTCAGGGCCAGATTGGCTTCCACATGGTCCTGATGGTGGTGGGTGGTGAAGATATGGGTGAGCTTCCAGCCGTGGCCGTCGAGCGCCTGCAGGATAGGTCCTTCTTCCGGTGCGTCTATGGTGGCCGTCGCGCCGCTTTCGGGATCGTGCAGAAGAACCCCGAAATTGTCGCTGCGGCAAAGAAAGACGTCTATTTCCAAAGGTTTCATCTTATCCTCTCCATTTGCCGGCCAAAACCGGCGCATTCGCCCGCCTGACCTTCTATGTAAGGGCAGACGCCTTGAAGTCCAACCGCCTGATGCTACATTCTCGCCCATGAATACCGATATCGTCGATCTGCGCGAATTCTATCATTCTCCGCTTGGCCGCTCGGCCGAGCAGGCGATCACCATGGCGCTTTCGACGCTGTGGCCACCTTTGCCGGAAGAGCGGCTGGTTGGCCTTGGTTACGCTGTGCCGTTTCTGGAGCGGTTCCGTCGCGATACGGAGCGCACCTTCGCCTTCATGCCGGCGGGGCAGGGGGCGGTGAACTGGCCGGCGGGCGAGCTTTCCTCCACTGCGCTGGTTTTCGACGAGGAACTGCCGCTGCCCGATGCGTCGATAGACCGGGTCTTGATGGTGCATGCGCTGGAATTTGCAGAAAATCCGCGTGAAAGCCTGAAGGAACTGTGGCGGGTGCTGGCGCCCGGCGGCCGTCTGGTGATCGTGGTGCCGAACCGGCGCGGCGTCTGGGCGCGCATGGAGCACACGCCCTTCGGTTCCGGAAGGCCCTATTCGCGCGGACAGCTGACGGCGCTTTTGCGCGAAACCAATTTCACGCCGGGCGCCACCGCCGAGGCGCTGTTCTTCCCGCCCACCACCAGCCGGCCGATACTGAAATTCCGCCGCTATCTCGAACATACCGGCCGCCGGCTGTGGCCGCTTTTTTCCGGCGTCATCGTGGTGGAAGCCCAGAAGCGTCTCTATCAGGGATTGCCCGTCACCCAGCGCGCCTCCCGTCGCGTTTTTGTGCCCGTGCTGGCCCCGCAGGGGGTGCCCACCACCCGCACTGCCGCAAGCCAAGGAAAGCCGCGCTGACCCTCGACAAAGCGACCATTCCGGTCTAATGCCTCCGGCATTGCTTTTGCCGGGTTCTCCGGCGCTTTTCCAAAGGTCGATCAAATGAGTGCAGAGCTTAGCCAACCTGTTCCGCGTCCGGGTATTCTGGATATCGCCGCTTATGTTCCGGGCAAGGAACATGTGGACGGCGTTGCGAAGGTTTATAAGCTCTCCTCCAATGAAACGCCGCTTGGGCCGAGCCCGAAGGCGATAGAGGCTTTCGGTACGGCTGCCAGCCATCTGGAAATCTATCCGGACGGTCAGGCGATCGCGCTGCGTCAGGCGATTGCCGACGTGCACGGTCTCAACATCGCGAATATCATGTGCGGCAACGGTTCGGACGAACTTCTCGGCCTGCTTTGCCACGTCTATCTCGGCGCGGGCGATGAGGCGATCATTACCGAACACGGTTTCCTCGTCTACAAGATCCAGATCATGGGCGCGGGTGCCACCCCGGTGACGGTGAAGGAAAAAGATTGCGCGGTGGATGTGGATGCGATCCTCGCCGCCGTGACGCCGAAGACGAAGATGGTTTTCGTCGCTAATCCGGGCAATCCCACCGGCACCTATGTTCCCGTTGCGGAAATCCGCCGCCTGCAGGCCGGTCTGCCGAAACATGTCGTGCTGGTGCTGGATGCGGCTTACGCAGAATATGTTCGCAAGAATGACTACGAGGCAGGTCTCGAGCTGGTCTCCGGCAACCGCAACGTGGTGATGACCCGCACCTTCTCCAAGGTATACGGCCTCGCCGCCCTGCGCGTCGGCTGGATGTATGGCCCTGCCGCTGTCATCGATGCGCTGAACCGCGTGCGCGGCCCGTTCAACATGAGCGCGCCGGCTATCGCGGCGGGTGCTGCGGCCATCCGCGATCAGGCCTTCGTAGAGAAGGCCGTGGCGCATAACGCGTTGTGGATGGAAAAGCTGGTCACGACCTTTACCGGCCTTGGCCTCACCGTCACGCCTTCGGTTACCAACTTCATCCTCATCCATTTCCCGGATCAGGACGGCAAGCGCGCGGCGGATGCGGACGAGTTCCTGAGCCGCCGCGGTTATATTCTGCGTGCGGTACGTGGCTACGGTTTCCCGAATGCGCTGAGAATGACGGTCGGTTCGGAAGAGGCCAATCTCGGCGTCATCGCGGCCCTCACCGAGTTCATGGGGCAGGCGTGATGGCTGAGATCATGTTCGAACGCATCGCGCTGATCGGCATCGGCCTGATCGGCTCGTCGATTGCCCGCGATGTCAGGGAACTGGGGCTTGCCCGCCATGTGACCATTTCCACCCGCAGCGAAGACACACTGAAACGGGCGGAAGAACTGGCGCTTGGCACGGATTACACCGTTTCGGCGGCGGAGGCGGTAAAGGATGCCGATCTCGTTATCGTCTCGGTGCCGGTCGGTGCTTCCGAGGGCGTGGCGCAGCAGATCGCGCCGCATCTGAAGCCGGGCGCTATCGTTACCGATGTCGGCTCCACCAAGGCATCGGTCATCGCGCAGATGGCCCCGCATATGCCTGACAATGTGCATTTCATTCCCGGCCATCCGCTGGCGGGTACGGAAAAATCTGGCCCCGATGCCGGTTTTGCGGGTCTCTTCCGCGACCGCTGGTGCATCTTCACGCCGCTGCCGGGCACGGATGCCGAGGCTCTGGAGAGGCTGAAGGATTTCTGGCGGGCGCTCGGTTCGCGCGTGGATGAAATGGACGCCGAACACCACGACAAGGTCTTGGCGATCGTGTCGCATCTGCCGCACATCATCGCTTACAATATCGTCGGCACGGCGGACGATCTGGAGACGGTGACCGAATCGGAAGTCATCAAATATTCCGCCTCCGGTTTCCGCGATTTCACCCGTCTCGCCGCCTCCGATCCCACCATGTGGCGCGATGTCTGCCTGCATAACAAGGATGCGATTCTTGAGATGCTGGCGCGGTTTTCCGAAGACTTGGCATCCCTGCAAAGGGCGATCCGCTGGGGGGAGGGCGACAAGCTGTTCGAGCTGTTTTCCCGCACCCGCGCCATCCGCCGCTCTATCGTGCAGGCGGGCCAGGATGTCGACGCACCGGACTTCGGCCGTCACGCGCTGGACCAGAAGAAGTAAATCGCATTTAGCTTAGGTCGTGATGGGATTTGATCCGGCCCATCGCGCCCGCCGGCAAAGTGCCAAAGCCTCCCCGGCGTCATCCTCGGGTCAAGCCCGAGGATGACGCCGAGTATAAATCAATCCCTCAGATAGGCGGGATTTTCCCAAGCGGAATAAAGCCGCTGACCGTGGCGCGGCCACGATCCACAACGAGATCGACGGACGCCCGGTCACCGCCGCCGGCGAGCGCGCCGAGCAGTTTGCGGGCCGTATCGATGGTGGATTGCAGCTGTGGGAAGACCTGCTTGGCATTGTCCGACCATGCGCCGAGCTTTTCGATTTCCAGCTTGAACTGGCCGGAGAGATAGCCCTCATTGTCGAAGGAGAAGGGGCCGCTGATGCGCATGGTTCGGCCCTCGCCAATATCGGCCACCAGCCGGCGAAGCTCGCCGCTCGCGCCATAAAGGCCCGATCTGTCGCTGCCATCCACCATGCCCGCCTTGCCGGCAAGGGTGATATCGGCAATGGCGTTGAGGCGCGGCAGAAGCTGTGGCCAGTCCTTGATGACGGTTGCGGAGTCGGTGAGCGTGATGGCCCCGTCGAGATCCGCGCCGTTCTGGCGCAGATGCATTTCCGTTTTTACCGCATCGAAATCGATGGTCTGGCCGGTGACGGAAGAAACCGCCTGCGCCTTCAGCCCATCGATGACGAGCGAGCTGCGGTCGATGCCCTTCAGCTTGGTGACGATGCTGGACTGCATGTTCTGCCAGGCGGCCGAAATCGTCAGGCCGTGGGCGGAACGAATTTCCGCCGGCGAATCGAGTTCCCAGACGATGTGACCGGGATTATAGACCTGCGCCGCCGAGCGAAGTTCGCCGAAGGAAGCGGAAACGCCGTTCTCCTTGTCATCCACAGTCACTTTGGAGCAGAAGAGGCCGATGCGGAAGGGATAACCCTTGAAGGCGATATCACCGCATTCACCGCTGACGCTGCGGGCCTGCGAGGGGGCAATGACGTTCAGAACCGTCTGCTTCAGCCTGTCGGCGGCGTAAAACCACCCGGCGGTATAAAGTCCGATGACCACGAGGATGGCGATGGCGAGCCAGAGGAATTTTTTGGCGGTGCCGGATTGGCTTGACGCTGCCATATTGATCTCCGATGAACAGACTTCAGACAATTTCGATTTGGCTTGGGATATGGACGATTTTTGGGTCTTTGGCTACGGTTCGTTGATGTGGAACCCCGGCTTCGCCTTTGAAGAGCGGCAGCAGGCGCGGCTGCACGGGTATCGGCGCTCGCTCTGCATCAGTTCCAACTTTTATAGAGGCACCGAAGAAAAGCCCGGTCTCGTTCTCGGTCTGGAGCGCGGCGGTTCCTGCCTTGGCGTCGCTTTCCGCGTGCGCGGACAGGACCGCGAGCCGGTCATGATCTATCTGCGCGAGCGCGAACTGGTGACGAATGTCTATAAGGAGCGGCTGGTTTCCATCGCGCTTTCCGATGGCAGACGCAGCAGCGCGGTGACCTATGTGGCCGATCCCGCGCATGAGCAATATATCGGCGGTCTCGGTGTTGCCGAATCGGCGACCATCGTTGCAGCCGCATCGGGCCGATCCGGGCCGAATACGGATTATGTCTTCAACACCGTACAGCATCTGCAGGAGATGGGTATTCGCGATTCCCTGCTGGAGAGCATCGCCAAAAATGTCGGCACGCTTGCCGCTCAGCCGGCGGCGGCGGTTTCCTTGCCCTGAAGTTCGGCGATCCGCTTCACGGCGGTCGGCGGCAGCGGCAAATGCGGGTTGTTGCGCACGGTTTCCAGCAGCAACTCGTCGCTCGCCTTTTCCGTTACATCGATCAGGCGCTTGAAAAACACGTCGGGGTCCAGCCCCGGCTCGATGGCCGGCAGGATACGCACCTTGAAATGGCCGGGATAACGCATGGTGGAACGGCGCGGCCAGAAGAGGCCGGGATGCATCGCGACGGGAATGACCGGAACCTGCAGATCGCGGTAAAGCCTTGCGATGCCGTAACGATATTCGGGTTCGGCGCCCGGCGGGCGGCGCGTGCCTTCGGGATAGATGATGAGTTCGCGGCCGGCGGCCATTTCCTCTTTCGCCCGCTCCATCACCTTCAGCATCACCTTGCCGCGTGCGGCGCGGTTGACCGGGATCATGCGCTGTTTCATCACGTACCAGCCGAACAGCGGAATCCACATCAACTCCCGTTTCAGAATGTAAACAGGGTCTGGCAGATTGGGGAGCAGCGCATAGGTATCCCAGAAGGATTGATGCTTGGGCGCAAAGATGCAGCCGGTCTCGGGAATGTTCTCCAGCCCCTCGATCTCGAAGGTGGTGCCGACGATGGTTTTCATCAGCCAATGGTTGGACCGCGCCCAATTCTTGGGAATTTCGAATGCGATCTTGCGCGGCAGAATGAAATAGATCGGCGTCAGCACGATCATGCGGACAATCAGGTTGAGATAAAACAGCGTATTGAAAAGAAAAGAGCGCAGCTTGAGCATCAACAGCCTTCCCGGAGCGCAGCCGTTTCGAAGCCTTGAACAGGCCTCGATGCCGGATGCCGATGCCAGACGCCTACACGAAAACAAGGGGCCGCAGCAAGCGCGTTCTCGCCGGTCAGGACGAAGCGGTTGTCGTCTTTATCCGGGAATGATCGGCGGCGGCCTTGCGCAGACCGTCGCCCTTGCCGAAACCGGTGAGGTCGCGTCCCGCTGCCGCCACGAACTTCAGATATTCGTAAAGCATGGTTCTCACCACATCCGGCTCCACGAACCAGTTGGTGCGGGCGAGATCGGCGCTGATGACGGGATAGGCGATGAATTGCGTCTGCGGGCTGGCGCTGCGCAGTTCATGCAGGCTGCGATGCATATGATAATTATTGGTGACGACGACGATGGAGGAATAATTGTGGTCGCGTATCCAGCTTGCCGCCTCACTGGCGTTGCCGATCGTGTCTATCGCCTTGTAGCCCATGTCCACGCAGCAGGAAAACATGTCCGATGACGCTTGCGTCATCTTGCGGATTTGAGAGCGGGTGGTGGCCGGGTTGACGCCGGAAATCAGAAGCCGCTTGCCCACGCCGTCTCTCAGCAGGCCGACCGCCTGTTCGATGCGCTGATAACCGCCGGTAAGCACGATGATGGCATCGCCTCTCGCTCCCTCCGGCGGACGCATGGAGGCGACGGAATCGGCAAACCAAAGGAAACCGCCGGAAAATGCGCCGAGCACAATGACGCAAAGCAGGATGAGGCCGCGAATAAAACGGCGCAGAGGACCGCGCCGCGACAACAGGCCCTTTCTGGCCGGTCGCGCTGTCGTCTGATCCTGGTCCATCCGACTCACAAACATTCCTCCTGAATACTCGCCGATTAAGGCAAGGAACAGGCATTTTTGTCCACCGTCTGCAGGTTACATCCGGCTTGTGACGCTTTCAGTTCTACCGCAGGATTCCGGGGGTGTTCTCACGATGCAAGACCGTCGCTTTTCGATGGATCGGAGCGGACGCGGTCGATATCGTCGATGGTGCGGATGACGGTCACGCGCGCCGTGATTGTGGTCAAAAGCGCGATGATGATCATCGTCATGGCAATGCCGAAATAACCGCCGAGACCGACCGAAAACGAACCGAAAAGCGCGCTCGCCTGATCGCTCTGCGGCGTGGCGACCGTGCTCGATTGCCAGAAACCGGCGACAAGGAAAACCGCCGCGGCCAGTGCGCTGCCCGCCGCCGCCCCCTTGAGGCTGATCTTCAGGAAGTGTTTCTGGAATTCGCGCGCCACAAAACTGCTTTCCGCGCCGACGAAATGCAGAACCTCGACGATATGCCGGTTGCCGGAAAGCGCGCCGCGCGTCGCGAACACCACCGTCAGCACCATGGCGGTGAAGACGAGGATAAGAACGCCGACCCCGATCATGACAGTGGTTCTGGCCATGGAGACCAGCCTGTCGACCCAGGTGCGGTGGTCGTCCAGAAATGCCTGCGGAATCTCGGCCTTCAGCATATCCCGCATCGCCTGGAAATCGGGCGGATTGTTTTCGTCGATGGTGATGACGACGAGACGCGGCACCGGCAATTCGGAAAGATCGAGACCGCTGCCGAGCCACGGCTCCAAAAGGCGCGATGTCGCCGCATCGTCGAGGATGGTGCCATCCCGCGTGCCGACGAAGGTGAGCGCCAGATTGCGCGCCTTGTTGAGCGCCGCATCCATGTCCAGCCCGTCCTCGGGCTTGATCTGGATGGTGATCTCACGGGAAATCTGGCTCTGCCAGGTGGCGGCGGTGGCGCGCACCATGGAGACGGCGCCCAGCGTCAGGCAGGCGAGAAAGGCCATGATGGCGATCACCACCATCAGCGCATTGCCCTGAATATTGGAGGGCGGCAGAATCGGCGCCATCGGGCGGATGCGCATGGGCGGGCGCTTCGGCTGCGCCGCTTCCGGCTTCAATTGTTTGCGGTTGATCTCATTCATAGATGTCGAGCCGCCCTTCGGTCAGGATCATCCGGCGCGCATCGATCTGGTCCATCAGGCCAAAATCATGGGTGGCGATGACGACGGCCGTGCCCAACCGGTTTAGTTCCAGGAAAAGGTTGAGAAGGCGCTTGGCCATCGGCGGATCGACGTTGCCGGTCGGCTCGTCGGCAAGCAGGATTTCGGGCTGGTCCATCAAGGCGCGGGCAATGGCGGCGCGCTGCTTTTCCCCGCCGGAAAGAATGGCCGGCAACACATTGATGCGCTCGCCGAGCCCCACCCACTTCAGAAGCTCGATCACATCGTTGCGATAGGCGCTTTCTTCCTTGCCGCGCACGCGCAGCGGCAGGGCGACATTCTCATAGGTCGTCAGATGATCCAGCAGCCGGAAATCCTGAAACACGATGCCGACACGGCGGCGCAGCATCGGCAACTCGCTGCGCGGAATGCGCGATACATCGCGGTTGAACATGCGGATATTGCCGCGCGTCGGCTGCAGCGACATCAAAAGCAGGCGAAGCAGCGTCGTCTTGCCGGCGCCCGACGGGCCGGTCAGAAACTGGAACGAACCCTTGGGGATATCGAAGGTCATGTCCCTCAGGATCTCGGGTCCCATGCCGTAACGCAACCCGACATTTTCGAAATGGATCAACGGACTTCCAGTCTCTTCGTTTCGTGGTGGTTCGCAAGCCGCTGGCGCATGGGGTTCGGATGTCGGGGTTTAACCCGGATCCGGCAGCCTGTGCGAGCCGTTTTTGCGAAGCATTAACCAATTAAATTTAAAACTTGGCAGGATTCGTTGCAATGCCCAGTTTTGCGGGCCGGAAAACCTCACCCAAGGAATTCTATGGCTATGTTCCGTTCATCTCGCCGGCAAGCGGCATTCGATTTCGACCTCCTGATGCCGGAAACGCCGGTGCGCCGCACGGCGCGCGCGGCAAATCCCGACCGCGATGTGGTAGACGCGGAATTTGTCACCATCAAGGAAAACCGTTCGCGGCAACCCGGAAACGACAATCGTGGTGCTGCGCGCCGGCAGGCGGCAAAACCACCCGTCACCATCGGTGCGCTCGGTCTCGCCTTCATCGGCTGGCTGGACCGCAGATTGTCCCGTCTTTCGGCGGACGCCTATTCGGCGCTGGTGGCGGGGCTCGCGATTTTCGTCTTCGTCTGCTCGGGCGGTCTCTCGGTGGTCGTGCCGGAAAAGCCGGCTGTTGCCGCTTCGGTGAACCCTCTCGCCATTTCCCATGTCACCGTGACCCCTATGGAGGCGGACGGCATGGATACTCTGCTCATCAACGGCATTGTCGAAAATAATGGCGGCAATCTCGAAGAGGTGCCGGCCCTCCGCGCGGATCTCTTCGCCGCCAAGGGACAGCTGGTGGCCAGCATGGTCATCGAACCGCCGGTGAAGGAGATGCAGCCCGGTTTCAGCCACGGTTTTTCGGCAAAGTTGCGCCATCCCGGTGGAAAAACGCCCGAGATCAAGCTTTCCTTCGTTGAGGCGGGTGCGTCCGAACGCTGACTGTGCTAACGCGTGGTCTTCGTATTTTTACTGAAAGGTAAAATCGGCAAGGCGCAGCACAGGAGTAAGAATGCCCGTCGTCCGTGGAAAAAACATCGAGCCGCTTTATACCGCCGAGCAGATCGCCGAGCGCAATCGCGACATGGCCAAGCACATCGCCAGCGGCCCGACCAAGGATTTACTGGTCATCGCCGTGCTCAAGGGATCGTTCATTTTCGCGGCCGATCTTATCCGCGCGCTGCATGATAGCGGCCTTGCCCCTGAAGTCGAGTTCATCACGCTGTCGAGCTATGGCACCGGCACGGTTTCGCAAGGCGTCAGGATCGTCAAGGATATCGACAGCGACGTGAAGGACCGCGATGTCCTCTTGATCGACGATATTCTCGAATCCGGCCGCACGCTGCGTTTCGCCAAGGAACTGCTTTACGAGCGTGGCGCCCGCAACGTCACCATCGCCGTGCTGCTCGACAAGAAGGTGAAGCGCAAGGAAGATCTGGAGGCCGATTATGTCGGTTTCGAATGTCCGGATTATTTCGTCGTGGGTTACGGCATGGATGTCGCTTATGCCTTCCGCGAACTGCCCTTTGTCGGCGTCGTGACCGGCGACGCCTGAGCACTTTTGCCGTGCCGGAACGGCACAGCGCGGAGACGCCTCATTAACCATTCACCCAGCGAAGGGCTGGGTGTTTACCTCTTGAAAAGAGGAGCCTGCGATGTTGCTCACGGCTGGAAATGATGCCCAGGAGCAATGAGTAATGGCGAAGATTCTGATTACCGAAGACGAGGATGCATTGCGGGCTTTCGTCGCTCGCGCCCTGCGTCTCGACGGTCACGAGACCCATGAGGCGGCGGATGGCGAGCAGGGGCTGGAAAAGCTTCAGGAAACCAGTTTCGATCTTCTTCTTTCGGATATCCGCATGCCGGTCATGGATGGCATCGAGCTGGCGCACCGCGCCGCCGAACGCTTCCCGGCCATGCGCATTTTGCTGATGACGGGTTACGCCGAGCAGCGCGAACGGGCTGACGATCTGGCGGAGAAGATCGTGGACGTCGTCTCGAAGCCCTTTGCGCTTCCGGATATCCGCAAGGCTGTGGCGCGGGCGCTTGCAGCCTGAGTTGATAAGGGCGCAGAGATTTAAAGGGCGGCTGTTAGGCCGCCTTTTTTGTTGGTCAGCCCTCTGGCCCAGCGCAGTTCCCTACCTCCGTCATTCCGGCCTTGAGCCGGAATCCAGCCAGCCCAAGTCCTTGGGCTGAAAGAACTCTTTCCGCCGCGCAGACGCGCGCCGACTGGATGCCGGATCAAGTCCGGCATGACGGAAACTTTAGCTTCTGAAACAGGATGTAACGAGGCGCGCCATTACCTGTGCGAACCCTCACTGTATATCCAGCAACCGCTCCAGATACCGCCGCTCGATTTCACCGGGCGGATTGTTGCCGAGCTTTTCGCGGATGGCCTCGAGGATTTCGCGGGCGCGCTGCACGTCGATTTCATCCGGCACCTTCACCTGATCGCCGAAATCCGGGCCGGTGGTGCTGCGCGGGCGGCCGAGCGGATCACGGCCGTTCTGGCCTCCCTGTCCGGCCATGCCTTCCTGACCTTGCCCCGGCTGCTGGCCCTGCTGGCGCATGGCCTGCATGATCTGGCCCATCATGTCCTGCGCGCCCTGTCGCAGCGCATTCAGCGCATTGCCTTGACCTTCGACGGCCTGCTCGCCCTGGCCCTTGCCCAGCGCCTCACCGGCTCCTTGCATTTCCTGCTGCGCCTTGCCGAAGTTTTCACCCGGTTCCATGCCGAGATCGCGCAGCCCCTGCTGCAACTCGCCAAGCTGCTTGCCGAGCGCATCCTGCTGCGCCCGCAGGTTTTTCAGCGCGTCGCGCAATTGTTCGGCGGTCATCTGGTCGCTTGGCTGTCCGCCCTGCTGGCCATTTTCGCCCTGTTGACCTTGCTGTCCCTCTTGCGGCTGCTGGCCGTTTTCACCCATCTGCTGTTCGTCGTCGCCCTGCTGCGGGTCGCCGCGCTGCATGCGGTCGCGCAGCGCCTGATCGAGCTTGAAGGTCTCGTCCATCAGCTTCTGCTGCTGCTGCAGGATTTCGCCCAGCTTGTCGATCTGCTGGCGCATCTTGCTGCTCTGCTGCTGTCCCTGCTGGCCCTGACGCTGCGGGCGGCCCGCCTGCAGATTGTTCATCATGCGCTGCAGCTGCGAGAGCATTTCCTGCGCCGCGTCGCGGTTGCCGGAGCGGGCGAGGTTCTCGATCTGGTTCATCATGTTTTCCAGATCGCGCTGGCGCAGCACGTTCTGTGCCTGGCTGTTCATGTTGGCCTGCGGCGCATTCTGCATGCGCTGCGCAAGCTCGCTCATGAATTGCTGCATGGCTTCCCGCAATTCCTGCATCAGCTTGGCGATTTCCTCATCGGAAGCATTGCGCTGAAGCGCTTCGGAAAGCGCATTCTGCGCATCGCGCAGGCGTCTTTCTGCCTGTGAAAGATCGCCATCCTCGATGCCGAGCGCGATTTCCCAGAGATAATCGGCCGTATCCTTCAGCATTTCCTCGTTATAAGCGAGCCGCATGCGGGTCTGCGCCGATTGCAGCAGGAGATAATGCGTCGTGTTGGGAATGGTCTCTTCCGGGCGCAGGCCCACCGCCTCGTTATAGGCGATCGCCTTCGGCATCTGGCGCGTATCCAGTGAGAATATCTGCCGCTGTTCGGCAATGGAGGCGGCCAGCGGTTCGGAGAAATTGCGGCCCGGCAGCACCATTTCATGTGCGGGGCTGCGGCCGGTCTGCCCGGCGCCGTCAGTCGCCACCAGCGTGATGCGCACGCGTTTTCCCGCCATCGGATGTTCGGTCAGGTTGCGGCTGGTCAGGCCCTTGATCTCGCGATTATTCTGTCGCGGCAGATCGAGCTTGAATTCTGGCGGCGGATAAAGCGCGGTCGCACCTTCCGCAACGCCAATCGGCTCGATGATGGCATGGGCTTCCTTCAGCCCATAATCGTCCTTGGCGGTAAAGCCCACTTCCAGCGCGCCATTGACGGCGCGGCGCGGCATGTTGTCGAAGGCGATGCTGGGCGGCTGGTCGGGGATGACGTTGAACACCCATTGTTCGCCATTGGCGGTGATCATGCCGCTTTCGGTAACATCCATGGCGAAGGTGCGCGGCGCGACGGGCTGGTCTGCCGAACGAACCGGCGTTTGAACGGCAATATCGCCGCTTGCGCTGTCGGCACGCGCCGCTTCCGGCGCAAGCTTTTGCAGCGCGCCTGCCATTTCAGGCTCGAAAGTCACCTCCTCGCCGCCATCGCCGCCGGTCATGCGGATCGTCAGCTTGGAGGATTGCGGCACGGAAACCGCGTCACGGTTGGTTGCGTCGCGTCCGGTCAGGAAAATCGGCGCGCGGCCGGTATAGGATGGCGGCGTGACCCAGGCATCGAGACGGATATCGGGATTGAGGGGACCGACCGCCGGCCGGCTGCGGAAGGCATCGGCAATCGTGCCCGCGCCGTTGGAATAGGAAAAACCGAAGGCGGCCGCCAGAAGAAGGGCGGGAACGGCGCGCAGCGCGAGGCGGTCATAACGGGCGATATCGGGTTTCGGCAGGCCGGCATTCAGCGCGGCGATGCGCTCCGCCATGCGGATCTGATGTTCTTTCCAGAGCGTTCGCGAAAAGGGCGTATCGAAGGCCGGTTCGTCCTCCTGCACGCCAACCGGCTGGTGCGCGAGACCGTTGCGATCTTCAAGCAGGCGGGATGCATCATTATCCGTCGGCCATTTCAGCCGCAGGATTGGCAAAAGCGTGGCGATGAAACTGAAAACCAGCACGAAAACAACGCCGAGCCGCAGGAAATCCGGCATGTGCCGGTAGAGGCCGAACCAGGCAAGCGCCAGAAACACGGCGGCGATGGAGAGCGGCCACAGCGTTTTCGGCGCAATTTTTTCCGAAAGCAGTACGATTTTCGCGAAGAAGCGCTTGGCGGCAACCCGGCGGGCAAGGTCCGGCCGCTGCGCGAATGCGCCGGTCGGGCGCTTTCTGCCTGTCCTGTCCTCTCCGGCGGTGGTCATCAATCCGTTCTCCCGGTTCTGGCCACGTCGAACGCCATTCCCGGAACGGCGCGCTGTTTATATCACGGGAGCAAGGATAACATTCTTTGTGGCGAAGACGAGGGCACCCAAGCCCTCACCCCCATTTTTTAGGCAGCTTCGCTTGATTGTGATCGGCCAACCGGTGATGCAGGCGAGATCAATCGAGCCAGGCGGGCACGGAATCGAGCGCGATCAACTCTTCATAGGTGCCGCGCGGACGGATCACGTGGAACTTGTCATCCTTCACCAGCACTTCCGGCACCAGCAGGCGCGAGTTGTAGGTGCCGGCCTGCACCGCGCCATAAGCACCGGCGGAACTGACGGCGATCAGATCGCCTGGCTGCGGCGCGGCCATCTCGCGGTCGAGCGCCAGATAGTCGCCGGTCTCGCAAACGGGGCCGACGATATCGGCCTTGATGCGCGGCGTATTCTCGGCCGGCTGCACCACCGGGCGGATGCCGTGATAGGCCTCATAAAGCGTCGGGCGGATGAGGTCGTTCATCGCGCCGTCGACGATCACGAAGGTCTTTTCGCCGCCGTCCTTCACATAGATCACTTCCGTCACCAGAATGCCGGCATTGCCGACGATCAGGCGGCCCGGTTCGGTGACGATCTTGCAGTTGAGGCTCTTCAGCTCGTTCTTGACGATATGCGCATAGGCATCCGGCAGCGGCGGCGGATTATTGTCATCGCGATAAGGAATTCCGAGACCGCCGCCAATATCGACGTGGCTGATCGTGTGTCCGTCGGTGCGCAGCGCCTCGACAAGTTCGCGCAGCAGCCGGAAGGCATCCTCGAAAGGCTGCAATTCGGTGATCTGGCTGCCGATATGCATGTCGATGCCGGTCACTTCGATGCCGGGCAGGGTGGCGGCATGGGCATAGACCGCGCGGGCGCGCTCATAGGAAATGCCGAACTTGTTTTCTTTCTTGCCGGTGGAAATCTTGGCGTGGGTGCGCGCATCCACATCCGGATTGATGCGGAAGGAGACATGCGCCCGCTTGCCCACTTTCACGGCGCGCAGGTTGAGGACTTCCAGTTCCGGCTCGGATTCGATGTTGAAACAGTAGATGCCGGCTTCCAGCGCATAATCCATTTCCGCAACCGTCTTGCCGACGCCGGAAAACATGATGCGGCTTGCCGGAACGCCGGCTGCGAGTGCGCGGCGCAATTCGCCGCCCGAGACGACGTCGATGCCCGCGCCGAGCTTTGCCAGAGTCTTCAAAACCGCCTGGTTGGAATTGGCCTTCATGGCATAACAGACCATGGCGTCCACATCCGCAAAAGCGCCGGAAAACACCTTGTAGTGGCGTTCCAGCGTCGCGGTCGAATAGACGTAGAAAGGCGTGCCGACCGCCTTGGCGATCTCAGGCACAGGCACGTTTTCGGCGTGCAGCACGCCGTCGATATAGCCGAAATGGTTCACAGGCTTTTATCCGTCAGAGAAGCTTGTCGAGAATGAACGGTCGTTCCGCCGTCGCCGGCTTTGTCTCCGTTCCGTCGGCATTGCGCTTGTTGCGCATTTCGACCGGCGTGCTCGGCGGGTCGATGTCGCCCTTACGCCCGCAGGCGCTGAGAACAAGGCTGACGGCGAGCGTCATGCCGATGGGAACGATAAGTTTGCGCGCAGTTTTTGAAAGCATGGGCCTGTCCAAAGGAAATATGTGCCTCTCTGATAACGAAAAACAGGGCGCTTGTGCACCCTGTTTCTTGTGATCGCAGCGTAACGCGATTTTATCAGTTGCGTCCGCGCCACCAGGCGATCTGCTTCTTCACTTCCGAAGGGGCCGTGCCGCCGAAGCTGGTGCGGCTGGCAACCGACGCCTCGACGGACAGAACGTCGAAAACACCCTTGGTGATGCCGGGGTGGATGGCCTGCAATTCCTCCAGCGAAAGATCGGCGAGATCGCAGCCCTTCTTTTCCGCCAGTGCCACGGCATTGCCGGTCACATGGTGGGCATCGCGGAAGGGCAGGCCCGCTTCGCGCACCAGCCAGTCGGCAAGATCGGTAGCGGTGGAATAGCCCGAACCGGCGGCGGCGCGCATGCGGTCCTTGCGCACTTCAAGGTCGCGGATCATGCCGGTCATGGCGGCAATCGCCAGTTCCAGGCTCTCGGCGGCGTCGAAAACCTGTTCCTTGTCTTCCTGCATGTCCTTGGAATAGGCGAGCGGCAGGCCCTTCATCACTGTCAAAAGGGCGATCAGCGAGCCGTTGATGCGGCCGGTCTTGGCGCGCACCAGTTCGGCGGCGTCCGGGTTCTTCTTCTGCGGCATGATCGAGGAGCCGGTGGAGAAGGCATCCGACAGGCGGATGAAGCCGAATTGCGGCGTCGACCAGATGACGATTTCTTCGGCGAGGCGCGACAGATGCGTGGCGCAGATGGAAGCGATAGACAGGAATTCCAGCGCGAAATCGCGGTCGGAGACGGTGTCGATGGAATTGCGGGTCGGCTCGCGGAAGCCGAGCGCCTTCGCCGTCATATGACGGTCGATGGGGTAGCCAGTGCCGGCGAGTGCGGCCGCGCCGATCGGGCTTTCGTCCATATGCTCGATGGCGTGGCGCACGCGGGCGCGGTCACGGCCGAACATTTCCACATAGGCCATGCAATGATGGCCGAAGGTCACCGGCTGCGCTGTCTGCAAATGGGTGAAGCCAGGCATAACCGTATCGGCATTTTCTTCGGCGCGATCTAGGAAGGCGGCGATGAGGGCGGTCAACATGCCCTCAGTCTTTTGCAATTCTTCCTTGACCCACAGGCGGAAATCGAGCGCCACCTGGTCGTTGCGCGAGCGGGCGGTGTGCAGGCGGCCGGCGGCGGGGCCGATCAGCGTTGCAAGCCGCGCTTCGATGTTCATGTGAATGTCTTCGAGCTTGCGCGAGAATTCGAAGCTGCCGGATTCGATCTCTGACAGGATCGTGTTCAGGCCATCGGTGATCTTGTCTTTATCTTCCGGCGAAATAATGCCTTTAGATGCCAGCATGGCGGCATGCGCCATAGAGCCGCGGATATCCTGGGCGTAAAGCTTCTTGTCGAAGCCGATGGAGGCATTTATCTCTTCCATGATGGCAGATGGCCCGGAAGCGAAACGCCCGCCCCACATCTGGTTGGAGGATTTCTGATCTGTGCCGTCAGCCATGTTCGCAGTGCCCTGGAGTATTCGATGACAGAGAAAAGGCCGTTCAGGCTTCCTTCCGCCAAGTTGGTTGCAATTGCTGCCGTTGCCGGTGTCTTAAGCGGCGCGGGCGCGGTCTGGTTCAGGCATATTGGGTCTGAGAGCCCGGTTCAAGGGGCAGCGGTGACTGACGCCGGTTTATGTGAGGGGGCGGCGAACCGCATCGCTTCGCTGAAGCCGTTTCTGAAGGGGCAGGTGGCGGCCATGTCGGCCACGGACACGCCGCGCATCATTCCCCTCTCCTTCAAGGGGCCGGAGGCGCAGGACATGACGCTTGCCGATCTCAAGGGCAAGGCGGTTCTTCTCAACCTCTGGGCCACATGGTGCGTGCCCTGCCGCGAAGAGATGCCGGCGCTGAACGCGCTTGAAAAGGAAAAGGGCGGTAACGCTTTCGAGGTCGTGGCCGTCAATATCGATACCGGCGCGGATGAAAAACCGAAAGCCTTCATGGATGAATACAAGATCGATGCCCTGAAGCACTACCGCGACAGTTCCATGGGCGTCTTCAACGTGCTGAAAAAGGAAGGTCTCGCCTTCGGCCTGCCGGCAACCCTGCTGCTGGATGAAAACGGCTGCCTGCTTGCGGCCATGAACGGCCCGGCGGCGTGGGACAGCGAGGATGCCAAGGCGCTGGTGACAGCCGCGACTGGAAAATAATGCCGGCGGCTGGACATTGAGGGCTGTGAGCCGCAACCGCCTGCAAAGCCAGCCTTTCCAGCGGACGGGCCGGTGCAGACAAGCCCGTACCCGCCTCGTATAATGATCCTGGCTTCCGCCATGAATGGGTGCCGATATGGAGTTGCTTATTCCCCGGCTTGGTCTTGCCCTCGCCATCGGCCTGCTTGTCGGTCTTGAGCGCGGCTGGCGGGAGCGCGATGCGCCGGCGGGCAGCCGCACCGCCGGGATCAGGACCTATGGCATTGCCGGCCTGCTGGGTGGCGTCTTCGGCGTATTGGCCGCCGAGCAGAACAGCGCCTTCGCCTTCGCGGCGGGTTTTCTGGGGTTCGCATTCAGTTTTTCATGGTTCAAGCTGCGCGAGGCGCGCCATGACAATGATTTCAGTGTTACCGGCGTGGTGGCGGCGCTCTGCGTCTTTGCCCTCGGCGGGCTTGCGGTAACGGTGCAATATCAGGCGGCGGCGGCCGGGGGTGCTGCCCTTGCGGCATTGCTCGCGGGCAGGGAAGTTCTCCACCGCCTGCTGAAACGGCTGACATGGATCGAACTGCGCTCCGCGCTGGTGCTTGCCGTGATGACCGCCGTTGGCCTGTCGATCCTTCCGAACCGGACGATCGATCCGTGGGGCGGCTTCAACCCCTGGGAAATATGGTTGTTCACCGTGCTCAGCGCCACGATTTCCTATTGCGGTTATATTGCCGTGCGCCTCCTCGGCTCAACCCGTGGCCTGCTGGTGACCGGGCTGGCGGGCGCCCTCGTTTCATCGACCGCCGTAACCGCCAGCTTCGGGCAGAAGGCGAAAAGCGGTGAAAACGTGTGGCCTCTGGCCGGTGTGGCGGCGCTGGCCGCGGCGGTATCGCTGCTCCGGGTCCTCGTTATCGTTCTTGCCCTTTCGCTGACGACATTTTCCCTTATCGCACCGGTAACGCTGGCCGCCGCACTGGTTCTCGGGTTAAGCGGCGCCGGCCTGATAAGGCTGCAGGATATGCAGCCAGGGCAGGAAATCGACGCAAAGAACCCGTTTGAACTGGTGCCGCTTGCCATCTTCGCCACGCTCTTTGCCGCGACGAGAACGCTGAATGCCGTTCTGCTCGTCTGGATCGGCGCGGGCGGTTTCATCGCCCTCACGGCCTTGTCGGCCATATTCGATGCCGATGTCGCCGTTCTCAGTGCGTTGCGAACCAGCGCACAAAATCTGTCGCCGGATATCGTGGCGAGCGCTATCCTCGCTGCACTCGCCGCCAACGCGGTAGGGCGCGTATTCGTCGCCGCCGTTTCCGGAACGCTCGTTTATTGCGGGTTGCTCACGGCTGCATCCGTCGTCGCCGCCGGCGTCGGATCGATCATTTACCTGCTCATCGCCTGAGGGTTCAGGTGAAGGGGATCAGCGCGTCGGAACCGGCGTCTCGCCGCGATAGTCGTAGAAGCCGCGGCCGGATTTGCGGCCGAGCCAGCCGGCCTCGACATATTTGACCAGCAGCGGGCAGGGGCGATACTTGCTGTCGGAGAGGCCGTCATGCAGCACCTGCATGATCGACAAACAGGTGTCGAGACCGATGAAATCGGCAAGCTGCAGCGGCCCCATCGGGTGGTTGGCGCCGAGCCGCATGGCGGTGTCGATGGCTTCCACCGAACCGACGCCTTCATAAAGCGTATAGATCGCCTCGTTGATCATCGGCAGCAGGATGCGATTGACGATGAAGGCCGGGAAATCCTCGGCAACGGTGATCGCCTTTTCCAGCGTCCGCACATAGTCCTTGGCCGCGTCGAAGGTCTTTTCGTTGGTGGCGATGCCGCGCACCAGTTCCACCAGCTTCATGACCGGCACCGGATTCATGAAGTGGATGCCCATGAACTGTTCGGGACGGTCGGTGGCGGATGCAAGCCGGGTGATGGAGAGCGACGAGGTATTGGTGGCGAGCAGCGCCTCGGGCTTCAGGATCGGGCAGACCTGCGCATAAATCTTGCGCTTGATTTCCTCGTTTTCCGTCGCGGCCTCGATGACGAGATCCATGGCTGCCAGATCGTTGATGTCGGTCGAACCGCTGATGAGCGCCAGCGCCTGCTTGCGGGCGTCGTCCGAAAGCTTGCCATTGGTGACCTGGCGGGCGAGATTGCCGTTGATCGTGGCAAGACCGGCCTCGATGCCTTCCTTGGAAAGATCGTAGATATGGACCTTGTAGCCGGCAATGGCGGAGACATGCGCAATGCCGCATCCCATTTGACCGGCTCCAATGACACCGATGTTCTTAAAGGGGGCGGTCATAGGCTGGTCTCCTCTCAGGGATTTTGTCTGCGTTATTGCCGGCGATGTTACGCATATCGCCGAAAAAGAGAAGGCGGCGCGTTTAAAAAACGCGCCGCCCCCAATTTATGCTTAAATTACAGCGCCTTCTGCAGTTCGGGCAGCGCCTCGAAGAGGTCTGCGACGAGGCCATAGTCGGCCACCTGGAAGATCGGCGCTTCCTCGTCCTTGTTGATGGCGACGATGACCTTCGAATCCTTCATGCCGGCCAGGTGCTGGATCGCACCCGAGATGCCGGCGGCGATATAAAGCTGCGGTGCAACCACCTTGCCGGTCTGGCCAACCTGCCAGTCGTTCGGTGCATAACCCGCATCGACAGCCGCACGGCTGGCGCCGACGGCGGCACCGAGCTTGTCGGCGACGGGAAGGATCACTTCCTTGAACTTTTCCGACGAACCGAGCGCGCGGCCACCCGAGATGATGATCTTGGCCGATGTCAGTTCCGGACGGTCGGACGATGCCAGAGCATCGGAAACGAAGCTGGAGAGGCCGGGGTTTGCGGCAGCGCCGATGGTTTCAACCGCTGCCGAACCACCTTCGGCGGCGGCTGCAAAGGCGGTCGGACGCACGGTGATGACCTTCTTCGCATCGGTCGCCTGCACCGTCTGGATGGCGTTGCCGGCATAGATCGGCCGCTTGAAGGTGTCAGGGCTGACGACCTCGATGATTTCCGAGATCTGGGCCACGTCGAGAAGCGCCGCAACGCGCGGCGTCACGTTCTTGGCCGAGGCGGTGGCCGGCGCGATGATGACATCATAGGAAGGCGCGAGCGAAACGATCAGCGCCGCCAGCGGTTCTGCCAGCGCATTGGCATAGGACGCGTCGTCGGCGCGCAGCACCTTGGAAACGCCGGAGAGTTTCGCTGCTGCGTCAGCTGCGCCCTTTGCACCGGAACCGGCGACGAGAACATGGACGTCGCCACCGATTTGCGTTGCCGCCGTCAGCGTCTTGCCCGTCAGGTCGGAAAGGGTTGCGTTGTCGTGTTCTGCCAGAAGAAGAATGGCCATAAGAATATCTCCCTTTTCCGAAACCTTAGAGGACGCCGTCGGCTTTGAGCTTTTCGACCAGTTCGGCAACCGAGCCGACCTTGATGCCGGCCTTGCGGCCTGCCGGCTCTTCGGTCTTCAGCACCTTCAGGCGCGGCGAAACATCGACGCCGAAATCGGCCGGCGACTTTTTGTCGAGCGGCTTCTTCTTCGCCTTCATGATGTTCGGCAGCGATGCATAACGCGGCTCATTGAGACGAAGATCGGTGGTGACGACGGCGGGAAGCTTCAGCTCAACGGTCTGCAGACCGCCATCGACTTCACGGGTGACTGCGACCTTGCCGTCGGACGGTACGACCTTGGAGGCGAAGGTGCCCTGGCCCCAGCCGAGCAATGCTGCCAGCATCTGGCCGGTCTGGTTCGAATCGTCATCGATCGCCTGCTTGCCGACGATGACGAGGCCGGGCTGTTCGGCCTCGGCAACGCCCTTCAAAAGCTTGGCGACGGCGAGCGGCTCGACCGTCTCGTCGGTCTCGATCAGAATGGCGCGGTCGGCGCCCATGGCGAGCGCGGTGCGCAGCGTTTCTTCCGCCTTGGCCGGGCCGATGGAGACGACCACGACCTCTTCGGCCTTGCCCGCTTCCTTCAGGCGCAGCGCCTCTTCCACCGAGATTTCGTCGAACGGGTTCATCGACATCTTCACATTCGCAAGCTCAACGCCTGAACCATCCGATTTTACGCGGATCTTAACGTTGTAATCGACGACTCGTTTGACGGGGACAAGGATCTTCATCGGCGGCTTTCCTCAAACTCCTGTCCGCTTTGGCCAGTTGACCGCGCGGACCTCCAAAAACAGGTTGGCGACATGGATAAGCATTTTTCCCGCAATTACAACGGAGCAATCTTCATTATCACATGCACGTAAGGCATATCTTACGTTGACGTTCACGTAAATACTCTATCTCTTTCGCAAGAGCTCATCTGCTCCCGTCATAGCCCCGTTCGATTTGCGACAACCCCGCCGTTTGCGACGGATTCTTGAACTGTGCCGCCCTCGGCGGAACAATGGTGCGATCAAACAGGGGAACGCCCCGCCTGCGCATGAAAATCACCATGATTGCGCCAGCCATGATGCCACCCACATGCGCGCCCCAGGAAACGTTTTCCTCTAGCCCGAGCGCCAGCATCAGGAACTGTTGGCCGATCCACAGCGCCAGCGGAATGAAGGCGGGCAAAGGAAGCGGAATGCGCATGAGAACCAGCACCCAGACGCGAACCCTGGGATGCAGCAGGAAATAGGCCGCGACGACGCCGGAAACCGCACCCGAAGCGCCGATCAGCGGCCCCTCCGAGGTGGGGGCGACGAAACCGTGAAACAGCGCGCCGGCGATGGCGCAGGCGATGTAGAAAATCAGGAAACGGAAATGGCCGAGCGCATCCTCGACATTGTCGCCGAAGACCCAGAGAAACAGCATGTTGCCGGCCAGATGCCAGAAATCCAGATGCAGGAAAGCATAGGTAACGACGGTCAGGTCATCGGGCACGACTTGCAGGGCGGGTTCCAGATAGGCGTAGTCGAACACCACTGCCGGAATGAAACCGAGGCCGAGGGCTGCGGCATTGGCCTCAGTATCGCTGGCCAGCACCCCGGTAAACAGCCAGACCAGCACATTGACCACGATCAGGCCGATGGTGACATATTGCAGCCGGATATGCTTGAGGGAATTCGCATCGTGCAGCGGTATGAACATCGAACGCCCTTTGGTTGCGTCATTGAAACGCTTTAGCGGTTCTTGCCGGGAACCCACAATATATCGGCCTTGCCGGCATCATTGGCGAAGCGGGCGGCGACGAACAGGAAGTCGGACAGGCGATTGGCATATTTCAGCGCCGCCGGGCTGACGATCTCATTCTCAGTGACGGAAAGTTCCACCATCAGTCTCTCCGCGCGCCGGCAGACGGTGCGCGCCATATGCAGGCTGGCCGCCGCAGCACTGCCGCCCGGCAGCACGAAAGAGGTCAGCGGTTCAAGGGCGGCATTGAGATCGTCGATTTCGTTTTCCAGCCGCGTGACCTGGCTTTCGACGATGCGCAGCGGCTCGTAGGAAAGCGGTTCGCCGCTATCCGGCGTGGCGAGATCGGCGCCGAGATCGAAAAGATCGTTCTGGATGCGGAAAAGCATGGCATCCAGCTTTTCCATCCCACCCGTATGAAGCCGTGCGACGCCGATGGCCGAATTGGTCTCGTCCACCGTGCCATAGGCCTCGACGCGAAGATCGTGCTTCAGGCGGCGCGGGCCGGAAACCAGCGCCGTGGTGCCCTTGTCGCCGGTACGGGTATAGATCTTGTTCAGCTTCACCATGTCAGCGGCCACCGCCGGTGAGCCAGAGGGTGAACATGATCAGCACAATCGCCACAGCCTGCAAAAGCAGGCGAAGCTGCATCAGCTTGTTGGAGCGGTTGGCGTCCTGTCCCTTCAGCATGTTGAAGAGGCCGCGTATCAGCACGATGACGACGAGGCCCATGACGATAAGGGCCAGAACGGTTGTGAAGCCGGACATGCGGTATTACTCCTCCTCAATCGAATCTGCGCAGCAGACGATAGAAAAGTCCGGCAGGCAAGAGCCGTTTCAGCACAAGCCCCTGTTTGGCCGGCACGGTAACGGGATAATGCGGTTTCGGCCTTTTGGCCGTCAGGGCATGTTTCAACACGGCATAAACGGCGTCCGGGCCGAGCTTGTGGCGGTTGACGGGGCCGGAACCATCCATGCGCGCCAGCTGGCGTTTATATTCCGCCGCATGAGCGGAATTTTCGAGATCGATGTGCTCGTTGATATGGGCAAGCGCCGTTGCGGTGAATTTGGAGGTGATTGGCCCCGGTTCGATCAGGCTGACATGGATGCCGCTGCCCTGAAGCTCCATGCGCAGCGTGACGCCCAGCCCCTCGAGGGCGAATTTCGAGGCGGTGTAAGCGCCGCGATAACGATAAGGCACAAGGCCGAGAATGGAGGAGCAATGCACGACGCGCCCCGC
Source organism: Agrobacterium sp. 22-223-1 (assembly GCF_053522385.1). Taxonomy (NCBI): domain Bacteria; kingdom Pseudomonadati; phylum Pseudomonadota; class Alphaproteobacteria; order Hyphomicrobiales; family Rhizobiaceae; genus Agrobacterium; species Agrobacterium sp. 22-223-1. The sequence goes on from NZ_JBNWCN010000002.1 coordinate 452,705, forward strand.
ACCCCGGGCGCGCATGAAGGGAATGACCCGCTGCGTCAGATCGTGCCAGCCGAAGACATTGGTTTCGAACTGCGCCCGCAGCGCCTCGACAGGCAAATCCTCCACCGCGCCCGGCTGGCCATAGGCGCCGTTGTTGAAAAGCGCATCGATGCGGCCGCCCGTCCGGGCGGCGACAGTGTCCACCAGCGCGGCGATGGTTTCGGGCTTGGTATAATCCATGATCAGGGTCTCGATGCCCTGGTTTTCAAGCGCCGCCATGTCGGCGATGCGCCGCACGGTGGCGAAAACCCGCCAGCCGTCCCGGTGGAGCGCGCCGGCGCAATGGGCGCCGATGCCCGAGGAGCATCCGGTAATGATGATGACGGGTTTTTCAGACATTTGCCGCTCCGGGAAACTGACTGTTGTTCTGGCCCGATTGCCCGGCCCGTTAAAATCCGATCGCGCGAAATCCGTGCCCTTCTGGAACCGAAAGGCCAGCTTGCGCGCTGTACAAAGCGAAGCTGATTTCCCATATTCGGCTCGAAGTTACAAATGAAATGCCGATGAATGGAGGTGACATGGTTGCCGCAGTGCGCCTGGCAGGCAAGGTTGCCTTCGATGCCTATTCCCATTTCGCCGAGGATGACGGCTGGGCGATGGCGAGCCATATGGCGCTGTCGATCCTGCTGGCCCTGTTTCCGTTCCTGATCTTCGGCACGGCTCTTGCCGGTTTTCTGGGGGCGGACCAGTTTTCCGAAACGGCGGTGCATCTGATTTTCGACACCTGGCCGGAAGCGATTGCCGGGCCGCTGGCGGCGCAGGTGCAGCAGGTGCTGACCATTCCGCGCGGCGGGCTGCTGACGATTTCGGTGCTGGCGGCCGCCTATTTTGCGTCCAATGGTGTCGAGGCGCTGCGCATTTCATTGAACCGCGCCTATCGTGTCACCGAAACGCGCTGGTGGTATGTCACCCGCCTGCTCAGCCTGCTTTATGTGCTGATCGCCGTTGTGGTCTTCACCGGCATCAGTATCGTGCTTGTTGCGGTGCCGGTCGCCATGTCCTTTGCGGAGGAGAAGTTTCCCTGGCTGACGGATGTTCTGAACACCGTCTCCAGCCTCGGTCTCTATGGCACCATCGTCGTGCTGACGGCGGGGCTGGTGGCGGCGCATCTGTGGCTTCCGGCCGGCAAGCGCCGCATCTGGGATGTCTGGCCGGGCATTCTCCTGACGATGATCTTCTGGGTCATCGGTGCGGCGATCTTCGCCTATTATCTCTCCACCTTCGCCAATTATGCCGCCACCTATGCCGGTCTCGCCTCGGTGATGGTGGTGCTGGTGTTTCTTTACATGGTCGGCGTCATCTTCATGCTCGGAGCGGAGGTGAATGCCGCGCTGATGAAATACAAGGTCCGGCAGATCATCCGCCGCAATATCGGCGGCAACGGCGCGCGCCGCGGGCAGGCGCTAGAGGAGACCGACAAGCCGGCGGATATCTGAGGGCGCAGCACCTTCCGAACGAAGGGCGGAAAGCCCGGTGCTGCCTTCGCTTTTCGAGAGCTTGCGCCCGTCCGCGCCCAAGATCAGCCGGTGATGATGATAGGCCGGTTGCGGCAGGTCCAGCAGGTGTTGCAACAGCCGGTGAATGGCGGTGGCGTGATAGAGATCCATGCCGCGCACCACATGCGTTATGCCCTGCAACGCGTCATCCACCACAACGGAAAGGTGATAGCTCGAAGGCGCGTCGGAACGCGACAGCACCACATCGCCCCAAAGCGCTGGCAGGGCCTCGATTTGTCCCGTCTCGCCGTCGCCGCTTTCCTGCCAGAACAGGGGGATACCGGCGGCGTGGATCGCCTTTTCCATGTCGAGCCGCCAGGCGTGCGGACGGCCGGAGGCGAGCAGCGCATCCCGCTCCGCCCTTGGCCTCTCCCGGTCGATGGCCGGGTAAAGCGGCGCGCCATCGGGATCGCGGGGCCACAACCCGCCCTCCGCCTCGAAAGTACGAACGATTGCCTTGGTTTCTCCACGGCTCAGAAAGGCAGGGTAAGCAAGTCCTGCCTCGATCAGCCTGTCCAGCGCCACGCGGTACTCTTCGAAATGCTCCGATTGCCGCCGCACCGGGTTCTCCCAGTCGAGACCCAGCCAGCCAAGGTCATCATAGATCGCCTGTTCCAGCTCCGGGGTGCAGCGTGTCTGGTCGATATCCTCGATACGCAGCAGAAAGCGGCCGCCATTTTCCCGCGCCATATCGTGGTTCAGGAAAGCGGAAAGCGCGTGGCCGAGATGCAGCAGGCCATTGGGGCTTGGTGCGAAACGGTAAACCGGTTTTTGACGGAGAGGCGAAGGCATGGTTTCTTCTGCCATGTTTTAAAGCACCCTACCAGCCGGCTAGCGGCATATGGAATGACGGACATGAAAATCATTACCGGGATGGACGACATCAGCGAAGGGCTGGAGCATCTCGCCCACCTCGATCCGGCTCTCGGCCTCGTCATCGAAAAAGCCGGTCCGCTGGAACTGCGCATTCATGAGCCCGGCTTTTCCGGCCTTGCCCACATCGTCGTCTCGCAGATGGTGTCGCGCGCCAGCGCCAATGCCATATGGGCGCGTATCCTTGCCGGCACCGGCGGCGCGGTCACGGCGGAAAATTATCTCGGCGCATCGGAGGAATTGCGCGCCACTTTCGGCCTTTCGCGGGCCAAGGCGACGACGCTGGAAGGGCTGGCGCGCGCCGTCACGGAAGGGAAGATCGATCTTGACGGCGTGGTGCGCAAGGAGGGACGCGCGGCCCTTTCCGAGCTGGTTGCGCTTCGCGGTATCGGCCCGTGGACGGCGGAGGTCTATCTGATGTTCTGCGGCGGGCACCCGGATATTTTTCCGGTCGGCGATGTGGCGCTGAGATCGGCGGTGGCTCATGCGCTTGCCCTGGAGGTCAGGCCGGAGGCGAAGTGGCTGGCGGAGCGCGCGGCGCTCTGGTCGCCATGGCGCTCCGTGGCCGCGCGGCTTTTCTGGGGCTACTACGCTAACATCATGCGGCGCGCCATGGTGCCGCTGCCCTGAACGGGGTTAAAAATCGGCGATACTGTAGGGCAGGGCTCCGCGCGAAAGATGATCGAAATGCAGCTTGCGTTTCAGCGGCGGCACGGCGCGTTGCACGCAATCCACCCTCTCGCAGACCCGACAGGAAATGCCGATCGGTTTGAAGGAGGCCGCATTGCCGAGATCGAGCGTATCGGCATAAACGAAATTCTGCGCGTGTGAAATTTCGCAGCCGAGCGCGATGGCATAACGCGGTCTCTCCGTGTTGAAACCGGCGCCGGCCTTTTCGATCTGCGTGGCGATGGAAAGATAGCGCACGCCGTCCGGCGTTTCCGCCAGTTGCCGCACGATCCTGTCGGAGCTTTCGAAGGCCTGATGGATATTCCACAGCGGACAGGCCGCCCCGAAACGGGCAAATTGCAGCCGCGTGGCGCTGTGGCGTTTGGTGATGTTGCCGGCGCGGTCGATCTTGGCGAAAAAGATCGGCACGCCCTTCATGCCCGGCCGTTGCAAGGTGCTCAGCCGGTGGGCCACTTGCTCAAGGCTCGCGCCGAAACGCACGGCGAGAAGCTCGAGATCGTGGCGCAGTTCCTGCGCCGCCCGGTGAAAGCGGCCATAGGGCAGGATGAGGGCTGCGGCGAAATAATTGTGCAGCCCGATACGACAGATTTCCGCAGCTTCCGCATTGCGGAAACCGGCGCCGGCCAGCACCCTGTCCACCGTCGCACCGGCGTGAAGCTGGGCGATCTGCAATGCAAGCTGAAAACAGCGGGTCGGCGCGGCCATGTAGGAGCTGAGGGCGAGCGTCTTGCCGGCAGGATCGAAGTGCCGGATCAGACCGCCGGCCGCCTCGGTTCGGGTGATATGGATGCCGTAGCGGCTCTTCAGATGCGCCGCCAGAATGCCATAGGTCTCGCCGCCTTCTATCTCCAGTTCTTCCGCCAGCTCCTCGGCCAGAAGATCGATCTCGGCGACGTAATTGTCGACGAAGTGGAAGAAGTCGCGCACCTCCTCATAGGGGGTTCTTTCCACCTGTGCGGTGCCGCGGCCCAGCCGGTCATCCAGCTGCACCAGCTGCTCGCTGTTCTGGCGATAGGCCTGATGGGCGCGCAGCAGTGCATGGGCAAAACCCGGCGCGTTCTGGGCAATCAGCTTCAACTCCTGAAGCCCCGGCTCGTAGTTCAGGAACAGCGGGTCTTTCAGCGCCTCGCGCACGGCGGAAACCAGCCGGTCGCTTTCACCGGTCGCCAGTTCCGCCATGTCGAGCTGGAATTTTTCCACCAGCGTCACCAGAACGCTGGCCGAAACCGGGCGCTGGTTATTCTCGATCTGGTTCAGGTAGCTCGCGGAAATGCCGAGCCGTTCGGCGAATTGCGCCTGCGTGGCGCGGGCGTTTTCGCGAAGGCCGCGAACCTTGCGGCCGATGAAGAGTTTTTCCGTCGCCATGTTGCAACTTTGCAAAATTAAACATTGCAAATATTTATGGCACGCATACGCGCACGATCAAGGCTTCTTGGCGAATGTTTTCTGGGCTATTGATCGTGGCACAACGCATGGAGGAAACATGCCTGGCATTCTGGAGCAATTGGAAACGCGGCGCGCTGAGGCGCGGCTCGGCGGTGGCGTCAAGCGGATCGAGGCGCAGCATGGCAAGGGCAAGCTGACGGCGCGCGAGCGTATCGACGTGCTCCTGGATGAAGGTTCCTTCGAAGAGTATGACATGTACGTCACCCACCGGGCGGTGGATTTCGGCATGGCGGAGCAGAAGGTGGCGGGTGACGGTGTCGTCACCGGCTGGGGCACCATCAATGGCCGGCAGGTCTATGTGTTTTCGCAGGATTTCACCGTGCTTGGCGGTTCGCTCTCGGAAACCCATGCCCAGAAAATCTGCAAGATCATGGATATGGCGGTGCGCAACGGCGCGCCGGTGATCGGTCTCAATGATTCCGGCGGCGCGCGTATTCAGGAAGGCGTGACCTCGCTTGGCGGTTATGCCGATGTGTTCAAGCGCAATGTCGTCGCCTCCGGCGTCGTGCCGCAGATTTCCGTCATCATGGGGCCTTGTGCCGGCGGTGCGGTTTATTCGCCTGCTATGACCGATTTCATCTTCATGGTGCGTGATACCTCCTACATGTTCGTGACCGGGCCGGATGTGGTGAAGACCGTGACGAACGAGATCGTCACAGCCGAAGAACTGGGCGGAGCCTCCACACACACGAAAAAATCCTCTGTCGCCGACGGCGCTTATGAAAACGACATCGAGACGCTGGAACATGTGCGGCTGCTGTTCGATTTCCTGCCGCTGAACAATCGCGAAAAGCCGCCGGCGCGCCCGTTCCACGACGATCCGGCGCGGCTGGAAGCACGTCTCGATACGCTGATCCCTGATAGTTCCAACAAGCCCTATGACATGAAGGAACTGATCCACGCGCTGGCCGACGAGGGCGATTTCTTCGAGTTGCAGGAGGCCTTTGCCCGCAACATCATCACCGGCTTCATCCGCCTCGAAGGTCAGACGGTGGGCGTTGTCGCCAATCAGCCGATGGTGCTGGCCGGCTGCCTTGATATCGACAGTTCGCGCAAGGCCGCCCGTTTCGTGCGCTTCTGCGATGCCTTCAACATCCCGCTGCTGACGCTGGTGGATGTGCCGGGTTTCCTGCCCGGCACCGCACAGGAATATGGCGGTGTCATCAAGCACGGCGCGAAACTTCTCTTCGCCTACTCGGAAGCGACGGTGCCGATGGTGACCCTGATCACCCGCAAGGCCTATGGCGGCGCTTATGACGTGATGGCCTCCAAACATATCGGCGCGGATGTGAATTACGCCTGGCCGACGGCGGAAATCGCCGTGATGGGCGCGAAGGGTGCGGCGGAAATCCTCTATCGCTCCGAGCTTGCCGATCCGGAAAAGATCGCCGCGCGCACGAAGGAATATGAAGAGCGTTTCGCCAACCCCTTCGTGGCGGCGGAACGCGGTTTCATCGATGAGGTCATCATGCCGCATTCCTCGCGCCGCCGCATCGCCCGCGCCTTCGCGTCGCTGCGTAACAAGAGCGTGGAAACCCGCTGGAAGAAACACGACACTATTCCGCTCTGAGACTGGAAAAATGCTTCGGCCACCTTACTATATGTTTGTTCAGGCGCCCGGATGTCCGGATGTCCTCCCGAAACGCACAAGGACACATTTTCATGGCCGAAAATTCCTCCGCAGATAATTTCCCCGCCGGATATGAGGTGCCCAAGGTCTGGACCTGGGACAAGGGCAATGGCGGCCAGTTCGCCAATATCAACCGCCCGATTGCCGGTCCCACCCATGAAAAGGAACTGCCGGTCGGCAAGCATCCGCTGCAGCTTTATTCGCTGGCGACGCCGAATGGCCAGAAGGTCACCATCATGCTGGAAGAATTGCTGGCCGCCGGCCACAAGGGCGCAGACTATGATGCCTGGCTGATCAAGATCGGCGAAGGCGACCAGTTCGGTTCCGGTTTCGTCGGCGTCAATCCGAATTCCAAGATCCCGGCGCTGATGGATCACTCGACGCCTGAGCCGACGCGCGTTTTCGAAAGCGGCTCGATCCTCGTTTACCTCGCGGAAAAATTCGGCGCCTTCCTGCCGAAAGAGGGCAATGCCCGCACGCAGGCGCTGAACTGGCTGTTCTGGCAGATGGGCTCCGCCCCCTTCCTCGGTGGTGGTTTCGGCCATTTTTATGCCTATGCGCCGGTGAAGATCAAATACGCCATCGACCGCTACGCCATGGAAGTCAAACGCCAGCTCGACGTGCTGGACCGGCATTTGGCTGAAAACCGCTATCTGGCGGGTTCGGAATATACGATCGCCGACATGGCCGTCTGGCCGTGGTATGGCAAGATCGCGCTCGGCCAGGCCTATGGCGATGCCGGTGCGTTCCTTGAAGCCGACGGTTACAGACACGTCATGCGCTGGACGCTCGAAATCGGCGAACGCCCGGCGGTCAAGCGTGGCGTGATCGTCAACAAGACCTCGGGCGATCCGTCTGAACAATTGCATGAACGCCACGATGCCTCCGACTTCGAGACGAAGACTGAGGACAAGATCGGCAGGGCATAAGGAAAGATTAGAGCGCCAAAAGCGCTCTAACTATTTGAATTGACGCATTTCCGGACGTAAAAGCAAGGCAGCTTTTACTGGAAATGTTCTGGAAGGACAAAAGATGGCGAACCTGCCCGAAATGACCAAACACAAGGGATTTCCCTCCGGCATGCCGAGCACGGGTGTCCAGTTCACCATCCGCCGCGCCAACCCCAAAGGGGTAACGCCTATCAAGATGATACCCCGCCGGGCGCGCAACGACACCAAGGAGCATCGCATCGATGCCGCCTTCCTGCACTCGCTCTGGCATCATTTCGGTGCCGAGCCCTTCGAGCGCGGCAATCTCGACGCCGCCCGCCTCAACCTGCTCTTCGGCCGCGAGGTCGTGCCGGCGGAGAAGAATTTCGATCCGCTTTCCTATCAGGCGATGCTGGTGATTGACGAGCGCGTTGCGCGGCAGAACTTCCCGGAATCCTTCGAGAATTTCTTCGAGATTTGAGGGCAGGCGGCGACATTTTTCCTGAGGGGGGAGGAGGAGCATGATTGTCGACATACTCCATATGGACCTGCAATGGCTGCGACGCTGGCTGAGGCAACGCCGCGGTGGCAACGCAGGCAGGGCATCCGGCAGTCGTGATCCGAAGCCAAAGATGACGCCGGAAGCCGCCCGGCTCGATCATCGGCAAATGTTGCGTTTCATGGCGCTCAATGCGGCGGTCGGCGTGCTGATCGGCGTCTGCGTCGGTGCAGCGCTGATCTTTCTCGACATTGGCGGTTTGGGCGCGCGCATCGGCCGCGCCGCAAATCCGGTCGTGCCCGTGCTGCTGGTCGTCATGCCCATTGCATCCCTGTTCGGCGCGGCCGCCACTGCCTCGGCGATCCTGATGATGCCCTATGAAAAGAAATTCCGCGACGATGATGACGATGCGAGGGGAGAATAACCGCATGATCAAGAAAATCCTCATCGCCAATCGCGGCGAGATCGCCTGCCGGGTCATCAAGACGGCGAAGAAGATGGGCATCGCCACTGTCGCGGTCTATTCGGATGCGGATGCCAATGCGCTGCATGTGAGACAAGCGGATGAGGCCGTTCATATCGGCCCGGCCCCCTCATCGCAGTCCTATATCGTCATCGACAAGATTCTTGAGGCAATCGCGAAGACCGGGGCGGATGCCGTGCATCCGGGTTACGGTTTTCTCTCCGAAAATGCCGCCTTCGCCGCGGCGCTGGAAAAGGCGGGCGTGACCTTTATTGGTCCGCCGGTCGGTGCCATCAAGGCGATGGGTGACAAGATCACTTCCAAGAAGCTCGCGGCAGAAGCGGGTGTTTCCACCGTGCCCGGTCATATGGGCCTGATTACCGATGCCGACGAGGCGGTGAAGATCGCGGCCGAAATCGGCTATCCGGTGATGATCAAGGCATCCGCTGGCGGTGGCGGCAAGGGCATGCGCATCGCTTGGAACGACACCGAGGCACGCGAGGGTTTCCAGTCCTCGAAGAACGAGGCGAAGTCCTCCTTCGGCGACGACCGGATATTCATCGAAAAATTCGTCACCCAGCCGCGCCACATTGAAATTCAGGTGCTGGGCGACAAGCACGGCAACACACTTTATCTGGGTGAACGCGAATGCTCGATCCAGCGCCGTAACCAGAAGGTCATCGAGGAAGCCCCATCGCCCTTTCTGGACGAAGCGACCCGCAAAGCCATGGGCGAGCAAGCCGTGGCGCTGGCGAGAGCGGTCGGTTACCATTCGGCCGGCACGGTGGAATTCATCGTCGATGGCGAGAGGAATTTCTACTTTCTGGAAATGAACACCCGCCTGCAGGTGGAGCATCCGGTCACGGAACTCATCACCGGCATCGATCTGGTCGAACAGATGATCCGTGTGGCATCAGGAGAAAAGCTCTCCTTCGGGCAGGCGGACGTGAAGCTGAACGGCTGGGCGATTGAAAGCCGGCTTTATGCAGAAGATCCCTATCGCAACTTCCTGCCCTCCATCGGCCGGCTGACGCGATATCGCCCGCCGCAGGAAGGTGCGCAGGAGAACGGAACGGTTATCCGCAACGATACCGGCGTCTTCGAAGGCGGCGAGATTTCGATGTATTACGATCCGATGATCGCCAAGCTGTGCGCTCTGGGCAAGGATCGTGAAACCGCCATCGACGCCATGGGGCAGGCGCTGGATCGTTTCGAGGTGGAGGGTATCGGCCATAATCTGCCCTTCCTGTCGGCCGTCATGCAGCATGAGCGTTTCCGCGCCGGTCGCCTGACGACGGGCTTTATCGCGGAAGAATTTCCGGAAGGATTTTCCGGCGTGGAACCGGATGAGGCCACGGCGCGCCAGCTTTCCGCCATCGCCGCCATCATCCATCAGCGGCTGCAGAGCCGCGCGGTCGAAATTTCCGGCACCATCGGCAATCACCGCCGCATCGTCGGTCAGGACTGGGTGGTGTCGTTTGGCGCATCCCGTCACAGGGTCAGCGTTGAAACCGGCACGGATGGTACGGCGGTCCGTTTTGAAGACGGCGCGGCGCTCAGCGTCGATACCGGCTGGCTTCCCGGCCAGAGCCTCGGCCTGTTCACGGTCGCGGGTGAGGTTATCGCCGCCAAGGTCGATCTAGCAGGTGCTGCGATCCGCCTGCGCTGGTGCGGCATGGATATTCGTGCCCATGTGCGCAGCCCGCGTGTGGCGGAACTGGCGCTGCTGATGCCGGAAAAACTGCCGCCGGATACATCGAAACTGCTGCTTTGCCCGATGCCGGGCGTCATCACCGGTATTTCGGTGGGTGAGGGCGATGAGGTGGAGGCCGGGCAGGCGCTGGCGACGGTGGAGGCCATGAAGATGGAAAACATTCTGCGCGCGGAAAAACGCGGCCGCGTTGCCAGAGTGGCGGCAAAACCGGGCGACAGCCTCGCGGTGGATGAAGTGATCCTCGAATTCGAGTGATGGCCGCTGCCGTTTTTCCGGAACGCATGTGGGTCGGAGCGGTTTACGGGGTCGGACCTGCGGGCGGATCGTTCGATTTTCGTCACGATCACCGGCCACAGTGCTAAAATGAAATGCAGAAGGGGAGAGATGCATGTCGGGTGAAAAAACGGTGCGGGATTGGCTGCAGCTTGCAGAGAAAGAGCTGAAGCGTTCACCGGAAACGCTCGTCTGGCACACGCCTGAAGGCATCGAGGTCAAGCCGCTCTATACCGCTGACGATCTGCAGAAGATTTCCCATCTGGACAGCCTGCCGGGCTTTTCGCCTTTCACGCGCGGCCCGCGTGCGACCATGTATGCCGGCCGGCCCTGGACGATCCGCCAATATGCCGGTTTTTCCACGGCCGAAGCCTCGAACGCCTTTTACCGCAAGGCGCTCGCCGCCGGCCAGCAGGGTGTTTCGGTTGCCTTCGATCTCGCCACCCATCGCGGTTATGACAGCGATCATCCGCGTGTGGAGGGCGATGTCGGTAAGGCGGGCGTGGCGATCGACAGCGTCGAGGACATGAAAATCCTGTTCGATGGCATTCCGCTCGAAAAAGTCTCGGTGTCCATGACCATGAACGGCGCGGTCATTCCGGTGCTCGCCAGTTTCATCGTTGCGGGGGAAGAACAGGGTGTGCCCCGCGCCGCCCTTTCCGGCACCATTCAGAACGATATCCTCAAGGAGTTCATGGTCCGCAATACCTATATCTATCCGCCGGAACCCTCGATGCGGATCATTGCCGATATCATCGAATATACGGCGAAGGAGATGCCGAAATTCAACTCCATCTCCATATCCGGCTATCACATGCAGGAAGCGGGCGCGACGCTCGTGCAGGAGCTGGCCTTCACGCTGGCGGATGGTCGCGAATATGTGCGGGCGGCGCTGGCCAAGGGGCTGAATGTCGATGATTTCGCCGGGCGCCTGTCGTTCTTTTTCGCCATCGGCATGAATTTCTTCATGGAGGCTGCCAAGCTGCGCGCCGCGCGCCTGCTCTGGTCGCGCATCATGGAGGAGTTCAAGCCGCAGAAGGCGTCGTCGCTGATGCTACGTACCCATTGCCAGACGTCCGGCGTCTCGCTGCAGGAGCAGGATCCCTATAACAACATCGTCCGCACCGCCTTTGAAGCCATGTCCGCCGTGCTCGGCGGCACGCAGTCGCTGCACACCAATTCCTTCGATGAGGCGATTGCGCTGCCGACGGAGTTCTCCGCCCGCATCGCCCGCAATACCCAGCTCATCCTGCAGCATGAAACCGGCGTCACGAAGGTTGTCGACCCGCTGGCTGGCTCTTATTATGTCGAAAGCCTGACCGATGAGCTGGCTGAGAAGGCCTGGGCGCTGATCGAGGAGGTGGAGGCGCTGGGCGGCATGACAAAAGCCGTGGCCGAAGGCCTGCCGAAACGATTGATCGAGGAGGCGGCGACACGCCGCCAGGCGGCGGTGGACAAGGGCGAGGAGGTCATCGTCGGCGTCAACCGTTACCGTCTCGAAAATGAAGAGGATATCGATGTTCTCGATATCGATAACGCCGCCGTGCGGGCCGCGCAAATCCGCCGCATCGAAGAAACGCGCCGCCGCCGCGATGGCAAGGACGTGACCGCCGCTTTGGCAGCGCTTTCCGAGATCGCCCGCAGCGGCAAGGGCAATATTCTCGAAGCCGCGGTTGTTGCCGCCCGCGCCCGCGCCACGGTGGGAGAGATTTCCGATGCGCTGCGTGCGGCCTTCGGCGACCATGCCGCCGTGCCGGAGGTGGTGAGCGATATTTACGGCGAGGCCTATAAGGACGAGCCGGAACTTGCCACGCTTGCCGCCCGGCTTTCCGGTGTGGCTGAGAGGATCGGCACCAAGCCGCGCATCATGGTCGCCAAGCTCGGGCAGGACGGGCATGATCGCGGCGCGAAGGTCATCGCCTCCGCCTTTGGCGATATCGGTTTCGATGTGCTGGCCGGGCCCCTGTTTCAGACACCCGTCGAGGCGGCCGATCTCGCCGTCCAGAACCGGGTGCATGTGGTCGGCATGTCGTCACTCGCCGCCGGTCACAAGACGCTGGCGCCGCAGCTGGTCGAGGCGCTGAAACAGAAGGGCGCGGAAGACATCATCGTCGTCGTGGGCGGCGTCATTCCTCGGCAGGATTATCAGTTCCTGCTCGACCACGGTGTCTCGGCGATTTTCGGCCCCGGCACCAATGTCATGGATGCTGCGAACAAGGTGCTCGACCTGCTCGAAGGCGTCAGGCGCAACGCGTGAGGGAAAGACGGCCATGTTCGGAAGATTGAATCACGTCGCCATCGCGGTGCCCGATCTTAATGCCGCCATTGCCCGTTACAGGGCGCTGGGCGCAGATGTCTCGGAACCGCAATCCCTGCCTGAACACGGTGTGACGGTGGTTTTCATTCAGGCTGACAATACCAAGATCGAGCTTCTTTATCCGCTCGGCGAAAATTCGCCGATTGCCGCTTTTCTCGAGAGAAATCCGGGCGGCGGCACGCACCATCTCTGCTTCGAAGTGCCTGACATTGTCGCGGCGCGCGACGATCTCGTCAAAAAGGGCGTTCGAATTCTGGGTGATGGCGAGCCGAAGATCGGCGCGCATGGCAATCCCGTTCTTTTCCTGCACCCGAAGGATATGGGCGGCGTGCTCTATGAGCTTGAGCAGGTTTCCCAGACATACGGCTGAAACACAGACCCCGTAAGAGGCTGGCCATACGGTGGACGGCGCGCAGCGGCCGTTCGCCTTTGCCGGAACGTGTTTCGTTTGTTTTCTTTTGACATTCGTTTTGTTTTCGTTTTTATGGCAATTGTCTTTCAACGATGGGGACGCGATCCCCGACGCTGTCGTGGAGGCTCTATGTCCGGCGAGAATATTTTCGATCTTTTTGTCATCGGCGGCGGCATCAATGGCTGCGGCATTGCCCGCGATGCCGTGGGCAGGGGCTATTCCGTGGCGCTTGCGGAAAAGGGCGATTTCGCTTCCGGTACGTCTTCCGCCGCCACCAAGCTCATTCATGGCGGCCTGCGTTACCTTGAACATTACGAGTTTCGTCTGGTGCGCGAAGCGCTGATGGAGCGGGAAATCCTCTGGGCCATGGCCCCGCATGTCATCTGGCCCATGCGTTTCGTCCTGCCCATCCAGAAAGGCGGTGTGCGCCCGGCCTGGATGGTCCGGCTCGGCCTGTTTCTTTATGACAATCTCGGTGGCCGCAAGCTTTTGCCGGCGACCCGCACGCTCGATCTTCGCAAGGACCCGGCGGGCAAGCCGCTGAAGCCGGCTTTCGCCAGGGCTTTCGAATATTCCGACGGCTGGGTGGATGATGCCCGTTTCGTGGTCCTCAATGCGCGCGACGCGGCCAATCGCGGCGCGACGATCATGAACCGCACGCGGGTCGTTTCCGCACGGCGCGAAGGCGAGCTGTGGCTCATCGAGACGCTGGACGAAAAAACTGGACGTGCGGAGACACATAAAGCGCGCATGCTGGTGAATGCCGCCGGTCCCTGGGTGGACAAGGTGCTTTCCGGCGTCTTCGGCCGCAACGACGTGCATAATGTCCGGCTCGTGCAGGGCAGCCACATCATTGTGCGCAGGAAGTTCTCCGATCCGCGCGCCTACTTCTTCCAGAATCTGGATAACCGCATCATCTTCGCCATCCCCTATGAGCGCGATTTCACGCTGATCGGCACCACGGACCGCGATTACAAGGGCGATCCGGCCAGCGTTCGCATCTCCGAGGAGGAGATTTCCTATCTCTGCAATGCGGCCAGCGACTATTTCAGTGAGCCGGTTCGGCCGGAAGATATCGTCTGGACCTATTCCGGCGTGCGCCCGCTATTTGATGACGGCGCTTCGAAAGCGCAGGAAGCGACGCGCGATTATGTGCTGAAAGTGGAAGAGGGGGAAGGCGAAGCGCCGCTCCTCAATATTTTCGGCGGCAAGCTCACCACCTATCGGCGGCTGGCGGAACATGCGCTGGAAAAGATCGGTGCGGCGATTGGCGAAAAGGGTAAGCCGTGGACGGCGGGCTCGCATCTTCCCGGCGGCGATTTCGGTGCCCAAAGATATGAGGCGCAGGTGCAGGCGCTTGTCTCCCGTTATCCCTTCCTTGACGGACGCCATGCCGAGCGACTTGTCAGAAACTACGGCACCAAGGCGGCGGAACTGTTGGGCAGCGCTACCGATGTCTCCGGCCTCGGCCGGCATTTCGGCGGCACGCTTTATGAATGCGAGGTGCGCTGGCTGGTTGAGCACGAATGGGCCTGTGCGGCCGAGGACATTCTCTGGCGGCGCACGAAACAGGGCCTGCGCCTGAACAAGGACGAGGCCGCCGGTCTCGACGAGTTCGTGGCTGTGTTGATGGGTGGCGGGCAAAAGGCCGAAGCGGTGGCGGAGCGGGCCTGAAAATGCGCCGGTTGCCCCGTCAGCTCCCGGAACTCTTCGCCGGCCTCTCCGGGCCGTCGGCGCTCAGGATATAGTCGTCGGCGGCTGAAAGCGCGTGTTCCATATGCCCTTCGAACACCAGTTCCGGCTCGTTGGGCGCTATGGCGATTTTCGGCATGCCGCCGAAACGCACCGCCTGCGATTGCGCCAGACCGTCGCGCAGGCCGCTTTCCAGAAGATCGAAATAGCGGGTGCCGGGGCCGGTGATGAAGACCGGCATATGGCCATGCAGGCTGAAGAGGCGTGAAAGGCCGTTGCCGAGCGCAAGTCCGGCGGTGCGGAAGGCGAACCGCGCCATGCGGGCGCCGGTGCGGGCCGAGGCGGCGATCTTGTCCACCTCGGCGATCGGCACGAATTTCGCCGGTTCCGCCTGCGGCGGGGCTTCGAAAGCAGAACGCAGTATGGCGTAAAACCCGGAATAGGCCTCGATGCAGCCTGTGGTGCCGCAACGGCACAGCGCGCCGTCGGCCAGATGCAGCATATGGCCGAAATTGGGGGCACTGACCTCGATTGCGCCGCCCGTCGAGCGGGCGATGCCAAGGCCGATGCTGTGGCCGAGCGACAGGGTGACGAGGGCCTCCGGCGCCGGGTTTTCTTTTGCCTGCTCCCGCATCCAGATGGCTTTTGCGGCCAACAGCGTCTCGTTGTTCAGCGTCACGCGAATGCGGCCGTCCCCGGAAACGAGCCGCTGGAAATCGATCCTTTCGTCACCGAGAACCGGCGACCAGACAAGTGTTGCCGCGGCCGCATCCACCAGCCCCTTGCTGCTGATCGAGACCTGGAGAATATCGTGCCGGTCGATGCGCGAGCGATCGGCAAGTCTTGCGAGGCCGGCGAGGATCGCGCCGCCGAATGTGCCTTTCTCAGCCGCAATCCTCTGTTCGGTGAAGCGGTCCACCAGCTTGCCGGCATAATCGACCAACGAATATTGCACGCTGTCGGAAGAGATGATGACGATGGCGACATGGCAGAAAGCGCCGCGCGGGCCGAAGAGAATGCGTGGCCGGCCGCGGCCGGCAGTCGCGAGCTGCTCTTTCCGCAGAATGAGACCGGCCCGCTCAAGTTCGGTGGTGATGGCGGAGACGGTTGCGGAGGCAAGCCCGGTGAAAGACGACATGTCGGTATGGGAAAGGCTGCCGTGCAGGCGCAGCGCCGCCATCACCGACAGGCTGTTTTTCTGGCGCACCAGTTCCGTACTTGCAATGGCGGACATGGGCTGGGGCATGCTCCCTGAACGGCCTTTTTCCTGTCGTGCTGATCCACTCTGATGGCGCATGCCAGAGCGAAGATCAAGGCACCCGGATGCTGCCCGCAGCCGTTGTTGACAGCATGGGGAATCTCTGACATTAATTTTCTCGACTGTCGAGAAAATTGTGAAACCACAGAGACCGGCAGCTTTTTCCGGGCGTTTTTCCTGCATGGAGGTGCAGGCTTCGCCCTTACCGGGAGGACATCATGAATTCTTTTGCCAAGCTTTTGGCGGGTACAGCCGTACTCGTTTCCCTGCATACCGCGGCTATCGCGGCCGATCTCGTCGTTGGCGTTTCCTGGTCGAATTTCCAGGAAGAACGCTGGAAAACGGATGAGGCAGCCATCAAGGCGGCGCTCGACAAGGCCGGCGCGAAATACATCTCCGCCGATGCGCAATCATCCGCCGCAAAGCAGCTGACCGACGTGGAATCGCTGATCTCGCAGGGCGCCAACGCGCTGATCATTCTGGCGCAGGACAGCGACGCGATTGGCCCGGCCGTTGAAAAGGCCGTTGCCGAGGGCATTCCGGTCGTGGGTTACGACCGTCTGATCGAAAACCAGAACGCCTTCTACATCACCTTCGATAACAAGGAAGTCGGCCGTCTGCAGGCTGCCGAAGTCTTCAAGGTGAAGCCCGAAGGCAATTACGTCTTCATCAAGGGCTCCTCTTCCGATCCGAATGCGGACTTCCTGTTCGCCGGTCAGCAGGAAGTGCTGAAGGCGGCCATTGACGGCGGCAAGATCAAGAATGTCGGCGAAGCCTATACCGATGGCTGGAAGCCGGAAAATGCCCAGAAGAACATGGAACAGTTCCTGACCAAGAATAACAACAAGGTCGATGCGGTCGTCGCCTCGAATGACGGCACGGCCGGCGGTGCAATCGCCGCTCTCGCCGCGCAGGGCATGGCCGGTTCGGTTCCCGTGTCCGGTCAGGATGCCGATTTCGCCGCGCTGAACCGCGTCGCGCTCGGTACGCAGACGGTGTCGGTCTGGAAGGACAGCCGTGAACTCGGCAAGGAAGCGGCCGGCATCGCGCTGGAACTGGCCGGCGGCAAGAAGATGACGGAGATCAAGGGCGTCACGGCCTTTGATGGCGGCCCGAAGAAGGTCACGATGCAGTCGGTCTTCCTGAAGCCGATCGCCATCACCAAGGACAATCTGAACGTCGTCATCGATGCCGGCTGGATCAAGAAGGAAACGGCCTGCCAGGGTGTGAAGGCCGGAACCGTCAAAGCCTGCGATTGATCGAATAGGTCCCGGTTCGGGCGCTGCGCCATGGTTCATGGCGCGGCGCCTTTAGAGCATTTCCAGGAAAAGTGGGCCCCGGTTTTCCGTTCGGAAATGCGTAAAAACAAAGAGTTAGAGCATTTCCAGGAAAAGTGGGCCCCGGTTTTCTGTTCGGAAATGCGCCAGAACAAAGCGTTGGAGCGTTTTCGCGATTCAGGGAAAAGCGAAAGCGCTCTAAGATGTAAGGAGCACCGGCAGTTCATGGCCGATATGACCCAATCCAATTCCACAACGTCGCAAAAGACGGAAAAAACAGGCTCGATAACGCGCTTCATCAACGCCACCGAGTTGGATACCAGACTGCTCGGCATGGTCGGCGCGCTTCTTCTGATCTGGATCGGATTTCATATCCTGTCCGGCGGGCTGTTCCTGACGCCGCGAAACCTCTGGAACCTTTCCGTGCAGACCGCGTCCGTGGCCGTCATGGCGACCGGCATGGTGCTCGTTATCGTCACCCGCAATATCGACCTGTCGGTCGGGTCGATCCTCGGCTTTTCCGGCATGATCATGGGTGTCATGCAGGCGGAAATCCTGCCGCAGATCCTCGGCTTCGAACATTGGGCGACATGGATCGTCACGCTCATGGTCGGCATTCTTGTCGGCGGCGCCATCGGCATGCTGCAGGGCTCCATCATCGCCTTCCTCAACGTGCCGTCCTTCATCGTCACGCTTGGCGGTCTGCTGGTCTGGCGCGGCGGCACCTGGTTCATCACCAGCGGCCGCACCGTGGCGCCGATGGATTCAACCTTCCGCCTGATGGGCGGCGGCACCAGCGGCTCGATCGGCGCGACATGGAGCTGGATCGCCGCCGTCATCGCCTGCGTCGCCATCATTGCGGCCATCCTGAACTCCCGCCATCAGCGCCGGCGTTTCGGCTTTCCGTTGCGGCCCGTCTGGGCGGAGTATTTTCTGGCCGCGCTCGGTTGCCTCGTCGTCATCGGTTTCGTGGCGGTGGTCAACAGCTACCCATGGCCGATCAACATCGCCCGCAACTATGCCGATGCCAATGGCATGGCCTGGCCTGAAGGCGGTCTGTTCATTTCGCACGGCATCGCCATTCCGGTGCTGATGGCGCTTGCCGTCGGTGCGGTCATGACCTTCATCGCCACGCGACTGCGCTTCGGCCGTTATGTCTTCGCCATCGGCGGCAACCCGGAAGCGGCCGAACTCGCCGGCATCAAGACCCGCTGGGTGACGGTGAAGATCTTCACGCTGATGGGCGTTCTGTGCGCCATCGCGGCGGCCATCTCGACCGCCCGCCTCAATGCCGCCACCAATGCCCAGGGCGAGCTGGACGAGCTTTACACCATCGCGGCGGCCGTCATCGGCGGCACCTCGCTTGCCGGTGGTGTCGGAACCATAGCGGGCGCGATGCTCGGCGCGCTCGTCATGCAGTCGCTGCAATCCGGCATGGTGCTGGTGGGCATCGATACGCCCTTCCAGCGCATCGTCGTCGGTGTGGTTCTGGTCGTCGCCGTCTGGCTCGACACCATCTACCGCGCCCGCGCCAAGTAAGAACCGAGGAGAACTCCTATGACGGACCAAGTCACGCCCCTCGTGGAAATGCGCAATATTTCCATTTCCTTCGGCGGCATCCATGCGGTGGAAAACGCTTCTGTCGATCTTTTCCCCGGTGAGGTGGTCGCCCTTCTCGGCCACAATGGCGCGGGCAAATCGACCCTTATCAAAATTCTCTCCGGCGCCTATCGGCGCGATGGCGGCGATATTCTCATCAACGGCGAGGATGCCGATATCCGCAATCCCCGCGATGCCAAGAAATACGGCATCGAGACCATCTACCAGACGCTGGCCGTGGCCGACAATGTCGATGCGGCGGCCAATCTTTATCTCGGCCGCGAGCTGAAGACGAAATGGGGCACGCTTGACGATGTCGCCATGGAAGCCTCGGCCCGCGAGGTCATGGGGCGTCTCAACCCCAATTTCCGGCGATTCAAGGAGCCGGTGAAGGCGTTGTCCGGCGGCCAGCGGCAATCCGTTGCCATCGCCCGCGCCATTCTGTTCGATGCCCGCATCCTCATCATGGACGAGCCGACGGCCGCACTCGGGCCGCAGGAAACGGCGCAGGTGGGCGATCTCGTCAAGGAGCTGAAACGGCAGGGCATCGGCATCTTCCTCATCAGCCACGATATTCACGATGTCTTCGATCTGGCCGACCGGGTCTTCGTGATGAAGAACGGCAAGGTGGTGGGCCATGCCCGCACGCAGGATGTCACCAAGGACGAGGTGCTTGGCATGATCATTCTGGGCAAGGTGCCGACCGGTGCGGTGCCGGGGCCGGGTGCGGTCGCGCTCTGAACTCAGTGAAATAAAGATATAAAGATTTCTTTATGTCTATTGACATCGTGGCACCCGTGGTGAGAAATGCGGGTGTCATGGTTCTCCGGGCTTGTTTGTTCGATCCCGGAGCTAAGAGGGAATCCGGTGCGCCGACGATCGGCAAGACCGGAGCTGCCCCCGCAACTGTAAGCGGCGAGCCTTTGTCCAACACGTCACTGGGGTAAACCCCGGGAAGACGGACAAAGGCGACGACCCGTAAGCCAGGAGACCTGCCAGGACAAAATAACGTCCACGGGCGGGGTGTCCCGGTGGTTGCTGCTATGGTCCGGCACAGGCCGGGCCTGCACGCGTCCGCTTTACCCATGCCCCCACAACCAAATGGGGTATGACAATGCCAGACAAGACCATTCCAGTCGCATCGCTCGGTTTTCCGAGGATCGGACGCCATCGCGAACTGAAGTTCGCGCTTGAAGGCTTCTGGTCCGGCAAGATTTCCGAGACGGAACTGCTCGAAACCGCAGCTAGGCTGCGCGCCGAAAACTGGGCGCTTCAGCGTGAGAAGGGGATTACCCATATCCCGTCCAACGATTTCTCCCTTTACGATCACGTTCTCGATACGGCCGTGATGGTGGGCGCCATTCCATCCCTTTATGGATGGGCGGGTGGGGATGTTTCCCTCTCCAACTATTTCGCCATGGCGCGCGGCAGCCAGAGCGAAGGGCATGCAGGCTGCGGCCATGGGCATGAAGGACATTCGCATCATGGTCAGGGCGTTCCCGCGCTGGAAATGACCAAATGGTTCGACACCAACTATCACTACATGGTGCCGGAGGTTTCAGAGGATCAGCATTTCGTGCTCACCTCGCAAAAGCCGGTCGACCACTTCCTTGAGGCGAAGGCGCTCGGCATCCATACGCGTCCGGTCATTCTCGGCCCGGTCACGTTCCTGAAACTCGCCAAGGCGCGCGAGGCAGCCTTCAAGCCTCTCGATCTGCTGGCAAGGTTGCTGCCCGTCTATGAAGAGCTGCTGCGTCGCCTGCGCGCGGCCGGTGCGGACTGGGTGCAGATCGATGAGCCGGTCGCCGTGCTCGATCTTTCCGAGGGGGAGCGGCACGCGCTGGCCGTGGCCTATCGGGCTTTGTCGAAGGCCGCGCCGGATTTGAAAATCCTGCTCGCCACCTATTTCGGTGGGCTTGAGGATAATCTCGAAGCCGTCGCAGCGCTTCCGGTCGCGGGCCTTCATGTCGATCTGGTGCGAGCGCCCGATGCGCTGGAGGCGGTGTTGAAGGCTTTGCCGGGAAATCGCGTCCTGTCGCTGGGTGTCATCGACGGCCGCAACATCTGGCGCGCTGATCTCGCTGCAATTATTACCCGATTGGAACCCGCCATCGCGGCACGCGGTGCGGCGGCGTTTCAGATCGCGCCGTCCTGCTCGCTGCTGCATGTCCCGGTCGATCTCGAACTGGAAACCGGCCTCGATGCCGATCTGAAAAGCTGGCTTTCCTTCGCCACCCAGAAGCTCGGCGAACTTGCCGCGCTTGGCAGGGCTCTCGGTGAGGGCAAGGCTGCTGTCGCGACGGAACTGGAGGCTGCCTCCAAGGCCGTTGCCGCGCGTGCATCCTCGCCGAAGGTAACGGACGTCGCCGTGCAGAAGCGTATTGCGACGATTGGCGAGGCCGACAGGAAGCGGGTGAGCCCGTTTGCCGAGCGGCAGAAAGTGCAATCGCAGGCCATTGCGCTGCCGCTTTTCCCGACGACGACCATCGGCTCCTTCCCGCAGACGCCGGAGGTGCGCAAGGCCAGATCGGCGCATTCCAAGGGCGCGCTGACGGATGCGCAATATGAAAAATTCCTGCAGAAGGAAACCGAAATGACCATTCGCTGGCAGGAGGAAATCGGTCTCGACGTTCTCGTCCACGGCGAGTTCGAGCGCAATGACATGGTGCAATATTTCGGCGAACAGCTTTCCGGCTTCGCTTTCACCCAGCATGCCTGGGTGCAGAGTTACGGCTCGCGTTATGTGCGCCCGCCCATCATTTTCGGCGATGTGTCGCGTCCGAAAGCGATGACGGTTCGCTGGTGGGAATATTCCCAGTCGCTCACCGACAAACCCGTCAAGGGCATGCTGACCGGGCCGGTGACGATCCTCAACTGGTCCTTCGTCCGCGACGATATCGCCAGAAGCCTGACATGCCGCCAGATCGCGCTCGCCATCCGCGATGAGGTCAATGATCTCGAAGCGGCCGGTGCGCAGATGATCCAGATCGATGAGGCAGCTCTTCGCGAAGGACTGCCGCTTCGGCACCGGCATTGGCAGGATTATCTCGGCTGGGCGGTGGAATGCTTCCGCATTTGCTCCAGCGGTGTGGGCGACCGCACACAGGTTCACACCCATATGTGCTATTCCGAATTCAACCAGATCATCGATGCCATTGCTGCCATGGACGCCGACGTGATCTCCATCGAGACCTCGCGTTCGAAGATGGAATTGCTGGATGCGTTTCGGACCTACAAATACCCGAACCAGATCGGTCCCGGCGTTTACGACATCCATTCCCCGCGTGTGCCGGCGGTTGGAGAAATGGTCGATCTTCTGGCGCTGGCGCGAGAGCGGCTTGACGACCGGCAGCTCTGGATCAATCCGGATTGCGGCCTGAAGACGCGTAAATGGGAAGAGGTCAGGCCGGCACTGGTCAACATGGTCGCCGCCGCTGCCGAGCTTCGCCGCGCGGTGCTCTGATATGAATGGAGGCCCGGCGAGAACCGGGCCTCCATCATGGCTTCCGCCGGGAAAATGTGGGGGAGGGCATATGAATGCCTCTCCGGAAGGATGGAGCCAGCCGGACAGGCAGAGGGAACGTTTCCGGGCCTACGACTGGAGATCGGTGTGGAAACGCTCAATCCCGGCGGATTTACGCCGTTGCGGAAGCGCTCAATGCAGATCGGCCTGAGCGAAGGCGCCGACATTCAGCTCTGCGCTTACCGGCGGCAGACCCTGCTGATTGATGTCCTGGGCCAGCGACAACAATGCCATCTCCAGGAAATAGGTCGACATGCCCAGTTCCAGAGATTTCGAGCGCTGGCAAAGATAGGAAACCATCCGCCCGAGCGCCAGAATCTCGTCTGCATTGTCCTGTTCAAGTATAGCTGTGGTAGACGCCGCCATGATTCCCTCTCGACAGTCGACAGTATGAAAACGCGATAATGTTGCGTTGTTCATTTTCGACCACATCGAGCGTCACGCGAGCGTCACACCTGCGTCAATCGTCGTTTTTGTCCGCCGGCGCGGCGGCATTTTCCGCCGCTTCAGTGGCGGCGAGCGATGTCACGAGAGCGACGATGCTTCGGCGCACGGCGGCGCTCTTGATGCGCGAAAAGGCTTGGTTGAGCGAAAAGCCTTCATTCGAGGCCACGAAGGTCTGCATGGCATTGATCGTGCCAAGGGCCGGATTGGCCGGGTCGCCATCGGGCGTGGCATTGGCGAACAGGGAGCTGACCTCAACGCCGAGAATCGACGCAATGGCCTGCAGACGGGACGCGCCGACACGATTGGCGCCCTTTTCATACTTCTGGACCTGCTGGAAGGTGATGCCCAATCGCCCGGCCAGCGCACTCTGGCTCATGCCGAGCGACTTGCGGCGCATTCTGATTTGTGCGCCGACATGGACGTCGATCGGGCTGGGTAGTTTGGCGTGCATTACAAATTCCTCCGGTTGAGGTTCTTAAATCCGATGATTATCAATTAATATTGTTGAAGGTATACATTCAACACAATTTCCACGGGTATTATGACGCTTTATTGACGAAATTGCACGATTTTTCGTTCATAATCGCGTGTCCGGGCCGCGATTTATTATTTTTGTTGCACAACGCAACGCACCGTTGCGGCTGGAAAGATGGCTCCATCCGGCCACGCCGATGGTCTGAAAGCCGATTCTGTCCCAAATTTCTCGGTTCATTGCATCGAATTCCTCAAGCGACTCGGTATCGCCGAAATGCGGAATCCAGACGAATGGCCGTTTCTGACCGGAACGTATGACATTTTCAAGAAGGACATTGTTGTAAAGTCTGGGCAGGCATTTGTTGGTGTCGATGGCCGGCGAAAGCGGGATGGGATTTCGTTCTATCGCAAAGCCCTGCCGCGCGAGCCAAAGTGCCGAGGCGTCCAGTTTTCTTTTCAGCTCGGTTGCGGCGCGAGCGTTGCATCCGCCATGCGCGACAGGGTCGGCAACGAGCAATAGCGGCCGGCCGCCGCTTCTCAGACCGGTGACGGAAACGAACTGGTCAACGTGGAAGCCGCATTGGTGCATTTTTTTGCCGGCAATCTCCGCTCCGCAAGTTTCCATCGCGGAAAAATCGGAGGAGACCGGGATTTTGCCGAGATCTTCCGGCCGATATCCGAAACTGAAGATGTTTCTGCCGTCGAGAGCCTGAATTTTTCGCCACCGCTGCGAAGGGATGGCCGCATTCCTTCCGATCCCCCTGTCATCCTGCAGGCTGGAATGGCCGACCAGCCGAAAATCCGGGCCGACAAGCTGGTTGCCCCCTGCCAAGGCGACATCCGAATGCGTGGTTGCCGCTCCCAGATATTCGGCCAGGCTGACACCGATGGCTTTCTCCGCCACCAGGACGAATTCCGCCGCAGCATCAGCTGCACGCACATGGAGCATGTCCTGTATCCATGGATGCGAAATGCCGTCGTTTCCGGCAAGGGGTATCAGCTCGGCGCTGCAAGAGGCTGGCAGGCTGCCGAGCCAGTCTCGTGCTGACCCGAGACTGGCTCGATCGGTCACGATAACGGCGGTGATATCCGCAGGCAGGGCCGAGAGCAGATTTCCAATTGGAATGAGCGGTGAAACAGTGTCAGCCGCCCTGTTTTCCGCAAAAAAAGAGGCGGGAAGCGTCAGCGCAATCGTGCGGATCAGCCCGCCGCAATCGGGCATCAGAGGCAAGGGCTGGATGGCGCTCAAGACGCTTCGTCCCCTGCCGCCCGCCTTGCCGCCAATTGCTGGAAAAACATCGTATTCTGAAGCTTCCATGATGGCGGCGGTGGGGATGGAAACGTTTCGCCCGTGAGCATTGCCAGAAGCCTGGCCGCATCGTTTCTTTTGACGGAAACCGCATTGGCCGCGAGCAGATTTGCCGTCGCGGAACCGAGGCCGGCTTCCGCGGCGATAGCGCGCCATGTCCTGCGGGTAAAATGCAGATTGTTGGCTGCGCGTGTGAGCGCGTCATATTCCTCTGGAGCGACCGTATCGCGGCAGGCGGCAAACGTCGCCTCGGCATCGACCAGCGCGACTGTCAGCGGGCGGTAATCGAGCGCGCCGGGTGCATGGCTCACCGCCACATCGGCGTCGGAAAAACGCCGCCCATCCCGATAGGCTTCGAAAATCTCGCCGATGCCTATCATGCCGAAGGGGGCGCATTCCGCCGCCCGGAGCGCCCCCATGCTGGCGGCGCCGAAAACGGTGACGCCGCTCGACAGTGCAAACAGGATTTCCTTGTGCCAGACGGCGGCGCAATCGCCATAGAGCCCGTCGATCAGTCCGATTGTCCCGACGCCTTGCCGGACCGCATCGAAAATATCGCCGCAGGCGGCCGGACCGCGAAGATCGAGACCGGACGTATATTCGCCTGCGATGCCGTGGATGGACGGGCCTGCAAAAACCACCGGCTTCATCCGAGGCCTCCGACGGTCAGCAGGTGATCGAGAGTGCGCTGCGAGATGTGTTGCAGGCCGCCGCCGGCCGGAGCAAGGCCGCTTGCCAAAACCCGCACCACATGCAGGCCGGATACCTCCGTTTCCAGCGGAAAGACATAGATATCCTCGATGCCGCCGGCGAACAGGTGTGTCGCAAGCTGACGCCATGGCGGCGAAGACGCGTCATGTATAAAATCGAGATTGGCCGACACCCTTTCCATCGGCTGCACGCCGGAGGCCGAAGACCCGGCCGCAACCATATCCCGCTGGTAGCGGAGAGGAGAAAGATCGTCCCTCGCGCCGCTGATATCGGTCAATCGCGACTGGATCGCCTCCAGCAAGGCTGCAATCGCAGCGCCATGGATATCAGGCCGGCAGGCAGCCCCCGCGGCGCTGCGGGTGGCTGGCCCGTCCTGTGCCTGAAGCGACCGGGGCAGGCTCGCCATCGCCACAGGCACGCCAAGCCCATTCGTCATGTCGAAGAAGGACGGCGGCAGGCCGATATTCGACAGGTGTCGAACAAGACCGTCGAAGGAAGGATCGACGCCCGCCGGAATGAGGATCGGTCGCGGTGCGATGGCGCGCGTCTCGAAAGTATCGACGAGAAAGCAGGCATCGTTTTCAATGAGTTCGAGCAGGGCATGGAGGACCGCATGGTCATGGTCGAACCCCGCCGCGAGCCCTTGGGAACTCATGCGGAAGGCCTGCCGGTCCCATGGGAAATCCACCCGGAAATCCATGCCGACAAGTTCGTAAGGCGCAAAAACCTCCCCCTGCCGGCGAATGGATATGCCCTTCACCCAGGCGCGTTCTTTTCGCGGATCGAGCGCGTCGCAATCGACCCTGCCGACGGTTTCGAAGGGAATGAGAGGAGTTCCCTTGTCCCGCATCTCCTGAACGGAGCTGAAGGCGGCGATATGTTTGCGGGTTTCTTCGGCAACCGCGCCTTCGATTGCCTCCATGATCGCCGATAGCCGGGCCTGTTCCGCGACAAGCCCCTTGCCCTGCGAGATCGACAGCCCGCGCGAATTGGGCCGGGCCGCGAACCAGACGGGAATGCCGATAATATCGAGGCCGGTCACGTCGCCGACACGGGTAATCCCGAACCGCCGAAGCAGTCCGGGATCGAAGAACGAAGCGTCGACATGCCTTGAAGCCGCTGTCGCTGATATGGGAGCATCGGCGCTGGTCAAGGCTGCGCGACCGCGATCAGGGCGCCGTGTTGCTGTCGTCGGCAAGGATGGCGTCGAACAGCTCGCCGGTGACGGAGCCGGCCGGGCCGACAGCCTTCAGGGCCGCTTCGATCGGTGCCTGTACCATGCGGTTGAAATCCCAGCCGGCGTCGTTCACTTCGCCGATGAAGGCGAAATCGGCTTCGGAAACCACCGCGCCGCCGGAGACGAGGGCTTCGATGCCCTGAATCTGAACCTGATCCAGTTCCGCTTCCGGCTGGCCGTTCTGGCGAACGAGCATGGACTTTGCGGCGGCTGCCACGCGGGCATAACCATCCACGCCGGGATGGCTGGCTTCATAGGCGGCAATCGTCTCATGCGACACGGACGCAACCCTGAGCGGCGCCGTGCGAATGAAGAGAACGCCGAAACCCTTTTTTCCGACAATGAAGAAATGCGAGGACATAGTATCTCCTATTTGATCCCAGCTAATCGAAGTGCGTGATAGAATTTTTCATTCGCTATCGGGTCTCGGTCTGGAGACAGGCTGCTGATCTCCCTCGCCGTCATACCCGGATAGTTTTCCTGAAGCCTGTTGCCGGATTCCCGAGCGGAGGCCAGATCGCCATGCAGCGCGTGGCTTGCGGTGAGGACGCGTAGCGCAGGCTCGTCATTTTCCATCCGCCCGCACAGTTCCACCGCCGTGCCGTAATCCTCGCGCTTGAAAGCGATGCTGGCGCCGGCCCACCAGTAGATGTCGGGCGCCAGCGGATTGAGGTCGATGGCCTGCTGAAACTTCTCCCAGGCGATTTCCGCATCGCCGAAATGAGCGAGGGCATCGGCATGCTGGAGCAGGAGGTCGGCCGAATTGGGCGCCAGCGCCTCCGCCTCGAAGAATTTTTCGGCGGAGATGTCGAAGTCCCGCTGGTAGAGCGCCACCACCGCGCACATCCAGTGGCCCACACCGAGGGCGGGGTCGATCTCGACGGAAGAATCGGCCTCCGCCTTGGCGCGGTGCAGGAGATGGGGGTCGTTGCCGCCCAGCATCAGCCATTCGAGTTGCAGGCTCTGTGCCACGCGGGCGCGGGCAACCGCCATGCTGTGGTCGAGATCGACGGCCTTGCGGAACATCGAACGGGCTCTTCTGAGAAGCGGCAGATCGCATTTGCCGCGCAGAAGCTGCTGGCCTTCCAGCAATTGCCGGTAGGCCTCGCCGCTGTGGTTGCGGTCGGGCTCCACCTGAAGCCGCTCGATTTCGCGGGCAAGCGCCGCCGCCACCTGTTTGGAGAGCAGCCGGAAGGCGGCGTGGATATGCCGTTCGGTCAGGACCGCCTCCAGTGACCAGACGATTTCACCGCTTGCATCCTCGATCAGCGCGACCGACATGCGGGTTTCGTCGAACACGGTCGAAATGATGCGGTAATCCGCCCGTAGCATGGCGTAGCCGTCATCGGCCCGGTCATGAGCCAGCGCAAAGGTGCTGTGCGGCGAAAGGACGGTGAAGGTGCGGTATCGGACAAGGCTGTTGGCGACATCCTCAACGAAGGCATGCATGACCGGCGAGACCGGCTGCCCGTCGACCCGTGCCGGGCGGACGAATGCGACACGCGGTTTTGCCATTGATTTTCGGCGACTGCCTTCTTCCGGCTCGGCGGGGGCCGTTATCGTGGCGGCCAGACTTTGTATTCTCCGCCTCAGCGCCACGGTTTCCGCTTCCGGCGAACGACCCTCCTGACGAAGCTGCTCCATCAGAAGCTGGTACATGCCCTCGCAGGCGCTGATATTTCCGATCCGCGCATAGGCCGCCATGGCGGCGCGGTAGGTTTCTTCGCGCTCCGGTTCGATCTTGCAGGCGCATTCGGCAAGTCTGGCGATGTCGTTCGAGCTGGCGCGGCCGAACCGAGTCAGTTCCTCCAGAAGCTGGGTGTAGCTCGAAAAGAACAGGTCCCTGAGACGGCGGCGCTCCGAAAGCAGCCAGAGATAAAGATGGTCCTGCCCGGCCTCCAGCCCCTCCAGCAACTCGCCGCCGAATTCGAGCAGCGCATTGAGCCGCCGCATCGGGTCTTCGGCCCTTGCGCCGGCAAGAAAGATGGCAAGGTCGGTGCGCTGCGCCAGCTTGCCGGCCTTCAGGTCGTTTCCTTCGGTCAGAAGGATGGCATCGTCCTCATTGGGCAGTTTCTGCAGGCGGAGAATGAGCTGCCGCAAATTGCCGAGAGCCCTTTTCTGCTCAACATTTTCCCACAAAAGCGATGCGGCATGCTGGCGGGAAAGGGACTGGTTCGGCGCAAGGATGAGGGCGGCGGTAAGGGCGAAGCCCTTGGACGGAAAAAATGCCTCCCGCACCGCATCACAGCGCGGGGTGCCAAAAAGCCGGATCGGTATCAGTTCAGCGTTCCCAGCCACTTTCGTCCCCTCATGAACCATCATCTAACAACGTGTCCGGGAAATTGAAAGTCATCATAGCGTTCCATTTGACGCTGGTGTGACGCGGCCTGCCTATTGTCGCAGACAGAAGCATGAATGACGGGTGGAAAACAGCGGACATGCGACGGGCAGGCATCGGGAATTTTCGACAGTGATAGCGTTTAACGGAAGCTACATGGCCTTCGAGCCGCGTATCGAGCCTTACCAGCGTGCCGACGATGTCGGATATGCGGTCAGTGAATTCATGTGGTTCAAGGGCCGTCCGTTCTATCCGGTCTCGGCGCTGGTCCATGCGAAGGTCGCGCATGCCAGGCTGTCGGCGGAAAAGGGCGACGACGAGGACGAGGATAATCTCGATATTCTCTTTCGCATGCCGCTGGTAGCGGGCGGGCACTTTTTCGAGATCGTGCTGCGTTCGAATGAAGGGACGTCCTACGGCGGCTGGGTTTGGGGAGAAGAACTGGAAATCCTGAATGAATTCGTCAACGGCTATCGCGTTCTGGCGGGGAAGTTCGACGACAGGCTCATCCGATTCGAATATTCCAGGCGGTTTCAGCGTTACCGCACGATCGAGCCGCTGCCGGTGGAAAAATCCGTCTTCCTGATCCAGCGGGAGGCAAAACCCTATGCGGGCAAGCGTGGTCTGCCGGGAGTTCCGGTGGCCTGATCGCGGGGGCGCCCTTTGGGACAACGGGCGGAAGGCATGGATGCGCGTATTGCGGCATGTCCGGCAAAGCACGGCTTTATCGGAAGTCACCCGGGAATATTTTTATTTTTATTGTGTGGAACATTATGATGCCCAATAGAGGTAAAGTGCGTAACAGGGGGATGTCATCGCAGCTTGTGGCGGTGAATTGCGTTTCCGGCGACGATACGCTTTCCGATGCGGAGAGCGTTGAGGACGAGCCGCGCCCGCTTCTGCGCAGCGACAGGCTCTACGTTGTCAGCGAGCCCGTTTCCCAGACATTGCCCACATCCGCCGTCGGCGATGATCGAGCCGGAAAAGAGGCGTCGGGCAGGACCGAGATTAGAAACAGGGTTGTCGATGCTGATATCAGGGCCGCAAAATGGGCCTGGGCGATATTGGCCATCGCGCATTGCTGGCTGATCTATTTCATGGTGCACAATCTCGGCTAGCACCTCCCGCCGGAAGACATCCGGTTTCAACCCGCTAGCGCGCAGGCCCTTCGCCGCAATTTGCGGCCATTTCGCCGTTTGAGCGGACCCGAGCGTCCGCAACCTGACATTCCGACAGCCTCCCGCGCACTTCTTCATGCTGCCGCCTGTCCAGCCGCGAAGGCTCGCTCTCCCTGCTGTTTGCCTGCGGAAATGTCATAAAGCTGTAAATGAAGAAACTTAATTGAGTGATCGGTTTCAACGGAAACGGATCACCATGTCCCGGTCGCTTTTTACCGACACGGAGGCGACCTCGGACTTTCTTACGACATCGCATCGCCCGGGATAGACGACGTCAATATCGACCGCCCGGACCTGTTTGAAGTGGCGTCGCATGTGCGGCGCCCGAACTCCCATGACCTTTCTAGCCCTGGAGATGACGAAGTGAGCAATCTTATAGGTACCGGCTTCAACGCCGGCTCGGATGATGGCGAACTGGCCACCCTCGAAAACGATCTGCGCGCGCTTGCCGAAATTGGCTGCGATACCGTGGAAATCGCCGCAACAAGCCTCGACATGATCGCCGGCGGCCGGATCATCGAGGAGCGCGCCGACCGTTTCGTGTCGCTCGCAAAGCAGTTCGACTTCCGCTACACGGTGCACGGTCTCGTCTCTTCGAATTTCATGGATCCGGTGACATGCCGTTACCAGATCGATGCGGCCAAGGCGCTTGCCGTTCTATGCGAGCGTATCGGTGCGGGCATTCTCGTCCAGCATAGCGGCGCGCTGCGTGCCGACCAGATCGCCGAACGGGCCGATGCCGACAGCCGCGAGCGGGAAGCGCTTTTCGAGCTGGCGGAGTTCTGCCGGCCCTATGGCGTGCGCATCGCCCTCGAGAATATCTTCTCCACCGAACCCGGCCAATATCGCCAGACGCCGGCCGAAGTGGCAGCGACCGTGAAGGCTGTCGGTCACGACAATCTCGTTGCGCTGATCGACTTCAGCCATGCCTATCTCGAATCCACCTATCGTGGCCTCGATTTCCGCGATGAGCTTCGCGCCATGGCGCCGGTTGCCGGCCATCTGCATGTGCACGATTCCTTCGGCCGCCCGCAGGGCTTCTATCAGCCCTATTTCCCGCAGGAAAACACAGCACTCGGCATCGGCGATCTGCACATGCCGCTCGGCTGGGGCGATATCGACTGGCAGGATATCTTCTCGGAACTTTCTTTCCTGCCCGATACCGTGCTGATGATGGAAATCGGCCGCCGTTATCGCGCCGAGCAGCCGGCAAGCCTCGAAACGGCGCGGCACCTGATCTCGCTAAATAGCGCCCGCACCCAGCTCGCGGCCGAGTGATGGGCCTGAACAGGGTGTAAGCCGAGAGGCTGATGTTTGAAACACCGGCAGTCCCGATGCGACTGCCGGTGTTTTAATTCATGCGGCCCAGTCGGAGAGCGAATAGGCCCTGATATAATCGATCATCATCTGCGAGCCGTCGCTGAAATCAGCGTCCGATGGCGTTCCTGCCGTGCCGCCGACGGCAAGGTTGACGACCATATACATGGGGTCATGCATATCATCAGGCGTATCCGTCTGCGCCACGGCGACATCGTCGAAATACCAGGTTATGTGCTCGGCATCCCACAACAGGCCGTAAGTGTGAAATCCTTCGGTGCTCGGCACGCTGACATTGTTGATGACCGAGGTCTGTTCACCGGTGGCGTTGGAATGGGCGGACATGATGAGCGTATTAGGGTTCTGACCGCGCATTTCGATGACATCGAGTTCCGGCGGCCAGGAGCCGTCTTCGGGCAGGAGCCAGAAGGCGGGCCAGGCGCCCCGGTCGGTCGGCATATCGGCGCGGATTTCGAAATAGCCATAGGTCTGGCTGAAGGAGGAATAGGTGTTCAGCATCCCCGAGGTGTAATCATACCCCTCGACCTCGTCGGCAATCGACTGCGGGGTCTCCTCGGCGGTAATGGTCAGGACGCCGTTCTCGACGCTGAAAGGGTTGACCTCCGATGTGCCGGCATAGGCCGGGTTGATATACCATTGCGCCTCGCCATTCGTCGTCAGCGAGCTTCCCTTTTCCGGCGCCCACCAATATTTGGCGTCCCAGGTGCCCTGATCGCCGCTGCGCAGCGACAGCGTATCGAATTCATCGGCAAAGGTCTGGGTGAGGGACGATCGGTCGAGGCTGAGTTCGAACTGGTCGGCCTCAAGGTCGTCCATGGTCGTTCCAGCAAGAACGATGGCCTCGCCATTGGAAAAATTGAGCCACAGGTCGCTGCCTTGCTGCGTGGCGCTGCCGACAAGCTGGTCGAAAGATGTGATGCCGTAGCCATTGAGCCGGATCGTGTCATTGGCGCTGAAATCCGTGATGAGATCGGTGCCGTTGCCGCTCGTGAAAACAAAGGTGTCGGC
This sequence comes from Agrobacterium sp. 22-223-1, assembly GCF_053522385.1. Taxonomy (NCBI): domain Bacteria; kingdom Pseudomonadati; phylum Pseudomonadota; class Alphaproteobacteria; order Hyphomicrobiales; family Rhizobiaceae; genus Agrobacterium; species Agrobacterium sp. 22-223-1. The sequence continues at coordinate 484,875 of NZ_JBNWCN010000002.1, forward strand.
CCCGCCGCCACCGATCAGCACGTCGTTACCGGCCCCGCCATCGATGGTCTGGCTGCCCGACCCGCCGGTGATGATATTGTCGAGCGAATTGCCGAAGGCATAACGCCCGTCACCCGTCACACGCAGATTCTCGAAATTGTCGGGCAGGGTGTAACTCATCCAGGTATCGATGGTATCGATACCTTCCCCGGCATTTTCGGCGGCGCGATTGATGCTGGAATAGAGATAATAAATATCGTCGCCCGTGCCGCCCGCCATGGTCACGTTGACGGAACTGTCGCCCCACATGGAATCATTGCCTGCGGTGCCGGTAAGCAGCGGGCCGGAACCCGTGGCGGAGAAAAATCCCGTGGAACTGCCGCTGTAATAGAGTGTGTCTCCAAGCGCATTCACTACTGTCCGGGCCATGAACCGTCTCCTGTCCGTTAGCGTTGGTGTCTCACTCCTCCTGCTGCACACTCTAACAGGGCAAAAAGCCTCCTGTTAGGCCGAAATATGAGGGGTATGTTCCGTTGCGGTTGCATTCAGCTGTTGAACGGGCGCGTTGTCATGACCCGCTTCCGCCTGTTACATATTCGTTTTTGAACCGGCGCAGCGCGGTCTTGCGGTGCCCCTGCGCGCGATGGCAGAATTGGGGCGGATCGCAGATATGTCGCGGGGCATCTCGGGAATGGAGTGTCAGGATTGAGCGTAGCCTTTACCAAGGAAGACAGTGCGGAAACCGCAGCCGAAACCGTTCTGCCGGATCGGGTAATCTCGCCTCATCCCAATCTGGTAACGCAGTCCGGGCTGAAGGCGCTGGAAGAGCAGTTGCGGCTGGCGCGCGAAGCCTGTGAGGCGGCCAATGCCATTGAAGACATCAATGAAAGACGGCGCATTTCCGCCAGCCCGCTACGCGATTTGCGATATTTCTCCGAGCGGGTCCGCACCGCGCAATTGATGCCTGATCCGCCAGCGGATGGCGTCGTCGCTTTCGGCAGCCTGGTGACGTTCAGCCGCGATGACGGGCGAACGCAACGGTTCCGGATCGTCGGCGAAGATGAAGCCGATCCCGCTGCGGGAACGATGTCCTATGTTTCCCCGGTTGCAAGGGTGCTGATGGGAAAAGCGGCCGGCGATCTCGTCAGTTTGGGCGGGAGGGAGATCGAGATCGTCGACGTCGCCTGAAGCGTTCGGTCAGAACACAGGTGGACTTAGACCCGGCCTGTTTCCGATGAGGCTTCCTTCTTCCTGGTTGCGCGCATTGTCTGCCGTGCCCAGCATCCGCATCATCGTGTTTTTCAGGAAAAGCCTGAAGTCCAGATCAATGGCGGCATAGGCAAGCGCAAGTCCCACATGGGCCATGAAGACGGGGTTGAAATTCAGCTCTTCAAATTGATAGCCGATAATGACGCCGATTGCCGAATAGGTGAAAAAGCCGATTTTGCGTTTCCGGAAAATTGCATAAAAAAGCGCGAAGGCGCTCATGATGCAAAATCCCAACCCGGACGCATAGGCGGTGGCCATAAAACCATTATGTGGCGTCCCGATCCTCGATATCTGCGCAAGCTCTTCGTATCGTGCGGTAAATCCTATGCCCAAGGGATGCTGGAACATGACCTGAAAACCGCCGGTGATCGTCTCCCACCGCTCATGCAAGTTGTTGCTGCTATTGCTGTCCTCGAGAAAACGTTTCGAAAAGGCCTGTTCCGCAAAATCGAAAGCGCCGAGCGGCAAAACGGCGGCGATGACGAGGGCGCTCAAGGCAAAACCGAAATAGGTGCTGAGCAGCATTTTGATCGAAAAATTCCGGACGTAGAAATAGAGCCCGATGGCGAGGACGGCAAACACCCCCGACCGGTTAAGCGTAAGGGTAAAGCTGGCAAGATATGCGAGCAGAAACACGGCAAACAGCGCGGGGCGCCTGTGGCGTTCGGCGACATGGGCTGCCGCCGCTCCGGCCAGCGCGAAGGCCGGTCCAGCCGTGTTGCCGACGGGCCAGATGCCGCCTGCCTTTTCGACGCGTAAAAGCAGCGGGGTTATCTCACCTTTCGCCGCAAGCTCCAGCACGCCCGCCTCATCGAACATGAAGGACAATCCGAGGGAGGCGAGCTGGTCATGGATGACGATGTCCAGGAAAAGCAGGATCGTCACCGCTATGAAGCCCGCAAATATGCCCCAGCAGAACAGTTCGAGCAGGTTTTCCTTGAACAGCAGATAGGCAAAGAACAGAAAATAGACCGCATAAAAATAGGTCATCGCCGTTGTATAAAATTCGCCATCGCCGCGCGCGTCGGCAAAGAGCGTCGTGAGGATAAACAGCACCGTCAGCGGGAGAAGATAAAACAGGATGATCGACGGCGTCAGGCAGCGAATGTAAAGCAGCGCGATGACGGGCAGCGTCATCAGCACCAGCATGTCGGTAATATTGAGGAAACGCAGGCCAATATTGCTGGTCGCCACATTGCATTGAATGAAGAAACCAATGGCGAAAACGAATATCGCGAGAAAGATGCCGGGAATATTGATTATTTTTGAAGGGTAAAGCGGCATTGCCAAAACAAAACCCGGTATAGCGGGCTGGCGCAATGCCGCATGATTTGCTGGTCTTTTCATCCGCGGTTTCTATCTTTTGTGGGCGGATTTCGACTGTCCACAGGACAGCGCTACCGCGCGGCAATCAATATAATATGGCGACCACTATTGGGCTCGATGATGTCGCCGCGCAAGATATTTTATCGTTTCGTCACGAGATCAGATTGCCTCTCGGTAAATCCCCTTCGACGGCGATGACGCGCTGAATGTGAACCGGTTCATTCGAGGTGGGCGCGCTGGTCCCGAATGCCGGAAGGATTCGCAGATAGAAATTATACCCCGCCGGGTTGATATCGGGGTCTATGGCGACCCCGTTGGCTATCGCCCACATCCAACCGCTATTGCCGGCGATGTTGGCACCTCCGAATTGCAGGGCGGAACAAGCGATTGTCCGGACTGAGCCGCCGCTTTTCGTAACCAGCGTTATGTAGGGCAGACGCTGCTTCTCGTTGTTCTTGTAAAGCACAGCGAAAGAAACGGTCCTGCCTATCATCGCTATGGCTTCCGCATTGCGGAAATTGCGCGTAAGCCCGGCGATCTGGCTGCCATTTGGAGAGAGGGCGAGGCTGCTTGCGAAGGACGGGGAGAAGATGATGTCGGTGGCTTTGGTGGCGGAGCCTGGTGAAGTCATTCCCCAGCCCGTCGGAACGGAACCAGTCCAATCGGAGAAATCGCCATTGCCGATGAGATTGGCGGCAGGCAGCTTTGGCCAGCAAGGTGTCTGGAAGTTGTTATCGCCTGCCGATCCTAGATAGGAATCGAACAGGGTCCGGGCAATCAGCCGGGAGCCCGCATCGTTCGGGTGAACATTGTCCCGATAAAGCGCGGCGTCCTTGCCCTTCGCCAGAAATGCAGCATGCGTATCCACCAGCGTGAGGTTCGGATGGGATCGGGCCAGGTCGAGGATCGCCTGATAGACCTTGTCGTAACCCGTCCCATCCCGCCACGGGTTCTGGGTGGTGATGAGTTGTGGAGCATTTGGCCACTGCCATTCGGTCATTCCCAGCGGTCCGAGCAGGGTGGATCGTCCGGAGCTCAAAATGCCGCCGGGCGCTTCGAAGGTCTGCATATTGTGGCCATGATGCATGATGCAGAGATCGGGGCGGGTAATCTTCAGCGCTGCTGCGCGCTGTTCCGCAAGCATGTAACCCGCCATACCGCCGGGCAACGTCGCAAGATAGAGCGTCAGCGTCGCCCCCTTGCCGGCACGCAGCGTGACTGGGGCGGCATAGGTTTTTGGCCCGGTGGCGGCGCTCGTCTCCCATTCCGCCCAACGGTATAACACAACAGTCGTATCGTGAAGATCGCCGAGCATCATCGCAAATTGCTGAAATGGTCCGGCTTCGGCATGGGCGGTGCTGTCGCCGTTCACGAAGATCGTGGCATTCTGGCCGGCCGCCAGACGGGCCCGCAGGGGCGAGAACGCGGTCAGGGAAAAACCGATGCCACCCATGTTTCGGGGACGTATGCCGAGCGTCAAACCGATCATGCGGCCACCTCTTCCGTTCGCGCCGTATATATGCATATGTTGTGTTCGGGCGGTGTCATCGTTCGTTCTCCTGGTCTGGCTTCAGAATAATTCCGCCACGAGGACCGGGGAAAAAATGCCGGGAGCGAAACAGAAAACAGCGCATGAAAACGAGCGTCATGAATTTTTCTTTGATCTCGCTTGAAGCGTAAAAATAGAATACTATTCTAATTATTATTGTTGAATTTTATTGCGAATAAAGGTTTTGATGCTGGTGTTTTTATCTAGCGATATGCGTTTCCACGCAGCTTTCAGGCAGGTCCGTTCTTTCCGCCGGCCTGCTCGTCATGCCCGCAATTATAGACAGATGCGTCGTGGGTCCTCTCATCCGGCAGGGGAGATGTCATGACATCCGCTCTTTTCGTCAGCCATACCGGAGAGAAGGGCGGCGCCGAACTTTTTCTGACGGACCTCGTCAAGGCGGGCCCACACTCCTGGCGTGCCTGTTTTCTCAGTGGCGGTGCGGCCGCAGACGATCTCGTTGATGCGGGGCGAGCTCCGATCATGCTGTCCGCTGGAGAAAAAATGCTGTCGATCCGCCGAAATGCGTCCTTCGGGACCCTGTTGCGCGGAGCGGCCGATGTGATGGCGGTTGCCTGGCAATTGAGCCGGGAGGCGAGGCGCTATGATGTGATCTGCGCCAACTCGCAAAAGGCGCTTTTCGTCTGTGCCTTGGCCGCGAAGCTCAGCCGTCGGCCGCTCGTCTGGATTTTACACGATATCGTCACCGATCCGGCTTTCAGCGCCACCAATCGCCGCGCCTCGCTGGCATTTGCGCGCCTTTTCGCCAGGTTGGTGGCTGTCAATTCCGAAGAGACGGGCCGGGCTTTCATCGAGGCCGGCGGCGAGGCTGATAAGGTTCGCATCGTTTACAATGGCTTCGACCCTGCGAAAGCAAGGGTTTACGAGCCTGGCGCCGCCGCGCGGCTGCGTGCGGAACTGGGCCTTGGTCCGCAACCGCTTGTCGGCCTTTTTGGCCGGCTGAGCGAATGGAAGGGACAGCATGTGTTTCTGGACGCGATTGCGGCGATGGAGGGCGTGCAGGCGGTCATCGTCGGCGGTGCGCTCTTCGGGCAGGAGGCCTATGAGGCGCGCATCCGCGAACAGGCGTCCCGTCTCGGTCTCGACGGTCGCGTCCGTTTCCTCGGTTTCCGCCCGGATGTGCCGGAACTGATGTCGGCGATGGATGTGGTTGCTCATACCTCGATTGTTGCCGAGCCCTTCGGCCGGGTGGTGGTGGAGGCCATGATGTGCGGGCGTCCGGTTGTCGCCACGCGCGGCGGCGGTGTTACCGAGATCATCCGTGACGGCGAAACCGGCCTTCTTGTGCCGCCGGGGGATGCATCGGCGCTGGCGGCGGCGATCGGCTGTGTCCTGTCGCAACCGGCTCTGGCGGAAAGGCTGGCGCAAAAGGGGCGGGAGGATGTGAGCCAGCGTTTCTCGCTGGAGGAAACCTGCCGCTCCGTTTCCGCGCTGCTGACGGAGGCGGCGTGAGGTTTCGCCCGGCGATCAACAGGAACAGGCAATGCCGGCAGGCGGAAGGGCCAGGATGCGCATTCTCGTAAACATGCCGAGCCAATATGGCGGCAAGGCCTCCGGTGTGGCCCGCGTGACCTTCAGCCTGCTGGAGCGGTTGCTGGAACAGACGGGTGACGATTATGTACTGCGTTCTCCCTGGACGCGGGCGCAACTGCCTGAAAACCTGCGCGACAGCCGGTTGCAGCTCATCGAGACTCCGCGGCCGCGCGTCATGGTTTTCGATGTGGTGCGTCAGGCTGCGATGCTGCCCGCGCTCTGCCGCCGGCACGGTATCGATGTGCTGTTTAATGCCGATCCTTTCGGAAGTCCCCTCGGCGGCAAACGGCGTCTCACCCTTGTTCATGATCTTTATTTCAAAACCATTCCCGAACAGATCGGCTGGCGGGCGACCCTGACGACCGATTTCATCTTCAAGCTGATGATGGCCGGTTCGGATCGGGTCATCTGCGTATCCGAAGCGACGCGGAAGGATCTTGGACGTTTCTATCCCGCCGCTGCCGATAAGAGCCTTACCATTCATTCCGACAGCACGCTGAATGTCGATCCCGGGGCTTTCGACACGGTGCCGCCTGTTCCCGGACGCTACATACTCGCGGTCGGAAACGCGACGTCCAATAAGAATTTCGCTCTCCTGGGCAAAGCCTTTGCCATACTCGGTAAAAAATGGCTGGATTTGCGCATCGTGCATGTTGGCCGCGACGAGGCGGAGGAAATCGCCGGCGCGCTGGATGATCCGGAATTGAAGGCCCGGCTGATCCGGCTTTCCGGCATAGATGACCGGCAACTGGCCGAACTTTACCGTCACGCAGCCTGCCTTTGCGTCCCCTCCACCTATGAAGGCTTCTGCCTGCCGGTGCTGGAAGCGCAGCAGCTGGGATGCCCGGTCGTCTGCTCCAATCGTTCGGCAACACCGGAGATTGCCGGCGAAGGCGCCCTGACTTTCGATCCAGCGGATGCTCAAAGCCTTCTCGACACGCTTGAGCGACTTTTGGACAATCCGGAACTGGCAGAAAATCTCCGCCAGGCGGGTTATGAAAACCGCAAATTATATTCGTGGCGGAAGGCGGCGGAGAGCTACGCGCGGCTTTTCAAGCAAGGAGCCGCAGCCTGAGGAGGGACGCTGTCGTCACGGTCATGCGGTCTTGCACACATCCGCATAGAGCTTTTCATAGGCCGCGACGACCCCTTCAGGCTCAACGCCTTGGCGAATTCTCTCCCGGGTTTCAGGTGTTTCCGCAAGCATGGCGGGATTGCGCATCGCCTCTGCCATGCGCGCGGCCAGTTCGGCGGCATTGTCCGGGGCGAACAGGCGTTCCGGCCTGTCCGCGCCGATCTGTTCGGCAACACCCGCAAGATTTGCGCCGATGACGGGTACGCCGCGCAGAATGGCTTCAGCGACGGTGCGGCCGAAGGCCTCCGGCCATAGGGGCGGTACGATGAGGCAATCTATGCCGGCGAAGAAACGATCGGCCTCCACATAGCCCGGAAATTCGACCGGCAGGCCGGCTGCCTTTTGCTGATAGGTCTCGATACCATCCGGCGCGCGGCCTGCCATGACAGCCCGCCAGCCCTGCGGTGGCAAAAGCCGCAACGCTTCTATCAGCAAGTCAGCCCCTTTCGCCGCTTCGATGCGGCCCAGATAGCCGAAAACCAGCGGCTCGCCGGGCGTGCGGGGAATGTGCGGTTCTGGCGAATCTGGCGGTGAGATGGCGTTCCAGATCGCCGTGCGGCGGTTTTCGGGAACATGGGTGAAAAAGCCGGCCCGCACATGGCGTTCGACGATATCGCGACCGACGCCGGCGACAGCATCGACCGCGCATTGGCAACGCCGGTGGAGATAAGAAAAGGCACGGCATTTTTTGCTGCTGCCATCGCAGATATGCCCGTCATGAAACAGGGAGCCATTGGTGCACATGCTCGTGAAATCATGCAGCGAATGAACCAGCGGAACGCCGCGCCTGCGGATCATCGGCCAGATCAGCGGCGTCAGTTCCGATAGCGAATGGGTATTGACCACGTCCGGCCGGAAATCATCGATGACACGCGCAAGCCGGCGAACGAGGCGCGGATCCAGTTGCACGACGATTTTGTAATATTTTCGCTTCCATTCCGGTTGTTGCCCCCAGTCGCCGATAAAGAACGGCGTGGTATGCCCGAGACGGTGAATGGTGAAACCGTCTCGTTGTTGTGCTGCCTGCTCTTCACGGGAGATGGCGGCCACTGCGACCGTGTGCCCCTTATCGGCAAGTCCGCGCGCAAGGTCTTCCACGAATATTTCCGCACCGCCCACCCGATCCGGAGAAAACAGCGAGGTTACTTGCAATATCCGCATGCTCAAATTCCTGCGCCTTTAAGATCACGAAACCTGTTTTGCATCCGCGAGATCCGTTATTGCAGACGAAGCGGCGTTTGTACTGTCTGGTCTGAATGGCCCGGCGCCGGCATTGCAGCGTCTTCCGGAAATTGTCTCCGCCTTTTGCGACCCTCCCGCTCCATTCCGGGCGGGTTCAGGCAAAGCGTGACGACCGGGGCGAGGAAAACGGCATAGGCCATGGCAAAGCCCGGAATCTGCAGCGAAAAATCAAGCGTCGAATGCAGCAGGACGAGCAGCAGCGCGGCAAGGCCGAGATGAGAGGCATAACGATAATTTCTGCGCTTCAGTGCCCCGCGAACGAAAATCACCAGTTGGATGAGCACAAAAAAAGCGAGGTAAAACGGGAAGGCCGCACCGAGTGTCAGCAATCCCTCCGCGTAGACATTGTGGGCATGGGTGACGACGGCGTCCACCCCGCATCGCGCCACATGATAGGGCGCATAGATTTCCGTAAAGCTTGCAAGGCCCGACCCCTGCGGCCAATTGTCGGCGATGGCGCGGGCGATGCCCGGCATGTAGCAGAAGCGCATATCGTCTTCCAAACGCGTTTCCATGCGAAGCGCCACCCGGTTGGCGAAAAGCGCGAAGAGGGCGATGGCGATTGCGATCAGGAGCGCGGCACGACGTCTCGTCCCGCGCTGCCTGCGCCGGCTGGAGGCCCCATTGCGGCCGGTTCTGGCGGGAGAGTTGAACACAATCAGCAGGATCAGCAAAATCAGCGCTACGAGGCTTGAGCCGATGCCGGCACGCGATCCCGTCAACATCAACGCGATGAAACAAAAGCCCGCGAGGACGCTGAGAAAAGCGGCCCTGCGGATGAGCTGTTTCTGCTCTGCCGGCACGGTCAGGCGATTTGCCACGAGCGCCTTTACCCTGGCCCAATCCGGAGCGAGGAGGCTTTTGTGCAATAATGCGGCGAGCGTGAGAAGAATGAGACCGAAGAAGGTCGCGGCGGTATTGCGGTTGACAAAAAGGCCGGTGAGGCTGCCGAGGTAGAAACGCTTCTGGATGAAGCCGAGAGCTTCGGGGAAAAGCACGAATTGCACGATGGAAAACAGCGCGAGCCAGCCACCAGCGATTGCGAACCATCGCAGCGTCTTCGCCGCACGCTCGTCGCTGTCGAAAAGCACGAGGCCGGCCATGAAGGCGCCGAAGGGCAGGGCGGCGCTCATGAGGCCGAGCCGGTCATCGGCCGGCGTCAGTGAGATTGTGGCGGCTGGCGCATTCTGCATGAACATGGCGGCGGTGGACCATGCCGGGTTGGCGCGCGCGATGCCGGGTATGGAGAAGGCCTGCAACAGCACCTGAACGATGAGCGCTCCCAATAAAAGGCAGGCTGCCGCGAATACCTTGCCCGCACTGGCCTTCGGAGGTCCGAACAGGAGGATCGCTGGCACCAGCAGGAGATAGATCGCGGCCGTGACGACGATGCGACTTTCTATTTCCGTTGCGCCCCTATTGAGAAGCGCCAGCAGAAATATTGCCCAGAATGCGACTATTGCGATCGGCCGAACATAGTCCCGAACCGCCACCAGTGGGGGCTGCGAGGAGGAGAGCGGTTCTGATCGGGCTTCGGTGAGCGACATATCTTTGGGCTTTGTCGGAATTGTTTGTGGTGGCTATGCCGCGAATATCGACGAGGCTCAGCCGTTTCATCGTTTCAGATCATGACAGCGGCGCAGGGCGTTTTGTGTCTGCCGGCGGTGGCTTTGGGCAGACTTCCGCCAGAGTCCATCGCAGGATTTCTCCCTGCCTGCCGCAGACGACGGCCGTATCCGCCTCGCGGGACGCCTCGGCCTCGGGCAAGGTGTTCTTCGGAAATTGCTGCCACATCACGAAACGCCCACGGATCAGATTGGCATCGGCAGGCCCATAGAGCTGGGAGAAGTTCATCAGCACGGCGACTTCCATGGGCGAGGCGTTGCGTAGCGAACGAACCATGGCAAGACGCAGCCAGACATCGCCATTTGCGGGAAAACAAGAGAGCGAATGGCGAATAAAGGTCTCGGCAAAACCGAGACGCGCCGCGCCGGAATCGGGTGTCGGATCGACGCCATTTGCATCGAGATCGGCCAGAACGAGCCTTAGTCCGGCTTTGACGATATCCGAACGGCAGATTTTCTCGGTGACGATGGGCTGGAGTTCAGGGACCGTTTCCGCAAGGAGATCAGGCGCGAGGCCATTATTGTCGTCGGCGATCCGCGCCAATGCGACAATATCGGAAAAACGCCGGCTTTGCGAAAAGGCCTGCGCGGCGACGGACAGGACAAAGATGGAAATGACGAGGACCGGTACGACCGCGAGGATTTTCCGCAGGCGCATCACGCCGTCACGCCTGGTCATGGTAATATCGTGTATAGCGCGAATGATAATATTCGCTCGAACCATAGGCGCGATAAAGCTTCAGCTTTTCGGTGTCCACCTTGTTGAGGACGACGCCGAGGCATTTCTTGCGGATATGAACCTCGTTCTCCACCGTGTTCCGCACTGCCCTGCGGGCGGTTTTGCCCCATTCGGTGACGAAGATAAAACCGTCGATCCGCCCCGCCATGGCGCGGGCATCGACCACCGGCCCGAGCGGGGGCAGGTCAACGATGATATAGTCGAAAGCGTTGCTCGCTTCGGCCAGCAGCTTGTGCATCTGCGCCGAGGTCAGCAGTTCGGAGGAATGAGGGACACGCTGTTTGACCACCGTGGGCAGGAAAGCGAGCCGTGTCTTTTCGTCACGAAGCAGCACATCCTGCACGCTGCGGCCTTCCAACAATACTTCGAGCAGACCCTCGCTCGCGTGACGCGCCATGGCGCGTGTGGCGCCGGGATTGCGAATATCGGCATCCAGCAACAGGACCCGCGCACCCTGCCCGGCAAGCAACTGCGCCAGGTTGATGGAAATCGTGGATTTCCCTTCGCTCGGCAAGGCTGAGACGACACCGACAATGCGCGCTCCGCTTTTGGCGGGAATACCGAGATCGATGGCAAGCCTGGTGCTGCGCAGGGTTTCGGCGAAAGAGGAGAGCGGATGGTCGACCGCGTAGCGCGCAACGCTGGTGGGGCGCGTCAGGGCCGGATGGCCGCCTTCCTGATCTTCTATTACGGCCTTGTTCTGGATGAGCGGGGTATTGCCGAGGAATTCCAGCCCGAGAACATCGCGAACCTGTTCGCCAGTGCGGAAAAACCGGTCGCGGAATTCGCGGAACATGGCGATACCGCCACCGGCCGCAGCACCCATGATCATGAACAGGGCCAAAATGATGGGCTTGTTCGGCTTGCTCGGAATTCTGGGCGGCATCGCCTTGGAAATCACGCGCGCTTCCGTCACGGGGAAGGATTGCTGCTGCATCGCTTCCTGATATCGCTGCAGGAAGGTCTGGTACATGTTCTTGTAGGTTTCGGCCTCGCGCTGCAGTTCGCGCAGCTGAACCTGTGTCTCGCTGGCAGAGTTGCTGATGTCGGTCGCCTTGGCGACACTTTCGGCGAGCGACTTTTCCCTCGCTTCCGAGACTTCCAGATCGCTTTTGTAACTTTGCGCGATGCGGCTGATTTCCTGGAACATCAACCGTCGGTATTCCTGCATTTCATTGCGCAGACGCACCGCCTGAATGTGGTTGCTGCTGAGCCTGCTGGTAATTTCCGCCTCAGTCTTGGAGGCTTCGAGATATTTTTTGCGCAGATCGTTGGCGACCGAGCTGTCGAGAATATCGGTAACGACCGCATCGACATCGTCGGTGGCGAGAATATGTTCGATGCGTTGCACCCGCGCCCGCGCCCTGGCCGTTTCCGACTGCGCCAAAATCAGCGCGCTGTTGGATTCCGCCAACTGCTGATCGGAGAGCAGGCCGTCATTGCCGGTCGAGATCAGATTATGTTCGGCGCGAAACTTCTGCACGGCCAGATCGGTTTCGAGCGCCCGCTGGCGCAGCTCGGCAATACGGTCGGACAACCAGTCGCTGGCCCGCCGCGTCGCCTCGTATTTGGAATTCAGCTTGTCCACCAGATAGGCCGAGGCCACGGCATTGACGATCTGCGCGGCGAGAACCGGCGATGTCGAATTATAGGTGAGTTCCAGCGCATATGTCCGGCCGATGCGCTTGACGCTGAGGCCGTTGAGCAGCTGGTCCGACAGCGATCTCTTCAGGGTTCCATCGTCAACCACCGCCTCTTTTTTCTTCGTTGGCGAGAACCATTGCGAAACATTGACGAGTGAGCGGATGGTGCCGAATATCGAGCTTAGAAGTGATGCGCGTGTTGCCCTGAATTCCTGATTTTCCGTGAGGTTGAGACTATCGACAACGGCAAGCCCGATGGTTTCCGATTGCAGAACCTCGACCTGGCTGAGAATGGAAGCTTCATCCTCTATGACGCCACCGATCGTCGAAAGCTGTTCGACAATCTGGCTGTTGTTGCGGTCGATCAGCAGCGTCGCCGTCGCCGAATAGATCGGAACGGCCGTTGCGGCAAAGGCGAGGCCGATTGCCCCGGCGACTGCGACGGCGGCAAGCACGATGCGCCACTGCCGGCGGATCATCGCAAGAACGGCGTCGATATCGATAAATTCGGCCGTCAGCCCGTTTTTATCGTAGTCAGCCATCGTCAGGGGATCGTGCCTTTGTAACAACTGTCAGCCTCGCTCTTTTCGGCGGGCGCAGGGCCCGCCAAGTCACGGTTGCATCACAGAACTGGCGGCAGCCTTCCTCACGGGAAAGGCGACAAAGCCAAACTCAAACGGGACTTGTGCTCGTCGTCGTGCTGGTGCTGCCGGTTGAAAGCGATCTGCCGCGGCCAGCCGGCGGGCTTCCGCCACCCGCCTGTGCGGTACCGCCTGCGGCACCTGCCGTTCCCGAACCGCCGATGCTGTTGGCGCTTGCCGGCGAGGAACCGGCGCCGCCGATCGGCGAGGCCGCCGCTGCGGCCGCCGCAGGGGCGGCCGGACCGGCAGCCGTTCCCTCGATATTCTCGCTAAAGGCTATCAGGAGATCGGCGGGTACGTTGGCGCCCTTTATCTGCAACTGGATGGCTGCTGCGAGTATCGTATTGCCGTTCCTCATCGCGGTGGCGTGGGCAAGCGCCAGGCCTTCGCCGACGACTTCGGAAAAGTCCTTGTTGCCGACCTTCTGGGCCAGTGCGACGATGGTTGGCAACTGGCCGGAGTCACTCAGGATGAGGCCGGAAAGCTGTTCGGAGAACTGTGCCGCGCTGGTGGAAACGGCGATGATCGGAAACCCGCTCGTCACTTTTCCGGTTACGTCGGCCGTTGCCGCATCCGTGCTGGACGCGATGGTGACCAGATCCCTGATCGTCCCCTGCGTCGGAGACTGCTTGAACAGTTCCGCTGCGGCAATCGAAACCGTGTCCGGATTGGTAGCGTTTACGCGGCTCAGAAATGCAGCGGTGGTTTCATCGGCGGCCTTGACGGGTGCGCCTGTTGCAGCGCTCTCAACCGAGGGCGCCTGCTGCGGTGCGGCCGGCGGTGCGGTTTCCACGTTCTGTGCGTTGGCGACAGCGGAAAAGAGACCCATACTGGCAATAAACATCGCACCAACGAACATCGAGCCGTTACGAATGCGGGGCATCCAACTCTCCAAATCTTTTAAAATACGACTTTAAATACATCCAATGCCGGGCAAGGTTACCCAACATCTAAAATTTCTTTTTAAATCGCACAGCCCAAGCAAAGGATCAAGCGCTAAAATAAACCTGCGGCGCAAACCCTCAGCTATTGTTAACGGCCGCCCGTGCCTTTCTCTAGTTTGTTCATGACACGGCGATTTTCCGTGGCGATGTTATCAGCCGGTCACGCAGCCAGATATTGGCCGGCGTTTCGACAAAGACGTGGAAGGTGTGGGCTATGGCGACGGTGCTGACGACGATGACGAGATAAACGAGGTTGCTCCACTCGGGCGGGAACGTGACGCCGCCGAGCGCAATCTTGAAGCCCCGGAAAATAAACGGGTGCAGCAGGTAGAGCGCATAGGATGAATCGCCGAGTTTTGCCAGCGGCCGTGCGAAACGGGGCAGGGAGATGTTTCTGGTCAAGGTCGCCGCCGCCATCAGCAAAATCGCGCCGCCGCCGAAAACGAGCAGTCGCGAAAAGGAATAACAGCCGGGATCGCACTGGAATCCTATCCTGTTCAGATCGGTCAGCATCCAGATCGCCAGGCCGCACAGGGCCGTTGCAAGCCCTAGCAGGGGCGGCAGGCGAACGCCTCGCAGGAAGAGGACTGCCAGGAACATGCCCGCGACGAATTCGAGAATGATCGGCTGGAACCAGAAGCTGAATGGCAGGCCGAGATCGAAGGCGGAGCCGATCATGACGGCGGCAAACAGCACGCCGGCTGTCGTGAATACCGCGCGCTCCAGCGGCAGGAAAATGAACGATGCGAAAACGATATAAAAGAACATCTCGTAATTCAGCGTCCAGCCGAGATCGATCAGCGGAAACGGATATGCGTCGCCATAACCCATGCTGTCATAGGGAATAAACAGGTAGGAGGTGAGGATCGACTGTAACGGCGGGAAGGCCTTTGCACTGATAAGGGTCACGCTGGCGGCCATGGCAAGCCGCAGGGTCAGCACAAACCAGTAAAGCGGAACGATGCGGAGAAACCGGCGCAGCAGAAACGCCGAACGACCGCCTGTCGCTGCGAAATAGGGCCGGGACGCATAAACGATGACAAAGCCGGAAATGACGAAAAACAGGTCGACACCGCCGCCCAGCCGCAGCAGATGCAGTGGGAAAAGCGTGAATTGCCAGTTCACGTCTGCGTGCAGCGCAACAATCATGGTTGCCGCGACGGCGCGCATCACCTGAAGAACATCAAGACGCTGCGCCCCGGCAGCGGGCGCTTCTTTAAAGTTTTTCATCATCGTCAATCTATAAAAATAAAGATATATTTAGTATTATATTGCGGCCGCTTTTGCGGGGCGGAAGTCCGGTATTCAAGCAGGCTATCATGCAATGGACAGGCGCGATACACACAATTTTGCGATGCGGCATTTCCTGTGCGCCATTCAGAAAACTTCCAGAACCGTCAGCTGGTCGCTGACCGAAAGCCGGTATTGCCCGCTTTCCTGCGTGATTGTCTGCTGGCTCACGGAGCCATCATCGCGGAAACGGTGTGCGATAACATGACTATGCTGGCCGGCCACCGAAAATGTCGCAACCCGTTCGGCGGGCGGGTTTTCGATGCGGGCCGGCCATTGCCAGCCGGAAATTCCAAGCCAGACAGGCACGAGCAAAGCACCGTCCGTTCTTGTAAGGTGAAGGGACAATCTTTGGGAATCGGCGGTGAGGAAATCGAGCTGTCGTTGCTCCGGTCCGGTTTGCCGTTCTGCCCTGCAGAGGGAAAGAAGGGCGCGAACGGCCTCGTAAGCCGGGGTGCGGCTCAGATCGTGGCGCAGGAGGCCGAAGGAGGATTCCGGGTTTGTCTCATCGGCGGCGAAGCTTGAAACCATTTCATAGATGTAGGACCGGCGGATACCGCTGATGAAACACCAGAGCAGCATGCGCGGCATATAGCGCGCCTTGATGCCTTCTGTGACGGGGAAATGAAATGTCTTGGTTTGCAGCGAGGTATGGTAGCCCATTTCCGTGGCGAGCACCGGCCTGCCGGCCGCTATATGCGCCGAAGCGGCGACGGATTTCGAGAGTGCCCCCGGACCGGTCGTTTCGGGATGCTCCATCCCGGCGTAAGCGTGGATATTGCCGTAATCGCAGGCATTTTTCAGGTCCAGCGCTAGCGCTCTGTTCGACAGGACATAACTTGGCGCCGCAACGGGCACCGCACTCAGGCGCGGAACCGAACGGATGGTGTCGTGCAGCGCCGCCTGATGCTCCGCCGAAATACGCGGAGCATTTTGCGGATCCTTCGTCAGGTTCGGTTCATTGCTGCCCTCGAAAATATCGATACCCGCGTCGCACCAGTCGTAGAAATCCGCCAGCCTGTCGAGCGGCGTGGAAACGTAAGGGTTGAGATTGTCGTAACAGATAATGGTGAGGCGAACACCCGCCGCCACGATCCGGCGCAGCCGCCGAAAGACGGGGCTGTCGCGACTGTCTCTCGCGGTGATGAGCCCGTCATCGCGCAGATGCCGGACGCCCAGTGCTTCGAGTTCGGGCACGATCCGCTCGAACTGTTCGGGATAGATGCCCGTGGGACGGGTGAAGTGACCGCACACCCCTACGCTGTCCAGAAAGGCTTCGGCATTGGCTGAAGCAACCGTCTGCGCCCGTGCGGGAATGGCTTGCAAACCGGAGGCGGCGACCAATGCAAGCGGCGCGGCTGAAAGCAGGTTGCGCCGTGTCAGGCTGCCCATGGCGATCGGCATTTTTCCATTCATCTGCGCCTCCTGGTGTGTCCGGAGAAAATGTAAGCCAGACGTCAACACATGGACGTCGCCGTTTAAATGGCGATGATGCCTCTCAATACGTCGAGATCAGAATGTCCTGGAAGTTTTCGGCATCTACAATCGCCCTGAAATCCATGTCTCTGAAATAAAACAGATATTATCAACTCGAATATGATCACCAGCTGCAACGCAACCGATTTCTCCCGATTGCCTGCACTTTAAAGTGGCTAAACCGTAACACGAGACCTGTTCTTTTCGCAACACCGCATGGCTTTTACCGCGCCGCGAAAAAAATCACTTGAAATGCCGCCAATTCCCGTGCTTTTTGAAAAGTAGATTTTGGTAATTCATATTTTCAAACATTAGTTCTGCTCCGGCTCTTTTATTTTTGCAGATGTCTCACTGGTCTCTTGGAATGAAGGGAGACGAACGAGCCCGGGATGGACGCCATAGATTTTCGATGAAGGAAAACAGAGCGTATCCGCATGAGAATTCTCCATCTTAGCAGCCTTTATCCGCCGCATATCGTTGGTGGATGCGAACGCTCGGTCGAACATCTCGCCGAGGAACTCGTTTCCATGGGACATACGGTCGGCGCCGCCTGTATCGAGCGGCAGGCCGAACCGAAAACCATGCGCAACGGCGTCACCGTCTACCGCATGTTCCATAATAACGATTTCTGGCTCGAGGACTGGCCGCAATATTCGCCGCAGCAGCGGCGCATGCAGAAGCTCAAGCAGCAGTGGAATTTCGACGTCGAAAAGCAGTTCGAGGCCGTTCTCGACGATTTCAAACCTGACGTTCTCAACACCCACTCACTGCTGGATGTGACGACGCTGGTGTGGCGGGCGGCGAATAAGCGCGGCATTCCGATCGTTCACACGATCTGCGAATATGATCTCCTGTGCGGCAACGCCGCCATGTTCAAGGGCGGCAAGCCCTGCGAGCACATCCATCTCGGTTGTCAGGCGGTGAATTTCACCAAGAAATTCACCCAGCGTTATATCGGCGCTGTCGCAAGCGTCGGCACGGAAATCCTCAAGACGCATGTCAATCACGGGCTTTTCCACCACATTCCGGAAAGCCTGCGTCGCGTCATCTTTTATTCCTGCACGGTTCCGGAGGGCGATCCCGTCGCCCGCCGGCAGATCGACCGCACTGGCCGACCGCTGACCTTCGGTTATATTGGTCGCATCAATACGGAAAAAGGCGTCGGCAACATGGTCGATGCCTTCAAGGAAATCGGCCACGGCAACTGGCGCTGTCTGGTCGCCGGCCATGCGATGGACGATTCGATCGAACGTTTCACGGCTCAGGCCGGCGATCTGCCGATCGAATTCGTCGGTTGGGCGAAACCGAAGGAGTTTCTCGAAGAGATCGACGTGCTCATCGTTCCTTCCTTCTGGGCCGAACCTTCGCCACGCACGATCTACGAAGCCTATGCCATGGGCGTTCCGGTCATCGGCGCAGCCTCCGGCGGCATTCCGGAGCTGATCGGCGAGACCAACCATGACTGGCTGTTCGAGCCGGGCAACGCCACCGACCTTGCCGCCCGTATCCGCCGGGTGCTGACACTCTCGCGCGAAGAATTGCCGACGGAGGCGGATTTCGGAAACATCGTCGAAGAATCCACCTCGCGTCGGGTCGGCGAAAATTATGTGAAACTCTATGAGGACGTCCTGACGAGCTACAGGCAAAGCCGAACCCTGCGTGCATCTTAACCGGCAACGGACCCGGTCCGTTGAAGCGGTTTTCTTCGAAGGAGAGAGCATATGGTGGGAAGCAATAAGGGCAGCCTCCGCTTTCACGGCCTGGGCGTCGACTGTTTTGCGGTCGCTGCACATGTTGCGTCGACGCGGCCGGCTTTACGAGTGGTGAATTGATGTCCGAAGCTACGTCGATAGGCAATGCTGCCCTGAAAGGCGTGTTCTGGTCCATCGTCCAGAATTGGGGCGGCAAGCTTTTCACCTCCATTCTCTTCATCGTTCTGGCCCGTTTCCTCAGTCCTACCGACTACGGCATGGTCGCCACCGCCGGGCTGGTGCTGATGCTGATCCAGATGGTGTCGGAGTTCGGATTCGCAGATGCGATCGTGCAGAAACGCAACCTGGAACCCGGCGACGTCAATCTGCCCTTTTATGCCTCGGTTGCGATGGCAACGCTGCTGGCCATTGCCGTCTGCGTGTTCTCACCGGAACTGGAACGCTGGTTCGAGGTCGAAGGGCTGGCGCCGGTCATCGTGGCTATCTGCATATTGCTGCCGCTGAACACGGCATCGATGTTTCAGGAGGTGAATTATCGCCGCGCACTGGCTTTCAAGCCGCTGGCAATCAGAACCTTCATATCGAACATCGTCGGCGGCGGCGTGGCGATTGTTTTCGCGATCATGGGCATGGGCGTCTGGAGCCTTGTCGTCCAGACCTATGTCGCCACCCTCGTCACGCTGATCTGGCTCTGGCGAAAGCCGCATTGGCTGCCGGGCACCGCTCTCAATCCCGGCACCTTCGTCGAACTGCTTCGCTTCGGTTCGTCGGCGCTCGGCCTTCGCATTGTCGATTTCGCGGCCACGCGCCTGATCGATTTCATGATCCTGGGGCGTTACGGGGTCGCGCTCTTCGGTCTCTACACCGTCGGCAGCCGCCTTTATCAACTTCTCATGCAATTGCTTCAGTCGGCACTTTATGACGTGTCGCTGACGGTGCTTTCGCGCGTCTCGCACGAGCGTGAACGCATGGCGGAACTTTACAAGCAGTTGATCGCAATATCCGCAATCGTCTCGACACCAGCCTTCGTGCTTTTTGCGGCACTGACGCCGGAGATTTGCCGCGTTTTGTTTGGGGCGCAGTGGCAAGGGGCAGATGAGATCGCGAGACCCCTGCTGCTTCTCGGTGCTTTACAATGTGTACAATTTCAAAATGGCCCGTTTCTCTCCGCACGCGGCAGCCCCAACAAGGTATTGATTGCCGGTGCCGTCAAATCGATTGCCACAATTCTGATGATTGTTTTCATACCGACAGACGGTATCGATGAACTCGTCATTGTTTACGTATTTGGCCAGCTTGCTTCCACGCCCTTTACGTTCTTTTATGTTTCGCGCGAATTGGGCGTGTCGCTCCGAAGAATAATGTCTCTGCTTCTGCCGAGTTTTGCAGCCAGCGGTCTCTGCTTTGTCATCGTTCAATGGATGCGCCCTGAAATTGCCGCCCTGGGTTTAGGCGATTTCATGTCTGCAATACTGCTTGGATCCATTTTCGTCTTAACTTATTTTTTGCTCATAGCGCTGGTTGCCCGAACGCAGGCGCGGTCGGCCCTTCTTTTCGTCACGAGCAAGGTACTCCCACGGAAGGAAGTGAATGCGTAAGCTCATAAAAAAAATCATTCCCGCGCCGCTACATCGTGAATGGGTGAAGTACAATGAACGCCGCAATCAGGATGTTGCCATTCGTCACTCCTTTCACGCGCTGCAGGAGCAGAAGCGACGTATAAAAAAACTCCCCGGTGGGGATCATATAAATCGGGTTTTGATTGTCGCCTGCGATCCCTATTCCGTTTTTGGCTCTATCGGCGACGATGCCATGATCACCGCGACAGTTCAGCATGCTCGCGCAAGAAATCCTGATGTCGAAGTCGATATACTGGTCGAGGGAACAAGTGCCGCGGACTTGGTTCGCCAAAGGGGATTTAATCCCGTCGATCTCTTTGGCGAAATTGATTTTTCCGGAGCACTTCTAAATCACTTTGAAGCGCGGCGATACGATTGCGTCGTGGTGGTTGGGGCGGATGTGATGGATGGATATTACCATCCGTTGGTCAGCGCAAAACTCCTGGCAAGTGCTGATTTGGCTGCGGCTGCCGGGATAAAAAATGTCATCCTCGGTTTCAGCTTCAATCAAGCGCCTCATCCCGCTCTGGCTATGTTTTATAGCGCCCTGCATCCCGACGTCTCAATTAATGTGCGCGATCCGGTTTCCCTCAGCCGCCTGCAATCCTTCGCCAGGACGAATGCGGTACTGGTTGCCGATTCGGCGTTTAGCCTTGTTGCCTCAGAACCGGATGAAGACACCGTCTCCTGGATCAAACGGAAACGTGACGAGGGATACAGGGTGATGGGCTTCAACCTGCATCCCATGCTGTTCAAAAATGCTGACCGCAGCCAGGTCGATACCATCATCAAGCGTGGAGCCGAGGCATTGCACTTCGTGGCGGGTGCACGACCCGTCTGCTGGCTGCTTATGCCGCATGATTACCGGGAGGGTTTCGGTGACCAATTTTGCCTTCAGGCGATTGCCGGGCAGGTTCCTGATTCGCTGGCAGATAGGGTTCGATATCTGAACGGCAAGTGGTCCGCGTCCGTTCTCAAGGGTATTGCAGCGCAACTGGATGGAATTGTCAGTGGGCGCATGCATCTCGCCATAGCAGGGCTGGGTAAAGGCGTTCCGGTCATATGTATCGCCTATCAGGGGAAATTCGAAGGGCTATACCAGCATTTCGCCCTATCTTCGTCGGAACTGCTCGCTCCGTCTGCCTTCTACAGCGATGACGGAATCAGGAATGCCTTGATGGAGTTCGTCGATAATGCTGATGACCTTCGTGAGCAGGTCCAGCGGAAATTGCCTGATGTTCTCAGTCTGTCAAAAAACAATTTTCAGATTTTCGAGTCCTTTCCAAAACAGAATCAATCGTTCTCATGAAAGTTGCTTTCGTCTCAGCCATTCCCGCCGTTCCTGCGTCAGAGGGTAACCGCAGCCGGATTCTCCAGCTGACACGTGCCGTTCGCAGCCTGGGACATGAGGTGCATTTCGTCTATGTTGATACGCCGATTGCCGCCGATTTCGATCCGGTCGTGCATGAAGTGGAATTCGGTTCCGGACGCCTGCATTTCGTGTCACGGCAGCGGAATCGTTTTAAAACACGGCTTATCGGGGATTTGGGTTTCGAAGCTGAAGTCATAGCGTTTCGAGCGATTCGAAAGGTCCACCGCCTTCTCGGTCACGACAGCGGTTTTTATAATCACCTCGACGAGTTCTATTATCCCGAAATCGGCCGGCAGGTTCGGGACCTTCAGCGCCGGCTTGGTCTCGATGCTGTCATTGTCGAATATGCCTTTCATTCGCGGGCGTTCCTGGGATTGCCGAAGGGTGTGCTGCGCATTCTCGATACCCATGATTCCTTCGCTGACCGACACAAGGCTTTCGTCAATACCGCGAACAAATATGGATACTGGTTCTCCGTTCCGCCGGCCGTGGAGAGCAAGGCTTTCCGCCGTGCGGATGTGGTTGTCGCCATTCAGGAGGAAGAGGAGCGCGCGTTCAGGCAGCGGCTGGGGGCAGAGCCACCGGTTGTTGCGACCGTCAGCCATATTCTCGATCTCGGTGGAAGAGTGGAAGACTTCACGCCGAGCGACTTCTTGTTCCTCGGTTCCGGCAACGACGCCAACATCATTTCCCTGAAGGGGTTCCTCCAGAACGTCATGCCGCTGGTCAGGGCTGCCCGGCCGGATATTCGTCTGGTTCTGGCGGGCGGCATATGCGGCAAGATCGAAGACGGGGAAGGTATTCTCAAGCTCGGGCGCGTGGATAATTTGAAGGACGCCTTCGCGCGCGCGCCGCTCTCCATCAATCCCATCACGCTCGGAACAGGCATCAATATAAAATTGCTCGATGCCCTGGCTGCCGGTGTTCCGACAATCAGCACCCGCACAGGTGTGAGGGGACTTTCAGAACGATACCGGCGCGGCGTGGTCATTGTGGAGGATAATGACCATCGGGCTTTCGCAGACGCGATCCTGCAGCTCGCCTCCAGCCGCGATCAGCGGCAGGAACTGGGAAGCAGGGCGTTTGAGGACGCAATTGAATGGAATCGCCAGCAAATGGCGGTCCTCGATGATATTCTGAGTGGCAGGCAGGCTGGTTGAAACTAAGCCCTGACGCCGCCATCGGGCCTTATCCGGATGGTGTGGCCTGACGCTGGTGGGCAACGCGCGCTCAACCAATCAGGTGCAAGCCCGCATCCGAAAGCCTGAGAACGGTAAGCCTGCCGGTAGTGAATGCACCCGTGTCGATGCCGATCCGTTGCGGGCCGGTTTCCGGTTCGGTTACCGGCGTGTGGCCGTGGATGACGACGAGGTCCAGCCCGGCCCCTTGTGACAGGAACGGCTCCCTGATCCAGAGCATGTCCTCATCCGTTTGCGCCTCCAGTGGCAATCCCGGTCTCAAGCCGGCATGCACGAAAATATAGGGTCCTATCCGGGCGTAGATCGGCAGGCTGGATAAAAGCTGGCGGTGGGTCTGCGGAATTGCACCGAGCAGGGCGTCCCTGAATGGCTGCAGTCTCAGGCGGCCATTTTGCAGGAAATAGTCGATATCGACGCCGTAGGATAAAAGCGTCTGGCGGCCGCCAAAGTCCAGCCAGTGCATATTCTGCTGCGGATTTTCGAGAAAGTCATGGAAGAGTTGCTCATGGTTGCCGCAAAGCGCAATACGGCGCAGCGGCGCGGGCGGCGGCTGCAGCAAATGTTCGAGAACGCCACGGGAATCGCGCCCGCGATCGACATAGTCGCCGAGGAGAACGACCAGCGCGGGAGAGGGGTCGGGTCCCAGATCGGCAAGGATTTTCCGCTCCGCCTGCAATAGCAAGTCGAGGCTGCCATGCACGTCGCCAATGGCATAGATCGGGAAGGAGGCCGGCTTGTCGCCAAGGTCAATTCTGCGCCGCCTCCGGTCGTCGCGGGAGGCTGGTTGTTTACGACCGCGAATCCAGTTGAGCACCTTGGGCATAGCTGCCGATACTGTCTCTCCCGCACAAGGTCAAGAGCGTTGAAGGCGGCTGTCGCATCACCCGCCAAAGCTGCGTTTACGCGTCGATTCTGCGGGGAAAGAATACCCGCTTTGATGGGCGAAAGATACGTTGCCTTAAACCGGCAACCGAAATGCCTGCCATCCGAAAGGGCGGCTTCAGCCTGAAACCGTGTTCTAGAGTTTCAGCCAGACACGCGGGTCCTCGTGCGACTGGATCTTGATCCATTTCAGATCCACCGCTTTCCACGGCTTGACGACATTGGTGCGGTTATCCAGCACCAGATCGCCCTGGCTGGTGCTGACGACCAGAACGGCATGTCCTATGCCATCCGTCGTGCGGGCTGTGGCGATGCGCAGGGCGCCCGAAGGCCAGCCGGCGCGCAGGAGGCGTTGCCGCTTGGTCACCGCAAAATCTTCGCAGTCGCCGCTTGCCGGGTTCAGTTTCCAGTCGTCTTCGCCGTCCTGCTCCCCGACATAGCTTATCGAGGTGTTGATCTCGGCGTTGATGCGCTGGAGTTCCGTGCGCTTCTGCTTGCTCAGTTCCACCGTATCGCGGTCGCCAATCCGGAGGCACTGGTCGGCGGCGCTTTCACAGAATTTCGCGAAGGCAATGGGTGCGATGGTGGGACGGCTCGTGGTCATGAACTGGCCGGGCCGCGAGGCGCCGGGCTTCTGGGCAAGGCCACCGAGCTGGACGGCCGATGCCGTTGTCGCAACGCTTGCCGCCACGCCGGCAGCGACGGCAAAAATCTTTGCCAGACGGATTGTTCTCTTCGCCATGTCCTTGCCCCTGCACAATTGTCTTGTCTTGTGCCTGGCACCATAGCGACCCATTCTTGCGGGCCGTTTAAGTCGATAGATTGCATTTTAATGAAATCTAATTTTGTGACAGCGCGCTGAAAACAGCGGGAAAGCCGGGTTCGCACTCACCTGCAGCGGGTTCGCCCCTCGGTGTCGACAATACAGGTTTGCTGCGGGACAGTCCGCCTGAGTTCACGCCGGGTCTCGGGGGAGGCGCGGTTTGCCGGCGGCCGGTCGTAATTTCGGTAAACTTCGAAATTGCGCCCGCCGATCGTTCCCTGCGCCCCGCCGCGGCCATCCGGCGTTACTTCGAAATTCTGATACTGCTGGGCATGGGCGCCCGCGGAGAGGCAGATGAGGGCGGTCAGGACGCCGGCCGCCAGGCCGCCCCGCAATGCTGCCGCTTGCTGCCTGCCCAATCTCATGACCGTTCCTCCATTGACGGAAATGATGAATGCCGCCGCCGCACATTTGCCATGCCCGGCGCGCATTGATTTTCCAGTCGTCCGTCGGGGGGTAATCATATCACCGATAGTGCATCCGGTGTGAGAAGGATTTGTGCCTGGCAAAGGCCCGAATCGCCTTCCTGCAGCATCGGCCAGCGGTGTCACAACGCCAGGAGGTGTCACCGTGCCGTTCGATCGTCAGGAATGCGAAAAAGGCCATTCTACGGCTCAAAAATTAAGCTCTTCGCCGCTGCATTTATAGGCTTCACAATCCTGTAACAACGGACCTAATATACAAGTGCAGATGCCGAATCGCTCAGGAGAAGCCCTTGACGATTGCAGTTTCACCACAGGCCCTGCCGGCGCTCGTTCTGAACGCAGACTACAGGCCACTGAGTTATTATCCCTTGTCGTTATGGTCCTGGCAGGACGCGATCAAGGCCGTCTTTCTAGACCGTGTGAACATCATTGCAGAATATGATCACGCGGTGTCGTCCCCCAGCTTTTCCATGCGGCTGCCGAGTGTCGTCAGCCTCAAGACCTATGTGCAGCCCACCCGCAACCCCGCCTTCACCCGCTTCAACGTTTTCCTTCGGGACAAGTTCGAATGCCAGTATTGCGGCACGCGGGACGAATTGACCTTCGACCATGTGATTCCCCGCGCGCATGGCGGTGAAACCACCTGGCACAATGTCGTTGCGGCGTGCTCTCCCTGCAACCTTAAAAAAGGCAGCAAGCTTCCCAAGCAGGCAGGCATGTTCCCGGCTCAGAAGCCCTTCCAGCCGACGGTTCAGGATTTGCACAATAACGGGCGGCTGTTCCCGCCCAATTATCTGCACGAAAGCTGGATGGACTATCTTTACTGGGATACCGAACTGCAGCCCTGATCTTTCGAGGACTGCAACGCGGTTTTCCGCTTACCGGCTTTTACGGCTCGCGCCAAAAAAGGCGACTGCCGCAAGTGCAACGCTTGCGATGACATTCCAGCCCGCGAAGGAAAGGCCGAGCACCCGCAAAGCGGCGTCGTTGCAGGAAGGCGCCTTGATAGCGTTCAGATTGCCCAGCAGATCGCCGGCATTGGTGGTGATGGAAGGCGCCCCGGTGGCGCAGGTGATCGGCCCTTCCCAGAAACCCCATTCCACACCGGCATGATAAACGCCGAGCCCGGCGCCGATCAGCATCGCCACGCCGATAAGGGCAAGAAGCAGCCGGGTGATCTGAACCGGCAATTTGAAGATGCTGGTCGCAATGGCCAATATGCCCAGCGGAATGGCGTAATAGTAGGGATCGCGCTGCAGCAGGCACAGCGCGCAGGGCGTATAACCGCCAATATGCTGGAAACCGAGGGCGGAGCCGACGGTGAAGATCATTCCCGCCGTAACGCCGAGAGCGGCGAGCGTGCGGCTATTGTCGGCGGTGGTCGCATTGGCCATGTTGTTTTCCTCAAACTTCGCGAAGAAGCAGATATCCCGGACGGGCTTTCAAAAAGGCGGGCGTGATGGCGAAATTAAGTCGCCAGTCCTCACGGGGTGTAACGGGATTCGTCTAATCGAGTCCGCCGCATCTGGCAAATGAAAGCCCGGTAATACTCGGGAGCGCGCAAGCAAAGTTTCGTGAGCTTGTCGGCGGCTTGAAGCCATTGGAGAATTCACTGGCCCGTGCGGGGCAAAGCCTAGAGAAATCAATGCGCTTTTGGAAATGGTACCCCAAGCCGGGATCGAACCAGCACTCCTTTCGGAACCGCATTTTGAGCCCGCAAAGAACGGCTAATCTCAGCCCCGCCGTTATGTATCCGCAAATGCGAAAACCTACTACGATCAACGATTTAGCTTGATCTTTATGGTTTTCAAAATGCTCCATGCTTTCCGGCAATCGCCGGGAGCCGTCCCTCTGAATGCCCCTATTCGGCTCCCAGAACCTTGTGTGTTGGAGACGATAGATGGCCAAAATCAAGCTGACCAAGACGGTGGTTGACGCCGCTGCTACGAAAGATCGCGACTACGAACTCCGGGATACGATCGTACCCGGCTTCCTGCTGAAAGTCACGCCGGCCGGCGGCAAGATCTTCATGCTGCAATACATGACCAATTCCGGTATCCGCCGGAAACCCGCCCTGGGTCGGTTTGGCGAGTTGACTGTCGATCAGGCACGCAACCTCGCTCGGGATTGGCTTGCCGAAGTACGACAGGGACGCGATCCCGGCGCCGAGAAGACCGCGGCTCGTGCCGCGCCGACCATGAAGGAGATGTGCACTAAGTTCATCGACGAGTATTCGACGCTGCACAACAAACCGAGAACCGTCGAAGGGAACGAGACAAATATCAAGAACCATATTGTTCCGCGCCTAGGGCGGTTGAAAGTTCACGAGGTCACGCGCGCCAACATCTCGGAGTTCATGACCGCCCTGGCCGATCGACCGGTCATCGCCAACCGAACGCTTGCTCTCTTGCGCAAGATGTTCAACCTCGCCGAACTCTGGGGGTACCGGCCTGATGGCTCCAACCCCTGCCGCCATGTCCAAAAATACACGGAAAAGGGATCCACACGCTTCATCACCGACGAAGAGATGCGAAAGCTATATGCTTATCTCGATCGAGCAGATCGCGAAGGCCTCGAGCATCCTTTCATTCTCCTCGCAATCCGCCTGCAGTTTGAATTTGCTGCCCGCAAGTCCGAGGTCCTCTCTCTCGAATGGACATGGATTGATCTCGAGCAGCGCAAGGTGACATGGCCCGACAGCAAAACTGGCGGCATGACCAAACCTCTCGGTGCAGAGGCGCATCGGCTCTTGAGCGAAGCTCCGCGCTTCGACGAATCGCCCTTTGTCTGCCCATCGATCTTCGATCTCTCGGTACGTATGACAGACAATACCTATTCGCAGGCATGGCGGCGCATTTTACAGCGTGCCGGCGTCCCTCATGTCGGCACACATGGCATTCGCCACCGCGCTGCCACCGACATCGCCAACTCTGGAGCGCCAATCAAGGTCGGGATGGCGTTGACCGCGCACAAGACCGTCACTCAGTTCATGCGTTACGTCCATACAGAAGACGATCCTGTCCGATCGGCTGCCGACGCAGTCGCAGCAAATCGGCGCACCGTCACCGGTAGCGGTGCCATCATCCCGTCCCCGGTCGACCCCTTCGAAAGCTACCTTAAAGAGGAGGGAGTTGCACCGGTTGTGGCGGCCCCGGAGGCCCAGCAACCAGTTCCTCCTCCCGGCCTCGAGGACGGTAAGTACACCTCCAGGACAAAGCTCGGGAACTATCGCCCGTTCAGGCATCGGGCAGGGGACAACCGCGCGGTTCCGCCGGGGAGGCGACGCGTCGAGGAGACGGAGTCTGCCGGATAAGCCCTATCCGACAGTTCTGCAAACACCCCAAGAAAATCAGAAAGGAACGCCCCATGGTACGTCCAAATAATCGGGCTAAGTGGCCATCTGCTCAGCTTCTCACGCGTGCTGTTCTTGTGGACGAAGCAGGCCCTGTCCGTTTCGTCGATACGGCAGCGGCCGCGAAGTATCTGGCGCTTGAGCCGCATACGCTCGCCTGCTATCGCTCCTTGGATACCGGCCCCGCCTTCTACAAGTTCGGTCGCTACATCCGCTATGCTGTCGCCGACCTAGACGCCTGGGCAGACAGTTGCCGTCGCTCGACCTCGGTCTCACCTGTCGCTCCGCGGGTGCTTCCCGTTGACGCCTCATAGCTTGGAGGCTATATAATGTGGGAAGTCCAATTCCACGCAGCCTTCGAAGCAGAGGTTTTGACCTATGAGCGGGATGTTCGTATCGCCTTGATTGCCGTCACTAAGTTGCTGTCCGATTACGGACCGCAACTTGGCCGGCCCTATGCCGACACGCTTAAAGGATCAAAACACTCCAATATGAAGGAGTTGCGCTTTGAAGCAGCCGACGGCGAATGGCGCGCAGCATTCGCCTTCGATCCACAGCGACGAGCAATTCTACTCGTCGCAGGGGACAAATCCGGCGCAGGTCAGAAGCTGTTCTATCGTCGTATGATCGCAAAAGCGGATTTCAGGTTCTCAAAACATTTGGAGAGCCTGAAAACTGAAAAGAAGGGAAAGTGACATGGCTCGGAGCCTGAACGATATCATCGCCGACCTTCCTGCGGACGAACAGGAGGCGATCGAAGCGCGCTATCAGGACCTCAAGCAGGAAGTGGAAGGGCTCCGTGAGCTGCGACAGATCGCTGGAAAGGCTCAAGCCGAGATTGCGACAGCCCTCAACATCAAGCAGCCATCTGTTTCAAAGATCGAAAAGCAGGCGGACATGTACTTGTCGACGCTTCGGAGCTATGTAGAAGCCATTGGGGGGGAATTGGAATTGACGGTTAAACTGCCGCGTCGGCCGGCTTTGCTTATTCATCATTTGGGCGATGTTACGGTTGCGCCGCAGCGGCCGGTGCGAAAATCACGTTCTCGCGCGCAGATGGGCAACGGCCGTGGGCGCTAGTTATCCAACCAGAATCATCTTGGCCTTTCGGAGTGGTGGGGTTTGCGCAATCCCGAAATGCGGCAAGCATCTGACCTATGACGCCAAATCCGGAGACGACACCTATGTCGGTGAAGCGGCGCATATCAGGGGCGAGAAGTCAGGCGCGGCGCGCTACGACGCCTCGATGACCGACGCCGAGCGCGATCACGTTGACAACCTTCTGTACCTCTGCACCGACCACCACACAATCATCGACAAGGTTTCGGCCGACTGGCCGACGGAAATGCTCTTGGACCTCAAAGGCACTCACGAAAAGCAGGTCCGGCAAGCGATGGAAGAGGCCTTCGCGGATGTGGCTTTCCCGGAACTGCAAAACGCCGTGTCATGGGTTTCGAACCAAGCTCCCGCATCCAACGGGTCCTTCGACCTCACTGCGCCTGACGAGAAAATCAAGAAGAATGCGCTCTCGAACGGAGCCCGTCGCATCATCGCCGCTGGGCTGATGTCGCGCGACACCGTTGCAGACTATGTCGAGGCGGAAGCGCAGTTGGATCCAGACTTCCCCGAGCGCCTCAAGGCGGGCTTCCTTGAGGAGTATTTCAAGCAGCGCAAGGAGGGGCATAAGGGCGACGAGCTTTTCGAGCTCATGTGCGTGTTCGCTCAACGCGGACTGCGCAGCCAAGCCGACAAGACTGCTGGAATTGCAGTCCTGATCTACCTGTTCGAAATCTGCGACGTGTTCGAAAAATGATTCTGCCAACCAAACACATTCCGCAGAACGAAGCCCTCCTAGGCGTGGGCGCGACGGTGCTTGCCCACCTGCAAGCCCCCATGACTGTCTCAGGCCTTTGGGAGCGCCTCCGCGCCGAGCCCAATGTAGGCACGTTCGAGCGCTTCGTGCTCGCATCGAACCTTCTCTATATGATCGGTGCCATCGAAATGAAGAACGGCCTGATCGTGAGGGCGGTGCCATGATCCGATCCATCCGCGCCAACAAGAAGGGTTTTCACACCGTCGTCTTCAAAGCCGGTGTCAACCTTATCTTGGCTGATCGATCCAAGTCCGCAGGCGACAAGGACACGACCAACGCGCTCGGCAAGTCGACGCTTATTGAGATCATCGATTTTTGCCTCGGTAATAACACCCCACCGGCCAAGGGCCTTCGTGTAGAGGCCCTTCAAGGCTGGGCCTTCACGCTCGAAATGACGCTTGCCGGCAACGATGTTTCAATTACGCGAGCTACCGATGCACCCGGCTTTTTCGCAATTGAGGGGAAAATCGCTGATTGGCCGATCAAGCCAACACCGAACAAGGATGGTGTTCCCGGTCTCGACACGAAGAAGTGGCGCGCGGTGCTCGCTTGGGCGTTGTTCGGAATAAGCGAACAGGCATCCGAAACCGGCTACAAGCCTTCCGCACGATCTCTGCTATCCTATTTTGTGCGTAACCAAGCCGCAGCGTACAATACCCCGTTCAAGTATTTTGACAACCAGAAGACTTGGGACATCCAGGTTCACAACGCCTTCCTGCTTGGCCTTAGCTGGGAAAAGGCCGCAACTTGGCAGCAGCTCAAGGATCAGAAAAATGCCCTCGATGCACTCAAGCAAGCGATCAAGACCGGCGCGGTGGACGGCGAACTGGCATCGCTTGGCGAACTGGAAGCCGAGCGTCTGCGGCTGTCGACTCAATTGGAACGGGAACGCGAAGCCCTTTCCAACTTCCGCGTACTGCCGCAATATCGAGAGATCGAGGCTCAGGCCAACAGCCTCACCGCAGACCTCCACCACTTGGTCAACGCCAACATCGTCGACAAGCGACGCCTTGAACGATATCGGGATTCAGTTGTAGGCGAGGACGCGCCCACTGACGACCGCCTGGAAGCCCTCTACGCAGAAGCTGGTGTTGCCCTGCCAGGCGCCGTTGTGAAGACGCTCGACGATGCGCGCGCTTTCAACGCCAAGATCATCACCAACAGACGCGAGTTCATCGCCGCGGAAGTGTCCGCACTTGAAGGAGCGATCGTCGAGCGAGATCTCCAGATTGTCGCGCTGACCGAACGGCGGGCTGGATATCTCAACGCGCTTGCTGGACAGGGCGCGCTTGAAGAACTCACCCAGTTGCAGGACCTTCATGCCGCCACACGGCTCAAGGTCGACGAGCTTACCAATCGTATCACTCAGTTGCGGCAGATGACGACTAAGGTGGACACGATCAAAGTCGAAACGGTGGAGTTGAAACGCGCAACCACCCTCGATTACGAGGAACGGCGCGCAGTCTGGTCGCAGGCATTGAGCCTCTTTTCGGAGTTTTCAGAGAGCCTTTACAAATCACCTGGCCGGCTCGTGATCGACATCGATGACACGGGATACAAGTTCGACGTCGAGATCGCGGGTAGCCCGAGCGAAGGCATCAGCAAAATGAAGATCTTCTGCTATGATCTGACGCTCATCTCGTTTGCTCGCCAACGAGGTCTGGGGATCGACTTCCTCATTCACGACAGCACCATCTTTGATGGCGTGGACCCCCGTCAGCGAGCCCATGCGCTCGAACTGGCTTCTGCAATGGCCGAGAAATACGGGTTTCAATATATCTGCACGCTCAATACCGACATGGTCCCGCTAAAGGACTTTTCTGCTGATTTCGATTTTGAATCCTTGGTCCGTGTGCGTCTCACGGACACCGACCCAAGCGGCAGTCTGCTTGGGTTCCGGTACTAGTAGCGCGAGGTGGCACAGACATGGCGCTGTTCTCGCAGGACCAGTTGGAGGCAATTGCCGGCGCACTAGGTGACACGGAGGCTGGTCTGACGGGGCCGGAGATCCAGCATCTCATTGCATCGACCAAGATGATCGATCCTGGACCGATGACGAAGCGGGTCAGAATTTACAACGCCTTCGTCGAAGCCCAGAACACCAAGCAAAACCGGACCAACGTCCTTCAATTTATCCGGCTCGCGATGAAACCGGCGCGCTACACTCGCGCGCCCGAGCGCTACGAGCCCATGCGCGCGCTTCTCAACCAAGCCTTGGCATTCGCCGGTCTCGTCGTTGACCAGTCGGGCGAACTCAAGACCGCCGAGGTGGCGCAAACGTTGCCCGAGGCCCAGCGTCGAGCCCGCGAACTCCGGGCCGATCTCGAAGGTCGCGGCGTTCATCCCGACGTCCTCAGGTTCTGCCGGGCGGAACTGCTCGCCGATAACTATTTTCACGCCGTGCAAGAGGCGGTGAAGAGCGTTGCGGACAAGATGCGGACACGAACGGGTCTCACCGACGATGGTGCAGGCTTGGTGGATCGCGCTCTTGGTGGCGAGCCTCCCCTGCTTGCCATTAATCCGCGCAGCACCATCAGCGAACGCAGCGAGCAAAGTGGCTTTGCCAACCTCGTTCGAGGCACATTCGGAATGTTCCGCAATCCGACCGCTCACGACGCTCGAATCCATTGGACGATGTCTAAGGAGGATGCCGAGGACCTCCTGACGATTGTCTCGCTCATTCATCGCCGCCTCGACAAGGCGCACATGCCACCTCGCGTCTAGGTAGTGCCTGGACGAAGAGAAAGGGTAGAAGGGAAATCACTATTGGGTCTCCGCATGCCGACGACC
The DNA here is from genome assembly GCF_053522385.1 of Agrobacterium sp. 22-223-1. Taxonomy (NCBI): domain Bacteria; kingdom Pseudomonadati; phylum Pseudomonadota; class Alphaproteobacteria; order Hyphomicrobiales; family Rhizobiaceae; genus Agrobacterium; species Agrobacterium sp. 22-223-1. Next base: position 517,334 of record NZ_JBNWCN010000002.1, read on the forward strand.
CGCGCGGCCGCATCCAGTGCGAAGGCGAAGTCGTCCATGTTGTTGTCCAGAAGGGCTCGGATCTCTCGGCCGAACTGCTGAGCGTCTGCAACCGGGGGGACCATTCCCGCTGCGCTTTGGTCGGGGAGACCAGGCCCCTCATGGCGACGGACCCGATCCGCGGTAGCAGCCGTCGAAAGGGTAAGGGAGGGGACTTCGTCGATCCTTATGACCATATAGATGAGATCAAGGTGAAACGCGAGATTTGCGCTAAGCAGTCATGGCGTGGTGAAAGGGCTAACGCCGGCCTTCCCATTGATGCTTGTAGCAGCTTCGACATTCAAGAATATGGATGACATCATCCGGCAACGGATCTCGTCCGATGTGTTGTTGCACGCGCCAAACCATCTCAGGGTGCTCCCGTAACAGATCTTCGCCAGATAATTGGTACCGTTGAGTGATCTGGATGAAACGGTCGTCTTTGTGTCCGAATCGAACCACAGCAACGTCGCTTGGTTTTAGATGCGCAAAGCGTCCGTCAACATCGAACAGTTTGTCGAGGTCGCCGCCGCGGAAGTTCACATACTGCTCACAGATTTCTCTGGGCAAAGCGATCCCTTCGTTATCATAAACTTCTCCGAATGCCGGGCCGGGAAACGATTTTGGAAAGACGGGCTTGCGCGAGAAGCCATCTAGCCGAACCTGCAGCTGTCCCTTTTCCAGATAGGCGAACTTCCCGGACACCGGCGAGCCGTCGACGAAGTCGATGAATATGTGCGGGATCTTAATCCAGCTATCGCCCTTGTCATCGATGACGAGCATGTCCTCAAAGCGAATGATGCCGTTTAGATGAAACATTGCCTGGTTCTTCTGGGGCAATCGTTCCCAATAGTCCCTGACGCGATCAACCTTGTCTCGCTCCTCCCGGTCGAGTTCCGTGTCGTGCGTTCTGCTGTATGGGTTCCGAAACACCAGGGGCGGCTCTGCGAAGTCAAAGGTTTTCTCTGTCTCGTTGAAGTACGCGTAGCACTGCTTCAGCATAACGATTACGCCGCGCGGATGAAGGTCGACGACCTGAAATTCTTTCCAGCGTGGTCTCTCATCAAAGTCCGCATACTCGGTTTCATATGGATAATGCCGGTCCTGAGCGTCTCGCACCAACATCCAAGAATGCGAGGGGCTGTCTCCGAGCGCCCGCACAACCCGGTTCTTGTTTGTGACTTCGGACCTGATTTCGGTGGCGCGTGATCTTCTCCGCAGAACGTTCGATATTCCAAAAAAAGTGAACAGAATTCTGTCGTTCTTGGGTTGATGAAGCTCGGTTTCGAGTGTCGCGTTACCCCAAAGGTAGAACTCTAGGACGCCTAGCTTGGTGAGCTCGTCGCGGAACGTATCGTAGGCCCTTTTTGAAAAGTTTGTCGCGGCCGCCAGGATATATCCGTAGGGCGGATTATCTGGAGAGATGTCCGCCAGAATCGATCTTATTTTGCTCGGCGGAATTGCTTTTTCGCGCTTGCATTGGATCATCCATACATTGCCGTCCATGGGACGGACAACCTCGTCACCATCCTCATCAATGGTAACGGTAGAGGCGCGCTCGTATGCCCTGACATCAAAGCCGCCATCGTCGCCGCCCTTGCCAGTAGCCTCAATCGTTTGCCAATCCCGAAAGTCATAAAGCAGTTCACGGACCAAGTCCTCGAACCTCTTGGGATCAAGGTCTTCGAAATGGATTGGATTCGTTGTTTTTGTTGGTCTTGCTTTGTTCATAGCGAGAAGCAATAACACGCTCGCGATTTTGTCAAATGTCGAATATCCGCTGCAAGGATGTGGCGCCGTGACTTGGTTACGCGTGTCTTTGTGGCAGGTATCAACGGTCGTGTCGGTTTGCGTTGCTTGGACCAATGCCGATCCCGGGGTTTTGTCCGCGGCGTCGTTCCTCTCGTGCTTGCTCAAGAGGAGGAAGCAAAACCGTGATTGTGTCACCAACCGGGAGGGAATTGGTGGTCGTAAAGGCTTTAATCGACCATCCGGTTGCGGATTGGGTCTCTCGAAAAGTTTATGATCGGCTGTCGGGCCGGGCGTTGTCGTGCGCTGTGAATGCTCGAAACCATCTGGTTAGAGCCCAGAGAATTGCGGATATATCCACGACCGTCTCCTATTTCTGTGCGACACACGCGACCGAGGAGGCGGTGGCATGCTTTGTCGCTGCAGCGAAGGCGAACGGCTACCGGCAGGACGCTGGCAAGGTGAATATTCGCGATCACGCCCAGAAGGTGGTAGTCGCGTCCTATGCCCAGGTGGTCTCAGACCATGCCGAACAGATCGGGCTGGCAGTCGCTCACAATCCAGTCGCCGATGAACTTGTGGCGAAGGTTAAATTGGAGGGCAAGGAAGTGGTGTCTCCGTTAGGACTACACCTGTTTTCCTTCAATGAGGACGGCGAGAACCCATCTCCCGACGCCGCCCATGACGCGTTCGCCAGCCGATTCCCCGATCAGCGGGCAATGGTGGACTATGTCCACAAACGCGCAGGATTCAGGGACGCAGCGCTTTATGCCAGCGACGGAGGCGCCCCCGATCTAAGCCGAGTACAGCTGGACACTGCTCTCCGCGAGCACGCGCTTCTGACAATCGGCCTCATCTGGGCGGCCATAGACGTCACTTACCACAAAGAGCCGGAGCCATTCGTCATCCAGATACTTGGTGCGATATCCTCAGTGATCGACGACGTCAGACCTCCGCGGGTCTGCAAACATTGCGGGAAATAATGGCAGAGAAGGCAAATCATCACTTCATCCCTCAGTTCTATCTGCGGAATTTCAGCGCCGGCTGTGACAGGCGAAAAGCCAAAGTCTTTTGCTACGATCAGTCGACGAGAAAGTCGTTCGAGACATTGGTCCGAAACGTTGGCAGCCGGCGCCACTTTTTCCGCATCGACGTTGAAGGTTTCGATCCCAATCATATCGAAGACGGGATGGCCGAGATAGAGGGGGAAATTTCTGGGCATCTCGCCGAGGCTATTGGCGCCAAGGATTTTCCTTCGGGCGCCCATTTTTCCTCGATTATGCTGCTAATGGCGAACGTGGCTGTGCGCAATCCGCGCTTCAGGTCGATGACCGAGGGATTTCATCTCCAAATCGCTCATCGCATGATGGCTACGATGTTGAAAGACAAGGATCACTTTGATGACTCAATAAAGCAGGCGCGGGAGAATGGTGCCCCGATCCGCGACGACATCACCTACGATGAGATGAAGGATATCGTGGCTCGCGGCTTATTTAAGATTGCGATCGATCAGACGTACCTGATTGGACTGGAGCTTCAGGCGGTTCCAACCGCGCTCGAACAACTGGCGCGCAGGAGTTGGTCTTTCGTTTCGGCTGCGCCGGGTAGCAGTTACGCGACCTCGGACGATCCGGTAATCCTCGATTGGGTTGACGGGGTGCAACGGCCTTTCTCGCCGGGCTTCGGCCTCACAAATACGATTGTCATGTTTACGATCTCGCCAGAGCTTACCCTGATCGGACTTTTCGTCCAACAGCCTGCACAGCGAGAACATCGCCGCGACCAGGTCGCCGCGTTGAATACGAGCATTGCCAGATATGCAACCAAGCAGCTTTACGGCCGTGATGGCTCGTTCGAGATCCATACCCGAACAGAGGCCTACATTCGAGGCTGGGACCTTGGAGCAGCGCTGGAACGACAGGCGAGAGGCGGTCGCTGATGTCTCCCGCCATAGCATGGCGTCGGTAAGGTCGCGAGTATGTCCGCCTGTCCAGTCAGATTGCCACCGAAAACGCCATTGAATTAGGCCGCGCAAGAGCCGAGCGCCGCTGTATTTTGAAACTAGAAGTTTGTAGCGTCACAAAGATACAAAATCTTTTCTACAGAGAGGTTGCTTAAGGTGATTGGCCTCGAACTAAAGCAGGATATAAAAATTCGGGGGTTTGCTCTGTTCTCTCGATTTGAGCCGAAACTGAGCATTATCGACGTCGCGAATGCACTGGGAACTCCATTAACGCCCTGGGAGGGCGGTCTCGTGCAGACCCTCGAACCTAGAGCGACGGCGACTCCAAACACCTACAGCGGAAACTTCGGGCTCGATCGCTTCCCATTTCACACCGATCTAGCCCATTGGCGCGTACCGCCCCGCTATCTCGTCCTGCGTTGCCAGGTGGGCTACCGCGATGTCCCCACACTGTTGCTGGATGGCCGCGAACTGGCCGATGCTGTCAGCCGCAATGTTCTTGCCCGGGCTATCTTTAAGCCTCGCCGACCACGGAACGGAGCCTTCGAGCTCCTGCGGCTTTACGAGGCCTGCACCAACGGTGATGAGCTTCTGAGGTGGGATGAAATATTCCTGACACCTGCAAGCAGGATCGGCGAGACCGCAGATCTCGCGATCCGCGAGTGGCTCGCGAAGGCAGAGCCGCTGCAGATCGCCCTTCACCTGCCCGGAGACACGCTCGTAGTCGACAATTGGCGGATGCTGCATGCCCGCTCACCTATTCCACCCGGGCGTGAGGACCGATCCATTCAACGCGTATATTTGGGGGCACTCAATTGAAAAAGATCATCTCAGCAGGGTCAACGCCATCGACGTTCGATACGGAAGCGCTCTACGCCAAGGCGGAGCGATACATCCAGCATATGGGCACCTATGACAGCGACGAGTGGGAATATGCGCTTTGGTCGAGCCTTGCCCTCGAATTCCTGGCCCGCGCCGCCCTCGCCAATGTCAGCCCGGCACTTCTTGCGGAAACGGATCGCAGTTGGTCGAGCCTTTATTACGCTCTCGGTTTCACCCCGTTCGAAGAGAAATTCTCACCGAAATCGATAGCGATTACCGAGGTCTTCAAACGCCTCGCCGCGATCTTGCCCGAGTTCACCAAAGAGCATGAAAGCTTCGGTGTAGTGCACACAGGCAGACGTAACGCTGAGCTTCACTCCGGTGATTTGGCGTTCGACGGCATCAAGGGGTCGAGCTGGCAGCCTCGCTTTTATCAGACGTGCAACGTCCTGCTGATTTCAATAGGCACGACGCTCGCCGACTTTCTAGGAGAGGATGAGGCGAAGGTTGCGCAAAAGCTCATTGATGCTGCGGCAGACGACAGCGCCAAAGCCGTGAAGGGCGATGTCGAGGCACACAGCAAGGTATGGCAAGGCAAGTCACAGGACGAACGTTCGGCACTGCAGGCCCAAGCAAAAGTATGGGCGACGCGTCAGAACGGGCACCGCATCGGCTGTCCTTCCTGCGCCTCTACGGCACTCGTAATCGGCGAACCATGTGCACCTCCCACGCAGAAGCTCGATGATGGTGAAATTGTCGAAACCCAGGAATATCTTCCAAATCAATTCGAGTGCGTGGCATGCGGCTTGAAAATTAGTGGGCTGTCGCGCCTTGCGGTAGTTGGCCTAAGTGATCGCTACAAGAAGACGCAAGTGTACGATGCGGCCGAGTACTATGCTCCCGAAGACGACTGGTCGGCTTACGAAGAGGACAACAACGAGCGATGAGCGATATTGAGGCTTCATGACAGCTCTTCAGCTGCGATTTCCGCGCTGAGAACGCCACCTTCCATCATTGCCCGGTACGAGCTCCATTCCCACCTGTAATTTCCGTTCCTCTGGCAGTTCGTCAGGCGACCCGTCATGATACGGCGCCATTCGCCAGTGATTGCAAAGCCGTCGGCGAACTCTAACACACACATGCCACCCTTTCTTCGGCGTCCCCGATTGCGATCGACGCACCGGGACGAGCGTGGCTGTGAGTGTTATGCGCTACTCTCCGTGCGTCCGGCAGCGGCCGCTTTTCCGATAGCCGATTGCGAACATTATGTTTTTTCGGCTTCCAGTCCCACAATGGGGAGAGATGGTTTCGGCCATCTCTCCCCCGCGACCGCCGCCTGCACATGGCAGGACCGGCGCGCTCGCAAAGCGACCAATAACCCTCACAGTCAAATCGGCTACATCCGCCTCGCTCGCCGCGCAGCCCGGCCATGCTCGCCGGCAGCCGCCCCCCTCTCTGCCGAGCGCTCACGCGCCCCCGGGAGGCATGTCGGGGACATGCCTCCGGCATTAACGGAGAAAGGATTGGAACAATGGCAAGGACAGCAAAGAAGGCGAAGGCCGTCACGGCGACAGTCGAGGACGCGGTGGCGGATGCGGAAATCCGCAATGTCGCAGAAACGGTTGGAGATGAGGCAGTGGCAGTGCCGATACCAGACACGGCCAGCCCGATGGAGGAAGCCGCAAGCGCCACAAAAATGGAACCCGCAGCGGAAACCGTAACCGGCAGGGAAGTCCTCATTCCTTTGGACAAGCTCAAGAAGTCTCCCCGCAATGCGCGCAAGACACCGCATAGCGATGAGACCGTCGAAACCTACGCGGTCAGCATCGCCGCCAAGGGCATCCTGCAAAACCTCGTGGTGGAGCCGGAGCTTGACACGGAGGGAGTGCCGACCGGCTTCTATTTCGTGACCATCGGCGAAGGCCGCAGGCTGGCGCAGATGTTGCGCGTGAAGCGCAAGGAGATCAGGAAGACGGAAGTCGTCCGTTGCGTGATCGACACTGCGAACGACCCGTTCGAGATCAGCCTTGACGAAAACGTGTCGAGGACCAACCTCTCGCCTGCCGATCAGTTCGAGGCTTTCCTTCAACTCTCACAGGAACGCGGATGGGGCGCGGAGGAAATCGCCGCCCGCTTCGGCGTCACCGCCCATGTGGTGAAGCAGCGGCTCAAGCTCGGCGCGGTCAGCCCGAAGCTGATGCAGGCCTACCGCGACGGCGAACTGACCCTTGAGCAGTTGCAGGCATTCGCGATTACCGACGACCATGCGCGGCAGGAGCAGGTTTATGCGGGTCTCGGCTATAACCGCGAACCATGGATCATCCGCCGTGACCTGACGCGGATGCATGTGCAAGCGAATGATCGCTTGGCCGTCTTTGTCGGACCGGAAGCTTATACGGAAGCAGGCGGCACTATCGTCCGCGACCTCTTCACCGAGGATCGCGGCGGATATTATGACGATGCCGCATTGCTGGACCGGCTTGTCCTCGAAAAGCTGGTGAATATCGCCGCCGAGGTACAGGCGGAAGGCTGGAAGTGGGCGGAAGCCTCCGTTGACTTCCCGCACGCCCACGGCTTTCGCCGCGTCTATCAGCATCCGGTGGAGCTTTCGGAAGACGATGCAGCCGCCTATGCCGCAGCGCAGGACGAGTTTGATCGCCTGACAGCGGAATGGGAGGACGTGGACGACGATCTTCCCCCGGACGTGGACGAGCGCTTCGCGGAGCTTGAAGCGGAGATCGAGCGCATTGATAGGCTGCGCCATGCCTATGACCCGGACGAGATTGCGCGCGGCGGCGCATTCGTGGTGTTGAACCATGACGGAACCGCCCGCATCGAACGCGGCTTCATTCGCCCCGAGGACGAGGCGCCGGAGCCGGAGGAAGGCGTGGACGGCGAAACCGCTATCGACGGCATGCGCGTCAACGCCGATGGCGAGATCATCGAGAGCGGCGATCATGGCGAGGATGGCAACCATGTTTCCGACCTCGAACCGGAGGAAGAGGAAGGCGATGCGGCCAAGCCGGTATCCGATCTTCTCACCCGCGATTTGACCGCCCACCGGACGCTTGGCCTGCGCCTCGCGCTTGGCGAGCAGCCTGACATGGCGCTGATCGCCGTCACCCATGCGCTCGCCGCGCAGACCTTTTATCGCGGTGTCGATGCCCATGCCCTCGAAATCCGCCCGACCAGCGTTCAGCTTGGTGGGCATGCGGACGGCATAGAGGACACGGCAGCAGCGAAGATGCTGGCGGATCGTCATGCCGGATGGGCGTCGGACATGCCGCAGGACGTGGCTGACCTTTGGGGCTTTATCGCCGGTCTCGACCCCGTAAGCGTCATGGCGCTGTTCGCGCATTGCGCCTCGCTGACCGTCAACGCCCTCAAGCTCCCGTGGGAGAATCAAAAGCGCCGTGCCCATGCGACCGCCGACAGGCTGGCGACGGCGCTGGTGTTGGATATGAACCAGCACTGGACGCCGACCGTCAGCACCTATCTCGGCCGCGTCACCAAGGCGCATATCCTCGCCGCCGTGCGGGAAGCTGCAGGCGACGAGACGGCGGAACGGCTCGCGGACATGAAGAAGCAGGCGATGGCGGAAGCGGCCGAGCAGCGTCTTGCCGGAACCGGATGGCTCCCGCCGCTGCTGCGCACCGAGCGGCCCGCATGGCTGGACGCTCCGCAGGCAGAAGCGGTTGCGGAAGCCCCGGAGGTGGCCGAGCCGGATGCGGCCGACGCCGCAGAACCGGAAGCGGTGGACCTTGGCACCGTCGAGGACGGCAGCGCGGTAGAGGAAAGCGAAACTTTCAACGTCGCCGCCGAATGAACCGTCATGGTCGGAGTCGCGTCCGCGGTTCCGGCCAATCTTCCGACAGCAGCGAGGACAAGTCCGGCCGCACCAGCGCGGCCGGAACCCTCGATCGCACGACAGGACCAAGACCCATGAGAAGCTATTTCGAGCAGCGGGCGATGCTGTCCCGCCTGGAGGCAGCGCGCGCGGAGACCGAGCGCCGCATCGCCATCATAGAACGGCAGATCGCCGCGCGCGCCGAGCGCATGACAACCAGCAGCCGCGTCAAAGCGCGCCAGTTCGGCCATGCCTCGACCACGGGGATACGGGCCGACAAGCGTGATGTTCAGGCGAATATCGCAGCACTACGCTTCGAACGGCGCGGCGAAATCGAAGCACTCGACCGTAGGCTGGCGCGGCAGGTCGGTGCCATCGCCGCCTTTCGTGTTCGCTACAGGGTCAGCGGTTCGGTGCAGGAGGCAGCGTCATGATATGGCGATTTCCCCGCACCGAACCGCTGATCCCCGACGATCTGCGCGACCGCCTTATCGAGAACGGTCGTACCGGCGAAGTGCAGGACGGCTTCGATCCGTTCCCGGTCGTAAAACTGTTCACGCCGGACGCGGCGGCGACATGGTTGCTGACAGAGGCCTTTCCCGAAGGCGATGACATCAGGCTGTTCGGTTTATGCGACCTTGGCCTCGGCAGTCCCGAACTCGGCTATGTCATGCTCAGCGAGATCGAGGATGTGCGCGGCGGGCTTGGCCTGCCGGTCGAACGGGACCTGTATTTCAAGGCCGAGTACCGGCTCAGCTCCTACGCGAAGATCGCCCGCCACGCCGGCATGATCGTCACCTGAAACCACGAGCCGGCGCCGCAACCTCTGCCGCGCCGGTTCACCCTTTCAGCCCCGCAGGAAAAGGAGATGGGGATGATTCCACTCCTGATGATTGCCGTCGCCTTTATCGGCGCGGCATGTATGGCTGCCTATGCGCTTGCAACCTATGCCCTGCCTGTCATGATTGCCATGACGGCAGCGCGCGTCGCCTACGCCAGCGGAGCCGGACCAGTCGGCGCGGGAGTTGCCGGATTTCTTGCAGGGGTGGCGTGCTTCGGTCTGTTGGCCTGCCTGTTTGTCACGCTGCGCTCTCCGACCCTGCGCCTTGCCGTCGCGCTTGTTTTCGCCATCCCCGCCGCCATCGCGGGTTATGCCCTTGTGCATGGTGTGACGGGCGAAGCCGTCCCCTCCGAACTCTGGCGACAGGTCTTCTGCATGGCAGGTGGTGCCTGCACCGGGATGTCTGCCTTGGCGCGACTTGCGAACTACCCTTCATCGGGCGGCGACTAAGTGCCATCTGCCAGAACCACTGCAGATCTGCAGATTTATCGCTCGGGATGTCCGTCATATTCAAGCTGCTGTATTCGAGACCTTGGAGACAGCGACGATGAGTGAACCCTGCATAATCTACACCTACACGGTCCATCGCGACGACCCGGACTTTGATCGCTGGGAACATGTCGACTTTCCGGATGCCTCATACTTTTCCACTTTTGAGGAGGTGCGTGCGGAAGTGATGGACCTTTATGAAAACAGGCGTAAAGATTTTCCGGATGGCATACCGACGATCCAGATCGAAAGGATCGAGACGCTACCCATCACACAGGATTTCTTGCTGCTATTGCTCAACAAAGGGTTCAGGCCCTTCATCACCGACTATCAAATCCTGGAAATCATAGCCGATGATTTTGGGTCTATGGGTGGTTGACGGACATCTCCTTCGGGTCGGGCTCGCGGTTGCGCCATAGCCCACCCGTGCGGTCTTCACCCATTGGGACTATGATCTCTGACGCAAGGGTGGCGGCGGACATCTCGCCCGGAAAGCCAGCGCCTCCACGAAACTCGGCCGATTGCCTGTCCAGTTGACGGTACAGCGGCAGGGACCAGATCAGCGCCAGTTCCTCGGTGTCCGCCCCGAACATGCCTGCATGGAGACGATCGGAGCGGGGAAGCTCGGATCGTCCAGCGTCACCAAGAGGTAGGCATTGCCTAGCCCCGGCAGCGTCTCCTTCCACACTGCACCGAACACGGCGGTTCATAAGGGCGAATGACTGGCGAAAGGGGTGGCCGTTCCGGGTGCCGACCTCGACATCGGCGGGGAACATCACCGACTTGACGTTGAGGTTAAGGGACTTGAGCGGGGCGCTGGCAAAGCCGTTGTCGGTGCTCGACGAGAAAGCGCTGAACAAGCGCAGCCATAATGAATTTACTTTCTCCTTCCGACCAAACAGCACCCAACGCGAACCCGATTGATCAGGTCTGACCGAAGACCGGCGACGCAAAGCGCCGCCTCGATCTCAATCCCGCAACGTCCGCCGCCCGCTTTTTTCCGCCACCGGCCTGAAGGCCGGCTTTGCAGCGCGAAGCAAAAAAGCGTTCGCCCGCCGCCCTCCACTTCATTCCGGCCCATGAGGGGTGCGGGCCGATCGTCCCCGGTCAATCGACCATCATCGAGATCGCGATGGGCGCGGTCCGATCAACAGAAGGAAATTCATTATGGCTACGATCGGCACTTTCTCCCGCACAGAAAACGGCTTCTCCGGCGCTGTGAAAACCCTCAACCTCAACGTCAAGTCGGTGAAGTTCTTGCCCGTCGAGGGCGAAAACGAAAACGGTCCCGACTTCCGCGTGCTCGCCGGAACCACCGAATTCGGAGCAGCTTGGAAGAAGCAGTCCGACAAGGGCAATTCCTACCTCTCGGTGAAGCTGGACGACCCGAGCTTCCCCGCTCCGATCTATGCGAGCTTGGTCGAAACGGAGACCGAGGAACTGGCGCTGATCTGGTCACGCCGCCGCGCCGTCAACTAAGCAGGCAATCGGCTGAGCCCCGCGAAAGCGGGGCTTTGCCATGCTCATGTCCGCCGCCATCAGAGAATACGGAGCGCGGCGCGCGCTTTCTCATGATCGGCTGCGGCCTGAGCCTTGCCGATTAAAGGGGAGGCCAAGGGAAACTTTTCCCCTTTCTCCCCTCAAACGCCGCCTGCGCAGTGGCAGACCTGCCGGTTCGCAGAACGGTCGACGATCCTCATGCTTCCGATCCCGCCATTCCGTCCCGCTCACGCTGGCAGGCCGGCCATGCTCGCTGGCATTTGCCCCCTCCCATCCCCGCGCGCTCTCGCGCCCCCGGAAGGCATGTCGAGGGACACGCCTTCGGCATCAACGGGAAAGGAGCAAGGACCATGAACTATCATCTCGCCACACGGTTTGGCCGCAACAGCCACCAGATCAGCGGCCGCGAAGCCCTCGACAACGAAGCGCTTTATCGGCACGTCCCATCCATCTTTGCCCGCGAAGCTCACGACAGCCGTTCGGAGCGTTACGTTTACGTCCCCACCATCGACATCGTGGAGGGGTTGCGCCGGGAAGGATGGTTTCCGTTCTTCGCCGTGCAGGCGGTTCCCCGCGACGGCGACCGCATGGGCCACGCAAAGCACATGCTGCGCTTGCGCCGTGATGACGGCATCGGCAAGCCCGAGGCGGCGGAAGTCATCATCGTCAACAGCCATGATGGAACGAGCAGCTACCAGATGTTTGCGGGAATGCTGCGTTTCGTCTGCACCAACAGCCTTGTTGCGGGTGAGCGGTTCGAGGAAGTCCGCGTCCCGCACAAGGGCAACATCCAGCATGATATCATCGAAGGCGTTTACACCGTCGCCGAAGATTTTCCGCGCCTCATCGATGCCAGCGAGACGATGAAGGAAATCACGCTTTCGGAGGATGAACGCCATGTACTGGCGGAGGCGAGCCTTGTCGCGCGCTATGGCGAGGAAGAAAGCCCGATCCGCCCGGACCAGATCATCCAGCCGCGCCGCCGCGAGGATGCCGGTAACAGCCTCTGGACCTCCTTCAATCAAATTCAGGAGCACTTGACGAAAGGCGGCCTGCACGGACAGCGGCGGAATTCCGAAGGCCGCATCCGGCGCAGCCAGACCCGCGCTATCAACGGTATCGACCAGAACGTCACCCTTAATCGTGCCCTTTGGACGCTGGCAGAAGGGATGCAGCGTTTGAAGATGCGATAACCACACCATCGTAGAGCCGGAAAGCCGGCTCTACGGATTTCCGCTTTTCAGGTTTTGTGCCTTCCCAATTTTTACGCCGATCCGGCTTCGCGGATCAGTGGAATGGCTGCGCGTCAATGCGGCCGCCGCTCGCCGGGCTCCGCCCGGCTCGCGATACAAGGGCACCACAATTGTGACTGTAGCACCTCGTGGCCGAATCGCCTGAAGCCGCGATCCGGTCTAAATGCGAGAGACAAGACGTTTATGGGTGGTATTCTTCCAAAGAACGATTATTATCATCGTAGTTCTGGCTTCTGCGCCGCGACTTGTGGCGGTGATCCCCTTCATGATCACCGCCCGTCAGTCACGGGCCGCACGAGCGTTGCTTGGCTGGAAACAGGAGACGCTTGCCGACAAGGCCCAGGTATCGTTAACCGCACTCAGACGCCTCGAATCCGAGAATGGTCTGCGTGTCTATGAATCAACCCGCGATCAGGTGCGGCGTGCGCTTGAGAGCAATGGCATCGTCTTTCTGACCACGGACAGGGGAGAAGGCGTGATGATCATGGATAACAGTAGTCTGTCGAATTCCGGAAAGCGGTCGTGAACATTGGCGCGTTTCGTCGTTTTCAAGCTACTTGACGTCGCCTGTGCAAACTTCATTCGACCACGACGTCATCATCCTGGCATGCATCCACTCGACAATGATGGTCGTTCACATATTGCCCGATGACAGATATAGATTTCCCGTTTGGGAGGATGAATGACGGAACCGGGATTCCTGGATGAGCCACCGCATAGTGCCGTATTGACGGATTACGACCGGTCTCACATGAAGGTCTATATGCGCGTGCTCGACGCCGCGGCGGACGGTGCTGACTGGCGTGAGGCGGTTTCCATCATTTTCGGAATTGACCCCGACGCGGAGCCTGAACGTGCCCGGCGCGTTCACGACACCCATCTCGCTCGCGCCCGCTGGATGACCGAGCACGGCTATCGGCTGCTTCTTCGCGACGGTCGCCGCTAGACCGAGGCGATGCGCCGGCGGCATCGCCTGGCGCCTCCGCAGGACCTTCCCGCTTGCCTATATCTTGGGCATGGTGCCACTCCACGTTGCGGCACGGGGAAAAAGGATGACGGCAAAGATATCGCGCTGGCGATCCTCGGAAATCTATGACTACCTGGACGACCTCGACTCTCCCGACCTCGCCTGGGAATGGCTCAGGCGCAACCCCGACTATCAGAAGGACTACGCCTGCGCCGACAGCCCCTCCCTGAAACGGGAGCTTCGTCGGAAGTGGGGATTGCAGTTTTTTCGTCCCGCCGTCGGTGAATGCTGGAGAGCGTCGCGTGATCTGGTCCGCGGAGGCGGACACCAGCACCGTGTTGCTCACCCAAATGCCCATCGTTCTACCGGCGGCCGGCAATCTCTACTCCGGGCTGCCTGACATTGCCGAGCGCGCGGACGACGACGGAACGCATTTTGTGTTCGAAGCCGGCGGTCAAACGATCCGGCTCCTGCGGCTTGCCGGCATTCTGCCCGAAACGCCTTTGGCGGCGCTCGTGCCGCTCAATGCTGATGGCTTCGACCGCACAGAGGCGATCGACCGTTTGCTGCGCGCCTTGCTGGGACGCGCCGTCCCAGACGACCGTCGTTTGACTCCGCAGCAGAAACGCCGTCATCGGCACATGCTGCAGGCCACCGACGGGCGCATGAACGGCGCCACCTATCGCGATATCGCCAGTGTCATTTTCGGCGTCGATCGCGTCGCCTCCGAACCTTGGAAAACCTCCGCTCTCCGTGATGCCACGACAGCCCTGGTCAAGGATGGGCTTGCGATGATCGCAGGTGGTTATCGCATGCTGCTGCGCCATCGCCGCCGGTCCTGACCCTGGCCCGCTGGGGGTGAGAAATAGCGCCCCCTAAATTCCCCCTCCCTCCAGCCGATCGATCTTCGCCACCGTAGTCGCAGTCCGCCGCTCCTCACCAGCGGCCACACGCAACGCCACGGAGGCCCGACCCATGCGACCCGTTCTTCCCACCGTCCCGCCGCGCTTCCTGCGCACCAAGGAAGCCGCCGAGTTCCTGAGCCTTTCCGCCCGCACCCTCGAGAAGCATCGTACCTATGGGACTGGCCCGGCCTATCGCAAGCTCGGCGGCCGCGTCGTTTACGCCATTGACGATCTTCAGGCATGGGCCGAGCGCGGCTCCGTCACTTCGACCTCCGATCCTCGTGGCTCCGTATTGCCCGCCAAGCGCCAGACATCCGCAGTCTCGCCCGCCTACGGCGGCGTGCTGCGCCATCGCTGAGGCGGACCCGGCATGCAGCGCCGCCGCCTTATCACCCCCAGCGAGCGCACCACGCTCGATCCGTTCGTCGTGGCGACCGGCGACGCGAAACCGCGCGACCAGCGCGATCTGATGGAGCGTCCATTTTTCTCGCTGGCCAAGGCCAAGCGCGTCATCCCGATCCTCTATGAGACCGGTGACGTTCGCGTTGAGGTCCTCGCCGTGGAGCAGCACGGAATGGCGACGATCTGGGACGCCGACGTCCTGATCTGGGCCGCCAGCCAGATCGTCGAGGCCGAGAACCTGGGGCTTCGAACCTCTCGCTTCCTGCGCTTCACGCCCTATCAGCTTTTGACCGCAGTTGGTCGCGAAACCGGCGCGCGTGACTACAGGCTCCTGAAGGGTGCGCTCACCCGGCTGCAATCTACCGTCATCCGCACCAATATACGCCAAGGCGAGAATTGGCGCCGGCACCAGTTCTCGTGGATCAACGAATGGGAAGAACTCACCCGTGCCGACGGTCGTGTCGAGGGCATGGAGTTCGTCCTGCCTGACTGGTTCTACCGGGGCGTCATCGACCGCTCGCTGGTTTTGACGATCGACCCGGCCTATTTCAGGCTGACCGGAGGGATCGAGCGCTGGCTGTATCGTGTTGCGCGAAAGCACGCCGGTCGCCAGCCGGGCGGCTGGCTGTTCGACGTTCCGCATCTCCATGAAAAATCCGGCAGCCTGGTGCGTGTCTCCGACTTCGCGCTTCAGCTTCGTCGCATCGTTCTGCGTCAGCCGCTGCCAGGCTACCGCCTCCGGATCGAGCGTGAGGGGCGCCGGGAGTTGCTCAGAATTCTTCCCGCCGGCCCGTCAGTCGCCCCTGTGGACAAGGCTGTGGAAACACTCGGGACTTCGCACGCAGGGCTATCGGGATTTCGCACGCAGACGGTATCGGGACTTCGCACGCAGAAACCACAGTTAAGCCTCTGGCCCGAAACGACAATTCCGGACCTTAACTTAGAGTCTAATACAGAATCTAACCTTGAAGGGCGCGCGCGCGATGTGGAAAACCTCATCCGTAGCGCGGCAAAAAGTCTGGATGTCGCTTCGCCAAGGGCAAAACCCGGACAGGGATTGTCGGTCAAGCCGGATACGTCTTTCCGTAAATCCTCCTTTACGACCGAGAACACGTCAAGTGTCCGGGCGCCCCGATCCCGCAAGCCGGGGGATGAATCATGATCGTCGCTGTCCTCAATCAAAAGGGGGGTGTCGGCAAGACGACGATCGCCCTCCATCTTGCCGGCGAATGGGCCGGGCGTGGCCTGCGCGTCACCCTGATCGACGCCGATCCGCAGGGATCAGCACTGGACTGGTCGCAACAGCGTGCCCATGAGGGCCTGCCACGCGCCTTCGGCGTCATCGGCCTGGCGCGCGATACGCTGCATCGCGAGGCGCCGGAACTCGGTCGTAACACCGATCATATCGTCATTGACGGGCCGCCGCGTGTTGCCGGCCTCATGCGCTCCGCGCTGCTGGCCGCTGATCTTGTCGTCATGCCGGTGCAGCCGTCGCCGCTCGACGGCTGGGCATCGGCCGAAATGCTCGCGCTTCTGACGGAAGCGCGCATCTACCGGCCCGAACTCACTGCCCGCTTTGTCCTCAACCGCTGTGCCGCCCGCACGATCATTGCACGGGAAACGGCCGAGACTCTGGCCGACCATGATCCGCCTGTCTTCGCGACCACGATCGGTCAGCGTGTCGTCTTCGCCGATGCGGCGCAGACCGGGCGTCTCGCCTCGGAGATCGCCGCCGACAGCCCGGCAGCGCGCGAGATTTCGGCACTGGCATCAGAGATCGACCGGCTTCAGATAGGGAGGTCCGTATCATGACGGGGTTCTCCGAAACCGTTCTGGCTGGTGACTGCCGCGAGCTCATGCCTCGGCACGCGCCGTTCGACATGATCCTCGCCGACCCGCCCTATGGCGACACCTCGCTTGCCTGGGACCGGCGTGTTGACGGTTGGCTGACGCTTGCCCGCACGTCGCTTGCTCCCGCCGGCTCGCTTTGGGTCTTCGGTTCGCTCCGATGCTTCATGGCGACCGCCGATCGTTTCGCCGATGCGGGGTTGCGCATCGCGCAGGAGATCGTCTGGGAGAAGCAGAACGGTACCGGCTTCCACGCCGATCGATTTAAAAGGGTGCATGAACTGGCCGTCCAGTTCTATCCGGCAGAGACACCTTGGCGCGAAGTATACAATGACGTCCAAACGACGCCCGACGCGCTGGCACGGACGGTACGGCGCAAGAAGCGCCCGCCCCACACGGGTCATATCGACACTGGTCATTATGTCAGCCATGACGGAGGACCGCGCCTCATGCGCTCCGTCATCTACGCACGCAACGCGCATAGCCGTGCAATCCATCCGACCGAAAAGCCGTCCGCGCTCCTCGAAATTCTGATCCGCACAAGCTGCCCGCCGGGCGGCCTTGTCGGCGATTGGTTCGCCGGATCGGGCGCGGCCGGCGAAGCCTGCCGGCTCTCCGGCCGCCGCTATCTTGGCTGCGAAATCGTTGCCGACATAGCCGCGCGCGCCCGCGCGCGCATCGCCTCCGTACTGCCGTTTGACGACGGAGGCGCGTCATGACGGCGCGCACGGATAAGCGTGGCTTCGCGGCCCGGCCGGGCGACGCAGACGGCTGGATCAAGGCCGCCGAGCCGACGCCGACCCGCAGCGGCACATCCACCGCCGCCTTCACCGCACGCCTCACTATCGACATCACGCCTGAGCTGCGCGGGCGCATCAAAATCGCCGCGTTCCGGCGCGGCGTCACGGCCTCCGACATGCTGCGCGAGTTGCTCGAACGCGAATTCCCCGAACGCCAAGGAGACATACCATGACCAACAATGCGGCGCTCCGCATGCGCGGCCACCCGTTGCCGGACGGTCCCGCGCCCTTCCTCACGCTTGTCGAACTTACCTGGGTCGAAAAGCGGATCGAGAACTGGATCAGATTCGGCCGCGCAAGCTACGATCAGAAACTCGACAATCACAAAAGGCTCGTCGGTTTCTCGCCGGAGATGATCTTCTGCCTCGTCCGCTGGGCCGCAAACGAGCACGGCACGATCATCTCGCGCGTCGACATCGTACGTGCCGTCGACTGCGGCGAGCCGTTCCAGACACTCCCGTTTGTCCGCCCCGGCGGTGAGATGCTTCTCAAGATCGGTGGCTGGCCGAAGGTCGAGCGTGTTCTCCGGATCATCGATGCGATCGAGGCGCAGGGTGTCGAGCCCGCCGAAGTCTCGCCCGATCACTGGCGGCATGTCCATAACCGGATGACCGCCGACGCTGAGCCGCGCGCTTACGGCGCCAGCCAGCACAAGGCGTTCCTCCTGCGCCGGAAGGTAGAGCCATGACGCGCCTTGGCTACGTCCTGACAACGTGCATAGCGGCGCTGGGCGCTTTCGCTTCGACAGTCATCCCGACATCCACGAAACTGATCTGGAACGCGACCGCCAGCGCGCCGATCGGCTTCTACACCGTCGAGCTGGCTGACGCCATCGAGGTCCCCGAACTGGTTGCCGTCCTGCCGCCCGAACCGCTCGCCCAATTCATGATTTCGCGCGGCTATATCGGGCGCGGCGTGCCGCTCCTGAAGCGCGTGCTCGGGTTGCCGGGGCAAAAGGTCTGCCGCATCGGCCGCACCATCACGGTCGATGCAATCGAAATGGGCGAGGCGCTGGAGCACGATCGAATGGGCCGCGACCTCCCCACCTGGCAGGGCTGTCGCGTGATCGCCGAAGGGCAACTCTTCCTCATGAATTGGGAAGTCCGCGACAGCCTCGACGGCCGCTACTTCGGCGCGCTTCCCGCCTCCGCGGTCATCGGCCGCGCTGTCCCTCTCTACACCGACGACGGCGATGGCCGCTTCGTCTGGCGTGCCCAAACGCGTTGAAGGGCGCACTGGCACCTTCCATCCACTCGCAATAGAAGGAGATACCCCATGGCCAATATCGGCGCATTCCAGAAAACAAAGATCGGTTATTCCGGCCGCATCCACACGCTTGTCATCGATGCCGAAGTAGTGCTCGTCCCAGCCAAGAAGTCCGACGCGGAGAACGCGCCGGACTTCCGTATTCATATAACCGACAAGGACGGTCCCGAAGTCGGGGCCGCCTGGAAGGAGACCGGCGAGAAGGCCGGCGACTATCTCTCCCTGCAGTTTGACGATCCAACGCTCGCGCAGCCAATTCGCGCGAATCTCTTCCGGTCGGACGGCGATGAAAGTGCTTGGTCGTTGCATTGGAACCGCCCGAAGCCACGCGATGGGCGGGATTGACAGCCATGCGGTCCGGTATCGTACTCGCGTTCAAAATCCTCATCCCGTTGTTCGCGGAAAGGCCGTCTCATCCCGTCGTCCCGCTCGGCCGCAGGACGGCCGGCGCGCGCAACGTAGGTCAGGGGCGGCCTCCGGCCGGCGCTTGCGCCTTGCCCTTGACCGCAGCGAGCACGCTGGCAGGCTTGCGGTGCAGCGGAGGCAGGGCGCTATTCCGTTATGCGGTTGTTGTGGCGGTCGCCGCGCTCTCGCTCGGCAGCAGATCGAGCGTGGCGATCGCGCAATCCGCGCCGGGCGTACACTCGGCTGCCGCTGATCCCCATGCAGCGCATATCGCCGAAGCCTCGAAGCGCTTCGGCATTCCGGAGCGCTGGATCCGCGCCGTGCTGCGCGCGGAAAGCGCGGGAGACGTGCGCGCCGTATCCCCGGCCGGTGCGATGGGTTTGATGCAGGTCATGCCCGACACATGGGCCGAACTTCGCGCCCGCTATGGTCTCGGCCCCAGCCCCTACGATCCACGCGACAATATCCTCGCTGGCACGGCGTATCTGCGCGAGATGTGGGATCGCTATGGCGACATGGCCGCCATGCTTTCCGCCTACAATGCCGGCCCCGGGCGTTATGATGAGCATCGTGCGAAAGGCCGGGCTTTGCCCGCAGAGACGGGCGCTTACGTAGCTTCGCTCGCGCCCGCGCTACGCGGCGCGCGTCCTTCGATGAACGGTTCGACGCTCGGCCGACCGTTCGATTGGCGCGAGGCGGCGATCTTCGTCGGGCGCGATCACGGCGCTTCGCCTGTCAATTCCGCGTCTCCGGATCGCTCGTCGGACGACGCGCTTTCACCCGTCACGGCGACGCAAGATGCACTGACCTACGCAAAGCCGCACGAACTATTCGTTGCCCGTACTGCTGCAGGAGACCTGCCATGAGCGGCTCTGCGGCAAATCGCATCCCATCGTGCGCTGGCGTGTCATGGAGAGCGCCAGGGGTGGTGGCAGGCACAACAACCGGACGATGGCGAGATAAAAGGGCGCACGGTGCGCTTCGGTCGGGCGGTTGTTTTTGTTCGTGGTTTTGGCATGTGCCGCACCGTGCAGCGCTTACGCGCACCGTGCGACCCGCGCCCATCTTGATGATTTCCCTCTCTGTTTTGCACGGTGCGGGGTTTTGCCATGGCTGATGACCGCGAATTCCGCATCCGTCCGGGACGCATTCGTTCCACCCGGGCTCAAGCTACCCGGCCCTTCATCGCCCAGGCACTCGCCGCCACGCAGAAGGCCGGCGGCCGTGTCTCGCGCTCCGGCAATATCTCGTCGGGAAAGCAGTCACGCTTCGGGCGCGGCCAGCGCGCCAGCATTCAGGCTAACCGCCTGCTGACAGGATGCTCCCGCATCGTCGTCATCAAGACCCGCGTTGTTCGTCACACCGCGCGCGCCGCGCCGCTCGGCGCGCATCTGAACTACTTGCGCCGCGACGGCGTAACCCGCGACGGAGAGAGGGCACGGATGTTCGGCCCGGCAAGCGACGACATGGATGTCCGTGCCTTCGCCGAGCGCTGCGAGCCGGACCGGCATCATTTCCGGTTCATCGTTTCGCCGGAGGACGCGCCGGATATAGCCGACCTCAAATCCTATACCCGCGAACTGATGGGCCAGATGGAAAAGGATCTGGGCTCGAAGCTCGACTGGGTCGCCGTCGATCACTGGAACACCGACAATCCGCATATCCACGTCATCCTGCGTGGCCGCACCGACGATGGCCAGGACCTTGTCATTTCCCGTGACTACATCAAGGAAGGGATGCGTGCTCGCGCAGCCGATCTCGTCACACAGGAACTCGGACAGCGCAGCGAACTCGACATCACCCGCAATCTCGAACGACAGGTCGAAGCCGAGCGTTGGACGCAGCTCGACCGGCAGCTCGTCCGCGACGCCGGCAATTCCCGCATCATCGATCTCGCCCCGCACGCCGATCGCCAGCCGGATGCATTCCAGGCCCTGAAGGTTGGCCGGTTGCGGGCGCTCGAAATCCGTGGGCTGGCGGGACAGGTCGGGCATTCGCAATGGTTCATCAAGCCCGACGCCGAGACCGTGCTGCGCGAGCTCGGTGAGCGCGGCGACATCATCAAGCGCATGCACCGTGCGCTCACCGAACGCGGCATCGAGCGCGGTTCCGCGAGCTACGTGCTCGCCGGCGAAAGCCTCGACGTGCCCGTCATCGGACGTCTGGTCGCTCGTGGCCTCGACGACGAGCTGAAGGGCACAGCCTATGCCGTGGTCGATGGCGTTGACGGCCGCACCCATCACATCAAGCTGCCCCATATTGACGCCGCCGGCGACAGCCCGCCCGGCTCGATCGTCGAGCTGCGCGCCTGGGGGGATGTGGAAGGCCAGCGCCGTGTCGCGATCGCGGTCCGTTCCGACCTGGACATCCACGCTCAGGTAACAGCCACTGGCGCAACATGGCTCGATCGGCAGGCGGTTGCCCGCGAACCGATTGCCCTTTCGGAAGGCGGCTTCGGTTCGGAAGTGCGGCAGGCGATGGATGAGCGAGCCGAACGTCTTGTCAGTGAGGGGCTTGCCGATCGGCAGGGAGGGCGCGTCGTCTTCGCGCGACGGCTGCTGAACACGCTGCGCGACCGGGAGGTCGATGCGCTCGGCGAAAAGCTTGCCACTGAGACCGGCCTGCCATTCAAACATACCGGCAGCGGCGAATATGTCGCCGGCTCCTATCGCCGGCGCTTCGCGCTCGCCTCCGGCCGCTTCGCCATGATCGAAGTTATTAGCGGGGATGGGGGCCTCGGTTTTCAGCTCGTACCCTGGTCGCCCTCCCTCGAAAAGCAGATCCGCCGCCACGTCTCCGGCATCGCCCGCGATGACGGTGGCGTCGACTGGGATTTCGGCCGCAAGCGCGGGATTGGCCTCTAACCTCAACCAGAAAGGATCATCGCAATGTCCGCGACCAAAATCCTCTGGGGACAGATCCTGATCGTGTTCCTGATCGTCCTCGCTACCACCTGGGGCGCGACGCAATATGTCGCGTGGAGCCTTGGCTATCAGGCGCAGCTCGGTGAGCCCTGGTTCAGGCTGTTTGGCCTGCCGGTCTATTTTCCGGCCGCCATCCTGTGGTGGTGGTATTTCTTCGATGCATACGCGCCCGGCATCTTTGCCACTGGCGGCATGATCGCCGCATCGGGCGGCTTCATCTCGATCGCCGTCGCCATCGGCATGTCGGTCTGGCGGGCACGCGAGGCAAAAAATGTCGCCACCTATGGCTCGGCGCGCTGGGCGCAGGATCAGGAAATCCGTGACGCCGGTCTGCTCGGTCCGGATGGCGTGGTGCTCGGTCGGCACGAGCGGGACTATTTGCGCCATGATGGAGCGGAGCATGTCCTGTGCTTCGCGCCGACGCGATCAGGCAAGGGTGTCGGCCTTGTCGTGCCCTCGCTGCTGACCTGGCCGGGCTCGGCTATTGTCCACGATATCAAGGGAGAGAACTGGACGCTCACCGCAGGCTTCCGGTCACGGCACGGCCGGGTACTGCTTTTCGATCCGACGAACCCGAAATCCTCGGCCTACAATCCCTTGCTCGAGGTGCGCCGTGGAGAATGGGAAGTCCGCGACGTGCAGAACATCGCCGACATTCTCGTTGATCCCGAAGGCAGCCTGGACAAGCGAAACCACTGGGAGAAAACCAGCCATTCGCTTCTGGTCGGCGCGATCCTGCACGTTCTCTATGCCGAGCCGGAGAAGACCCTCGCAGGCGTCGCCAATTTCCTGTCCGACCCGAAGCGCCCGGTCGAGTCGACGCTGCGCGCCATGATGAAAACCGCGCATCTGGGAGAGGCGGGACCGCACCCCGTCGTGGCGAGTGCTGCGCGCGAGCTGCTCAACAAATCCGACAACGAACGCTCCGGCGTGCTGTCCACCGCCATGTCGTTTCTCGGCCTATACCGCGACCCTGTTGTCGCCGAAGTGACGCGCCGTTGCGACTGGCGGATCAGTGATATTGTCGGAGCCGCGCGTCCGGCGACGCTCTACCTCGTGGTGCCGCCCTCGGACATCAATCGCACCAAGCCGCTCATCCGCCTGCTGCTCAACCAGATCGGCCGTCGCCTGACCGAGGAACTGCAGGCAAAGGCCGGGCGGCATCGCCTCTTGCTGATGCTCGACGAGTTTCCGGCGCTGGGCAGGCTCGATTTCTTCGAGAGCGCGCTGGCCTTCATGGCGGGCTACGGTCTCAAGAGCTTCCTGATTGCACAGAGCCTGAATCAGATCGAGAAGGCATACGGCCCGAACAATTCGATCCTCGACAATTGCCACGTGCGCGTCAGCTTTGCGACGAATGACGAGCGCACCGCCAAGCGCGTCTCGGATGCTCTTGGCACCGCCACCGAAATGAAGGCGATGAAAAACTACGCCGGCCACCGCCTGTCGCCATGGCTGGGGCACCTGATGGTCTCGCGCTCCGAGACCGCCCGCCAGTTGCTGACACCCGGCGAGATCATGCAGCTCCCGCCGACCGACGAGATCGTCATGGTCGCCGGCATCCCGCCGATCCGGGCGAAGAAGGCGCGCTATTACGAGGACGCCCGGTTCAAGGAACGTCTGCTTTCTCCGCCCCAGCTGAAGCGCCCGGCCACCATCGGCCCGGATGACTGGAGCAGCCTGCCGATACCGGCAAAGCCGGACGAAGCAGCGACCGCCTCATCCTCGGACGATGAGGACACCACCAATTCCGAACGCCGGCTGCAACCCGAACTCAGTCGCGTAAAGCCGGTGGACAAAAAGGCGCCGATCGAGAACGAATTCGAAATCGAGCCGCCAGATGATACTGACGAGGACGCCGTGCGCAATCGGCGGGTGGTCCGCCAGATGCAGGGCGTCGCCCGCCAGGTCTCGCTCGACCCGAATGACGGCATGGAGCTGTAGGCGCCATGACCAGCCGCCGGAAGAAGAAAAAGACCTCAGTCTATCTGGACCCCGACGTTGAGAAGATGTTGGCGGATTTTGCTGCACGCCGGGATCAGTCGCAATCCATGATCGCCGAGGCCGCAATCGCATCTTTCCTGTCGCCTGACGATGCCGAGCGACGTGAGGCGATCGTTGCAAAGCGCCTCGATCAGATCGATCGTCGGATGACGCGCGTTGAGCGGGACGTCGGCATCGCCGTCGAGACCCTTGCGGTGTTCATCCGCTTCTGGCTCACCACGACACCCGCTTTGCCCGAGCCGGCCGCACAGGCAGCGCGCGCCAAGGCAGGGGAACGGTACGAAACCTTCATCACCGCCCTCGGGCGACGTCTGGCACAGGGACCGAAACTCCGTCAGGAGATTTCGGAAGACGTGACTGGATCGGACCAGCAATAAAGACTTCTTGAACGCGATGCTACGGATTGGGCGACGCGGCAGCTTCGACCAATTGCCGCCGTTTACTATGAGTTTCCAATGTCCCGAAAGCTGCTGTTCCCAGAACGGAGCCATCCGACACCGTCAGCAAATGTCAGTCCCGGCAATTCTCGAAATCCGCGAGAACACCCATCGCTGCGGCAATCGTCAACATGTCTGCTTCGTCTAGCCTGCATTTCGGGCCGCGCACCGCCATGCCCCAGCCTGGGCCGTGATCACGCGTCAGTTTCAGGCTGCTCAAGAGCGGTTTGATCAAGGCAGGCCGGGCATCTTTCAGATAGTCCACATCAACGCGATAAGGATTGAAGTTCATCGCCTGCTCGGCGCGATAAGGTGCGTCCGATGTTACACGGCCGATGGTCGTGAACGCCTGCACCACCTCGCCTTCCCCCATGCCCTCGCGCGGGGAGTAGTAGACGATCCAGTCGCCCTTTCTGAGAGACTTTACTGCGATATGCTTGCCGTGCCCAAGTTGTGCGAAGCCGCCATCGCGTCCCCCGCGGGCATGCTGCGCCGATGCGACACCCATCCAGAGCGCCATAGCTCAAGACCCCTCAAGCGCATCAGCGCAACGTTGCAAAAGGTCACCCAGCAGCTTGGCCTCGTCGCCGGTCAGGCCGGCGAGCATCTGCCGCTCGACAGCCTCGGCCGCGATCATGCCGGCCTGTGCCGCTGCTTTGCCCTTTTCGGTCAGCTCCGTCATGATGATCCGCCCATGTTCGGGATGCGGCGTGCGAATGATGAACCCGTCTCGCTCCAGTGTGACCAGCATGCCCTGCATGGACTGCGGCGTCACGAAGGCAGCTCGCGCCAGCGAAGCGTTCGAGATCTGCGGATTGTCGCCGATGGCAAGCAGCACAGCATTCTGCGCCGCGGAAACGCCAGTTCCGGCCAGTTCTGCCTCCAGCCGTTGTCGCAGACGATGTTGGGTGATTTTCAGACTGTAGCCGATCCAGCCCTCCCCACTCGACGGGTTCATTTTGCGCATTGACATGTCAGGAACCTGATATAGATATAAGGAACCTGATAATATGCTGGAGCGTAGAAAATGACAATGCCTATCGGACCATCCTTCATCGCGTTGCAGGTTCGTGACCTCGCAACGTCCGCCGCGTTCTACAAGGACGTGTTCGGCTTCACGCCAGCAGACCGGAATCCGCCCGGCGCTGTCGTCTTCACCACCAGGCCGATTGCCCTGGCACTGCGCGAACCGCTACGGCCTCTGCCCGAAAGCGGCCCCTTGGGAACCGGCATGGTGTTGTGGGTTGCCTGCGACGATGCAAACGCCTTTCACGACCTGATCGTCGAGCGCGGCGGGAAGGTGCTGAGCCCGCTGAGCGATGGTCCATTCGGCAGATTTTTCGTGGCCAGCGATCCCGATGGTTACGCCATTACGTTCCACACTGCGCAAAGCTGAGCACGGCCAAACGCGGCCCTTCAGGCTGCTCTGACGACGAAGAAGGACATCGAATTAGAATGACGCATGACACACAGCGCCGACTGTTCGTTACCGGGTCGACCGGCCAGCTTGGACGCCTCGTTATCGAGGAATTATTGAAGCGGGTCCCAGCAAGCAGCATCGTGGCGGGCGTTCGCTCGCCCGATCATGACGTGGCGAGGCAGTTCAGCGCGCGAGGCGTCGAGATCCGCTTTGCCGACTAAGCCAGGGGAGCCTTAAAGAAACCTCGGAGCCTGTCTGAACAATTAAAGCGGGGGCGTTACCGACAGGCAGTTACGGGGCCGTCTACGGTCTGACAGCTTCCCGACCGATGAATGATTTGCCTATGTGACAGCAGGGGCGGGTGCCGGCTGTTGGGTGGCACTTGGCGCAGGCAGAATCATTGCCCTGATTCAGGTTGATCGAGAAGATTCAGTCACGGCCCGCGCCTATCCGATAACCACGGCTAATCGCTCGAAAGTTCACGAATGGGTTCGGGCTGTGCGAAAGCCCAGCGCGGGCCTCATTGCAGGTGAATAAATTGGGCGTGCTGCGTTTCGACTGTGCCAAAGTCTTCGAGAGGATTCAGTCCACAAATTTGGAATGTCGGGCTGCACAATTGAGGACCTAGTTTGGGCATCGAGCTTAAGCCGCTATGACGAGCTCTCTACCCCGCAGGTCGTCAGGTGCATATTCTTTCCCGGAGCCAAAGGAATAGATCCGACTGACACGCTTTCCATCCCAGACGAACTTGAAGTGGTTGCCCTGAACGGCCCGATCCAGGACCTCACCTCGAAGCACGCAGACGCAAAAACCGGTGGCTCGTTCTAGCGGCCGATAGAGCAGGCCGTCGAAACCGGCGGCCATAATCTGCTGACCACGCCTGAACCTCGTGTCTATATCAAGGCCCGGATCCCAATCGCGACCATCAACGAAGCGACCTTTCACGGCGCGCGACAATTCTCGCATCTCAAGCCCAATCGGTGCCTCGCCGGTGCGAGACAGGAATGTCTCCCGCTTCCGTATAGAAACAGAAAGGGCTGTTTGAATGTCGTTAGATAATTCTAGCACCGGATGTTCGGGGCCGAAAAACCGCGAGCCCTCCGGGTTATGATATGTGAATGGGGCATGATTCCAGTTCTGAAGGAGTGGGGCACTATCATCAACGATCGCAGCTCCACCTCTGAGTATGCGCTCACGCTCTTTCAGGCGCGGATTGGTCAGGGACTCAATCTCAGCCAATTCCTTGCTGCGATCGTTCGCTACTCGCGCGAAAACATCAATCGTCGGAAACCGCGACGGAATGAGAGTAAAGAACGTTTGTTTGACGTCGATCACAGTAAATGAGTTAGCCGCCACGCTGCGCGTCCACATACTGTCTGACACGGAATATATCCATCACCTGGCCGCCGCGCATCACATCGAGAGCGCTCTGCCCACGGAAAAAATGGTTAGGTCTTCGGATCCAAGTGTCAGCAGCTCTGTTATCTGGAAGTAGAATCTCGAGGGCCTTGTGGATCGCGAGCAGGTGAGAGACTCGTTCGACGGTGTCTCTTGGCATTGAGCCTCCTTCTTTTTTCCACTTAAAGAAGGTCGATCGTCCAGGCGATCCGAGTAGAAGAAGTTGGTCTTCCGTTGAAAGGCCCCACAATTCCGCAAGTCCTTGAAATGCCTCCATGACTGCCGGAATCGATGATCGCCCTTCGGCCGCTACGGCGACGGGTTCGATATTAGCCACGCGCGATTCTCCCAAAAAGTCCCGATATGGACTTGATATACGAATTAGTCCTGATATAGATTAGTCCACATCGGGACTTGAGTCGCAGTGTAGTCCACCAGCGAATCGCAATCAAGAGTCGCCGGAGAACGGAGCGCAGTTATGGTAAAAGATCACAAGAAATTCGAATTCACCGTCGACGGCGCGCTTTACAGCACCGGCGATAAAGTCATGGACGGAAGTCAGATTCGCGAGACTGCAGGCAAAGTGCCCGCGAGCGAGTTTGTGCTGATACAGATCGTTGATAAATCCGGGCGCTCGATAGGCCTGGAGGACGACGTGACGTTCGCCCAGAGTGAGACTACGGTATTCCTGTCTTTCCAGAGCGATCGAGTTTTCAACTTCACTGTTGATGAGCGCGGTTGGGAATGGGGCGCCGCAGCAATCGCTGCCGCCGATATCTATCTTTACGCGGACATCGATGAGGACCGCGAACTGGTCCTCGATAGCGATGGTGATTCGATCATCCCGGCCGATGGCAAACTCGATTTGAGCGGCAAGGGCGTGGAGCGCGTCCGTAGCCGCGAACCCAAAACGGTGACAATCAAAGTTAACGGGAGGCCGCGGAAAGTTGAGAAGCGTCGCCATAGCTATCGAGAAATCGCAGCGCTTGCTTACCCGAATCCCGACTTCGAAAACTTCAACTACACCACGACATATCTCCATGGGGTCGGAGGTGCAGAGGGCGATCTCGTCGAGGGTGAATCGATCATGGTCAAGAATGGGATGGTGTTCAATGTCCGTCGATCTGATAAATCATGACCCGTTTCTGAAGCAACTCGAAGACGAAGGCTTCGAGCTTGAGGTGAGCAATGGTCATTTGATTGTCCGTAGCATTCCTTACGTAACAGTCGACGGCTCCCTGGCTCGCGGCGTCCTCACCTGTGCCCTCTCGCTTGAAGCGTCCTCGGGGCTGACATCGACGCCGCAGGGCGATCACACCATGTATTTCGCAGGTGGGATGCCATGTCATCGCGATGGAAAGCCAATGAACAATATCGTCAACGGCGCCGTTCAGCATCGCTTCGGTGACATCGATGTTAGCTATTATTTGTCGTCGAAGCCAGAGATCACTCATCGCTACGAGAATATCTACGACAAGGTATTGGCTTACGAGGGATTGATCGGCGGTGCCGCGAGATCCTTGGACCGAACTGCCAACGCCAGGACGTATGCCCGCGGGTTGATCTCGAATGACGACAGTCCATTCGCAATCCCTGATTCTGCCTCGGCCCGATACCATATCGGCGCAGTAAACCGAAAGCTTATGGGGCGGGTCGCCATCATAGGCCTTGGCGGGACCGGGTCCTACCTGCTCGACCTTCTTGCCAAGACATGGGTCACGGAGATCCACCTGTATGACGGGGATCAGCTTCTTAATCACAATTTGTTCCGGTCGCCTGGCTCGCCTGAAAGGGAACTACTCAAGGAGTTCCCTTTCAAGGTGAACTACTACGCGCAGGTTTACGCACGTATTCACAAGGGCATAGTTCCCCACCCGGTCCGCGTTACATGCGGCAATGTTGACGAGCTCTCGGGCTTCGACTTCGTCTTTGTCTGCATTGATAAGGGGTCGTCGCGTCGCGACATAGCTGAGGGACTGGTGCGGTTGTCGATCCCGTTTGTCGACACCGGAATCGGCGTTGGCCTGGAGGATGGCAGGCTGGACGGATGCGCAAGGGCGACATTCATCCGGCCAGGCACCGACTGGAGCGAGGTCGAGAGGCTGCTTCCCTTCGGTGATGACGTAGAAGATGACGATGTCTACCGAACGGATATCCAGATCGCGGCCGTCAACTCGCTAAACGCAATCATGGCCATCATGCGCTGGCAGCGATGGGCGGGCTATTTTCGTGATGAGCGTAATGAGATGAATTCGGTTTACATGATCGAGGGGAACAATATCTCGAACAGGGCTGCGATATGACGCGGATTAACAGGCTGAGAACTGTCTTCACGGCGGAGATACCTGAAACTCTCGACGACGGGGTTTTGTATGTTTCGCGGGAGTGCCGCGTCGCACTCCACAATTGCGCGTGCGGGTGCGGTGAGGAAGTATCGACGCCTCTGGTCGCGACCGAATACAGGTTAACTATGCACGGCGACGACGCATCGCTCTGGCCATCGATCGGCAATCACGACTTTGCCTGTGCTTCGCACTACGTCATCGATCGAGGGATGATAGTTTGGGCCAACAAGATGTCACGGGCTGCAATCGAGGCCGGCCGAGAGAAGGATCGGCTTCTTAAGCGACCGCCCGCGCCTCAGCACTTCCCTGTTGCAGAAACGATGGGACCAAAAGCCGGAGGCCTATTTGGCTGGCTCAAGTCCACCCTCCGAAAGTTCTTCAACTGACAGGCGGTGGACGCAGGCGCGCAAAGACCTGCGTCCTTCTGACATCCAGTGGCTTGCGGTGAAGCGCCGCAGGGTGTGATCTATGGCAGCATCGCGCTCAAAAATATCCGTCTGCTATGATCGGTCGCTGCGATTCAGCAACATGGCCCCATTTCTGCCTCCAACCTCGGAGCAGTTCATTTCTCCTATTGGCGCTTTGCGGAATAGGTAATCCGACAGGCTGCTTACGAGTGTCCCCCCGAGCAGCCTGAACGGCCGAAATGAGGGCGCATTGGGGACCGGCCGGAACCGACCAGGTCGGCCGGCCAGGGCAACGATCGACGATGCTGAAAGCGGGCGTAGCCGAGCGTTGCTAACCTGGACCGACATCTGAGCTTCTTAGCCAATTTCGGTGATTTGGATTTACAACTCCGTCTGGTCGTAAGCGCGTCGGTGCGCCTTGATGGAGTCCAGATTGTCGTGGACCCAGAAGTTAAATCCCTCAAGGACGCGCAAAGCTCCGTGGCCCATCTCCGTCAGCTCATACTCGACGCGCGGCGGCACTTCAGGGAAATAGTGGCGTATAATAAATCCGTCACGCTCGAGATTGCGCAGCGTGAGCGTCAGCATCCGCTGGGTGATTTCGCCGACCTCTTTTCTCAAAGCTGAAAATCGGAGCCGATGATCCTCCGCGAGCGAAAGACGCCAAAGAACCGGCACAGTCCATTTGTCACTCAGCAGGCTACAGACCCCGTTTGACGGGATGGGTCTGAAGTGTCTGTCGTTCTCTGATCCGCGCAATGTGCCGGCATCGATCTCTTTGTCCAAGGGTATCATCCTTGTGCCTGATGCTGAAAAATGTGCCGTCTTCCGACGGTACATTATTCGTATATATGGATGGCCCTTGTTTAACGCGAGGGTTTCAAGTGACCAATAGCAAGCACCCCATTCTGGTTTTCGGCGCCACCGGAAGGCAGGGAGGATCAGTCGCCAAAGCCTTGTTGAAGGCGGGATGGCCTGTTCGCGCACTCGTTCTGGATTCCACCAAAGCTGCATCGCTACAATTGCGGAATGCAGGCGTCGAGCTTGTGCAGGGTTCATTTGAAGAGACCAATGTAATCCGCACAGCGATGAAAGACGCTTACGGTGTCTTTAGCGTACTGCCAGCCAACCTGGCCGCCGAGGACGAAGTCCGGCATGGCATTTCAATTGCGGATATCGCTGCTGAGACCGGCATCAACCATTTTGTCTACTCGTCGGGCGCCAGCGTGGGGAATGAACTGACAGGTGTTCCGCGTTTCGACGCCAAGCCTCGTATCGAAGCACATGTTCGAGAACTGGCCATGACCACGACCATAATCCGGCCGATGATTTTCATGGAAATGCTGGTGCGACCCGGCTTCGGTCTGGATGAGGGCCGGCTGGTGTCCCTGATCCGACCGGAGCATTCCATTCAGCTTACCGCCGTGGAAGACATCGGCAGGTTTGTTGCTGCAGTGTTCGCCGACAGGCCCCGTTTCGGCGGCAGGACGCTCAAGATCGCGAGCGACCGCCTGACCGGGCGCGAGCTTGAGGCAGCCTTCAGCGAAGTAGCCGGTTGCCCGATAACCTATGAACGTTTTCCCGACGACATTCTCGCTGCAAACGATGATCTCGCGCATATGGCAAAGAGCCTGGAAGACGGGCCGCTTGCCGAGCAGGTCGATCTGAAACTCATGCGCGAAATCAACCCCGACCTGCTGACTTTCGCGTCCTGGCTTGCTGGCAATGGGCGCAGGTCACTTGATGAAGCCTTGCGAACATCAGCCTACTGACCCGCCTTCGTCCTCTTTAAAGTAATAGCGTTTCATAGCGGACTGGCAGGAAACCACCTAAAAGCAGCTTTCCAGCTTGCCGACCGATTAAGTCCGATTGCCTTGCAGGACCCAGCCCGCTTGTGGCGACATATAGCCACCGCCGTTCTCCTGTATTTGCGCGCCACACCACTACGACGCCAAATACTTGTTGAATCGGCCTGATTCCGGGCTCTCTTAATCATCCCCTATCCGGGGATCATCCGTTGCGTCCCCACGACAAGGGGGACGACATGACATCCACTTACCAGAGACGTGAAGCGCTTCAGCGCGGCGCGCGCATGTTGCGCACCGCGCTCGGCCCGGCCATCGCACGGCTTCTGGAAGACCCCGCTGTCGTCGAGGTGATGCTGAATCCTGACGGTCGCATCTGGGTAGATCGTCTCTCCGAAGGGCTAGCCGACACGGGCGAGATGATGTCGGCCTCAGATGGCGAGCGCATCGTGCGCCTGGTCGCACACCATGTCGGCGCGGAGGTGCATGCGCGGTCCCCACGCGTCTCGGCAGAACTGCCGGAAACGGGCGAGCGCTTTGAGGGCCTCCTTCCTCCCGTTGTTGCTTCACCTGCCTTCGCCATCCGTAAGCCAGCCGTCGCGGTCTTCACGCTCGAGGACTATGTTGCGGCCGGCATCATGACCGCCGACCAGGCCGCGGCGCTGCGCGAGGCCGTCGCCTCCCGCGCCAATATCCTCGTGGCCGGCGGCACCTCCACCGGCAAAACGACGCTCACGAATGCGCTGCTCGCCGAAGTCGCCAAGGGCGCGGATCGCGTCGTCCTCATCGAGGACACCCGTGAACTGCAATGCGCCGCGCCAAATCTCGTCGCCATGCGGACGAAAGACGGCGTGGCAACACTCTCCGATCTGGTCCGGTCCTCGTTGCGCCTTCGCCCGGACCGCATCCCGATCGGCGAGGTGCGCGGCTCCGAAGCCCTCGACCTCCTGAAGGCATGGGGCACTGGCCATCCGGGCGGCATAGGCACCATCCATGCCGGCTCAGGCATCGGCGCACTCCGCCGTCTGGAACAGCTCATTCAAGAGGCCGTCGTAACCGTTCCGCGCGCCCTGATCGCCGAGACGATCGACCTCGTTGCCGTCCTTTCCGGCCGTGGCTCCACGCGCCGGCTCACCGAGCTCGCCCGCGTCGAAGGGCTTGGCCCTGACGGCGATTATCGCATCACCCCAGCCACATCGAACCCAGGAGAACGCGAATGATAGGCATGCTTTCGCGCGGCCACCGCACTATTGCGATTGCCGCAGCCACCGTGTCCCTCAGCATGGTGCTTGCCCCCGCCGCCCATGCGTCCGGCTCCTCCATGCCGTGGGAGCAGCCGCTTCAGCAAATTCTCCAGTCGATCGAGGGGCCGGTGGCCAAGATCGTCGCGGTGATCATCATTATCGCCACCGGCCTGGCACTCGCCTTTGGCGACACATCGGGCGGCTTCCGCCGCCTGATCCAGATCGTCTTCGGCCTGTCGATCGCGTTCGCGGCATCGAGCTTCTTCCTGTCGTTCTTCTCGTTCGGCGGCGGGGCGCTGCTCTGATGGCCGCCGTCCTCGAACAGCTCGATACCGTGCCGGGCTTCACGGTCCCGGTTCACCGTGCGCTGACCGAACACATCCTGCTCGGTGGCGCCCCGCGATCGATCGCCATCATGAACGGCACGCTGGCTGGGGCCGTGGGCCTCGGACTGCGCCTCTGGCTGATCGGACTTTTGATCTGGGCTGTCGGGCATTTCGTGGCGGTGTGGGCAGCGAAGCGCGACCCGCTCTTTGTAGAAGTCGGCCGCCGCCATCTGCGTATCCCTGGTCACTTGTCTGTCTGAGGAGCGCGCTCGTGATGAATCTCGCCGAATATCGCCGCTCCGCCTCCCGCTTGGCCGACTATCTCCCCTGGGTTGCGCTTGTCGCTCCCGGCGTCGTGCTTAACAAGGACGGCAGCTTCCAACGTACGGCCCGCTTTCGTGGCCCTGATCTCGATTCTGCCGTCGCAGCAGAGCTTGTCGCGGTCGCCGCCCGCATCAACAACGCCTTCCGCCGGCTCGGTTCCGGCTGGAGCATCTTTGTCGAGGCGCAGCGCTCCGAGGCCGCGACCTATCCTGACAGCACGTTTCCCGATCCGGCCTCGGGCCTCGTTGATGCCGAGCGGAAGGCCGATTTCGAGGAAGCGGGAGCGCATTTCGTATCGGGCTATTTCCTCACCTTTCTCTATCTGCCTCCCGCGGAGGAAGCCGCACGCACCGAGACCTGGCTCTACGAGGGCCGCGAGCGTTCCGGCGTCGATCCCAATGAGGCGCTGCGCGCCTTCACCGATCGGACCGACCGCGTACTGGCGCTGCTTGATGGCTTCATGCCGTCCTGCCGCTGGCTCGATGATAGCGAGACGCTGACCTACCTGCATTCCACAATTTCCACCAAACGCCATCGCGTGCGCGTGCCGGAAACGCCAGTCTATCTCGACGCACTGCTCGCTGATCAGCCACTGACGGGCGGGCTGGAGCCGCGGCTGGGCAACGAGCACCTCCGCGTCCTCACCATCGTGGGCTTCCCGACCGCGACGACGCCCGGAATACTGGATGACCTCAACCGGCTGGCCTTCCCGTATCGCTGGTCGACACGCGCGATCCTGATCGACAAGACCGATGCGACCAGGCTGCTGACCAAAATCAGACGGCAATGGTTCGCCAAGCGCAAGTCCATTGCCGCGATCCTGAAAGAGGTGATGACCAACGAGCAATCCGTGCTCGTGGACACGGACGCGGCGAACAAGGCTGACGACGCCGATCTGGCGCTGCAGGAACTCGGCGCGGACATAGCCGGCATGGCTTACGTCACCGCCACGATCATCGTATGGGACGCCGATCCCCGCCTTGCAGACGAGAAATTGCGGCTAGCCGAGAAGATCATTCAGGGCCGCGATTTCACGGCCATGGTCGAGACGGTCAATTCCGTCGATGCCTGGCTCGGCTCGCTGCCGGGACATGCTTACGCCAATGTGCGGCAGCCTCCGATCTCGACGCTTAATCTCGCCCACATGATCCCCCTCTCTGCCGTGTGGGCGGGGCCGGAACGGGACGAGCACTTCGACGCTCCCCCGCTGCTTTACGGCAGAACGGAAGGCTCGACCCCGTTCCGGCTTTCCCTCCACGTCGGTGATGTCGGGCATACCCTCGTCGTAGGCCCGACCGGCGCAGGGAAATCGGTACTGCTGGCGCTCATGGCCTTGCAGTTCCGACGCTATCAGAACGCACAAGTCTTCGCATTCGATTTCGGCGGCTCGATCCGGGCGGCAGCGCTCGCCATGAGCGGCGACTGGCATGATCTTGGCGGCGGCCTCACCGAAGGGTCGGACACCTCGGTGTCGCTTCAGCCGCTCGCCCGCATCCACGACACTTATGAGCGCGCCTGGGCCGCCGATTGGATCTCTGCCATCCTCACGCGCGAGGGCATCACGATCACCCCGGAGGTGAAGGAGCATATCTGGACGACCCTGACGTCACTTGGCACCGCGCCCGCCGAGGAACGCACCATCACCGGCCTCGCGGTCCTGCTCCAGTCCAATGATCTCAAGCAGGCGCTCCATCCTTACAGCGTCGGCGGCCCCTACGGCCGTCTGCTCGACGCCGAGACCGAACATCTGGGTTCGGCGGATGTCCAGGCTTTCGAGATCGAGGGCCTTGTCGGGACAGGCGCGGCACCGGCAGTGCTCGCCTATCTCTTCCATCGCATCGGCGACCGGCTCGACGGCCGTCCGACGCTGCTCATCATCGACGAAGGCTGGCTGGCGCTGGACGACGAAGGCTTCGCAGGCCAGCTCCGTGAATGGCTGAAGACGCTCAGAAAGAAGAACGCCAGCGTCATCTTCGCCACGCAAAGTCTGTCCGATATCGACGGCAGCGACATCGCGCCGGCGATCATCGAAAGCTGCCCCACGCGGCTGCTCTTGCCGAACGAACGCGCGATCGAGCCCCAGATCACCGCGATTTATCGCCGCTTTGGCCTCAATGACCGCCAGATTGAGCTTGTTGCCCGCGCTACGCCGAAAAGGGATTATTATTGCCAATCGCGGCGCGGCAATCGCCTGTTCGAGCTGGGCCTGTCCGAAGTCGGGCTCGCGCTCTGCGCCGCTTCCTCCAAAACCGACCAGACACTGATTGCCAACCTCGTCGCCGAGCATGGCCGCGAAGGCTTTCTCGCTGCCTGGCTCAAGGTCCGCGACGTCGGCTGGGCGGCAGATCTCATCCCGACTTTCCCATCCATCGTCTCAGAAAACAAAAAGGAAACTGAAGCATGAAGACCCGTTCTGTCCGCTCTTCCGCCGCACTTCTCGCGGCGACCATGCTTGCAATGCCGCTGACGATTTCGCCGGTCATGATCACGCCCGCCTATGCCTGGAGGATCGTCTTCGATCCCAGCAACTATGCGCAGAATGTGCTGACCGCCGCACGCACGCTGGAGCAGATCAACCATCAAATCACCTCGCTTCAGAACGAGGCGACCATGCTGATCAATCAGGCCCGTAATCTGGCCAGCCTGCCGTTCTCCTCGCTCCAGACGCTTCAGCAGAATGTGCAGCGCACGCAGCAGCTCCTCAGCCAAGCGCAGAACATCGCCTTCGATGTGCAGGGGATCGATCAGGCGTTCCAGCAACAATATGGCAATGTGTCCATGTCGGCCACGGATCAGCAGCTCGTCAGCGACGCCCGGACTCGCTGGCAGAACACGGTCGGCGGTTTGCAGGATGCCATGCGCGTCCAGGCTGGCGTTGTCGGCAACATCGACACCAACCGTACCCAGATGAGCGAACTTGTCAGCCAGAGCCAGGGCGCCACCGGCGCGCTCCAGGCGACGCAGGCCGGCAACCAGCTTCTCGCCCTCCAATCGCAGCAGCTTTCCGATCTGGTCGCGCTCCTCGCGGCCAACGGCCGGTCGGGCGCGCTGACCGAGGCTGAGCGCACAGCGGCGGCCGAGCAGGGACGCGAGCAGCGCCGCCGCTTCCTGACGCCCGGTTCGAGCTATCAGCCTGGCAACGTCCAGATGTTCAACGGCAACTGAGGGCCGGAAGGGAGCACCGTCATGGACGGCAAGATGCTGGCCCGGCTGGGCGCTGTCGTATTCGTCGCCGTCGTCATCACGGCGGCGGTCGTCGAACTGACACGAAAGGAAGAACCGACGAAGGATTTCTCCACGCGCATCATTGAACCCCAGCACGATCCGCTGCGCGAGGGCCAGCGTCGGTGCCAGCAGCTTGGCCAGCAGGCCGCGAGCGATGCGGAATGCTTGGCGCTATGGGCAGAGACACGCGACCGTTTCTTGCGTCCGTCGCCAGCACCCGTGTCGCCGGCCTCCAGCGAAGGGCGGTGACAGATGGGCGGCGCGGGCGTTATCGACACGTTCCTCGGAACCTTCACCCGTTATATCGACAGCGGGTTCGGCTTGCTCGGTGGCGAGGTTGCCTTCATCGCGACCACCCTGATCGTCATCGACGTGACGCTGGCCGCCCTGTTCTGGAGTTGGGGCGCAGACGACGACATCATCGCGCGGCTGGTAAAGAAAACCCTGTTTGTCGGGGTCTTTGCCTACTTGATTTCCAATTGGAATAACCTGGCGAAGATCGTCTTCGACAGCTTCTCCGGCCTCGGATTGAAAGCCTCCGGCACAGGTTTCACCGCGCAGGATTTGCTCCGTCCCGGCAAGGTCGCACAAACTGGTCTCGATGCGGCGCGTCCCTTGCTCGACGCCATCTCGCCGCTGATGGGCTGGATCGCGGTCTTCGAGAACCTGATCCAGATCGTTTGCCTGCTCTTCGCCTGGGCTTTGGTCATTCTCGCCTTCTTCATCCTGGCGATCCAGCTCTTCGTCACCCTGATCGAGTTCAAGCTGTCAACTCTGGCTGGCTTTGTGCTGATCCCGTTCGGCCTGTTCGGCAAGACGGCCTTCATGGCCGAGCGCGTGCTTGGCAATGTCATTTCGTCCGGCATCAAGGTTCTGGTGCTCGCGGTCATCGTCGGCATCGGTTCGACACTGTTCAGCCAGTTCACAGCGGGGTTTGGCGGCCAGACCCCCAGCATCGACGACGCGATGGCCATTGTCCTCGCCGCGCTGTCGCTTGTCGGCCTCGGCATCTTCGGTCCCGGCATTGCTTCCGGCCTTGTCAGCGGCGGCCCTCAGCTTGGCGCCGGCGCGGCGATCGGAACAGGTCTGGCGGTTGGCGGAGCGGCGCTTGCTGCAGGTGGTGGCACGATGATGGCCGCGAAGGGGGGAACCGCAGTTCTCTCCGGCGGCGCCGCGGCCACACGTGGCGGAACAGTAGCGGCCGGCGCGGCATCGTCGGCTTACACGCTCGGTTCCATGGGGCAGTCGGGAGCTGCAGGCGTCGCGTCCGGTCTTGGTGGTGTGGCGCGTGCCGCCGGTTCCGCCTCTGTCTCACCGTTGCGCCGCGCCTCCTCGCGCGCCTCCGACAGCATGAAATCCAGCTTCTCTGACGGTGCTCGCGCAGGTGTCAGTGCGACCGGCGGCACCTCCTCGATGGGGACAGTGGCCGGCGAGGCCGAACCCGCCTCCGTCGCTCCCGCCGCCACACCCGATCAGCCCCCCGCATGGGCGCAGCGCATGAAGCGCAGCCGGCATGTCTCGCACGGCGCCAGCGCCGCTGCCCATGCCGTTCGCTCGGGCGACGGCCACGGGTCCGGCGCATCCGTCAATCTCTCTGAAAGTGACCGCTCATGAACCTCTTCAAACGGCCTGCCGTCCACTACGGCAAAACACCCCAGCCGGAAACGCCTTATCAGAAGGCCGCTCAGGTATGGGACGAGCGCATCGGCTCGGCCCGCGTTCAGGCGAGGAACTGGCGCTATATGGCCTTCGGCTCGCTGATCCTGTCGGCGGGCTTCGCCGCCGCATTGGTCTTTCAGTCCGCGCGCGGAACCGTCGTGCCGTGGGTTGTCCAGGTGGACAATCTCGGGCAGGCTCAGGCCGTTCAGCCCGCCTCCGCTGACTTTCGCCCGACCGATCCGCAAGTGGCCTGGCACCTCGCGCGTTTCATCGAGCAGACCAGAAGCATCCCCGCCGATCCGATCATCGTCCGGCAGAACTGGCTGCGCGCCTATGAATGGACCACGGATCGGGGTGCCGCCGCGCTCAACGACTACGCCCGCGCCAACGACCCGTTCACCAAGGTCGGCAAACAGCAGATCGCGGTTGAGGTCTCAAGCGTTATTCGAGCTTCGCCCGACAGCTTTCGTGTCGCCTGGACGGAGCGGCATTTCGAGAATGGCCAGATCTCCGCGACCGAACGATGGACTGCGATCCTGACCATCGTGATCCAGCCGCCGAGCGACGCCGAGCGCCTCAAGGCCAATCCGCTCGGAATCTATATCAACGCCATCAACTGGTCGCGGGAGATGAGCCAATGAACCGGCCGGCAATCCGCAAACTCGTCTTTCCGGCTCTCCGTAAATCCGCGTTCCCGGTTTTGCTGTTTTCCGCAACTATGCTCGCTGGCTGCGCCACGCCGCAAAAGCCGCCGCAGATCAGTTACGACCAGAACGTGCCTCCCTTGCCAGCCGTGCCTGCCGCCGTCACGGACGACCGGCCGCGACCGCTGCATGTCCCGCCGGCCTGGACACCGGCAAAGGGTGGCGCGGCCGGCGGCACGCCGGTTGCCCGTGTTGAGAACGCCAATGCCGCCGCTCGCGTCCAGCCACGCCGGGAGGGATATTTCAACGCCATCCAGATTTACCCCTGGTCCGAAGGCGCTCTCTATCAGGTCTATGCCGCGCCGGGACAAATCACTGACATAGCTCTTGAGCCGGGTGAAAGCCTGACCGGCGCGGGGCCGATTGCGGCCGGCGATACCGCCCGATGGATTATCGGCGACACCGAAAGCGGCAGCGGCACAAACCGCCGTATCCATATTCTCGTGAAGCCGTCACGGCCAGATATCACGACCAACCTCGTCGTCACCACCGACCGGCGCGTCTACATGATCGAGCTGCGGTCCGGCGAAAAGCCATACATGCCCTCAGTGTCCTGGGCCTATCCGCAGTCACGGGCCGCACAGGGCCAGAGACTTCCTGCCACGCCTGTCATCCCGGCTGTCGCTGCGCGCAATTATCGCTACGGGCTGACGGGCGGCAATCCTCCATGGAAACCCGTCACCGTCTATGACGATGGTCGGCGCGTCTATGTCGAGTTTCCCAAAGGGATCGTGCAGGGCGAGATGCCTCCGATCCTCGTCATCGGACCGGATGGCGAAGCGCAACTCGTCAACAGCCGTATCCATCAGCACATCCTGATCGTGGATCGCCTGTTCGGCGCGGCCGAACTACGTCTCGGCGGAGGTAAACGCCAGCAGGTCGTCAGGATTGTCCGTACCGACGGGAGACCACGATGATGACCGAAGCCGAAACCAGCACAGCCGCCCCAATGCGCCTTCGCGCCGAGCCACCGCGCGTCATGCGCCTGTCCCGAAAGGTACTCGCCAGCGTCGCGGCCGTCGCGCTGGTCGGGATCGGTGGCGTTCTGATTTATGCGCTCCAGACCCGCGATGCAGGTCAGGGCGGAGAGGAGCTGTATTCGACCAACAATCGCCAGACGGCGGATGGTCTTGCCGGCCTGCCGCGCGACTATACAGGCCCTGTGCTTGGCCCGCCGTTGCCCGGTGATCTCGGGCGGCCGATCCTTGACGCGCAGAACCGGGGCCAGACGGTCGTTCCGCCGACGATCACAACGCCGACCGTCGACGAAGCGGAGCAACGCCGCCGAGCCGAGGAAGAGGCGGCGCGCACCAGCCGCGTCTTCTTCCAGACCCAGCCAGGCACGACATCGGCGACACCGGGAAATTCGACCACGCCGAGCCTTCCCCGCCTCGACCTTGCCGGCCTGACGGGCCAGTCCAGCCAGCAAACTGCACAGGATCGGCAATTGGCTTTCCTCAACGCGCCCGTTGATCGCCGTACCACGTCATCGGATCGTGTCATGGCTCCGGTGTCGCCCTTTGTTCTCCAGGCCGGAGCGGTGATTCCGGCCGCGCTCATCACCGGCATCCGTTCGGATCTTCCGGGGCAGATCACGGCGCAGGTGACGGAAAACATCTACGACAGTCCGACCGGCAGATTGCTTCTGATCCCGCAAGGCACCCGCATTATCGGCCAATACGATAACAACGTGCAGTTTGGGCAAAGAAGGGCGTTGTTGGTCTGGAACCGGCTGATCTTGCCGAATGGCCGCTCCATCGTGCTCGAACGCCAGCCCGGCGCCGATACCCAAGGGTTTGCCGGTCTCGAGGATGGGGTCGACTATCATTGGTGGGATCTCGCCAAGGCTGCTGGGCTGTCCACGCTGCTCGCAGTCGGCACGGAACTGGCCGTCAGTGATGAGGATCGGCTTGTCGCTGCGATCCGCGACGGCACCCAGGACACGATCAACGACGCTGGCCAACAAATCGTCCAGCGACAATTGCAGGTCGCGCCGACGCTGACGATCAGGCCAGGCTTCCCGGTCAGAGTCATCGTTACGCGCGACCTTGTCCTCGAACCCTACAGAAGTTGACCATGACAAAGTTGAAACTCGGCCCGATTGCCGATGATAAGCCTGTTAAAGTGTCGCTGGAGTTACCTGCTTCACTTCATAGCGATCTGATCGCGTATGCTGACGTGCTTGCACGTGAGACGGGGCAGCCTGCAGCCGATCCCGTGAAGCTGATCGTGCCGATGCTCGTCCGCTTTATATCAACGGATCGGGGGTTCGCGCGTGCGCGAAAAGGCGTAACAGGGGTCTAAACCCCTCTTTGCGGCGTTGCAGTCCGTTCTTGCGCAATGTCGAGAAGGCCACGCAGTGCGGGATTGGGGTTGGAATCCATCCATATCGCCCACACCGATATGGTGCTCCTGCCCGCGAGGGGAATGTAGACAATACCATCGATGGCGGCGCGGGTCCGACCGACGGCAATCGTCACGCCAAACCCCGACGCCACCATGTTGATCAGGTCGCATTGATTGGCCCGGTGCAGTTGAATTCGCGGTTCTGTACCCGACTTTGTCATGCGGCGAGTAAGATAATCCCCGATATCCGGCCCCAGACCGCTTGCACCCAGGATGAACGTTTCCTGTTGAAGTTCCTCTATGCTCAATCTGCGAGCACCGGCCTGGGA
The DNA here is from genome assembly GCF_053522385.1 of Agrobacterium sp. 22-223-1. NCBI lineage: Bacteria > Pseudomonadati > Pseudomonadota > Alphaproteobacteria > Hyphomicrobiales > Rhizobiaceae > Agrobacterium > Agrobacterium sp. 22-223-1. The sequence goes on from NZ_JBNWCN010000002.1 coordinate 559,306, forward strand.
ATGCGATCGTGGGAGAACGGCCAGCATGGGCTCATCACCAAGATGCAGTGACTGGAACCCTCCGTTCTCATGGCGTTTCGCCACAATTGCCACGTCCACGCGCCGCTGCTGCAACAATGCCGAACCCCCACTGGTGGTGCTCTCCACTATTTCCAGCTCGACTCCGGCATGCTTCTCACGGAAGCGCTCAAACAATTCGCCGAACAGGGTAAATGGAACGCTGGCGCCAACCGTAAGTTCGCCGTCTTCACCACGTTGCGACGCCACAGCCTGCCGCATGGCGCGTCTCAAATGATCAAAGCCCAGCTTAGCTTCCCGTAAGAATCGATCGCCAGCCGGCGTGGGTCGAATTCCCGCGTGGTTCCGTTCGAATAGTTCTGCTCCGACGCGATGCTCGAGGTTTCTGATGCCTCGACTCACGGTAGATTGTTGAAGGTTCAGAACAGCCGCTGCTCGGCGAAAACTGCCATGTTCGGCCGAGGTCAAGGCATATTGAAATAAGCGGAAGTCAACGAAGTGGGGTGGCATCAGTCTCACCTCTCATGAATGAGGTTATTGATTCCTTTGGACTTCGCTGTTGTCACGCCGATCGCGTCGTGCCACATGGAACTCCTTCAAGAAGGTGATGAAACCACTCCATCCATACGCGTGTAGCCAAGCGCTGCCATTTCCCTGAGATTCGCAGTGCTTATACGACTGCGCGCCGCACTGATCGGGCTTCGGTCCACAAGGAAGCTCTTTTCATCCCGTCAGGGAATGCACGAGAAACGGCTCGATCCGCTTCCGGTCGACCTCGACCCCGAGGCCAGGTTCTGTAGGTACTGCGAGCCTGCCGTTGGTGATCCGGTCTTCCGGTGGGTTTCGCAGGACCTGCACATAGCCATTCGCCTCGGGAAAGTAAGGATAGGTCTCCAGTGGCATAGGGCTCGCCGTCGCCAGCCATGCCTGCATGGAGACCGCTGTGCACAGGGATGAAGCACAGTTATGCGGCGAGATGCGCACATTGTGTGCTTCCGCCATGCCGGCTATTTGTACCAGTTCGAAGATGCCGCCGCAGTTTCCCACATCAGGCATAACAATGTCCACGCCGCCGGTCTCCAGCAGATTCTTGAAGCCATTCCGAGTGTAGACGCGCTCGCCTGCCGCTATGGGTACGCTCCAACGTCCCTTCAACTCCCTGTAGCCACCAAGGTTGAAAGCATCGAGCGGTTCCTCGACCCACGAGACACCGATCTCTTCGCACACCGCCATGAAACGGATCAACTGGTCGTTGCTCAGCCCGCCGCTCAAGTCCAGCAGGATTTCGGCATCCCCGCCGACCACATCCTTGAGCGCATACAGCCGCTGCACGGCGACATTGAACAGTTCCGCGGACAGAGTTCGCCGCGAAACGTGGCGCAATGTGCCGCCTTGCTGACGCATCGCCAAGGGATAGGTCTTAAGGACTTTATAGCCGTCTTTCAGGGGCCGCTCTGCTGCACGTGCCCATTCCAGGACGTCATCGTGGCGATAGTTCCAACCGTTGGCATAGACGGGAATGCTGTCGTGGAGGGATGCGCCGAACAACTCCCAGACCGGCACTCCGAGCGATTTGGCTTTGATGTCCCAGAGTGCCTGATCGATCGCACTGAGCGCGGCGAAGACGATGGCGCCTCCACCCTTCGTCCAGAACGAATGATCATAGATCTCGTGATAGACGTTTCGCGGATAGGACGGATCGGCGCCGATCACCTTCGGGGCAAGATCCGCCAGCATCCCGGCTGCTGCCTGTGCGCCGAGACCATATGCAATCGCGGCCTCACCCCAGCCGCTAATTCCTTCGTCCGTCAGAAGCTCTACCAAGACGGGATGAAGCTCGCCGCCGGTGATAGAATAGATGTTCATTTTCTCAACACGCACGTTGTCTTGTTCCTTGTCGTTGGGAATGCTGGCGAGAGCACGCGTCTCGCATCGTCGGCAAGCGTGCCGTCTTGGAGGCGGCCGCGAGGCATTTGTGGGGGAAATCAAGCGAAGAGATGCGTTTGCCCCACGTTCCATCCGAGCTTTAGCGGTGCACCTTTCTCGGCTTCTGGCAGAGAACAATCGTTGGGAACCTTGATCGTAACTTCGGAACCTTCGGCCACCCGCGCTCGGATCTCCATCACTTCTCCGAAAAAGGTCGCCCCCGTTGAAACCGCTCTGAGGACGTTGCGATCGTGCGCGGTTTCCTGGTGGTTCAACAACCTGATGTGTTCGGGCCGGACCATAAGCCTGACCTTCTGGCCCTCGGAGAACCCGTCTCGTCTCGGCGCTAAAACTTGCTCACCGGAGGCCAGCCGGCACATCGTCTCGTTGGCCGTTTGCGCCGTTACGGTCGCCTCCATGAAGTTCGAACTACCGAGGAAATCGGCGGCGAAAACCGTTTCAGGGGCGAAGTAGAGTTGACGGGGCGAGCCGATCTGCTCGATGCGTCCGCCGTTCATCAGAGCCACACGGTCTGACATCGACATGGCTTCCTGTTGATCGTGGGTGACATATAGGATCGTAATGCCCAGCCTGCTGTGCAACTGCTTGATTTCGAACTGAAGTTGTTCGCGGAGTTTCTTGTCCAGAGCACCCAGCGGCTCGTCCATCAGGACCAGCGACGGATTGTAGACGATGGCGCGCGCGATCGACACGCGCTGCTGTTGCCCCCCGGACAGCGCCTGTGGCTTGCGATCCTTCAGATGTTCGAGCTGAACCATATTCAAAGCCCCCTCGACCTTTCGCCTGATTTCGTCGGCGGCGGTCTTGCGCACTTTCAGTGGGAAGGCGACGTTGTTGAAGACGGTCAGATGCGGCATGAGCGCGTAGTTCTGGAACACCATGCCAAGATCCCTCTCCCGGACGGGCATGTCCGTCGCGTCGCGCCCGTTGATGACGACCTTTCCTTCGGTCGGCAATTCCATCCCGGCGATGATCTTCAAGAGAGTGGATTTTCCCGACCCGCTTGGTCCCAGGAGGGTTACGAATTCGCCTTCCTTCACCTCGAGATCGGTCGGGTGAAGAGCGGTGACTCCGCCATAGCGTTTCGATACGCCCTGCAGCGATAGTTTGTTCGACGTCATAACTATATTCTTTCTATTATAACCGCTGTCGCTTGGTTCAGAACCCGTCCGAGTTTGCGGATTGCGTGAACGCGGACACGACGGAGATGATGACGGTGATGAAGACCAGGAAGGTCGAAATCGCAGCCAGAACCGGCGAGACTTCCCACTGGATCGAGCTGTACATCTTGACCGGCAGCGTCGGTTGGTCGCTTCGGGCGATAAACCAGGACACGATGACCTCGTCGAAAGAAAGCAGGAAGGCGAACAGCGAACCCGCCAGAACCGGACCCTTGATCGCCGGCAGGACCACACCGAAGAAGATTTGCGATTGAGTCGCACCCATCACCATCGCAGCATTTTCGATGTTTCGATCGAGATGTTTGAGCCCCGACATCGTGGTCACGACCAGGAAAGGCGTGATGATGACCGCGTGCGCCATCGCGAGCGCGAACATCGATCCATTGATGTGTAATGTTGCGAAATAAAGATACAGCGCGAGCGCCACGACGATCGTTGGCGCAAAAATTGGGCTCAGCAACATGAAGCTCAGCGCTTTCTGCCCCGGGAAGTCGGTGCGAGACAGTCCATAAGCCGCCGGCACGCCCATCAGCAGCGCCAGTCCCGTCGCGACCAAGCCCAGGATGAAACTACGGCCGCCTGCCGACAACCATCCCTGTGCGGGGTCGATCGCCTTCGCGTAGAGGTCAAGTCCCCAATGCTGGGGCGGAAACACGAGTTCGCTCGACGTCCCGAAGGACATCGGGACCACGATCAAGGATGGGACGATCAGGAAAAGATAGACGAGCCACGCGATGAAAACCGACGCGCTTACATTGCGTCCCATGCGGTGTAGTGCCTTGGTGTATTGACGGTGCGTGGTCATGTGATCACCTCGACAGACGGGAACGAAGATAGGCTGCACCTGAGAGTATCAGCAGTGCGAGCAGAATAAGGATGACGGCGATGGCCGAGGCCATGCGCCAGTCAAGCGCCTCGCGGATATAGAAATCGACAAGGTTTGCCATCATCAGATCCCTCCGGCCGCCCAGCAGGGAGGGAGTCACGAAACTACCCATCCCAATCACCGAAGCCATGAGACCGCTCGCGAGAACACCGGGCAGGCTCAAGGGGAAGGTGACTTTCCAGAATACATCTCCCGGTCGAGCCCCCATCACCTCGGCCGCATCGCGCAGTGCCTTGTCCTGCGAGAGCAGACTGCTGAGGATCGGGAGCACCGAAAACGGGATCAGCCAATGAGACATGCCGATGATCACGCCGGCTCTGTTGAAGATCATCGGGATGACGATATCGGTTCCGGATATTGCTTGTAGGGTCCGGTTGATGATGCCGTTGGTCCCGAGAATGACGGTAAAGGCGAAGCTCTTGACCAATATGCTGGTCCAGAACGGAAGCATGACCAGGATCAAATACAGCCGGCGCTTCCGCTGAGGCATGCGGGAGAGGTGATATGCGACAAAGTAGCCGCATATCACCGAGATCAGTCCGGTCAGGAATCCGATCGACAATGTGTTGACGAGGGCGCGGTGAAACAGCGCCCCCGCTACAAACTCCTTGTAAGCCGAAAACGACCACCCGTCATTGTAGAGGCTTGTTCTGGCTACGCCGAGCAACGGAACGCAGAACACGAGCAGCATGAAGAGGGTCAGGGGCAGAAGGAATGTTCCAAATCCCAGCCTCCTCATGAAGACGGAAAGGCGACCGCTGCGATGCGTCGTCTGGTTTATCAAGTCTGTCTCCAATGCGTACATTCTGTGTCAGGACCCCTGGATGGTATTCAGCTCAACAGCCATTCCTTGAAACGGCGATCCAGTTCCAGGAACTGGTCGGCCCAGAACTCTTCCTTCAGCAACACAATTTTCGGATCGGCTGGATTGGGCAGAACAGCTCGAACATCCTGGGGCAGTGTCTCCAGCACGCCGGGACGGACCGGGACGGAAGCGTAGGCCTTCGCCAAATTGGCCTGGGTTTCCGGACGGCATGCGAACTCGATGTAGTGCATCGCTTGTTCGCGCTTCTTCGATCCCTTGAGGACCGAATAATACTGGGTGAGCAGGAGCGCCTGGTCCGTCGAAAACTCGACGCTGAGGCCCTCCTTCTTAGCCGTGGCGACCCGACCGTTATAAGTGTAGGAATAGTCGATCTCGCCGGAGGTCAGAAGACTGATCGTCTGAGGGGTCTGGTCGATCCATTTTGCCACGCGCGGCTTGATCTTATCCAGTGCAACAAAGGCTCGATCTACATCCAGCGGATAGAGGTCGGCCGGCGACACGCCGTCGGCCAGCAACGCCAGTTCCAGCGTTTCCGACACACGGGTACGAAGTCCGATCTTCCCCGGGTGTTTCTCGCTGTCCCAGAGCTGGGCAAAGGTCTGCGCCGGGCTTTTGGTGCGCTTCGGATCATAGGCGATCCCGCCGGCGTAGATCAGGAACGGCATGCTGTGCGGCGTCGCTTTGCCCACGAGGTTCGACGTCTTGATGATCTTGGTGTCCAGTTCCTCGAAGAGGCCTTCGGCGGACGCATTGAGCAGGGGGCCGCCGCTGCCATCGAGGAGATCCCATTCCAGGTTGCCGGTTTGGACCTGCGCCTTGGCCTTCGCCAGGTCGGGTCCGTTGGCAATCGTCACCGCAATGCCGGTTTCCTTGGTAAAAGGATCGACGATCACTTTCTGGGTCACGTCAGCAAAACTTCCACCGAAAGTCACCAGCACGAGCGGATCCGCGGCGCGGGCGCTACGGGAAGAGAGTACGATAGGCGCAGCAAGTAACCCGGCGCCGATGCCACCGAGAACCTGCCGGCGAGTGGAAGTCATGTGTTGAAATTTGTCTGCCATTTTCATTGTTCCTCTCCAGAGTGGTTATTGTGATCTTCACTCGCATTGCCGCCCCCGAACCGGAGCCGTTATTGCCTCAGTTCCAGCCTGCCGCCGACCGGATGCAGGCTGGAGTCTGAGGAAGCATCGCACTTCACCTCGGCCCAGACGTGCTTTCGCATGACGGCCTCGTTCAACATGACGCCGAATCCGGGGGCATCCGATACGGACAGCTTTCCGTTCTCCGCCCGAGATTCGAATGCCTCCGTGGCAACCTCGACGTGGCCCGGCAGGCGCCCCCAGTAAGGGAAGTGCTCCTGGATGTAGAAATTTTGGATACAGGCGCTCAGATGAACCGCGATATTGGCCCCGACGGAACTGGCGCAAACATGTGGCTGAACCTTCAGACCATAGGCATTGGCGAGGGAGGCAACCTTGATCGCTTCGGCAAAGCCGCCGACATTGCCTATGTCTGGCTGAAGAATACTGATGGAGCGTGTTGCCAGCAACTCACGATAGCCGCTGAGGAGATAGTGCCGTTCGCCGGTGGCGATTGGGATGTTGATGGCGCCCTTGATCTGGTCCATGACGCCGACGTCGCTGGGATCGATGATCTCCTCGACGAAGGAGATATCGTATTCCTCGACCTCTCGGCAAAACCGGATGGTGTCCGATACCGACAAGCCGCCCGAAAGATCGAGCATCAGGTCCACGTCGGGTCCGATGGCATTGCGAACCTCGCGGACCAGCTTGACTGCGCGCGGAACGGCTTCACGATCATCCGAACAGCGATTGACGGGATGCTGAAGCGTGCCGTTGGGGCGGATCTTCGCCAGCGGATACATTTTTAGAGCGGGATGGCCATCCCTGACCGCATTCTCGGCCCTCAGCAGCAGTTCGGCCTCGGAGACCGCACCGAAATACCAGCCGTTCGCGTAATAGGGCAGGCTGTTGCGCATCTTGCCGCCAAAAAGCTCGTAGACCGGAACGTCAAGCGTCCGCGCCTTGATGTCCCAAAGCGCCTGTTCGATAGCGCTGAACGCGGCACCAGCGATTCCCCCGGGGTTCCGCAGCCAGAAGGACTGGTCGTACATTTCGGCGACGATCGTGTTGATGGATCGAGGATCCTTTCCCACGACAAACCGTGCGCAGAGATCCTTGATCATACCGGCGGCCCCAGTGCCGCCTGCACCATAGGATGGTGCCGCCTCTCCGAGACCGACGTCGCCAGAATCGGTTTCGAGCTTGACGATAACCGGCTTCAAGCCCTCGCCATTGACGTAGTAGATGGTCGCGCAGGTGATCTTCAATTTTGTTCCTGTCGTTTCAGCCGCAAGGCACTCGCATATCGATGCGCGCGCTGATCTATCCTTGGGTCGGAATGTCAGATCGCAAAGTTTCGCAAGGATGCGTGTTCCCGTTCGTCACTTTGATAACAGGGGGCCTCAAACCTCCCCATCTTGTGACTGTTTATGGCGACACATAACTATTACTTGAGCGAAGGCGTCAAGGTCGTCGAAAAATGGAACAATAACGAACGATACCAATGTGTTGGAAACTTAAAACCAGCGTACCCCATCGCGTCTCTAATGATTATCATAACTCAGGGTAATGATATTCTAGGACCCTTCGCACTTGTTTTGCTGTGAACGAAAAATCTTATGACAGGTAAACAAGTCTTCAGTCGCTGATCAGTGCGACTTTCCTTGCGAAGGCGAAAGCCGGCCTAGATTTTCGAATTTCCAGCAGATCCGCGCGCACCTCATCCTGCATCCATTTCCGTACCTTTTCGACGAGATCGTTTGGCGGGTAGGACTCGTTGGTCAGCAGGTTGTAGTTCGCGCCCGAGGCGAAAAAAGCGTCCGAGGCGGCGAGCAGCTTGCCGGAACGGATCAGCCTGGACGTGACGGAGAGCCAGCCCAGAACAACACCCTGCCCGTTGATGGCGGATTCCAGTGCCACTGAGTAATCCGAAAAGCGCAAGTGTGTATGCTCTTTGGGAAGGACCAGTCCGCTATTCGCGGCAAATGTTTCCCAGTCGCACCAGTGATCGCTGAGCGAGATCAACGTGTGCGGTCGCCGGGCCGACGGACTGTCGAGCGAGACGGTCCGGCGCAAATATTCTGGCGACGCCATCGGCTGGATGATCTCAGGAAGGTAGAGGGTTTCCGTGCTCGTGGGCCGGCCGGCTTCCCATCGCCGAAGCCCGAGATCAGCCATGACTGGCCCATCGCCGACCGCGCCCGCAATCAGTTCAAAACGCAGCTCGACATCGGGAAAGATCCGCCGGAATTCAAACAAGCGAGGAATCAGCCAGTGGGATGCCATGGAAGACGAGATAGACAACAGCACCGTCCCCCGGTTTCGCTGCGCTCTCCATCGAGCAAAAAGGCCATCGACCGATTGAAACGTACTGGACAGGATGGAGCTCAGTTCCGCACCCTTTTGCGTGAGCCGGATCGTAGGTCCCGACCGATGAAAGAGTTGTTCGCCGGTTTCAGCCTCAAGCGCCGCAATGGCGCGACTTACCGCAGGCTGCGTAATCTGAAGTTCGTTCGCCGCTTTCGAAAACGAATTATGGCGTGCAGCGGCCTCGAAGGCGTAGAGAGTGTGCGGAGCAGGACGTTTCGTGATCATGGCGAGGACTATAACAAAGTGCAAACCGATCGGTTACGGACAATTTGAACTTTGTCGATTGGATGAACTGACGAAACTGTCCGGTGGTCTCGACGCAAGTTTCGTCCCGACGTTCCGACGTTCAATGCCGATGACAAGCAGCCTCGGGATGATTTCGTGGACTATTTCCAGGAAGTGGCCGTCGCATCAGGCGCTGCCATAACTTCGATTTGGGTGACGAACGCTGTTTTGATGGAGGAGATCGAGGCGAAACTCAGATTCTCTCCAGCGGCCCTTCCTAACTTCGGTGTTTGGCGGGCGTTCCAGTCAGGGGCCTATGCTATCGCCCTAGAACCCATGCGGCGCCGAGACGTGATCGAAGGGCTGGGCGCGCTGTCGCCTGGTCTAGTTCCGAGCTACTGGCTCGAATTGCAGCTGTTGTCGATTGACCGAATCTGATCTCTGCCTCTCATCGCGAGGCGTGGTCGGGACTAAAGTCATGAAACAAGATGGTGCGGGTGGTCGGGCTCGAACCGACACTCCTCTCGGAACCGGATTTTGAATCCGGCGCGTCTACCAATTCCACCACACCCGCACGGTGCCGATCTCCTGCGTGCGTAGCGCCTGAGGGTAGCCGACCGCTCCTATACAGCACATGCGCAGTGATTTCCAGAGCAAAGTTGCGCTGTGGAAAAACAGTAATTTCAGCGCTGTAGCGAACGCTGTCGAACCAATTGCTGCCTTTCCTTCAACTCGTGCCCCTGTTACTCGGGAACACATACAACCTCGGGACTGACCACATGCGGCGACGACGATCATGTCGGCGCTGTGGTGCACTGCCTCCACGTTCAACTCGGCAGGGATCAGATCGGAAGGCCGAAAATGGGCTCGCATGCGCTGATTCTCCGTCAGAAACGGCCAGTAGAATCCGAAACGACATCGAGAATGAGTCAGACCCCGTTACGACGCCGATTGACAGGCACTGGACAAGGCAGGGTGGAAGGTTGAAGACCTCGATCTGGTGGAAGCGAATGAGGCATTTGCTGCACAGGCATGCGCCGTAAATAAGGAAATCGGTTGGGACTCGGGCATTGTAAAGGTCAACGGCGGAGCGATCGCTCTCGGGCATCCGATCGGTGCATCTGGTGCACGCATCCTAGTTACGCTTCTCCACGAACTTGCCAAAAGAGACGGACATAAAGCACTGGCAACGTTGTGCGTAGGCGGTGGAATGGGGATCGCACTGACAATTGAACGCTGACTATATGTCAGTCCCCGGATGGCTCAACGCAGATTTGGTTAAAAATCAAATTGGCAATTCGTGGAGTTCCGTAATCAGACAGCTAAAAAGGCGATTGTCTGAGATCGTGTCTCCTGTTCTCAACCACATTCAACTGGTCAGGCGCTCATCGTCGCCGAGGAAGGCAGCTTTATTCGTGCCGGAAGAAGGCTCAACACGCATTACTTCCTGGTGAGCCGCAAAATTCGCCACCTTGAAGAGTCGGTGGGGATAAGGTTATTTACCCGCGGTGGAAGCGGTGTGACCCCTACGCCCGATGCAGCCCATTTCGCGACGTTCGCCAGATCATCACCGACCTCGAAACTGTTCTCAACCTCGGGGATAATGGTCGTCACAACAAGCGGCAGCCTCTCCGTCGGCGTGCATGTGTCCATGCTCGACGGTGAACTTTACAAAAGCCTTCACCAATTCGTCACCGAGTATCCGGATTTTTCCCCGCAATATCTCGACGCGCCCCGTGTTGAATTGATAATTGCCGCGAATGCTGGCGATCGGCAGTAGTGGTCCTAAGCGTCTTGGTGGCCGCCTCAAACAGGATCGAATAGACTTGCCGCTTGTTCTGGTAGGCTCGCGTCTCTCCATAACGTGCGGGAAAATCGATCACCACGCCCGCGGCCGGGGAGCTCTCCACGTTCATCGCTTATCCAAACGCCGCCAGAAACACTTCCGTCGCCCTTTCGACTGCGGACTGACGAACTTGGTGATCGGGTTGGTCATCCAGTCCCCATAGCTGACGCTCGACAAGTCCAGCCTCACAAAGGGACTTGAAGTAAAGGCTGGCCTCGCGGAGGTCGGATCGTTGAAGCTTGCCCGCCTCCATCAGCGCGGCAATGATTTCACTGATTGCGATGAGGGTTTTCCGCGGTCCGTTCTCATAAAAGATGCGGCTTAGCTGTGGCTGTCGTCCGGCCTCGCCCATGATCAGGCGATTTGCCTCGATGACGTCAGGGCGCGTGACAAGATCGAGATAAGCAGTCCCGAGCTTTCGAAGAATTTGCTCGACATCGTCGCCGCGTCCCGCAGCCTCGATTTCCTCGACGCCGCCTTTCCCCGCCTCGTTAACAAAGGCCTCAAAGAGCGCCTCCTTGCTTGGGAAATAACCGTAAAGCGTAGCCTTCGACGCCGTGGCCTCAGCCGCTACCGCTTCCATAGTCACCGCGCCGAAGCCCCTTTCGATGAACAATTTCCCGGCGGCCTTCACAAAACTCAACCGCCGATCCTCGGTCTTTCTTCGCATCGCGTCATTCCCGTTTCGCATCAGGCTCAACGCCCGCCGTCATCATAATTAAACGATATCGTACAGGAATATTGACAATGAACAAGTCAGGTTATATCTAAACGCTAACGTTCAATTATGGGTGCCTCTGTGAGCGCTAAGCCGGAAATGCTTGAAAACGAAAAAGGCTGGGGGCGATCCGGCCCCTTGGCTCCATGCGCTGTGGGAAAGCCGATGGACAACCGGCCCGCTGCCGATCCACCTCGTCATCCGATCGCGTTCGCCTTGCACACCACCATTGCTGCACTCATGGCGCTCGCCCTAGCACACGTGCTCGCCATCCATCATCCATGGTGGGCGGCGATGACCGTTTGGCTGGTCGCTCAGCCGACACGCGGCCTTCTTGTGGAGCGCAGCGCCGCGCGCCTCGTCGGAACGATCTGTGGAGCCGCCGCCGGCGCATCGATTCTGCTCGTCCATGCATATCTGCCGGTCACTCTGATCCTGCTTGCCTTCTGGCTGGCTTGTTGCGCTGGGCTCGGCACGATCTTCCGGCATTTCCGCAACTACGGCTTTGTTCTTGCCGGCTACACTGCGGGGATCGTCGTCCTGTTTGGGTTGGGCGACGGACATGCGGACAGCGTGTTGGCGCAGGACAGGGTTCTGTGCACGCTGATCGGCATCGTCTGTTCGATGCTGTTGTCCTTCAGAGCCCTGCCGTCGCGAAAGGCGGATGCACAGGCACGGGCCAGGAACCTTCTGGGTCGCGTTTTGCAGCGGATCGAAAACCGGCAGGCCGACAAAGAAGCGCATGCGGACGCTTCGTTGATCGCCGAGATAGCGGCCTTTGACCGAGCCATCGACGAGCAGTCCGCAGGATCGATCCGCGGACGTGCCGACGCCCGGCGCCTGCGGCACATCTCCGGCATATTGCTGGAACTTCTCGCGCTGGGCGGAAGTAGGAACACGGCTCTCGACAGACCCTTCGCGCCTGACGATCCGTTTCAGCGGGCGCGGCGTATGGCCAGGGATGCCGCAGCACACGGTCACGTGGTGCTGGCGGGCGCGCTGGAGGATCTTGCGAAGGCGCTGGAGCCCGGCCGTCTGTCTGCACTCGGTTATTTCCGGTTCGACCTCGATCGCGTCGCCTCGTATCGCGCCGCCATGCGGCCGGTGGTTGCACTGGCAGTCGCGTCCGCGATCTGGCTGGCCGCAGGCTGGCAGGCTGGCTCCATGATGGCGATGACAGCGGTCCTGTTCACCTCGCTGTTCTCCAGTCACGACCATGGAAACCATATGGTTGTCCAGGTATTGCTCGGAACCCTCGCCGGCGCCGCGATGGGACTGCTTGTCCGGCTGCTTCTGCTGCCGCATGCCGAAGGTCTGCTGACGATACTAGTCTGCGTCACGCCGTTCCTGTTGGTTTCAGCGTGGCTCATGCGCAAGACCGTCACCGCCAAGATGGCCATAGACATGGCCATGACATTCCTGTTGACCGCCCAGCCGGGAACCGCGCCAGTAGCCGCCGAGACCGCCGTTCTGGAAGCCCTGGCAATCGTCTCGGGCGTGGTCATAGCGGTGGCGATATTTTGGCTGGTCCTCCCGTCGACGCCGGATGTACGCCGCAGGCTTCTCGCCCGCCGTATTGCAACCTTGACGCACCGCATCGCCTGCGGCGCCGACGAAAAGACACTGGCATCCCATCATGAGACGTTGCGCAGCGCGCAGGTGCAGCTGCTCGACGTCACGGAGGTTGAGTCCCCGCTTTTCAAAGCAGCACAGGCCTGCCTGGCCGCCGCCGCAGAAAGCCGCCGCCTCAAATCGGCTACCGCAAGAGAGGCTTCGGTCAAGGCGAGCGCGGCGCTCGATGCGCTGGCCACTTCAAACACAAGGAGGAAAAACAATGCCTGATACTCAGATCCAGCGTCAGTTCACCGGCCAGTATATTGATGGGCGCTGGCGAACCGGTCGGGCTGCAACATCGCTTAGCGATCGCAACCCGTACAACGGTGAAGTCTTAACCGAAATCGGTTGCGCCTCCCACGATGATCTCGACGACGCCTATCGCGCCGCAGCGAGAGCCCAGCTCGACTGGGCGCGGCTCCTGCCAGGAGAACGGGCTGCGGTCATGCATCGCGCAGTCGCCGTCATGGACCGCCGCCATGCCGAGATAGTCGACTGGCTGATCGCCGAGTCCGGCAGCACCCGCATGAAGGCGGAAATCGAATGGGCGGCCGTTCGTGCCGGCACGCTGGCTGCAGCATCCATGCCCGCGCGTGTGATGGGACGGATACTGCCCATCGACATTTCCGGGAAGGAGAGCAGAGTTTATCGCCGGCCGTTGGGTGTCGTCGGCGTCATCAGCCCCTGGAACGTTCCGATGCATCTGTCGAATCGTTCGGTCGCTCCGGCGCTCGCACTTGGCAACGGTATCGTGCTCAAACCTGCCGAGGACACGCCGGTCACCGGTGGCCTTCTGCTTGCCAGCATCTACGAGGAAGCGGGACTGCCCGCCGGCCTGCTCAACGTTGTCGTCGGCGACGTCAGGGAAATCGGCGATGCGTTCACGCTGCACGAAATTCCCAAGTTCATCTCGTTTACAGGGTCTACGCGAGTAGGACGGCGTATCGGCGAACTGGCGATGACCGGCGCCACGTTGAAGCGCGTAGCGCTCGAACTGGGTGGCAATGCGCCCTGTGTAGTGCTGGACGATGCCGATCTCGACCATGCGGTTTCCGGAGCTATCGTCGGTCGCTTTCTGCATCAGGGGCAGATCTGCATGAGTACGAACCGCATCATCGTCGAGTCGCGACTTTATGATCGCTTCGTGGAGGCGTTCATCGAGCGAGCACGTTCATTGAAGGTCGGTGACCCGAACGAACCGGACACGGTGATCGGTCCGCTCATCAATGAGAGGCAGCTCAAGGCAGCGCTCGGTCATGTCGACAAGGCGAGGGCCGCCGGCATTCACCAAGTCCTGAGCGGTGAACCCTCAGGACAGGTTTTGCCGCCTCAAGTCTTTGTCGATGTCGCTAATAATTCCGTTTTGGCGCAAACCGAGCTGTTCAGCCCGATCGCGCCTCTGATCCGCGCTGCCGATGAAGCCGACGCGTTGCGCATGGCAAATGCCGTCGAATTCGGCCTGTCGAGCGCGGTCTTCACCACCGATGCCGCGCGCGGACTGCGCTTTGCCAAAGGCATCGAGGCGGGCATGACCCACATCAACGACATCTCTCCCAATGACGACCCGAACACAATGTTCGGCGGCGAGAAGAACAGCGGTCTCGGCCGCTTCAACAGCGACTGGATCATCCAGGAACTGACCACCGATCACTGGATCAGCGTGCAGGACGAACCGCGCGTCTATCCGTTCTGACCTTACCCCCCAGCAACCGGGCCTAAACAGAAAGAAAGACAAAATGAGCATGACCTTCCCGGAAATTCCAGAATTCACTGGCCTCTACGAGCCCAGTCGCGTCGAAACGCAGATCTTCGATCTCGAGGTCGAGGGGACCGTTCCTCCGACGATTGCCGGCACCTTTTTCCAGGTATCCCCGGATTCCTATTATCCGCCGATGCTCGGTAAGGACATCTTCTTTAACGGCGATGGACTAGTCTCGGCCTTCAGGTTCGAGAACGGCCATGTCAGTCTGCGCAGGCGCTATGTCCATACAGACCGGTTGGCGGCGCAGTGGCGCGAGCGGCGCTCGCTCAACGGCGTCTATCGCAACGTTTTCACCAACGACCCGCTGGCAGCCGAAAACAACACGACAGCGAACACGACGGTACTCTGCCATGCCGGCGTATTGCTCGCCATGAAGGAGGATGCACTTCCTTATGCGCTCGACCCCGAGACGCTGGAAACGATCGGCGTCTGGGACTTCAACGGCCAGATCAAGTCGGCCACTTTCACAGCCCATCCCAAGGTCGATCCTGACAACGGCGACCTCCTTTGCTTCGCCTATGAAGCCAAGGGCGACGGCACGCCCGATATCGCCTATTTCGAAATCGACGCCTCGGGCAAGCTCAAGAAGGAGATCTGGTTCAAGGCTCCCTACGCCGCAATGATCCACGATTTCGCCATCACCGCCCGGCATGTCGTCTTCCCGCTCATCCCTCTGACCGTCGATATCGAACGCATGAAGGCGGGCGGGCAGCATTTTGAATGGCAACCGGATCTGGCGCAGCTCTTCGGTGTGCTGCCGCGAGACGGCAGCGCTGAGGATGTCATGTGGTTCGAGGGGCCGAAGGACGGATTCCAGGGGCATACTCTGAACTCGTACGAGGAAGACGGCTTTCTGCAAGTCGACATGCCTGTCACCACGGGGAATATCTTCTACTTTTTCCCTCAGGCAGACGGGTCCGTACCGCTTCCCGAAACCCTCAGTTCGCAGCTGATGCGCTGGTCGTTCAATCTCAATGGTCCTGGCGAACCGGGTGCGGCCGACTATGCTCTCCAGCCGCGCCCCATCACATCTTTCCCGTGTGAATTCCCGCGTTGCGATGAACGGTTCACCGGCAAACCCTATGAGCATGGTTTCGTGTTGGCCTTCGATCCGACACTACCTTTCGATGAAAGCCTGGGGGACCGACCGTTCCAGTTCTTCAACCAGCTTGCCCATGTCAATGTGAAGACAGGTACGACTGATGCCTGGTTCCCCGGTGATGGACAGTGCTTCCAGGAGCCGATCTTTGTGCCGCGTTCGGACGATGCTCCTGAAGGCGATGGATATGTGATTGCGTTGCTGAACCATCTCAACGGCGACAACACGGAACTGGTCGTGCTCGACTCGTTGAATATGGCGGCCGGCCCAGTGGCCCGCATCAAGATCCCGTTCCGCCTGCGCATGTCGCTGCACGGCAACTGGACGCCCGCGAAGGCGCTCGAAGCGGTCCGCAAACAGGCCTGATCCGCAAACACGCAACCGTGCGTCGGGATACGTCCCGGCGCAAGGGATCCAGAAAGTTCTGTCTGATTTCAACCATGTGTCCGAATCTCGGTGCAGGGTCGCTGGCGGCTCACGCCTGCTGAGTCCGTCCATTCCGACCGTCGAAGATGCCCCTGCCGTCGATTGACGCACGACCAGTTCCGGTTGGAAGACAACTTCAGCCGATGGTCGGGTTGGCGCAGAAAGACGGGCAATCAAACGGTCGACTGCCGTCTCCGCAATTTGTGACAAAGGTTGGCATATGGTGGTCAGCCGCGGCGTCGTCAGGCGAGATAAGACAATATCGTCTATTCCAACCAGGGAAATATCATTCGGGATCGAGATGTCGCGCTGGCGTAGTTCCGAGAGGATGCCCACAGCGATCATATCATTGAGCGCAACGATTGCCGTTGGCCGCGGTACCGTCTCCAGCAAGCGCCCCGCCGCACGCCGCCCCACTTCGAACAACTCGATGTCCGAATAGCTGATCGCTTTTTTATCAGAGTTTTCTTCGAAGACAGGGCACTCCGCGAGGTTAATTTCAGCAACCGCAGCTCGGAAACCCTTGAGGCGCGAGGCGCGGGCAAAGGTGAATGATTTGTCCGTCACGTAGGCGATCCGGGTGTGCCCGAGGCCGCGCTATAAACGGCGTTTGCGGCTTCAAATTCTTTGGTATCGCGCACACCGGCCTCATTGAGGACAATGCGCCGCCCAGAGATGGTAACAAATCGACTTGACGGTTCACGTCAGTTGCGACGTTTAATGTCGAGGCCGTTGAGGACGTTTGCCGGCTTGGGGTGATATCTCGGCGATCGCACGACGAATCGGGATTACGCCCTCTTAACTCTACCGCAACCGCCCGGTTTGGACCGCGTGCCGCCTGAGGGTAGATACCCATCTGATCGCCCACGACGGAGATGACCGCCCCTGAGGTGTCTCTCGTGAGCAAGGGGGCGGCCGAGACCTCGCACCAGCGTAAGCTGAACAGCAAAACCCAGGCGACTGCGGGAACGGCAACGCACCTTGCGAGGCCTTCAACCACCGGATACTTGCACTCTCTCAAAGTCTTATTGTCGACGGCCTAGCCGCAGGAGAGGGCCTCCTCCCGTCAGGGGCAAAGGCCGCTCCGCTGACCAAAGGAGATCGTGACGACTGACAAATCCAACGCAAACTATGTAACGACCGAGTACGAGATCCAATCATGCCTGGCTGGACGATGCCTGACTATTTTGCGGCCTGCCACAGGTCACAACGATGATCGGCGCGATACTCATCTTCGCTGATGACTTTCGTAATGCCGTCTTCCAGAAACGCCAGACGCTGGGGGTTTTCCACGGTAAACCGAGGCCATTCGGGCGGCATTCCTTTGGGATCGGCGAGCGCCGAAAAATAGCGACGCATCACCTCGGCGAGTTTCAGTTGCCGAGTCGTCAAGCCCGCAGGCACCATGCTTTCTCCCCACAGATAGGAAATCTCCGAACTATGGCCGCTTCCTACGGCGAAGGACTGTGGAACGGAGGCATAGGAACGCAACGGCGCCGTTTCGTCCCTGAACTCGTAGGCATAAGTGGGGGTCCAGCGGGCAAGTGCCGTAACAAGCTTTGTCGTCGGGCAGGTAGAGCCGCGGTCGGTGCTATAGTCGGCCAGCGCGGCTCCGGGAGCGGTCTTTTCGATCGCCGAATAAGCAGCGAGGATTTTTTCCGCCTTGTCTCCTTCGTTCTTGCGGACTTCGGCGCGATACTGTGCCTGACTGACCGGTTGATCCTTCAGATCGTTGGCCTCATAGACGAATATGCGCGCTTCGTTTCGCGTATTGCCCACAATGACCGGGACCCGGTTGAATTCTCCGGTCTCGAATGCCTCTAAAGGCGGTTTCGGCATGGCGTAGCCGCCGGAAACCGTTGGGAGAGTCAGTGCGGACTTTTCCTGAGCATCCAGGATTTCGTCTGGGCTCTTGCCGCGAAGGCAGGCGAGGCGGGTTGCCTTGTCCGCACAACCGATTGCAGCCGCGAATTTCTCCCCGCTTTCCACCGCCTTTTCGTTCGGCGTGCTCGGGCAGTCGCGTCCACTTTCTATGATCGCTCCATGAAACAGGCCCTTCGCTTGCGGCGACGCGACGATGAAGCATACGCCTCGGGCTCCGCCCGATTGTCCGGCAACCACGACCCTTTCCGGATTGCCTCCGAAAGCGGCGATGTTCTTCTTGACCCATTTGAGAGCCTCGATCTTGTCGAGATCACCGAAATTCCCACTGCTCTTGCCATCCTGAGATTCCGCATTCAGTTCCGCAAGCGCGAGATAACCGAGAGCTCCCAGTCTGTAGTTCGCGGTTACAACGATATTCCCGCGCCTTGCAATCTCCTTCGGGTCCCAGTCGGTCTTGGCGCCATTGCGCGATCCACCGCCATGATATCCCACGATGACGGGCAAATTTCCCGCATCGCCCTGCGGCCGGTAGATGGTGAGCGTCAGGCAATCCTCGGTCCAGCTTGCCCCTTTGTCCGGACGCCAGAACACCGCGTGTTGGACGCATTCGTTGCCGGGCACATCTGCGACAAAGGGTTGCTTGAACGGCTCCGCTTCCCGAGGTGGAGCGAAGCGCAAATCACCTATCGGCGGTCGGGCATAGGGTATACCCTGATAGACAAGCAGATCGCCCTGTTCTTGTCCGACGACTTCGCCGATCGGCGCGGAAACGGGTTGAGTGACGGCATGCGCGGCGGGTACTGCGAACGATAGCAGCATGACGCCGATCATCGTGGGGCGATGTGCGAACAACATTCGTGTTCCTCCTGATATAGGGTCTTCAGTTTGCTTCGGGGCCTTTGGCGCACATCAGTTCGTGCGCTTGCGTTCGATGTGGTCGCTGACCATGCCGGCAATGCCCTTTGCAATGCCCTCTTCGGCGCAACCCGGCTTCAGCCGCGAACCCAGAACCTGGAACGTCTGATGTTCGAACGACTGGTCGTCCGGAATATAGCCGGAATTGGCGCGACCGTTCGCCAGGGTGATCAACACGGTTTTCGACAGGGGCGACATCTGTTTCGCGCGTTGGCCGATACGGCTATAGATCTCGGCGTTGACGGTCGAGAGCGCGATATCACCGATGCCAACGGCCCCTAGCCGGATGTCGACGTCCTTGCCGTCTTCGTATTGACCGGCCGCACCCTCGCGCACTTTGTCGAGTCGCGTCCGGCCAGGGCAGGTCAGCGTGGTCTGCGCCGCCCAGATTTCCGGCGATGCCATCCATCCATCCGTATGAGACATAACGCGGATGACTTCCTCGCCGAGAATCACACCGAGGGCCTGCATATAGTCGGCAAGCTGGTGCGCTCTTTTCGGATCGAGGGGGCCGTCCACCACCTGCTTGTTGCGCAACGGCGCCTCGACATCCTCGCGGCTCATCTCGTAGCCGGAGATCGGTACTCCGGTTTTTGACGCGAGCGTGTTGGTGCCAGTCCTCAGCCAGCGCGGGTTCTGATCACCGGATGCTCCCTGGGTGAATATCGCCACGACATCATCGCTGAAATTGCGCTCGATATAGCGGCTCGTGGCGGCGGCGAAATCTCCGCTGACAAAACCCGAGAGATAGCCGTTCACAGGATGCATCGCATAGTTGACATAGGTCGCGATCGGCTCGCCACTCGGCTTGATGACGGAAAGGACGCTTACGGTCTTGTCGGAATAGGCATTGAAATTCGCTGCCTGCGTCCACAGATGCGTCCGCGGATTGATCGCGTCGCGGTTGACGTTGAGATAGGCTTCTCCGGTGGAATAGCCGACCTTTGCCGGTTGCAATGCGGAAACGGCCTTTTTCACCGCATCGACCGCAACATTCGACACGAAATCGCTGCCGTAGCGCGGCTGGCCAGGCGCCGTGGTCGCATTGGCCGGCCAGTCGCTATGGGTATGGGTGGATGACAGGACAACGTTCTGAGGCGGAATGCCGAGGGTTTCGCCGACGCGCTTGCTGGCCTCGGCCCAGACTTCCTCGTTTATGCCGCCGAGATCAGCACCGATGAGCGCCATCTTCGTCTTGCCGTTGTCGATGACGATCACCCGAAGATAAAGCTTCTCGTGATCGTATTCGTTCATCGCCGGGTAAGCCGGGCTCGCTGGTGGTGTGATCTCGATGCGTGCAGCCCCAGCACGGAGCGTTCCCGTTGCACTCTGCGCCGCGGCAGGGGCCGCCGCCAGGGCAGACACGCTCGACGCGATTGCGAGGCTAATAACTGTCTTTTTCATGCTTTCCTCCAATGGAATAAATGAAAAGAAATACAGGCGCCTGTTCTTGTGGCGCGCCGGCTGGACATCCCGTGACATTGCGTAAAGGCCAGCCGCTCTTCCGGCGACGGCACCGCCGGAAGTTTGTCACTCATCAGGAATGGAACGAGATGCGGGCTACAACACGCCGGCGGCCTTGAGCAGCGGCAGGTCGTGATTGAACCGGACTTCGCTCTTGTTGTCGAAGATCATCGTCGCACCCTTGTCGGCGGCATAAGCCGGCCATTTAGGCAGGCCAGGATGGTTCGGATTGCCGGATTTCGCGAAATTGATCCATGCCTCGCTCATCTTGTCCTGCAAGGCAGCAGCCTCTGGCCCGCCGCCTGTGGCCTGCGAGACAAGTTCGGCATTGGCAAAGACATAGGGAATTTCCGAGCAATGCCAGGCGCCGCCGATTCCGCCCATGGCAGGCGATTCACGCGTGAAGACGTAGGAATAGACCGGTGCGCCGCCCTGCTTGGCCTTCATCTGAATGTTCTTCAGCATGCCGGTGCGGCCGGTCAGATCGACGAAGGCGGCATCCGCCAGCTTCTTTTCAGGATAGGCCTCCAGAAAAGCCTTGCCGATAGCATTCGCCTTGTCGCCGAAGCGTTGCTTCAGTTTGGCGTCGGTCTTTTCAGCGTTCCATTCGTTCTTGTTGTCGGCATAAAGGATCGCCGGGTTGACACGGGTGACGGTCTCTTGCTCGTTGAGCACGGTACCTATCAGCAGCGGGATATGCTTGGCCTGATCCACCCAGCCATCACCTACCGGATCGCGCGGCAGATATGCGCCATCGACAACCGGTGCCCAGCGCGGGTTTTCGATGCCTTCTTTCTTGGCATCCTCCAGTGCCTTCGTACCGGCCTCGACAAGTTGCTCGACGGGCACCGTCTTGAGGTGGTCGACCTGAGAGGTTTCGATACCGAGATTCTTCAAGGTGAGTTCCGCAACGCGGCGTGCCGACCTCTGGCTGGTGACCGGCGAGGTCGTCGCGCCGCTCTGAACGATCGCCTTGCCGAACAGGCCTTTTGCCGCCGGGAGCCCCATCAGCGTGCGCACCTTGCTGCCGCCGCCCGACTGACCGAAGATCGTCACATTGCCCGGATCGCCGCCGAACGCTTCGGCATTGTCCTTGACCCACTGCAGCGCCGTGACGAGGTCGGCGATGCTGGCATTGCCCGATTCCTTGTATTCCGGCCCATAGGCGGAAAGATCCAAGAATCCGAGCGCGTTCAGGCGATGGTTGAGGGTGATCACCACCACATCGCCCTTGCGCGACAGGTTTTCGCCGTCATAGGAGACCTGCTCGATCGAAGAGCCGTTGGTGTAGCCGCCACCATGCAGCCAGACCATCACAGGCCGCTTCTTGCCGTCCTTCAGGCCGGGCGTCCAGACATTCAGGAACAGGCAATTCTCGCTGGTCGGCAGGTAGCGATGCGGATTGAACAACTCGTCGCCCGCGACCGACTTCATCGTCGGGATCGGGCATGTTTCGCCGAACGCCAACGCAGGCCGCACGCCCTCCCAGGGCGCGACCGGTTTCGGCGGCACGAACCGCTCGGCGGTCGCATATTGAACGCCGAGATAGCTATAGACGCCGTTGCGTTCGGCCCCGACGATCTCGCCAGCCTTGGTATCGACAACGGCCGCCTTGGCGCCTGACACGTAACCGTCGGCATAAACCGTCGAGGCAGTACTCACACCTGCGAGAAGAATTACCGAGGCCATGGCCAGGTGGCGCGGCGTTTTGTCGATGGCAAAATAAAGGCCTTTGGATATTAACGATGGTTGGTAACGCATCTGCTATTCCTCCAATTCATGATGACGTTCGGGAGCGAGAAATCGTCGAGGCTGACGGTATCCTCACACAACCGCGTGCAGCTTCCTCCAAAGCCGCACGATGCCCTCCCGTCCAGAGGACCTGCGTAAAGTCGAACATAATCGATTTAAGTCAATCCTTGCGGGCGGCATAACTGATAGAGCAAAATGCAATATAAAAGCAGAGCAAGCGATTTGAGATGCTCAGCGAGCGCTTCGCACAATTCCGTCCGCAATATCCAGATGCGTTGTGCGTTTCGTCGCCGAGCGGCTTCAAGCAGCACCGGTCCGTCCGGCATTACCAGTGCTTGATGAGATGTGATTCACGTTCTCCGAGAAGGAGGCCGTGATGGGTGATTTGTTCTGCTGAGCGAGCGCCAGATTGCGCGAATATCGCCGCATTTCCCGCTTTCGCATGGTATTGCGCGGGTCGATGACCGGCGCGTGGTAAGCGGCATCGTCTATGTGATCAGGAACGGGCTGCAGTGGAAGAAAGCGCCGGCTGACTACGGTCCGCACAAGACGCTCTATAACCGCTTCATCCGCTGGAGCCGCCTCGGTGTTTTCGACCGTATCTTTGCGGGGCTTGCGGGCAAAAGGCCGAAACCCGAGCGCATCATGATCGACGCGACGCATCTGAAGGCCCACCGCACGGCAGCGAGCCTGTTTAAAAAGGGGATGTTCCACGTCGTATCGGGCGAACCAAGGGCGGGCTGAACTCGAAGCTCCACACCGTTTGCGACGGTGACGGACGGCCAATCATCCTGCTCCTGTCGGAAGGCCAGATGAGCGACCACAGGGGCGCTCGTCTCGCGCTCGACGCGTTGCCTCCCGCCGATCATCTGATTGCCGATCGAGGATACGACAGCACTTGGTTCCGCGAGGAACTCGGAGCCAGAGGCATAGAGCCGTGCATCCCGTCCAGCCGGAGCCGCAAAGTTCCATTCGCCTACGACAAGGTCCTCTACGTCAGCGCCACAAGGTCGAGAACCTCATCGGGCGGTTCGGGATACGGGCAATATTCCGTCGGTTCCGATCAATTGACCCGCTTTCAAGCTTGATGGAGGCCGTTACAACCGGCCCGTACCGCGTCTAACGCTCACGTCTCCACCGCGCCATTTGAGAAAGCGGATCTGGCCGACGATTGGTTCTACTTGATATTCCAACTGCGGGGGTGCAGACCATATTGACCGCGAAGATTGCCAAGTCAACGACGGTGACGATTGTCAGGATCGTAGTGCGACGATAGGTTTTATAGTGAATTCATCTTGTAATCACTGACACCTTCACCGGCACCATGAGCTGATAGCCGCCGTTGCGGATTGTCTTGAAGAGCGGTCCGGTTTTGCTTTCGCCTAGCTTGCGACGCAGTCTGCTCACCAGGACGTCAATCGAGCGGTCCATATGATCACGAGAGCGTCCCTGCGTAAGTTCAAGAAGCTGGTCGCGTGACAGGGGCCGACCGGGCCGCTCAAGAAATACCCTGAGAAGCTCGAACTCGGCACGGGTGAGATCGACGGTGTCGCCATTTTCGCGTGACACGTGGCGCTGCTCGGGATCGGCTTCCAGTCCGGCGAAACTGTAGATCCTCGCTTCAGCATCGGGCGGATCGTTTTGACCCGAGCGCCGTAATGCGCTCTTGATGCGGGCAACCAGTTCCTTGGGGTTGAAGGGTTTGCCGAGATAGTCGTCTGCATCGATCTCCAAACCGACGATGCGATCGACGTCTTCCTTCAGCGCCGTCAACAGGATGACGGGTATGGGGGAGCGGCGATCACGCAACCCACGGCAAATGTCCAGACCCGAGCCATCTCGCAACATGGCATCGAGAACCAGAAGATTTGGATTGGCAACCTGCATGTGATGTTCGAATTCGCGCTTGTTCGATGCGACGGAGGCACGAAACCCCTGTCCGCTGAGATAACGCGCAAGCAGGGAGCGAATTTCAAGGTCGTCATCGACGATTAATATATGAGCCTGACTGTTCATCTCCGATGCCCTCTTGCATGGCGGAATTATAGAGATCACACCCGCGCGAAGCTGAGAATTTTGTAAAAAATCTTTTCTGCTTTAGAGTTAGCAACCTTTCTTTGCAAATTTTGCGGGCTGGGAAACCTTCCCAAATATGCGGACCAATTCGGGATACGCTCGCTGCTTATGGTCATCAACCGTGAACACTGACATTGGAAGGAAGACGTCATGAGAGGCTCCCTCATGGTTACGGGGCTCCTGTCGGCAGCTTTGGTGATATTGATAAGCGCGCCCTCCCATACGCAAGATCTCAGCGGCGGAACTTCGGAAGAAAGGGAATTGAGGATCCCAATCGTTGCGGGCAATCCAGGCAAGCCGAAGAAGGACGGATCGGCCGCCACCGGAATGTTGCGTCTTCCCATGCCAGGAGGCGGTGACGGTCCTGGCTTGCCTCCGCCCTGGATCCACGGTGAATATCCATTTGCCCAGCCAATCCGACCGCACGAGGATACTGGTCTGCCACCAATCGGCGCGGGGCCTGGTGGCGATTGGCCCGGTGATCCCGCACTTAGTTTTGCAGCGCAATTGTCGGCGTTAGAACTGTATGTCGGTATCGGCGCCGCGCAGATCGATGCTTGGCGCGCCTATACATCCGCATTTATCGCCTTCTTGGAGCCCCCGGCTGTGCCTTGGGTGATCATCGGGCCTCCTTCGCCTCCAGCTACCGGTCGGCCAGCAATGCCGGCTGAAGATCAAAGGGCAGTACCGCTTTTTGCCGAAATCCTCGCCGACGGTGCCATCGTACGTGCGAAGAAGGCCAGGTCCTTGAAGCAGGCGATCGACATCTTGCAAAAGACGCTCCGACCCGAACAGCTCGACAAGCTCGCTAAAGCCGACCACCCTTTTGGTCCGCTTCATCTTTTTGCGCCGCCGCTCCCCCCGGAAATTCTTCCGAGTCCGGGCGGCGACGCCCTGCCTCTGCCTCTGCCGCTGAGGTGAGACACCACCCCCCCATGTCAGCTCCCAGGACGAATGGCGATGAGGCCGGAAACGGCTGTAACTTGGGGTACCCAAAAAACTTCATTGTCGCCCCGGTCCCAACCGTATCAGACAGCCTCTTCTGAGAGCGGCGCTTCCCTCAATTCGAAGACGTGCCGGTCGCAGCGGATTGGGCGCGCAGCCACCGGCGGTTCAGAACGGGCCAACCACGGAAAACGACGACTGAAATGGTAAACACGAAGATTTTGAAACGAATAGCTTGGTTCGCCCCGTCCCTTCTTTTGCTTCACGGCGTTGCCGGCGGCACAGTCTCGGGCGGAGCAGTCGATTGGTTGGTCCTGGGACCGTTGATGCAGCTGGCGTCCGAGAGGATGCCCGGGGCGAGCGGCGAGGTTGATATCCCCTCGGTTACGGCGGAGGATGAGCCCGCGCCGCATTATAGCGCCAATTCCGTTAGGGAGGGTTTTGAGGACTGGGCGGTCGAATGCAAGATTATCGAAGCGGCCCGAAGATGTTCGATGGGGCAATATCATGAAGATAAGAAAACGGGCAGAACGATCATCGCGATAGCGATTTTCCCGCCTGCAGACGGATTAACGCGTGTTCTGGTACTGATGCCGTTTGGTCTTTCGCTGTCGCAGGGAATTCGGCTGAAAATGGATGGTCAACCAGCTGCTCAGATCGCACCCTTTGCGACTTGCGTCGCGGATGGTTGCCTCGTTCCAATGGTCTTTTCAGGGGATAGCATCGATGCTCTGAAACACGCCGGGACCCTAGCGATCGCTGCCACGGTTCACGGCACGTCAACAGAGCAGATGTTCGAGATTTCGTTAAAGGGATTCGCAGCTGCTTACGGGCGGCTAATCAGTTTGAAATGAGAGCCCGTGACGACGTGGTTGGTCGTAAGCAGGAACTGCAGGTCATGCCTGCGCGGCGGGAGTGAGAGGAGCCGAAGAGCGGTGTCCTTCACCACGAGAGCGTTCTTTTGCTCCACGGCACTCAATGCACTAGGCCCTGTTCGTCAGGCGACCTCGAAGCAATTTCATCCCGAGTCACCCTCGCGGGGCAGGATAGGGGCTCCAACGAGCAGCAACGACGGCTTCGTCAGTCCAGCCGAATGGTCTATTTTAAAGGAGGTCATCGTGCCGAAAACGATAATTAATCAAGGCCCCCTACTTGGTTGCGTCCGTCTTTCCGTTATCGGGACAATGGTTGCGACACTTGTCGGGTGCGTCGTCGGGCCTGACTATCAGACGCCGAAAACGGTCCATCTCGCCTCATGGGCCAGTGCAAAAAAGGCCGAACGGGCCAAGCCGCCGGAGCTGACTCAATGGTGGCGAAAGTTGAACGACCCGCTCCTCGACGATCTCATAGCGCAAGCCATCGAGAAGAATTTGGATGTGGCAAGCGCCAAAGCCCGGGTGAGGGAAGCAAGAGCTGCATATCGCCAGCAGACGGGGGCGCTCCTCCCCACACTTGACGGTTCGGCTTCGACAACACGGAGCAAATCCAAGTCGTCCGACGAAAACACGATCTCCACCGAATATCAGATCGGCTTTGACGCGAACTGGGAAATCGATCTGTTCGGCGCAAACCGCCGCGCCGCCGAAGCCGCGCGCTATTCGGCGGAAGCAGCGGACGAAGATTTGCGCGATGCCTATGTCACGCTAATCGGCGACGTTGCCTCATACTATATCCAGGCACGCGAATATCAGGCTCTGATCATCTTGGCCGGACGTACGGCCCGATCGCAGCGCGAAACCGCCTCTCTCACGCGCAAGCAGCAGGAAGCTGGCGATGCAACGAGTGTGGATACTGCTACGGCTGATGCTCAGGCTGCCTCCACGGAAGCCGATATCCCATCCTATCGGATTTCCTATCAGCATTCCGTCCATCGGCTGAGCGTTCTTCTCGGCAACACACCTTCGGCGCTACAGCAACTCATGGATAAACCCGTCCAGATTCCTTCTCCGACATATCCGGTAAACGTCGGCATTCCGGCCGACGTACTGCATTCGCGTCCGGATGTGCGATCGGCGGAAAGACAGTTGGCGCAGTACACGGCAAAGATCGGTCAGGCTGAAGCCGCTAGATATCCCACCATCAGCCTGACGGGCGACATCGCGTCATCGGCAGCAAGCATTTCCGATCTCGCCCAGAAGTCGTCGATCAGTTGGTCGTTCGGACCGACTATTTCGATCCCTCTTTTCAAGGGCGGGCAATTGAAGGCCGCCGTCGACGTGGCAAAGGCACAAAGAGACCAGTATTTCGTTGCCTATCAATCTGCCGTCCTCTCAGCCATGGAAGATGTCGAGAATGCCATCGTCGCTCTCAACCAGTCGCAGCAGCGCCGGGCAAAGCTGTCGGCGTCGGTCGCTGCCTATCGGCAGGCGGTGCAATTGGCGCATGCACTCAACAAGGCCGGGATGGAGGATCTTCTGGATGTATTGGAATCGGAACGCGATCTGTACTCCACCGAAGAAGACCTCATCGAGAGTAAAGCGAATATAGCAACCTATTATGTCTCCCTCCACAAGGCCTTGGGTGGCGGATGGGAAGGGAATGCCCGCGTCGAAAAACCCGCAGTTGTGGATACGGATACAGGACCCAGGATCGCCAGCAGGTGAGCTCAGTCATTGCGGTTTCGCCGATCAGATAGCGCCACATGGGCCGTGGCAGGCGGCCGCCCCCAGTCGCATTCGGCTCTCGATGGCGTAATTCAAACGTGCCGAAAGACGGTTGAGCGTCCGAGCAGTTGCTCCAACTTCGCCTGGGCCGTCTCCGGGAGTGTGCACATACTCAGTCCGATCCGACATGTCCGATCGAACTATCGACAAGCCGCAGGGGTTTTAGGAGGCCGCAGAGATCGAAATGATCGTGCTGCTGACGATGATCAAGACAATCCAGTCGGCAAGGACCATCCGGGCGCCGGTCTGTGATTGGTTGGCGGAAGAGGTCAGGGAGGGGCATGCTTTTGGTGGCAATGGTCCTTTTGGGCTTGAGAAATTTTCCACCGGTCGGGTGGAAAGCAGCGAACTCATTGTTCTTCGTACCACTCTGTCCGGCCCGAATTGCTGGCCCATCCTAAAGGCAACAACTCCCCGCACGGTATGTTCTATTATCGAGGGACGTATCTATTAAGCCTTTGGGGGTGAACTGCACCCCCTTTCGACCGGACAATCGGCATAAGCAGAAAGGCTCAAGCACGGGCTTGAGGACAGGCTTATGTCTAACGAGTATCGACATGTTGAATTGCTGACGGGTGATATCCGCCGGAGGCGGTGAACAACCGAGCAGAAGCTGACAATCATTGAGCAGAGTTTCGAACCAGGCGAGACGGTATCTTCGACCGCTCGCCGCCATGGCGTTGCGCCCAATCTGCTTTACCGGTGGCGCAGGCTCTTAAGTGAGGGAGGTGCCGCCGCCGTGGATTCAGACGAGCCGGTTGTCGGCAATTCGGAAGTGAAGAAGCTTGAAGACCGCGTCCGCGAGCTGGAGCGGATGCTGGGCCGCAATGGAGGTCGAGATACTCCGCGAAGCCCTTTCGAAAGCAGACTCAAAAAAACGGATATCGCGGCCGATCTTGTTGCCGAAGGACGGTTCCCGATGAAAGCCGTCGCAGACACGCTTGGGGGTGTGCCGTTCCAACCTCGTGGAGCGGTTGAAAGGCAGATCAAAGCCGCGCGGGCCCTATCGGAAGGCCGAGGATGCAGAGCTTCTGCCCGCCATTCGCAGGTTGGTGGATCAGAGGCCAACCTATGGCTATCGGCGGATCGCCGCGCTCCTCAATCGCGAAAGGCGAGCCGCCGATAAGCCTGTCGTCAACGCCAAACGGGTTCACCGCATCATGGGCAACCACGCCATGTTGCTGGAGAAGCATACGGCCGTTCGCAAGGGCCGCATCCATGACGGCTCCGCAAATCCGAATGAATTATAACTACTTGAAACACTCAACTATTTTAGAAAGGACACTTGGGCTCGTGGATGAGTTCCAAGCCTGCCGAGCGTCGATAGTTGGTGAGGCGATGGCTCAGAACGTGCCGCGGACGCCGATGCCAAACATGCGCGGTTCGGTCATGCTGGCCTCGATACCACCAATGCCGCGGTTCTGCTGCATATAGGTGGGCGCGCGCTCGTCGAAGACGTTCTTGACGTAAGCGTAGAACTCAAGCTCCTCCTGGAACTTGTAGCTCGCCCGCACGTCCGCGATCGTATAGGGATCGATCGCATAGGTGGCCGTATTGGCCGTATCGGAATAATAACCGTCGATATGGCGCACCTGTCCAGAAACGGTGAACTTGTCGGTCACATCCCAGCTTGCGCCGATACTAAACATGTAGCCCGGCGATTTTGCGAATTCATTGCCGGCATAGCTGGTGTTGCTGGCGATCTCGTCGATTTCGGTCTTCAGCAGACCGGCGCTGGCCTTCAGCGTCAGATTGTCGAGAACCTGATAATCGGCGCCAACTTCCAGACCATAGGCGTGAGCCTTCTGTGCATTGATCGTATAGGACTGGGTAACACCCGAAGAGATGACGACCGGAATGTTAAATTGGGCATTCGTATAGTCCATGTAGAACAGGTTGCTGTTAAGCACCAGCCGGTCATCCAGCAGACTCGCGCGGGTGAACAACTCATAGTTCCAGATCTTTTCCTCCTCGAAGGTCATCCATTTGCCCGAGGAGATATTGAGTGACACCCCGCCCGGATTGTACCCGCGGCTGATCATGCCACCGACAGTCCAGTCGTCGTTCACCGCATAGGCAAGCGTCGCCTTGGGTAGCAGTTCGGAGAATGTTTCGTCAAAATCCACGGCCTGAGCCGAATAGACGGAACGGCCGGTACGCTGAATTCGGTCCTGCTGGTAGCGCAGCCCGCCGGTCAGCGTCCATTGGTCGGTTAGGCGATAACTCAACTCGCTGAAGATACCTAAGTTATCTTTGGTGTCGTCGAACGTCGAAAGACTATTGTTATATCGCCCCGTAAGCCGAAGAAGCTCGTCAGCCTGAGTATGAGCGTAATAAATACCCGCAACACCGCTCAGCACGTCTTCCTGATCACCGAAGGTCACGCGTGTTTCGTGGGAAGTGTTCGTCTGGTCGATATCCGCATCGCCGTTATTCACGACGCCAACCCGGCGTCTGGCATCGGAAGCCGAGAACTGCGTCTGGTTGAACAGTTTCACGCCGTTCTCGAAATCGTAATTGATGTCGAGAATACCGGTGTGGGTGTTCTGGCTCCAGCTTGGCATGGTGGTGGTGACGTGATTGAGATCCTCGAAAGGACGCGACGCCGCTTCCTGGCTCGGCCGGTTGGCGGCATTATAGGAATAGGTCAGTTTGGTCGTCAGCCCGGGAATCTCCGGCGGTTCCCACAGAAGCTTGAAGCGACCGTTGAACTCCTTGAAGTCCTGATCCGTTCCCTCATGGGCGAATGCGGAATTGATGTAATCGATGAAGGTGTCGCGGCCGGAATAATCAACCGCCAGACGCGCCGCCAGCTGATCCTCGACAAGCGGGCCCGAAAGCGCAAATGAAGCCCGCTTCTGGTGGTAATTCCCGATTTCCGCCTGATAGGAGGCTTCCGGCGTGAATGTCGGATCCTTCGTGTTGACGATGATCGCGCCGGCTATGGCGTTGGCACCCTGCGAGGTGGTCTGTGGGCCACGGAAAACTTCGATGCTTTCGACATCCCAGATGGAGGTGGCACCATAGATGAATTCGTTATAACCGAGATAATGGCCGTCTACATTGATCGTGGCGCGTGGCACGGTGCCGGCAAAAAATGCCGTCGCGCCCGTATTCGGACCTTGCGTATCCAGACCGCGAATGATCGGGGCGCTGACATTGTCGGTGTAAACGACGTTCGGAATATCCTTGATCGCTTCCGATACGGTCGGGTCGCCGGTCTTTTCCTTCTTGATTTTATCCCCGGATATGACCGAAACGGACGACGCCGTGTTCTTCATGTCACGCGCCACTTTTTCACCGGTCACGACGATCGGCTTCAAGACGGTGGTGCCCACCGTCGTCGCCTGCTGATCCTGACCGAGAACCGGCGTCACAAACAATGTCGCCAGCGTCAGAGCGCTGACCCCGCTCATCAAGCGACCGTTAGAGCTAAACCCCATCACACACCCCTAATAAACATGAGTATTAAAGTCATATTCAAGTAACGGAAGCGTTATCCGTTTCGCAATAGAGAATGCGTTCTGTATTGCGGACAAAAAGGCTTCCGTAACGGGATGTGCCATATTTACAACAAAGTTTACGGACCGCCGCTTCCTCACCCGCAGCGTTTCGAAAGGGAACAGCATAGTTCCGTCCGCAGAAATCGATTCCGATTTCCGGCCCGATGCGTTAGGCATGCTCAACAAAACGGGGGAACGCGCTTGAACGCCATGGGTGACGATTCGGACAAACTGCCGGAAACGAGGGCGAAAAGCGCTCGGCCCTCATTCAGTCGGTGTCGATCGCGGCGCGTTTCCTCAATCTTCTCGCCAGATCGGACAGGGCGTTGGCACTTGGCGAACTGGCCAAACGCGCCGGCACCGGCCGTTCCACCGCGCATCGCTACATGCAAAGCCTCGTGCGGGAGGGGCTGGTGATACAGGACCCCGCAAGCGGCAGTTACGATCTCGGACCGGCGGCGCTTGGGATAGGCATCAGCGCGCTCAGGCGAATCAATCCGGTCGAAACCGCCGGCCGCCAGATGAATGCGCTTGCCTCCAGGATCGGCGCCAGCTGCGGCGTGGCGATCTGGACCGAGCGCGGCCCGACCGTGGTGCGGTGGGCGAGAAGCGCCAGCTTTTCCATCAGCACCGTGGCGCTCGGCGATGTTCTGCCGCTGGACAACAGCGCCTGCGGGCTGGTTTTTCAGGCTTACCTGCCACCGGACAGGATAGCCGCCGTGCGCAGGCTGCAACCGGCCGCCTTTCGCGGCTCCCGTCCCGATGCCGGCATTCTGGAAACCATCCGCGAAGCCGGTGGCGCGGAACTCAATGAACATCTGTTCTCCGCCCTGACCGGCAAGGCCGCACCGGTTTTCGACGCCCAGGGCGAACTCTGTTGTGTCGTCACCACCGTATCCTTCGTGGCCACCGCCGAGACCGAACGGCATTTTTCCCGACTGATCGAAGCAGCTAGACAGGCGACGGCCGAATCCGGCGGCGCATAAGCCTATTCGGCCAGATGCTCCGCAAAGGTGCAGCACGAGGATAGCTTGGACTAGTGTGAGTACCGGATCCGCCACACCAGCGACGGTCGGCTTCCGATTAATAACTTCTTCCTAGAACGCTATCAGGCCGTTTTGTACCCGACGGAAGGGAAGCTTCGCCGCAGCTGGCAAGTACTCTTTGGGCGGATCTGCAGTTGCCCAGCCGTGCCCTTGCCCCCTTTATCAAGGGAGTCTGACCCCGCCCCCAAGTTTTATCCGGTTTTTGAGTTCGCTCGCGCGGTTATTGAGGTGCTCCCCGATTTAGGGCCAGCGGGAGCTGGAATTTTCCGGGGTTAAGGCTCAGTTCGGCGGAGGTGCCGATGAGCCGTTCATGAGCGAAATCGGCACCTTGTTACCGATAGCGCTGTGTGGCGGGAACTCATCATAGTCTCTACGCCAATCCTCACGGCACGATTTTGGAACAGCGAGGTTGACGGGGGTCGATTCTCTCAAGATCTTCACAGTGGAGGCTTGGAATTTCATTGGCCCCGCCAGAAGCGGGGCTGAATTTTTTTCGATCAATCGAGGCGGATACCGGCTTTGTTGACCAGCGCTCCCCATCGGTCGATTTCGGTGGCAATGTGCTGACTGTAGTGGGACGGACTGTTCGTCCAAACATCTGCACCCTCGACCGAAAGGCGATCGCGGATTTGACTGTCTGCCATGCCTTTCACGATCTCGTTGTTCAACGTCTCGATGATTTCTTTGGGAGTTCCGGCGGGTGCCGAGATGCCATACCACTGCGACGCCTCAAAGCCTGAGAAGGTCTCCGCGACGGTTGGGACTGTCGGAGCTGAGCGAAGACGCGTTTCACCCGACACGGCGAGCGCTTTAAGCTTTCCGGCCTCGACATGTTGGAGGAGGTTCGGCGCGCCGGTAAAGGTTAGTTGTACCCTACCGCCAAGAAGATCAGTAACAGCCGGCGCCGTCCCCTTATACGGAACGTGGGTCATCTTGACGCCAGCCTGCTCATTAAGTGCGACCATCGCGATATGCGCTGCACTGCCATTGCCGCCGGACGCGTAGTTCAACTTGCGGGGGTTTTGCTTCGCATATTCGATGAGCTCGGCGAGAGTGTTTACCGGTACATCGGGATTGACGACGAGCATATTGTGAACCTTAGCGATCCCGCTGACATGCTCGAGGCTCTTCAATGGGTCATAGGATAGCTTCGGATAAAGGGCAGGTGCGACGGCAAGCGTACCAATGTGCCCCATGACCAAGGTATATCCGTCGGGCTGTGCCCTGGCCACGGCCGCTACCCCGACCGTTCCACCTGCTCCGGGTCGTGACTCAACGATGACGGGCTGTTTCAGAGCTGTTTCGAGTTTCTGGCCAAGCAAACGCGCGAGAATGTCGGTCGACCCTCCCGGGGTAAACGGAACGATCAACGTGATGTTCCGGCCTGGGTAGGTTTGCGCCTGAGCGCTCAATCCCGGTAAAGCCGTCGCGGCAGCCGCAGCCGTCCCGATGAGCATCGTGCGCCTGGTAATTCTTATGTCTTGGTTCATGTGCATTCTCCTCCAAAGATGCGTGGTTTTTGTTAGTCGTCCGCGAAAACCTCATCGCGCCCGCGCCGAATGCTCGGTAAAAGGGCGAGAACGAGTGTCACTGCTGCGAGCAAAAGCAATGAGATACTGATCGAGCTTTCTACTAGCGTAGCTAGCGAACCATGGGAGATCAGCAGCGCCCGCCGGAAGTTCTCCTCGATGAGATCTCCCAGCACAAAGCCGAGAAGCAGCGGGGCGGGTTCGAACCCGAGCCGCGTCAATGCGTATCCGAGCAGGCCGAAGAAGCCGATGAATAGCACGTCGGTCGGCATTGAGCTGATCGTGTAAATGCCAATACAGCAAAACAGCAATATCGCCGGGAACATCAACCGGTACGGGACCGTCAAAAGCCTGACCCAGATCCCAACCATTGGGAGATTGATCACAAGCAGCATCAGGTTGCCGATCCACATGGACGCAATCATTCCCCAGAATAGGTCAGGGCTCTTCGTCATGACCTGCGGACCTGGCACGATGCCATGAATGGTCATCGCACCCACCATCAGCGCCATAACTGCGTTAGAGGGGATACCCAGTGTCAGAAGCGGTATGAACGATGTCTGTGCCCCGGCATTGTTGGCTGATTCTGGCCCCGCGACACCTTCGATGGCTCCATTTCCGAAGCGATCGGGCGTCTTGGATATCTTCTTTTCCAATGTGTAAGAAGCGAAGGGACCTAGGATCGCCCCGCTTCCTGGCAAGATACCGAGAATAGCTCCAATCACGGTGCCACGAAGGACCGGCCAACTGGATGCTTTGACGTCGCTCCTGTTCGGTAGCAAACGCCCGATCGCCTTTTTCACGGTATCGCGTGTTTCTGGCGCGTCGAGGTTCCTAAGAACTTCGGATATGCCAAATAATCCCATGGCGAGGACCGAGAAATCAATGCCGTCTGCCAGGAACGGCAATCCGAACGTCATCCGTTCTTCGCCGGTCTCAAGGTCTGTCCCCACCGTCGAAAGCAGGATGCCGACCAGGATCATGGCGACAGCCTTGATGACGGACCCTCTTGCCAGAACGACAGCGAAAATTAGCCCCATCACAACCAGTGCAAAATATTCCGGAGCGCCGAACATCAGGGCTATACCGGTAAGTGGACCGCTCAAGGCCGCGATGACAATTGTCGCGACCGTACCGGCAATGAACGATCCGATTGCGGCGACGCCGAGGGCGACGCCAGCTCTGCCCTGCTTCGCCATCTGATGTCCATCAAGCGCCGTCACGACTGATGAGGCTTCACCTGGAATGTTGACGAGGATTGCTGTTGTGGATCCGCCGTATTGGGCACCGTAATAGATGCCTGCTAACATGATCAGGGCACCGGTCGGATCGATGCCGAATGTAATTGGCAGCAGCATGGCTATAGTGGCGATAGGGCCAACGCCTGGCAAGACACCAATCAGGGTGCCAACAAGACATCCGATGAATGCTAAGCCAAGGTTGACTGGGGTGAAGGCGATTGAGAACCCAAAGGCGAGATTAGCGAATAGGTCAGGCATTGTTCGCCTCCGCTTTTTTCGATGCTGTCCCGTCCGCTTTTGCTGATACGACATTGGAGGAGATGTGCGCTGTTATGGCGAGAACTACCAAAAGACCAGTCGTAACCCTCAGCACCAGCTTCGCCGAGATCCCTGACAACACGACGTTCAGAATCTTTGGGAAGACCGGAAGCGGGAGGTTCAAGACGTCCGCAAACAGCAGGATGCTGAATGCCGTCAGTGAAAAAGCGATTATGAGCAGTTCGCGAAGATTTGTCTCAGGCGATGCATAGCCGGCGATAAGCACCGTTGTTGGGCCGGCAATGAGCATGCCGAGACCCGGGGTCGTGACGAGACCAAGGTCGAATGGGCGGATGGTCAACGCAAAGACCGCCACAGAGAGTGAGACCAATGCGAGCCCTCGCCAGTTTGTACGGCCAAAGCCGCTCGCGGGGGATCGCAGGCCCGCAGCGAAAAGCACTGCACCGAGGACGCTGATCGCCATTCCAAGGTATCGAGGCAAGAAGCCCGCGCCCATCGACGACAAGTTGCCCTGGCTCAAATCGCTTGTGAGCCAGATCGCAAAACATCCGAGTGCGATCAGAAATGCGCCCGCAAATACGTTTTCATTGAGCGACGGAGTCGCTTTTCTCCCTAAAGTCATATGCACCTCCCTTGCATACTCTGATAGATCGTGCATTTTTCCCGATGAAACAAACGAATTTAATGAACCATCAGATGATCTAGATTCATTAGGAGTGTAGAGATGAGCATTGTTTCGCGCATGGATTTTCTTGGCCTTCAGGCGTTCGTGGCGATCGCCGATCGAGGTAGCTTTCGCGAAGCAGCACAACACCTTCATTTGTCTCATACGGCGATAAGCCACCGTATTCGAAAGCTTGAAGACGAGGTCGGCCAGAAGCTGTTCATGCGTAGTAGCAAGGAGGTAAGCCTTACCCAGGCGGGGCTGGAACTGCTTCCCAAGGTCAAGGAGATGCTTGCTGTCCTAGCGGCAACGATCGACGACTTGAAGCTATCTGGGAACGCGCGCCGCGAACGAATTGCAATCGGTTGCCTCCCGACATTCGCCGCCGGCCGGCTTCCCGAGATTTTGAAGAGTTTCAGCGCTGCCAATCCTGACGTTGTCGTCCACATCTTCGACAAGTCAGCAGCGGAGATCTCAGACTTGCTCGCAAAAGGTCTCATCGAGTTCGGCATTACCATCATCACCACCAACCGTTGGGACTTTGATGCTGAGGTCCTTGTCGAAGATCCTTTTGTTCTTGTAGCTCCTTCTGATCATGCCTTGGCTCAGCCCATGGCGGTAAAGTGGCGTGACTTGGAGGGTTTCCCGCTTATCCGTGTCTCTCAGCATTCCGGAAACCGCCTCATCATCGACGATGCGCTGGCCGGCTCCGATTTCGACTTGTCGTGGCAATTCGAGGCACAACATCTTCAAACAGCGATTGCGATGGCGCGGGCAGGAACGGCGTTAGCTGTGGTTCCTCGCATGGCTTTTGATGCAACAGCCGACACCGCGCTATCGCTCCAGGTCCTTACCGAGCCGAACGTCTCCCGCGAAATCGGCATCATCACCCGTAAGAGCGGTTCGCTGTCCGCCAATGCGGAAAGACTACGAAATCTTATCCGGCAGTCTTTCGGCTATGTGGGAGACGCATAAATTGCTCGACGATCGCTCGAGCTGCTCGTTAGTCGTTCCAATAGATGCGCATCGGGTTCTCGACGAGAAGCTTTTTCTGAAGTTCGGCAGTCGGCGCTATGCGCGGGATGATGTCAACCAGGTGACCGTCGTCCGGCATGTGAGTGGTCATGTTGGGATGAGGCCAGTCCGTGCCCCAGAGCACGCGATCGGGAAAACGTTCGACCAGCATACGGGCGAAGGGAACGACGTCGTCGTAGCCTGGTGCTCCCGTTTTTGACAGACGCTCCGGGCAACTGACCTTGCTGACGACGTTTTCGTATTCCGCCATCAATTTCACGAAGCGGCCGAATTCCGGACCGTCGACAGGCTTGCTGACGTCCGGTCTTCCCATGTGGTCGACCACGACAGTCGTCGGCAGCGAGGTGAAGAACTTCCATCTTTCCTCAAGGTCTGCTGCTTCGAAATAGATGACGACATGCCAGCCCAACGGTGCGATGCGGTCGATAATGGTGCGGTAATAGGCGTCCGATTTGGGATCTACGAGGCGGCGGACAAAATTGAAGCGTACGCCCCGGACTCCGGCTTCGTTCAGTTGCGAAAGCTCATCGTCGGAAACTGTGTCGCGTACGGTCGCCACGCCGCGTGCCTTGCCGTTGGAGGCTTGCAGTGCATCGACAAGCGCACGGTTGTCTGCGCCATGGCAGGTTGCCTGTACGATGACGTTGCGGTCGAAACCTAGATAGTCGCGCAACGCGAATAATTTGTCCTTACCGGCATCGCAAGGCGTATATTTACGCTCATCTGCATATGGAAAAGCGTTGCCCGGGCCGAAGACATGACAATGCGCGTCGACTGCGCCGGCCGGCGGACGATAGCGCGGTTTGCTGGGATCAGGATCGAAACATAACCAGTTCGGGTCCATCGTGAATGTCGTCATTACAATCCCCTTACCTTCAGTTGTGCGTCGAGACGCGGATAGACGCGACGGGCATTCAGTTCGAACACCTTTTTCTTGTCGGCATCCGAAATATCGAGAGCATCGACATAGCGTTTGGTGTCATCGAAATAATGGCCGGTCTGCGGGTCGATTCCGCGGACAGCGCCCACCATTTCCGAGCCGAACAGGATGTTGTCGACGTCTATGACCTCGAACAGCAAGTCGATGCCGGGCTGATGATAGACGCAGGTATCGAAGAACACGTTTTTCATGACGTGCTCGTCGAGCGGTGGCCGTTTCAGCATGTCCGCCAGTCCGCGATAACGCCCCCAGTGATAGGGGACAGCGCCACCGCCGTGGGGAATTATGAAGCGCAGATCCGGAAAGTCCTTGAACAAGTCACCCTCTAGGAATTGCATGAAGGCAATCGTGTCCGCGGCAATATAGTAGGCGCCGGTGGCATGCATGGCGCAATTGCAACTCCCGGAGACATGGATCATCGCCGGGACATCGAGCTCGACCATTTTCTCGAAGAACGGATACCAGGCCTTGTCCGTCAGAGGCGGTGCATCGAAACGTCCGCCAGACGGATCGGGGTTTAGATTGCAGCCGACAAATCCCAGTTCCGAAACGCAGCGTTCCAGCTCTTCGATCGAGGTGGAAACGGAGATGCCGGGTGTCTGCGGCAGTTGGCAAACACCGACGAATGTCTCCGGATAGAGGTCGACAACGCGCTTGATCAGATCGTTGGAACGCCGTGCCCATACTTTTGCCGCAGGCTGGTCGCCGACGTGGGGCGCCATCGCCGAAGCGCGTGGTGAAAAGATCGTCATGTCGGCGCCGCGCTCGCGCAAGAGCCGCAACTGGTTGGCCTCGATCGTCTCACGGATCTCGTCGTCGGAAATTTCGGGATAAGCTGGATTGATATCGCCACCGCTTTTGATCGCGTCTTCCTGACGACCACGCCATTGAGAATGAGCGGCGGGTGCAGTTGTGTAGTGGCCGTGGCAATCGATAATCATGACGTCCGGGTTCCTCCTGTATTTTTAAGCGTCCTGAAAGCGCGAAGCTGCGGCCGCATCCATGACAAGCGGAAGGAGTTTGGAACGTGATCAGACTTGGTGAGCGGTTCTCCTCCCGGCTCATTGCGTTATAGCTGGCAAGCCGATATCAGCCGTATCGGAATGAGTTACTCTCCATTCGTTTTTCTGAAGTCCAGTCAACACAAGCTCGGCGGAATTCTGCTACGAATGCGGCTTGTAGACGGGTCGGTTGCCAGTCGCTGCGGAACGTCAGGCCAATCTTCCGCTGTGAAGAGAAAGCGCTGGGGATTTCGACGAGAAGGCCGGCAAGCCTTTCAACAACGAACTGGTCTCGCGACATCAACGTTAGCCAGTCATCGTTGAGCATCAAGCCGCGACTGATCGTGACCGAATTGCTTTCGATCCGCATCGGCGGCGGGTCAATACCATGCTCCGTGAATATCGATTCCCATTTCAAGCGCATTGGCGCCCCGCTGGATGCAGTGATCCACGGGAAATCTCTCAGGCTCGTAAAGTCGACCTCTTTGCGCCGGGCCAGAGGGTGTTCCTTGCGTGCAACGATGACCAAGTCATCGTCAAACAATTCCTCTTGCACCACGTCCTTCACGGGTGAGGGATCACGAACGGCACCAATCAGCACATCCATTTGGCCATTGCGAAGATTGACGAGCAGGTCTGCGTACGGCCCTTCAACGACGGCGATACTGGCAGCTGGATTGGCACTGGAAAAACGAGCGAGAGCCCGTGGGAGCAAGATCGTCTGCGCCATGGGTAATGTTCCGATCGTCAGTCGGCCAGCACCATCACGATGAAGCGCCGCCAGTTCATCGAAACCGGCTTCAATTTCGGCAAGCGCCAGGCGTGCAAAGCGTAAGAGATGTGAGGCCGCGTGGGTTGGCTGAACTGTCCGCCCATGTCGCGTGAGAAGCAATACGCCAAGAAGCTGCTCGAGCTCTCGGGACGATCGATGCAAGGCAGGCTCTGATAGTGCGGTCATCTTTGACGCCAACGCAAAGCTGCCTGCCTGATCGACAGCGGTGAGTGCGCGCAACTGTCCGAACGTGATGCGACGTTCGATATTCGGCAATGCAGGCAAGCGGGCTGAGCGACGAACTCCCTGTCCGCCTCTGATAATGTAGGCGAGCGCCCGCTCTATTCGCTGCGTCATGAGGTGGCCCGCCTGGGTCATGACCACACCGCCGGGCTGTCGTTCAAGAAGAATATGCCCAAGCTGAGCTTCCACCTTGGCCACTGCCTGGGTCACGGCCGGCTGCGATAGGTTCATCGCGTTTGCGGCGCTGCTGATGCTACCTAAACGGCCGGCAATCGCGACGGCTTCGAAGTGACGAAAGTTGATCTCACGCTGCAAGGTCATATCGATACTTAACCAGAACTTATGGGCCATGCGCAAATCCATTTTGCCTTTTCAGGCGCTTTGTCCCTTAATTTGGGTCGGAGGTTGAAGAGGAGGTCTTCTACAAAGCCCAACGGGAAAGGTGACCTCTGTGTCTGGCCTTGCAACGGGATCGCTGGAGCGGGCCGGGTTGCTTTCCCTTCATCTCCATGGAGTTCGGATATCGAGCGAGCACAAGCGCGTGCTTGATGTCCGGGGAGTGGCATAGCGCCAATTATGTGCCGGGACCGCAATCCGAGACCCTGTCGGGGTCGGAGCTGAGGTTTCGGGAGGAGAATATCGCGTGACTTATTCAGGAATAAGCAGTCCTGTGCCGACAAGGCCGGGCAAGGTCGGCGAAAGCAGCCGGTTTGGCATTTTAGGGCAGCTCTGGTTTCAGGTTCTCGCCGGCACGGTGATCGGCATCCTGCTCGGCCATTTCGCACCGGAAATAGCGATTGCGATGAAGCCGTTCGGCGATGCTTTCATCAAGATGATCCGAATGATGATCGGGCCGATCATCTTCGTCACCGTTGTTCACGGCATCGCCGGCATGAACGACATGAAGAGCGTTGGCCGGGTTGCTTTGAAGTCGATCTTCTATTTTGAAGTCATTACCACACTTGCCCTGGTTTTCGGCCTTGTTGCCGTCAATCTATGGAAGCCCGGTGCAGGCATGAACATCGATCCGACGACGCTTGATGCATCATCGATCAAATCGTATGTCGCAACGGCGCATGATCAGTCAATGACCGCCTATTTCATGGGTATCATTCCTGACAGTTTCGTTAGCGCCTTCACGGAAGGGCACGTCCTCCAGGTACTGTTCATCTCCGTCCTCTTCGGTATTGCCCTGGCTTCCATCGGCGAGCGCGGCCGTCCGGTCTTTCATGTCATCGAGAGCGCGTCGCAGGGCTTCTTCAAGATCATCGGCTACATCATGTATTTCGCGCCGCTCGGCGCATTTGGAGCCATCGCATTCACCATCGGGCAGTTTGGTACGTCCTCACTCTGGTCGCTGGGTTCGCTGATTATCGAGTTTTTTGCGGTCTGTGCGCTCTTTACCGCAATCGTTTTCGGGATGATTGCGCACTGGTGCGGTGTCAGTCTGTTCCGGTTGTTCAGCTATCTGTGGGATGAAATCATCATTGTCGCAGCCACCACGTCGACCGAGACGGTGCTCCCGCGGCTCATCCAGAAAATGGGTAAGGCTGGTTGCGAGGAATCCGTCGTCGGGTTTGTCATTCCGGCAGGCTATTCGTTCAATCTCGACGGGACGTGCCTCTATCTCACGACGGTCGCGGTGTTTCTCGCCCAGGCAACGAACACGCCTCTCACCATCTGGCATGAATTGAGCCTAATCGGCGTGCTTCTCCTGACATCGAAGGGGGCTGCGGGCGTTGCGGGTGCGGCATTTGTCGTTCTTGCAGCCACGCTCAACACGACCGGCGCCATCCCTGTCGCGAGCATCGCTCTGATCCTCGGCATTCACCGCATTCTGGCCGAAGGGCTGACTTTCGTGAACCTCATCGGCAATTCCCTGGCATCGATTGTCATCGCCAAATGGGAAGGCAAGCTCGATGAAAAGATGCTGGCAGAGACGGTTGGCAATGTTCGCTTAAGACGCGCTCAAGGCGTTGTTGCCGCGTGAACCTCTCGCAGACTTTCTCATAGGTAAAAGGACTTATTGAAATGGGTATCGTTGTTCAAAATATCGAGCGGGTCGAAGCCGACATCATCAGGCGTCTTGGCGCGGCTGGTGTCGCTACGGTGCATGAGGCACAGGGCCGGAAGGGAATGTTGGCGAGCTACATGCGCCCGATCTATGCCGGTGGTCAGGTCGCTGGGTCGGCGGTCACCATTTCCTCGCCTCCTGGCGACAACTGGATGCTGCATGTTGCAATTGAACAGTTGAAGGACGGGGACATCCTTGTGTTGGCGCCAACCTCCCCCTGCGACAACGGTTATTTCGGCGATCTTCTGGCGACCTCGGCAATGGCCCGCGGCTGCAAGGGCTTGGTCATCGACGCGGGCGTACGTGATATCCGCGACCTGACGGCAATGGGTTTTCCGGTTTGGTCCAAGGCAATCTCCGCGCAGGGGACGGTGAAGGAGACGTTGGGCTCCGTCAACGTGCCGATTGTCTGTGCCGGTGCACATATAGAGGCCGGGGACGTTATCGTCGCCGATGATGACGGCGTATGCGTTGTCAAGCGCATCGAGGCGTCAACCGTACTCGCCGCTGCGG
Organism: Agrobacterium sp. 22-223-1; assembly: GCF_053522385.1. Lineage (NCBI taxonomy): Bacteria > Pseudomonadati > Pseudomonadota > Alphaproteobacteria > Hyphomicrobiales > Rhizobiaceae > Agrobacterium > Agrobacterium sp. 22-223-1. The sequence continues at coordinate 601,845 of NZ_JBNWCN010000002.1, forward strand.
AAAAGCGGCTTGCGAACGAAGACGCCAAGCGCACCAAGCTTGCTGCCGGAGAACTCGGCCTGGATATCTACCATATGCGCCCGATGCTTGAGCAGAAGGGTCTCAAATATGTTTGAAGAAGGCATTCCGTGCCTTTGGATGCGCGGCGGCACATCCAAAGGGGCATATTTCCTCGGGCAACATATACCCGGTGAGCCGCGCGCGCGCGATGCATTGCTGCTCGCCATCATGGGATCGCCGGACCCGCGCCAGATCGATGGTATAGGCGGCGCCGATCCACTCACGTCGAAGGTCGCAGTTCTTTCACCTTCGACGCGCAATGATGCGGATGTCGACTACCTATTTCTGCAGGTTTTTGTCGACCAGGCTCTGGTGAGCGATGCGCAAGGATGCGGGAACATCTTGGCGGGGGTTGGCCCCGCCGCGATCGAACGCGGGCTCGTCACGGCAACAGACGGGGTCACCGAAGTCCGCATCCACATGGTCAACTCAGGGGAGGTGGCTGTGGCGAAGGTCTCTACCCCTGGTCAGCGCGTGGACTATCGAGGCGAAACCGAAATCGCCGGCGTACCGGGTCGCCACGCGGCTGTGCCGCTATTATTCGAGAACATTGCTGGATCGATGTGTGGATCATTGCTGCCCACCGGTAATGAAGCGGATGTTATTGATGGCATCTCTGCAACCCTCATAGACAACGGCATGCCATGCGTCGTGATGCGCGCCTCGGATTTCGGCCTGAGCGGCTCGGAGACGCGCGAACAAATTGAAGCCGATGCGGAACTGAAGCAGCGTATCGAAACGATCCGATTGAAAGCCGGGCCTATGATGAACCTCGGGGACGTCACAGCTGCTTCGGTTCCAAAGATGACTTTGGTCTCAAAAGCGTTCGATGGTGGAGCAATCTCCACCCGCAGCTTCATTCCCCATCGCGTCCATGCGTCGGTTGGCGTTCTGGCAGCCGTGACCGTCGCCACTGCAACGCAGCTAGCCAAGAGTCCGGCTGCGGAACTCGTCACGAAACCAGACAATGGCCGTTACAGGATCGAGCATCCCACCGGCGCCATGGAGGTATTTCTCGACATCGATGCTGACGGAAAGATCAAAGCGGCTGGCACCGTGCGAACGGCGCGCAAGCTTTTCGACGGGTTAGTGTTTCCTGCACCGATGGACTGACGATCACAACCGCTCATCACCGATGGAAGAGGAGCCTCGGCGGTGAGCGCTATCCAGGATCATCCAAAAACCAAGCTGCCCTGCGGCTTAAATGGGAGGAGAAGACATGAGACTGTTCGTTCGTAAGATCGCTGGTGGTTTTTGTAAAGCTAGGAGGTTCACCATGGCGGTTGGAGCATTTGCGTTGGCAGGTGTGTTTCCTAACTTTGCTGCGGCACAAAGTTACCCGGAGCGAGAGATCACCCTCGTTTTGCCTTTTGGTCCTGGAGGGATCGCCGACATAACTGCGCGCATCGTGTCGGATGCACTCGGCAAAAAGCTCGGACGTCAGATCATAATCATGAACCAGCCTGGAGCTGGTGGAGCGTCCGCGGCACGTGCCGTTCTCAATGCTGAGCCGGATGGCTACACGCTTGCCCTTTTTTCGAACGGAACGGCGATCAGCGTGCCGCTGTTTAAAAAGTTACCCTTCGATCCAGTTGCCGAGTTCGTACCGGTTTCCAGCCTTGCTTACTTCGATTTCGTTTTCGTCACCAAGGCGGGTAGCAAGTTCAACTCGCTGAAGGATGTTCTGGATGCCGCAAAGGCAGATCCGGGCGCGTTGAACGTTGGGACGATCAACACAGGCAGCAGCCAGAACCTCGCGGCTGAACTATTCAAATCATCCGCCGGGATAGATTTCACAATCGTTCCTTACAAGGCCACTCCTGACCTCCAAGTCGCATTGTTGGGAGGCGAACTCGACATGATCATTGACAGTCCATCGGCGTTAAAGGCCGCGTTGCAACAGAACAACGCCATTGCGATTGCTTCTTCCGGAGCTCAGCGATCAAGTCTTACAGGAGATGTTCCCACGGTCGCGGAGGCGGGTGTTACGGGCTTCGAAGTCACTTCGTGGAATGCTGTTTTTGCGCCCAAGGGGACGCCGCGAGAGGTATTGGATGTCCTCAATGGGGCCCTCAAGGAGGTGCTTGCGGACGAAGGGATAAAAAAGCGCTTTGCAGACTTGGGCGTTGAGGCACGTTCGAGCGAACCGCAGGAAATCGGAAAGCGGCTGGCAGATGATATCGCGAAATGGTCGTCGGTGATCAATCGTGCGGGTGTGCCGAAGCAGTGAAAAAATGGGTCGGCTTGGGTGCTCGCTATTCCATATCGGCTTTGGAATACTTGTCTACAATTTCAAGAAATTGGCGTTGAGGCGCGGTGGGCACCCAGTTGGCTCGAGTGGTGAGACCTATCGGGCGAGCCGTTTGCTCAAGGTCCGGCGATATGGATGAAATGAGGCCGCGCGACAGCTCTGCTTGAGCTTGGCGGTATGAGATGCATCCAAGGTGATCGGTTGTCAGCAGCAGTTCCCGCATTAGGATAAGCGAAGCCGATTCCACGATGCTGTCCGGACGACAGTTCCACCGTTCGAACATGCGATCGAACTGGGTACGAATTGGCGTTCCGGGCAGGCCGACGATCCAGGGGTATTCCACGAGCCTATCAGCTCGCACGGGCATATCTCTCAGTATCGGATGAGATTTCCCGGCAACGATCACAATTGTGTCGCTGAAGAGAAATGTTTGCTTAACGTCGGCAATCGGAAGTGGGTCGCGAAGGGCGCCGATCAGGAAATCGATCTCACCTCGACGCAGGCCGGCCAGAAGTTCGGCGTAAGGTCCGTCGACAATTTGAATTGTGATCTTTCTGCGCCAATTGCGAAATTCGGCGATGGCTCTTGGCAGTAAATACGAACGCGACAAGGGTAGCGCACCAACAACGATCTTGCCAACCTCTTCCGACCGCGTTTCCGCCAGATCGACTTCCGCCTGTATAAGTTCGGCAAAGGCGAGCCTTGCTGCCTCGGCAATGCTGACAGCCTGTTTCGTGGCTATGATGCCGTAAGATGTCCGCTCGAACAGTGGCTTGGCGGCCTCTGCCTCCAATTGTGTTACGGCGCGATGGACGGTGGGCTGTGCCAGACCGAGCCTACGAGCCGCCAGCGTAAAGTTGCCGGCTTCCTTGACCGCGATCAGCGCTTCAAGCTGGGATGTGGTTGCGATAAGTTTTAGCCGTGGACTGAGCTCGGTGAGGGCTGGATCGAGAAAATCGAAGGCGCGCCGTACGCGCCGCTCCAGAACCTGGCCTTCGGTATTGGGAAAAAGCCCCTGCGCCGTGCGCTCGAATAGCGGCGTCTTCAAAATGCGCTCGATCTTCGAAAGTGCCTGGGTGACTGCGGGCTGCGACAGATAGCAAAGCGCCGCCGCCCGGGTTACCGAATTGGTGTCGGCAACCGCGAGGAAGACCCGCAGATGTCGAAGATTGTGTTGAACGTTCGATGCGGTCTGAACCAGGGTCACGTCGGGAGGGATTTCAATATTGCATCTGCCCGCCCGGTCAGGCTGGCGTCGGTGATTTCGGCGTCGAGTTCGCCAAGTTGGCTTTGCCAGTCCACGGTGGCAAGGGCCATGCGATTGGGCAGGTTCAATTCGCTCAACGTCATCGCAACCTCGCGCATCTCAGCGGCGCGCCGTTTTCCATGGACCAGCATTCTCTCCAGATTGTATGCGGAACGAGCGGTCCAGTCTATGCCGGGGTCGGACGCCTGAAGCGAGGCGAGCACTTGTTGCTCGACGCCGGCGCGCCGAGCAGCCAGCATGCATTCTGCAGTTAGCGCCTCAAGCCCCTTGATCATCACCGAGCGAAGCATTTTGATCGAAGATGCCTCGCCGACGTTCTCGCCGGCAATCCGGGCCTTCATGCCGAGATCGGCCAGCAAAGCCAGCGCACTCGGTGCATTTTCGCCCGAAAGCAGGAGCGGCGTGCGATGCCGGCCGGGATGGACCGGAGACATGACAGCGACGTCGACATATCGGGCGCCCGCGCCTTCGATCAGCGCGGCGGCGGCTGACTTGGTCGCAGGGGAACAGGAATTGCAGTCGAGATAAAGGCTGTTTTCTTCAAGAAAGGGCAGGGCTGCTTTTGCCGCTTCCAACGCGCAGTCGGCCGTGACGAGGCTGAAGATCGCCGAACTGTCCTTGAAGGCTACTGCCCGCGTCTGAGCGCAGGTGACGTCGAGCTTTGCGCAGGCATCGATGAGCACATTATGTTGCGCCTTGTCCTCGATCTTGATATCGAAAGTTGAAACTAGGCCCAGTTTTTGCGCATCGATTTCGCTTCGCCAGCCGGAGACGAAGGCCTGAGCCGCTTCACCGAAGCCCAAAGTCGCTATTTTCAACATGATCTCTCCCGAACCGCGCGCCAACCCAATCTAATGTCCTGTGCAGGGGCGCGCGATGTCGCGCCCCTATTTTGTGCAGGTGATCAGGCGCTTACTGTGCCGGATCCTTCACTTTTTCAAAGGTCTTGAACTCAGTGTTGTAGAGCGCGCCTTCAACGCGCTCTACCTTGCGCATGTAGATATTCTGTACGATGTCGCGGGTGTCAGGGTCGATCGAAATTGGCCCGCGTGGGCTGTCGAGTTGCATACCCTTGGCCGCATCGACAAACTTATCGCCGCTGGTATCGCCCTTGGTCTTGTCGAGCGTCTTGTAGATAAGATCCAGCGAATCCCACGCAGCGGCAGCCACCATATTGGGGCGCATCCCGTCATTGCTCTTCTTGAAAGCTTCAACGAAGGCCTTGTTCTGAGGAGAATCGTGGTTGGTCGAGTAAGGTCCGCCTGTGATGACACCGATCACGGGGTCGCCCATGCTGTCGAGGATGTCGTCATCGGTGACGTCGGCCATGGCGATGACCTTGATGCCGGACTTGTCGAGACCGCGTTCGACGAACTGCTTCATGAAGGCAGCGCCTGCGCCGGTTGGCACGAAGACGAACAGCGCCTCAGGCTTTTCGTCGGCCGCACGCTGCAGGAAGGGGGCAAAATCCGGGTTAGCCAGCGGTACCTTGAGTTTCGATACGACCGTGCCGCCATTCGCTTCGATCGCTTTCACGAACCATTCCTCTGCATCTTTCCCCGGACCGTAATCCGACACCACGCTGACGAATTTCTTGGCGCCGTTTTCCGGCGCCCATTTGCCGATTACGCTGGCGACCTGAGGGATGGTCCAGGAGGTGCGCAGGATATATGGCGAGGCCTTCATGATCGACGAGGTCGCTGCTACCATGATGACCTGCGGGACCTTTGCGCGTTTGGACAATTGCGCCACGGAAAGTGCGGTCGGCGTATTGCCGAAACCGGTCAGGATCGAAACCTTGTCATTGGCGACAAGCTCCTGTGAAATTCGCAGCGCGTTATCCGGGACGCTGCCATCGTCCTTGACGATGAATTCGATCTTCTTGCCGCCGGCAGTCTCGCCATGGGTCGCCACATAAGCCTTCAACGCTGCGTTGATCTGGCGGCCGTTTGATTGGAAACCACCAGTCAACGGAATGACCACACCAACCTTGACACTGTCATCGGCGTGCAGCGTGGAGGCTCCCCCCGCCATCAGCGCAACCGCGGCCATCGCGCCTGTCAGGAACTTGTTCAATCGTTTCATTCTCTCCTCCTGTGTTTTGGTTTTCATTGTCCTGTGGTTTTTAAACTTGCGCGCCGACCCCCAGAAACCGACCCAGAGTCTGGTGATCGGCCGCAAGCGTCGAGCTTTGGCAGGCATGAGCGACGCTGCCCCGGTCAAGAATGATCGCCTCATCCGTGATGGAGAGGATCTGCTGGGCATGCTGCTCTACGATGATTGCCGCCATTCCTTCGTCGCGAACGATCTTCCTGATCGCAGCAAGAAGTTCCTCGACGATGATCGGCGCTAATCCTTCGGTCGGCTCATCAAGCAGAAGGACTTTCGGATTGAGGACCAATGCGCGGGCGATAGACAGCATCTGTTGCTCGCCTCCTGAGAGCTGATTGCCGAAATTCGAGCGCCGTTCTTCCAGCCGGGGAAAGAGCGCATACATGGAAGCAAGCGTCCATTTCCCCCGTCGCGCGACCGCCGTGATGTTCTCCTCGACGGTCAGCGAGCGGAAGATGCCGCGTTCCTGCGGCACCCAGCCGAGACCCGTCTCGACGCGGCGCTCCGGCATCATCTTCGTCACATCGAGGCCGTCGAGCGTGATCACTCCGCCATGGTGACGGGTCAGGCCCACCATGGTGTTGAGCAGTGTCGTCTTGCCGACGCCATTGCGCCCAAGCAGGGCCATGGCCTTGCCACGTTCGAGTGTAAGATCGATGCCGTGGATGACGGTCGCCTTGCCGTATCCGGCCGAAAGCGATGTTATGCTGAGCAGTTCACCCATGCTCTGCGCCTCCAAGATAGACTTGCTTGACCCGCTGGTCTTTCGAGATTTCCTCGACGGAGCCCTCCGCAAAGAGCGCACCGGCCACGAGAACGGAAATGCGATTGGCAAAATTGAAGACGAGATCCATGTCGTGCTCGATCAACAGAATGGAGACCTCGTTGGGAAGGGCGGCAATCCGCGCCATCACCTCCTTGCGATCGGCCTCGGGAACGCCGGCTGCCGGTTCGTCGAGCAGCAGAACCTTCGGCTTGCAGGCGACGGCTAGTGCGATCTCCAAGAGTCGCTGCTTACCATAGGGGAGAGAGGAGCATTTCTCGTCGAACACCGTGTCGAGTCCGAAGTCTTTCAGCAGTTGTGCGACTTCCGTTTCGGTCCCGGCAAACTTCGCCGCGGATCGCAAGCAGTTCCAGCCGCGCCCTTCGCGTTCAGTGATCACCAGCATCAGGCTTTCCACGACAGTGAGGCCCGCAAAAAGCTGGTTGATCTGGAAAGTACGCACGAGCCCACGATGAACGCGGCGTTCGCGGTTCAGCCCCGTCACGCTCTCGCCGTCAAGAAGTACATCACCACTCGAAGGGCGGATAACACCTGTTAGAAGGTTGATGAAGGTCGTCTTGCCGGCACCGTTCGGGCCGATTAGTGCATGGCGAGCGCCCTTGGCGAGACGAAAGCTGACATCGGTGGTCGCTTTCAACGCACCGAAGGTTTTGTTGAGATTTCGGGTTTCCAGTGCGACAGCCGTCATGACGCCTTGCCTTCGCTATTGAGGTTTCGGGACTGTGCGACGGTACGTTTTCTGCGCGTCAGCCTAGCGGTGAGTATTTCCACGGTTTGGCGTGGACGATCGCGTCCGATGATGACAAAGGCGATCAGCAGAAGTCCGAGCCAAAACTGCCAGTATTGCGGCGTGAGCGACGATAGCGTGTCCTGGATGAGTTTATAGACCAGGGCACCAACGATCCCGCCATACAGATAGCCGGTCCCACCGATCACGAGCACCATCAGGCCATCGGCAGATTTCTGAAACGATAGGACATCGAGTGAGATGAACTGCTGGGTCTGGGTAAAAAGCGCGCCGGCGATGCCGGCATAGGCACCGGAGAGTGTATAGACGACAATCAGGCGCGCCTTGACGGGAACCCCAATTGCAGATGCGCGCAAGGGATTGTCACGGATCGCTCTCAGCGAATAACCAAAGGGAGAGGCGACGATGAAGCGGGCGATGACGAACAGAACGAAGAGGACGGCGAGACTGTAGGCGTAGCCAGTATGACCATAAAAATCGAACTCGAAGCGTCCAAACAAGGGTTCGATCGTGATCCCTTGAAGTCCATCAGCGCCGCCGGTCAGCCAACTCGCCTGGTTGGCGATCTCATGCAGGACCGCGGCGACGCCGAGCGTGACCATCAGCCGCGTCAGATCCGCCCCGCGCAAAAGGAGCAGGCTTGTCGGCAAAGCGACTGTCGCTCCAGCAAGGGCAGCGATCAGGAGCCCGGTCAACGGTTCACCAGTGACATAGATCGAAAACAGTCCGCTCGCATAAGCGCCAACGCCAAACATTGCAGCCTGGCCGAGCGTCACGATACCGGCATAGCCGAGTACGAGGTCGATCGACAGCGCAAGGACGGCAAAGCCGACAATCTCGGTCAGGATCAGATGCTCACCTGGAGCTAAGAACCATGCGGCCACGGCGCAAACCCAGAAGATGATCTCGAGCGGCGACCAGCGAGTTTTGCGCCGCATGCCGGCATCGATGTTAGCGGGAATGACGGGGGCTTCTGTTTTGCTGTGCGGCATTAGTTCGCCCTTGCGAAAAGGCCCTGCGGGCGCACGACCAGCACCGCGACGAGGACGATATAGAGGATAAAGCCGCCAAGCGACGGGACGTAATATTTGCCGAGCACGTCGGCGACGCCGAGAAGGATCGAGGCGACCAGGGGGCCGGTCATGCTGGATGTGCCGCCGACGGACACAACGATCAGGAAATAGACCATGAACTTCAACGGAAAGGTTGGGTCGAGGCCCAAGATCTCAGCGCCGAGCGCGCCGCCAAGGCCGGCAAGGCCGGAACCAACGGCGAAGGTCACGGCAAAGATCGTGTTGACCCGGATGCCAACTCCACGGGCGACGCGCCGGTCATCAACCGACGCCCGCAGTCGGCTGCCAAAACGCGTGCGGGCAAGAACAAGCTGAAGTGCGACAGCAAGAATACCGCAGACGACGATCAGAAAGGCGCGATAGACGCCGATGCCGACACCGAATATCGTCAGGCGGCCGTGTAGGTATTCCGGCAGTCTGAGGATCTGCTGCTGCGATCCCATGACGTAGTCGATCCCGGCTACGGCGACAAATACGATGCCGATCGAAAACAGCACCTGGTCGAGATGACTCTTGTCGTAAAGGCGGCAATAGAGCGTCTTTTCCAAGAGCCCGCCCACAAGTGCGGTGACGAGGAAAGCGGCTGGCAGGGACAAAAGAAAAGGCACGCCCAAGCGGTTGGTCAGGATGACCGTGACATAGCCGCCGGCCATGGCGAAGGCACCGTGGGCGAGATTGATAAAGTTCATGAGCCCGAGGGTAACGGCCAGTCCGCATGACAATACGAACAGCAGCATCCCGTAGGCGAGCCCATCGAATAGAAGGGTCAGCATTTTTCCTCCCGACAGATGCCCTCCTCCTCAGAGCGGCACCAAACTCGAACTTTCTCCATGGCAATCGCGAGAGCGGCGCCAGTTCGAGGCCCAAGGCTTACGCCAATGTTGGATAATGCCTATTTCAAATTGGCGTGGTCATCATAAAAAATAGCTATAGCTGTCTGTTTTTCGGAGCCGGTGCCTATAGCAATATCTTATGGATTTGAGCGGAAATCCAAATTGGCAAATCGGCCTTCGAAGCATGGAATCTCTGCCAAGAGGAAGGAGATCATCATGTCTGAGAAAAAGACGGCGCTTGTCATCAGCGCGCATGCCGCGGATTTCGTCTGGCGCTGCGGCGGCGCAATCGCGCTCCATGCGGAAATGGGATATGACGTTACTGTCGTATGCCTGTCGTTCGGCGAGCGTGGCGAGTCCGCCAAGCTCTGGAAACAGCCCGGAATGACCTTGGACAGGGTTAAATCCGCGCGTCGAACGGAAGCCGAGCAAGCAGCCAGAACGCTTGGCGTTCATAACATCATCGGTTTCGAGCTCGGGGATTATCCGCTTCGACTGACGGACGAGGACAAGTATCGCCTGGTCGATGTGATCAGGGATGTGCAGCCGTCCTTCATGCTCAGTCATTCGCAATATGATCCCTATAATACCGACCATATGTATGCGACGCAGGTTGCACTGGAAACCCGAATGATCGCCCAGGCATGGGGCCATAATCCTGGCGAAAAAGTTCTTGGTGCGCCGCAACTCTACCTCTTCGAGCCGCATCAGACCGAACAGATGGGCTGGAAGCCGGATGTATTCCTCGATATCACCTCTGTCTGGGAGAAGAAGCGCGCGGCGATCGAATGCATGGAGGGCCAAGAGCATCTGTGGGAATTCTACACCCGCGTCGCTCAGAACCGCGCCAATCACTTCCAGCGTAATTCCGGCGGCCAGTCGGGCGGTCGGGCAGTACAATATGCAGAAGGCTTTCAGTCCGTCTTCCCGCGAACGGTCGATGAACTCTGACAGGCCTTGGGGAGGAAAAAAATGGAGCAGTGCTTTGATATCGCGCATCTGGCGCATGTCGAGATGTATTCGGACAGGTTCGAGGAAAGTCTCGATTTCTTTGTGACCGTCTACGGTCTGACCGTGACCGACAGGGACGAAAACTCGGCCTATCTGCGGGCTTGGGATGACTACGAGTTTCACACGCTGAAACTGACCCGCCACACGACTACGGGTGTCGGCCATATTGCCTATCGAGCGAGTTCCCCGCAGGCACTGGAGCGGCGGGCAAGTGCCATCGAGGCGAGTGGCTACAAGGTAATCGGCTGGGTCGACGGCGATCTTGGGCACGGCCGGGCGTTTCGTTTCGAGGATCCTTTCGGTCATGTGTTCGAGATCTATTACGACACCGTTCGCTATCGGCCGCCACTCGAGGAAACGCCAAAACTCAAGAATTTGGCACAGCGTTTCCATGGACGCGGATGCCACCCGCGTCGCCTCGATCATCTCAATCTTCTCGCATCCGACGTTTCTGAATTTCGCGGGTTCATGGAAACCTGCCTCGGCTCGAGGGTGACGGAGATGATTCAGTTGGACAATGGCAGGGTCGGCGGATGCTGGTTTACCGTCAATAACAAGACCTATGATCTTGCCTGCACGGAAGAGCATGGGCGCGCCGATGGCCGTCTGCATCATGTCACCTATGCGACCGACACGCGCGAGGATATCCTGCGTGCCGCCGATATATTCCTGGAAAACGGCGTGCATATCGAGACTGGCCCGCACAAACATGCAATCCAGGGCACCTTCTTTCTCTATGTCTGGGAGCCGGCCGGAAATCGCGTCGAGCTTGCCAACGCTGGTGCACGGTTGATCCTGGCGCCCGACTGGGAGCCGGTCGTGTGGACGGAGACGGATCGCAAGAAGGGCCAGGCCTGGGGTCTCAAAACCATCGAGACATTTCATACCCACGGCACGCCGCCGTCGGACAGATAAGGAAGCAATATGAAGAAGCTCTGCGTCAGCGGAAGGCCGCTGACGCTTGAAGGAGCGGTGCGCGCATCCAGCCAAACTCCTTCCGTTTCGGGCGGATTCAGTCTCGGTGGTTTGGGTATGGGGACAGCACTCTCGAGCAGATCATTGCGGGTGCCAATCAAGCCATGTGCAAATTTCTTGATCACTTTCGATAGCATATCTCATGATAGTGAAGTTTCCCGGCCAAAGAACGGACGAAAGGAATTTGAAAGGGTGAACTGTGTAATCGTCGATCTTATCAAACTGAACCGCGGTTTGTGCGCGGTATCGGTTACTGCTGGTCGATGACATCGGATGTGGCTCGATATCTCAGATCGCCGCCCACAGCGGTCCCTTTATGGGAAACGCAGCGAAGTCGTGATTGATGGTGTCGAGAATGGCGGTTGCCCGCAATGCGAGCCAACTCGTCAAAACAGGAGATATAGAACCATGCTTTCGGGCGACCCTTGATGCCATTTGATCGGCGGATCGACGTTCAGCAGCGTCCGCCAGAAGCTCGGCGCGAGGGAAGCCGGCCAAACGTTGTTCAATCGATTGCGCGAACTGTTCTGGAAATTTTTCTCCATTATCTGGCTGATGATGGCCGCATCGATCGCGGATTGCTCACATTCAGCGTGCTACTCAATGTTAGCGCCATTTCCGAGGACATCGCGCCAGTGACGGGTCTTTTCCCTTGATGTTGCGGAGCGATTGCTTTCGCGAGAGAGATTAGAACAGTGAAGGCTTGCGCACGCGCGGCCAACGCCGCGCCTTAGCCCGTTGGCCTAACGGTCTCTGCCATTGGCCGGCGACCGCTTATCAAAGCGTCGTTGATGCAAAGAGTGTCCGCAGCGTCATCGTCATCGCGCAGGAACCGGGGCCGTCTGGCTTCACGAAGGGCAAAAGTATTATCGCCTGAGCTTGCGGATATTCCGGCCATTTTCCCGCGGCAGCGATGCAATGCAACTGCACGAAACGGCTTTGGCCTTGCCTAGCCATCACAAAGCAGGAGATCGAGCGGCATTGTGGTCGTGTTTGGGCATCGACAGCTGCTAGACGCTGTCACTCTGGAGATTCCAAGGCAGACCGTGTCCGCAAGAGTGCGGTTGATAAGAATGACAAACGGAGGCGCGCAGCGATTTCCGGAAAGCGCAGTCTCGACGTCCACCCGCGAGCGGGATTCTATGCCGAAAAGGTATATCTGAAAGCAAAGTTATGAAACTAGTGATATCGGGGGAGAGTGATATGGTTGGGATGCGATGGGAGTGAGGCATCGTCGCATTGCGAGATTTTCTAATTTACGAATTACACGAAAGCGGCGGTCGCGCGGCATCGGCACTTCGGTGCATCTGCCCGTGCCGGCTCAGGAGGTTTTATGGTATCGACACGAAACTGGAAAGTAGCACTGGCGGGCGAATGCATGGTGTGTCGCCCCTTCTCCATGCATGACGAACCCGAATTCAAGGAAGTTTGGGATGTCCTGAAGGAGGCCGACGTCACTTACGGCCATCTGGAAATGAATTTTGCCGATTACGATGAGCTCAAGTACCCGGCGCGCGGTCAGGGTATCGGCAGTTTCATGATGGCGGACCCGGAGATTGCCAAGGATCTCAAGTGGGTCGGCTTTGACATCATGTCTACGGCGCACAACCACAGCTTCGATTTCGGGGCTGAAGGTCTAATCGCAACCAAGAAGCATATGAAGGCCGCTGGCATCGTCACCGCAGGCACCGGCGCGGATCTTGAGCTCGCAAGCGAGCCGGGGTACGTCGAAAAGAAAAACGGTCGCGTTGCGCTCGTTTCGACCAGCTCGGGCAACCAGCATTTCATGTGGGCAGGCATGCCGAAGGGAGCCCTCAAGGGCCGCCCCGGCGTCAACCCCCAACGTTTGACCTTCGAATTCATGGTTGATGCGGAGACTGCCAGAAACCTCAAGGATTTCGGCAACAAGCTCAACGTGATGAAGAAGCCAAAGCATGGCCGCGAGGGCTCCTTCGGCATCCAGATCCCCGGCGCGCAGCAATGGGGCGATCCGGAATCCTTCTTTGTCGGCGATCGTTGCGAGATCATCAGTCGTTGCCACAAGCGCGACCTGGAGCGCAACCTGCGTTCGGTCCATGAAGCGCGATCGATGGCGGACCTGGTCATCGTGGCGCATCACTTCAGCGTCTCCGACGGCCCCCGCGGAGATACTCCGCCCGGCTTCGTCAAGGAATTCGCGCGTGCGGTCATCGATGGCGGCGCCGATGTCTATGTCGGCCACGGCTGGCACCGAACGCTCGGTATCGAAATTTACAATGGAAAGCCAATCTTCTACGGTATCGGCAATTTCTTTGCGCAGTCCGAATTCATACAGCGCGTTCCCTACGACAGCTACGATGCCTGGGGTCACGATGTGGATCGTCTGTCTACGCTGACGCCCGCTGCCCATCCGCTTCATCCGGGCCTCGATACGCCTTCCGACACCTGGTGGAGTTCTGCGATTATCAAGCTTGAGATGGAGGGCGAAAAGCTGAGGCGCATCCTTCTGCATCCGGTGGAAATGGGGCGCGACTCGTCGCCCGAGGTCAAGCAGACTCGACGCACCGGCAATGGTGATCACCACAATACCGAAGGCCGGCCAATGGCGGCAAAGGGAGAGGATGCCGTCCGTATCATCGATCGCTACCGTCGTCTCTCCGAGCCGTTTGGGACGAGGATCGAGATCAGGAATGGCGTGGGCGTCGTCGATCTCTAATCAGGACCTGCTTGCAGCGGCTTGTGCCGCTGCAAGCAGCTATAGAAGAGAACAATAACTGAGCCTTTGAAAGGCCAGGCATTCGAAAGGGAGGTGACGAATGCTTTATGTCAACGACGTCATTGTTGGTGACGGAGCTGCGTCGATCGCGGAGGGCCCCACGCCTTTGCTGGACGTTCGCGACCTGACGGTCTCCTTTCCGGGGCCAATGGGCTCTTTGCAGATCGTAAGAGGTCTGAGCTACAAGATCCCGCGCGGCCAGACCCTGGGCATTGTCGGGGAAAGCGGCTGCGGCAAGACCATGACATCGCTTGCTCTACTCGGTCTGGTGGCGGGCGGGGGCAAGGTTGGCGGGAGGATCGATTTCACCGGCAAGAACCTTGCCAGCTTCAGCCAGCGCCAGTGGCAGCAGGTCCGCGGACGAGAGATCGCCATGATCTTCCAGGAGCCGATGACTGCCATGAACCCTGTCATGCCGGTGGGCCGCCAGATAGCCGAGGTGCTGATAAAGCACGAGAAGCTCGGTAAGGGCGAAGCGCAAAAGCGGGCGGTGGACCTGCTTGCGCAGGTCGGCATACCGTCGCCGGCGCGCCGTGCGGAGGACTATCCGCACCAACTCTCCGGCGGCATGCGCCAGCGCGCGATGATCGCCATGGCGCTTGCTTGCCGCCCCCAGCTTCTGATCGCCGACGAACCGACGACCGCACTCGACGTGACCATCCAGGCGCAGATTCTCGACCTCATGCTGACGCTGCAGGACGACGCACACATGTCGATCCAGTTCATCAGCCATAACCTCGCTGTCGTCTCCGAGATCGCCCATGCGATCATGGTGATGTATGCCGGCAAAGCGGTCGAATACGCGCCGGCCGACACACTGTTCGCCAATCCGCTGCATCCCTATACGCAAGGATTGATCCAGACGTTGCCGGACCCTGACAAGCGGGTCGATCGTCTCTACGTGATACCCGGCCGTGTCACCTCGGACGTCACCGCAGGATGTCGTTTCGCTAAACGCTGTCCTTATGCGGACGAAACGTGCCGGCAGATAGAACCGGACCTTCTTGAAGTTGTCCCCAACCATCACGTCGCCTGCCACAGGGTTAAGCCATGACCGAACTGCTAAAGCTCGACCATATCAACGTTGACATTCCAATTGGCGGCGCGTTCATGAAGCCTGCACTCTGGCTTCAGGCCGTAAACAACGTGTCGCTGAGCGTTGCCAAGGGCGAAACGCTGGCGCTCGTCGGAGAAAGTGGCAGCGGAAAATCGACGCTTGGCTATGTCGTGGCCGGCCTGCGCAAGCAGACCGCAGGCTCCGTAACGTTCAACAGTGAGAGGCGCGATAGCAACACGGGTGCCGCGGTGCAAGTCATTTTCCAGGATCCATTTTCCGCGCTCGATCCGCGCATGGTGGTCGGGGAGATTGTTGCCGAGCCTTTGAGGCTCAAGGGCGTGCCGTCGGACCAGCGGCAGGCGAGGGCAATCGAGGTGCTGGGGCAGGTGGGGCTGCCGCCGGACGCCGCGCGGCGTTATCCGCACCAATTTTCCGGCGGCCAGCGCCAACGTATCGCGATTGCCCGCGCGCTTATCGCCGAGCCGGAATTGATTGTCGCCGACGAGCCGCTTTCGGCTCTCGATGTCTCGATCCAAAGCCAGGTGCTCAACCTGCTGGACGACATCAAGAAGCAACACGGCATCAGCTACCTCTTCATCAGCCATGATCTCGGCGTCGTTCGCCATCTGGCGGACAGGGTCGCGGTTCTCTATCTCGGCCGATTGATGGAAGTGGCGGCGTCCGAAGACCTGTTCGTCACGCCGAGTCATCCTTATACGCAGGCCTTGCTTGCAGCCGTGCCGCGCATCGGCAGGGGGCGCCGGAAGAAAGAGCAGATCCTTATGGGTGAAATTCCGTCACCCTTGGCGCCACCTTCCGGCTGCGTCTTCCACACCCGCTGTCCGAAAGCACAGGATATCTGCAAACAGGAGCGCCCAGCGCTTCTGCCTGCACCCGGACGGGCCACCCAGCTTTCCGCGTGCCACTTCAAGGAGTGAACTGATGTTGAGATATACGATTTCGCGTCTTCTCCAGGCAGTTCTCGTCACTCTCGTGATGTCGCTACTGTTGTTCATGCTGATCGGCCTGATGCCGGGCGATCCAGTCGAGAACATGCTGGAAGGAAACCCGGCGCTGACCCCGGAGACGATGGCGCAGATGCGGGCGCTTTATGGAATGGACCAGCCTCTCTATACCCGCTACGGCCATTGGCTCTATTCCGCGTTCCAGGGTGACCTCGGCTACTCAAGTGTCTATTTCAGGCCAGTTCTGGACGTTCTATGGCCGGCGGTGATCCAGACCGCAAAGCTGCTTGTCGCGACGGAACTGATCAGCATTCCGCTCGCGATGCTGCTCGGAGCGCTTGCCGCTCGCAAGCCCGGCGGCTGGACGGACAGCATTATTAGCCTGCTTGCTTTCGCCAGTATCTCGCTTCCGGGCTTCTGGACATCGCTCATCCTGATTATCGTGTTTTCGGTAAAGCTGGGCTGGCTTCCGGCGAGCGGCACGCCTCTGATGAGCGACGCGGCGATCGGCGAGCAATTCGTCCATCTGATACTGCCGGTGACAGTCCTGACCTTTTTCCATGTCGGGCCTCTGGTGCGGTACGTCCGCGCCTCGATGATCGAGACCCTGAACTCGGACTTCGTCCGCACCGCGCGGGCCAAGGGTCTTTCGGAAATCACCGTCGTGATGCGTCATGCGCTGCGCAATGCCCTCATTCCGATGGTGACCGTGCTGGCACTGGGCTTCGGCTCGCTGTTTTCCGGCGCGCTGGTCGTCGAGACGATCTTCGGCATGCTCGGCATGGGTAAGGTCATCTATGACGCGATCAGCAATATCGACTTTAATCTGGCTCTCGTTGGCCTGCTGCTGGCGACTATCGTCACACTGTTCTCGAGCCTTCTCGCTGACCTCGCCTATGCATGGCTTGACCCGAGGATTACCCTGAAATGAGCACCGTCACCGCCGACAAAGCACCGGCAGACGCCGGATCGAATTCCGTCTGGAGTAAGCGCTGGGAGCGTTTCCGCCACAACAAGCTTGCGATGATATCGCTAGTGTTCGTCGTCATTCTGGCGCTGGCCTGCGCCATGGCCGGTTCGATCGAGTATCTGACGGGTATCGACGCCAATGCGACAAACCTCTTGCGGCGGTTCCGACCACCGTCGGCGCAGCATTGGCTCGGCACCGACGAACTCGGACGCGATGTGTTGCTGCGTTTGCTTTACGGTGGACAGGTATCCATCGCTGTCGGGCTGCTCGCCACGTTCATCACCGCGATTATCGGTATCGCGATCGGTGTCACAGCCGGCTATATTGGCGGTCAGTTCGACAATATTCTCATGCGAATGACGGACTGTATCATTGCCCTGCCGCTCATCCCGGTGCTGATCGTTCTGGGGGCAGTGGACCTGACGAAACTCGGGCTGAGCCAGACCGCGGCAACGTCGCCCACGGCAGTCTTTCTCCGGATTGTCATCATCATCGCGCTGGTGGACTGGACGACGATCGCCCGAATTGCGCGCGCTGGCACGATCAGCCTTCGGGATGTCGACTATGTCCGTGCGGCGACCGTCAGTGGTGCCAGCGGCCGCTACAATGTCTTCATCCATGTGTTGCCGAACATCGCCACACCGCTCATCGTCGCCATGACGCTATCGGTCGGGCGCATCATCCTGTTCGAGTCGACGCTCAGCTTCCTCGGCTTCGGCATCGTTCCGCCGACACCTACCTGGGGCAACATGCTGACCAACGCGCAGCAACTGATTATCTCGGCGCCCATGCTCGCCGTTTATCCGGGTCTTCTGATCTTCGCCACGGTGATGGCCGTGAACTTCGTCGGCGACGGCGTTCGATCGGCGTTCGACCCTCGTTCGGAAACACGTTCCGGATCGCATTGAACCAACTCAAACAGAAGTCTGATGGAGGAGAAAATGACGTCTGTAAGATCGAAATTGAGGAGATTCGCCAAAACCGCGCTGGCCACAGTGGCCCTCACCTCGTTGACCGTCGTCAGCGCGATGGCTCAGTCGAAAGACCAGCTCGTCGTCGGCCAATTGCAGTTTCTGACCAATTTCCACCCGTTGGTACAGGTCAACAATACGAAGCGACTGGTCGTGAACTATTCCCTTCGCCCTATCACCGCCTTCGACGAAAATGTCGTCAACCAGTGCGTTCTCTGCGAAAGGCTGCCGACCGTCGAAAACGGTCTCGCAAAGATCGTGGACCTGCCTGGTGGCAAAAGAGGAATGAAGGTAACGCTGAAGCTGAAGGAGGGTCTTGCTTGGGGGGACGGCAAGCCGGTGACTTCGAAGGACATCGAATTTACCTGGAAGATGGCCCGCGATCCGAAGATCGGCTTTTCCAACTATAATTCCTGGACGCGTGCATCCGAACTCGAAATATTGGATCCGCAGACCGTCATTCTGACGATCCCGCAAATCTTGTCCAGCTACAACTCTTGGGATCAGGTAATTCCGGAGCATCTGGAAGGGCCAGTCTACGCCGCCAATCCAACGCTGGACACCTATGTCAAGCAATCGCTCTACAATACCCAGCCTACAAATCCTGGCCTGTGGAACGGCTCGTATTTGCTCAGCGACTACCAGATCGGTACCCGCATTGTCTTCACTCCCAATCCGAATTGGCCGGGAACCAAACCACACCTGAAGAGGATCGTCCTGAGCTATCGCGATAATTCATCCTCATTGCTGCAAAATCTGCTCGCCGGTTCGGTTGAAGCTGTGCCGGTCAGCCCGGGTGGAATCAGCTTCTCGCAGATGCTGGACTTGAAGAACCAGCAGCCGGAAAAGTTTACGTATCACCTCGATTACGGCACCAACGTCGAGCGCATCGCGGTGAACTTCGACAACCCGATCCTGAAGGACAAATCGGTGCGTCAGGCGATCCTCTACGCGATCGACCGGCAGGCGATCAGCGACGAGCTTTTTGGCGGTCTCCAGCCGGTTGCCAACGGCATTCTCAGCAACGAGAACGCTTATTACAACAAGGATATGACCCTCTACGCCTATGACGCAGACGAGGCGAAGAAACTCTTGGAAAGCGCAGGATGGAAGCCGGGGAGGGACGGGGTCTGCGTGAACGACAAGGGGGATCGTCTTTCTCTCGAACTCGTTTCCACGGCCGGCAACCAAACGCGCGAGCAGATTGCCCAAGTGATCCAGAGCCAGCTCAAGGAGGTGTGCGTCGAGATTACCAACCACTTCGTGCCGCTGCAGGAATTCAACGGCGAAATGGCCCGCAAGCGTAAGTTCAAGGCGCTGATGATGTCGTCGATAGACTTTTCTCCCTCGGTTTCTCCACGCATTGCGCTGGGTTCGGACGCCATTCCGAAACCTGAGAACAACGGCGTTGGCAACAATTTTTCCGGTTATGCCAGCCCGGCGATGGACAAGGCCATTTCCGAACTCGAAACGGCCCTCGATCCCCAGATGGCGAAGGAAAAATGGGCAGAGGTCCAGAGGATTTTTGCCGAAGACCTGCCGATGCTGCCGCTCTATTTTTATCCGCGGGCCTACGTGACAGTGACCGACCTCACCAACTTCCGGCAAGGAACGCTGGACCCGCTGCAGATCTGGTCGGAGGAATGGCAGCGCAAATAGGCCGGAAACTCGGTCAAGCCTTTAGAACAGCATCGCGCGGGGATTTATGAACATGAACATCGCCATTCTCGACGACTATCTGGGAATTTCTCAAGTGGTCGCTGACTGGAGAGACTTGAAGTCCCGCGCCAATGTCGTCGTCTTTGACAAACCGTTGCCCTTGATGGACGAAGCGGCAAGAGAACTTGCCGACTTCGACATCATCTGCACGCTACGGGAGCGGATGCCGATCCCGGAAGAGCTGATTGCCCGTTTGCCGCGGCTTAAATACGTCGTCGTAACCGGCAAACGTTATGATACTGTGGATGTCGCAGCGGCGGCCCGTCGCGGCATTCTGGTCTCCAATACGCCGGTAAGCGGCGGCGGTGCCGGCGGGGTCGCCGAACTCGTCTGGGGCCTCATCCTCGCTTCAACCCGGCATATTGCTTCCGAAGATCGTATGATGCGCAGCGGCGGCTGGCAGCATCAGGCCGGCACCACCATCGGCGGCAAGACGCTGGGCATTCTGGGGCTCGGTGGACTCGGTAGGCGGGTGGCTGAAATCGGCCGTGTCTTCAACATGGAGATTCAGGCGTGGAGCCAAAATATGACCGCCGAACAGGCGGAAGCCGCCCATGCTCGCCTTGTGTCGAAAGAAGAGCTGTTCGCCAGCAGCGATATCATCACCGTCCATCTGGCGCTCAGCGACCGGACGCGCGGCATCGTCGGCGCTCCCGAACTGCGAGCGATGAAGAAGACCGCCTACCTTATCAACACCGCCCGCGGGGCGATCGTCGACGAGACCGCGCTGATCGACGCCCTGCGCTCAGGTTCGATCGCCGGCGCCGGTCTCGATGTCTACGAGAAGGAGCCGCTTCCGGTCGACCATCCCTTCCGCAGTCTGCCGAACGTGGTAATCACGCCGCATCTTGGCTATTTCACGCAGGAGATGCTTGGGACCTACTACGGCGATGCGATCCGTCTGATCGGCGCCTTCCTGGATGGGCGCCCGCGGCGCGTGGTCAACTCAAGGCCGGATACCGGTCCTTGAGGGTGTCGTCGCTTCTTCCGAAGATAGCACGTTCGCGGCTGGTACGATTGCTGACCAAGGGGCAGTTCGCGGCTTATACCGCGGGTAACTGCCTCTCACTGCTCGGTACGTGGATGCAACGGATAGCCTGCAGTCTCGTCGTCTGGGATATGACGCATTCGCCGTTCTGGCTGGGGGTTCTGGCGGCTGCCGACCTGTTGCCGACCGTGTTCGTCGGACCGATCGGTGGCGCTGTGGCCGACCGATGGGATGTACTGAAGCTGAATAAACTGTCGCAGCTTGCGATTGCCCTTATCGCGGTGCTGCTGACAGCATTCATGTATTTGGATCTCCTTACTCTAGGTGCATTGATTTCGATCATTGCATTGCAGGGTTGTGTTATCGCGCTTGGTCAGTCGGCGCGTATGACGATCGTTCAGGAGCTCGTGCACCGGGACGATATCTCGACCGCAGTCGCCATCAATTCCATGAACGTCAATCTCGCCCGATTGGTTGGGCCGGCTCTCGCCGGGCTGCTGATCGTCCAGTTCGACGTGATCTGGGTATTCCTGCTGAACACGCTCGTCACCATCGTCTTCGTCGCCGTGCTTCATCACCTTGCTCCGGCCGTCAAGATATCGAAGACGAGGCCGAGCCGAAACGTGCTCGCTGAGATCCTGGACGGATTTCGTTACGTGGGGTCGAACCACAGCATTCGGGCAATGCTGCTTTTGCTTCTGGCCGGCGGTGTGTTCGTCCGCGCGATTGCAGAAATGCTTCCGGCCTTTGCCGCCCAGTTTTCTGCGGTGCCGACAACCGGCCTCGCGGTGCTGACATCGTCTATGGCATTTGGATCGATAATGGCCGGACTCACCATGAACACCTATCTCTCCACCTCAAGGCTTCCCCATCAGGTCACGCTGGGGTGGTTTCTCTCGGGCTGCGCGGCCATGGCGTTTGCTCTCGGAAGCTCGATCTGCATTCTGGCCGTTTTCGCTATGTTGATGGGCTATCTGTCCTCTGTAAGTCTCATCGCCACTCAGACATTTATCCAGTTGGCTATTCCGGCAGCGCTGAGGGGGCGTGCGCTCAGCGTGCATGGCCTTATATTCCGCGCCAGCCCCTCGCTCGGAGCACTGGGACTCGGCATGGCTTCGGACATCTTTGGCCTCGCTGCGGCGGCCTTCGCGAGCGCCGCCGTCGTGATCGTAATCACAGGCATTTTCCTGCCATCCGCATCCCGAATGAGCTTTCGGCCGGACGACGATTAAGCCGGCTGCGGACGAAGAAGCTTCAGACTCAGATCTCGCATAATGCGGAACGCTGCTTCGTGCAGTCTGTTTGAAAGTCTCCGAGCCGGTCGAACAAGCTGGACGGCAAGGATGAGTTCCGGCCCGACGATCTTGCGCAGCTCCAATCCTTGCTCAGCCTTCGGCCCTTTCGACGCTAGAGTGCGTATAGATGCGACAGTGAATCCATAACCATCCCTGACAAGGTCGAACATGGTGTCGAGAGGGTCCAACTCAAAGACGATATTGAGCTTCTGTCCGAGCCGTGCCAGTTCCGAATCGAGCACGACCCGTGTGCTGTTTGGACGACATGCGATCACCATCGGTACCGCCGCAAGGGATTCCAGAAGCACCGGTTTGTCGTCCTCGAAAGCGCCTTCGCGGCCGATAAGATGAAGATTCTCGTCCACAAGCTTGTGGATCTCTAACATAGGCGAGGAGGGGGCATCATACATGATCGCCATATCCAGTCGCCCGGATAGGATCCATTCCTGCAATTGATTGGACCGACCGTGGACCAGCATGACCTGCGCGTCGGAAAGCTCTTCTCTCAGTTTGCGGATCAGCGCTGTTGCGATGCCGGTGGAGATAGTAGCGGGCAAACCGATCGCTACCTTGCCGGACTTCCCGGTGCGGGAATTTTCGATGTCCTCGTAGGTGCGCTCAATTTGTCTGAGAATTCCACGAGCATTGTCGAGCAGCCGCTCACCTGCTTCCGTCAACTCAACGCCTCGTCCGTTCCGGATGAGCAAACGTTCCTTAAGCTCCGTTTCAAGGTTTTGAACCTGTCGGCTGAGTGCGGGTTGGGCCACGTGTAAAAATGCCGAGGCCCGACTAAAACTGCCCAGTTCCGCCACACGGACGAAATATCCCAGTTGCCGAATGTCCATATTTTCTCCTCGATCATCTGATATGCCAAATCGGCATGTCTGTTAGTATGGCAGATCATCTAGTGATAACCAAGATGACATTGTAGATTTGCCGAGATGCATTTTTTCTTGGAGGAGAAAACCTTGCTCTCTGCAGAAGCCACTGAGCGGCCCGATTTTAAAGTATGGCAATGCGTGCTTTGCGCCTATGTCTACGACGAGTCGGTTGGTGATCCCGATGGGGGCGTGCCGGCAGGCACCCGCTGGGAAGACGTGCCCGATGACTGGGTCTGTCCTGAATGCGGTGCCCGCAAGAGCGAATTCGATATGGTTGTCGTCGGATGAGCGCGATTAACTCGTTGAGCCTGTCATGTCCGGTGTTCTGATCCTCGGTGCTTCCCATTCGGGTGTCGCGACGGCGGCAGCCCTGCGTAGCGCAGGTTACGACAATCCGGTCGCGCTGGTAACTCAGGAAACCATACTGCCGTACCACCGTCCTCCTCTTTCAAAGGAGGCGCTCTCCAAAGAGGACTACTCTCCGACCCTGCTGAGGCCGGAGAGTTTCTATAAGTCGAACCGTATCGACCTTATACAAGGTGTGCGTATTGTCAGCCTCGATCTGGACCAGCGTTACGCGCTGTGCGAGGACGGTGCGCGCTATCCGTACGAGCGACTGATCCTCGCCTGCGGGGCGGAACCGCGCCGCCTCTCTGCCGCGATCGATCCTGAGGGGGTTGCTCGCTATCTGCGGACATACGAGGATTTCAGCGAACTGAAAAGCCGTCTTGCACATGCCACGTCGGTCGCCATCATCGGCGGCGGACTGATCGGCGTGGAGATCGCTGCCATGGCGGTGCAGAAGGGGCTGCGTACCACGGTCATCGAGGCGGGCGCGCGGCTGATGGAGCGCACCGTCAGCAAGTCGATCGCGAACTATGTGCTCGACCGCCATCAGGCCAAAGGGCTAAATGTGAGGTTCGGGGCCGTTGTGACGGCGATCAACCGAAACGAAGCCCGGAATGTGGACATCGTCACCCTGAATGACGGTGAGGCAATCGAGGCGGACCTTGTCGTCGTAGCAATCGGCGCGGCGCCGAATGACGCACTGGCACGCGCGGCAGGGCTGAAGGTCCGTAACGGCATTCTCGTTTCCGAAGAAGGTCAGACCTCGCGCCCCGGCGTCTACGCGGTCGGCGACTGCGCCGCATGGTACGATCCGGCGCATGGTTGCCATGTCCGAAACGAAGCCGTCAACCCCGGACAGGATCAGGCCAAAGCCGCCGCTGCGGCGATCGCCGGGACGGCGCCCCCGCCGAAGCGCCTGCCGCGCTACTGGTCGCATCAGGCCTCCATCCAGATCCAGATGTCCGGCGATGTGCACGGTGCCGATATGGAAGCGGTACTGAACGCACCAGCCAGTGGTGCATTTTCGCTGCTGGGTTTCAAGGCGAACCGTCTTGCCGCGGTCCAGACAATCAACGCGGCGCAGCAGTTCGGGAGGTTGCAGGAGATGATTGGAATGGATCGCGATGCGCTGGCGGCAGCGCTCGATGTTGAGTTCCCGCCGCCGCATCGCCACTGAATTACGCCGGTATCAGTTTAAGGAGGATCACTTAATGCAGGCCGCTTCCTATACGGAAAAGGAACCGACGCGCTTTCGCCGCGGGCAGTCCTGGAAAATAAACATGTTTGGCCAGAACTCGGATATTGCCGCGCCCGATCCACAAGCCTTTCGGCTTGACCTGAACGCCCACCAGAAGCTCGACTCTCACTTCCACATTGTCGACCAGTTCCAGGTGTTCATCGCCGGCAGTGGCACGATCGGCCGTGATGAGGTGCGGCTCGTCACCGTGCATTATGCGGACCATCATACCGGTTACGGTCCGCTGATTGCCGGTGCGCAGGGGCTTTCCTATCTGACGCTGCGCAGCAAGACCGATGCGGGGCTCGTCTATCTGACCACGCCGAACGTCCGCGAAAAGCTGCGGCCGACCAAACGCCGCCATCGCACGTCGGATGCCGTGGCGCTATCGATTGAACCCGTCCTTCGCAATCGCACCGACCTAACCGTCGACACCGTAATCGAGGAACAGCCCGGCGATGACGGCATGAATTGCAAGGTTCTCCGGCTCGGTCCGAACATGACCGCGCAGACTCCCGATCCGGCCCGGAGCGGTGGCCAGTACCTGATCGTGCTCAACGGCAGCCTGGTCTATCAAGGCGAGACCTACAAACCGTTCTCCCTGCTCTTCGTCCGGTTCGACGATCCGGCACCAATCATTTCCGCTGGCGATGGCGGTCTTGAGCTGATGGTGACGCAGTTTCCCACCGAGGACGACTGGATGAAGTCCATCTAGTCTCAAGAGGCCGATGAAGGCTAGGTCGGCAGGGAGGAGGAAAACCGTGACCGAGTTCGATATCGAGACGATCCGCAACGAGATCGCGCCATCTGGCATACTGGTATGCGCCCTCAACCACGGCAATGTCGTGCTTGTCAGTCGCGGACAAACTGACGACACGCCAACCGGAGTTTCGGTGGACCTTGCGAGGGCTCTGGCTGAAAGACTCTCGCTGCCGATCCGCTTCCGGCACTACGAAAAGGCCGGGGCGGTGTCCGGCAGCGCCGACACTGGGGAGTGGGATATCTGTTTCCTGGCTATCGATCCCGAGCGTGCTGAGCGGATTGCCTATAGCGAGCCCTATGTCCTGATCGAAGGTGCTTTCCTGGTGCGCTGCGTGCTCGACGTATCAAGTTTGCCCGACATCGTACGGCTTCGATTGAAGATCGGCGCAGTCAAGGGCAGTGCCTACGAACTCTTTCTGTCTCGAAACGGTGGTGCCGGCGAGCTGATTCGGTTCGACAGCTTTCCGGAAGCGCGCGATGCGCTGGAGGCGGGCGAACTCGACGGTCTAGCCGGAGTCAGGCAGGCCATGCAGAAAGTTGCCGGCGATCAGCCCGGATACGAAGTGACGGCAGAACCGTTCATGGCGATTCCCCAAGCAGTGGGCGTCAGCGTAAGCAGACCTCTGGCAGCGGCGTTCGTAAAAGCGTTTGTTGATGAAAAGAAGGTGGCTGGCTTCGTGCGCACCGCGCTCGACAGGTCAGGCCACCCAGACGTTGTTGTTCCTTAAATGCAACAGTTTCGTACACTCTCGTCTGTGAAAGGCTTCCACTGAAATTTTGTGCGGAAGCGGGTCAGTAAATAGGAGAAAGAAGTTGTTAGTTCGAAAAGCTGCTCTCGTCATCAGCGCCCATGCTGCAGACTTCGTCTGGCGTTGCGGCGGCGCGATCGCCGTGCATGCTCAGAAGGGCTACGAGGTCACGGTTGTCTGCCTTTCCTTCGGTGAACGGGGCGAGTCCGCCAAGCTCTGGAAGGAACCCGGCATGACGCTCGAAAAGGTCAAGGCGGCTCGCCGCGTGGAGTCGGAAAAGGCGGCGAAGGCGCTCGGCGTGCACAACCTGATCTCCTTCGATCTCGGTGACTACCCGCTGCGCCTGACGGACGAGGACAAATACAAGCTGGTCGATGTCATCCGCGACGTGCAGCCGGCATTCATGCTCAGCCACTCGCATTACGACCCCTATAATACCGATCACATGTATGCGACGCAGGTGGCGCTGGAAGCGCGCATGATCGCCCAGGCCTGGGGCCACAACCCCGGACAGAAGGTGCTGGGCGCGCCGCAGCTTTATCTGTTCGAGCCACACCAGACCGAGCAGATGGGCTGGAAGCCGGACGTCTTCCTCGACATCACCGAAGTCTGGGACAAGAAGCGCGCCGCCATCGAGTGCATGGAAGGCCAGGAGCACCTTTGGGAGTTCTACACTCGCGTTGCCCAGAACCGCGCCAACCACTTCCAGCGCAATTCCGGCGGTCAATCCGGCGGCCGCGCTGCCAAGTATGCAGAGGGTTTCCAGTCCGTGTTCCCGCGGACGGTCGACGAGCTCTAGCGCTTGTCGGGAGGTGGTGGAAATGGAGCGCTCGTTCGATATTGCCCATCTGGCGCATGTGGAAATGTATACCGACAGGTTCGAAGAAAGCTTGGATTTCTTCGTGCGGGTCTACGGCCTGACCATTTCCGGCCAGGACGAAAACTCGGCCTATCTGCGCGCCTGGGATGACTATGAGTTCCACACGCTGAAACTCACTCGCCATCACTCGACAGGCGTCGGGCACATCGCCTATCGCGCGGCTTCGCAAGAGGCACTGACGCGGCGGGTGAAGGCGATCGAGGAAAGCAAGTACAAGGTGATCGGTTGGGTGACGGGCGACCTCGGCCATGGCAAGGCGTTCCGTTTCGAAGACCCCTTCGGGCATCTCTTCGAGATCTACTGGGACACGGTGCGCTACGAGGCGCCGGCGGAGGAAAGGCCGAAGCTCAAGAACCTCGCGCAGCGGTTCCATGGGCGCGGCGCTCATCCCCGCAGGCTCGACCACCTCAATCTTCTGGCCGGGGACGTCACGGAGTTCCGTGCCTTCATGGACACCTGCCTTGGCTCGCGCGTCACCGAGATGATCCGGCTCGACAACGGGCGTCTTGGGGGCTGCTGGTTCACGAACAACAATAAGACTTACGATCTTGCCTGCACGGAAGAGCATGGTGGGGGTGAGGGGCGGCTCCACCATGTTACCTACGCCACCGATACGCGAGAGGACATTCTGCGCGCGGCCGATATCTTCCTCGAAAACGGCGTGCACATTGAGACCGGCCCACACAAGCACGCCATCCAGGGCACCTTCTTCCTCTATGTCTGGGAGCCGGCCGGCAATCGCGTGGAGCTCGCTAATTCGGGAGCGCGCCTTATCCTGGCGCCGGACTGGGAGACCGTCGTCTGGACCGAGAGCGAACGGAAAAAGGGACAGGCCTGGGGGCTGAAGACAATCGAGACGTTCCACACGCATGGTACTCCGCCGGTTAAGAGAAAAGGACACTGACATGGGAATTGTTGTGCAGACGGTTGCGCGGACCGAACAGTCCGTCATCGACAGGCTGAGGGAGGCCGGTGTTGCCACGGTCCACGAGGCGCAGGGCCGCAAGGGGATGCTGGCGAGCTACATGCGCCCGATATATGCCGGCGCGCAGATTGCCGGCTCGGCGGTAACGATTTCCGCGCCTCCCGGCGACAACTGGATGTTACATGTCGCCATCGAGCAATTGAAGCAGGGCGATACGCCTCTTGAAGCTTGTTGCGGACCCGCAGTTTTATCTGAATTGCTTGCGTAAACCTTACAGAGGGCAGCCTCAATCTATCAAATGTCACTAGGCCCACCGGTTTCTGGGTCGTCTCTTTACGGAAAATCTTTCCGCTAGGATTCAGAATGCCGATCGGCCGCGTGATCTAATCTGGGAGGAAAGTACCATGACGACGAATTCCAAGCGCAGATGGCGTGTAAGCGGCGCGATCGGCATTCTGGCCGCTGCTTTCGTTTGGGCGCAGGGTTTTACCGAATTTGCGCAGGCGATACCTCTGACGGAAGCCGTGATTACGGGTGGCAAGGTGCAAGGTGTTCCAAGCGACACGTCAGGTGTGATGCAGTTTCTGGGCATTCCTTTCGCCGGTGATGTCGGCGGGGAAAATCGCTGGAAACCTGCACCACCTGTGAAAGGCTGGGAGGGAACCCTGTTGGCAGACAAGTGGGGCAATCAGATGCTTCAGGACCCCAACGTGCTTAGTGACGCGCCCGTCAGCGACAATGGATTGAACCTTGCCATATGGACACCGGCCGAAAGTACTGAGGAAAGGCTGCCGGTCTACATGCTGATCCATGGCGGTGCGAACCGGCTGGGCTCGAGTGCAATGAAGGATATTTATGCCGCGGAGTTGGCCGCGAAAGGTGTCGTTGTCGTTTCAGTTCAGTATCGCCTCGGAGCGCCGGCCTGGCTGGCGCTGCCGGAAATGGCAACAGAAAATCCGGATGGGCCAAAGGGCAACTTCGGCGTTCTCGACCTTGTCGATGCACTCCATTGGATCCGGAACAATATCAAGGCCTTTGGTGGCGATCCGGCCACGGTTACGATCGGCGGACAATCGGCTGGTGGCGAAAATACTGTTGCGCTGCTTCGGACGCCGTTGGCGAAAGGGCTCTTCAAACGAGCGTTCATCCAGTCCAGCTTCACCGGCTTCCTGCCAGGAAAGGTGGTGGATTTCGCCAAGAAATCCAAGCAGAACCAAGAGGCGATCAATAAGCTGTTCGATAAGGAGATGACGCTTGCGAATCTGCGCGCTATCGATACGAAGACCTGGCTCGAAAAATGGCAGGGAGGAAAGGAAACACTCTACGGCGCCATGGCCGGCGCCGTCGCAACGAATCAGTTCTATACGATCGATGACTACGTCTTCACCAAAGATTCGGTGAACTTGCTGCAGCCGGGTGATTTCGACGAGCTCGACATCATGATCGGGCAGACGGCCGACGAATACACCAGCCTGCGGCCGAACGACTTGAAGATGACCGCGGAGGAACAGCACCATGCGATGCTTACGGCGATCCGTCCGCATCAGGCTGGGAACGTGGATGAAGATGTCTTCCCGCTCTATGCCACGGACGATCCGGTGGAAGCCTATCGTCTGTCGCTACGCATGCTCAACGATTTTATGTTCGAGTATGTTCGGGTGGGAGCCGAGTTTGCCAAGACGCATAGCAAAGCCAATGTCTACCTCTATTATTGGGATCATTGGCCGCCGGGCAAGGATCAGGGTTTTCGCCGTGCCTGGCACGCTGGTGACAACTGGTACTTCAATGGTTCCCTCCGTCCGGACAACCACAATCAGCTACCCTGGACCGATCCTGACCTCTCAATGCGCGATATCGCGGTGACTTATCTTGCGAATTTTATCAAGACAGGGGATCCGAACGGCCATGATGTTCCACATTGGGGACAGGTGGCCTCTCAATCCGGCGGCCAGTTCATGCGCTTCCACGAGGGGCAGGCGGAAATGCGGACTTCGACGGTCTACCCCACGCGGGATGCCTACCTTCGCAGCAAGATTCTTCAGGGCATCGGCATCACGGAAGCCGATCTTCGAGGTGCCAGCAAATAATACCGAGGCGACCCATGTCATGATCCGCAGCAACGTCTTGGAACGGGCCAGGCAATTCTACGACGCGAGTTCGTTGCATCGGGACGCAAGCGCGGGCCATCTTCTTGTGTGGTACAAGACCGGCATCGCGCACGGTGCACGCCGATCGAGAGCCTTCCCGCGGAACGTCCGAACGGGTCGTTCGTAGACTGTCTTCGATCCGGAGGCAAATTAGCTCACCGCACGATCTCAGTCGACGAAGTGAGATCGGTTTCAGCGACACCTGCGATTGTTGTCCGCTCGTACGGATCCGCTAGCAAGCGGACCGTCCGCAGCTGAACCCCTGCCAATTCTTAAGCGCGCAGTGCAGGAAGATTCATCAGCTTATCGTGCGATAAACATCGAGCGAGCTCACCAGACCGATATCAGGATCATGACGTGGCAGGGTATCGCCCGCCACTTCGTGATCGGACTGTCTCCATCCCTGCTTCAATCTCACCGCCGTTCCAATTTTTGAGCGGCCGGCTTGGGAATCTCCAGCATCACTGCCAGCCCGCCACCGGCCGCTGTCGATGCCGAAACGCGGCCGCCATGCTGTTCGACCGCGTGCTTTGTGATGGCGAGGCCCAAGCCAAAGCCGTTTGGCGCAGCCGTGTCGCTTCCGCGCGCAAACGGCTGGAATATCCAGTCGACTTGAGGCGCAGGCACACCTGGCCCTTCATCCGTGACCGTCACGCGAAGGGCTCCATGAATAATCTCCGAGCGAATGGAAACGCGAGAGTTGTCGGGGGAATATTTCAGGGCGTTGCGGATGACATTCTCGAAGGCGCGATAGATCAGCTCCCCGTTGACCTCGGCGATGAAGGTGGCGGAGCCGTCATGGGACACAGTAATCCCACGCGCCTGTCCCTCAAAAGCCGCGTCTTCGATGATTCCGTTCAGCAGATCCATCAGATCGAGAGTTTGAACGACGTTGCTACCGGAGCCGGCGGTCAATCGCGCGAGGGTAAGTATCTCGCCAACCAGCCCGTCGATGCGCTCGATCTCACGGTCCATGCGCTCCATCATTATCTCAAGCTTCGAAGGATTCTGCCGCAGCACCCCAATCGCCGCCTGAAGGCGGGACAGCGGCGAGCGCAGTTCATGGGACACGTCGTGAAAAAGGCGCTGTTGGACCTCCTGAAGTTCCTGCAGGCGCGCGGCGCTGGCATCGAAGTCATGAGCCAGAGCCGTTACCTCGTCCTTCCGACCGTCCATTTTGTCACCGATGCGGACGTCGAATCGGCCATGAGCGAGAGCGCTCAGGCCGTGACGGAGATGGGCGACAGGACGAATGAGATAGCGAGCGAGCCAGAAGGCGGAGATCGCGCTTGCGATCAGGGCCGATGCCCAGGGCACCAGCTTCGGCCAGGTCTCCGCGATAACCCCCGGTTCCTGCGCGATGATCGTCGCGCGGTAGCAAGCGTCACCCACAACGACGTTGCGCATGTTCGTTGTAGCGACATCCGGGCAAGCACTCGCCGGACCGATGTCGGATATGGAAAGGTCGACCGGCTGAGGCACTGCCCTTGCGGCTCGCGCGAACGATTTGGCAGCTTCCTCCTCTTCTAGCGCCAGCAACTGTTGCGCTACGTCAAGCGCGAAAACCCGCTGCTGGCGGGCGATGTCCTGAGAGAGCGGGCCGACATCGAGCATAGCGCTGATTGCAAACAAACCTGCGATTGATGCAGCCATCATCAACCATGTGATGGTGAAGAACTTCCAGAACAGGCCACGCATCATCGGTCTTGCAGGAGTTGATAGCCCTGTCCCCGCACCGATTGTATCCAGGATTGGCCGTCATCCCTGCTGCCGAGCTTCTGGCGGACGCTGCTCAGGTGAACGTCGATCCGCCGGTCAAACGGCGTCAGGGGGCGTCCGAAGGCGTGCTTCGATATTTCCTGCTTGGAGACGAGCTGACCGGCATTACGGGCAAGCACCTCGAGCAGGGTAAACTCGGTGCCTGTCAGTTCCAGACGCTTTCCACGCCATTCCGCCGTCCTGTTTCCCGGATGCATGGCCAATTCGCCAGCCCGGAGCACTTCCTGCGAGATGCCGGCGCCAGAGGAGCCGGCCCGGCGCAATATGGCCTTCAGCCT
Source organism: Agrobacterium sp. 22-223-1 (assembly GCF_053522385.1). Taxonomy (NCBI): domain Bacteria; kingdom Pseudomonadati; phylum Pseudomonadota; class Alphaproteobacteria; order Hyphomicrobiales; family Rhizobiaceae; genus Agrobacterium; species Agrobacterium sp. 22-223-1. Next base: position 633,665 of record NZ_JBNWCN010000002.1, read on the forward strand.
TGCCGCGAGCTCGCCGGGTGAGCACGGCTTTGGTACATAATCATCGGCGCCGAGATTGAGCCCCGCGATCCGGTCGACGTCATCGCCCTTGGCCGTCAGCATCAGGACGGGCACCGGACTCGATCGTCTGATGCGCTGCAGGACATCAATGCCGTTCATATGCGGCATCATGATGTCGAGGACGATGATGTCGACGGTGCCTGATGCAGCCTGAACGATCGCGGCGCGCCCGTCCTGCGCGGTCGCTACGTCGAAGCCCTCCTCGGAGAGATACTCCTTGAGGAGTGTCGTGAGATCGGCGTCGTCGTCGATAAGAAGAACCTTTGCCATTCGGAAGCCTATCATTCGTTCAGAGGGCAGCCATACAGGACAAATCCCTGTCGGACAGTGAATTTTACCTATCTTAACACCGGCTTGACCGCACTTGACGTTAGATCCGCTACGGACAGGCAAATTCTTCGCTAGTCCGGGCAGGTCAATGAAAATTGTATTCAGAAAAAGATCCAATCCGCCTTTGGCGGTCACGCTCTGCCTGCTCCTGTCCGGTTGCGCGACATTCGTGGAGCTTCAACCAGCCGACGTCAAGATCGCAAGTGTCTGGCATGCGACCGTGCCGCATGGCGGCAAGACATCCACCCTCGTGTCGTGGTGGTCAACCTTCAACGATCCTTCGCTGACTTCTCTCATCGGCTACGCCCAGGAGCAGAATCCGAGCCTTGCCTCGGCCGCCGCCGACATCGACAAGGCGCGCGCGACATTGGCTTCCGCACGGTCGAGCCTGTTTCCGAGTATGGACGGCTCGGCCTCCGTCGCGCGTTCCGCCACCGATGGCGACGCCACCAACCGCGTCGCCGCTGCGACGACATCGAGCGGCGGCCTTGATGCCTCCTGGGAGATCGACCTGTTCGGCAAGACGCGGCAAAAGAGCGAAGCGGCTCAACTCCGGGTCCAAGAGCAGATCGCCAACTGGCACGACACCCGGGTATCACTCGCCGCCGAGGTCGCCGACTATTATGTACAGTACCGGGCCTGCCGGCAGCTCGAGAACGCCTACAGCGTCGAACTCGCCTCACAGCGCGAAACGATACGGGCGACGGAGACCGCCGCGACATCGGGCTTCACCTCCGCCGCCGACCTTGCATTAGCACGGGCAAGTGCTGCTTCATCCTCATCGACGCTGACGGCGCAACAGGCCGAATGCGCGGTGCTGGTGAAATCGCTCGCCCAGGTCACCGGCACTGACGAGGCACGGGTCCGGCAACTGCTGGCGAAGGGCAAGACAGACATTCCGACGCCGAAGAACTTCAAGCTCGCGGCTGTGCCGGCAGAAGCGTTGCGGCAGCGTCCGGACATCGGCGCGCTCGAACTGGAGCTTGCCGCTTCCATCGCTGATGTCGGAGCGGCGAAGGCCGATCTTTATCCGAGCCTAAGTCTTGATGGCTCGCTCACGATCAGCAGTTCGACCCTGACGGGCGAATCGCTGCCCTGGTCCTTCGGTCCGGCGCTAACGATTCCGCTTTTCGACGGTGGATCGCGTCACGCCGCCGTCACAAGCGCTATCGCCGATTACGATACGGCGGTCGCCAACTACAAGTCAGGCGTGCTGAGCGCGGTCGCCGAAGTCGAGACTGCGCTTGTTCGGGTGGACAGCACCCGTAGACGGATCGGTGACGCCGGCAGCGCGGCGCGCAACTACAGGACCTATTTCAATTCGGTTGATGCCAACTGGCGGGCGGGTGGTGTCAGCCTGCTCGACCGGGAGGAAGCCCGGCGCTCTGCGCAATCGGCAGAGATTTCGCTCATCGAAATCCGGCGCGACGCGGTGCGCTACTGGATTGCCCTCTACAAGGCGCTCGGTGGAGGCTGGAACGCCGATCCCGTTACCCCGGCACAGCGCCAGACGAAATCACAAGGAAATTCTCTCTGATGCGAACAGCCCCGTTTTTTGTTGCTCTCTTCGCGGGGGCAAGCCTTGCCTTTTCCGGTCAATCTTCGCTCGCGCAGCAAGAAGAAGCTGCGGCCCTCACCGTAGCCGTCGTGAAGCCGTCTGAGCGCCAGTGGGCGGAGACCGTGCCGGCGAGCGGCTGGCTGAAGCCATGGCACGAGGCTATCATCGCATCAGAAATCAGTGGGCTTCGCATCACCGATGTTCTCGTCGATGTCGGCTCGGTGGTCGCGAAGGGTCAGGCGCTTGTTCAACTGGCGGACGAAACCGTACTTGCGGATTTGCGCAAAGAGGAGGCGTCGGTCGAGACCGCCAAGGCAGACCTCGCCAAAGCGAAGGCGAATGCCGACCGCGCGCGGCAGGTTCGTGGCAGCGGCGCGCTTTCGGACGAGAAGGTCACTGAATACCTGATCGCCGAGCAGACCGCCGAGGCGAGCCTCAAGTCCGCCGAAGCCGCGCTGGACAGCCAGAAGATCAAGGTCAGTCAGACCAAGATCGTCGCGATCGATGACGGGCTGATCACCTCCCGCTCCGCGCAGCTTGGCGCAGTGGTCTCCTCAGGAACAGAGCTGTTCCGGCTCGTCCGTCAGCAACGCGTTGAATGGCAAGCCGAGGTCTCAGCCCGATATTACCCTCACATCAAGGAGGGCCTTGCTGCAGCGATTGCCGGCCCTGGCGGCAGGCGCATCGAGGGGAAGGTAAGGCTGGTCGGACCGACGGTCAGCACCGATACGGGCCGCGCGATCATTTATGTCACGCTGCCACCGGAGGATCATCCTCCGGTCGGCATCTATGTCACCGGACAGATCGAGCTGCAGTCGACCAGCGCCCTCACGGTGCCCGAGACCGCGCTCGTGTTCCGCGACGGCATCAACTATGTCTTTACGGTCGATAAGGATCGGCGCGCCTCTCGCGTGCGTGTCGAGACCGGACGCCGCAATGGTGGCGAGGTGGAGGTTCTGTCCGGCATCGATCGATCAACCTCGGTTGTGAAATCCGGTGGCGCCTTCCTCTCGGATAAAGCGCTGGTACGGGTTGAAGGAGAAGCGCAATGAACTTCTCCGCCTGGTCGATCCGCAATCCCGTTCCATCCATTCTGCTTTTTGTTCTGCTGACCGTCGGCGGTCTGCTCGCCTTCGAGCGGCTCGCCGTCCAGAACTTTCCAGACATGGACCTGCCAACGGTGAAGATCACCGCGACGCTCGAGGGCGCGGCTCCGACGCAACTGGAGACCGAGGTCGCCCGCAAGATCGAGGACAATCTCGCCTCGCTTAGCCTGCTCGACCATATCACCACGACAATCACGGACGGGTCCGTGTCGATCAGCGTGTCTTTCGAACTGGAAAAGGACAGCGAGGAGGCTCTCAACGAGGTCCGTAACGCAGTCGACAGCACGACGGATCTGCCGGCCGACATGGAGTCACCGAGCGTCACCAAGGTCACAGTCCAAAGTTCACCGCTGCTCACCTACTCCGTCCGCTCGACCCGGCTCAACGAGACGGAACTTTCTTGGTTTGTCGACAACGACATGACAAAGGCCCTGCTTTCCGTATCCGGTGTAGGCGAGGTAAGCCGAGTTGGGGGGATCGACCGCGAAGTGCATGTCGATTTGAACCCGCAGCTCATGGGATCGCTGGGAATTACGGCCGCGACGGTTTCGTCCCGTCTCAAATCCGTTCAGGCGGACAGTTCGGGCGGACGCGGCGAGATCGGTGGTAGCAGGCAAACGATCAGGACTCTCGGCGCCGTCGCCTCGGTCGAGGAGCTTAAGGCGCTCGCGATCCCGCTGCCGAGCGGCGAATTGGTGCGTCTCGATGAAATTGGCACCGTGACGGACAGCTTCTCCGATCGCTCGTCGCTTGCCTATCTCGATGGGCAGCCGGTGATAGGCGTGCAGGTCAAGCGCTCGAACGGCTTTTCGGACACGGGCGTCGCAGCCGACATCCAGGCCGCGATGAAGACGTTCGCGGCCGCCAATCCCGATGTGGAGATCGTAGAGGCCTACAGTACGGTCGGGCCGATCATCGAGAATTACGACGGCTCCATGCACATGCTCTACGAAGGCGCGATTCTCGCCGTCGTCGTGGTCTGGCTGTTCCTGCGCGACTGGCGAGCAACCTTCTTGTCCGCGGTGGCGCTGCCCCTGTCGGTTATCCCGACTTTTCTGGCGATGTATTTCGCGGATTTCAGCCTGAACACCGTAACGCTTCTCGCCCTTTCCCTGGTGGTCGGCATCCTCGTCGATGACGCCATCGTGGAAGTCGAGAACATCGCGCGCCACCTCAACATGGGAAAATCGCCAATGGAGGCGGCACTTGAGGCCGCCGACGAGATCGGCCTTGCCGTCATCGCCACGACCTTTACGCTCGTCGCCGTGTTCCTGCCGACCGCCTTCATGAGCGGTATTCCCGGCCTCATCTTCCGCCAGTTCGGTGTCACCGCAGCCGTCGCGGTGCTGGCTTCGCTGCTGGTCGCGCGCCTGCTGACACCAATGATGGCCGCCTACATGATGAAGGCGCATCCGACTGAGGAGAAGGACGGACGCATCATGCGCACCTATATGGCCATCATGAAAGCCTGCCTCAGCCACCGGAAGCTCACGGTTCTCGGTGTCTCCGTCTTCCTCGGACTTTCATTATCGGCAATCCCTCTTCTCAAATCGGGATTCCTGCCGGCCTCCGACGACGCACAGACGAAGGTAACGCTCACACTGCAACCGGGGAGCACCATCGAGCAGACAGACGCTGTGACGCGCCAGGCCGCGGACATTATCGCAAAAATGTCGGACGTGACCCACGTGTTCGCAGCCGTCGGCAGCGCCTCCTCGGGGGGCGGCCTGGAGTCCTCAACAACAAATGACGTCACCTCGGCAACCCTTGTCGTTGATTTGACATCGATCGGCGATCGCGACCGCAAGCAGTCCCAGATCGAAAATGACATCCGGCAGGCGCTCGCGGCGTTGCCCGGTGTGAGGGTCGAAGTCGGAACGGGCGGCAATGGAACGACGCTTGAGATCACGCTTGCCAGTGACGACTCCAATGCCCTCGATCAGGCGGGCAACGCGCTTGAGGAGCAGTTGCGCACGCTTAAGGGCATCGGCGCCGTTACCTCCAGTGCCTCACTCCAGGCGCCAGAAATCCAGATCGTTCCTGATTTTACCCGGGCAGCCGCACTTGGTGTCACATCGGAAGCGATCTCCGAAGCGGTCCGCGTCGCGACCAATGGTGACTATTCCTCGTCAATGGCAAAGCTCAATCTGCCACAGCGGCAGGTATCGATCCGCGTGCGGCTCGATCCCGACAACCGAACGACGCTGGACGACATCGCCAATCTCCGCGTCAGCGGCGCGAACGACAGCGTAGATCTCGGTTCCATCGCCGCGATCGGCATCGGCGGCAGCCCGTCGGAGATCAATCGCATCGATCGATCGCGCAACGTCACGCTCTCGGTCGAACTCAACGGCCGGATCCTTGGTGACGTCAACCGTGAAGCCCAAGAACTGCCTGCGCTGAAGAACCTTCCACAGGGCGTCCACCTTGTCGAACAGGGCGAACTGCAGCGCAGTTCTGAATTGTTTGAAAGCTTCGGTATTGCCATGGCTATCGGTGTGTTCTGCATCTATGCCGTGCTGGTGCTTCTCTTCCACGATTTCCTGCAACCCCTCACCATCCTCATGGCATTGCCATTGTCGCTCGGTGGAGCACTTCTGCCGCTCATCGTCACCGGCACGAGTTTCTCCATGCCGGCGGTGATCGGACTGCTCATGCTGATGGGCGTGGTGACGAAGAACTCCATCCTGCTGGTCGAATACGCCATTATGGCACGGCGCGGCGGTATGGAGCGGTTCGATGCTCTGGTGGACGCCTGCCACAAGCGGGCGCGGCCCATCATCATGACCACCATCGCCATGGGATGCGGCATGCTACCCGTTGCACTCAGCCTCACTGGCGGCGATGCGAGCTTCCGCCAACCCATGGCGATCGTCGTGATCGGTGGGCTGCTGACCTCCACATTCCTTAGCCTGCTCGTTATCCCGGTCATCTTCACCTTCGTCGACGACTTCCTTGACCTCCTCAAGCGGCCATTCCGCGGCAAGCAGAAGGAAAAGGCATAGCCTATGCCTGCAGAATCTGGCTAACCGGCTGGGAGATAAGAGCATAAATTGCGTTAGGCCAGGCACGATCATTGCTTCGAACGGCTCAATTGGACCGGATCGCCACCGTCAGAGACCACAATTTTGTCGCCATCAAAGGAGATGGATCGACACTCTGACCGATCTGGCAGCAACGGCGTTCTCTATTCCGAATACATCGGGACGGATCATTGAGTGCTATCGCAGTTTTCAGCAAGGATGCCGAATGGATCCACGTTTCGCCTTCAGATGGTTCGCATTTAAGCGTTTGACGCTGTCAGCTTTGGCCGAGTTGGCACGTGTTGATGGCTCGCTTTCCCGTTCAGTTACGCGAAAAATGAGCAAGCCACGGACCAGCGTGCTTCCCTTTATCCTTGTCATCGCTATCTGCATGCCTGTGTACGGCTGCGTGACGACAACCCGGGCTGTCTATTCCGCCAGCGAAGCGGCGGTTGCCGAAGTCGATGGTTTCGATAACATTCGTGCTTATGCCGATGCTCCCGAGGGCAGCATTGGAGACGAGACACAATGGTTGCCCCGCACGACCGACAAGAACCTCAACGTTCTCTGCGTTTCGGGTGGAGGTTCTGGAGGAGCATTTACGGTTGGCGTTCTGTCCGCCTGGAGCAATCAACATACACGGCCAGTATTCGACGTTGTCACAGGTGTCAGTACAGGTGCGCTGATAGCACCTTATGCATTTCTCGGTCCCGCATACGACAAGGCGCTCGCCGATCTTTACACTGGTGGCCAGGCGAGAGAGCTCGTGGATATGAGGTGGATGGGTACCGGCCTTTTGGGGACGAGCATCCTCAAGGGGGAGCGCTTGCGGCAGATGGTCTCCGACTACATAACGAGCGATATCCTGCAAAAGATTGCAGCCGAGCACCGCCGGGGACGACGGCTGTTCGTTCTTACGACCAATCTCGATTCGCAGCGCGGTGTGGTCTGGAACATGGGCGCTATTGCAAACAGCGGCCGGCCGGATGCGCTCGGGCTTTTTCGGGATGTCCTGATCGCCTCCGCCAGCATACCGGGCGTCTTTCCGGCGGTGACAATCAAGTCCAAATCCGGGTCCCGGCAGATCGAGGAGTTGCATTCCGACGGCGGCTCATCGATGCAGTTCTTTGGCTTGCCCGACGCTGTGCTCGCCTCGCCGGGCAGACAGGCGCCGCTTAACAAGCGCAATCCAGACATCTACGTGATCGTGAACAACGCCCTGATGCCGGAGTTCGCCGAGACGAAGAATTCGACGATCTCGGTGGCCGGACGGTCCTACGCAACGATGGTTAAATCTCAGACCAAACAGGCTTTGCTTGCCCTCTATAACCATAGCCAAAGAACCGGCAGTCGATTGAGGATCGCATGGATCGACAAACAGATCCCCTATTCAATGCTCGATCCCTTCAATACCAACTATATGCGCGCTGTTTACGCGGACGGTTACAATCAGGCGATGGTCGGCACGGTATGGAAGAGCGCGCCGATCTTTTGAGCCGGGCGTCACGACAAAAGGCGGTATCTGGTCAGGAAGGCAGAAGAGAAATCAACTTTGTCAGGGTTGCAACCAGATCGCGCCGTTCTGAGATGTCGAGAACACGAATGCCCTGGAGCAGATGAGATGACCTTGCAACTTCTTCCCTCGTCCTGCTCAAAAGCTCCCGACCTGCCTTCGTGATTTCAACGTATATCGTTCGCTTATCTGAAGGATGCGGTACGCGCTTAAGGTAATTTCGCTGCTCCAGTTTGGTTAACCGCCCCGTGATGGCGCCTGTCGTCACCATGCAGAGTTCAGCAAGATCACTCGGCCGAATCGGGCGACCCTCTGGACGTTGAGCAAGGTGGGTCAGGACATCGATATCACCCACTCCGAGACCAAAAGGCGTGAGAATTGCCTGAAGAGATTCCTGATCCAGCTGATAAAGGTGCCGTATTCTCATTGCGATCGCTATCGGAGAGCTGTCTTCACCGGGAAAATCAATCTCCCACTGTCGAACGAGTTCATCGAACACCTTTTGGGTCTGAGATACAAGGCGATCGCTGCTGTCTAACATGTTGAAATCCAATCCCATGGGCTTAGCCACTACTTACCAAAGCCAGGCATGATGCGCAAAGGGGTCCACGCGTAGCCGCGTCCAACACTAATCATCCAGGACCCTTGACACAAGATAATTTAGATCTAAGATACCTCTAAACGATATGGGAGGTATCGATGAAATTTAATGCTGTTACTGCTGCGCCGCCACTTCCTTGTTCGCCACAGGTACAAGCTTACCCGAGCCGGAACGCGTTGAAGGACGTCTTTGGTCGTCTCCCGTCCGGAGTGGTGATCGTCACAAGTATTGCAGAAGATCAACCCACGGGCGCGACTGTCAGCTCCTTCAGTTCGCTATCGTTTGACCCACCTTTGGTCGTCTTCGGCCTCGCGCAAAAGTCAAAGACGCTACAGGCGATTTTGCACTCGAGGAAATTTGCTGCTCACATCGTTTCCGAGCCCAACCGCGAGCTCGCCCTCCGGTTTGCATCCGACGCGCATGACAAGTTCGAAGGGTTGGCATGCACACTATCTCAGAACGGAGTTCCTTTCCTTCCAGGGTTCGATGCGTCCATCGAATGCTCCTTGGACAGTACACAGACTATCGGAGATCACCAACTCCTGATCGGCAGGGTTCTTGCCACCTCGATCAATGATGAAGTCAGCGCGCCGGTGGCGTGGTTTCGCCGGGACTTTCATTCATGTGTCCCCTTTGCCGCCCCGTGAACACAGGGCACCATCAGCTCCAAAAAATAAGGAATTTCAGCGTGGACATGAACTTGAAGCTGTTTAGGGAGTCGCCCACGAACGTGCTTGAATCGCCTTACTCCAGTGAGATCGGACGCGGCGTTCGGGAAAAAGCCGCTGATCTCGTTCCCCTGTTGCGCAAGAATGGGTTGGAGGGTGAGAAGCTCGGCGCCCTGAGTCGGGAAAGCCTGCACGCGCTTAACGATATCGGCGCATTTCGTCTTACGCTGCCGACGGATTTCGGGGGTTATGCACTCGGAGCGCGTGACGTGGTCGAGATTGTCAGCGAAATCGGTCGCGGCGATGGTGCCGCGGGCTGGATCGTGTTCGTGGCGGGTGGCCTGCGCAATATTATCTCCTTTCCGGACGATGCGGTCCGCGAGATCTTCGGCGAAGGGCAGAATTGGGTCGGACCGCTTGCCGCGGGAGCCTCAATCTTTGCGACCAAGGTTGGCTCCGCCCGCCGCGTCGACGGGGGCTGGATGCTCCGTGGCTCATGGCACTTCGGCAGCGGCTGCAAGCATGCAAAATGGATTGCCGTTGGCGTCGATTACGAGCGTGCCCCGGGACAGATGAGCCGTGCAATGGCCATCCTTCAAGCAAACCAGGTCGAGATCGTCGACAACTGGCATGTGATGGGAATGAAGGCGACCTCATCGAACAGTCTCACGGTAGAAGAAGAGCAATTCGTTCCCGATCGACGCTTCATGGACATGCGTGATTTCCCGATGAGGATGGATGAAACGCGCCGTCGCTATAATGGCCTCGCCAGCAAATTCGATGCGCGTGGCCTCATGCTTCTCACCAACCTCACTCACATGGCGATTGTGCTTGGGATGGCTCGGGGCGCATTCGAGTGCTACGTCGAGATGGCCAAGAAGCAGCAACCCTTCAATTTGCCTTATGCAAAAGTTGCGGAAATGGCCTCGACGCAGGTCTGCGCGGCCAAGGCCTACGCCATGATCAAGATGGCGGAGGCGGTTGCCCACCGCAGCGCCGACATTCTCGATCGCCACGCACTCGAAGGCATCGAAATCACCAACGGCCAGGAACAGGCAATGATGATGGAGTCCGTCTACGCGACGAACTCCCTCGATGCCGTCCTCAGCATGCTTCAAATCAGCATCGGGTCGGCGACCGCGAGCGAAAACAATCCAGTGCAGCGATTTGCCCGCGATGTGCGCGTCGCTCTGCTGCATGGTGCGGTTCGTCTCGACCCGACGGCAGAAATTTTCGGGAGGCAACTTATGGGGATTGAACCATTTCCGATGTTCGCGGGCGGTCTTCCAGACCGGTCGGCACCCGCATCGGTCGCATAAATTCGGCGCTTGTGCGGTAGGAGGCCGCGCAAGCAGCAACTCGGGAGGAGTGAGTTTTGGAACAGGGAGTAGGAGCGCGCGCGGTCGGCAGGCCGCCTGCGGCGCGTGGATTTGAATACAGCGCGGACGCCTGGAGGGTTCTCGGCGCACTTTGGCTGGTCGTGCTTTTGGTGGTGGCGGTGCCAAGCGCTGGCATCGCCGTAATTAACGCCCGCATGATCGCAGATCTCGATCTCGATCGTTCAGTCTTTGGTTTGGGATTCGGACTGTTCGTTATGATGATGGGCTTCCAGGGGCCGGTCGTGGCGATATTCATTCAAAAGTTCGGATATCAACGCACCGTTACGTTCGGCTGTTTCGTCCTGCTTATCGGGTCCGTTGCAATGGCGTCAGTCGTCAACACCGGCTGGCAGTATGTCATCGCGTTCGGAGTGGTCGTCGGGACCGGCGTATGCGTTGCCGGCATGCTGCCTGCGCAAGCGGCTATTGCGCGGTGGTTTCATGTCCGCCGCGCCCTGGCAGTCTCGGTCGTGCTTTCGGCCATCGAGTTTGGTGGGTTCCTGTCGCCGCCGGCCCTTGACCGCCTTCTGGCGGTCTCGGACAATAACTGGCGCCTCGGCTGGTGGGTGATCGCAGGCCTCGCCGCCGTCGCCTTGCTTACCGCCCGGTTCGCCCTGATCGAACGCGATGTTGAGCGGCTTGTAGCTGAGAACCCAACGACCGTTCAGACGAGGGGGGAGACTGCTGTTTTCAAGAGCCAGATCCACTGGCCCCTGAAAGAGGCGGTCAGAAGCAGGGCATACTGGCTTATCCTTGCCTACATGAGCGTCGCCGGCGTGGCTTGGGTTTTCCTGATGGCGCACGGCGTAGTCCATCTCCAGGACATCGGCTATTCGTCGGCGGACGCGGCTATGGCCATGGCCATCACAATCGTCGCCTCCTTCATCGGCAATATGACGGCTGGTTTTCTGGGGGACCGCATGTCACCGGCAATCATCGCTGCAGTTAGCATGGTGCTCGTCACGCTTGGCTTCTTTCTGCTGAGCCATCCGGAGGGCTTTGCTGGGATACTGCTTTACGCCGTGCCTGCGGGGATCGGTTACGGTGCTTCGCAGGTCTGCATCATGGCACTTCTGGGAAACTACTTCGGGCGAGAATCCTTCCCGTCGATGTTCGGTTCGATGATGCCGGTTTCCACGCTATGCGCGGCATCGGGAGCGGCTGGCGCCGGAGCGATTTTTGACCGGACCGGATCTTATGCGCTGATGTTCAACATCATTATCGGCCTTTGCGTCGTTGGCGCGCTCGCGGTGCTGCTGGCCTCGCCGCCCAGGCCGATGAGCATTGAGGGAGATCGTGCCGGGGGAGCAGGCCGATGAGAGAATTTATCGACATGTGGGAGGGGAAAATGCGCATTCGACTTGGTTGTGCCGCCTCGATTGTTCTTATGACTGCAGCTGTCGCTTGTGCAGACGACGATGGTCTTGCCATCGCGGTTCCGCCAGTTAATCCGATCGGCAGCGCCCAGGAACCCATATTCGTCGGACCATTGTCGGACGCCGGCAAATGGCTCCACGACAGTGGCATCGATATTCACCTCGATTATGTGGACATCTACCAGAACGCACCATCTTTTGGATTCGAGGGAGGATCTTCCGCAAATTACGGAATGTTCGTCTTCGGGGCCACGGGTAACCTGACGCCTGACCTGAGGATCAAATGGGTCGAAACAATCAACTACCCATCATACAACACCGACAATTATCTCTTCGATCTGTCGAACGCGTTTTTTCCGGTACCCGTTGTGGATTCACGGACTGATCTGACGCGCCTGACGGTCGAAGCCGATCTCCTTGATGACCGGCTTCAGATCGAGGCGGGCAGAATGGGACTCGGACAAGACTTCATGACGCGGGGTTTTTGCGGGGGGCTCGGATGTCTGAACTCGACGCTGGCAACAACTCTCAATATGCCGGGGGAAGCGCTTTCGGTTTGGGGTGCGCGCGCAGGCTATCATTTCACGCCCAATACCGCGATCGGTTTCGGGATCGTTGAGGACAATCCAGACAACTGGCAGGAGGGAAATGGCTGGGACTGGGGCAAGGGTGATGCCGAGGGCGTAATTGCGATCGCGAACCTCACACACCAGGAGTCGTTTTTTGATAATCCGAATCCATTGAAATTTGAGCTTGGTGCCTATTATCGCTCGACGCGTTATGAGGATGCTCTCTACAATTCTGGCTGGGGCAACCCGACCTTTGGGCCGGCACCCACCATCGTCGAACACGAAGGCACGACCGGCGTCTACGGACAGGTCCGTAAAGTCGTCTGGAGCGCGCCGGGCGCTGGGCCCGTTCCGGAGAACATCGCGCTCTATGGCGGATTGTTTCACACCTTCGGCGATGGTCAGGCCTATCCTTGGGAGGCCTATGCGGGGGTCGAATATTCGGGCTTCTGGGCAGAAAATCCGGTCGCCACGATTGGCGCGTCGATCCATTACATCGGGCTGAGCGAAAAGCGAGCGGAATACGAGAGGAATGCGCGGCTGTTCTTTTCCGGCATAGATGAAAAGCAGCCGCGGGATACGTTCATGTTCGACGTCCATGGAAGCGTTGGACTTTTCGAGCACGGTGTTCTCGATCTCGGCGCCGCCTATATCGTCAACCCCAACACGTCTGTGCTCGCAGATTATTCCTCCGGCCGACAGAAAGACGGCTTTGTCTTCTATGCCACCCTTGCCTTCGACATCAGCGGCGGCCTTGGACTCTCCCCGTTGCGCCGGCCGTGAGGACGTCGTTGCTGACCACAAAGGACAATGTCATGGAACATGAAAACAAAGAACAGCTGGAACGCAACAAGCATCTGGTTCGGGAATTCTATCGTCGGGTCTTCGATGGTCAGAACCCTGATGCTGTGAAGGACTTCGTGACTGAGGACTACCGCCAGCACTGCGACCATATACCCAGCGGTCTGTCTGGGCTCGAAGGTTTCGTGAGGACGATTTTCCCGAACGGGCCGGTGCCAGAACCCGCGGAGATGCTTATTCCTCCGGCATTCGTCGTCGCCGAGGGAGACATGGTTGTTGTCGCTGCCTGTTTGCCTCAACCGGAACCGGACGGCAGCGGCAAAACCTACGATTATTTCATTTTCGATGCCTTCCGCGTTCGTGGCGATAGGCTTTCCGAGCACTGGAGCAGTGTGAACAAGATCGCACCCCCCAAGCATTGATACCACGCACAACAGCCTCGATTGGGAGTACCAACATATGAAGCTTTACCAAGTCCCCGGAACCTGCTCGACCGCATCACGGATCGTTCTGGAGGAGGTAGCGATTCCGGTCGATCTCGTAAACGTCGATCTGCAGACCAAGAACCTGCGGGACGGAATGAGCTATCTGGACGTCAATCCCAAAGGACAGGTTCCGGCGCTCGTTCTCGACAGCGGCGAGGTCCTTACCGAAGGCGCGGTGATCATGCAGTATGTCGCCGACCAGGCACCGGCTTCCGGGCTTTTGCCGCCACCGGGCGATTTCAACCGCTATCGTGTGCTCGAATGGACGAACTACATCGCAACCGAGTTGCACAAGACCTTCTCGCCGCTCAATCGGCCCAACACGCCGGTGGAATATCGCGACTTGACGAAAACGACCTTCCTGCCCCGGGTTTTCGGTGTCATCGACACTCGTCTCGCCAGTAGCCCTTATCTGGCCGGGGAAGCGTTCACGATCGCCGACGCCTACGCGTTTGTGGTGCTGGGCTGGGCGAAGAGAGCCGAACTTGATCTCTCGGCCTGGCCGGCAATCGTCGCTTATTTAAAGCGCATCGGCGAGCGTCCCTCCGTCAGAAAGGTACTGAACACGGCGACCTGAGGCCCGACACAATTCCGAGCGGCGAGCCGCAAGGCTCGCGACCCGGCTACATGCAGGCAGAACCTGCATGCTTCGAACATCTCCGACAAGTTTGTGGTCTCCGCATAGCAGGGTGCGGGGAGGGTTGTTTTGCGGACTCTAACGCGAAAAAGCACCACGGGAAAAAATTCATTCATTCAAGAGAAGGAACCGGAATGACATACCTAATTCGACAGATGGGACATGTGGTCATCTCTTCGCCCGATCCGGTCGGCGCTGCGAAGGACCTTTGTGACGTCGTCGGTCTTCGCATCACCGAGCAGGAAGGTGACAGGGTTTATCTCTCAAGCAACGACCGGCATCACGAGGTGACCTACGTCAAGGGCGACGGCAAGGCGATTGCCTGCGGGCTGGAGGCCGTCAGTCCAGATGCGGTCGACGAAGTCAAGCGGAGAGCCCTGTCCGATGGACTCACCGTGCTCGACGACACACCGCTCGGCAAGCACTACGATAAGGCCGTTCGCCTGATCGCGCCGGGAGGTAGTATCTTCGAGGTGCATACGCCGATCGCTCGCAATCAGCCACGTCGTTATAACTATTCGACGCCCGGTGCACGGCCCCGCCGCATCGAACATATCAACTCATTTGCGCCGGATACCCAGGCCTTCGGCGAGTTTTGCGAGAAGGTGCTTGGCATGAAGCTGTCGGACCAGACCGGGGAAGATGGCCTGCGTTGGTATCGAGCCGAGGACGGGTTTCACCACACCATCGCCATGGGGCCGGGGGAGAGCGGCCTTCACCATTACGCCTTCGATCTCCACTCGCTCGAGGATCTGGCGGCAATCGCCGACAATCTCACCCTTAAGGACAGGGCGCTGGTCTGGGGCCCGGGTCGGCACGGCGCCGGCGGCAACATCTTCACCTACTACGCCGACCCGCATGGCTGCCTGGTCGAAAATTCGATTGAGCTGGACCGCATCGATAATGACGCAACCTACGAGCCACGCACCTGGGACATTTCCGAAGGTCTGGCCGGTCGCTGGCTCAATCTGTGGGGCACACCTCCCACACCGGAGTTCCTGCGTCCGGGCATCGCCTTCGACCCGGATTTCTGAGCGTCTGGATTTCAGAAGCGGTCGCCGGTTGTTCATGTGCGGTTGAGGGAGGAAAGTCATGACAGAATACGATGTCATCATTATCGGCTATGGACCGACAGGCAAGGTACTTGCCCGGCAGCTTGTCGACGTCGGGCACACTGTGGCGGTCGTGGAGCGCTGGCCGCAGGCCTATCCGTTGCCGCGTGCGATCGGCTACGACCACGAGATAAAGCGCATTTTCCACGCTCTTGGCATATCCAGTGAAGTCGCCGCCATCTCCCGGGAGATGGGTCATTACGTCTGGTACAATGAAGACTGGAAAGCGTTGATCGATATCGACGAGACCCGAGAATCGATCTCCGGCGGCCCGACCGGATATACGTTCAACCAGCCCGACCTTGAACAGATCCTTCACGAGGATCTTCTGCACCGCGACGGGATCTCCTATCACCTCGGCATGGAGGCCGTCGCAGCACACGACGCAGATGATCATATTGAGGTCGAGCTGGCCCGATTCGACGCGCAGACCCTGACCATCGATCATTCAGAAACACGAATGCTGACCGGCCGCTATCTGGTTGGCTGCGACGGAGCCAACAGCTTCGTACGCAAGATGATGGATGTATCCGTTATCGACCATGGGTTCGATGAATCCTGGCTCGTCGTCGACGTCAGGCCACACGATCCGGACAAGCTCTCCATTCCCAATGCGGCTCAGTGGTGCAACCCGGCACGCCCCACCACGATCGTGCCAAGCGGTGTGCGCAACAGGCGCTGGGAATTCATGCTTCGCTCCGACGAAACGCCCACGCAGATGTGCGAACCCGACAGGGTTTGGGAACTTTTATCCCCATGGCTTTCACAAGAAGACGGCGAGCTCATCCGCAGCGCGAGCTATCGATTCCGCTCGCTGCTTGCGGGTGGCTGGCGGAAGGGCCGGATGCTGATTGCCGGTGATGCCGCCCATCTCATGCCACCCTTCATGGGGCAAGGCATGTGCGCCGGATTGCGCGATGTTTGGAATCTCGGTTGGAAGCTCAACCGGGTCCTCGACGGTTCCGCGCCAGAAAACCTGCTCGACACCTACGAGGCCGAGCGTTCTCCCCATGTGGACGCCGTCATCAGAATCTCGATGGCGATGGGACAGGTGATCTGCGTCCCCGATCCCGAAGCAGCTCGCCGCAGGGATGAGGCCTTTTTTGCCGGAAACCTGCCGCCACCGCCGGCTTTCCCGCCGTTGTCCGGTGGCATCATAGCGCGAGACGGTGATGGTAAGCCCATCGGCGGCGCCGGTGAACTTCTCCCGCATGACGATCTGGCGCGCGGCGATATTCGGGTTCGTCTCGATGATCTGGTCGGCCGGGATTTGGTCTTGGTCACACGCATTGCGGTCGATGACGGGCGACTGGAAAGACTTGGCATCCGCCAAATCTTTCTCGGCGAAGCCGGCTGGCGGGATATCAACGGGCGCCTCACTCACTGGCTCGATAGCCGTGGTGCTGTCGCCTACCTCGCGCGACCGGATTTTTACGCTTTCGGCACCGCTGCCAATACCGATGAGATCGATACCTTGCTTGAGACCGTTGAAGGCATGTTGGGGGGAAGAGAGCATGTTCTCAATGAAGTCGCATAGCGCCACCGTCGCACTGATATTTGGGCATATCGCCGGGATGATCGATCTTGCGGCCTTGCCAGTATGGGTGGGGACGCTCTCGGCCGGCTTCGGGTTCGGGAACACGCATGCGGGCGGACTGGTTACCGCATTCCTGCTCGGCGTCGTGCTGGCAAGCCTCGGA
The DNA here is from genome assembly GCF_053522385.1 of Agrobacterium sp. 22-223-1. Lineage (NCBI taxonomy): Bacteria > Pseudomonadati > Pseudomonadota > Alphaproteobacteria > Hyphomicrobiales > Rhizobiaceae > Agrobacterium > Agrobacterium sp. 22-223-1. Next base: position 650,583 of record NZ_JBNWCN010000002.1, read on the forward strand.
GTAGCGCGAATGTTCCACAAACTCCCCGGCCATTTGCTGGCGCCGGGTGGCTACGGCGCAAGTGCAGTCTGCTTCGTTTTGATGTCACAGCTTCCGCCGGGGTTCGGAACGTTCCTCGTCCTGCATGCCCTTGCCGGTATGGCCACGGGAGCGGCGCTTTCGTCAACGCATGGAACAATGGGACGGACGGCCAATCCTTTGCGGATCTTTGCGCTCGGCTCGGCCGGATTCGGCGTCTTCGCGCTCGTATTTCTCGGGACCGCGCCAGCGGTCATCGCCCAAAGCGGGCCTCCAACCTTTTTTATGATCCTTGCCGCGATCATGGGAACGGCGGCGCTCGTGACGTCGATATTCTTCCCCAGGCAGCAGGCGGGGACGGAAGTCCAGCACTATACGGCCGCTCGCATCCCTGCCGCCGCTTGGCTTGTAACCATTGGAGTGATGCTGATGAACTTCGTCCAGGCCCTGACCTTTTCCTATGTGGAAAGGATCGGCATGGCGAGGGGCTACGGCGAGGGAGAGGTTCAGACAGTCCTCCTGTCGATCGGGATCGTCAATATGTTCCCGGCATTGATCGCCGCCGCGCTCCAGAAGCGGTTACCGCCGCTTGTAGTTGGCATTGCCGGCGCCGCCGTTCAGGCTCTTCTTTCCGTTCTCATCACCGGGTCGAACGATTTCCTGCTGTATGCAGTGCCGTCGCTCTTCTTCGCTGCGGTTATGATCTTCACCCACACATTTCTGTTTGGCTTCCTCGCCAAGGTCGATCCCTCCGCTCGGGCTGCGGCCGCTACGCCTGCAATGACGATGGCGGGCTCTGCGATCGCGCCTCTCCTGGGTGGCGTCCTGTCGGATGTGATCGGCTACCATGCCATTGGCCTAACGGCCGCCGTGGTCGCCTGCGTGACCGTGGCGCTGTTCGCCCGGGCCCGTCTGTCCACGCGCGTGATCCAGCAGGCCGGGACAACGTGACATTTGCTGCCTAGACGCTTTCAAGGAGATCAAAACATGGGCTTCACACCAAACCCCGATCATCGCTACCGAATGCCTGTCGTTTTCGGGCCGGCGGTAGGTCCCCGCCAAAGGCCCGGCGGCGGCATGTGGTCACTGGAAGAAACCGGCACGATGAATGCGGAGTGGATGGCGATCACATATCGCACCGACCCCGAGAAGCTGGCGGCTCTTCTTCCGCCTGGCATGAGCTTGCGAGGCGAACCACTGCTCAGCGTTTCCTGCGCCTGGTTCAAGAACCTCTACTGGCTTGCCGGTCGAGGTTACGGAATTCTGTCGCTTGATTTTCCGGTTACTTATCAGGGTAAAACCGAGACCCTTGATGGCTCTTTCTGCCCGGTGATCTGGGAGGGCCAACCTGAGGCGATCCTGACCGGCCGCGACGAGATGGGCTTCCCGAAACTCTTTTGCGACATGCCCGAAATTGCCTGGGACCGCGAAAAGGGTACGGCTTCATGCGAGACGTCCTGGTTCGGCTTCAAGTTCTTCGATATCGCGCTCACGGATATGGTGGAGGATGATGCCCCCCCGAGCCTGCCCGGTTCGGGCGGTGGCGCGGCCATGTACTATAAATATGTGCCCCGCACGAACCCGCGCAAGGGGGGTGGCGCCGACGTCGCCTATGTCACCACACCGGCGCCGCGGCCAGGCGAAGGGCGTCCCGACGCCATCAGTTTCGAGGGCTACGACTTCAAGCGGTGGAGGGCCAACGGCAGCTTCAATTGGCACCGCGCCACGTTCGAGCAGCTCCCGACTACCTTTCACATCGTCAACACCATTGCAGACCTCCCATGTCTCGAAATCGTCAGAACCGAGATGGTCGCCTTTTCGGGCCCTGGCATCGGTGTATCCGTAAACAGCATCCGGCCGGTCGAACCGGCGACAGAGTAAACAGGAAAAAGATATGAAACTCGCCAGATTTGCGGTCGAAGGAAAAACCAGGCTCGGGAGGGTCGAAGGCGACTATGTCTTCGATCTCACGAATGTCGCGCCAGACCTGAATGGCTCCATGAAGCTCTTGATCGAAAGGTTGCACGAACTGCGATCTGCCATTCAGTCCGTGAATGCGCCCTGTTTCCAGCTATCCGAAGTACGTTTGCTTGCGCCGATCGATGATCCCCGCAAGTTTCTGGCCATCGGGATGAACTACAAGGCTCATGCGGAGGAGGCTGCCGCCGCAGGGATCGCGACGCCGAAGTCGCAGCTCTGGTTCAACAAGCAGGTCACCTGCATCAATGGGCCCTTCGACGACATTGTGATCCCGAACGTCTCCGAAAAAGTCGATTACGAGGCCGAACTGGGTTTCGTCATCGGAAGACGGTGCCGGCATGTCAGCCGCGAGGACGCCCGGTCCGTTATTGCAGGCTATTTCGTCGCGAACGACGTCACGGCGCGTGACTGGCAGTTCCGCTCGCCCACCTATACGCTCGGCAAGAGCTTCGACACGCACGGTCCGATCGGGCCGTGGATCACCACCGACGACGAGATCGCCGATCCTCACAATTTGACCCTTACGCTCTCCCTCAATGGTGAAGAGCGCCAGCGGACCTCGACTGGCGACATGATCTACAACATCTGGGATCAGATCTCCTACCTCTCAACCGTGATGACCCTCGAACCGGGCGATATCATCGCAACCGGAACGCCGTCGAACGTGGGAATTGCGACAGAAACGTTCATGAAGCCGGGGGACGTCGTGCGAGTGGAGGTGAGCGGCCTCGGTGCAATCGAAAACCACTTTGTCGCCGAATGAGGAGAAACGACATGAACGTAGATCTTTTGATTTCCGGAAGCAGCGTGCTCGCGTCACAAAACAAGACGTTCCAGCGGCTTAACCCCTATAATAACGAGGTCGCTTCAGTTGTAGCCGCCGGCTCACCGGAAGACGCGATCGCCGTGGTGCGCGCCGCACACGGGGCCTTTCCTGCTTGGTCTGCAAAAGGTCCGCATGAGCGACGAAAGCTCCTTCTCAAGGCGGCGGACCTTATGGAGCAGCGCTCCGGTGATTTCATCGCGGCTACCACCGAGGAAACGGGTGCGACTGGACCTTGGGGCTCCTTCAACGTTGCCGTTGCTGCGAAGATGCTGCGAGAGGCGGCATCAATGACGACCCAGATTACCGGGGAAATCATCCCCAGCGAGAAGCCCGGCAGCATGGCAATGGCTGTCCGCCAGGCAGTTGGAGTGTGTGTTGGCATCGCTCCCTGGAATGCCCCGGTCATTCTTGGTACGCGCGCAATCGCCACGCCTTTGGCCTGCGGCAATACGGTGGTTCTCAAGGCATCCGAGATGTGCCCCCGAACCCATCGGATGATCGGTGAGGTGCTGAATGATGCAGGAATTCCTGCAGGTGTCGTGAATGTCATAACGAATGCTCCCGAGGATGCCGCCCGCGTCGTCGAAGCGCTTGTTCGGGCGCCGGAGGTGAAGAGAGTGAATTTCACGGGTTCGACGCGCGTCGGCCGGATCATCGCAAAGCTGTGCGCGGAGGAGCTCAAGCCTTGCTTGCTGGAACTTGGTGGCAAGGCCCCATTCATCGTGCTTGACGATGCGGATGTCGAGGCTGCGGTCAATGGGGCGGCGTTCGGGGCTTTTATGAACATGGGCCAGATATGCATGTCGACGGAGCGCATAATCGTCGTTGAAAGCATCGCTGACCAGTTCACGAAGGCGCTCGCTGAGAAAGCCGATAAACTGCCCGCGGGTGACCCCAATGGCCCGAATGTTTTGGGGGCGTTGGTGAGTCTCGAGGCTGCGTTGAAGATGGACGCAATTATTGCGGACGCTTTGGACAAGGGCGCCAAAATCGTCGCTGGCGGCAGGCGGAATGGGGCCGTGGTCGAAGCGACTGTCCTCGATCATGTCACACCGGCGATGCGCATATATAGCGAGGAGTCCTTCGGACCGGTCAAACCGATCATCCGTGTGAAGGATGTGGAGGAAGCTGTCGCAATCGCAAACGACACCGAATATGGTCTTGCCGCTTCGCTCTATACGAACGATGTCACGGCCGGCTTGAGAATCGCGGCGCGCATAAAATCCGGCATTTGCCATATCAACGGACCTACAGTTGCCGATGAGCCGCAGATGCCTTTCGGCGGCGTCAAGGAATCAGGCTGGGGACGGTTCGGTGGCAAAGCCGCGATCTCGGAGTTCACGGATCTTCGGTGGATCACCATCGAAGATCCGAAGCAAGGCTATCCATTCTAATTAAGCCAGACCGCATTCCACGTGTTTGCTCGGCCGGTGCCTGGCCCGCATCGCGCAGGCTGCCGGACTATTTGCCGGCCGACCGGGACGGCTTGGTGACCGAGAGGTCGCTGAGCCGGACCCAAGCCACCCGCTATGACGTTGTTTCGTTCGCAAAGGTACCGCCCAGATCCGGAGAGGGAGATGAAAAAAGTCGTTGTAAATCCACAGGAAGCTCTGGCCGATACGTTGTTCGATGGAATGACAATTCTGGCCGGCGGCTTCGGTGTCTGCGGTATTCCCACCGTTCTTATCGAGGCAATACGTCAGTCGGGCGTGAAGGACCTCACAGTTATCTCGAACAATGCCGGCATCGACAATTTCGGACTCGGCATCTTGCTGGAAAGCGGTCAAATCCGAAAGATGATTTCTTCCTATGTCGGCGAGAACAAGCTGTTTGCCGCACAGTTCCTGTCCGGCGCACTCGAACTCGAATTCAACCCCCAAGGAACCTTGGCCGAACGGATTCGAGCAGGCGGTGCCGGAATTCCTGGGTTTTACACGAAGACAGGCGTTGGAACGGTTGTTGCTGAAGGCAAGGAAACGCGGATGTTCGGCGATGCCGAGTATATTTTGGAAACCAGCCTGACCGCGGACCTCGCTATCATCCATGCGTTCAAAGGGGATACCGAAGGTAACCTCGTCTATCGAAAAACCGCGAGGAATTTCAATCCCGTGATGGCGACCGCGGCTAAAGTGACCATTGCGCAGGTTGAGCACCTTGTGCCTGCGGGGACTATTGATCCCGACGGCGTCCATACACCCGGCATCTACGTACGGAGGGTACTGCAGGTGCCGAATCCTGAAAAGCGGATCGAACAACGGACCGTTCGGCCCAAATCGCACAAGGAGGTTGCCTGACATGGCGTGGACCCGCGAACAGATGGCTGCGCGAGCCGCGCGTGAACTGAAAGACGGCTTTTACGTGAATCTTGGGATCGGTATACCCACACTGGTCGCAAACTTCATACCGCAAGGGGTGCGGGTGACGCTCCAGAGCGAGAACGGAATGCTTGGGATGGGGCCGTTTCCCATCGATGGAGAAGAAGATGCCGATTTGATCAATGCCGGCAAACAAACCATCACAGAGGTCCCAAAAAGTAGTTACTTTTCGTCGGCTGAGAGCTTTGCAATGATCCGGGGCGGTCATATCGACCTGTCTATCCTTGGTGCAATGCAAGTGTCCGAAAGGGGCGATCTTGCCAATTGGATGATTCCGGGCAAGATGGTGAAGGGCATGGGTGGCGCCATGGATCTCGTTGCCGGCGTCAAGCGCGTGATCGTATTAATGGAACATCAGGCTGGTGGGGTGCCCAAGCTTCTGGAGGAATGCACGCTCCCGCTCACAGGGCGTCGGGTTGCCGATCTGGTTATCACCGATCTCGGCGTCTTCGAAATCGATCGAAAGGGTACAGCGGGGATGTGCCTTATCGAGTTGGCACACGATGTGTCCCTGGCCGAAATTCGATCAAAAACGCCCCCGTCGTTCCACGTTCGCCTCACTTAGCAGCACCGTTCATATCCGCAGGTTTACTCGGCGCCAAAGATTTTCGGAATCGTCTTGCGGCTATATATGCGGCGGCGTCCGCATGATCATATGTGGCCGGGACTGAGAAAAATAGCTTTCGGCTGGAGATAAATCATGTCCTGGTTTGATAAAAGCCGCCAACGCAAACCAAACGCAGCAGCCGGATGTCTTCCGTTCGAAAACTAAGTCGCAACTCGCGATTCAAGCTCCAGAGCTGCGATCTGGTGTCGTCGCTCAGGTAGTGGAGATCAGCTGAACCTCCATACGTCGAGCTCCATTTCTTCGAGGCCCACACCCCAACGTGGCTAGGTCCCATCAACGTTTAGACGCCGAATGCTCCGTGCCTTGAGATAGTGCCAGGCGGAGATCCACCGGTGTGCGAATACTTCGGCTAACGTGTTAGCACAGTCTTATCGTTTCGAAGCTAAGCTGTACCACTGACGAATTGGGGGGTATTCATGCTGTCGATCAGGAACGTTCTCACAATGGTGTTTTTACTATTCAGCCTTGCACTGTGTATACTTTGTGGCAGCGCGCTGAACGCTTCCTATTCCAGTTTCCGCACCTACAGCACCGTGTCAGCCTATACAGCCGTCAACCGCGCGGTTTTTGACATCCTTCTTGGTTACCGTCTGGAGCGGGGTCACAGCGTGACGATTCTCGAGGCGACGCTTGAGCAAGGACGCGCCCGACTTCAGGATGTCCCGGTCGATCGCGCAATGGTCGATCAGGGAATGACGGCTCTCAGAATGGCTGGAGCTGCGATACAGTCGGCCGAACTCGCCGGTTCCTTGAAGAAGATCAACTATTTCTAGGGAGAAAACGAAACCCTCCGCAAACGCGCCGATACGCAGTTCGTTACCGAGCTCGCTCAGCGGGATCAGGCTGTTGGTAAAGCCTATACGAGCTTCGGCCAGGAATTCTTGAAAGAGCTTGAGATTGCCTCTGCCATCACCGAGAGCAATATACGCTCGCTAGACAACAAACTTGTCGATCTGTTGCAGATCCGCGCCGGGGCTTGGGCTACTCGCGCAGCCGTTGGTGCGGCTTCCATCGTTCTGAACAAGGCGGCTACCACTCAACAGCCTCTCGCTCAAGACGATCTTGTAACGTTGATGATGCAGAACGGCCGATCCTTCGCGAACTGGGATCAAGTTCGCAATCTTGTCGATCATCCCACGACCGACCGCTCTCTGAAGGACAGCTTCAACACGGCGGAAAACACCTATTTCAAGGGTCCGCTTTGGGACCTTGTTAACTCGATGCATGTGGATCTCGCTGACGGTCGCAGCGCGATGGTCGACCTGAAGGACTGGCTGCCTGCGAGCAGCAAGGGCCAGGCCAGCGTTGCGGATGTTGCCCTGGTGGCGATGAAACTTCTTGATGAAAAGGCAGAGCCTGGCGCAATCCGCTCTCGTGGGTGTTGCGTCATACCTGGCCATCCTGCTGGGCGCGATCGCCATGACGATCGTCGGAATGTTCATCGTCATCCGGCGCGTCACCATCCCCATCACCCACCTAACTGGGTGCATGAATAGCCTAGCGCAGGGGAACCGCGACGTGACCGTTCCGGGTGGAAAAAGGACCGACGAGATCGGCGGCATGGCGCGGTCGGTCGAGGTTTTCCGGCAGGCCGCCATCCGAAACGCCGAACTTGAAGCAGAAGCGATAGAGAACAGCCGCAGAGCGGAAGCCGAGCGTCTGGCCATCGAAGAGCGCGCCGCGGCCGAAGCGGAAGTCCGCCTTAACAACGCCACCGGCGCGCTGGCCAAAGGGCTCAGAAAATTAGCGTCGGGAGATATGCTTTGCGAGATCAAGGAGGAGCTCGCGCCCCAGTTCGAAGCACTGAGAATGGATTTCAACTCGTCCGTTGCTCAACTGAGGGAGGTGTTGATGGCTGTTGCCGATTCGTCCGGCAACGTTCATGGAGGTTCCAGCGAAATCTCTGGCGCATCGAACGATCTTGCGAAGCGAACGGAGAGCCAGGCGGCCTCACTGGAAGAAACTGTGGCTGCGTTGGAAGAGATTACAGTGAACGTCCAGACAGCGTCCGTCCGCACTTCCGAGGCTCGCGATCTGGTTCAGGGCGCACGGAAAAAGGCCGATCATTCCGGTGAAGTGGTCGGAAACGCCGTCGAGGCCATGGGACGGATCGAGCAGTCATCCAGGCAGATCATTCAGATCATCAGCGTCATCGATGAGATCGCCTTCCAGACCAATCTCCTTGCCTTGAACGCCGGGGTCGAAGCTGCCCGAGCCGGCGAGGCAGGCAAGGGCTTTGCCGTCGTAGCGCAGGAGGTCCGCGAACTCGCCCAACGTTCCGCGCACGCAGCCAAGGAGATAAAGACCCTTATCGCTAACTCTGAAGCGGCCGTTTCGGAAGGCGTCAAACTTGTCAGGGAGACAGGCGGAGGGCTGGCCGATATCGTCGATCTCATCCAGGCGATCAACCAACATATGGACGCGATCAGCATAGCCGCCAGGGAGCAGGCGTCAGGGTTGAAGGAGATCAACTCGGCAGTAAACCACATGGACCAGGCGACGCAACAGAACGCAGCCATGGTCGAAGAGATGAATGCCGCGAGCTTCGGCCTTGCGCAAGAGTCAGAGAAGCTGGCGCAGTTGCTTTCCAACTTTCGAACCTCCGGGAGCTCTGCGGAAAGAAATCGTCAGGCGGCTTGAGCTTCACGCCTGATGGCAATCCCCTTCCTCAGGGTCGGTCGGCACCGGGGGCTGATCAAATGTCATTGCCACTCAGCTGACCAGCTTCTTTTATTGTTTCGGCGGCGATCTCACGAGCCTTAACTATGTCTTTCTTGGTGGCGAAGATGTTCGCAATGTTGGCCAAAGCGGCTGATCGAACCGTCTGCTCAATCGTCCTCAACGAATACTTGGTCGCGCTTCGAACGGATGGATGGTAGCAAGGCGGCAATCACGCACAGCAGCCCTATCGCCAGAAGAGAGGCGGCAATGGGGTTTGTGACAAATACCGTCGGATCACCGCGCGAGATGATCATGGCCCTGCGTAAGTGTTCCTCAAGCAGCGGTCCAAGCACGAAGCCGAGCAGTAGCGGCGCCGGTTCGCAGCCGACGCGGATGAGGACATATCCGAGAACGCCAGAAGCAATGATGGCGTAGACATCGAACGGGTTGTTGTTAATCGAATAGCAGCCGATCGAGGCAAAGATGACAATCGCCGGGAATAGCATTCGATAGGGGATCGTCAGCATTTTCACCCATAACCCGATAAGCGGGAGATTGAGGATGACAAGCAACAGGTTGCCGACCCACATGGACGCGATAATGCCCCAGAACAGGGCGGGCTGACTATTGATCACATCAGGGCCGGGCGTGATCCCCTGAAGAATAAAGGCTCCCACGATCAGGGCCATGACGGGATGTGCAGGGATGCCGAGAGTGAGTAGCGGGATGAACGACGTCTGGGCGGCAGCGTTATTGGCGCTTTCTGGACCGGCCACGCCTTCGATTGCGCCATGACCGAACTCTTCCGGCGTCTTGGAGAGGTTCTTTTCCGCAGAATAGCTGGCGAACGAGGCGAGCACATGTCCGCCGCCGGGGAGGACGCCCAGGATCGAGCCGAGCGCAGTGCCTCTCAAGACCGGACCCGCGATTCGGCGGAAGTCCTGTTTGCTAAGCCACAGATTAGTCACTTTATTTACACCCACTTCACGCGTGTACTCGTGCTGCAGATTGCGGAAGATTTCTGCAACGCCGAATACGCCAACGGCGATCGAGACGAAGTTGATGCCTTGCGACAGTTCCAGATATCCGAAGGTGAAGCGTTCTTCGCCGGTGTAGATGTCCTGCCCGACGGTGCCCAGCAACAGGCCGACGATGATCATCCCTAGCGCCTTTAGCACAGAACCATGAGCAAGAGAGATCGATACCAGAAGGCCGAGAACGATCAGCGCGAAATATTCCGGCGCGCCGAATTCAAGTGCGACCGCGGCAAGAGGCGGCGCAGCAATCGCCAGCAGCATGGTTGCCACGCATCCCGCGAAAAAAGACCCAAGGGCTGCCGTGGCCAAAGCCTGACCCGCCCGTCCTTTCCTTGCCATCTGATAACCGTCGATGGCGGTCACCGCCGAGGAACTTTCCCCCGGCAGATTGATGAGGATCGCCGTCGTCGATCCGCCGTACTGAGCGCCATAATAAATGCCGGATAACATGATGAGCGATGTCACGGGCGAGAACGTGAAGGTTATCGGCAGCAGCATGGCAATCGTCGCAGTCGGCCCGATGCCGGGCAACACACCAACCAGTGTGCCAAGCAGCACGCCGACAAAGCACCAGACGATATTGACAGGCGTCATCGCCGTTTCGAAGCCAAGCGCGAGATTGGAAAACAGATCTATCATAGAAGCCACCTCAGAAGCCGAGAGCCGGACCGAAGGTCGGCAGCGATACGGCAAGACCGATCTTGAAGATCACGTAGCACAGGACGGACATGACGAACGCGCTGACCAGGGCGGACAGAGGCGCGTTCTTCCGCGAGGCTTGGGCCGCCATGAAGGTACAAAGGAAAACGACCGGAATGAGCCCTAGAGAACGAGCCCCGGCGCCAAAGACCGCAAGCGCCAGGCACACGAGGATGAGACCGCGCCAGGGCACGGCGCCATCGACTGGCTCCGGCGGCTTGCGCAATCCATCGATCAGGATCAGCATTCCAAATATGGAAAGTGTCACGGCCAGCACGATCGGAAAAAAGCCCGGGCCCATCTGCAGCGCGGTTCCGAAGTCGTAACTCGAACTCTGCACGATGAAGAGGGCCGCGATCCCGATGAATATACCGCCCGCAATCACGTTGTGGCGGCTGTACTTGACCGACGAGTCTTCCATTTTTTCCCTCCCGAACCTCGACACGAACTGTCAGAGGATATTGGACCCTGCGATAGCCTCGCAGACGGCGTCGGTGACCTGCTGCGTATTGGCCTTGCCTCCGACGTCTGGTGTGAGGATGCCGGCTTCTGTGACGCGTTCGACCGCAGTCATGAGCCGCGCGGCGGCATCCTTTTCACCGAGATGCTCGAGCATCTGGGCTGCCGTCCAGAAGGTGGCGATGGGGTTTGCGATGCCCTTGCCGGTGATGTCGAAGGCCGAGCCGTGGATCGGCTCGAACATCGACGGGAAGCGGCGTTCCGGATCGATGTTGCCGGTCGGGGCGACGCCGAGCGAGCCTGCCAGCGCGCCGGCAAGGTCCGACAGGATGTCGGCATGCAGGTTTGTGGCAACGATCGTATCGAGGCTCTTCGGGTTCAGCGTCATGCGCACGGTCATCGCGTCCACCAGCATCTTGTCCCAGGTGACGTCCGGGAATTCCTTCGACACCTCGGCGGCGATCTCGTCCCACATGACCATGCCGTGACGTTGTGCGTTCGACTTTGTGACGACGGTGAGCAGTTTGCGCGGGCGCGATTGAGCCAGCTTGAATGCATAGCGCATGATGCGGGTGACCCCGACGCGGGTGAAGATCGCCACTTCCGTGCCGACTTCTTCCGGCAGGCCCTTGTGGGCGCGCCCGCCATGGCCGGAGTACTCGCCTTCAGAATTTTCGCGCACGATAACCCAGTCGAGATCACCCGGGCCGCAATTGCGCAGCGGCGGGGTGATGCCCGGCAGGATCTTGGTTGGGCGCACATTCGCATACTGGTCGAACCCCTGGCAGATCGGCAAACGCAGGCCCCACAAGGTGATGTGGTCGGGCACATCCGGCGCACCCACAGCGCCGAAATAGATTGCATCGAATTTCTTGAGCGTTTCCAGCCCGTCCGCCGGCATCATCACGCCGTGCTTCTTATAGTAGTCAGAGCCCCAGTCGAAGGTTTCCGAGTGGATCTTGAAGTCACCGCTGCGCTTTTCCAGCGCTTCGAGAACCTGAAGACCCGCAGCAATCACTTCCGGCCCGATGCCATCCGCAGGAATGGCAGCTATCTTGTATTCACGCATAAGAAACCTCGAAACATCGATTGAGAGCAAGCCGTGTCCAAAAGGACACGGCAAATGGTCGCCCGGAACGTTCGTTCCGCCGATCCCTTGCAGGGACCCGCCAGCGGGATGCCTTATTTTCCCGTCTCGCTGACCAGTTTCGTAAGGCGATCTACTTCGGCCTTGAACTTTTGATCGAGGGCCGCAGGCGTTGCGAGATCCGGCGAAACCGGCGACGTTCCGAGACTTGCGAACCGTTCGATAACTACGGGATCCTTGAGGGTGCCCCGAAGCGCCTCGGCCAGCTTGTTGCGAATAGGCTCGGGCGTATTCTTCGGTGCCCAAAGTGCATGCCAGGCGCTCAGTTCAAAATTCTGGATGCCGCCTTCGGCAACCGTGGGGACATCGGGCAGTACGTCTATTCGTGCCTTCGTCGTTACGGCATAGGCATGAACTTCGTTTGCCTTGATCTGTTGCACCGTATTGGTCGTCTGGTCGCATGCCAGATCGATGCGTCCGCCGATGAGATCGGTCATTGCCGGTCCCATGCCCTTGTAGGGGACAAGCGTGATCTTGGTGCCGAGCGCGTCCTGAATAAGACGTCCACATAGATCGGAAACCGCGCCGGTTCCTGCCGTTCCGAACGTCACCTGAGGGCCACTCTTCTTCACGTAGGCTACGAGTTCGGCAAATGTCTTCGGCTCGAAATTTTTCCTGCCGACGATCGTCATCGGCACTTCGGTGATCAGCCCGATGCTCGAGAAATCTTCAATCGGCTTGTACGTCAGCTTCGGATAGAGAGCCGCGAAGGTCGCGACGCCGATGTGGTAGAGCAGAAGGCGATATCCGTCTGGATCTGCCTGAGCCACGGTCGCCGCTCCGAGCGAGCCGCCGGCTCCGCCCATATTTTCCACGAGAACCTGCTGTCCAAGAGATTTCGACATGGATTGAGCGACAAGTCGGGCGACCGTGTCGCTGGGGCCGCCCGCCGCAGCGGGGACCATGATGGTAATCGGCTTTTCTGGATAGTTCTCCTGGGCGTGGGCCAGAACGCTCGACGTTGCCAGAAGGGCGCCTGTGAGCGCCACAAGCATTTTCTTCATCGCGACTTCCTCCTCAAGTGCGCGCCAGAGTGCCTCCACACTCTGTTCCATGCTTACTTGCATGCAAGATGGAATGTATCGAAGTATCCGTGTTTGTCAATTGGCTCGATCGTCACTATAAAGGATGCTGAATAATCGAAGGTTCGTTATGATTACAGCAAACGATGTCGCCGGCGTGATTCCGCGAGATGTGCCTCAGGACGCCCCAGACAGTGGCGTTGATACGGCGGGCGCCGGTCGCGTGACCGCTGCTTACAGTGCGATCAAGGAGGCAATTCGGTCGAATGTCTTTCCTCCCGGGTACCAGGCGGCGGAGATCGAGATTGCCCGTCAATTGGGAATGAGCAGAACCCCGGTCCACGAGGCCATGGCACGGCTTCAGGAAGACGGGCTGGTTCGTATCCTTCCCAAAAAGGGTATCATTATCTGTGCGCTGTCGCCTGCTGACATTGAGGAAATCTATGAAGTGATTATCGCTCTGGAGGGAGCAGCAGCAGCACGCCTCGCACAGTTACAAATGAAAGAACGAACCCCTGTCGTGCAGATACTGCAATCAGCGACCGCCTCAATGGTCGGGGCACTGGCGGAGAATGATCTGGAGGCTTGGGCGGCAGCTGACGAGCGATTTCATGAGGAGTTGGTTGCCAGGAGTGGCAATCGACGTCTCATGCGTATGGCCGGCACGGTTGCGGATCAACTGCATCGCGCCCGAATGTTCACTCTCAATTTACGTCCCCTTCCAATCCACTCTTCAGATGAGCACTGGGAGATAATCCAGGCGATTGACAAAGGGGACGCGGAAGCCGCCAGTCGCGCCGCACGATCACACCGCCAGCACGCGCACGACGCTCTCGTCCCCCTAATCGCAAAGTTAAACCTGCGGAATCTCTAGCATTTGCCGATTTGAGCAACGCGGAGGTTGTTGGTGCTTCCAGATTGGGAGAAAGGAAAGCCGGTCACGACGACGATCAGGTCATTCGCTCTGGCAAGGTCTGTATCGATTGCTGCCTGCTCAGCCCGCTGGATAGATTGTTCGTAAGTGACGATATCTTGCGAACGCAAGCCGACGACACCCCAGAAGAGGCTGAGTTGCCGAGCCACCTGTTCAGAAGGCGTCAGCGCCATGATTGGCAAAGCAGGGCGCGCCCGCGATATTCTTGCTGCGGTCGTTCCGCTTGCGGTATAGGCGACGATTACAGGCGCCTTGACTGCCACAGCCACGTTTGCTGCTGCGGTCGCTACCGCATGCGGCGGCGACTGTGCGATCTCCGGCTCGGTTGCTTCCATAATCGGACGGTAGAGCTTGTGCTTCTCGGTCTTTTCTATGATGCGGTCCATCATCTCTACAGTTTCGATCGGATAGGAACCGGTGGCAGATTCTGCCGACAGCATCACTGCGTCCGCGCCGTCGTATATTGCGCCGGCGACATCCGAAGCCTCTGCCCGTGTCGGGGTCGGCGCCGAAACCATGGAATCCAGCATCTGCGTTGCGACGATCACCGGCTTTGCCGCCATCCGGCATGCGCGGATGATCTCCTTCTGCTTGCCGGGGACGTCTTCGGGCGGGATTTCGACGCCCAGATCGCCCCGTGCAACCATGATCGCATCCGAAAGTGCGACGATATCGTCGATCTCGTCCAGCGCAGATGGCTTCTCGATCTTGGCGACGAGCCCGGCGCGGTTGCTGACTAGCGAACGTGCCTCGATCATGTCACGCGCTTTCTGGACAAATGAAAGCGCGACCCAGTCGACCCCAAGCTCAAGGCCGAACTCGAGGTCTTTTCGGTCCTTTGTGGTCAGCGGCGATATGTCGAGTACCGCGCCCGGGACATTGACACCCTTGCGGTTGGAAATCGGGCCACCGACAATCACCTCTGCATCGAGATGCTCGTCATCGATGCTAATGGTGCGTACCCGCACCCGGCCGTCATCGATCAGCAGATCATCGCCCGGTTTGACGGCTGCAAAAATCTCGCGATGGGGGAGCGGGATATCCATCAGGCCCTTGCCGGGCTCTGTGCTGCAGACGAAGCGGATTGCAGCGCCCTTCTGGAGGTCGAGACGCCCATCCCCCAGTATGCCAATACGGATCTTCGGTCCCTGGAGATCCTGCAGTATGCCGATCGCCGTGTCTAATTCCTTCTCCATCGCCCGGATATGGCGATAGACAGCGGCATGATCGTCGCGGTTTCCGTGGCTGAAGTTGAGCCGGAAGGTATCGACGCCTGCATTGAAAAGCGCCTTCAGAATTTCGGGCGAGTTGGAGGCGGGCCCGACCGTTGCGACGATCTTGGCCCTGCGATTGCTGCGAATGAACATGGTGTTTCTATCCAATCAGGATGGCACGAATGTCGTTGACATTGGTAAGCGTCGGCCCGGTGACCACGAGGTCATCGATCGCCTTGAACGCGGTGTAGCTATCGTGGCCCGAAAGGGCCGCGCGCGGTGTGATGCCGGCCTGGCGCAGGCGGGACAAGGTTGTCGGCGTAACGATGGCTCCGGCGGCGTCCTCGACACCGTCTATCCCGTCCGTATCGCCCGCGATTGCCCAGATGCCGTCTGCTTCATTCAGGCCAATGGCGAGACTTAGCAGGAACTCGGTGTTGCGCCCGCCGCGACCAGTGGCGTCAGGCGGAAGCGAGACAGAGGTCTCGCCGCCGGACAGGATGACTGCCGGACCGGCAATCGGGTTGCCATTCTGCCTCGCAGATAGCGCGATCCCGGCAAATACGGTTCCAACTTCTCTTGCTTCCCCCTGTAGCGCATCACCAAGAATCAGGGACGTCAGTCCGTAAGAGCGGGCGGTTTGTGCTGCGGCAAAAAGCGCCATGCCTGGTGAGGCGATCATCCTGACCTCAGAATTCCGGTTGTCCCGACCTGCGGCTGCACCGCCATTAGCCAGGACCTCAACGGCTGTCTCGGGAAGGTTCAGCCGATATCGACTGACGATTTCCCTGGCGTCATCCACGGTCGTCGGGTTTGCGACCGTGGGGCCGGAAGCGATTTCGGATGGGCCGTCACCCGGCACATCGGAGATGACCAGGCTGACGACACGGGCTGGATAGGCAGCCTGTGCGAGGCGGCCACCCTTGATCCCGGAAAGCTGTCTACGCACGGTGTTCATTTCGGAGATCGTGGCGCCGCTTGCCAGAAGTACCCTGTTGACCGTCTTCTTGTCATCGAGCGTCATGCGTCCGGCAGGGGAAACAAGAAGCGAGGATCCGCCGCCGGAGATCAGGGCAATCACCAGATCGTCTGATCCGAGGCCGCTCACAGCTGCCATGATGCGGGTTGCTGCCTCGACGCTCATCTCATCAGGAACCGGATGGGATGCTTCGATGATTTCGATACGCCCGGCGGGTACGGCGTGGCCGTAACGGGTTACGACGATTCCGGTGAGATCCACATCACTCCAGGCGGTATCGAGAGCCGCGGCCATTGCGGCCGAGGCTTTGCCGGCGCCGATGACGACGCAGCGGCCCTTGGGCCGTTCCGGCAGGTGGGATGCGACCACCTTGGCCGGATCGGCGCTCGCAACCGCTGCGTCGAAGATTCGACGCAGCACATCGCAGGCGGACGCATCGTTCCAGATCATTCTGCGGCAACCAGAATATTGGACCCTGCGATAGCCTCGCAGACGGCGTCGGTGACCTGCTGCGTATTGGCCTTGCCTCCGACGTCTGGTGTGAGGATGCCGGCTTCTGTGACGCGTTCGACCGCAGTCATGAGCCGCGCGGCGGCATCCTTTTCACC
Source organism: Agrobacterium sp. 22-223-1 (assembly GCF_053522385.1). Classification (NCBI taxonomy): domain Bacteria; kingdom Pseudomonadati; phylum Pseudomonadota; class Alphaproteobacteria; order Hyphomicrobiales; family Rhizobiaceae; genus Agrobacterium; species Agrobacterium sp. 22-223-1. The sequence continues at coordinate 667,170 of NZ_JBNWCN010000002.1, forward strand.
GAGATGCTCGAGCATCTGGGCTGCCGTCCAGAAGGTGGCGATGGGGTTTGCGATGCCCTTGCCGGTGATGTCGAAGGCCGAGCCGTGGATCGGCTCGAACATCGACGGGAAGCGGCGTTCCGGATCGATGTTGCCGGTCGGGGCGACGCCGAGCGAGCCTGCCAGCGCGCCGGCAAGGTCCGACAGGATGTCGGCATGCAGGTTTGTGGCAACGATCGTATCGAGGCTCTTCGGGTTCAGCGTCATGCGCACGGTCATCGCGTCCACCAGCATCTTGTCCCAGGTGACGTCCGGGAATTCCTTCGACACCTCGGCGGCGATCTCGTCCCACATGACCATGCCGTGACGTTGTGCGTTCGACTTTGTGACGACGGTGAGCAGTTTGCGCGGGCGCGATTGAGCCAGCTTGAATGCATAGCGCATGATGCGGGTGACCCCGACGCGGGTGAAGATCGCCACTTCCGTGCCGACTTCTTCCGGCAGGCCCTTGTGGGCGCGCCCGCCATGGCCGGAGTACTCGCCTTCAGAATTTTCGCGCACGATAACCCAGTCGAGATCACCCGGGCCGCAATTGCGCAGCGGCGGGGTGATGCCCGGCAGGATCTTGGTTGGGCGCACATTCGCATACTGGTCGAACCCCTGGCAGATCGGCAAACGCAGGCCCCACAAGGTGATGTGGTCGGGCACATCCGGCGCACCCACAGCGCCGAAATAGATTGCATCGAATTTCTTGAGCGTTTCCAGCCCGTCCGCCGGCATCATCACGCCGTGCTTCTTATAGTAGTCAGAGCCCCAGTCGAAGGTTTCCGAGTGGATCTTGAAGTCACCGCTGCGCTTTTCCAGCGCTTCGAGAACCTGAAGACCCGCAGCAATCACTTCCGGCCCGATGCCATCCGCAGGAATGGCAGCTATCTTGTATTCACGCATAATGTTTCTCCAATAATCGTATCAGTGTTGGATGGAAGCAGTTCGCCCGGTCTGACGCGAAGCACCGCGCGCAAGTAGCAGGGTGACGACGGCCGAAACGATAAGCAATGCGGCGACGAAATAGAGACCCCCGGCGAAGCTTCCGGTCATATCCTTGATCCAGCCGATCATGGACGGGCCGACGAAGCCCCCAAGGTTGCCGATCGAGTTGATCGTCGCAATGCCCGCAGCAGCGGCCGGTCCCGACAGGAAAAGGGTCGGCATGCTCCAAAGTGGTGGTTTTGAGGCGCTGATGCCGATGTTGACGAGCGTCAGGGCAGCCAATACCGCGAAAACAGTCGTTGCGCCGGTCGCCAGGGCAAGTCCGGCAGCAGCGAGTAGGCAAGCGCCGACAACGTGCCAGGTGCGCTCGCCGGTCTTGTCGGAGTGGCGAGCCCAAAGGATCATGCCGATGACCGCGAAGACAGCCGGGACGGCATTGATAAGACCGACCTGGAAGGAGGAAAGTCCAAATCCCTTGATGATTTGCGGTGCCCAGATGCCGAGCGTGTACAGGCCAGCGGACGTGCCAAAATACACCAGCGACAGCGCCAGTACCCGCAGGTCTGCCAAGCCTGCCCAGACGCTGTGGCTCGCCTTGGGCTTGCCAGCCTGCTCCTGCTCCATAGTCTTCACCAGCCAGGCGCGCTCGTCGGCGGAGAGCCAGTTGGCCTTTTCCGGACGATCAGTCAGATAGAACAAAACCACGACGCCAAGGATCAGAGCAGGGATAGCCTCGATGATGAACATCCACTGCCAGCCTGCGAGGCCCCAGATGCCGTGCATCTCCAGCAACGCACCGGAAATCGGCGAGCCTATCGCTGTCGCAAGCGGGGCGGCTGCCATGAACATCGCCGTTACGGCGGCACGCCTGCGCGCCGGGAACCAGTAGCTCAGATAAAGGATGATACCCGGGAAGAAACCTGCTTCAGCAACGCCCAGAAGAAAACGAAGCGTGTAGAAGCTTGTCGTACCCTGCACAAGCGCCATGGCGCCGGAGACGATGCCCCAGGTGATCATCACCCGCGCAATCCAGATGCGCGCGCCAACCTTGTTCAGGATCAGGTTTGAAGGCACTTCGAAGAGAAAATAGCCAAGAAAGAAAATGCCGGCGCCGACGCCAAAGACAGTCGATGAAAACCCGAGGTCCTGGTTCATCGTCAGCGATGCGAAACCGATATTCACGCGATCGATGAAGGCGATGAGATACAGGACCATTATGAATGGCACGATGCGCCACGTAATCTTGCGCAAGACGCGCGTTTCCAGTTCGCTGGTCATAGCGAGCTCCTCCCAAAAATTCTGACGCCTCCTGCGTCACTACAAAACAATAGCTGGGGCTTGCATCGGATCACATCCTCATACAATTATATAAAAAAATGAAATAATGGAGATCAGGGTGGAGCTTGAGCAACTGAAATGTTTCGTGGCGGTCGCGGAAGAACTGCATTTTGGACGGGCTGCGCAGAAGGTGGGTCTTCTGCCCGCATCTTTGGGCAGGCACGTCAAACTGCTGGAAGAGGCGCTGGGGGCACCTTTGCTGGAGAGAACCACGCGAAATGTTTCGCTGACGGAGGACGGGATCGTTCTTCTGGAAGAAGTGCGTCCCATTCTCGGCCGCCTTGACGAGCTGGAGCAGCGGTTCAGGGCCGAAAGGCATCGACCAAGCACTGTTCTCCGGATTGGCGCCATAGACAGCGCGGCGGCCGGCCTTGTTCCTCAAGTGCTTCATGATCTCAGAGAGGAAAAGCCGGACCTTGTGACGCAACTTGTCGAGGACAAATCAATCCGGCTTATTCCCAAGCTGTTGGCCGGCCGCCTAGACCTCATCTTCATTCGTCCCAGGGAAGGGATGAGCCGCAATCTGGGCGTGAGGTTGCTCCTGGAGGAAACGCCCGTGGTGGCCGTGCCGGAAAGCCACATGTTGGCGGACCTGTCGGAGGTCACGGTTGCGGATCTGCTGGACGAGCCGCTCATCGTTCCGGAGCGCCGGTCCCGGCCCCACAGCTACGACCTGACACTCGACATCTTCGCACAGGCCGGAATTCATCCGCGTATCGCCCAAGTGGCCGATGAGAAGCAGACGATCATCAACTTGGTGGCCGCCGGCATAGGATGCGCGGTAGTGCCGCGCTGGACCTCTAAGCTTACTGTTTCCGGCGTCCGTTACATTCCCTTGAGATCGCTTGACGGTCGCCCGTTGAAAACGCTGCCGTTGGCCGTCGCGTGGGTTAAGGCAGTGCGCCACCAGGCAAGGGACGCGGTGCTGGATCTGCTCGACCGCTACGCCGATCGATACGCTGCCCTATCGTGACGTCGTCTGTCACTACTCGGACGAACGAACTTTTTCAAATTCAATATCATCATCGATTTTTCTGAGAAAAGCTTTTCTCATATTGACATTCGCCTTGCGAAAAGGTTTTCTCACCTCCTATCGAAGAGGAGGTGGGACTGAGCAACCAACGCACCAGAGCAGGACGTATCACGATCCACGATGTTGCTCGTGCCGCCGGCGTCAGCGTTTCCACCGTCTCCAAGGCGCTGAATGACAATGGTCGGATGGCGGCTGCGACGCGTGCCCGAATAAAGCAGGTGGCGGAGAGTGTCGGTTTCCGCCCCAATGCCCTGGCGCGGGGCCTGCTCTTTAACCGCTCCTTCACCATCGGCCTCCTGACGAATGATACCTATGGCCGCTTCACCCTGCCAGTGATGGCGGGCGTGTCCGAAGCGTTGGTGGATCAAGGCGTCTCGGTCTTCCTCTGTGCGATCGAGGATGATCCGGCCCTGGGAAAAATCCACGTGAACGCCATGATGGACAAGCAGGTGGACGGCATCATCGCCACGGGAAAACGCATCGACCGATCACTTCCGGTCGATCTTACCGGGCTTCCTGTTCCAGTCGTCTACGCGTTCACCGAAGGCGCGCCGGATAGCGTGACGCTAACGTCGGACGATGGGCATGGGGCAGGTCTTGCCACCGATTGGCTGCTCGGCCTCGGTCGGCGGCGGCTGGTGCATGTCACCGGGCCGGAAAGCTTCGCTTCGGTCCGCGAGCGCGCCTGTGCCTTTCGCGCCAGCGCGGGTGAGGGGGCGGAAGTGCTCAGCGGCATCTGGGCGGAGAGTTGGGGGCATGAGGCCGTCGGCCGCCTCTGGTCGCAGGCAGGAGAAAGGCCTGATGGCATCGTCTGCGGCAACGACCAGATCGCGCGCGGCGTAATCGACGCACTGCGCGAGCGAGGGATCCGGGTGCCGGAGGACGTCGCCGTCGTCGGCTTCGACAACTGGGAGATTATGGCCGCCCAGGCGCGCCCGCCGCTGACCTCGGTGGACATGAACCTGAAAGAACTGGGCAAAGAGGCGGGCCGGACCGTGCTGGCGCTTGCCGAAGGCAAGTATATCGAGCCGGGGCTGCGCAAACTGCCGTGCCGGCTTGTCGTGAGGCAATCCTGTGGAGGCAGGCCGCCTGATTGAAGTGAGGAGACGGAGTAGTCGATGACGCTCCGCGATATGGAGGAAAGTCATGCTCAGAAAATTATTGGCCGCGACATGCCTGTTTTCGGCTGCGATGCTGTCGTCCGCGTCAGCGGAAACTGTCTCTATGTGGGTTCGCTCGGGCATCGGCGATTCCTTCAAGGAGGTAGTCAAGGCGTATAACGCCAAGGGTGGCGACAGGGTCGAACTGACCGAAGTGCCTTTTGCCGAGCTGGTTCAGAAATACGCCACCGCAATTGCGGGCGGACAAGCGCCTGACGCGCTCTCCCTCGACTTAATCTACACGCCGGCCTTTGCCGCGGCTGATCAGCTCGAGGACATGACGGACTGGGCGAAGTCGCTGCCCTATTTCAATTCGCTCTCGCCGGCCCATGTGAAGCTCGGCACCTATGAGGGCAGGATCTATGGTTTGCCCCTGTCGGTGGAGACCTCGATCTTCGCCTGGAACAAAGAACTCTATAGGAAGGCCGGACTGGATCCGGAAAAGGCGCCGGCAACCTGGGAAGAGATCACCGCCAATGCGGAGAAAATCCGTGTGCTGGGCGGCGACACCTACGGCTTCTACTTCTCCGGTGGCGGCTGCGGCGGATGCATGATCTTCACCTTCACGCCGCTCGTATGGGGTGCAGGCGCCGACATCCTGTCGGCAGACGGCAAGACGGCGACCCTCGACACGCCTCAGATGCGCAAGGCAATCGACGTCTACCGGAACCTGATCGCTAAGGACACGGTTCCGGCGGGTTCGGCGAGCGACAACGGTGTTAATTTCCTGTCGATCACCAATGGCAAGATCGGCCAGCAGAGTCTTGGCGCCTTCGCAATCGGGACGCTGGTCACGCAACATCCCGAGATCGATTTCGGAGTGACTCTGATTCCGAGTGTCGATGGCAATCCCTCCTCCTTCGCCGGCGGCGATAATTTCGTCGCGACCAAGGGCACCAGACGGATCGGTAACGTCAAGGCCTTCCTGGAGTACATCTATTCTGTCGACGGCCAGAAGATCATGGCGAAGTTCGGCAGCCTGCCGACGCGTTCGGATATTGCCGACGAGGTGCTTGCCGGCCTCGATCCCCGCCTCGGCGTCGCCATGAAGGCGGTATCGGTCGCCAAGACGCCCTATACGCTGCAGTTTAACGACCTCATCAATTCGGCGAACGGCCCCTGGGCGACTTTCACCAACGCCGCGATCTACGGTGATGATGTCGACGGCGCCTTCGCCGACGCGCAGTCGGACATGCAATCGATCATCGACGCGGCACAATAAGTAGCGCCGAGCGGAACGGACCACTCTCCCGCCCAAACCGCAGGAGGAGCAGAAAGGCTCCTCCTTGCTCCAGCCAATCGAAAGCGAACGTACCATGACGACGCCCCACGTCCCATCCCGGCCGCCCCGTGCGCTGCGCAAGCGAAGCAGATCAGACCTGTCGGGCCTTATCTACATTGCGCCGGCTATGGCCCTGGTCACGTTGTTCTTTGTGATCCCCGTGCTGTTCACGCTCTGGATGAGCTTTCACCGCTGGCCCCTGCTCGGCGCGCCCCGCTGGATCGGGCTCGGAAACTACGCCCGCATGCTGACGGATGCGCGCTTCTTCACCGCCCTCGGCTTCACTGCCCACTACACGGTGGTGGTCACGATCGCCATTTTCGCAATCGCCTTTCCTCTCGCCTTCTTCGTGGAGAAGCAGAGACGGTTCGTTTCAATCTATCGCACCATCATCTTCCTGCCTGTCGTCGTCGGCCTTGCCTCGGCGTCGCTGCTATGGGTGTGGCTCGCCAATGTCGACAGCGGGCTTTTTGCGCCCTTGCTCCAAGCGCTCGGCCTAACGTCCAGCCGGGTGAACCTGCTCGCGACTTTTGACATGGCCTTCCTCACCGTCATCATCATGGTGGTCTGGAAGGTCGCGGGCTTCACCATGATCATTCTTCTGACCGGACTTCAGGCGATTCCGGCCGAACTGACGGAGGCCGCGCGCATCGATGGTGCCCGCCGCTGGCAGCGCTTCCGTCATCTGACGCTTCCGCTGATGCGCCGCACACTGGCGCTGGCGCTGATCCTGTCGATCACCGGCTCGATCCTTGCCTTCGACCAGTTCTACATCATGACGTCCGGTGGGCCGCAGAACCGGATGATTTCAGTGGTCTACTACATCTTCAACCAGTCCTTCGTATCCTTCAATCTTGGCTATGGCGCAGCGCTGTCCATCGCGCTTCTGGCCATTCTTGTCGCCATCAGCATCGCACAACTCCGGCTGCTCAAAGTGGGAGACGACCGTCCATGAAGACCCGTCGGAATATTCGAGCCCGCAAGGTGTTCTTGAGCCGCATCGCCTATCACGGCGTCGGTATCGGAACGGTATTCTTCTTCCTTGCGCCGTTCCTTGTCAGTTTCCTCGCCTCGTTCCGGTCGAACAGTGAAAACGGGCAGCCGCCGCTACCGCCGTGGCCGATCAACGGCATCAGCATCGATGCGTACCGGACGCTGGACGGGTTTGGCTCCGGCGTTTGGCAGCACACACTCAATTCGCTTGTCGTGTCGCTGGGCACCGTTGTCCTGACCGTGGTGGTCAGTGTGCTTGCCGGCTACGGTTTCTCGCGCTGCCGCTTCCCGTTGAAGAACGCGCTCTTCGTGCTGATCATCACCACGCTGATGATCCCGTTCCAATCGATCCTCACTCCGCTCTTCATCATTCTGGCGAAACTCGGCCTCAACAATTCGCTGTTCGGGCTGATGCTGATCTACGTGACGCTGCAACTGCCCTTTTCCGTCTTTATGATGCGTAACGCCTTCGATGCAGTGCCTAAGGAAATCGAAGAGGCTGCCCGTATTGATGGAGCACGGGATTTGAAGCTGCTTTTGCGCGTCCTGACGCCGCTTGCGATGCCCGGCATCGCGACGGTCTCCATCTTTGCCTTTCTCAATGCGTGGAACGAGTTCTTGGCCGCACTCGTACTGCTCTCCAGCAACGAGAACTATACGTTGCCGGTCCTGATGACGGCAGTTCGTGCCGGGCGGCTCGGCGCGATCAACTGGGGAGCCGTCCAGGCCGGCGTCACCGTCATGGTCGTGCCCTGCCTTTTCGTCTTCCTTCTCCTGCAACGCTACTACATGCGCGGCCTGATGGCCGGGGCCGTGAAATGAAAGAGAGTAAGCCCATGAACAATACCCCCAAAACTCGCCAGTTCCGCCCTGTCGCCGTCCCGGATGTCGAGGTGGGAGGCCTCTTTGGCCAGAAACAGGACGCAATATGTCAATCCACCGCCGCCACGCTTCTGGATCGCTGCATTGAAGCGGGCATGCTTCGTCAGATCGATATCGACCAGCCGGCCCCCGGTGTCGTCATTCCTTACCATAGCATGAGCCCGACCATGCCGGCCACCGAGAGCAAGGCGCGGGTATCCACACAGATGTTCTGGGACAGCGATTTCGGCAAGTCGATCGAGACCGCCGCCTATTCGCTTTATCGCAAGCCCAATCCCGAGCTTGAGGCGCGGGTCGATGCCATCATCGATCTTTACGAAAAGCTTCAGCGGCCGGACGGCTATCTCAATTCGTGGTATCAGCGTATCGTCCCCGGCCGGGAATGGACGAACCTGCGCGATACGCATGAACTGTATTGCGCGGGTCATCTGATGGAGGGGGCTGTTGCCTACTTCCAGGCGACAGGAAAGCGAAAGCTGCTCGACATCATGTGCCGCTATGCCGACCACATGATCGCTGTGTTCGGGCGCGGCGAGGGCCAGATCGCCGGCTATTGCGGCCACGAGGAAATCGAACTCGCGCTTGTCAAGCTTGCGCGCGTTACGGGAGAAAGGAAATATCTCGGCCTCTCGAAGTTCTTCATCGACGAGCGCGGCACCCAGCCGCATTACTTTGATATCGAGGCGCGCAAAGACGAACGTGATCCGAAGAACTTCATCTTCGGAACCTATGAATACAACCAATCCCATGTGCCGGTGCGCGAGCAGCGGAAAGTCGTTGGGCACGCGGTGCGGGCCATGTATCTCTATTCCGGTATGGCTGACATCGCCACCGAGTATAACGACGATACGCTGAGCACGGCACTCGACGCGCTTTGGGAGGACCTCACCGCCAAGCAGATGTACATCACGGGCGGGATCGGTCCGGCTGCGGCTAACGAAGGTTTCACCGACTACTACGATTTGCCGAATGACACGGCCTATGCGGAGACCTGCGCGTCTGTCGGGCTTGTTTTCTGGGCGAGCCGGATGCTTGGACGCGGCCCGAACCGGCGTTATGCGGATATCATGGAGCAGGCGCTCTACAACGGCGCCATGTCGGGCCTTTCCATTGACGGCAAAACGTTTTTCTACGAGAACCCGCTGGAAACGACGGGCGGGCATCACCGGTGGAAGTGGCATCACTGCCCCTGCTGCCCGCCGAATATCGCCCGCCTCCTGGCCTCGGTCGGTTCCTACATGTACGCGGTAGCCGATGATGAGGTCGCCGTGCATCTTTATGGCGAAAGCACCTTGCGCTGCACGCTCGCCAACAGTGCAGAACTGACGCTGAAGCAGGCCACCAACTATCCCTGGGAGGGCAGCATCGCGTTCAACGCAGCGCTTGCCGCGCCGGCGCATTTTGCGCTTTCGTTGCGCATTCCGGCATGGGCCGAGGGGGCGACACTCAGCATCAACGGGGACATGCTGGATCTGCGTGCCGTCACCGTCGACGGCTATGCCCGTATCGAACGCGAATGGGCCGACGGTGACAGGGTGGCTCTTTTCCTGCCGCTGTCGCTGCGGCCGCAATACGCCAATCCCAAGATCAGACAGGATGCCGGCCGCGTTGCGTTGATGCGCGGGCCGTTAGTCTATTGCGCCGAAGAAGTCGACAATGGCGGCGATCTGAACACCTTCTTCGTGCCGGCCAAACTATCGCAGGAGAAGACCGAGATGCTGGCGGACCTCGACGGCGCGGTCGCCGTCGATCTCGCCGTCGAGCGGGAAGACGCTTCCGGATGGGGCGATGCACTCTATCGCACGGCGCCGGCCGAGCGCAAACCTGTCTCGCTGCGCCTTGTACCCTATCATCTCTGGGACAACCGCGCGCCGGGCAGCATGCTCGTCTGGCTGCGGGCGATGAAATGAGGTGGCCCCAATGACGAACGATGCACGGGCCACGAGCCTGACGCTGACGGCGGTGCGCAAAAGCTACGGCAGTCTCGATGTCATTCACGGTGTCGATCTGACAATCGGCGAGGGCGAGTTTGTCGTCTTCGTCGGGCCTTCCGGATGCGGGAAATCCACGCTGCTTCGCATGATCGCCGGGCTGGAAGAGGTGACCGACGGCGAAATCGCCATCAAGGGGCGGGACGTCACGGATCTCGATCCTTCGGACCGCGGCATCGCCATGGTTTTCCAGTCCTATGCGCTTTATCCACACATGAGCGTGCGGGACAATCTCGCATTTGGCCTTAAGATGTCGCGGACCGATGCGGCGGAAATCCAGGCTCGAGTCGCGCAGGCTTCCGCAATTCTCAAGATCGAGCATCTTCTGGGCCGGCGGCCGGGTCAGCTTTCCGGCGGGCAGCGGCAGCGCGTGGCGATCGGCAGGGCCATCGTGCGCAAGCCTGACGTCTTTCTGTTCGACGAACCCCTGTCGAATCTGGACGCGGAGCTGCGCGTCTCGATGCGGATCGAAATTGCCCGGCTGCACCGAAACCTGAACAATACGATGATCTATGTGACGCATGACCAGACGGAAGCCATGACGCTTGCCGACCGGATCGTCATCCTGCGGGACGGCCGGATCGAGCAGGTTGGCACGCCGCGGCAGGTCTACGAGGACCCGGCCAATACGTTCGTAGCCGGATTCATCGGCTCGCCCCGCATGAACCTGCTGGAAGGGCAGTGTGCGCAAGGCGGCATTCGCATAGGCGAGGCGCTTCTGCCGTTGCCATCACTTCATGTCGGTCTTGCAGAACAGGCCCCTGTGACCCTCGGCATCCGGCCCGAACACATGCTGATCTCGGAAGACGCCGAAAAGAGCATTCCAGCTGTGGTGGAGTTCACTGAGTATCTCGGCGGCACCTACTATATCTACTGCCGCTTGGCGGGAGGGCAGAGCATTACCATCGAAAGCCAAGGCGACCTGCAGCCCACCAACGGGGAGCGAATAAGGATCGCTTATCCCGCCGCGCGTAGCTTCGTCTTCGACGACAAGGGCCGCCGCGTGAGGTAACGGTAAAAACGCGACGATGAGCTGCTCGCCGGGGCAACAACAGCATTCGATTCGACCTCGATGTTGCACGGCGGCGCAGGTTCGCAAAGGCCCGCTCGAAAGCATAGCGCCCGTCGGAGTGTCTCGACAGTTTATTTTCGTCCGTAGGTGCCGGATCTGGCTTTTCAAATGCTCAAAGCAAGTCTGTAAGGTCAACGGGTCAAAAGACGGTGGAGGACGTTCTTCAAATGGCGGTGGAGCGCCTCGATGGCGCGATATACGTCCCGATCTTTCAGCGCCACGACGACGTCCACATGTTCCTCCGTTGACCGTATCGTGTTGACGGTGTTGACGGCGTCGCGGTTGAGGAGTCTGAGAAGATACATCTTCTGACTAAGTCGTTGATAATAGGCGGTAATTTGCTCGTTGTCGAAAGCCGCCACGAAGCTGCCATGAAAGAGTTCCTGGAGTTCGCGAACCGGCGCAACCAAATCCGAGGACTGCCCGAACCCTCTGACAAGCTCGATGATATCGGCATGCGCCTGCGGCATATCGTTGATCCAGGCCGGAGAAAGGCCTTCGGCAAGCCGACGAAGACCTTCCGATTCCAGTAGTTCGCGGAACTGAAATTTGCCGCCAACGAATTTGACATTGGGATAGAATATCGTCGCCCCGAGACGTTTGCGACAAAAGCTCTGACGGCATTCAAGGGAGGCAGGCGACGGGAGGGTCAATAGCGACTTTCTAGGCGGGAAGAGCTTGGCTGATCGTGAAGGGTCGCACCAGTTCAAGTTACGTTGCCGCTTGCCGTCAAATAACGCCGTCTTTTCGCTTCCGTTCCGCTCCTATCCTGTACCTAGCCGCATTTCGCGTTCATCAGGCGACTTTGAGCCTCATTAGTAAGCTACTGAAAATATGACGTAAATTGGCGGATAAATTTCTGTGGATAGGGTAGACAAACCTCTTTTTGAGTGCGGCGCGTCTACCAATTCCGCCATTGGGGCAACGGTGGTAATGCCACGGCGTCTATCATGGTCAAGGCCATACGTGCAACCCCAAAGCTGACTTATCCTTTTGAATTGCGCGTGTTTGCGCGCGCGGTTTGCCGTCTTTGCCGGGCCGCCGATCAAAATGTTGCGGAGGGTGGCTGTGCCGGATCGCGACACCTGCAGTTGCGGCATTAGGGTAATATTAGGGACCTCTAATAAATTAGAATATACGCAATTACTAATTGAATTATGATGTCAGCGTGGAGTTTCCACGCGGGGCGGGAATGGCCAAACTCATAGGGAGGAAATTATGAGGGCTTTTTCTCGCAATTTATTACTGTCCGCCTGCCTGATCCTGCCGATCAACGCCCATGCGCTGGATATCGGGATCGGTGGCGAGAATGGGGTTAACGCCAGTGTTGGCGACAATGGCAGCGGTGGGCTCGGGGTCGATGCCTCCGTTGGCGGCAGCAGTGGCGTTAACGCCAGTGCGGATGTCGGCGGCAGGAGCGGCGGCGGGCTGGGTGCGGATGTCAACGCATCGGTCGGCGGCAGCAATGGGGTCAATGCGGATGTCAATGCATCCGTCGGCGGTTCCAGCGGCGTCAATGCCGGTGTGAACGCTTCCGTTGGCGGCTCGGATGGCATCAATGCCAATGTCGGGGCCAATGTGGGCGGCTCGAGCGGTGTCGGTCTCGGCGTCGGCGTCGGTATCGGCGGCTCCGGTTCGACCGGCACACCCGGAAATCCCGGCGGCAGCACCACCGGTCCCGGCGGCTCGGGCACGGTGTCTCCCGGCGCGATGCGCAATGCCCTGCAAGCCTACAACGATATGTCGCGGACCGAGCAGATCAAGCTCGCCCGCCGTTGTGTCGATATTCTGGGCGGCGGATACGATGCGGCGCTGACGCAATTGTGCAAGATGATCCGGACGGCTTCGCGCTGAAGCAGGCTTTGCCCGTGTCAGAAACTTCGAAGGGCGCCACCGGCGCCCTTCGGATCAATTGCCCTTGCGTCCGAAAGACAGGATCTTCTGCCGCAGGCTGCGGGCGAGGTTGCGGGTGTTGCGGTACATGTCCACCTGCGTGGAAACCTGCCGCACGTCCCGGTCGCTGTTCTGGGCAAGCCCGACGACCAGCGTGCCCATTTCCTGACGCTCCTGCCAGAAACGGCTCATGATCGGATGATCGGGCACGGCGCAGCTGTCGCTGCGCAGAATATTGGCGTCATCCAGATGCCAGTCGGTCAATTTCTGCACCAGCAGCTTGCCGGGAGAAAATTGCGCATAGCTCTCGTCGAAAGCGGTCTTCCACGTATAGGCCTCGCCCGCCGTGATGAAGACGACCATGGAGGCGATGGCGCTGCCATTGAGATCGATGGTGTGGATACGCACCGCATCCGCTTCGGCCAGATTGGTGATCGCCTCGCGGGCGAAGGCGGCGCGATAACGGTCGTTGACCAGCGCGGTGCGCTTGCGGCCTTTCCAGCCGCTCGCCTCCAGCGCCAGAAACTCCTCCATGCGGTAACGCACGTCCGCTGGCTGCCGGGTAACGGTATAGGAGAGGGGCCCAAGTTTTTCGAGCTGACGCCACTGCCTGTTCATTTCGCGCAAATGGTGCGGCGCAAGGGCGTTTCGCAGATACGCCTTGCCATCGAGAAGGCTTTCCAGCATCGGCCGGTAATAATTGCCCGTCGTCGTCACCGGCAGGTTGCGGCTGAGCGCGATGGCTTTGAACATGCGGGCAAACGGCCCTTCCAGCCGGACATCCGGCAGAACCAGAACATTCGGCAGACGCATGTTGCTGTCGGAAAGCGCGTCGAAAAGATTGTCGAGGGTTTCGGCAGCGCCTTCGGTGTCGACCAGCGGCGTGCCGAGCGGCCCGAATGGATTGGCCCAGACGCGAATGATGGAGGGACCGATGGAAAAGCCCGGCTTTTCCACGGTGAAGGGCATCAGGAAGCGCATGCGGCTTCTGGCGCCATTCTCATCGCGAATGAGAGCGAAGCGCACGGACTTGTCCTCGATGCGCGGCATGGCGGGCGCGAGAAGCCTTCCGGTGAAGAAGACATTCGCCTCCATGACGCGGTTGGACAGAAAGTCGAGTTCTTCCTGCATCTCATAACCGAGCTGACCCGGATAGATGCAGAATTCCCTGCCATCGCGGCCCACGCGTCGGCTGCTGTCGGCCACGGGGCGGTCACGCTCCGCAGACGCCATCAGTGCCGCGATGCGCGGGTCCTGAAAATCCGGATTCTTTGGATCGCTGGACATGCTTATCGTTACACCGCCTTCCCAGTGTTTTGACCCGCCCGGGGATCGTTGAAGGCAAAAAGGACGATCCCGAGTGTGCGGCGAATGGCAATATGCAATAGCACAGCTTCTATGCACATGGCTATCGCCACCGCTGCCGCGGCCCCTGCCAGACCATAGACCGGAATGAGCGCCATGTTGAGTGCAATGTTGCAACCGAAGATAATAATATAAAGGACGACGCACAATTTTTGTTTGCCGGCCATGTTCAGCAATGTTTCCCCCGGGCCGATCAGCGCCTTGGCGAGGAAACCGGCAAAAAGGAAGAACATCAGCTCATAACCCTGAACGAAGCCGGGACCGAACAGCGACAGCAGGAAAGGGCCGGCCAGAAGCACCACGCTGCCGACGGCGAGCGACGGCCAGAAGGCCCAACGCGCGGCCTGGCTGGCGAAACCGGCGAGCCCCTGCCGGTCATTGGCCGACATGAGGGCGGCCAGTCGCGGGGCGGCGGCTGCCTGCACCGAGAAAAACACGAATTGCATCAGCACGATGGTCTTTGCCGCGGCAAAATAGATGCCGACCTGATCCGGCGGCAGATAAAGCCCGACGATCACCACATCGGAATTGGTCATCAAAAAACCGATGCCGTCGATCAGGAACATCGGGAAGGCGAACCTTATCCAGTGGCGGAAATGCACCCTGCGGACCGTGCTGCGGAAATGCCGGTTGAGCCTGCGGTTCATGAAGGCGAAATGGAAGAGCGTGGTGACATAGGTGGCAAGAAGGGCCGTCAGCATGGCCGTCGTTGCGGTTTTTTCCGCGCCGAGACCGATTGCCACCAGCATGAACAGCAGGATCAGCACCGGGCGAACGATATAGGTGGGGCTGAGTGCGGAGACCGCCCAGCCATTGGCGCGCGCGGTGCCGTTCAGCACGTCGCCCAGCGCCACCATCGGCAGGGTGAAAAGCGCCAGCGACACGGGAATGAGATAATAGGAGGCGATGCGCTCGCCGAAGAAATACAGGAAAACGAAACCGAAAATCGCAAGCGCGCTGGCGGAAAACATGGCGAAGACACGCGCCGTCGAGGTCAGCCCCATGATCTTGTCATGGGCATCCTCCAGACGATAGCCGGGTAAAAAGCGGATGACGGTCGTGTGAAAACCGAGACAGGAAAGATTGCCGAACAGGATCACCAAAACCCAGACGAAGGCGAACAGGCCATATTCGAATTCGCCCATCAGGCGGGCAAGAATGATCTGGGAAATGAAGGCTATACCGGCGCTGACGATACGCACCGCAAACGCAACCAGCGCCATGCGCTGCGCGCGAGACACTTCATCCCCGCCGGAAAGAACAACGGCGACTTTCGCTACCAGCGGCGAAAGCTTCGCGCGCAGGCCTGCGGGTAAGGCTTTTTCCGCCGTGTTGAGGATAGCCATGATCCACACGCCATCATTTCCAGTTGAATAGGCGAGCCGATCATACGCGCTTCATCCTTAACGAAGGGTTTGGGACGCGCCGGCCTGTGTGCCAATATCGTCCGCCACGCGTGGCTTGCGAATGCCGTTGAACAGGAAAAGGGCGAGCGGGCTGAGGCGTATCGCCTGATGCAGCATATAGGCCGCCGCCGTGGTGGCCACGACGATGATGGTGAATTCCAGGATCGGCGGCAGCGCAATGAGGATGAACAGCGTTCCGAAGGCGTAGATCAGCGGATGGTGAAACAGGTAGATGGTGAAGGACGCATCCGTCATGCGTCTGGCAAGCCGGTTCGGCCTGTCGAAATATCGGCAGGCGAGGTCTATCAACAGACGGCTTGCCGCCACCGCCGCAATTGCCGACACCAGCACCAGAAGGGCCGAATTCGAAAAGGGATGTTGCAGGCGCAGGGTCACCGCCGTCGCGATGGCGCCCGCCGCGATGACGCCGGTGAGAAGGCCCGTCTGGCGAAAGCGGTGAAAGAGGGCGCGGTCACGGTGCAGCAGCGCGCCGATGAGGAAGAATGGCAGGTAACGCGCATAGGGATCGGAAGCGCGTTCATAGAGAAGAAAGAGGCCGCTTCCGCTCTTTGCCGCAAGCAGGCCGGATCCGTAGATCATCAATTCCCACACAACAGGTATGAGGCAGAGCATTGCGAAAAACAGGGTGGTATGCCGCTGCCGCAGGCTGCCGAACCAATCTCTCACATAGGTTACTGGCGGACGTTCCGCGAGAAACAGCAGGCCGGCGAGCAGGATCGAATAGAAGATAAGGGCCGGCAGGAACCATAGATGCATGATCCACTGTTCGCTCGGGCGCAGCAGGCCGGGCAGGCTCTCAAGCAGCCGGTCGGCCGGGATATCGCCTTTGGCGACGCCGGCCAGTTGCAGCAGGAAAAGCTGTGATGGCCCGAGCAGAAGGACCGCGACGATGAAGGGCACGCCGAGACGCAGGAAACGCTGTCTCAGCCAGCGCATCTTGCCCTTTTTGCCGATGACCATGGTGGAAAAATAGCCGGCCACCAGAAAGAATGCCGGCATACGGAAGGTGACGAGTGCGGCACCCAGCGCGCTCAGAAACGGGCTGGTGTCGAAATCCTTGATGTCCCATGGCAGGGCATGGCTGTAGAGGAGGGAGGCGTGATAGGGAATGCCAAGCAGCATGAGGAGCGCCCTTAGCGGGTCCCAGTAATGCTCGTAGTCAGGTTTGCCCGGTTGCATTTTTCCCTCGCGCCGCAAGCGCGATCCCGTGTGATCAGCAATGACCAGCACGACTATTGGTGGAAAACGCTAATAAACCCTTCACGCCCCGGAGGGGGTGGGCGGAGCCTTTTTTCTGGGCATGAGATCGAGGACCAGCGCACAGCCCAGAATGATGATGCCGGCGCCGAAAAGCTGGGGAAGCGAAAGCGGCTCATCCAGCACCAGCGCGCCGACGAGGACCGCAACGACGGTCACGGCGAATTCCACGCTGATCGCCCTGGTTGCGCCGATCGAGGAGACAAGCTTGAAATAGGTGATGTAGGTGAGGCCGCTCATGACCACCGCCTGTACCAGAAGATAACCGTAATCGATGAGATCGGGCGTTCTCGGCAATGGGACCGCGAAGAGAAGCGGCAGGGTCATCAGGCCGCCTGTCAGGAATGAGCCTATGGTGATTTCCCAGGAACCCACGCCCTTCAGGTGCCGGCTGGCAAAATTGCTGCCATAGGCCGCGCAGATGCACGCGGCGACAGCGGCGGCGCAGCCGATGATGAAACCGGTTGTAACGGGAACGGCGGGAAAGCCGACAAGCAGGACGATGCCGGCAAGACCGATGACGAGACCGGCAATGCCCTGACGCGTCAGACGCTCGATACCCCAGACCTGCGCGATGAGCATGGAAAAAAGCGGGATGGTGGCCACCAATATGGCGGCCATGGCGGTGCCGACCAGCGGCGTCGCATAGGAGAGGCCGATCAACTGTCCAGCGACCGTTGTTGCGCCGACGACTGCAAAGGCGCGCCAGCTCGCGGAAAATGCAAGCTTTCGGCGCGCCGCAATCGCGATCAGAAACAGGGTAATGGCGGTGACCAGCGAGCGGAGCGTGACCGCCCCGATCCAGCCGAAGGCCTCCACGACATGCAAAAGCAGCAGGAACGACATTCCCCACGCGAGTGCGAGAAAAACATAAGCGGCAAAGTCGCGAGGGGACATGAAAGCGTTTTCCGGAAGACGATCCGGCTCCCATATTGGAAATTGCCGATATCCGTCAACAGCGATCGAGGAGTGTAACGAAAATCGCCCGCAACCGAAGGTGCGGGCGATTTCGTTTGTCTGTCAGCAACTGCCTCAGGCCTGTTCGTAAACGCCGTGGCAGTGCTTGTATTTCTTGCCGGAGCCGCAGGGGCACATTTCGTTGCGGCCGATGCGACCCCAGGTGGCGGGGTTTTCCGGATCGCGATCCTCGGCCGGCACGAAGGCGGCTGGTGCGGCCTGTTGGCCCTGCGCCATTTCGTCTTCGCCCGTATTGGGGTCGAGATGATGCGCCGTCATTTCCGGCAGTTCCGGCTGCTGCGGTTCCTGCTGCACCAGTTCCACGCGCATCAGCTGGGCGGTAACGGCCTCGCGCAGATTGGCGAGCAGCGCCTGGAACAGTTCGAAGGCTTCCGCCTTGTATTCCTGCAGCGGGTCGCGCTGGGCATAACCGCGGAAACCGACGACCGAGCGGAGATGGTCGAGGTTGACGATATGTTCGCGCCACAGATGGTCGATCGTCTGGAGAATGACCGAGCGTTCCACATAGGTCATGATCTCGGGACCGAAACGTTCCGCGCGCTCGGCGGCGTATTTGTCGGCGGCCTCGGTGACACGCTGAAGAATGTCGTCCTCGGCGATGCCTTCTTCCTTGGCCCATTCCTCCACCGGCAGGTCGAGGTTGAGGAACTGGGCGATGCCGGCCTTCAGGCCTGCAATATCCCACTGTTCGGCATAGGCATTTTCCGGAATATGCTTGGTGACGAGCGTTTCGATCACTTCATGGCGCATATCGGCTGCGGTTTCACCGATATTGTCGGCTTCCATCAGCTCGAGACGCTGCTCGAAGATCACCTTGCGCTGGTCGTTCAGCACGTCGTCATATTTCAGAAGGTTCTTGCGGGTCTCGAAGTTGCGGGCTTCGACCTTCTTCTGGGCGCGCTCCAGCGCCTTGTTGATCCACGGATGGACGATTGCCTCGCCTTCCTTCAGACCGAGCTTCTGCAGCATGCTGTCCATGCGCTCGGAACCGAAGATGCGCATCAGGTCATCCTGAAGCGACAGGTAGAATTTCGAACGGCCCGGGTCGCCCTGACGGCCGGAACGGCCGCGCAGCTGGTTGTCGATGCGTCGGCTTTCGTGGCGTTCGGTGGCGATGACGTAAAGGCCGCCGGCGGCGAGCGCTTTTTCCTTCAGCACCTTGATCTCGGCGCGGATTGCCTCTTCCTTCGCATCAAGCTCGGGACCGGGCTCCATGCCTTCGAGCTCGCGCTCAAGCCGCATGTCGACGTTGCCGCCGAGCTGGATGTCGGTACCGCGGCCGGCCATGTTGGTGGCGATAGTAACCGCACCCGGAACACCGGCCTGCGAAACGATATAGGCTTCCTGCTCGTGGTAACGGGCGTTCAGGACCTGGAAATCGGAGAAGCCGGACTGGCGCAGCATATGAGCGAGAAGCTCGGATTTTTCGATAGACGTGGTACCCACCAGAACCGGCTGGCCGCGTTCATGCGCCGCCTTGATCTCGGTGATGATCGCCTGGAACTTCTCCTCGCCGGTGCGGTAAACCTCGTCGTCCTCGTCGATACGCTGGATCGGCAGGTTGGTCGGCACTTCGATGACGTCGAGGCCGTAAATGTTGCCGAATTCTTCCGCTTCCGTCGCAGCCGTACCGGTCATGCCGGCCAGCTTTTCGTACATGCGGAAATAATTCTGGAAGGTGACGGAGGAAAGCGTCTGGTTTTCCGGCTGGATCTGCACCTTTTCCTTGGCTTCGAGAGCCTGATGCTGACCTTCGGAATAACGGCGGCCCGGCATCATGCGGCCGGTGAACTCGTCGATGATGACGATTTCGTCGTTACGGACGATGTAGTCCTTGTCGCGGGTGAAGAGCTTGTGGGCCTTCAGCGCATTGTTGATGTGGTGAACGATGGCGACGTTTTCGACGTCGTAAAGCGATTCGCCCTTCAGGAGGCCCGCCTGCCGCAGCAGGTTCTCGAGCTTCTCGGTGCCGTCTTCGGAGAAGTTGGCCGAGCGCTGCTTTTCGTCGATTTCGTAATCTTCCGGCGTCAGCAGCGGAATGAAGGCGTCGATGGTGTTGTAAAGGTCGGAACGGTCGTCCAGCGGGCCGGAAATGATGAGCGGCGTGCGCGCCTCGTCGACCAGGATCGAGTCGACTTCGTCGACGATCGCGTAGTTGTGGCCGCGTTGAACCATCTGGGCGCGGTCATATTTCATGTTGTCGCGCAGATAATCGAAGCCAAGTTCGTTATTCGTGGCGTAGGTGATGTCGCAGGCATAGGCCTCGCGGCGCTGGTCGTCGTCCAGCCCGTGGACGATCACGCCGGTCGTCAGGCCGAGGAAGCCATAGAGCCTGCTCATCGTGGCCGCGTCGCGCTTGGCGAGATAGTCGTTGACGGTGACGACATGCACGCCCTTGCCGGCAAGGGCGTTGAGGTAGACCGCAAGGGTCGCCACCAGCGTCTTGCCTTCACCGGTCTTCATTTCGGCGATGGCGCCGCCATGCAGAATCATGCCGCCGGTCAGCTGCACGTCGAAGGGGCGCATATGCAGAACGCGGCGCGACGCTTCGCGGGCGACGGCGAAAGCCGGGATCAACAGGTCGTCCAGCGTCTTGCCATCGGCAAGCTGCTGGCGGAACTCAGCGGTCTTGGCCGCCAGCGCCTCATTGGAGAGCGCCTTGGTGGCCTCTTCCAGCGCATTGATGGCTGCGATCTTGCTTTTATAGGAGCGGACGCGGCGGTCATTTGCCGAACCGAACAACTTGCGGGCTATTCCGCCGAGACTGACCATCTTACTGGCCCTTTCTGAAATTCCGTTTTGCCGGGCGCTTTTCTCCGTCACGCCGATTTCAGCATAAATGACGGACTTCGCCCTTCAACGTATCTGGACGCGAGGTTGCGTGACAGATAAGAGGGGGGGCAAATGATGTCAACGGTTCTGCCCGTTACAGAATGGCCACAATCCGGTGTTTGGAAGTTTTTTCAGAGCCGGAAACCATGTCTGGAGCCGGCATTGTCCCCGAAAGGTTCAAAATGTTGCGCTATAATAAAATTGCGGCTGCGGTGATTGTGGCCACGCTCGGCCTCCAGCTTCCGGCTTTCGCACAGGAAGACAAGGTTGTCGCCAAGGTCGGCGATCTGGAAATCCACCAGTCCGAACTAGACCTCGCCATGAGCAACCTCGACCCGCAGCTCGCGCAGCTTCCCGATGAGCAGAAGAAGGTTGCAGCCCTTTCCGGCGCGATCGACGTCAAGCTTCTGGTGAAGAACGCCAGCGCCGAAGGTCTGGAAAAGACTGAAGATTTCAAGAAGCGCATGGAATTCATCCAGGACCGTGAGCTGCACAACGCCTATTTCCGCAAGCATGTCGTCGATGCCGTTACCGCTGACGAAGTAAAGGCCCGCTACGACAAGGAAGTCGCAGCCCTGCCGCAGGAAGAGGAAATCAAGGCCGCGCACATTCTCGTCGCCAGCGAGGACGAAGCCAAGGACATCATCAAGCAGCTTGATTCGGGCAAGGATTTCGCCGCGCTCGCCAAGGAAAAGTCGACCGATTCCAACAAGGATGACGGCGGCGATCTCGGCTGGTTCGGCAAGGGCCGTATGGTGCCGGAATTCGAAGAAGCCGCTTTCGGTCTCGAAAAGGGCGCTTACACCAAGGCGCCGGTGAAGACCCAGTTCGGCTTCCACGTCATCAAGCTGGAAGACAAGCGTATCGCGCCGCCGCCGGCTTTCGAGCAGGTCGAGCCGCAGGTTCGTCAGCTTGTCATGCGTGACAAGTACGTTGCCCTCATCGAGAAGGCAAAGGCCGACCAGAAGATCGAAATCATGGATGAGACGCTGAAGAAGGGCTACGACGAAGCCACGAAGGAACAGCAGGCTCAGCCGCAGCAGTAAAAACAAATGTTACGGGGCGGCTATGGGCCGCCCCGTTTCATCTCCAGGCATTCCAGACCCCTTTTCCAGAATTTCAGGCGCTTCCCATGTCCGTTGCCGTTTCCCCGCTCGCTCCGAAATCCTATCCTGACATGCCTGCGCTGCGCGGCGTTCGCATGGCGACGGCTGCCGCCGGCATCAAGTACAAGAACCGCACCGACGTTCTGCTGATGGTGTTCGACAAGCCGGCAAGCGTCGCCGGCGTCTTCACCAAATCGAAATGCCCTTCCGCCCCGGTCGATTTCTGCCGCGCCAATCTCGGCGGCGGCGTGGCGCGCGCCGTGGTGGTCAATTCCGGCAATGCCAATGCCTTTACCGGCGTCAAGGGCAAGGCCGCGACCGAATTGACGGCGAAATCCGCCGCCGCTGCCGTTGGCTGTTCTGAAGGCGAGGTGTTCCTGGCATCGACAGGCGTGATCGGCGAGCCGCTGGATGCCTCGAAATTCGCCGGTGTTCTCGGCGACATGAATGTCAGGGCGGAAGCTGATTTCTGGCAGGAAGCCGCCAAGGCGATCATGACGACCGACACCTATCCCAAGGTTTCGACCCGCACCGCCGAGATCGGCGGTGTGATCGTAGCGATCAACGGCATTTCCAAGGGTGCTGGCATGATTGCGCCCGACATGGCGACGATGCTCTCTTTCGTGGTGACGGATGCGGATATCGAGCCCGCCGCCCTGCAGTCGCTACTGTCTGCCGGTGTTGGCCCGACATTCAATTCCGTGACGGTCGATAGCGACACTTCCACCTCCGATACGTTGATGCTGTTTGCGACAGGTGCTGCCGCTGAAGACGGCCAGGTGAAGGTAACGAGCGCCGATGACGAGCGCCTTGCCGGCTTCCGCACCGCGCTGAACGATCTCCTGAAGGACCTTGCCCTGCAGGTGGTTCGCGATGGCGAAGGCGCGCGCAAGATGGTGGAAGTCACCGTAACGGGCGCGGAAAACGATGCCGCCGCCAAGAAGATTGCCCTCTCCATCGCCAATTCGCCGCTGGTGAAGACCGCGGTTGCGGGCGAAGACGCCAATTGGGGCCGCGTCGTCATGGCCGTTGGCAAGTCGGGCGAAATGGCCGACCGCGACCGCCTCGCCATCTGGTTCGGCGGCGTGCGCGTGGCCGTCAACGGCGAGCGCGACCCGGATTATTCGGAGGCGGAAACCAGCGCGGTGATGCGTCTCGAAGACATTCCGGTGAAGGTGGATATCGGTCTCGGTCAGGGCACTGCCACCGTCTGGACCTGTGACCTGACGAAAGAATATGTTGCGATCAACGGCGACTATCGGAGCTGACCGTTGGAGCCGAAGAGAATGCAGGACAATAAAGCCGTCAATCTGCCGCTGGTTCGCCGTCTGGAAGCCGTCAGCTTCCGGGCATGGCCTGCCTCGTCGGTGATTTATGACGGCAGCTGGCAAATCCGCCTGACGGGTTCGCACCCCTCCAAACGCATCAACTGCGTGGTGCCGCTGGACCCGTCCGATTACGGAAACAGCGCGGTGCGGCTGGAAAAAGCGCGTAAGCGTTTCGAAGATTTCGGCCGACCGCTGGTGGTGCGCGAAACGACGCTGATGCCGCCGCAGCTCAGGGATTTTCTGGCGAATGACGGCTGGTCCGTGTTCGAAGAGGTGATGGTCATGACGGCCGATCTCTCCGGCATGGAGCTGCCCGAAACGCTGGTCAGCCTGCCGAGCCACGATATCGGCCGTTTTGTCGAGGCGAGCATCAAGGTCAGCGATAGCGACCCGGCGCTCCGTCCAGCGATTGCGGAAATCGTCAGCTCCATCAAGCCGGCGCTCGGCCTCTTCATCAATGAGGAAGTGGAAGGCAATCCGCTCGCGACCGTGATCTGCGTGCAGGATAACGACCTTGCCGGCATTATCTCTCTCGATGTCGAAAAGTCGCAGCGTAAAAAGGGCCTCGGCACGCAGGTTTTGTCGTCGGCACTGCGCTGGGCGAGAATAAGCGGCGCAAAAACCGCCTGGCTGCAGGTGGTTTCCACCAATGCGCCTGCCATCGCCCTTTATGAGAAATTCGGCTTCTCCGAGGCCTATCGTTATCGCTACTGGCGCAAGGGAACCGGCGAATGAGCGAGGCTGGCAAAAAAATCCTGCTGGTCGCCGCCAGCGCCCTTCTCGATCAGGATGGCCGCATTCTTCTGGCGCAGCGTCCGCAAGGCAAGTCGCTTGCGGGCCTGTGGGAATTTCCGGGCGGCAAGGTGGAGCATGGCGAGACGCCGGAGGAAACCCTTGTCCGCGAACTGGACGAGGAGCTGGGCATCAAAACCAAGGTCGCCTGCCTCGCACCGCTGACATTTGCCAGCCACACCTATGAGACCTTTCACCTCCTGATGCCGCTTTACGTGTGCCGCCGTTATGAGGGCATTGCGCATGGCCGGGAAGGGCAGGCGATAAAATGGGTGAAGCCGCAGGCCCTGCGCGATTACCCCATGCCGCCGGCCGATGAGCCGCTCATCCCCTTCCTGCAGGATCTGCTATAAAATCGGGAAGCCCTCCCGAGGTCCTCGCGTATTATCCCGTCACAGCTTCGTGAAAATGCCCCGTTTGCAGCGCTTTGCCGTGCCAAAACGGGGCTGTGTTAAGAGATCGTTCAGCACCCTCTGGCAGATTGTTAAGCTAAAGAAGCGGTAAACTGCGCGAGACGAGGTTGGTCATGAACGAGGATTTCTGGAAGACGGTGGAAGGTCGTCACTTGTATTCCGACAAATCCCGTCGCACCGGCGTGCTCAATGTGGCGCTGCTTTTCGGCACGGCGGTTATCGCGCTCTCGCTCATCGTCACTCCCATGCTTGCCGGAAAATCCTCCACGCGGGTGGCGCAGTTCCCCGACAATTACGACATGATCAGCACCGGCTCCATCAAGAAGACCGATGTGGGCAAGACCTATTCCATCCGTCGCAGCATCACCCAGCCGATGCCGGAAATGCCCTGCGTGGTCACGGGTTATAGCAACGAGAGCGGTTGCTGATCGTTTACCATCAAAGGTAACGGATTCCTCACATCGCCGACCTAGGATAGAGTTGATTTCAACAGGGCAGAAGCCGGTTGTCGCAACGCACCGGATGGCGGATGGGGAATATCCTGTGCTGCATTTTTTTATCAATTTTTGCAAAAACGAAGACGGTGCGACAGCGGTTGAATACGGCTTGATTATCGGGCTGATTTCCGCCGCCCTCATCGCTGGCGCAGGCAGCATCAGCAGCAATATCAATGCCGTGTTTCAATTCATCGTAGACACTTTGGTCGAGTTGAAGCCTTTTGGCTGATCGCTCAGGACAGCTTCACCTCGGTTGTCTTTAAGGCATCGGCAAGCCGCACCTTGGCGGAGCCGGGTTTCAGCGGTTTCTGCTGGCTTTCGTGCGGCGCCCAGCCTGATACATAGATGATGGAAAATGTCGCCCTTATCCGCCCGTCAGGATCGGAATATCGCTCGGCGTAAAGCTCCGCCGCGCGCAGGAAAAAAGCGCGGTTGAGCGGCTTTCTGCTGCGGCTTGCCAGCGGATTGGCCATGCCCATGGCGCGCAGGTCGCGCATCAGCGGGAAAATCGAATCGTAACGCACGGTGTAGCTTTCCGCATCGGTCACGGGGAGCGCAAAGCCGGCGCGCTGCAAAAGAGCGCCGACATCGCGCACATCGGCGAAGGGAATGACACGCGGGCTGGCGCCTCCGGTCAGCTCCGCCTCGGCGGTCAGCAGCACGTCGCGCAGTTCCTGCAGGGTGCCGCTGCCGGGAATGGCGCCGAGAAACAGGCCGTCCGGTTTCAATGCCCGCCGGATCTGGATCAGCGCGCCGGGCGTATCGTTGGTCAGATGCAGGGCAAGCGGTGAAACGATGAGGTTGGCGGAGGCCTCCTCGAGCGGCAGATGCTCCATGGAAGCGGCTTCGGGAATATTCGCATCCGTCGCAAAAGAGCTTTCGGTTTCGATACGGCGAATGGTATCCACCTTGCCGGTTTCCGCCAGCCGTCGGGCGGTGACGCCGGTTCCGCCGTGAAGTTCGATTGCGGTCTCGAACTGGCGCTCGACGATGGCAAGCCTGTCGGCCAGCTCTTCGGCCGCCATATCGAGAAGAAACAGGGCCTTGTCGTCGCGCCGGTTCCACGCCCGGCGACGGTTTTGTTCGATCAGGGCCTGGTCAAAGAGAATATCCATCGTCTTGCCTGCTCGGCCTTAAACGCCTTCGGGATCGGCGGGCCGTATCGTTGGTCTCATGCCGCTTGGGGCATCGTTTTCCCGGTGTCGGGAGGGAACTATCGCTCTCGCAAAGGCACCCGTTCGGCGGTAAAGTCAACCTCATGGGTGCTGGTGAAAGTCTGTTTTCGGGTTTGCTGTCGAAGTCTGCGGCCGTGCCGGCGGCGGCGGGAGACATGTGGCGTGCGGTCTTTCGTATGGTCTACCCGCCAACCTGCGTGGGCTGCACCCGCATGACCGGCGGCGAGGGCGCCTTATGCGCGGATTGCTGGCGGGATGTGGCCTTTGTCGACCGCCCTTTTTGCGAGGTTCTGGGCATTCCCTTCGCGCGGGATCACGGAGACGGTTTCGTGAGCGCGCAGGCGATTGCCGAACCGCCGCCTTTTGACCGGCTGCGCGCCGTCGCAAGCCATGAGGGAACCGCCCGCAAGCTGGTGCACCGGCTGAAATATCAGGATCGGACCGATCTCGCCCGCCTGATGGCGCTGTGGATGCTGAGGGCAAGTGACGGAACGGTGGATGCCTGCGATTGCATCGTGCCCGTTCCATTGCATCGCAACCGTTTCCTGCGCCGCCGTTTCAATCAATCCGCCGAGCTGGCGCGGCATCTGGCCAGGGCCTCCGGCAAGCCCTTGCTTGCCGGCACGCTGCTGCGCGTGAAGCCGACAGAGCGGCAGGTGGGGCTTTCCGCGCTCGCCCGGCGGGACAATATGCGCGGCGCTTTCGCGCTTGCGCCCGGCCGGGAAACCGATGTCCATGGCAGGCGCGTGGTGCTGGTGGACGACGTCTATACCACCGGCGCGACGGTGGGTGCGGCAAGCCGCGCCCTGCGCAAAGCCGGTGCCGCGGATGTGACGGTTTTGACCTTTGCAATGGCCATTTCCGGGCCTATATGAAACCTGAATGACATGACTTTATCGTGCGTTTTACCGCACGTTTGCGAGGGCTTCGAGAACATGGCACCGGTGACGATCTATACGCGGGATTTTTGTGGTTATTGCGCGCGCGCCAAGGCGCTGCTGGACAGCAAGGGCGTGGATTATGCCGAATACAACGCCACGACGACGCCGGAATACCGGCAGGAAATGATCGAGAAATCCGGAGGAACGACGTTCCCGCAAATCTTCATCAACGGCCAGCATGTGGGCGGCTGCGACGATCTGCACGCGCTCGAGCGCGCCGGTAAACTGGATGCGCTACTGGCCGCCTGATCGGCTGCGATCTTGCGGGTATGGAGGATGTGATGAGTTTCAAGGCTGCCGCCATTCAGATGCGCTCCGGCGTCGATCCGGCAAGAAACGCCACCGATATGGAACGGCTGGTGCGTGCGGCTGCGGCCGAGGGCGCCGTCTACGTGCAGACCCCGGAAATGACGGGCGCGATCCAGAAGGACAGGCAGGCGTTGCGTGCGCAACTGCGCGATGACGATGGCGATATCATCGTTGCGACGGCCGCCTGTCTTGCCCGCGAACTCGGCATTCATGTCCATGTCGGCTCCACGGCCATTGCCCGCCCGGATGGCAAGATTGCCAATCGCGGTTTTCTCTTCGCGCCGGATGGTTCGCGCATTTGCAGCTATGACAAGATCCATATGTTCGATGTCGATCTCGACAATGGTGAAAGCTGGCGTGAAAGCGCTGCCTATCAACCCGGCGAAGTGGCGCGTATCGCCGAACTTCCGCTGGGGAAATTCGGCTTCGCAATCTGCTATGACGTCCGTTTCCCGCAGCTTTTCCGCGCGGAAGCGCTGGCAGGTGCGGAGGTTCTGACCGTTCCGGCGGCTTTCACCCGACAGACGGGGGAGGCCCATTGGGAAATCCTGCTGCGTGCCCGCGCCATCGAAAACGGCGCTTTCGTCATCGCCGCCGCGCAGGCTGGCGTGCATGAGGACGGGCGGGAGACCTTCGGCCATTCCATCATCATCGACCCATGGGGCAAGGTTCTGGCCGTTGCCGGCGGCGCTGGCGAAGAGATCATCTTCGCCGAGATCGATACCTCGCTGGTGGCTGCCGCGCGCGGAAAAATTCCCAATCTCCGCAATGCCCGCGAGTTCGGTCTGGACACGGTTATTCCCCTGAAACCTGCCGGAGGTGAAGCGGCGTGATCCGTTATGCGCTGGCCTGTGAAAAGGGCCATGAGTTCGAAGGCTGGTTTGCCGGCAGCGACGATTTCGACGATCAGTTGCAGCGCGGTTTCCTGTCCTGTCCGGTCTGCAATTCCGTGCAGGTCTCCAAGCTGTTGATGGCGCCTTCGGTTTCCACCGCCCGCAAGAAAGACGAACGCCAGACGCTGGCCATGGATACCGCCCGAAAAGAGGCGCTTGCGAAAATCCGCGAGGCCGTTGCCAATATCCGCGCCAATGCGGAAGATGTCGGCGATAAATTTCCGGAAGAAGCCCGCAAGATCCACTATGGCGAAGCGGATGAGCGCGGCATCATCGGCAATGCCTCGGCGCAGGACGCCAAGGCATTGCTGGACGAGGGTATCGAGATCGCGCCGCTGCCGGTGCTGCCCGACGACGTCAACTGAATTTCTTTAGGACGACCTCACGCAAATAGCGTCCTGGGTTTACCCCTGCGCCGGCCGCTTCGCCAGCATCATGTAGTTGACATCCATATCCGGCGAAAGATTCCAGCGATCCTGCAGCACGTTGTAGAAGACGCCGGTGCGGTGGATGATATCCATGCCGCTCGCCACCAGCGGCCGCTCGAGCTCTTCCGGGCGAACGAGCTTTTCATATTGGTGCGTGCCGCGCGGCAGCCAGCGCAGCACGTTTTCGGCGGCAAAGATCGCCAGTGCCCGGGCTTTGAGCGTGCGGTTGATGGTGGCGGCGAACATCAGGCCGCCGGGGCGCACCATTTTCGCGCAGGTGGTGACGAAGAGATCGACATTGGCCACATGCTCGACCACCTCCATGTTAAGGATGACGTCGAAGGTTTCGCCGGCTTCCTGCAACTGCTCGGCAGTCACGGCGCGGTAGTCGACGCTGACCCCGCTTTCGCGGGCATGGGTGGAGGCGATGCCGATATTCTTTTCCGAGGGATCGGCGCCCACCACATCCGCGCCCATGCGTGCAACGGGTTCGGAGAGAAGGCCGCCGCCGCAGCCGATATCCAATATGCGCAGCCCTTCCAGCGGGCGGTGCGCCTTCGGGTCGCGGCCGAAATTCTCGCAGATGCGGTTGCGGATATATTCGAGCCGTACCGGATTGAACTTGTGCAGCGGGCGGAACTTGCCGGTCGGGCTCCACCACTCCGCAGCCATCGCGGAGAAGCGATCCACTTCGCTCTGGTCGACGGTCGTCTGTGCGGTTTCGCTCATGGTTCTGCTCCATATTGCTGTTGCATTGAAGTCGGATGATTGCCCCCCGAAGTCAAGACCGGCGGTCCATTCCGGCGGCGATTTATCGGGCGCTGATTGCCGCAGGTGGAACTGATTGGATGCCTCATTTGTTTCATGCTGCGTTCATGCAGAACCGCGTATTTTCCGGTCGTGGCAGTATGCGGAACGCATACTCGTCCATCGAACATGGTGGATGCCGACAAGGGCAAAGCGGGCCTTTGCTTGAGGAGAAAGAAGTGAAGAAAAAACTGTTTGGCGCAATTGCGCTGGTGGCCATGCTCGCCGCACCGGCACTTGCCGAAGCTGCGACGCGGGGTTTCGCCACCGCGAATGTGAATATGCGCTCCGGCCCGAGCACGGCCTATCCGGCCGTCGTGGTTATCCCGAATGGTGCGCCGCTCACCGTGCACGGCTGCCTTTCCGATACGCCGTGGTGCGATGTTTCCTTCGTGGGCGGCCGCGGCTGGGTGGCCGGGCGTTATATCGCTACGACCTACCGGCAAAACCGGGTCTATGTCGAACCGCGTTATTACCGCGATCTCGGCGTGCCGGTGATCACCTTCGAAGTCGGCCGTTATTGGGACCGCTATTACCGCGACCGCGACTTCTACCGCGAGCGCGACCGCTGGCGCCGTCCGCCGCCGTCCGGCGGTTACTGGAACGCCGCGCCTCCGCCGCCCCGCGCCGACTGGGATCGCCCCCGTCCGCGTGACGAGTGGCGTGACCCCCGCCAGGGTGGTGGCCCGAATGACGGGCGCTGGGAACGTCGTTACGGCGACTGGAACCAGGGTGACAGAAATCAGGACAGGCCGCGCCGCGACGACGACCGCCGTCGCTTCGAAGATGAAAACCGCGACCGCAATCGCGATGGCCAGCAGAATCAGGATGAAGGCCAGCGTCGCCCAGAGCGTCGCCAGTGGGATGACCCGCGCCGTGCGCCTGCTTCGGAAAATTTCCGCGATGGCTGCCGGATCGGCGATCCGGGTTGTGACCCGCGCTAAACGGACAAAGCCCGGCATGATTGTCGGGCTTTTTCATTTATGGCTTCAACTTGGCTTTACGAGCCGCTACTTCGCGGCGGCAGCCTTGCGCACTCGGGCCTTGGGTTTTGCCGGGGCTTCCGCATCCGATGCGGCTTCTGCAGCAGCGGCCTTGGGAGCGGCCTTCTTGCGCGTTGCGGGTTTCGTCGCTTCCGATGTCTTCAGCAGCGAAAATTCATGCTTGGCCTGTTCCCAATGGTGCGCATCGCGCCCATGCGGGTGGCCTTCCTTTTCCCAGAGTGTATATGCCCGTTTACTGATCCATTCGTGTTCCGAAACCTGCATGCTCGTCTCCCGTTGCTGTTTACAGCGCCTATGAGAAGGCGACATTCCGCTTTGGTCCGGCACACGCTCGACAGGAATCAATGCCGGCATTTCCAGAACCCATTACATGCCATGATTTTCCGGGCGTCAAGCAAACATGCTGCATTGCGAAAACGGATTTCTGGCATTTTCTGCCCGTTAAAGCGGTTTGAGCGAAAGACGTTCCCGCAGAACAAGATCAACGTTGCGTGATCGCGCCAGGGCCGCCAAGATGGCCGGATGAATGGGCAGCGGAGGAGGCGGTCTTGGAACAGAGAACGGAAGCGGATGCGCAGGTCATCGTCGAAAAACGGGGAGGGGCAGGCATCATTCGCCTCAACCGCCCGAAGGCCATCAACAGCCTGACCTTGCCGATGGTGCGCGACCTGTTTCAGGCGCTTCAGCGTTTCGAAGAGGATGCCGGTGTTTCCTGTGTGGTGCTGACCGGAGAAGGCGACAGGGGGCTTTGCGCCGGGGGCGATGTCCGCATCATTCACGATCTCGGCAAGGCGGGCGACCCGCAGGTGCTTGATTTCTGGCGGGAAGAATTTCCGCTCAACTATCGCATTGCCCGCTTCGGCAAACCCTACATCGCCCTGATGGACGGCATCGTCATGGGCGGCGGTGTCGGCATTTCAGCCCATGGCAGCCACCGCATCGTCACGGAACGCACAAAACTCGCCATGCCGGAAACCGGCATCGGTTACTTCCCGGATGTCGGCGGCTCCTGGCTTTTGCCACGGGCGCCGAGCGAATGCGGCACCTGGCTGGGATTGACGGGCAATGCCGTTACTGCTGCCGATGCCATCTATGCCGGCTTTGCCGACTATCTTGTTCCTTCGGACCGTCTCGAGGGGTTGGTCCAAGATCTGTCGCAAGCGGCGGATACAGACAGCATCGAGACGGTAATCGCGGCGCACGCCGTCGAGGCCGGTGAAGGCGTTTTATCCATAAATCGGGATATCATCGACGCGACATTCAGTTTCGACACGGTCGAGGAGATTTTCGCCGCGCTTTCGGCGCGCCAGGATGCGTTTTCGCGCGAGACCCTCAAGGTCCTGCAAAAACGCTCCCCCACCAGTCTGAAACTGACCCTGAGGCTGCTGCGTCTCGGCCGGGAAAGCGCGAGCCTCATCGAATGCCTGGAGCGGGAATTTGCCGCCGGCACGGAAATATTGCGCCAGCATGATTTTTACGAAGGCGTGCGTGCGGCGCTGGTCGACAAGGACCGCAATCCCCGCTGGCAACCGGCACGGCTGGAGGAGGTGAGGGAGGAGGACATTGCGCCTTATTTTGCCGCGCATTCCGGCAATCTGTTTCCCGATCATCGTCTTTAGGGCAACGCAAAAGAAATCCGGCTTCTTGCCGTATATGAAATCATCGCCTTTGGAGTCGATATTCTTTGGGCGAAATTTCCAATCTGCGCGCCCGGAAAGCATGGCTGTTTCTCGCGGGCGTTGCCGCCGCCCGCTATGTTGAGCACCATTCGAATTGCCGGGGGTATTCATGAAACGTCTTCTCATTATCGGTACTGCCATTGCCGCTCTTTTTGCAGGTGCGGCGCAGGCGCAGTCTCCGACCACCATTCTCAACGCATCCTACGATGTCGCCCGCGAAGTTTTCGCGGCCGAGAACGAGGCGTTCATCAAGCTGCATCCGGGCGTCACGGTCGACCAGTCGCATGCCGGCACCTCCAAGCAGGCGCGCGCCATCGTCGAGGGTCTGGAAGCCGATGTCGTCACCTTCAATCAGGTCACCGATGTCGATTTTCTGGTGAAGCAGGGCTTCGTTTCCGCCGACTGGAAGAAGGATTTTGCGAACGACGCATCGCCCTTCTATTCCTTCCCGTCCTTCCTCGTGCGCGCCGGCAATCCCAAGGGTATCAAGGACTGGGACGATCTTGCCCGCGACGATGTGAAGATCGTTTTCCCCAATCCGAAGACCTCGGGTAACGCCCGTTACACCTATCTCGCCGCCACGGCTTACGCCAAGGAGAAGTTCAACGGCGACGACGCGAAGGTTCAGGCATTCGTCAAGAAAATCTTCGACAATACGCCGGTGTTCGACACGGGAGGCCGTGCCGCCACCACCACCTTCGTTGAGCGTGAAATCGGCGACGTGCTGATCACCTTCGAAGCAGAGACGCGCGGCATCGCCAAGCAATATGGCGCAGACAAGGTGGAAGGCGTCGTGCCCTCCGTCAGCCTGCTGGCCGAATTCCCGGTGGCCGTGGTGGACAAGGTCGTCGACAAGCGCGGCTCGCGCGATCTGGCGAAGAGCTATCTCGACTTCCTCTATACCGAGGAAGGCCAGCGCATCGCCGCCGAATTCGGCCACCGCGTCCACAATGAAAAGGTCGTCGGCGAATTCAAGGACAAGTTCCCGGCCATTCGCCTCGTCAACGTCGATGATGTCTTCGGCGGCTGGGACAAAATCCAGAAAGAGCATTTTGCATCCGGCGCGACGCTTGATACGCTTTACGGCAGCCGTTAATCACAGCGATACGCAACAGGTAAAAGACCCGGCGGGAAACCGCCGGGTCGCTTTTTGATGAATGGGGGCGGGGTTTGAAGCGCAATGTTCTGCCGGGGCTGAAATTGTCCCTTGGCGTTACCCTGACTTACGTTGCCATCATTGTGCTTCTGCCGCTCTCGGCATTGGTGTTCAAGGCGGCAAGCCTCGGCCCTGCCGAATATTGGTCGATCATCTCCTCGCCGCGCGCCGTGGCCAGTTATCGTGTTACCGTGCTCTGCGCGCTGGCCGCCACGCTGTTCAACGTCATCTTCGGGCTGGCGCTCGCCTGGGTGCTGACGCGTTACCGCTTTCCCGGCTGGCGCATCGTCGATGCCATCGTCGATCTGCCTTTTGCGCTTCCGAC
This sequence comes from Agrobacterium sp. 22-223-1, assembly GCF_053522385.1. Classification (NCBI taxonomy): domain Bacteria; kingdom Pseudomonadati; phylum Pseudomonadota; class Alphaproteobacteria; order Hyphomicrobiales; family Rhizobiaceae; genus Agrobacterium; species Agrobacterium sp. 22-223-1. Next base: position 700,495 of record NZ_JBNWCN010000002.1, read on the forward strand.
CGCCGTTGCGGGCATTGCGTTGACGACGCTTTTTGCGGGCAATGGCTGGTTCGGCTCGGTGCTTTCGCAATTCGGCATCAAGGTGGCCTATACGCCGCTTGGCATCATGGTGGCGATGGCCTTTACCAGCCTGCCTTTCATCGTGCGGACCGTGCAGCCGGTGCTGGAAGACCTCGATCCGGCGCTTGAGGAAGCGGCGCAGTCGCTTGGCGGTTCCGATCTCGAAATTTTCCGCAAGATCATCCTGCCGCTGTTGACGCCGGCGTTGCTCGCCGGTCTGTCGCTGTCCTTCGCCCGCAGCCTCGGTGAATTCGGGGCGATCATCTTCATCGCCGGCAATCAGCCGTTTTCGACGGAAATCACGGCGCTGCTGATCTTCATCCGACTGGAGGAATATGACTATCAGGCCGCCGCCGCCATCGCCTCCGTGCTGCTCATCACCGCCTTCGTTATGCTGGCGGTAACCAATTATCTGCAGGCGCGCGCGCTTCGTTATACGGTGAGAGGCTGAGAGATGAGCGCCGTTTCTTCACATCGCAAACCGCCACGCGTCGGCGACTCGCCTCTCGTTCGCCGCAGCCTGATTTCTTTTGTGCTGGTCATCGGCGCCCTGTTGGTCCTGGCGCCGCTTATCATCATCGGCGTCGAGGCCTTTTCGCAGGGCTGGAAGGCCTATACGGCCACCATCACCCATCCCGATACCCGCCACGCCATCATGTTGACGGTGCTGACGGCGCTGATCGCCGTGCCGGTCAATACGGCCTTCGGTGTTGCGGCCGCATGGGCGATCACCAAGTTCGATTTCCCCGGTCGACGATTCCTGCTGGTGCTGATCGAGATACCCTTTTCCATCTCGCCGATCGTCGCGGGTGTCGCCTATCTCTTCGTTTACGGGCTGCAGGGGCTTTTCGGCCCGTTCCTCGATGCACATGACATCAAGATACTTTTTGCGCTGCCCGGCATCGTCATCGCCTCGATGTTCGTCACCGCGCCTTTCGTGGCGAGGGAACTTATCCCGCTGATGCAGGCGCAGGGCCGCGATCTGGAGGAGGCGGCGACGTCGCTTGGCGCCTCCGGCTGGCGCACCTTCTTTTCGGTCACCTTGCCGAATATCAAATGGGCGCTGCTTTACGGCGTCGTGCTGTGCAACGCCCGCGTGATGGGCGAGTTCGGCGCGGTATCGGTCGTATCGGGCAATATTCGCGGCCAGACCAATACGCTGCCGCTGCATATCGAGCTGCTTTACCACGATTACCAGACGGCCGGCGCTTTTGCCTCGGCCTCGATCCTCGCCACCCTCGCCGTCGTCACCATCATCGCCAAGGTGGCTCTGGAACGGCGCGGCGCCGGACGCGGGGCCAAGAAGACCAACGGCGATGCCGCCATCGCCACGGAGACCTGATTCCCATGAAAATCCGCCTCGAAAATGTGGTGAAGACCTTCGATACCTTCCGCGCCGTGCGCGATGTTTCGCTGGATATCGAAAGCGGCGAACTGCTGGCGCTGCTCGGTCCCTCAGGTTCCGGCAAGACCACGATTTTGCGCATGGTCGCCGGTCTCGAATATAGCGATGGCGGCCGTATCTTTTTCGGCGACGAGGACGCCACCAATATTCCGGTGCGTGATCGCGGCGTCGGTTTCGTGTTCCAGCATTACGCGCTCTTTCCGCATATGACCCTGCATCAAAACATCGCTTTCGGCATGAAGGTTTCGAAGGTGAAGCGGGACAAGGCGGCAATCGATGCCCGCGTCGAAGAGCTTCTGCGGCTGGTGAAGCTCGATGGCCTGGGCGACCGTTTCCCGGCGCAGATTTCCGGTGGCCAGCGGCAGCGCGTGGCGCTGGCGCGTGCGCTTTCGGTTGATCCGAAGGTGCTTCTGCTCGATGAGCCCTTCGGGGCGCTGGACGCCAATGTGCGCCGCGACCTGCGCCGCTGGCTGCGCGAGATTCACGATTCGCTCGGCATCACCACGATTTTCGTGACGCATGACCAGGAAGAGGCGCTCGATCTTGCCGACCGTGTGGTCATCCTCAATCAGGGCGAGATCGTGCAGGAGGGCACGCCGAAGGAGGTCTGCCGCCAGCCGAACAGCGCCTTCGTCATGCGCTTTCTGGGCGATGCCAACCGGGTGTCCGGTGTGGCGCGCGGCGGCAAGGTCTATGTCGGCGATAACGAGTTGCCTTTCTCCTACGCTCAAGGCGATGGCGCGGTGGACATCTACGCTCGCCCCGGCGATCTGGAGTGGGAAGATCTGCATGAGGGCATTCCGGCCTTGGTGGCGCGGGTTCTCGACCGGGCGGGCGAGCGCCGGGTGATTGCCAGCACCGATGGCGGCGACCTCCTGGAATTCGACGTGCCGCCGGAAAACGATGTTGCCGCCGGAGACCGCGGTTCCGTCATCATCCGCCGAGCGAAGATTTTCCCGGCGGTGTGAGTCGCTATCAGCCCAGAAGCTCGAAGGCGCTTTCTGCCACAAGCTTGCCGTTGATCGTCAGGTCGACCCTGTGGATGCCGGGATAGTGTTTGCGGGTCGTGAAATCACGTATGGCGCGGCTGATCGACAGCGCGCATGTCTCGCCGGGCTTAAGTTCGATCTCTTTCCACTTGAAGACTTTCGCGGAGGCGTCGCCGCTCTTCTTCACGTAGTGCACGGCGTAGTCGATCACCAGTTTCTGCGGCCGTTTCGCCGTCGAAGTGAAGGAGGCTGAAATCCGCACCGGATTGCCGAGCGCAACCTTGTCCGGCGTAACCTGAAATGCCGCAAGGGAAATTTCCGCTTCCTCATGCGCGCCGAGATGGGCAAGTGCGGCGGCATCGCCCTTCTTGATCAATGTGCGCAGGGCCTGCCGCGTGATCCAGCGTGTATGCGGATTGTCCTTCGGCCATGTATCGATCAGCGCCAGCACGAAAGCGGGATTGTCCTTGGTGATATCGTTCAGATGATTGGCGACGGATTTGCGCACATAAAGCGCCTCGTCGGCTTTCATCGTGTCGAGGATTGCGGTGACCGGCGAGGGATCGTCGATGAGAGGTTTGAGCTGGAACGACCATGGCAGACGGGGCCGGCAGCCTTCGCTCGCCAGCCGCCGCACATGTTCGTTTTCGTGCCGTGACCACGTTTCCATCACGGCGAGGGTGGCGCCTAAGTCCTGTTGCAGAAAATAACGGATGGCGAATTCCGAGGAGCCGAAGCGGGTGAAATAATGCAGCGCTTCCATGGAAAGATCGAAATCATCGAGGCCGTAGAGCGCCACATATTCCGGAAGCGAAATGGAGGCGAAACCGTTGCCGATGCCCGGCGCTGCGGCGGTCAGGATTTCGATGTTGCGGGCATAGTCGCCGGGAAGTGTCGCATGCAGGCTCGTCGCCACCTGCCGCATGCGCTGCATGATGCCCAGCGCTTCGAGGTTTTCGGTGGCGAGCGCCATGAAGGCGGAAACGTCAAATGGCGGATGAACGGCCTTGGTCTCATCGGCGATATGCCGCAGTTTCTCGCGGTTGAAGATTTCCTTCAGTGCCGGTGCCGCCGCGTCGCTCATATCGCCCTCAAGGTTCACTTTTTGTTCTTTTAGGGCAGAAGGAGGCTATACGCAAGAAGGCTGAGCAACGATCGGAGGTGAGAATGGATCGAGCGAGCGCGACTTTCGCCTTCTCCCCGAGGGGGAGAAGGTCGCGGCAGCGGGATGAGGGGGCGAGCGTAGCGATATGCGGAGAGCTCGCCCCCTCATCTGCCCTTCGGGCATCTTCTCCCCGGCGGGGAGAAGAAGTTTCTGTGCAACTCAGCTCATCTGGCTGACGAATTTGGTCTCCAGATAGGCCTGAACCGCTTCCGAGCCGCCTTCCGTGCCATAACCGGAATCCTTGATGCCGCCGAAGGGGACTTCCGGAAGCGCAAGGCCGTTGTGGTTGATGGTCAGCATGCCGGCCTCGACCTGCTGACCGAGCGCGTGCGCGGTTTTGACCGAGCCGGTGAAGGCGTAGGATGCAAGCCCGAAGGGCAGGCGGTTCGCCTCGGTGATGGCGTCATCGAAGCTCGAGAAGCGGTTGATGATGGCGACCGGGCCGAAGGGCTCGTCATTCATGATTTTGGCGGTGGTCGGCACATTGGCGAGAACCGTCGGCTCGAAGAAATTGCCCTTGTTGCCGATGCGGCGGCCGCCGGTCTTCAATTCTGCGCCATGGGAAACGGCGTCGTTGATGAGGCCTTCCAGCGCCGGAATGCGGCGCTCATTGGCGAGCGGTCCCATGATGACGCCGTCTTCCAGCCCGTTGCCGACCTTGATGGCCTTCGTCGCTTCCACGAAACCTTCAAGGAAACGGTCGGCCACGCCGTCCTGCACGAGGAAGCGGGTGGGGGCGACACAGACCTGACCGGCATTGCGGAACTTGGCGAGCGAGGTGACTTCGATTGCCTTGTCGATATCGGCGTCGTTAAAGATCATCACCGGCGCATGGCCGCCGAGCTCCATCGTGGCGCGCTTCATGTGCTTGCCGGCAAGTGCGGCCAGATGTTTGCCGATGGGAGTAGAGCCGGTGAAGGAAATCTTGCGGATAACCGGATGCGGGATCAGATATTCCGAAATCTCGGATGGAACGCCGTAAACGAGGCCGATGACGCCCGCCGGCACGCCGGCATCCACGAAGGCGCGGATCAGTTCGGCCGGCGATGCGGGTGTTTCCTCCGGCGCCTTGACGATGATGGAGCAGCCGGTGGCAAGCGCTGCGGAAAGTTTGCGGACGATCTGGTTGATCGGGAAGTTCCACGGCGTAAACGCCGCGACGGGACCGACCGGCAGCTTGATGGCAAGCTGAGAAACGCCGGTTGCGCGCGCCGGAATGACCTGCCCATAGGTGCGGCGTGCTTCTTCCGCGAACCAGTCGATGGTGTCGGCGGCGCCCATGACCTCGGTGCCCGATTGCGCCAGCGGCTTGCCCTGTTCGCGGGTCATGATGTAGGCGATCTTGTCCTTGCGCTCGCGCAGGAGGTCGGCCGCCCTGCGCATGATCTTCGAGCGCTCGAAGGGCGAGGTGTCGCGCCACACCTTGAAACCGCGCTCGGCGGCGGCAAGCGCCAGATCGAGGTCTTCCTTCTCGGCATGCGCAATCGCGCCGATGATCTCGTCGGTTGCCGGATCGGACACGGCGATCGTCTTGCCGGAAACGGCGTCTCGCCATTCGCCATCAATGAGAAGTTTGATGTCGGGATAGGTGTGCATAGGGGCTACCTTCATGATGCGGCCGATACGGCGAAATGCCGTCCGGCCCGGAGACGTGAACAGAATTTTCCTGGCCGGACGATATCCGGCATCGCGGCTTTCGCTGCGCGGAACGTGTGTCTGGATATTTCCGACGGGGGCTTCTGGAATTGTCGGAAACGGAAACGACAGCCTTTATATTAAGGCCCGGGCGGTATGTTTCAACCGCGCGCTCCGGCAATCGCCATGATTTTTCCGTGACGCAGAATTTGCCATTCGTCATTTCAATCTGGCACGCGGACGGGGCGTTGCTTATCCGGCTGCCTCAGGCGAATCAGATGCAGCTGCGCGACGACGGAAAGGCTCTCGCCACAATTCGGCCTTTGTCGCACCTGACGAATTATCGGGAGAGGCCTCCGGAGCTTGTCGCTTGTGTCATAATGGGACGCGTGGCCTGAAAAAATACAATAAGACGGAAAACTTATCCAAAGGGTTTACTCAAAACCTAGAGAAAATACGGATAAAATCTCACTGAGGATATAACATCCATTCCTGATATATATTGCTAGTGTCGGTTCCCTTGACCTTTACAGGTTGGCGAAAACCCTCGACCTGAACGTTATCGATGGAGAAAAAGTATGAGTTTCGCCCGGGTACTTCTCAGTGCGTTCTTGTCGCTCGCGTGGCTTTCCTGTGCCGAAGCCGGCGAAATTGCCAAACCGCAAGGAAAACCAATATTAACCATATCCGGAAACATCGCCAATACGAATGGCGAGGGTGCCGCGGTATTTGATCGTGACATGTTGGAAGCGCTCGGCATGGTGACGGTGGAGACGACAACGCCCTGGCATGATGGCCGCGTCCGTTTCGATGGCGTTTCGCTGGCAAAATTGATGGATGTCGTCGGCGCGAAGGGCACCAGCGTCACGGCAGTCGCTCTCAACGATTATGTCAGCACGATACCGATTGAAGATTTTAAGAAATTTAACGTTATTCTGGCGATCAAGCTGGATGGCAATTACATGACAGTTCGCGAAAAAGGCCCGTTGTTCGTCATCTATCCCTATGACAGCGATCCGGAACTGCAGAAGCAGACCTATTATTCGCGGTCCGCATGGCAAGTTGCCAAACTGATAGTGGAATAAAGGTGCCGTTTGCGAAAACTTGTGGCGGTGATCATCTGTTGCTTCGTCCTGGCAACGGGCTATATCGCTTTCGTCATTGCCGAGCGGCAGACCGCTCTGCAGAAATTCGCCCGCTACAATGATTCCTGGGCCGTCAGCCAGACCGTAGCCGAATATCTGCGCCTCCAGAACAAGCTGGCCGTGTTCGCGCTCAATCCCGGCAAGATCGACCGGGATGAGCTGCAACTGCGCCTGGACATCATGCTGAGCCGGCTTGAGCTTTTGAAGCAGGGCAATCTCGGGGCCTTCATCAATGAAAAACAGCAATGGCGGGATCTCGTAACCCGCCTCGATGCCGTTCTGGCCCGTCTCGAGCAGCAGGTGAACAACCTCAATCCGGCCGAGGTTCCGGATCTGCTCGCGACGATGAGCGCGCTCGACGCGCCGATGACGACGCTTGCCTCGTCTTCCGTCGCTTATGACGTCAATCTGATCGATACGGCCCATGAGGATGTGCGCAAGCTGCATATCGTTTATACCGCGCTGGCGGGCGGCCTGATCCTGTGCGGTATCGCGCTTGTCATATTGCTGCTTCGCCAGAACGATCTCCTGAACCGCGCGCAGAAAAGCATGCGCGGTCTGACGGACGATCTGCGTGCCGCGACGCTGGAATTGCAGGCGAAGAATGTCCGGCTCGAACACGACGCCTATCATGACGCGCTGACGGGACTGCCGAACCGCGCGCTGTTCCGGCAGGAACTGATCGAGAGGTTGCGCCGATCCTTCGGCGGGACGGGAACGACAGCCATCCTCCTGCTCGATCTCGACGGGTTCAAGGACGTCAACGACACGCTCGGCCACGATGCCGGCGATGCGCTGCTTCAGGCCGTGGCGCAGCGTCTCTCGGGCATCGGCGGCGATTACGACATGGTCTGCCGTCTGGGCGGCGACGAATTTGCCGTCGTCTCCGACGATCTGAACGAGGATGCCGCTCGCCGCCTTGCCACCAAGCTCATCGACCAGATCAGCCGCACCTACCAGCTGGGCGAGCAGGAAGTCAAAATCGGCACCTGCATCGGCATCGCCATATCGCACGGCGCCGTCGATGCGGATGAATTGTTCAAGCGCGCGGATCTGGCGCTTTATGAGGCGAAAGCCATCGGCCCCGGCCGGGCGAGCGTTTTCAAGGTCCGCATGCAAAAGCAGCTGACCGAGAAAAAGTCCTTCGAGGCCGATCTGCAGACCGCGTTGCAGAACGACGAGATGGAAGTCTATTACCAGCCGCAGGTGGCGACGCAGACACGCAAGCTTTGCGGCTTCGAGGCGTTGCTGCGTTGGAAACATCCCGTGCGGGGTGATGTGCCGCCCAGCGTGTTCATTCCCGTGGCGGAAAGAACGGGTCTCATCCATTCGCTCGGAAAATGGGTGATGGAGACCGCCTGCCGCGAGGCGATGGGCTGGGACGAGGACATGAAGGTGGCGGTCAATCTGTCGCCGGTTCAGTTCCACAGCACCAGTCTCATCCAGAACGTCATGGGCGCGCTTGAGAAAAGCGGGCTGGAACCCAGCCGGCTCGAGCTTGAAATCACCGAATCGATCCTGCTCAACAAGAGCGACCAGACGATCAACACGTTGTCGCGCCTGAAGGCCGTCGGCATCCAGATCGCCATGGACGATTTCGGGACAGGTTATTCATCGCTCGCCAATTTGCGCGGCGTGCCCTTCGACAAGATCAAGATCGACCGCTCGTTCCTGCGCGATATCACCAGCGACCGCGACGCGCTGGCGATCGTGGAATTCGTGGTCGGCGTCGGCCGCAGTCTGCGGATGACGACGATTGCGGAAGGTATCGAGACGGAAGAGCAATATGAATGCGTCAGGCGTCTGGGCTGCGATCAGGTTCAGGGATATCTGATCAGCAGACCGTTGCCGGCCAAGGAGCTTGTGGCCTGGAGTTCCGTCTGAGACGCGCCTGTTTTGGTGCCTGCCGTATCTTGAATTTTTACCACGTCATAGCGTTGCTTGCGAAAACCGATACCGGTTGCCGCAACGATGCTGTAGAGCATTCCCGGTCGATATGGGATCATTGCGACAAAGCGGCCGGGTTTTGCGAAAAGGCTTGAGACATGGAAATACTGGACGTGCATGGAGTTGCCCTTCCCCTCTCTTCCGATGAGGTGTCGCCAGTCATCTGGCAGGCGCTGACCGACGGCAGCTATGAGGCGAAAGAGGCCCGCAGCGTCCTGAAAGCCATCAAGCCCGGCGATCGGGTGCTGGAGTTGGGCTCCGGTATCGGGATCATCACCTCGATCATCGCCGGCATCGAGGATGTTGCTGTCTGGGCCTTCGAGGCCAACCCCTCCACCGCGGCGCTGGCAGAGCGGGTGATCAAGGCCAATTGCCGCGGCAATGTCGTGTTTTCACAGGGGCTTCTCACCGCCGACGAGCCGAGCTCCTATCCTTTTTATGTCCGCAGGGATCTCTGGATGTCGTCCATGGACGAAAATCAGGGCCCCTATGAAAAACGCATCGAAATTTCCTCCGCCAATATCGATGAATTTATCGCCAGCCGGGGCATCACCGCGCTCGTGATGGATATCGAGGGTGCGGAACGCGATCTGCTCGGCAGGGCCGATCTGACCGGCGTGGAGCGGATATTCGTGGAACTGCATGACCATCTTTACGGTCTCGCCGGGGTTCGCGATATCATGCAGGCGCTGACCGCCAAGGGATATGCCTATGATCCGCGCGGTTCACGCGGGCCCTGTGTCCTGTTCTCGAAGGACGAGAGCCCGAGAGAATACGATCCCGAGGTAGACTGAGGCCGCGTCGAATTCACGGAACCCTCCGCCGGTCATCCCCGTTCTCACACTTGCATGAGGGCGCGGAGCGGGTCGACACGTGTGCCGCAATGGTATGCGGGTCGAGAAGATAATTTCATAAACAGCAATTCATTCCCAATTATTGTTGCAATTGTTGCAACCGTTATCCTGCGTCATCATCCCTCCATCAAACCGGCGCACAACAGGCTGCGCCGGAGATGCCAACGCAACCGAAGGAGTAACGATCATGGGCTTTGTTAAGACGACAGACGGAACGGAAATCTTCTACAAGGACTGGGGCCCGAAGGATGCCCAGCCGATCATGTTCCACCATGGCTGGCCGCTCTCGTCCGATGACTGGGATGCGCAGATGCTGTTCTTCGTTTCCAAGGGTTTTCGCGTCGTCGCCCATGACCGCCGTGGCCATGGCCGTTCCGCCCAGGTTGCCGACGGTCACGACATGGACCACTACGCCGCCGATGCCTTTGCCGTCGTCGAAGCTCTCGATCTGAAGAACGCCGTCCATATCGGCCATTCCACCGGCGGTGGCGAAGTCGCCCGTTATGTCGCAAAACATGGCGAACCCGCCGGCCGTGTCGCCAAGGCGGTTCTCGTTTCCGCCGTGCCGCCGCTGATGCTCAAGACCGCGGCCAATCCGGAAGGCCTGCCGATGGAGGTTTTTGACGGCTTCCGCTCGTCGCTCGCCGCAAACCGCGCGCAGTTCTTCCGCGATGTACCGGCCGGTCCCTTCTACGGCTTCAACCGCGATGGCGCGACCGTTCATGAAGGCGTTATTCAGAACTGGTGGCGACAGGGCATGATGGGCGGCGCAAAGGCCCATTATGACGGCATCAAGGCCTTCTCGGAAACCGACCAGACCGAAGACCTGAAGAATATCAGCGTTCCGACACTGGTGCTGCATGGCGAAGACGACCAGATCGTGCCAATTGCCGACTCCGCGCTGAAATCGGTGAAGCTGTTGAAAAACGGCACGCTGAAGACCTATCCCGGCTTCTCGCACGGTATGCTCACCGTCAATGCCGATGTGCTGAACGCCGATCTTCTGGCCTTCATCAAGGGCTGATCCTTCTGCAAAATCAAAATGCGGCCGACCATTCGGCCGCATTTCGCGTTTCGCATCAGGCCATGTGGCCTCGCCAGGCATTGCGGTAAGAAGCGAGACCGGGAATGTCGTGCGGCGTGAAATGGCGCTCGCGACCGGCAAGCGGCTTGATGCCGGTGAGCAGGGCCGCACCGGCGCTGGTGCCCGTGGACCCTTCGACCGCCGTTACTTCGGTCTTTGCAAAGCCGGCCAGCGCCTTCAGATAAAGGGTGTTGCTGGCGAAGGGGCCTTCCACAAGGATCGGGCCTTTCCGCCCGATGAGCGACAGGCTGCATTCCGTCATCAGGGCGAGATAAAGTGACGTCACTGCGTGCCGTTCCGCCGCCGTGGCGTTTTCATCGCCAATCCAGCGCGCCGCCTTGTCCGGAAAGGGGCCGGAGCCGCTGACGACGCTCGGCAGCAGCATCATGCCCCCGGCAATCACGTCAGCGAGAGCCGCGTCTATCGCTTCGTCTTCCGCTGCTCCGAATTGCTGCGCCAGCATTTCATATTCCCTGCCGCCCATGAAGCGGGAGGAGGGAACGGGACGGCCGAAAGCATCGACATTCAGGAGTGTGTCACGGGTGGGATCGAGCGAACCCGCCGCGCCGCCGATGGCGAAATTCACTACCCAGGTGCCGGTGGAGACGACCGAAAAATCACCGTCCCGGCGCAGAAGATGCGGCAGGAGCGATGCGTTGGAATCGTGGATGCCACAATAGACCGGCATATCGGGAGACAGTCCGGTTTCGACGGCCAGCGAAGGGCGGATTCTTCCCAGCACATCGAAAGCGGAGCGAACCGGCGCCATCAATTGTTCGATGTCGAGACGCGCGACGAGCGAGGAGAAACTTCTCCGGCGTGGATTCCAGAGATCGGTATGGCAGCCGAGCGAGGTCGTTTCCGTGGCCTGAATGCCCGTCAGTCGCCCCGCCCAATATTGCGCATAGGTGACGATGCTGCGAACTCTGGAGAAGTCGTCCGGAAAGGCCGTTTTCTGGAAATGGATTTGCGCGCCAAGGTTCAGCCCGACGGGAAGCTGCGGTGAGCCGGTCTCGGCAAAATCTGGCCTGATGCCGCGATAGGCTGCCTCAATGGCGGCGGGATAGCCGTGTTCGTAATCGAGCACCGGCATGGCGAGATCGCCGTTCGCATCGAGAAGTGCTGCCGAAGCGCCATGGGTGGTGATGGAAATCGCATCGAAACCGGGCTTCTGGCCGAAACGCTGAAGCGCGGAGAGAATGAAGCGCCAGAGCATTTCCACATCGTAATGCGGATAAATTCCATCGCGAAGGACGGGGTTCGCCTGTTTCTCAGCGGCGATCTCTTCGCCGCTGCCGGTGTCGATGACGACGACCTTGGCATTGGTCTTGCCGATATCGATGACCGCGACGCGGCCCGGTCTGATGCTCTCGCTCATGGCAGATGGAACACCGTCACAAGATCTTTTGCGACCGGCGAATGATCGGGATTGCTCTCCATGATATCAGCCATATGCGCCCACCATTTCTTCATCACTGGATGGTCGGGCAGTGCCGCCATGCCGTGGTTCTTCGGGCGCGTCAGCACGCCGAACAGGATGTTGGTTTCCGGGTCGAGATGGATGGAGTAATCGCTCACACCCGCCTCGCGCAGCAGTGTCACCAGTTCGGGCCATATCTCGTCATGGCGCTTTTTATATTCGGCCTCTTTTCCGGCAAAGAGTTTCATCTTGAAGGCGTGTTTTTCAAGTTCCGGCATGGCTCAACCTCTCATTGTTCAGTTTCTGAGGGCCCGAAGGCGACGGACAACGATGGGGATGGCGATGGTGACGATGAGCAGCAGGCCGACGAAGATCGACATGACGATACCGGGCACATTCAAAAGACCGAGCCCGAAGGTGACGAGGCCCATGACGAAAGCGGCGATGACAACGCCTGCGATGGTGCCGGAGCCGCCGAGGATTGAGACGCCGCCCAGCACCACCATGGTCACCACCTCAAGCTCCCACCCTTGAGCGATGGACGGGCGTGTGGAGCCGAGCCGTGACGTGAGGCAGACGGCGGCGATGCCGCTCATCAGGCCGGTGAGCAGGAACAGGATGAACTTCACTCGCTCGACGGGTATGCCGGAGAAACGGGCGGCGAAGGGGTTGTTGCCGATCACATAGACCTGCCGGCCGAAATTGGTGGCGTGCAGCAGAATGGCGAAGAGGATGGCCATGGCGATGAACAGCACGAATTCGAAAGAAATCACCCAGAAAACGTAACCCTGACCGAAATAGGCAAAATCGGCGGGATATTTGCCATAGGCCTGATCGCCCAGCACCATGTAGGAAATGCCGCGAAACAGGCTCATCGTGCCGATGGTGACGACGATGGACGGCAGCTTCAGCCCTGCGACCAGAAAGCCGTTGAAGGCCCCGCACAAAAGCCCGGTGCCGATGCCGATGGCGACGAGGCCGGGCGTGCCGACCCCCATCTGCACTGCAGCGCCCATGGCGGTGGAGGCGAGCGCGATGATGGCGGCGACGGAAAGATCGATTTCACCGGCGATGATCAGCAGCGCCATGGCGAAGGCGATGATCGCCTTTTCCGTGAAATTGAAGGTCGCATCCGACAGGTTCCACGCATTGAGGAAATAGGGCGAGGCCAGCGAATTGGCGATGAAGATGAGGATCGCAACGCCGAGCAGCAGCACTTCCCAGCTGGCCATGATGCGGCGCAGCGGCGTGCCGAGCTTGTCTGGAATGATGCGCGGGTTCTGTGCTGGTTGAGGCGTCGTGCTCATGCTGCGGCCTCCCTGGCCTGATCGCTTGCTGCGCGGTCACGCAGGATGATACGGCCTTTTCGAGCTTCGGCACGGGCGTTGAAGACGACGGCGAGCACGATGACCACGCCGGAAATCGCCATCTGCGCGAAGGGCGAGATGCCGATGACGGGCAGGGCGTTCTTGATGACGCCGAGGAACAGCGCGCCGAGCACCGCACCCGCCACCGAGCCGATGCCGCCGGCAATCGAGATGCCGCCGATCACATTCGCCGCCACGCTGTCCAACTCGAAACCAGCGGCGATATCGACATAGGCAACCGCATAACGCGATACCCAGAGATAGCTGGCGAGACCGGCAAGTGCGCCTGACAGCACGAAGGCGAAGAAGCGCGTGCGGCCGACATCGATGCCTGCATAGACGGCGGCACTCGGATTACCGCCCGACGCATAGGCCGAGCGGCCGAAGGAGGTGCGGCTGAGAACCAGCCAAGCGCCGGCGATGATGAGGATGGCGACCCATGAAAGAACCGGCATGCCGAGGATCATGGTGCGCGGCACGTTGAGGAAGGTCGGCGAAAGCTGATGCGCATTCACCCAGCCGCCGCCGGACAGAACGAAAGCCATGCCGCGATAGATGGTGAGCGTGCCGAGTGTGACGACGATCGGCGGAATGCCGAGCCACCAGACCAGTACGCCATTGAGCGAGCCGAGAAATGCGCCGATGCCGACCGCCATGACGATGAGAAGCGGCAGGGGAATGCCCGGAAAGGCGGCATTGGTCATCGCCACCGCCATGCCGGTGAAGGCGAGATTGGCGGCAACCGAAAGATCGATGGATTTGGTGAGAATGACCGCCATCTGGCCGAGCGCCAGAATGATGAGGATGGAGGTATCGTTGAAGATATTGACGAGATTGCCGGGTCGGCTGAAACCGGGCGCGCGCAGCGCAAAACCGGCGATCATGATGAGGATGATGCCCGCCAGCAGCCATTCGCGATTTTTAAGTAGACGTTGCATGTGGTTGCCCCTCTCAGGCATTGCCGGTGGCGGCGCGCACCAGCTTTTCCGGAGAAAAATCGGCGCGTTCGAACTGGCCCGCCATCAGGCCTTCGCGCATGACGATGGCGCGGTCGGACATGCCGAGAATTTCGGGAAGTTCGGATGAAATCATGATGATGGAGAGCCCCTCGGCGGCAAGCTCGCTGATGAAACCATGCACGGCGGCCTTGGAGCCGATATCGATGCCCTTGGTGGGTTCATCGAGAATGATGACCTTCGGCTGGGTGGCGAGCCACTTGCCGATCACCACCTTCTGCTGGTTGCCGCCTGAAAGCGTGCCGACCGGCACCGAAAGGGCGGCCGCGCGCAGATCGAGCCGCGAGGCATATTTGCGCGCCAGCGCGAATTCATTGGCGGCGGCCAGAAACCCCTTGCGCGAGGTGCGCGTGAGCGATGGCAGCGACATGTTCTGGTAGATCGGCATATCCAGCGCCAGCCCGTGGCGGCCGCGCTCTTCCGGCACATAAACGATACCGGCACGGATCGCGTCTTCCGGTGAGCGGATGGAAAGCGGCTGGCCTTCCAGCGATACCTGCCCTGAAGCCGGGCGGGTGATGCCGAACAGCGACTGGCAGAGTTCGGAGCGCCCCGCGCCGATCAGCCCGTAAAGGCCGAGAATCTCGCCCTTGCGCAGTTCGAGCGAAATATCGCGGAATTCCGTCTGATGCGAATAATCACGCACCGAAAGAACCGTCGGACCAAGGGTGACGGCCTGCTTGGGAAAGGCGTTCGTCACGTCGCGGCCAACCATCAGCCGCACGATTTCGTCCTGCGGCGTGGCCGCAAGATTGCCCGCTCCAACCATCCTGCCGTCGCGGAACACGGCATAGTTCTCGGCGATCTCATAGACCTCGTCGAACTTGTGGCTGATGAAGAGGATTGCCTTGCCCTGCCGCTTCAGGCTTTCGACGATGCGAAAGAGATCGTCGATTTCCTTGCGGGAAAGGGCGGCCGTCGGTTCGTCCATGATGACGATGCGCGCCTCGACCGACAGCGCGCGGGCGATGGCGACGAGATGGCGTTGGGCAATGGACAGGTCCTTCAGCCGGATCGTCGGATCGATGGTGCTTTCGAGCTGTTCCAGCAGGGTTCTGGCGCGTGTGTTGATGGTCTTCCAGTCGATCAGGCCGAAACGACCCTTCGGCGCATGGCCGAGGAAGATGTTTTCACCGACGGAGAGCTCGTCGAACAGCACGGTTTCCTGATGAATGGCGGTCACGCCGGCATCGATGGCGTCCTGTGCGCTGTGAAAATGGACGGGCTGACCATCGAGAAGGATTTCGCCCTCATTCGGGCGATAGATGCCGGTGAGGATTTTGACGAGCGTGGATTTGCCCGCACCGTTCTCGCCGATCAGCGCGGTGACCTTGCCGGGGTAAAGCGCGATATCGACGCCATCCAGCGCTTTGACGCCGGGGAATATCTGGCTGATGCCGCGCATTTCGAGAATGGGCGTGGCGCTGGAAGTCGCTGGGATGTCTATGGTTTGGGTTTCAGCACGCATCATTCCGTCTTACCGGTCTATTTTGATTGAAGCGGCGAGGGGCACCCCCCTCTGCCCTGCCGGGCATCTCCCCCTCAAGGGGGGAGATCGGCAAGCGGATAGCACCCTGTCTTATGGATCGAGCGGGTGCGGCATATTGATCTCCCCCCTTGAGGGGGAGATGCCCGGCAGGGCAGAGGGGGGTAACCCTCCACCCGCCGTCAGTTGCTACTCAGATCAAAAAATCTTCGAGAACTGATCGATATTCTTCGCATCATAAACAAACGGATCGGCCATCGCCGCTTCGCTGTTTTCGCCAACCTTGATCTTGCCCATGCGGCCCGCCTCGATTTCCGAGCCCGGCTTGCCATCGGTTTCGCCCTTCACCAGGCGATAGGCGATCTGGGTGGCGGAGTAACCGAGGTCGATCGGGTTCCAGATGGCGAATTCCTTGGTGGCGCCCGACTTGATGGCGCCGGCCATTTCAGACGGCAGGCCAAGGCCGGTCACATAGACCTGACCGATCTTGCCCGCATCCTTCACGGCCTGCGAGGCGGCGAGAACGCCAACCGTCGTCGGTGCAACGATGACCTTCACATTCGGCTGCGAGGAAAGCAGGCCCTGCGCTTCGCGGTAGCTCTTGTCGGCAAGGTCGTCACCGTAAACGGTGGTGACGAGGTTGAGGCCGGGGAAATCCTTCAGCTGCTTTTTCATCTCGTCGATCCAGATATTCTGGTTCGTGGAGGTGGTGGTGGCCGAAAGAATGGCGAAATCGCCCTTGCCGCCTTCCAGATGTGATGCGGCAAGCTGCAGGCACATCTTGCCGATCAGTGCGTTGGACGAGGGGTTGAGCTGGAGAATGCGGCCCTCAGGCGCTACGCCGGAATCCCAGGAAATGACCTTGATGCCGCGCTGCGCCGCCTTTTTCAGCGCCGGAACCACGGCGTCGGGGTCATTGGCGGAAATGGCGATGGCGTCGACACCCTGCGCGATCAGCGAATTGATGACTTCGATCTGGCCTTCCGCCGTGGTGCTGGTCGGGCCGGTATAGATGATCTCGACGCCGCCGAGGTCTTTTGCGGCCTCCTGCGCGCCCTTGTTGGCGGCTTCGAAAAAGCCGTTGCCGAGCGATTTGACCACCAGTGCGATCTTCACATCGGCTGCCTGGGCAACGCCGCCCAGTCCAGCGACGGAGAGCGCCGCGCTGAGCGCCAGAGCGCTCGTCAATGTTCTGCGTGTAAGTTTCATGTCCCTTTTCCTCCCGTTTTGAACCTTTTTCCTCCCTCCGGTGCTCCTCAGGCGACCGAAGAAGAATCCTCTTCATCCGATGGGGTGGCTGTCTTGCCATCCTTCACCGCGCCGGCGATCAGCAATTCGACGCCGGCATCTTCCACCATCCTCGCCGCCTCATCGGAAATCCCGTCATCGGTAATGATGGTCGAGACGTTTTCGAGCGGGCATAAAATGAGGCTGGATCGTTTTCTGAATTTCGAAGAATCGACCATCACGATCAGTTCTTCCGCCTGTCGCATCAGCTTCTGCTCACTCTGGATGACCAGTGCGTCTGACTCCATGATGCCGAGCGCACCCACGCCCTGTGCGCCGAGAAAAATGCGTCGTGCATAAAAATTGCGGATCGCATCATTCTCGAATGGCGACAGGATGAGGCTCTGGTCGCGATAGATCGCGCCGCCCGGCACACTGACATTGCATTTGGAATGCTTGACCAGATGTTCCGCAATCGCGAAGGAATTGGTCATCACCTGCAGACGGCGCGCCGCCATGTAATGCACCATCTGGAATGTCGTCGTGCCGCCATTCAGGATGATCGCATCGCCATCATTGCAGAGATCAACCGCCTTGCGCGCAATTGCGCGTTTTTTGTCGATGTTGACCGATTCGGACACACGGAACGGCCTTGCCGCGAGATTGCCGAGCTGCGGCGGATGTACCGCTTCGGCTCCACCACGCACGCGGCGCAACTTGCCCTGAACGTGCAGCGACGCGATATCCCTGCGGATCGTCGCTTCCGACGCATCCGTCAGTTCGGCAATATCCTGCACCGTCACGACAGCTTTTTCCTGTGTGGCGCTCAAGATGATGCGATGGCGTTCGCGTTCGTGCATGGGGTCCTCCTGATCGTGATTATTCGCAATCTCTTTACGTTGTCAATCAAGAACGATCAAATTAATCAATATCGCGCTGCAACATGAAAATTTATGATCGTTTTTGATTGACATTGTGCTTTTGGATGCGCGATATCTGTCCTCAAAGGAGGCGGGCCGGTATCGGCTCCGCGAATGCAGACAGATATTGGGAGGAAGACATGACGGGAAAATCCCGCCTTCTCGAAAGCCGTTGGGACGATGCTTACGCCAAGACGCTCGATGAGCCGGGCAAGCTGCTTTATCGCTCCAATCTGCTGGGTGCGGACAAGCGCATCACCAATTACGGTGGCGGCAACACATCCGCAAAGGTGCTCGAAACCGATCCGCTGACGGGCGAGAAGGTCCGTGTCATGTGGGTGAAGGGTTCCGGCGGCGATGTCGGCACCATCAAGCTCGACGGTTTTGCGACGCTTTATCTCGATAAGCTGGAAGCGCTGAAGGGCATTTACAAGGGTGTGGAGGACGAGGATCGCATGGTCGGCTTCCTGCCGCATTGCACCTTCAACCTCAATCCGCGCGCGGCCTCCATCGATACGCCGCTGCACGGTTTCGTACCTTATGATCATGTCGACCACATGCACCCCGATGCGATCATCGCGATTGCCGCCTCCAAAAACTCGAAAGAGCTGACGCAGCAGATCTTCGGCGATGACATTGGCTGGCTTCCCTGGCGCCGCCCGGGCTTTCAGCTCGGCCTCGACCTTGAGGCTTTCGTAAAAGCCAATCCCCAGGCCAAGGGCGTCGTGCTGGAAAGCCATGGCCTGTTCACCTGGGATAATGACGCCAAGGCGTGTTACGAACTGACGCTCGCCATCATCAACAAGGCGATCGAATGGTTTACGGCGCAGACCGAAGGCAAGACGATTTTCGGCGGTGCTGTGGCGAAAAGTCTGCCCGTTGCCGAGCGCCGCGCCATCGCTGCCCGACTAATGCCGGAAATCCGTGGCCGCATCGGCCGCGAGGAGCGCAAGCTCGGCCATTTCGACGATCAGGATCCGGTTCTCGAATTCGTCAATTCCAAGGATTTGAAGCCGCTCGGCGCGCTCGGCACCTCCTGCCCTGACCATTTCCTGCGCACGAAAATCCGCCCGCTGATCCTCGATCTCGATACCGCACATCCTGATGTGGACGCGTTGATGGCGGGTCTCGACGAGGCGCTGGAGGCTTACCGCGCCGATTATACGCGCTACTACGAAGCCTGCCGCCACGACAATTCACCTGATATGCGCGACCCGAACCCGGTGATTTTCCTGATCCCCGGTGTCGGCATGCTGTCGTTCGCCAAGGACAAGGCGACGGCCCGTATCGCCGGCGAATTCTACGTCAACGCCATCAACGTCATGCGCGGTGCTTCCACCGTGTCCGACTATCAGGGCCTTCCCGAGCAGGAAGCCTTTGATATCGAATATTGGCTGTTGGAAGAGGCAAAGCTGCAGCGCATGCCGAAGCCGAAGAGCCTTGCCGGTCGCGTGGCTTTTGTCACCGGTGGCGCCGGCGGCATCGGCCGTGCAACCGCCGAACGCCTGGCGGGCGAGGGCGCCTGCGTGGTGCTCGCCGATATTGACGAAGCGGCGCTGGATGCGGCCAAGGGCGATTTCGCCAAGCGTTACAGCACTGACGCGGTGCGTACCGTCAAGCTTGACGTGACGAAGGAAGATGCCGTGATTTCCGCCTTCGCGGAAGCGAGCGTGGAATTCGGCGGCGTGGATATTCTCGTCTCCAATGCCGGCATTGCCTCTTCCGCTCCGGTGGAAGACACGACACTTGCCATGTGGAACAAGAATATCGACATTCTCGCCACGGGCTATTTCCTCGTTTCGCGGGAAGCATTCCGGCTGCTGCGGCGTCAGAACCTCGGAGGCAACGTCGTTTTCGTTGCGTCCAAGAACGGCCTTGCATCCTCGCCCAATGCTTCCGCTTATTGCACGGCGAAGGCTGCGGAAATTCATCTGGCCCGTTGCCTCGCGCTGGAAGGGGCGGAAGCGGGTATTCGCGTCAACACCGTCAATCCCGATGCCGTGCTGCGTGGCTCGAAAATCTGGAACGGAGAGTGGCGCGAGCAGCGCGCGGCCTCGTCCAAGATCGAGGTGACCGATCTGGAGGAGCATTACCGCAAGCGCTCGATGCTGAAGCTCAATGTGTTCCCGGAAGACATCGCCGAAGCGATCTACTTCCTGGCGTCCGATGCTTCCGCCAAGTCGACCGGCAACATCATCAATGTCGATGCCGGCAACGCGCAGAGCTTTACGCGGTAGGACGTTCGGCACGTTCTCACTTCCGTCATTCCGGCCCTGAGCCGGAATCCAGCCAGCCCAAGTCCTTGGGCTGAAAAGACTCTCTCCGCCGCACAGACGTGCGTCGGCTGGATTCCGGCTCAAGGCCGGAATGACGGAGGTGAGCGCGATGAACTAGCATGCACTGGACCGATTCCCGGGAGGAAGAGATGACCGAGACGAAAATCGCCGCCGACATCATCGCGGCCGAAAACGAAAAACGCGCTGGCGCGCTGAAGGACGATTATCAGGCGCTTGGCAACCAGCTGGCCCGTCGCAATATCGATATCGACGCAGTCACGGCCAAGGTCGCGGAGTTTTTCGTCGCCGTGCCGTCCTGGGGCGTTGGCACCGGCGGCACCCGCTTTGCCCGTTTTCCCGGCGCGGGCGAGCCGCGCGGTATTTTCGACAAGCTGGATGATTGCGCTGTCATCAACCAGTTGACACGGGCGACGCCGAACGTCTCCCTTCACATTCCGTGGGACAAACAGGACCCGAAGCGTTTGAAGGCCCATGCCGCGGCGCTGGGTCTCGGCTTCGATGCCATGAATTCCAACACGTTTTCGGACGCGCCGGGTCAGAGCCATTCCTACAAATATGGTTCGCTCAGCCACACGGATGCCGCGACGCGCCGGCAGGCCGTCGAGCACAACATCGAATGCATCGAGATCGGTAACGCCATCGGCTCGAAGGCGCTGACGGTTTGGGTGGGCGATGGCTCCAATTTCCCGGGCCAGAGCAACTTCACCAGAAGTTTCGAGCGTTATCTTGCGGCCATGGCCGATATCTACAAGGCGCTGCCGGATGACTGGCGTATCTTTTCCGAACACAAGATGTATGAGCCGGCTTTCTATTCCACTGTCGTGCAGGACTGGGGCACCAATTACCTCATTGCCAATACGCTCGGTGAAAAGGCCTTCTGCCTCGTTGATCTCGGCCACCATGCGCCGAACACCAATATCGAGATGATCGTCGCCCGGCTCATCCAGTTCGGCAAGCTCGGTGGTTTCCACTTCAACGATAGCAAATACGGCGATGACGATCTGGATGCCGGCTCAATCGAGCCATATCGCCTGTTCCTCGTTTTCAACGAACTGGTGGATGCCGAATATCGCGGCGTGAAGGGTTTCCATCCCGCCCATATGATCGACCAGTCGCACAATGTGACGGACCCGATAGAAAGCCTGATTTCCAGCGCCAACGAAATCCGCCGCGCTTACGCGCAGGCGCTGCTGGTGGATCGCACGGCTCTCGACGGCTATCAGCAGGATAATGATGCGCTGATGGCATCAGATATGCTGAAGCGGGCCTATCGCACCGATGTCGAACCGATTCTTGCCCAGGCGCGGCAATTGGCGGGCGGCGCTATCGATCCGGTCGCGACCTATCGTGCGAGCGGCTATCGCAGCCATGTTGCGGCGAAGCGCCCGGCTTCGGTTGGCGGCAGCGGCGGGATTGTGTAGATC
>NZ_JBNWCN010000003.1:0-484525 GCF_053522385.1 Agrobacterium sp. 22-223-1
CGGGCTGTGGCAGGGCAAGGTCACCGTCGCCGAACATCTCGGATCGGATACTTTCCTGCATCTCGAGGTGTCAGGCATCGGGCCGATCACTGCCCGCACTGACGGTGAGTTCGAATGCAAACACGGCGATACCGTGTTCATCACCCCGGATGAGACCAAGATACACAGGTTCGATGAAAAGGGTGTGGCGATATGACGGGGAGACTGGAAGGCAAATCCGCGCTGATAACAGGTTCGGCGCGCGGCATCGGCCGTGCCTTTGCCGAAGCCTATATACGTGAGGGGGCAACCGTCGCCATTGGCGATATCGATTTCGAGCGCGCCAGCAAGACCGCCCGCGAGATCGGCGAGAATGCCTATGCCGTCGAACTCGACGTGACCAAGCAGCATTCCATCGACACCGCCATTCGCACGGTGGAGGGTCAGACCGGCGGGCTGGATATCCTCATCAACAATGCCGCGCTGTTCGACCTCGCACCGATTGTCGAGATCAAACGCGAGAGCTACGAAAGACTGTTTTCGATCAACGTGTCCGGCACGCTGTTCATGATGCAGGCCGCCGCAAAAACAATGATCGCTCGGGGAAAAGGCGGCAAGATCATCAACATGGCAAGCCAGGCGGGCCGGCGCGGCGAGGCCTTGGTGGCGGTTTATTGCGCCACCAAGGCCGCCGTCATCAGCCTCACCCAGTCGGCCGGGCTCGATCTCATCAGGCACGGCATCAACGTCAATGCGATTGCGCCGGGCGTGGTCGATGGCGAGCACTGGGACGGCGTGGATGCGCTGTTTGCGAAATATGAAAACCGCCCCGCCGGTGAAAAGAAGCGGCTGGTCGGGGAGGCCGTACCCTTCGGCCGCATGGGCCGTGCCGAAGACCTGACCGGCATGGCGATCTTCCTTGCCTCCGATGAGGCGCAATACATCGTCGCCCAGACCTATAATGTCGATGGCGGCAACTGGATGAGCTGAGTATCGGGCGCCTGCCGCCCGGCCTTGGCACGAACAACGTTTCCCCTCCGAGGATCGTGACATGACATGCAAACTCTCCCTCGCAACGCTTGACGACGCCAGAAAAACCGCGGCTGTTCCGGCCTATTCCCGGGCCGATCTTTCCGCCGGCATCGTGCATTTCGGCGTTGGCAATTTCCACCGCGCCCATCAGGCGGTCTATCTGGATGACCTCTTCAACACGGGCGCGGACCATGACTTCGCCATCATCGGCGCCGGCGTTCTGCCGTCCGATGCGGTGATGCGTGAGAAACTTGCCACGCAGGATTTCCTGACGACGGTGGTGGAGCAGGACAATAACCGCACCGGCGCGCGTGTTACCGGCCCGATGATCGACATTCTGAAGGTTGGCGATACAAAGGCCATCATCGATACGCTCGCCGATCCGAAAATCCGCATCGTCTCAATGACGATTACCGAGGGCGGTTATTTCATCGATGCTTCCGGTTCCTTCAACCCGCAGCATCCGGCCATTGCCGAAGACGGCAGAAACCCGGCTTCGCCGAAAACCGTGTTCGGCCTCATCGTCGCCGGGCTGAAGGCGCGGCGCGACAAAGGGCTGCAACCCTTCACCGTCATGTCCTGCGACAACATTCCGCATAATGGCAAGGTCACCAAAAATGCGGTGGTTGGGCTCGCGGCCCTGTCCGATCCGGCCTTCGCTAACTGGATCGGCGAAAACGTCGCTTTCCCCAATTCCATGGTTGACCGCATTACGCCTGCTACCGGCGAGCGCGAACGCAATATCGCCCGCGACGATTTCGGCATCGAGGACAATTGGCCGGTCTTCTGCGAGGAGTTCAAGCAATGGGTGATGGAGGATAATTTCCCCGCCGGCCGCCCGACGCTGGAAAAGGCCGGCGTACAGTTCGTGAAGGATGTCGCGCCCTATGAGCACATGAAAATCCGCATCCTCAATGGCGGCCACGCGGCAATCGCCTATCCGGCGGCGCTGCTCGACATCCATTTCGTGCATGAGGCCATGGAACATCCGCTGATCCGGGCATTTCTGGCAAAGCTTGAAAATGAAGAGATCATCCCGGTCATTCCGCCGGTTCCCGATACAAATCTCGCCGATTATTTCGCGCTGATCGAGCGGCGTTTCCTCAATCCGAAGATCGGCGACACCATTCCGCGTCTGGCGCAGGACGGTTCCAACCGCCAGCCGAAATTCATCCTGCCATCCACCGCCGACCGTCTGGCGCGCGGCGAGGATATCGTCGGCCTTTCGCTGGTTTCGGCGCTCTGGTGCCGTTATTTCCAGGGCACCTCCGACAGCGGCAAGGAAATCGCCTTCAACGATGCCAGCGCCGAGCGGCTTCAGGCGGCGGCGATCAAGGCCAAGGACGATCCGATGGCCTTCCTCGCGCTTGAGGATATCTTCGGAGCAGTTGCCGAATCGGAGCTTTTCCGTAAACGCTTTGCCCATGCATTGAAGACGCTGTGGCAAGAAGGCACGGCGAAGACCTTGCAGCTTTATCTGGATGACAAGCTGGCTGAAAAGTGACTGAGAGATGGAAGACGAGACCGGGCCCCTTTTGATTTTCGACTGCGACGGCGTTCTCGTCGATAGCGAGCCGGTCTCCATCTCCGTCCTTCTCGACATGCTCTCCCATCTCGGCGTGACGATGGGAGAGGAAGAGGCCTATGAGCGCTTTCTCGGCCGCAGCGTCGCCAGCATGACGGCGACGCTGTTTGAGGATTACGGTGTCGAAACCGACATCGATTTTCTCGACCATATGCGGGCGACGCTGTTCGAGCGTTTCCGCACCGAGCTTCGGCCGATCGACGGCATTGGCGAAACGCTGGACAGGCTCCTGCCGCTGCGGCGCTGCGTCGCTTCCTCAAGCCAGCCGGAACGCATCCGTTATTCGCTGGGGCTGACCGGCCTGATCGACAAATTCGAACCGCATGTCTTCAGCGCCACCATGGTGAAGAACGGCAAACCGGCGCCCGATCTTTTTCTTCATGCGGCGCGCGAAATGGGCGTCGATCCGCGTCACTGCATCGTGATCGAGGACAGCCCGGCCGGCATTGCCGCCGCAAAGGCCGCGGGTATGGGCGTTTTTGCCTTTACCGGCGGTTCGCATGCGCGCTTTCCCGCATTCCGTGAAAAGATCGCCGGGCTTGACGCGGATGCGGTGTTTGACGCGATGCCGGATTTGGTCCAACTTGTCGGCAGCTATGTGGGGAAGGGCGGTTTTGACGGCCAAATGGAACGTGATGCGGGCTGAAGCAGATTTTGCCTGCCGTCGTCGCCGGGTCGTTGCGCAAGGGATGGAATTGCAGTCTTGATGCGTCAAAATCTCGTCGCTGTCGATGTCGGCACCGCCAGCGCCCGGGCCGGCATTTTCGATCCGGCCGGCCGGCTGCTTGCCCGCTCCACCCATCCCATCCTGATGCAGAGGCCGCAGGAAAACCACGCCGAGCACGATTCCACCGACATATGGAAAGCGGTCTGCATCGTGGTGAGGGCGGCGCTTGCCGAGGCCGGTGTTTCACCGCAAAGCATTGCCGCCATCGGTTTCGACGCCACCTGCTCGTTGGTCATCCGCGATGGGCGGGGTGAGCCGGTTTCGGTTTCCGTTACCGGTGAAGACCGGTTCGACACCATCGTCTGGCTCGATCACCGGGCAATCGACGAGGCCGACCGGCTGACGGCATCCGGCCACCGGGTGCTGGATTTCGCCGGCAACAGCGTCTCGCCGGAAATGCAGATGCCGAAGCTGATGTGGCTGAAGACGCATATGCCGGCAAGCTGGTCGCGCATGTTCTTCGCTTTCGATCTGGCGGATTTCCTGACGTGGAAGGCGACCGGTTCAGCGCAGCGTTCAAATTGCACGCAGACGGCGAAGTGGAATTTCCTGGCGCAGGAAAATCCCGGCTGGCAGGCGGATTATCTGGAACTGGCGGGCCTTGCCGATTTGAGAGAGCGGGCAGGGCTGCCCGACACCACGGTAATGCCGGGGGAAAGCATCGGTCCGCTTTCGCCCGAAGCCGCTGCCGAGCTGGGTCTCGATACCGGTTGCCAGGTGGCGGCGGGCATGATCGACGCCTATGCCGGCGCGCTCGGCGCATTGGGCGGCTGCCTGTCTGCGGATGTGGGCCGGCATGTGGCGCTGATCGCCGGTACGTCGAGCTGCCTTGTCGCCATGTCCGAGCGGCAGATGCCCGGCCACAGCCTCTGGGGTCCCTATTGGCAGGCGATCCTGCCGGGTCACTGGCTGGTGGAGGGCGGGCAATCGGCCACCGGCGCGCTGCTCGACCATATTGTGCGCATGCATGCGGCTGGCGGTGAGCCGGATACGGCGCTGCATGCCCGCATCGTTGCGCGGGTAACGGAATTGCGCGCGCTTGAGGGTGAGGCCTTCGCCGAGCGGCTGCATGTGCTGCCGGATTTCCACGGCAACCGCTCGCCGCTTGCCGATCCACATGCCGTCGGTGTCATCAGCGGGCTGACTTTGGATACGTCTTTCGACAGTCTCTGCCGTCTTTACTGGCGCACCGCCGTGGCCATTGCGCTTGGCGCCCGCCATGTGCTCGATGCGATGGAGCGTTTCGGTTATGCGGTGGAAAGCCTGCATGTCACCGGTGGACATGTGAAGAACCCGCTGCTGATGGAGCTTTATGCCGATGTGACGGGCAAGCGCATCGTGGTTCCCGCAACCGCCGACGCGGTGCTTCTCGGAACGGCAATGACGGCGGCGACGGCCGGCGGGGTGCATGCGAGCCTTGCGGCCGCCGGGGCCGCCATGTATCCGGGCAACGCGGAAATATCAGGCAACCCGGCGCTCGCACCCCGTTATGAGCGGGATTACAGGCGTTTCCTCGCCATGTACCGGCATCGTCAGGAACTGGAGAGCCTTTGATTTTCTGAAGGCAAATACGAGGCCGAGCGGTTGCCGCGCGTTTCTTCTCCCCGCCGGGGAGAAGGTGGCCCGAAGGGCCGGATGAGGGGGAACGCGAGCGATGAACGCACTCTAGCCCCCTCGTCCCGCTGCCGCGGACTTCTCCCCGGCGGGGAGAAGAAACGAGCGGCAACCGCTCGATCCATATGCCGCCGCTGCTGCTAGCCGCAATTAACCACGCAGCGAGCGTTTCAGGGCGGTTAGGTTCTTTGCCCTTGCCCTGCCGCTATCATCAGCGCTGGCGCCAAGCGCACAGAGGGTGAATTCCAGCAGGGAAACCAGTTGAAGCAGGCCCTGACCGCCATTCTGCGCCTGCGGCATGGCAAGACAGAGATCGGTGCTTTCCGGGCCCCATTCATAAAAGCGTGTGGTGATCAGCAATGTCCTGTAGCCGCCCTTGCGCGCCATTGCCGACAGGCGCTGCAGCGGCGACAGGCTGCCGCCGCAATCCATGATGACGAGCAGGGTGTGAGCGGGGTCGAAATCCCACAGGGCGACATAGGCCGCGCTATCGCTGCCGAGATAATGGATGTGGCCCCGGCTCTCCAGAAGCCGCCCGTAAAAATGACGCCCGGCGTCGAGGCCTTCCGGGGAGGTTGCCAGAAAAACATCGCCCGCCGTGGCGATCTCGTTCATGGCAAGCCGCCAGATCGACTGGGTCGTCATGTCGAAGGCGGTCTGGATGGCCTGGATCTGCTGGGACAGAAGCTGCGAAAACGGGTTGGACTGGCGTTCGCCGCCTTCTGCCGTTGCTGGCTGGTCCGCACCGGCGGTTTCTTCGGCATGGCGCAGATCGGCGCGGATGTCGCTGAATTGCCGGTATCCCAGCGAACGCAGGAAACGTCCGACCGTCATCGGGCTGAGACTGAGCTTGACAGCCAGCGTCTGCGCCGTCTCGAACGGTAATTCGTCCAGATGTTCGATCAGATATTTGGCGATCTTGCGCTCGGAAGGCGTGCCTGCCTTCATGGCGCGCGTAAGGTTCAACAGCAGCTTTTCCACCAACGCCTCATTCTTTTATCTTTATTGAACGATGATGCATGCGCGCGCGCAAACGAGCGTGCGAACCGCAATTTGACGGTGGGGGATAGCTTCTCCGGCCTTGTCCTCCACCGGACCGGAATGCGAATTATAATAGATAGATTATTATATTTTAGAGATACCTTTTATTCAAGAGAAATTCCATCTGCGGTTTAAATCCAGACATCTGGCGTCTTTCCACCTGTCTTGCAGAGCGGGCGGGCAACGCTTATCTCTCGCCTGATAAGAGTGTTTCAACGCTAAAGGCGTCGAGGAGTTCCGAATGATTTTTGATGCGGCGAGGCTTGCCTTTCACAATCTCTTTGCCGCCGAAACCCGGTCGGTGTTCTGGAAGGTTCTGGGGCTCACGCTTCTCGTGCTGGCGGCGCTCTGGTTCGCCATCCGCTCGATCTTCATTTATTTCGCCCTGCCGTGGGTGGATACGCTGATACCCGGCGTGCCTGATTGGGCGGGCTGGCTGAGCTTCGTTTTCGCCATTTTCGCCGGAATAGGCCTTGCACTGGCGCTCGCGCTGCTCATTTCGCCGGTCACCGCCGTCATTGCCGGCCTGTTTCTCGATGATGTCGCCGAAGTGGTTGAAAAAAAGAGCTATCCGAACGATCCGCCCGGCGAGGCGATGCCGATCGGCGAGGCCGTGCTGTCGTCCATCAAGTTTTTTGGTGTCGTCATTGCCGGCAACCTCGTCGCGCTGTTGCTGCTTCTGGTGCCGGGCGTCAACCTCATCGCGTTTTTCCTGGTGAACGGCTATCTGCTCGGCCGGGAATTCTTCGAATTTGCGGCGATGCGTTTCCGAACACCCCTGGAAGCTAGGCAGTTCCGCTCAAAACACCGCGCCACCGTCTTCATGGCCGGGCTGGTGATCGCGGCCTTTTTGGCGGTGCCGTTCCTCAATCTGCTGACGCCGCTTTTTGCCGCCTCGATGATGGTGCATCTGCACAAGGCCGTCAGCCGGCGCGATCCCTCATTCGCCGCCGGCCACACCGAACAGCTGCGCGGGTAATTCCACCAGCGGCGCCGGAATATCGAAGGTCTTTTCCGGCGACTTGCAGATATCGGCAATCACGCAGCGCTCGCATTCCGGCTTGCGCGCCTTGCAGCAATAACGCCCGTGCAGGATCAGCCAGTGATGGGCGTGGAACAGATATTGTTCGGGAATGATGCGGATCAGCCGGTCTTCAACCTCGTCAGGGGTTTTGCCCGGCGCAAGACAGAGCCGATTGGCAATGCGGAAGACGTGGGTATCCACCGCAAGGGTGGGCACGCCGAAAGCCATCGACATCACCACATTGGCCGTCTTGCGGCCGACGCCGGGCAGCGTCACCAGCTCTTCGCGGGTCTTCGGCACCTCACCGCCGAAATTGTCGATCAGCATCTGCGACAGGGCAATGACGTTTTTGGCCTTGTTGCGGTAAAGCCCGATGGTCTTGATATGGCCGATCAGATCTTCCTCGCCGAGCGCCAGCATTTTTTCCGGCGTATCGGCCACCTTGAACAGTGCGCGCGTGGCGCGGTTCACGCCCACATCGGTCGCCTGTGCGGAAAGCGCCACGGCCACCAGCAGGGTGAAGGGATTGGTATGTTCCAGCTCGCCTTTCGGCTCCGGCCGCTGAATGGAAAAGCGGCGAAAGATTTCGGTCAGCTCATCCTTCGAATAGACCGTTTTCACCCGCGCCGGCTTGCGGACGGATGCCGGATTTGACTTTTTCAATGTTTGGGTGCTGGATCGTTTTTTGGCGACTGTCATGGACTATCTATAGCCAGCCAGCCCAAAGGAAAGCAACGTGGATACGCTCAACGACCAGCCGATTTTCGCGGCGGAACTCGTTCCGCACCGTTCGCTTGGCAGAAGGGGCTTCCGGCTGCTCCTGCTTGTCTCCGGTCTGGCCTGCCTTGTCTATGGCGGCTTCTTCCTCGCCACCGGGGCCTGGCCCGTCGGCCTGTTCTTCGGGCTGGATTTTCTGCTGCTTTATGTCGCCTTCCGCGCCAATTACCGGGCTGCGAAGGCGCGGGAAGAGGTCAGCGTCTCGCGCACCAGCCTGTCTATCCGCAAATTTTCTCCGGCCGGGCGTATGGTGGAGCATCGCTTCAATCCCTTCTGGGCGCGCTTCAGGGTCAGGCGGCATGACGAGATCGGCATCGTCTCCATGCATGTGACGGGTGAAGGCCGGGCGACCGATATCGGTTCGTTTCTCAATCCGGATGACCGGGAAAGTTTCGCGAAGGCGTTTGGCGGTGCGCTGGCGACTGTGCGGCGGCGGATGTGAACGGATCAGAGGGTTGTCGTGGCGCTGTAGTCTCTTTCCCTCATCCCTGTGCTTGTCACAGGGATCAAGCCAGCCCAAGTCTTTGGGCTGAAAAGAGTCCCTCGCCACGCGGACGCGCGTCGGCTGGATTCCTGTGACAAGCACAGGAATGAGGGTGCGTGGGTGTTCCGGCTAACGAACATTCCTTGCGTATCGTGATGCCGCGCAAGAAACGGGTGGAGACGAAGTCGCTTTAGTGATTTTCTCTTACCCGTTAGGAGATTTGCGATGAACGCCAATATTACGCTGAACGAAGACATCACCCCCATCGGAACGGATTACGACACGGTGCGCGGGGTTATCGAGCTTTTGACGCTGGATTATCGCGAGCAGCCCTCCCTCGAAGCCATTGCCGCAGAGCTTGGCCAGTCGCCGACGCAATTGCAGAAGACCTTCACCCGTTGGGCCGGCCTTTCGCCCAAGGCATTCCTGCAGGCCGTAACGCTCGATCATGCCAAGCGGCTGTTGCGCGAAGAGGATTTGCCGCTGCTGGAAACCTCGATCGAGGTCGGCATGTCTGGCCCCGGACGCCTGCACGATCTGTTCGTTACCCATGAGGCCATGTCGCCCGGCGAATGGAAGGCCAAGGGCGGCGGGCTGACGATCCGTTACGGTTTCCACACCTCGCCCTTCGGTCTTGCGCTGGTCATGGTGACCGATCGTGGCCTTGCCGGCTGCGCCTTTGCCGATCCGGGTGAGGAAAGGGCCTGTTTCGAGGACATGGCCGGCCGCTGGCCGAATGCCGGTTATGTCGAGGATCGCGAAGCGACCGCGCCCTACGCCGCCCGCATCTTCGATCCGTCCATGTGGTCGGCGGACAGGCCGCTGCGTGTCGTGCTGCTTGGCACGGATTTTCAGGTGCGGGTCTGGGAAAGCCTCCTGAAAATCCCGATGGGCCGCGCGGTTACCTATTCGCACATCGCCTGCGATATCGGCCAGCCCACCGCGTCGCGTGCGGTTGGTGCGGCGGTCGGCGCCAACCCGGTGTCCTTCGTCGTTCCCTGCCATCGCGCCGTCGGCAAAAGCGGGGCTCTGACGGGGTATCACTGGGGCCTGACCCGCAAGCGGGCTATGCTCGGCTGGGAAACGGGGAAGGTGTGACGCCGGTTTCCCTCTTCCCTGTGCTTGTCACAGGGATCCAGCCAACCCAAGTCCTTGGGTTGAAAAGACTCTTCCCGTCGCGCCGACGCGCGCCGACTGGATTCCTGTGACAAGCACAGGAATGAGGGCGGGCCTAAATTGACTGACGAAGCCTAAACCAGCTCCATTAACGCCCGCGCCGCCGCCTCATCTGTTATCAGCGTATTGCACCCGATCCGCTTGATCGTGGCGCGGATGGCGATGGCGCGGTGGGCGCCGCCGGAGGCCAGTACGATGTGTTTGGCCTTGCGCAGCGTATCGAGATCGATTGCCATGGCGCGCTGGTTGATCGGGTGATCGACCGAGCGGCCCTCGGCATCGATGAAATTGAACATGGTGTCGCAGACGCAGCCGGCATCGATGAGTTCCTGCAGCGTCGCCTTGGAAATGAAACCCTCCGACAGCGAGGTCGAATGCGGGCCGATATCGCCGCAGGAGACGATGGCGAGATCGAGCGTTTCGGCGAGATCGTAAAGCGTCGCTAGCCCGCATTTTTCGATCAGCGCCCGTTTGGTCTCAACCGAATCCACCAGGAGCGGCGCAAGGAACATGTAACATTCCGCCCCGAGCGCGCTCGCCAGCCGCCAGGTGTAATCGAGCGGGTTGGTCTGGTGCACGGCAACGATACCGCCGAGCAGCGAGACGACCTTGCAATTTTCCCGGCGCGGCGGACGAAAGCTGGAAAGCGAGGCGGTCATGGTGCGGCCCCAGCCGACGCCGATGGTGGCCTCGTTCGGCACCGCTTCGGAGAGGAATTGCCCGAGCGCCAGCCCGACCGCCTTGGCCGTGCCTTCGGCGTTCGCCTTATCCGGGGATGGGCCGGGGGAAGGGATGATCACCGCCTCATCCAGCCCGTAAGCCGCCTCCAGCCGGCCGGCCAGCTCGACGAAATCCTCGATGCCCTCGTTGATCCATATCTGTACTTCGGAGCGTTTCATCGCCTCGTCCAGCAGGCGGATGACGGTGGAGCGGCTGATGCCGAGTTTTTCCGCGACGTCTTTCTGCGTCATGCCCTGATTATAATAGAGCCATGCGGCGCGCAGCCGCAGAGACGCCGCTTCCGAATAGGCCGTATGGGTTTCTCTTCTCAGTTTCGCCACGGTTTCCGCCATTCTTTATTAGCGGCGGAGTATCGCAGGCGTGAAACTTATGTCAATTGCGATGCGCAAATGTCTTGACTTTCGACCTTGCCGCTTGCGATAGTCGGAGCCGGACAAACCGCGATTTCGGCCTTGGGCGCACCCTTGGTGCGGGAACGAAATGACGGCAGAGCAAGTTTTCAAGAGATCATGAAGGATCATTCGATATGACGTCCAAACTCGAACAACTTCGCGCCATCACCACGGTCGTTGCCGATACCGGCGATATCGAGGCGGTTGCGCGCCTGAAGCCGGTGGATTGCACCACCAACCCGACCATCGTTCTCAAAGCGCTCGGCACACCGGCCTTTGCCGATGCGGTGAAGGAAGCCGTCGCATGGGGCAAGAAGCAGGGCGGCCAGTCCGACGCCGTGGTTGCCGCCGTTGCCGACCGTCTGGCCATTTCCGTGGGTGCGGCTCTCGCCGGCCTCGTTCCGGGCCGCGTGTCGACCGAAGTCGATGCCGACCTTTCCTTCGATACGCAAGCCTCCATCACCAAGGCGCGCCACATCATTGCCGCCTATAAGGAGCGCGGCATCGAGCGTGAACGCATCCTCATCAAGCTCGCCTCCACCTGGGAAGGCATCAAGGCCGCCGAGGTTCTCCAGTCCGAAGGCATCGATTGCAACCTGACGCTGCTCTTCTCGCAGGCCCAGGCGATTGCCTGCGCCGAAGCCAAGGTCTTCCTCATCTCGCCCTTCGTCGGCCGTATTCTCGACTGGTACAAGAAGTCGACCGGTGAGACCTACACCGCCGAAACCGATCCGGGCGTCGTGTCGGTGCGCAGCATCTACAATTATTACAAGGCCAATGGCATCAGCACCGTCGTCATGGGTGCCTCCTTCCGCAATGTTGGTGAAATCGAAGCGCTGGCCGGTTGCGACCGCCTGACGATCAGCCCGGCGCTGCTGGAAGAGCTGGACAAGGACAGCGGCAAGCTGGAGCGCAAGCTTTCGCCCGACAATATCAAGGCAGAGCCGCTACAGTCACTCGACGAGAAGGCATTCCGCTGGGCGCTCAACGAAGACGCGATGGCCACCGAGAAGCTTTCGGAAGGCATCCGCCTCTTCGCCAAGGATCTGGTGACGCTGCGCGAAATGGTCCGCAAGGAACTGACGCTGGCTGCGGCCTGATACAAAAAGGGGGAACCATCCACGTTCCCCCACGTTTAAGAGATATAAATCTCCAGTCACTCAAAACGCGATCGGGTCCCTGTCGGTCGCGTTTTTTTGTGCGTTTCAGAAATTTCCGTTTCCCGTCGCCACTTCGGAGATCCGCTTTGCCGCCTCGCGGATCAGCGCTTCACAGGCCTCGCGTGTCGGGGCCTTGCCGCCAAGCGGCGTGATATAGGGGCAGGTGATGACGGCAAGCGCCGTGCCGTCCAGCGTCAGCACCGGGGCGGAAATATTGCGCACGCCGGCGGTCTGAAGGCTGTCCATGGATTCAAAACCGTTTTTGCGTACCTCCGCCAGCCGCCCGGCAAGGTCCGGCGGCACGGTTTCGCCGCCGCCGCGCACCTGTTCGGTTATCATGATCTGGCGCTGCGCCTCGGTCTGGAAGGCCAGAAGCACATGGCCGGAACCGGTGTGGAACAGGCTCATCTGCGCGCCGACCCGCATGGACATGGCCCAATAGGTGGACGATTCCTGTTGGGCGATGACAACGACGCTGCCGCGATCATAAACCGCCAGATGACAGGCCTGCTCGGCGCTCGCCGAAAAATCGCGCATGACCGGTGCGGCGAAAGAAACCAGCCGGCGGATCGGCGCGTGGAAATGCGCCAGCCCGAACATTTTCAGCGTCAATGAGAAGCGGTCTCCGTCAAGCCGCTGCACATAGCCGCGGCGCACCAGCCGGTCCAGCATGCGATAAAGCTCGTTCGGGCTTTTGCCGATAGACTTGGCGATCTCGATCTGGGTCAGCCCGCCATCGGTGCGCGCCAGAAGTTCGAGAATGTCCAGACCCTTGTCGAGGGCGGGAGCGCGATATCTTTCGCTGTCGTCGTCGGTCATCTGGCCTCGATGGTGTTTTGCGCGGTCGCCGGGTGGGCAGCCTGAAAATATGGTTGCCCGATAGCCGTCATCCACGCAAGTTTGCTTGACGCCATATGAATACCGCGTTTACATATGAATTGTCGATCCATATTTGAGATCATCGAAATTCAGCGGTCCGGTGCCTGAAGGGCGGGCGGGCCTTAGCGGGAGGCTATTCATGGTGCAGGATTTTAACGGCCGGACAGTGGTGATTACCGCCGCCGGCCAGGGTATCGGCCGGGCGACGGCGGAGCGCTTCATATCGCTCGGTGCGCGCGTCATTGCCACCGATATCAATGAGCAGGCGCTTTCGACGCTGAAGGGTGCTGAAACCCGGGTTCTGAACGTGCTGGATGGCGATGGCGTCAAGGATTTCGCCGCCGATATCGGCCATGCGGATGTGCTGTTCAACTGCGCCGGTTTCGTTCATTCCGGCACCATTCTCGATTGCGAAGAGAAAGACTGGGATTTCTCCTTCGATCTCAACGCCAAGGCCATGTATCGCACCTGCCGCGCCTTCCTTCCCGGCATGCTGGAAAAGGGCAAGGGCGCAATCGTCAACATGTCCTCCGTCGCTTCCAGTGTGAAGGGCGTGCCGAACCGTTTCGCTTATACCGCCTCCAAGGCGGCCGTGGTGGGTCTGACCAAGGCCATCGCGGCCGATTTCGTCACCAAAGGCATTCGCTGCAACGCCATCTGCCCCGGCACGGTCGATAGCCCGTCTTTGCATGATCGCCTGCGCGCCACCGGCAATTACGAACAGGCGCTGGCCGATTTCATCGCCCGCCAGCCGATGGGCCGCATCGCCACGCCGGAAGAAATCGCAGCGCTGGTTACCTATCTCGCGTCGGACGAGGCAGGTTTCACCACCGGCCAAATTCATGTCATTGACGGCGGCTGGACTGGCTGAAGCTTTTTAAGGGAGAGAGGAGAGGCGACCGGCGTAAAAGCCGGTCGCCTTTTTCGTTCAGACGACGGCGCTTCCGGCCATCAGTGCAAGCACGAGGAAGACCAGGAAGATCACCACGGCGATGAAGAACAGGATTCGGGCCACGCCCGCTGCGGCTGCCGAAATGCCGGTAAAGCCGAATACGCCCGCGATCAAAGAGATAACAAAGAAAATAAGAGCCCACTTCAGCATGGCGCTTCCCCTTTTGCATAATTTTCCCGAGCCCGCCGCCCCGCGACAGGCTCGGTAAAATGACGCGCAAAAGGCGAAAATGTTCCATACGCCCGCAAAAATCGTTGTTTTAGAGTGTTTTCGCTTTGCTTCGAATGGCGAAAACACTCTAACTCTTTGTTTTGGCGCATTTCCGGACGGAAAACCGGGCTCCACTTTTCCTGGAAATGCTCTAGAAACCCGTTTCACGCGCCGCGTCGATCCTGCGGGCGTTCCAGGTGGTGCGGATGAAGGTTGCGACGAAAGCAAGGCTCATGAACATGACGATGGTGGGAGCCGGCGCGCTGTCGATGAGGAAGCTCAGCCATATGCCTGCCAGCGATGAGGTTATCGCCACCGCAATGGCCACCAGCAGCATGGCGGAAAAACGCCGGGTCAGCAGGAAGGCGATTGCGCCCGGCGCGACCAGCATGGCGACCGAGAGGATGATACCCACCGCTTTCAGCGCTCCAACCACGGTGAGCGACAGAACCATCAACAGGCCATAATGCAGGACACGCACCGGCAGGCCGATGGCTTTCGCATGCTGCGCGTCGAAGGCGTTGACCAGCAGATCCTTGCGCAGAATGCCGAGAAACAGCGTGGCGAAAAGCGCGATCAGGCCCGTCTCCAGCATGTCGGACGGCGCAATGCCCAGCATGTCGCCGAAGAGAATGTGGTCGAGATGCACATCGCTCTGCACCTTCACATAAAGCACCAGCCCCAGCCCGAACATGCCGGAAAAGACGATGCCGAGCACCGTGTCTTCCTTGATGCGGCTGTTTTCCTTGATGAAACCGGTGCCGAGCGCGCAGATCATGCCGGCGATGAAGGCGCCGATGGAAAGCGGGATGTTGACGATATAGGCCAGCACCACGCCGGGCAGCACGGCGTGCGAAACCGCATCGCCCATCAGCGACCAGCCCTTCAGCACCAGAAGACAGGAGAGCATCGCCATCGGCACCGCGATCATCAGCGTGATCACGAAGGCATATTGCATGAAGGGCAGCTGAAACGGCAGGATGGCGAGTTCGAGATATTCGCTCATGGCGTTTCCCCCAGCGCCTTGCGGGCCTTGGCCCGGGAGGCGAGAAGCCCGTGCTTGGGCGCAAAGACGAAGGCGGCAAGGAAGATCGCGGTCTGCAGCACGACGATGACGCCGCCGGTCGCGCCATCGAGGAAATAGCTGAGATAGGCGCCGACGAAGCTGGTGGCCGCGCCGATGATGAGGCTCATCAGGATCAGCCGCTCGAAACGGTCGGTCAGGAGATAGGCGGTGGCGCCGGGCGTCACCACCATGGCGACGACGAGGAAGGCCCCGACGGTCTGAAGGGCGGCAACCGTGGAAGCAGCAAGCAGGGTGAAGAAGATCACCTTCAGCACTTCCGGCTTCAGCCCCACGGTACGGGCGTGGTTCTCATCGAAGAACACCACCATGAAGTCACGCCATTTCAGTGCCAGCACGATGAGGCTGATGCCGCCGATCAAAGCGAGCTGGATGGTGTCTTCGGCGGTGATCGCCAGAATATTGCCGAGCACGATGGTCTGGATATTCACCGAGGTGGGCGAGAGCGACACCATGAACAGCCCCAGCCCGAAAAACGAGGTGAAGATCAGCCCGATGATCGCGTCTTCCTTCAGCCGCGTCTTCTGGTTCAGGAACAGCATGGAACCGGCCGCAAGCCCGCCGGAAAGGAACGCGCCGAGCGAAAAGGGCAGGCCCAGCATATAGGCGCCCGCCACGCCCGGAACGATGGCATGGGAAAGCGCATCGCCGATCAGCGACCAGCCCTTCAGCATCAGATAGGCCGAGAGAAAGCCGCAGACGCCGCCCACCAGTGCGCTGACCCAGATGGCGTTCAGCATATAACCGTAAGTGAAGGGCTCAAGAAGGCTGTTTATCATCGACTTTTTCTTTCGGAGCCTCAGGATCGCGTCCGTTCTGGCCATTCTTGCCGTAGATCACGAAAGGCCGCTCGTCATCGGTGATGACCTTCACCCGGCGCGGATCGGCGTCGTTATGCAGGTCTGCCCCGCCCAGCACGAAGTGGCGCAGGCTGCCGCCGAAGGCTTTTTGCAGGTTCTCCTCGTTGAAGGTATCCGCCGTCTTGCCCGATGCCAGCACCGTGCCCTTGACGAAGACGGCGCGGTCACAGAATTCCGGCACGCTGCCGAGATTATGGGTGGAGACCAGCATGACGCGGCCCTCGTCGCGCAGCGCCTTCAAAAGTGCGACGATCTGCTCTTCCGTTGTTACGTCGACACCGGTGAAAGGCTCGTCCAGAAGGATCACCTGACCCTCCTGCGCCAGCGCGCGGGCCAGAAACACCCGCTTCTTCTGCCCGCCGGAGAGTTCGCCGATCTGGCGCTTGCGATAATCGAGCATATTGACGCGTTTCAGCGCCTCTTCGACCATGTGATGATCGCGTTTCGAGGGGATGCGCAGGAAATTCATGTGGCCGTAACGACCCATCATCACCACATCCTCCACCAGCACCGGAAAGCTCCAGTCCACCTCCTCGGCCTGCGGCACATAAGCGACGAGGTTTTTCCGGAGCGCTTCCTTCACCGGCAGGTCGAAAATAGAGACTGAACCGGCGGCCAGCGGCACGAAACCCATGATCGCCTTGAAAATCGTGGACTTGCCGGCGCCATTGACGCCGACAAGTGCAGTGATCGTTCCGCGGGGGATGGAAAAGCTGGCATTTCTTAATGCGGTGTGGCCGTTTCGATAGGTCACTGTCGCATTTTGAACCGTCAGGCCGCCGCCTGATTTTTTACTGCCCATTCTCATGAAGACAGCCCCTTGGCGATGGTTTCGCTGGTCACGCGCAAAAGGTCGAGATAGGTCGGAACCGGGCCGTCCGCCTCGCTCAGCGAGTCCACATAGAGGATGCCGCCATAGGCTGCGCCGGTTTCCTTGGCCACCTGCTGGGCGGGATCGGCGGAAACCGTGCTTTCGCTGAAGATGACGTGGATATTGTGCTCGCGCATGGCGTCGATCACGCCGCGCACCTGCTGCGGTGTGCCCTGGCTGTCGGCATTGACCGGCCACAGGAACAGTTCCTTCAGGCCGAAATCGCGGGCGAGATAAGAAAACGCGCCTTCGCTCGTTACCAACCAGCGCTTGTTTTCAGGCAGAACGGAAAGCGTGTCGCGGATCGGCTGCACGGTGGCTCTGATCTTGTCCGAATAGGCCTTGGCATTGGCGGCATAGACATCGCCATGGGCGGGGTCGATCTCGGTCAGGCCCTTGCGGATATTTTCCACGTAGATCAAGGCGTTATCGGGGGACATCCAGGCGTGCGGATTGGGTTTGCCCTGATAGGCGCCGCCGCTGATCGCCATGGGTTCCACGCCTTCGCTCACCGTCACGCTCGGCACGCCGGAAAGGTTGGCCAGGAACTTTTCGAACCACAATTCCAGATTGAGGCCATTGCGAAGCACCAGATCGGCCTTGCGGGCTTTCAGAATATCGCGCGGTGTCGGCTGGTAGTTGTGAATTTCAGCGCCCGGCTTGGTAATGCTTTCCACCTCGGCCGCATCGCCCGCCACATTGCGCGCCATGTCGGCGATGATGGTGAAGGTCGTCACGACGGTCGGTTTTTCCTGAGCGAGGGCAGCGCCGGGGAGAAAAAGCGAAAAAGCGAAAATGGCGTGGCGGATTTTATGGAAGTTCACGGGGCTCACCAGATTTTGTTGCGATTAATTCGCAATACCATCTGTTATAAAATCACGCTTGTCAACGCTATTGCAAATCATTCGCAAATTAGCGCATTTCGCAAATGTCCGAAAATGGTGCGTTTTTGCCGGTGTTGCGCCGGCGGGATTAAACTTTTTTCAATGAGAAAGCGGCACTATCGCAAGGCTCGGACAGCGTGGTCCGGAGCTTGTCCCGCGTGTGTTCCTCATCCTTCGAGCCACGTGTTGGGGTGAGGGCGTAAGACGGGGTACTTGATGTCAGGATGTTGCGGGTGAAAGCTGTATTCGGACGAATGCGGTTTTCGCGCAAGCTCGTTATGATTGGAGGCGGGATCCTGCTTTTGGCGGGTGCGACCGGCTCTGCTGCCGTGTTTATCGGCAGCGAGCGGCTGCTCGGCCCATCCTATGCCTCCACCAACGGGCTTTCCTGCGACGCGGTCCAGACGGTTAATATCCGCAAGAACGGTTCCTTATGGGTCCGCAAATTCATTCGCACCCAGGGCGGTGACGGCACAGAGCGGCTGAAGACTGCGCTTCGTGTCGCAAGGGCGGTTTACGACAAGCAGAAACCCGATCTGGTTCAGGTCTCCGTGCTCGACAAGAACGGTCCGCAGCTGCGCTCGGAAATGCGTGGCCGTGCCATTGCCGCACAGGTGGTTTTCATTCCCGATCCGGCAAAAATTCCCGAAGGCGCGGATGCCCATCGTTATTCGGCCTTTTATTACGATGGCGCCGCCAATGCCAGCGGCCAGTTTTACGGGTTGCGTATCGATCTGCCGCTGGAAGATGCCGAGGCGCTGGCGACAGGCCTCAGCGATTCGGCCGATTGTGCGACCCCGGCTCTGGATGGCGGTTCTGAAGGCCATGAAGCAAAACCCGCGAAAACTGCGACGGGACACGGCGAAACCAAAGATGACGGCGCGGGCGGCCACGGCGGCGCGCCGGCGGAAGCCAAAGACGGCGGGGCCGCCCACGGCGAAACCCCGTCTCCCGAAGCGCATGGCGAACCCGCTGCCGACGAACTTCTGACCTCGACGCCGGAAGCCGATGGCGGCAGCATCTTCAGCCTGTCCTATCTGAAATCGCTGATCTTCGGCAAAGGCTCGACGACCGCACAGGCGGCGGAAGAAAAGCCGGCTGCCGAAAATGCGACGGCGGAAGAACCCGGTGCGGAGAAAAAGGCCGCGAGCCACTAAGCGGGCGAGGGCGGTTTCTCTCCCCGAATCCTTCCGGGGCTCGCATCTGACGTGTCAGATATCCGGCCCGATCCGCAGGCGGCCAGCCGGATTTGGAAATTTCTTCCGTTTGTTGACGATTGCCGGAGAGAAACTCTGCGACAGGGCGGCAAAGGCGGCAATGCGGGCGATCAGCTTTTCCCGATCACCTTTTGTCACGGCTTCGTAGCTCTTTATCTCGTCGATATAGCCCGTCAGCCAGTCTTGATATTTGCCTTCGTTCCACAGCCGCTCAGTCGCAAACACCGTGTCTTCCAGCCGATCATAGGCAACGAGCGTCCGTCGCCAGCGATGCTCGTCGAAATCCAGCGCGCCGTTGGCGAAGAGCGATCCGACCTCGAGGCCGTAGCTCATCAGCTTCGCAGAGCGTTCCGGCGGCATGGTGAGGTTCAGCCCGCCTTCCTCCTCGTTGAGGAAAACGCGGGCGATGCGTTCTCTCTGGCCCGGCATGGTGGCGAGCGACTGATCCTGCCAGTCCTTCGCCGAACTGAGGATGCTGCCGAGAAAGCCGCTCATTTTTTCCATCTTGTGAACGGGCACGCCGATCCCTTCGCCCGCCGCCTGCGGGATCGTGACGCGCTTGCCGCTACTTGCGATGGATTTCGGCAATTCATCGAGGCTAAGCGCGAAAGTGGGGCGCGACGGAAGCAGGGCATCGAAAAGATGAATGGGGAAGTTGCTGCTGATGCCGCCATCGGAGAACCAGATTTTCGCCTTCATGACGGGCCGCGCTTTGCCGCCGAGACGCTGCACGATATCCAGCGTGCCGCGATCGTTGGTATAGGCCGGAATGGCCTTGAACAGCACCGGGAAGCTCAGGCTCATGCGCGTTGCGATGATGACCGGCAACTGGGCGGGCTCCGGAAAAGCCTTGAGTTCGGGAAAGGGGCCGCCCGGTGTTGCGATCTGCTTCAGCCAGTTCATCACGGCCGCGGGAAAGAGCTGGCTCCATTCCGTCGGGTCGTAAGCCACCATGAGACTGGTGGTCGGAAGCGTGTGCGGCCGCCGCATCGACAGGTTCGTCGTGACCATCTTCAGGTTGATGACCGGTTTCTCCGGCTCCGCACCGATGAGGTCGCCGAAGGTCAGCGGTGGCGCGGTTGCGGCATCGCTGCCGAAAGCGATGTCCTGGATCGATGCATGAAGCCATTCCGTCAGGCCCGGAACCTCGGCATCGGAAACCGTTAGTCCCGAGCAGAAACCGAAGCCGTCCCTTGGCAACCGGTAGAAAACCAGCCACAGGATCTGGCCGAGGATGCCGGCCAGCATTCCCACCAATCCGCCGAGAACCGACCCGGCCCAACCGCCGCCCAGAACCCACAAGGCGCCGGCGCCGATGACAATGCCGGCTATGGCTGCCAGCGGAAAAGCCAGGAGCAAGCCCAAAACCTTGCCCGGCCAGCCGCCGGCCTGCGCCCACAGCAGGTAACGCATCAGCGGGCGAAAACGGCGCTGCGGCTGGAAAAGCCTGTCCAGAATGGTGGGTATCGTGTCGCAATGAGCCTGCAGGCGGGTGAAACCATCCGGATCGTTTCTGACCGTGCGGGAATATTCCGCCGCCGCCGCAAAGGCGGCGGCAATCGCCCCGGCCGATGTGCCGCCTATCGAGCGGAAGCGATACCGGCGCGCCAGTTCCAGAACGGCATAGGGATAAACGACACCGGAGGTGATGCCACCTTTCATCACCACGTCGCATTCCTTTTCAGGTGCGGCGAACATATCGGGCTGGTATTTGGGAAGCTCATTCTCGGGCATGCGTATCTCCCCCGGCGGCTCCTGATCGAAAGCCGTCAAACACAATGCGAATGATGGAGAATGGGTATCACAAGTTGAGGCGATATCGCCAGTATATTCTACTGAAAGTTAAATAAACCGACGCGATCCGTTCGCTGAGAGCCGGATAGTTACTTGCGAGCGTCTATCTATGGAGGGGAAAACCGACAGACAAACGGGGCGAAACCTCGCCACACTCTCCGACGTCAAGAAAATATGCCCCTTCGCCACTAACGAGAAAGTTGGGGCGCGGAAGGCGGCCGTGAGGCCGCCCCAGGTTTCGTCCGATCAGTCCGCCTTGTTGCGGCGGGCCGGAAAGAGAATGACGTCGCGGATCGACGGGGCGTTGGTCAGAAGCATGATCAGGCGATCGACGCCGATGCCGAGGCCGCCGGCGGGCGGCATGCCCTGGTCGATGGCGTCGAGGAATTCGTCGTCCAGCTGCTTGTCCTTTTCGCCGCGGGCGTGCGCCTGCTCCAGCTGCTCCACCATGCGGCGGCGCTGTTCTTCCGGATCGTTGAGTTCTGAGAAGGCGTTGCCCACTTCCCAGGCGTTGCAATAGCTTTCGAAACGCTCGACGAGGCGCGGTTCGCCCGGCACTTCCTTGGCGAAGGGCGAAAT
Source organism: Agrobacterium sp. 22-223-1 (assembly GCF_053522385.1). Taxonomy (NCBI): domain Bacteria; kingdom Pseudomonadati; phylum Pseudomonadota; class Alphaproteobacteria; order Hyphomicrobiales; family Rhizobiaceae; genus Agrobacterium; species Agrobacterium sp. 22-223-1. The sequence continues at coordinate 21,063 of NZ_JBNWCN010000003.1, forward strand.
GTCCTTCGGGAAATGCGTCACATGGCTCGGCTGGATCAGCGTGCCTTCGACCTTTTCTTCAAAGATGAAGGCAAGGCATTCGCCCCAGGTCCAGTCCTTCTCCACCGCAAAACCGGCGGCCTTGGCGGCAGCGCGGGCTTCTTCGTCGGTCTTGAGGCCAAGGAAATCGATACCGGTCGCTTCCTTTACAGCATCAGGCATCGGCACACGCTTGAACGGACCCTTGAAGGAGATCGTCTGGCCCTGGAATTCCACTTCGGTCGTGCCGTGCAGGGCAATCGCCAGCGTCTCGAACAGCCGCTCCACGAGACCCATGATGTCTTCGTAGTCGGCATAGGCCCAGTAGCACTCCATCATGGTGAATTCAGGATTGTGCCTTGTGGAAACGCCTTCGTTGCGGAAGTTGCGGTTGATTTCGAAGACCTTGTCGGTGAGGCCCGAAACCAGCGTGCGCTTCAGGAACAGTTCCGGCGCGATGCGAAGATACATGTCCATCTTCAGCGTGTTGTGGAAGGTCTTGAACGGATCGGCCGTCGCGCCGCCATAGATGGTCTGCAGCATCGGCGTTTCCACTTCGAGGAAGCCTTCGGCTTCCATGAAGCGGCGGATGCCGGAGAGAATCTTCGAACGCTGCAGGAAGCGCAGCTTGGATTCCTCGTTGGAGAGAATGTCGAGGTGGCGCTTGCGGTAACGCAGCTCGATGTCGGAGACGCCGTGCCACTTTTCCGGCATCGGCAGCAGCGACTTCGTCAGCATGGTGATTTCTTCGGCGTTGATCGTCAGCTCGCCGCGCTTGGTGCGGCGCACCTTGCCGGTCACGCCGATGATGTCGCCGATATCGATCATCGGCAAAAGGTTGCGCGCCGCTTCCGGCGTCGTATCCTTGTGGGAGAAGATCTGCACCTTGCCCGAGGCGTCATGGATATCCATGAACATGCCGGAATTGCGCGAGGAATAAACGCGACCGGCCACCGTCACCGTATTGCCGGTTTCGACGTCGGCTTCGATATCGGCATATTTTTCCGCGAGCTCCGCATTGGTCAGCGTGCGGTGGAAATGCGCCGGATAGACATCGCCGATCTGCTCGCGCAGCAGCGCAAGTTTCTGGCGGCGCACTTCGGTGGCGTCGGAGGAGAGGGCGGTGGTTTCGGTCGTCTTGTCGTTCATCGTATTCGCCTTCAGCGGCCTTGTTCGTTGCGGTTACCCTGTGTGCTCCGGGCTTACCCCCCTCTGTCCTGCCGGACATCTCCCCCTCAAGGGGGGAGATCAGATGCCGCGCCCGCCCGTTCCATGGGCAAGGTGTCAGCCGCTTGTCGATCTCCCCCCTTGAGGGGGAGATGCCCGGCAGGGCAGAGGGGGGTACCCCGAGCGGAGGGGTATATTTCAGTCTGCCGGCGTCACCGCCAGCACATAACTATCAGCTTCCGCTGCCCACCATCGTGGCCACGACAGCAATCGCCATCTTCAAACGCTGGCGCACCACGGAGCGGCCAAGCAGCGCCATCGAGTCAAACAACGGCAGCGAGCGCGAGGAACCGGACATGGCCACAAACAGCGGCGGCGTCACGACGCGCAGCTTCTTGCCGGTGCGTTCGGCCACATCGCGCAGTTCGGCCTCGATCGCTTCCACATTCCAGTCCGGCATTTTTTCGAGGTCTGCGGCAACCGTGGTGAGGATTTCGTGGATTTCCTCCGGTTTGCTCTTCAGCCCGGCAAAGGAAGCCGGCGTCAGGCCGACATCGCTCGCCAGCAGGAAGCCGGCAAGGTTCGGCAATTCGCCGAGTCTGGAAATGCGGCTCTGGGCAAGCTTCAGGCCTTCGGTCAGGCGGGCATTTTCCATCGCCCATTCCAGCGTGCGGGCAATGAACTCCTCCGGCGACAGCTTTTCGCGCAGCCAGCGGCCGTTCAGCCAGTCCAGCTTCTGGATATCGAAGATCGCGCCGGCCTTGGACAGCGCTTCCGGATCGAACTTCGCCGCCAGCTCGTCCATGGTCAAGAGCTCTTCGCCTTCGGCGATCTGGATGAAGAACAGGCCAAGGAAGTTCATCAGCGCTTCCGGCAGGTAACCGAGCGCAGAATAATAGGAGATCGAGGTCGGGTTCTTGCGCTTGGAAAGCTTCGACTTGTCGGCATTGCGCATCAGCGAAAGATGCATGAACGTGGGCTGGTCCCAGCCGAAATAACGGTAAAGCAGAATGTGCTTGGGCACGGATGCCAGCCATTCTTCGCCGCGTGCCACATGGGTGATCTTCATCAGATGGTCGTCGATGACGTTGGCCATGTGATAGGTCGGCATGCCGTCGGCCTTGATCAGCACCTGCATATCGACCGAATCCCACGGGATCGAGACATCGCCATAAACGCCGTCATGGAAATCACACGAACCTTCGGTCGGGATTTTCATGCGCACGACATTGGGTTCGCCGGCGGCGACGCGGGCGGTGACTTCCTCGGCCTTCAGGTTGAGGCAATGGCCGTCATATTTCGGCGGCTTGCCGGCGGCGCGCTGCGCCTCGCGCATTTCTTCCAGGCGCTCGGGCGTGCAGAAACAGCGGAAGGCATGGCCTTTTTCCAGAAGCTCTTCAGCATAGGGCCAATACATGGCCTTGCGCTCGGACTGGCGGTAGGGACCGTAAGGGCCGCCGACGTCAGGGCCTTCCGACCAGGTCAGGCCGGTCCAGCGCAGGGCTTCCAGCACTTTCTGCTCATATTCGAGGGTCGAGCGGGTGGCGTCGGTATCCTCGATGCGCAGGATGAACTCGCCGCCGTGTTTCTTGGCGAAGAGATAGTTGAACAGCGCGATATAGGCGGTGCCGACATGCGGCTCGCCGGTGGGGGAAGGTGCGATGCGGACGCGAACGCCGGAAGTGGTCATGAAATTCACTCGTCGTGACGTGGCAGTGACATCGGGGCGGTTTCACCCGTCTGTCACGATGTTTTCGTTTGGATGCGGCAGGAAATCATGTTGGAAGACGCAATGAAAGCGCCTTTTGCACATTCCCGTTCGGCTTCGGCTTAGGCCATATTCTGCCGCAGGCGTCAAGGAAATACGAAGCCCGCGCTGGTTCAGCGTCCCAGCTGAGAGTCCTAGCTCACTGGCCAGACGTAAAGCAGCATGGGAATGCTGGCGATGACGATCATGATCGACAGCGGCAGGCCAAGGCGCGGATAGTCGCTGAAGCGATAACCGCCGGGACCCATGACCAGCGTATTGCACTGGTGGCCGATGGGGGTGAGGAAATCGCAGCCCGCGCCGATCGCCACCGCCATCAGGAAGGCCTCCGGCCGGAAACCGAGTGTGGTGGCGAAACCGGCGGCGATGGGGGCCATGACCAGCACGGTGGCGGCATTGTTGAGAAAGGGCGTTACCGCCATGGCGGTGAGCAGGATCATGCCCAGCGCCGCAAAGGGCGGCAATCCCTGTGCGGCATGGCCGAGCCAGGCGGCGATCAACTCGCTTGCCCCGCTGGTACGCAGGCTGTCGCTGACGGGAATGAGGGCGGCGAGCATGACGAGGATCGGCCCGTCGATGGATTTATAGACTTCGGTGAGCGGGATAGCGCCGACGACGATCATCAGGAAGGCGGCGGCGAAAAAGGCAACGGAGACCGGCACCAGCCCGCTGCCGGCGGCGATCATGGCGGCAGCGAGCACGATGACGGGCAGAAGCGCGCGGCGCTGCACGCCCAGCAGGATTTCCCGCTGCGCCAGCGGCAAGAGCGAAAATTCCTGCAATACCTGCGGCAGGTTCTTGCGGCTGCCCTGCAGAAGAATGACGTCGCCCGCCTGCAATGTCAGCTCAGAGAGCCGCTGGCTGACGCGCTGGCCGCGCCGGCTGACGGCGATCAGATTGACGCCACGCGTATAGGAGAGCGAAAGCTCGCGGGCGGAAATGCCGCTCAGCACCGATTCATTGCTGATGACCGCTTCCATGGAGATGAGGTCGGCGGTTTTCTGGCCGTTCTCCTTCAGCGGCTTGCCGGAAAGCAAAAGCTTTGCCTGCGAGACGATGCGGTCCAGCCCCTCCGGGCTGCCTTCGAGAAGAATCGTGTCACCCGCCTTCAGCGTCACGTCGGGGAAGGGGGAGATGCGCCGGGGGCCGCGCAGGATGGTGCTGGCGATCACATCGCCGTCGGCCTGTTTCAGCAATTCGCGCAGCGGCCTCTCCGCATGGGTGCTGTCGGCGGGCAGGGTGGCTTCGGCGGTATAGGCGGACTGGTCGAGAATATCCTCCACCGATGCCTGCTGGCGGTTGCGCACCGGCAGCAGCCGGTAGCCGAAGGTCAGGAAGATGATGCCGATGACGGTCAGCCCCGCGCCGACGGGCGTGAAGTCGAACATCGAAAAACTCTGCCCGGTCATCTCCTCGCGCAGCCGCGAGACGACGATGTTGGGCGAGGTGCCGATCTGCGTCATCAGTCCGCCCAGCAGGGCGGCGAAGGCCATGGGCATCAGATAATAGGAGACCGGGCTGCCGGATTTGCGGGCGAACTGGAAGGCGACCGGCATCATGATGGCGAGCGCGCCGATATTCTTGATGAAGGCCGACATCACGGCGACGACGATCATCAGGAAGGCGAGCTGCAGGCTCTTGGAGTGCATTTCGGGGAAATATTTCTTGATCGTCATATCGACGATGCCCGACCGCGCCACCGCCGAGCTGACCACCAGCGCGCTGCCGACGATGATGACGATATCGTCGGAAAAACCGGAAAAAGCTTTTTCGAAAGGCACGACGCCGAGCGCGACGGCCACGAGCAGCGCACTGCAGGCGACGACATCGTAACGCAGCCTGTCCCAGATGAACGCGACCATCATGCCGGCGATGACGGTGAAGGCGAGAATCTGGTCTGTCGTCATCTGGGCGGGTTACTTTCGCATGCGGGGAGATGGAATCGTATCTGCTTTTTTGTAAGGAACGTAACCATCAACGCAAGTGCGCAACGGGAGTTCCTCCCGCAGGCGCATATCGTTTCATTGCATGAAAAAACTGTCGATATAATCTGCTGCCCGGTCAGAGATGCCGACGATCTTGTCTGTCGCCTGGCGATAAAGCTTGAAATTGAGCTCGGTTCCGGGCTGCCCGTCGTCCCAGTCACGGAAGTCGCGAAGTTCCGCACGACCCAGCGGACGCAGAGCGGTTGCGGTTCGTTTTATGGTGAGATCGACCCGGGGTGTCTGTCGCGCGATGCCGGGTTTGCGGGCAACTGCTTGGGCGCTTGTCACCGTGCCGCGCGCGATGAGGCCATGCCCGCCCTCATTTTCACTGGCAAACAGAAAAACGGTGTCGCCTTCCGTTATGGTCTTGCCGCCATACATGGTTTTTTGCGCGGCGAATGCGAAGGTTTCCGCGTCGGGATTCGAGATTTCCGCTTTGATGACGAAAGCCATGTTCTCTTCCCCTCCGGGCGGTGCGGGATGTCGACACCGCTTTGTCCGGTTTTGGTAGCGCAAGGCCCGCATGTGGCGGGCCCTGCAAGTCGTCGCAGCCGTCACTGCGGCTGTTTTTTCTTTCGCCTCGCATTGCGGGCCAGCATGTTGAGCAGTTCCACCAGCGCCGAGAACGCCATGGCGGCATAGACGTAGCCCTTCGGAACATGGAAGCCCATGCCTTCGGCGATCAGCGTCGTGCCGATCATCATCAGGAAGGCGAGCGCCAGCATGACGATGGTGGGGTTGCGCTCGATGAAGTTGGCGAGCGGCGTTGCGGCCAGCAGCATGACGGTGACGGCCACGATGACCGCGACGATCATGATCGGCAGATGCGGCGTCATGCCGACGGCGGTGATGATGCTGTCCACCGAGAAGACGAGGTCGAGCAGCAGGATCTGGCCGATGGCGGCGCCGAAATTCATGCCCACGGGGCCACCCACCATGTCTTCCTTGTGGTCTTCCGGGTCGACATTGTGGTGGATTTCCTTGGTGGCCTTCCACATCAGGAAGAGACCGCCGGCGATAAGGATCATGTCCTTCCAGGAGAAGGCGTGGCCGAAGAGTTCGAAGACCGGCGTGGTGAGCTGCACGATCCATGCGACGGTGCCGAGCAGGCCGAGACGCATGACGAGCGCAAGGCCTATACCGATCTTGCGGGCTTTTTCGCGCTGTTCGGGCGGCAGCTTGTTGGTGAGGATGGAGATGAAGATCAGGTTGTCGATGCCGAGCACGACCTCCATGACGATCAGCGTGACGAGCGCCACCCAGGCGGCGGGGTCAGATAGAAGAGGGAGAATGGACTCCATCAGGTAGGTTTTCCTTTCAGCAACAAGGCCAGCCGAAACATTCGGTGGGTGGAATTTATAGCGCAATACGCGAGAAACAAGGAGTTGATGGCTCCGGGGCGCAAGATTTCATCGAAATTTCGCGCAGACCGCGTATTGGCGTTCACGCCGTTGCGAGTGCATTTCCAGGAAAAGTGGCCCCCGGTTTTCCGTCCGGGAATGCGCCAGAACAAAGAGTTAGAGTGTTTTCGCGATTCGGGGAAAAGCGAAAAAACTCTAAATGATCTCAGGCCTTGTCGGTTCCGTAGGCGGCCATGAATACCTTGATGGCGCTGGCGATCACCCGGTCCAGTTCTTCTTCCGGAACCGGGCCTTCGATCTCTCCGAACAGGCGCAGCTTGAAGAAGGTGCCGGTGGAAAGCTCGATATATTGCCGGGCGGCCAGTTCCACGTCATCGACCTTCAGATGGCCGAGCGCGACATGGTGCTCGATAAAATCCTGAAGCACGGTGCGGACATTGTTGGGTGCGGCGATGAAGAAGCGCTGCGCCAGCTTCGGCATGCGGTCGATGACGCCGATGACCGAGCGCATGGCCGGGATCATCTCCGAGCAGATCATCTTGTTGGCGAAGGCCTTGCCGAATTGTCTCAGCCCGTCGCGCACCTCTTCGGTGCCGGCCAGAATATTGCGCATGGAGGTGGCGAATTCCTGCCGGTGGTGATCGACCAGCGCCGCGAACAGATCCTCCTTATTGGAGAAATAGACATAGATCGTGCCCTTGGAAACGCCCGCTTCGCGCGTGATGTCGTTCATGCTGGCCGCATCGAAACCCTTGCGCTTGAACACACGCCAGGCGCCCGCCAGAATCTGCTCGCGTTTGGCCGGGTCTTCACCCGCCGCAAAACGCCCGGCGGCATTGCCCGGACAGCCCGTTTCCGTTTCCGTCTCCATATCCCTGTCTTCACCTGCCATCGCTACCGTCTCTTAGCATCGCAATGGCGTAAAAAAAATTAACCGAACGTCGAACCAATCGGTTCGATAACACTTGATATGTGTCAGGAAAGAGATTATGTCAATCGAACCGAACGGTTCAGTTCGAAAAACTTTCTTCAATTTATCACGGTAAGCTCCCATGTCGGCCCAGAAGAATAGCGCGGTTCGCGCCGTCAACGATGCGGAAGAGGCGGATATCTCCGCCAAGGCCGAGACCTCTCCGGCAAAGCCGGCTGAGGCCGCGCCGCCGCAGCAGCCCCAGACCATTGCGGCGCCGAAGCAGAAGAAGCGTTCGAAGCTTCTGCCGGTCATCGCTGTCGCCCTTCTCGCCGGCGCCGGCTGGTACGGTTACAACTGGTGGGTCGACGGCCGCTTCATGGTGTCGACGGACGACGCCTATATAGAAGGCGATATCGCCGTCATCGCACCGAAGGTTTCGGGCTATGTCGCCAAGGTCAACGTGGTCGAGAACCAGGAAGTCAAGGCGGGCGATCCGCTGGTGACGCTGGACGACGGCGATTATCGCATCGCGCTCGATCAGGCCGAAGCCCAGATCCGCACCGAGCAATTGTCGCTGAAGCGCATCGATGCGCAGATCGTCGGCGGCGAAGCTTCGCTGGAACAGGCCGTCGCCCAGAAGGGTGCGCTGGATGCGGCCCTTCGCGGTGCCGAAATCACCCAGAAGCGCGCCAGCGAGCTGCAGGCGAAGGATGTCGGTACGGTTGCCGCTTCCGACAATGCGCAGGTCGCGCTCGATCAGGCCAAGGCGAATGTCGTGGCCGGCGATGCCGCCATCTCCTCGGCCAAGGCCAATGTGGAACTTCTGCGCGCCCAGCGCGAGGAGGCCGAAAGCACGATCCGTTCGCTGCAGCTTTCCCGCGACAAGGCCGCCCGCGATCTTTCCTTCACGGTTCTGAAGGCGCCCTATGACGGCGTCATCGGCAATCTGGCGGTTCAGAACGGCGATCTGGTTTCGGTCGGCAAGCGTCTGGCTTCGCTGGTGCCGATGAACGAGCTTTATATCGACGCCAATTTCAAGGAAACGCAGCTTGCGCGCGTGGTTCCGGGTTCGAAGGTTCGCGTGCATGTGGACGCCTTTGACGATGCGACCATTGAAGGCACGGTGCAGTCGATTTCGCCCGGCTCGGGTTCGGTCTTCTCCATGCTGCCGCCGGAAAATGCGACCGGCAACTTCACCAAGGTCATCCAGCGCGTGCCGGTGCGCATCGTCTTCTCCAGGGAAGACCTCGCCAGGCACAATCTGCGCGCCGGCCTCAGCGTCGTTGTCGATGTCGATACCCGCACGGCGCCGGAAACCACGAAAACGGCGCAAGTTAACCCGGAAGCCAAGTAAGGCGCATCGCTGATGCGCCGTTGAGGTCAAGATCATGGCGGCTACGGTTGTCGGTACGGGCGGGGCGTCCATCCCCGCCGATCCCCCGATGGACAGGCGCAGGCTCATCGCCTTCTTCGCGATGGTCTTCGGCATGTTCATGTCCATCCTCGATATTCAGATCGTCTCCGCCTCGCTGGCGGAAATCCAGGCGGGTCTCGGCGCGGGTTCCGATGAGATCGCCTGGGTGCAGACCTCCTATCTGATCGCCGAAGTCATCATGATTCCGCTGTCGGGCACGCTGGCGCGCATTCTCTCCACGCGCGTGCTCTTCGCCACCTGCGCGGCCGGTTTCACCATATCGAGCGCGCTCTGCGCCACAGCCACCAATATCGACCAGATGATCGTCTACCGCGCGATCCAGGGCTTTATCGGCGGCGGCATGATCCCCTCCGTGTTCGCCGCCGCCTTCACGATCTTCCCGCCTTCGAAGCGCTCGGTCGTCTCGCCGATCATCGGTCTCGTCGCAACGCTCGCGCCCACCATCGGCCCGACGGTCGGCGGTTATCTCTCCAATGCCTTTTCCTGGCACTGGCTGTTCCTCGTCAACATCATCCCCGGCATCATCGTCACCATCCTCACCTGGAGCCTGATCGATTTCGACAAGCCGGAAAAGTCGCTCTGGAAGAAGTTCGACTGGTGGGGGCTGATCTCCATGGCCGTCTTCCTCGGCTCGCTGGAATATGTGCTTGAAGAGGGCAACAACAAGGACTGGTTCAACGACGAGCACATCGTCATGGGAACGGTCGCCATGGTCATCGGCGCGGTCGTGTTCTTCTGGCGCGCCTTCAAGGTGGAATTCCCCGTCGTCGATATCCGCGCCTTCGCCGACCGCAACTTCTCCATCGGCTCGCTGTTTTCCTTCGTCATGGGCATCGGGCTTTACGGGCTGACCTATCTCTACCCGCTCTATCTCGGCCGGGTGCGCGGTTACGATGCGCTGATGATCGGCGAGACCATGTTCGTCTCCGGTCTTGCCATGTTCTTCACCGCGCCGATTGCCGGCAAGGTCTCCACCAAGCTCGACCCGCGGGCGATGATGGCCATCGGCTTCATCAGCTTCGGCTGCGGCACATGGATCATGACGCATGTGACGACCGACTGGGATTTCTACGAGCTGCTGATCCCGCAGATCCTGCGCGGTTTCGGCCTGATGATGTGCATGGTGCCGATCAACAACATCGCGCTCGGCACCCTGCCGCCGGCCCGCATCCGCAATGCGTCCGGCCTGTTCAACCTCACCCGTAACCTCGGCGGCGCGGTCGGTCTTGCCATCATCAACACCATGCTGTCGCAGCGCACGGACGACCATTATGTGCGGCTGGCCGAACATGTCAGCTATTCCAATCCGCAGGCGCTGGAATGGCTGAACAGTGTCGGCGCCAACTACGATTCCTACGGGCTGGACGGCGCGTCCGTCGCCGTCAAGAAACTGGTCGGCATGGTCTCGCAGCAGGCATGGATATTGGCCTTCGCGGATGTGTTCTTCGCGCTGACGCTGTTGTTCTCGAGCCTGATCTTCATGACCGTGCTGATCCAGAAACCCAAGGCAGCGCCGCCGCCAGACGCGGCGCACTAACAAGCATCCCCTCCCATCCACCGCAGAGCTGGGGCCGTCGGAAATGACGGCCCCTTTTTTGTTTTGAATACGGAGCGAGCGGGTGCCGCCCGCTTCTTCTCCCCGCCGGGGAGAAGTCCGCGGCAGCGGGATGAGGGGGCGAGGGTAACGATATGCGGAGAGCTGGCCCCCTCATCCGACCCTTCGGGCCACCTTCTCCCCCCTCGGGGAGAAGAAACACGCTGCAACGCCGTGAAAGAACCTCTGCCGATTGATCGCTGCGGCTTTGGGCAGAATATGAGGTACGTACATCATTTTTCAGTTTACCTCGACTGCAAAGCTGGATATGCAAGGGGAGGGAGGAGCCATGAAGCCGACAGTTCACGATATCGCCGAGCGGGCGGGCGTCAGTCTCGCCACCATCGACCGGGTGCTGAACATGCGCCCCGGCGTGCATGCGGCAACGCGGGCACGGGTGGAGGCGGCCATTGCCGAGCTTGGTTACGTGCGCGATATCGCGGCTGCCAATCTGGCCAAGGGCCGCAATTATTCGCTGGTCTTCATCCTGCCGGGCAATGACAATTCCTTCATGGCGACGTTGCGCACGGAAGTGCGGGCCGCAGCGGCACGGGCGCATCTGGAGCGCACGGCGATCCGCGTCATCGAGGTGCCGCCGTTCAATGCTACGGCGCTGACGGAGGCTCTCGAAGTCGCGCGGCAGGAAAAGCCCTCGGGCGTCGCCTTCGTCGCCACCGATTCCGAAGATGTGGCCGAAGCCGCCGACCGGCTGGCCGAAGACGGCATCGCCACGGTGACGCTGGTGTCCGATCTTTCCGGTTCGCGGCGGGATCATTATGCCGGCGTGGACAACGTCGCGGCCGGGCGCACGGCGGCGAGCCTGATGGGACGTTTTCTCTCCGGGCGCGGCGGCGATGTCGCGGTTGTCGCCGGCTCCATGCTGGTGCGCGACCATCGCGAACGTCTGGAAGGATTTCGCGCTGTCATCGAATCCGAATTTCCGCAATTGCGGCTGCTGCCGGTGCTGGAGGGCAGGGACGATCCGCTCACCGTCGAGACGCTGGTGCGCAAGGCGCTCGGCAATGCCGCGCTCTCCGGCATCTACAGCCTCGGCGCGGGCAATCGCGGCCTCATCCGGGCGCTTGGCGCGGCAGAGGGCGAAAGAGCGCTTTCGGTCATCGCCCATGAGCTGACGGAAAACACCGCCAATGCGCTGCGGGAAGGGCTGCTGGACGCCGTGCTCAACCAGGATGCCGGCCACGAGGTGCGCAGCGCCATCCGCGTTTTGAAGGCGCGGGCCGACGGTCTGCCCGTCATCGCCGCGCAGGAACGTATCCGTATCGACATATTCCTCAGGGACAATCTGCCCTGATGAGAGCATTTCCAGGAAAAGTGGCCGCCGGTTTTCCGTCCGGAAATGCGGTGACTTTTAAAAAACGCTGAAAGCGGCGCATGGCGCGCCGGAATGGAGAAATACATGTATCTCGGTCTCGATCTTGGCACATCCGGCGTCAAAGCCCTGCTGATGGACGGCGATCAGAAAATCATCGGCTCGGCCAACGGCTCGCTGGACGTTTCGCGCCCGCATCACGGCTGGTCCGAACAGGACCCGGCGGACTGGATTGCCGCGACGAAAACCGCCGTTGCCGGCCTGAAGCAGAAGTTTCCGAAGGAGCTTGCCGCCGTCAAGGGCATCGGCCTTTCCGGCCAGATGCATGGCGCAACGCTGATCGATGCGGCCGGCAAGGTGCTGCGCCCCTGCATCCTGTGGAACGACACGCGCTCTTATGCCGAGGCCGCCACGCTGGATGCCGATCCGCGCTTCCGCAAGATCACCGGCAACATCGTTTTCCCCGGTTTCACCGCGCCGAAGCTTGCCTGGGTGGCGAAGAACGAACCTGAAATCTTCGCGAAAGTGGCCAAGGTGTTGCTGCCGAAGGATTATCTGCGTCTTTGGCTGACGGGCGACTATATCTCCGAAATGTCGGATTCCGCCGGCACCTCCTGGCTCGATACCGGCGCACGCAAATGGTCTTCCGAACTTCTTGCCGCCACCGGGCTGGATGAAAAACACATGCCCTCGCTGGTGGAAGGCACGGATGAGGCGGGCGTGCTGCGCGCCGAACTTGGCTCCGAATGGGGCATTTCCGGCCGCACCGTCGTTGCCGGCGGCGCGGGCGACAACGCCGCTTCCGCCTGCGGCATGGGCACGGTGAAGGAAGGCCATGCCTTCGTCTCGCTCGGCACATCCGGCGTGCTTTTCGCCGCCAACGCCTCCTATCTGCCGAAGCCGGAAAGCGCCGTTCACGCCTTCTGCCATGCGCTGCCCAATACCTGGCACCAGATGGGCGTCATCCTCTCCGCCACCGATGCGCTGAACTGGTATTCGCGCCTCACCGGCCAATCCGCCGCCGATCTGACTGGCGAATTGGGCGAAACGCTGCTTGCACCAACCGGTGTCACCTTCGCGCCCTATCTCTCCGGCGAGCGCACACCGCACAACGACGCCGCCATTCGCGGCTCCTTCATCGGCCTTTCGCATGAAAGCGACCGCAAGGCGCTGACCCAGGCGGTGCTGGAAGGCGTGACTTTCGCCATCCGTGACAATCTCGAAGCGCTGAAGTCGGCCGGCACGTCCATCTCCCGCGTCACCGCCATCGGCGGCGGTTCGCGCTCGGCCTATTGGCTGGCCTCCATCGCCACCTCGCTCGGTGTGCCCGTCGATATTCCGGCCGAGGGCGATTTCGGCGCCGCCTTCGGTGCGGCCCGCCTCGGCCTCATTGCCGCGACCGGGGCCGATCCGGTGGCGGTTTGCGCGCAGCCGGAAACGGCGCGGACCATCGAGCCGGTGGCGGCGCTGGCCGGCGCCTATGAGGAGGCTTACCGGCGCTATCATGCGCTTTATCCGGCTATTCGGGCGCTTTCGCATTGAGACACGGTGTGTGCGGCTTCACCCCCCTCTGCCCTGCCGGGCATCTCCCCCTCAAGGGGGGAGATCGACAAGCGGCTACATCTCGTCCTCATGCGAGGCTGAGTATGGAGCGATCGATAGCGTCCTGCTGATCTCCCCCCTTGAGGGGGAGATGTCCGGCAGGACAGAGGGGGGTGAGCGGCAAACGCCGACCCTGAAATTTCAGAACACCATCTAAACCCACCCCAAGAGGAGGATCACCATGAGCACAGGTTTCTTCGGCGATATTGCCAAGATCGAATATGAAGGCCCCGACAGCACCAACCCGCTGGCTTTCCGTCATTACAACCCCGACGAAATCGTCGCCGGCAAGCGCATGGAAGATCACCTGCGTTTTGCGGTGGCCTATTGGCACACCTTCACCTGGCCGGGCGGCGACCCCTTCGGTGGCCAGACCTTCCTGCGCCCATGGTTCGAAGATACGATGCAGGCGGCGAAACTGAAGGCGGATGTGGCTTTCGAATTCTTCTCGCTGCTCGGTTCGCCGTTTTATTGCTTCCACGACGCCGACGTGCGCCCGGAGGGCCGGAACTTCGCGGAGAATACCAAGAACCTCAACGAGATCGTTGATTATTTTGCCCAAAAGCAGGCCGATACCGGCGTGAAGCTTCTGTGGGGCACGGCCAACCTCTTCTCCAACCGCCGCTTCATGTCGGGTGCTGCCACCAATCCCGATCCGGATGTTTTCGCTTTCTCCGCCGCGACCGTGAAGACCTGCATGGACGCCACCAAGAAACTCGGCGGCGCGAACTATGTTCTGTGGGGCGGCCGCGAAGGTTACGAGACCCTGCTCAACACCGATCTGTCGCGTGAACTCGACCAGCTCGGCCGCTTCCTCAATCTGGTGGTGGAGTATAAATACAAGATCGGCTTCGAAGGTACGATCCTGATCGAGCCGAAGCCGCAGGAGCCGACCAAGCACCAGTATGACTACGACGTCGCCACCGTTTACGCCTTCCTGCAGAAGAACGGTCTGGAAAAGGAAGTGAAGGTCAATATCGAGCAGGGCCACGCCATTCTCGCCGGCCATTCCTTCGAGCACGAACTGGCCATGGCCAATGCCTTCGGCATTTTCGGCTCCATCGACATGAACCGCAACGATTACCAGTCCGGCTGGGATACCGACCAGTTCCCCAACAACGTGCCGGAAATGGCTCTCGCTTATTACCATGTTCTGGCCGGCGGCGGTTTCAAGAACGGCGGCACCAACTTCGATTCCAAGCTGCGTCGTCAGTCGCTCGATCCGCAGGACCTGCTGATCGGCCATATCGGCGGCATGGATTGCTGCGCCCGCGGCCTGAAGGCGGCGGCGAAGATGATCGAGGACGGCGCGCTGTCGAAGCCGCTTGCGGAGCGTTACGCCAAATGGGATTCGGCTGAAGCCCAGAAGATGCTGCGCGGCGAGTTGAAGCTGGAAGAGATTGCCGCTCTGGTGGAGCGCGAGGATATCAATCCCGAGCCGAAGTCCGGCCGTCAGGAATATCTCGAAAACGTGGTCAATCGTTACGTTTGACGCGGGCAATAGGGGGCAACGGCAGCGTCGCCCCCTCATCGCCTCGCTTCGCTCCGGCACTTCTCCCCGGCGGGGAGAAGAACAAGCGGGGTGCTCTTTGCCCAAAGCGACCTCTCCTGAGAATATGCTGCGGTCACTGCACAATTCTTCTCCCCGGCCGGGGAGAAGGTGGCCCGAAGGGCCGGATGAGGGGGCCCGCTCGCCATCTCTTCCCAAAGGCGAGGACAATTCCACACCGCCACTCCTTCCTTTTCAGTCACTTCCCGAAAAATACGTCCCCACTCATCCCCATCAGCCCATTTGGCCGCATCATTCCTCCCGCAACCGGAACGGAAGGGCGATACGCGCGGCGCCTTTCGCGAACCGGAGGCCGGCATCGACAAGCATGGTTCTGGCAGACCGTGTTTCGGAAAGGCATTCCGCCGGGCCAGAGGCGGGAAGGACCGATCCGATAGGTGCCGTGAAAAGGCTGTGACCGATGGGCTGCCGTGGCGGCCTGATGATACGGCCCGGTGAATGCAACGACTTCCACCATCTCCCATCTCCCACCCGCATTCTCCGGGTCGATGCCTTGCGCCGCCGGCAAACCGCTGCGGCGGCAATCCCCCATGCAAAGCGCTTTGGACTTGTTAACTGCGCATCCTGAAACGTTGTAGATTCCTGCCGCCCACGACTGTACCTGCCGGCCGACATGGTCTAAACCGCTGCTGATCTTTTCACGCTCGATGGACAGAGAAGGGCCTCGTAAATGACCGATCCCAAAACGCTAGCCGCCCGTTTCCCCGGCGATTTCCTGTTCGGCGTCGCGACCGCCTCTTTCCAGATCGAAGGCTCCACGAAGGCGGATGGCCGCAAGCCCTCCATCTGGGACGCCTTCTGCAACATGCCGGGCCATGTCTTCGAGCGTCACAATGGCGATATTGCCTGCGATCACTACAATCGCTGGGAGCAGGATCTCGATCTCATCAAGGACATGGGTGTCGAGGCCTATCGTTTCTCCATCGCCTGGCCGCGCATCATTCCGGATGGTTTCGGGCCGATCAACGAGAAGGGGCTGGATTTCTACGACCGCCTCGTCGATGGCTGCAAGGCGCGCGGCATCAAGACCTATGCGACGCTTTACCATTGGGACCTGCCGCTGACGCTGATGGGCGATGGCGGCTGGGCCTCGCGCTCCACCGCGCATGCCTTCCAGCGATACGCCAAGACCGTGATGGCCCGTCTGGGCGACCGGCTGGATGCGGTGGCGACCTTCAACGAACCCTGGTGCGCGGTGTGGCTCAGCCATCTCTATGGCATTCATGCGCCAGGCGAGCGCAACATGGAGGCAGCCCTTGCCGCCATGCATCACATCAATCTCGCCCATGGTTTCGGCGTGGAAGCCTCCCGCCATGTCGCGCCGAAAGTGCCGGTGGGGCTGGTGCTGAACGCCCATTCCGTCATCCCGGCTTCCGATAACGAGGCCGATCTCAAGGCCGCCGAACGGGCCTTCCAGTTCCACAACGGCGCGTTTTTCGATCCGGTCTTCAAGGGTGAATATCCGGCCGAGATGATGGAGGCGCTGGGAAGCCGCATGCCGGTGGTGGAGGCGGAAGACCTCGCCATCATCAGCCAGAAGCTCGACTGGTGGGGCCTGAATTATTACACGCCGATGCGCGTTGCCGACGATGCGACGCCGGGCGCGGAATTCCCCGCCACGACACCGGCCCCGGCCGTCAGCGATGTGAAGACCGATATCGGCTGGGAGGTCTATGCCCCGGCGCTCCAGTCGCTGGTGGAAACGCTCTACAAGCGTTACGACCTGCCGGAATGCTACATCACCGAAAACGGCGCCTGCTATAATATGGGCGTGGAAAACGGCGAGGTGGATGACCAGCCGCGTCTCGACTATTACGCCGAACATCTCGGCATCGTCGCCGATCTCATCCGCGAGGGTTATCCGATGCGCGGTTATTTCGCCTGGAGCCTGATGGATAATTTCGAATGGGCAGAGGGCTATCGCATGCGCTTCGGTCTCGTGCATGTGGATTACGACACGCAGGTGCGGACGCTGAAGAACAGCGGCAAATGGTACAGCGCGCTGGCTTCGGGCTTTCCGAAGGGCAATCACGGTTTGGTGAAGCCGTAACGGTCACCTCCCTCATCCCTGTGCTTGTCACAGGGATCCAGCCAGCCCAAGTCCTTGGGCTGAAAAGAGTCTTTCCGCCACGCAGACGCGTGTCGGCTGGATTCCTGTGACGAGCACAGGAATGAGGGTTGGGGGACGGCCGTGCATGAACTTTACGCGCCGCATCCGGTAGCAGGCGACGTGTCAGCGCCCGCCGCAATAAAGTTCTCTCCCCTTATTATCAGTTTTCCAAACTTTTTTATCGGTTACCCCGCGGTACCTGCTTGCGCCCGCCGTCCCGCCTCCTATGTCAGACGGGCTACGAAGGCGTAGCACCCGTTCTGGCGTCCAAGGGGCAGGGCGGGTTGGTCCTCCCAGGGAAAACGAACATGCTTATCGAAAAACTCAACTGGCGTTACGCCACCAAGAAAATGGATCCTTCCAAGGCCGTGTCGGAAGACAAGGTCGAGCGCATTGTCGAGGCGGCGCGGCTTGCCCCCACCTCCAGCGGCCTTCAGCCCTTCGAGGTGATCGTCGTCACCGATCCCGAAGTGCGCGCCAAGATCCGCGAGATCGCCTGGAACCAGGCGCAGGTCACCGACGGTTCGCATCTGCTGGTCTTTGCGGCATGGGACAATTACACCGAAGAGCGGATCAACCACATGTTCGATCTGGCCAACGAAGAACGCGGCATCAAGAATGAAGGCTGGGAAGCCTATCGTCAGATGCTGCTTTCCACCTATCCGCAGCGCGAGCAGCAGGTGAATTTCGAGCACGCCGCCCGTCAGGCCTATATCGGCTTCGGCATGGCCGTGGCTCAGGCCGCTTTCGAGGGCGTGGATTCCACCCCGATGGAAGGCTTCGACCCGGCGAAGCTCGATGAAATCCTCGGTCTGCGCGAGAAGGGCCTGCGCTCCGTCACCATCCTGCCGCTCGGTTATCGCCAGCCGGAAGGCGACTGGCTGGTGAACCTGAAGAAGGTGCGCCGCCCCGTCGGAGAATTCGTCAGCCGCGTCTGATTTTACGCCGCTCGCGAAAGCTAAAGCATTTCCAGGAAAAGTGGAATCCGGTTTTCCGTCCGGAAATGCGGCACACAAAGAGCTGGAGCGTTTTTGCGATTCGAAGAACGCAAAAACGCTCCAGACTGCCGCAGGGCTGCACACGCGGCTTTGCGGTAGATTTTTCCTCTCTTTTCAGATAATTGAAAAAACATCCCTGTTAAAAGGTGGCGTGTGCGGGCAAGTATGCGCCATCGAATTGCCGATCCCCGGCATTTCTGAGTGAAAGCCTGACGAAATGACCCGGAAAATCAGCTGTCATCGAATGTGCCAGAAGGCTGCATGAAGAGAGCGGTTCAGCACCGCAACAGGATTTTTTGAGACCCGATCCGTCACGCATTCCCAGAGTTTACAATGAGTTTTCCATCCAGCGCGGCATCCCCCGCGCGCCAAGAACAGGCGGTCCCTGAAGGGTCGGCAAAGGAGCCTATGGTCACGTTTGAAGGCGTGACCAAGACCTTTGGCGGCGCCGGCGGCAAGCCCGGCTTCGCAGCCCTTGCCGGTATCGACTACGTCGTGCCGAAAGGCTCCATCACCGGCATCATCGGCCGCTCCGGTGCCGGCAAGTCCACGCTCATCCGCCTCGCCAACGGCCTTGAAAAGCCCTCGACCGGCCGCGTGGTCGTCGATGGCGTCGATGTCGCGGCGCTCGATGAAAAGAGCCTGCGCACGCTGCGCCGTTCCGTCGGCATGATCTTCCAGCACTTCAATCTTTTGTCCTCGCGCACCGCTTTCGACAATGTGGCCCTGCCGCTCGAAATCGCCGGCATGGGCAAGAAGGAGATCGAAACGCGGGTTGCGCCGCTGCTCGATCTCGTCGGCCTTTCCGACAAGGCCAATCGTTATCCGGCGGAACTCTCCGGCGGCCAGAAGCAGCGTGTGGGCATTGCCCGTGCGCTTGCCACCCAGCCGAAGCTGCTCCTTTCCGACGAGGCGACATCGGCGCTCGATCCGGAAACGACGCAATCCATTCTCGAACTGCTGAAGCGCATCAATGCCGAGCTGGGGCTTACCGTGCTGCTCATCACCCACGAGATGGAGGTGGTGAAGACCATCGCCTCGCAGGTGGCGGTCATCGACAGGGGCCTGATCGTCGAGCAAGGCACGACCTTCGATATCTTCACCGCGCCGAAACATGAGACCACCCGCAGCCTGCTGTCGTCCTCGGTCGGCGTGAAGCTGCCGCATTGGGTCACTTCGGGCCTGAAACCGCAGGCGGCGGAAGGCGACCGCGTTCTGGTGCGCCTCGTGTTCTTCGGCGAGACGGCCTTCCAGCCGCTGACGGCGCGCCTCGTCGCCGAAATCGGCCCTGATGTGAACATCCTTGCCGGCACCATCGAGGAAATTTCCGGCCAGCCCTTCGGCTCGCTGGTCGTCTCCTATCCGGCCTCGGCGGATGTCACCGCCCGCGCCAATCGCTTTTATGCTGAGACCGGTCTTCACACGGAGGTGCTCGGTTATGTCGCCTGATATGCTGTTCAGCCTTCTCTCCAAGGGCCTGTTGCAGACGCTGCACATGGTCGCCGTTGCCGGCATCGTCGGCTCGCTGATCGGCGTGCCCATGGGCGTTTTCCTTGCCACCAGCGGCAAGGGCGAGCTGTTTCCGGCGCCGATGACCAACCGCATCCTCGGCCTCGTCGTGAACGCCGCGCGCTCCACGCCCTTCATCATTCTGGTGGTGGCGATCATTCCGTTCACCCGTCTCGTCGCCGGCACCTCCATCGGCACCAGCGCGGCCATCGTGCCGCTGACGGTCGCAACCGTGCCCTTCATCGCAAGGCTGGTGGAAGCGGCGATCCGCGAGGTGGACAAGGGCCTGATCGAGGCCGCCCGCGCCATGGGCGCCACGCCGCTGCAGATCGTCACCAAGGTTCTGCTTGCTGAAGCCAAGCCCGGCATCACGCTGGCGCTCACGCTCACGCTGGTCAGCCTCATCGGTTATTCGGCCATGGTCGGCGCGGTCGGCGGCGGCGGGCTGGGCGATCTCGGCATCCGCTACGGTTACCAGCGCTTCATGCCGGATGTGATGCTGGTCGTGGTTCTGGTGCTCATCGTGCTGGTACAGCTGGTGCAGAGCGCCGGCGACAGACTGGCCCGCAGCTTCGACAAGCGGACCCGGAAGAATTAACTGCGTTTATAATAACAACCCAAGGAGACACCCATGAAGAAACTCATTCTCGCGGCCTCGCTCGCCGCTCTCTTCACCGCCGGTCAGGCGCTGGCCGAGACCATCAAGATCGGCGTAACCCCCGCCGAGCACGCGCAGATCATGGAGCAGGTGAAGAAGATCGCGGCCGCCAAGGGTCTCGATATCGATATCGTCGAATTCTCCGACTATGTCGTGCCGAACCAGGCGCTGGCCGATGGCGAGCTGCAGGCCAACTCCTTCCAGCACCAGCCTTACCTCGACAACCAGATCGCTGACCGCAAGTTCGATCTCGTCAGCGTCGGCACCACCATCACCACCCCGATGGGCGTTTATTCGAAGAAGGTGAAGAACCTCGACGAGCTGAAGGACGGCGCAACCGTGGGCATTCCGAACGACCCGACCAATGGCGGCCGCGCGCTGCTGGTTCTCGCTTCCAAGGGCGTGCTCAAGGTCAAGGAAGAAGCCGGCCTCAAGGTAACGCCTGCCGACATCACCGAAAACCCGAAGAACATCCAGATCGTCGAGCTCGACGCCGCCCAGCTGCCGCGCTCGCTTGACGATACCGACGCTTCGGTCATCAACACCAACTATGCGACGGCTGCCGGCCTGAACCCGAAGAAGGACGCCATCGCCATCGAAAGCGAAAAGTCCCCTTACGCGAACGTCATCGCCGTTCGTGCGCAGGACAAGGACAAGCCGTGGGTGAAGACGCTGGTTGAATCCTACCAGAGCCCGGAAGTGAAGGCCTTCATTCTGGAAAAGTACAACGGCACGGTCATCCCGTCCTGGTAAGCCGCTCCAGCACTAGATCAGACCGGGATTTAAGGCGAAAACCGCTTACAGTTTTCGCCATCCCGGTCTAAAAAAAATCACGACCTCTCCCGTTCGCGGGGGAGGTTTTTTCTTTTCCGGACGGACGCAAATCCGCCTTCCATGAAAAACCCAGGGCATTTCAGGGAAGGATTTTTCAGCGCCCCTGCCAGACTGTCGTTTTATACCCGTAGTTTTTTGGGGCGGGGCCACAATGCGGCTTAACCGCTTTTGAATGTTTCCTTCGGAAGATGATGCTTTCGAAGGGGATTTTATGCGGATTGCGCCGCGCAACATTGGGGACTATTTGCCGGTCGGGCGCAGAACCGCCGTGGGCGTCGTCTTGTCCACCTTCGCGCTGGTGCTTATCATCGTCACCGCGCTGGTTTTATCCGCCTTGAGCCAGGTTCGGGAAAAGGCCAACCTGCTTGACAATGCCCGTTCGCGCGAGACGACGGCGGGCGCCCTCGTCACCTTTCGCGAACAGCTCGGCGCGACGCTGAACGACTACGCCGCCTGGGACGATGCCGCCGAATATGTCTATGCCCCTGATCGGTTCGACTGGGTGGCAAGCAATTATGGCGAGATGACGGTCAATAACGATCTCTTCGATACGGCCGTGGTCATCGATGAGGACGGCAAGGTCCGCATGGCCTATCAGGACGGCAAGCCGGTAGCATGGAAGCCGGACGCCTATTTTGCCGGCGGCCTCCGGGAAATGATCGAGCGCGTGCGTTCCATGCGTCCGGGTATCACCTCGCAGGTGACCGGCTTCGTCAAGACCGGCGATGGTATCGCCGCCGCGGGCGTCGCGCTCGTGCGGCTAAAGTCCGGGGCGCTGCCGCCGGTCGGTGCGGAGCGGCGTTACCTGGTTTTCGCCCGTCATCTCAAGCAGGCGACGGTGGACAAGCTTGCCCGCAATTACGTCATCGACGGTCTGGAACTGCAATATGGCGACGGGCCTGCCGCCAACCATGTGGATATCGTCAATCCGCTGGGGGAGGTGCTGGCCCGGCTCGTCTGGCGCTCGCACCTGCCGGGAGACGTCAGCTTTCATGAGGCGCGTCCGGTCGTCTTTACCGCGCTTGGCATTGCCGGCACGTTTTTTCTGGTGCTGCTCATCATCGGTTCGGCCACGCTCGACCGTCTGAAGGCGGATGAGGCGGCGGCGCGGGAGGAGGCGCTGCGCGACCGGCTGAGCGGGCTCAGCAACCGCGCCGGGCTCTTCGCCAGGCTGAACCGCATGGTCGACAGGGGTCGCCATGACAAGACGGATATCAAGCTGCTCTATCTCGATCTCGACGGTTTCAAGGAAATCAACGATTCCTACGGCCATGCCGCCGGCGACCGGCTGATCAAGGGCGTGGCGGCGGCGCTGAGAGTGCTGGTGCCGGAAGGCGCGGTGCTGGCGCGGCTCGGCGGCGACGAATTCGCCATCGCCATTCAGGGCAACGACGTCTGGGCCGAAGGCCGCAAACTGTGTCTGGCGCTTCTTGAACTCTTTACCGAGCCTTTCAGCATCGGTGAAAGGGTGGCGAGCATCGGTTGCAGCATCGGCACCTCGGTTTCCCGCGCCGGCGATATCAATGGCGAGGAGTTGCTGCGGCGTGCCGATATGGCCATGTATCAGGCCAAGGAGAACGGACGCGGGCGTTACGTTTCCTATGAGCTGAAGATGGATGCGCTGCGCGAGGAAAAGCTGCAGCTCGAAGCCGATCTTCGCTCCGCCATTCTGAACGACGAGATACAGGTGGTCTATCAGCCGGTCGTCAGCGCCGCCACGCGCTGTATTACCGGGGTGGAGGCGCTGGCCCGCTGGCAGCGGCCGGGATATGGCTTCGTGCCGCCGGATATCTTCATTGCCGCTGCCGAAACCAGCGGCCTTATTGACCGGCTCGGCCTTCTCGTCCTGCACAAGGCCTGCGATACGGCGCAGCAATGGCCGTCCATCAAGCTCTCGGTGAATATTTCTCCGGTGCAGTTCCGCAATCCGGCCTTCTCCGGCCATGTGGCCGATATTCTCGACGCGACGCAGACGCCGCCCGAAAGGCTGCGGCTGGAAATGACGGAAGGTTATTTCATCCAGCATCCGGAACGGGCGAGTGCGGCCATCGACAAGCTGAAACAGCTTGGCCTGCATATAGCGCTCGACGATTTCGGCGCCGGCTTCGCCAGTGTCGGTTATCTGCGCCGCTTCGGTTTCGACCGCATGAAGATCGACCGTTCGCTGATCATGGCGCTCGACAAGGGCGGTCGGTCGCTGGAAATGCTGCAGGCCACCGTGGCGCTGGCAAAGTCGCTCGATATTCCGGTGACGGCCGAAGGCGTGGAAACGGAAGAGCAGGCGGCCATCCTGCATCTGTGCGGCTGCGATGAATTGCAGGGTTACCTGTTCTCGAAACCGGTCGCGGCGGAAGAGATCACCGCCATGCTGGACGGGCAGGACGCGCCGCTCTTTGCGTTGCGGGCAGGGGCGTGAGGCTGATTACTTCCACCCATTCTTGATCACCTGAAGGTGCGGTCCATTTCTTCTCCCCCGCCGGGGAGAAGGTGGCCCGAAGGGTCGGATGAGGGGGCGACGTTGCCGGATTTCGGAGAGCTTGCCCCCTCATGCCGCTGCCGCGGACTTCTCCCCGCCGGGGAGAAGAAATACGCGGCACCCGCTCAATCGAAATCCTACCTCTGTGCAGTCCGATAGCCGACCCGGCTTAGCGCCCCAGGTGCCGCTCGCCGCGCTTCTTTGCCAGTTCGATCTGCTGCTGCCGGTCGCGGAAGCGCTGGCGGTCCTCTTCGCTGCGGTCATCGTAGCAGCTCGGGCAGGACACGCCTTCCTCGAATTTGGGGGATAGGCGCACTTCCGGTGTGATCGGGTTGCGGCAGGCGTGGCAGAGCTGGTGGTCGCCTTCGGCAAGGCCGTGCACCACCGAGACGCGCTCGTCGAACACGAAGCAGGCGCCTTCCCACATGCTTTCTTCTTCCGGCACTTCTTCCAGATATTTCAGGATGCCGCCCTTGAGGTGATAGACCTCGTCGAAACCCTGTTCCTTCATGAAGGCGGTGGCCTTTTCGCAGCGAATGCCGCCGGTGCAATACATGGCGATCTTCGGCTTGTTGTGCAGGCCGGGATTGTTCTTCACCCAGTCGGGAAATTCGCGGAAGGTTTTCGTCTGCGGATCGACCGCGCCCTTGAAGATACCGATGGCGGTCTCGTAGTCGTTGCGGGTGTCGATGACGATTGTATCCGGATCGGAGATCAGCTCGTTCCAGTCGCGCGGGTCGACATAGGTGCCGACGATGCGGTTCGGATCGATATCCGGCACGCCCATGGTGACGATCTCTTTCTTGAGCTTCACCTTCAGCCGCACGAAAGGCATGTGCGAGGCGCGGCTTTCCTTGTGCTCCAGCGCGGCGAATTCCGGCTGGGCGCGCAGGAAGGAGAGCACGGCGTGAATGCCCGCATCCGGCCCGGCAATGGTGCCGTTGATACCTTCGGCGGCAAGCAGCAGCGTGCCCTTGACGCCGTTTTCCTGGCAGAGTTCGAACAACGGCTCGCGCAGGCTCTCGAACCGCGGCAGGCGGGCGAAATGATAAAGCGCGGCCACAAGGAAATCACCAGAGACTTCCGGGCGGGGGAGAATGGTCGTGTCGGTCATGGGCGCTGAAATACAGCGACGGCGACCGCAAAGCAATATTTATCGGCGGTTCCGGGCATTTTGAAAATCGTCAAATCGGGAGGATTTGCGGGCTTCCTGTCATTCCTGCTGCCGTGTGCAGGCAACGGAATGACGGAGGTGGGCGAGCGCCGAAAGTGGCGTTTGGGCTATTTCGCCGCCTGCCGCCACAACAGGCCGACGATGCGGCTTTCGGTGCGGGCGGATTCGGAAAACACCTCGTTCGCCAGCGCCAGGCCTTCCGTGCGCAGCGCCTGCTGTCGCTCGATGATCGCATCGAGCAGCAGGGCCAGCCGCTCGCCATTGCCGAAACGCTCCGGCTCGCGGTCGGCGACGGCGGCGAGAACCGAGAGATCGTGCTCATGGCCGAGAATGTCCACCAGCCGCTTGGTATCGGCCCGCTTGGCGCGCATGGCGGAAGGCCAGAGCCGGCGCATCAGGCCAAGATGCATCCAATAGGCCTGCCCGGACTTGCGCAATTCATGGAAATGCTCAACGTCGGCCTGTTCGTGGCAATCGGTGAGCGCCTTGCGTGCCGTTTTCCTCTGTTTCGCCCAGGCGCTTCTGAGCAGCCGGGCGGTGTCTTTCAACTCATCCGGCAGCGACAGGTCCTCAAGCTTCCTGCGCGCTTCCCCGCAGCCGGCAATGGCGGCGGCAATGGCCTCGTCGAGACCGGCCTCATGTTCTATGGCGTCGTCGCGGCGGGCGCGCAGCATCGCGGTGATCGAGCGCAGCGCTTCGCCCTGGGCATCGGAACGCGCGAAGGCCTCGAGATATTCCGCTGTCTCCACCAGCGCCGTTGCATCGCGCGCAAAGGCGAGGGAGCGGGCGATATCGCGAATACGGGCGTTTTCCTCGCGGCCGAAATCCGGCGCCGCCTTGCGGATGAGGCGATAGAGGGCGCGCAGCCGCTTGAACCGCTTGCGGGCGTCGTGCACGGCCTCGTGCGATCCGGACGGCTGGTCGCGAAGGATCGTGACCGTATCGTCGATCAGCTCCAGCCCGGCCCGACGGATTTCATTGTCGAAGGGCTTTTTCGGATCAATTCTGAAGGGCATCCGGCAAGTCTCCGTTCGGACAGTCCATGGCGAGCGACTGGTTGGAGAAGCGCTTGTCTCCGGTGACTTCCCTGCCCAGCCAGGACGGCAGATCGGGGTCGGCATTCTCGTCGTTCATTTCCACTTCCGCCACCACCAGCCCGTGATATTTCCCTTCGAAAACATCCACTTCCCAGGTGAAGCCGCCGTGGTCGACGGTGTGGCGGGTTTTTTCGATCACCACGCCCGGCGCGCTTGCCATCAGCTCTTCGGCGTCCTTGAGGGGTATGGAATATTCATATTCGTCGCGGACAAGCGCGCTTGCGCCGATCTTGATGGTCAGGGTCGCATCGCGCCGGTCAACGATCCTGACCCGGACCGAGCGGTTTTCCATCGAGGCGACATATGCCTGCCGGAAAGCCATGCTATGCGTGACCTCATTGCGCCATTCACCACCTGCAACAAGAAACTTCCGTTCAATTTCCTTGGCCATGCTGTCTCCGCGAACTGGGGCGCCAGATTATCGCAATATGATAGTGTGATGAAGCGAATTGATTGAAGTATCTGGATAAAAATGCGGCTGGCGCGCCTCGACATGAAAGCCGAGGCAGGCTAATCGGTAGACGGAATTTCAATCGTTTCAATTGCGCAAGGGAGGCTCATCTTGGCCCAGGACTCCGAAAAACTGCTCTCCATCCTCAAGCTCCAGCCGGTCGTGCCGGTGCTGATCGTGGATGACGCCGCTTCCGCCGTGCCGCTCGCACGCGCTTTGGTCGCAGGCGGCCTGAAGGCGATCGAGATCACCATGCGCACACCGGCGGCGCTCGATGCCATCCGCGCAGTTGCGGCGGAAGTGGAGGGCGCGAATGTCGGCGCCGGCACCATTCTCAATGCCAGGGATTTCGAAGCGGCGGCGGAAGCCGGCTCCACCTTCATCGTCAGCCCCGGCATCAATAAAAGCGTGCTGGAAGCCGCGCGCGGTTCCAAAGTACCGCTGCTTCCGGGCGCTGCCACCGCCAGCGAAGTCATGGCGCTGCGCGACGAGGGTTACAAGGTGCTGAAGTTCTTCCCGGCCGAACAGGCCGGCGGCGCGCCTTATCTCAAGGCGCTGTCTTCGCCGCTCGCCGGCACGGTCTTCTGCCCGACCGGCAGCGTGTCGCTCAAGAACGCCAATGACTATCTCTCCCTGCCGAACGTCGTCTGCGTCGGCGGCTCCTGGGTCGCCCCGCGCGAACTGGTGGCCACGGGTGACTGGGCGGGCATCACCAAGCTTGCCGCCGAAGCCGCCGCACTGCGCGCCTGATTTGCATCCTGTCAAACCCGTTCACGAAGGCGTGAGCGGGTTTGACATTTGTTTTCAGCCCTCGGCTTCCTATCTCCCCTGTAGATTTGACCTCTACAGGAGATTTTGATGTTCGACGCCAAGAAGCTTCTTGAACAATTCCTCGGCTCGCAGGTGCCGGGCCTTTCGGGAAGCGTCCGTGACAGAGCCGGGCAGGCCGCCGATATCGCCAGGAACAATCCGCTAAAGGCCGGCGCGCTCGCCGCCGCCATTCTGGGCACCAAGACCGGCCGCAAGCTTGCCGGTAATGTCGCCACCATCGGCGGCGTGGCCGCCATCGCCGGTCTCGGTTACCTCGCCTATAAGAATTACAAGTCCGGCCAGGCGCCTGAAGCCGCGCCGAAACCCGAGCCGGAACTTCTCGCCCCGCCCGCCGATTCCGCCTTCCATCCGCAATCGCCCGCCCTTTCCAATGATTTTGCGCTGAAGCTCATCCAGGCGATGATCGCCGCCGCCAAGGCGGACGGCCATATCGATGAGAAGGAGCGCGCCAACATCATGGACAAGGTGCAGGTCTCCGGTCTCGATAGCGAAGCCGAGCGGTTCCTCGAAAAGGAACTGGCCGATCCGCTCGACATCGACGCGCTGGTCGCTGCTGCCCGCACGGAAGAGCAGAAGGTAGAGCTTTACACCGCCTCGCGGCTTGCCATCGAGGCCGATACGCGGGCGGAGCGGGGGTATCTCGATCTTCTGGCAGGGCGGCTTGGGTTGCCGGATGCGCTGGTGGACCATATCGAGGCGACGGTGGTGGCGGCGAAGGTTTGAGGTTAGCCTCGGCGGGCGCGGTTTACCCCCCTCTGCCCTGCCGGGCATCTCCCCCTCAAGGGGGGAGATCGACAAGTGGTTATGTCTCGCCTCTCTCAACGTTTGCGAATGAAGTGGTGGTAGCGCCTCCTGCCGATCTCCCCCCTTGAGGGGGAGATGCCCGGCAGGGCAGAGGGGGGTGAACAGCACCCGCATCCCACCCCATATGCACTGTTGTCATCCCGCCCCGCTTGCCCTAATCCTTCTCCCAGCAAATGGGGAAGAGAATGCGCGATCTGAGTGATTTCAAGGGATGTCCGCCGCCGCAGCCGGTGGTGTTGAAGGGCCGTTACGTGACGGCGGAGCCGTTCGATCGCGAAAAACATCTCGCAAGGCTCTGGGCCGCACTTGGCGGCGAGGGCGTGAATGCGCTGCTCAAATATTTCCCGCAAAGCGCCTTTCCCGATGCCGACGCTTTCGGCGACTGGCTCGTCGGCGCGGGGCAGAAGCTTAACTGGGTCACGCTGGTCTTCGTTGAAAACGCCACCGGCGATATCGTCGGCATGGCGAGCTATATGCGGCCCGATCCCGCCAATGGCGTGGTCGAGGTCGGCTCCGTCGCCCATGGCGCGAAGATGAAGCGCTCGCCTCTTTCCACCGAGGCGCATTATCTGATGGCGAAACATGTTTTCGAGGATCTGGGGTATCGCCGTTACGAGTGGAAATGCCACAATGAAAACGAGCCCTCCAAGATCACGGCGAAGCGTTATGGCTTCACCTTCGAGGGCGTCTTCCGCCAGCATATGGTCTCGAAGGGCCAGAACCGCGATACGGCGTGGTTTTCCATGATCGACGGCGAATGGCCGCTGATCGGCAAGGCCTTCGAAGCCTGGCTTGCGCCGGAGAATTTTGCGGCCGACGGCGCGCAGAAGCGCAAGCTTGAGGATATCCGTGCGGAGTTTGCCGATGCCATTGCCTGAAAATCCGGCGCCTGAAAACCCGGCGCCTGAAAAGCCGAGCCCCGGCAAGAAGGACTGGTCTCCGGCCATCGCAGCCGCCCTCATCATCGTCGGTTTCGGGCTGGTCTTCTTTGTGATGCCGAAGATCATGCTGTGGCTGGGCGATTATTCGCCCTGGCTCGCCGCTGCCTTCGGCACGGTGGCAGTGCTGTGTTTCTTCCTGCTGTTCTGGCTGCGTGCGCGTTACCAGCGTCGCCGTGACGGTTAGAGCTTAAGCGACGCGCCGAGCAGCAACAGTCCCATGATGAGCACGAACAGCGCACCGGCGATCTCGATCGCATGGCTAATGCCGGCTGCCCTGCGGCTGCCGGGGCCAGCGAAACGGACGGCGAGGCCTTTTGCCGAGACGGCCATGATGGCGAGCAGCGATACCGTTATGGCGGTGCCGAGCGACATGGCGAGGACGGAGAGCACACCGCCGAGATAAAGCCCGTTCAGAAGCGCGAAGCTCATGACGATGATCGCGCCCGAGCAGGGCCTGAGCCCCACCGCGATGATGGCGGACCATGCCTCTTGCAGGCTGAAGTTCTTGCCCTTGAGCAGCATCGGATCCGGCGCATGGGATTTACCGCAGGCGGCGCAGAGATCGCCCGTGCCGTCATGGTCGTGATCGGCAAAAACCGGCTTGCCCTGGAACCGGAGGCCCGTGCCCATGCCGGTGGTTCTGCCGGCCGCGGTTTCACCTGCCGGCGCGAAAACCGCGACCGGCTCGCGCCGGATGCGCAGCGACCAGAGTTTTCGCACCAGCAGCCAGGCGCCGAACAGCGCCACCATGGCGAAGCTGGCGATCTCCATCGCCTGCGTCGCCTTCGTCATGGTGATGGAAGTGCCGCGCAGCACGAGCCAGGCCGCGCCGACGAGGCCGATGGCCATCAAACCCTGAATGAGCGCCGAGACGAAAGAAATGAGAATGCCGCGTTTCAGCTGCGTCTCATTGGCGATCATATAGGACGAAATGACCGCCTTGCCGTGGCCGGGGCCGGCGGCGTGGAAAACGCCATAAGCAAAGGAGAGGCCGATCAGCGAGCTGAGCGCCCAGCCATCCTCGCGCATGGCCTTCAACGCGCCGGTCAGCGCACGATAGAACATCTGCTGGTGCACGTTGATCCATTGCATCAGTGGCGCGAAGGGGCCGCCGACGGAAAAGGAAGGTTCGGCCGAGCCGATGCCGAGCGGCGACTGCGCATGGGCCGCACCGGCCACGGCAATGAGGCCGATGGCGACGGCGAAGAGGCCGGCCCTGCGGCTCAGCATGAGACCTCCAGCCGGGTGGCGAAGAGCTTGGTCATGTCGGTGCCGGTCGGATCGTTGAAGAAGGCGTCGGTGAGCGTGCTCTGGTTCTGCGAGATCACCTCGTCGGGATCGGGACGGACGACATGATGCTTGCAGGCATTCAGATCCTTGCCCTGCGTGGCGATATCGCCATCCTTGGCGAAATCGATCGCCGTATACATGGTCGGATCCCAGGCGCCGAAGCTGAGCTTGCCCTTGACGGCGAGAGGCTTGGTCGGTTTCACGGAGAAGAACATCAGGATCTGCTGATCCTTGTAGTCCACGTGAATGGCCTCGGGCTTCGAAAACTCCACCGGTTTTCCATTGGCGGTGATGAAGGTGTAGTAGGAATATTCGGCGAGCGATTCCAGCACGGTATTGCCGATTTCCGCCAGCTCGTCCTTGTCGAGCTTCAGATCGCTGTTCTTGTCGTAATCCATCACCACGCTTGCCGAGAACATCTCGTCGAAACGCCAGATGTTGCGCACTTCCTGAACGGTGCCGTTCGGCCCCTCGACGATTTCCATGCGGGCTTCGGCAAAGATATGCGGATGCGCCGCCGCGGCGACGGGAACGCAGGCAAGGCCGGCCGCGAGGAGCAAAAAGCGTCTGTTCATTATCCGGTCTGTCCTGCCTTCGAATCTGGAAGGCCTGACTCTAGCAGAAATTGGGACCGAATTTCGACCTGATGCGTCCGATCCTTCGCGCGGGCCGATACTAAATTTCAGAAGGTGCCGCTGAAACGCGAGGTGATGCTGGAGCCGCTATAGGCAAGATCGGTATCGCGCTCGCCATGCAGCAGGCGGTTGAACTCCACCTCCAGCTTGCTGTTCTTGCCGGTATCGAAGGAGAGCGTCGCGACCAGCCGGCGCTCGCTGGTATCGTAATTATAATAGATCCAGTCCTTGTGGACCCGGTGCAGCGCAAGATCGAGCCCCACCTTTTCGGTGAGCCTGCTTTTGATGACGAATTGAAAGCGGCGATGGAATTCGGCAATCGGGTCATCCGGGTCGAAAAGCGCATAGTCCTGCGAAAAGCCCGCGCCGAAGGCGATGCGATCGGTGGCCTTCACCTCGGCCTCGGCCCGCAGATAGGGGCGGGTGCGCTTTACCTTGTCGCTGATTTCATCGCCGGAAATGGATGTGAAGCCCGCTTCGGCCAGAACCGCGAAACGGTCGGAGAACCTGTAACCATAGGCCAGAGAACCTCGCAGCGTGTTGGCCGGGAAGCGTTCATATTTTTCCTGCTGCCCCTCAGGCACGGCGATACGGTCGTAAGCAAGGGTCAACCCGGCCTCGCCGCCGCCGAGTGATCGTGCATGTTCGGCCTTCAGCGATAAAAGCGCCTCGTTCGCTTCCAGTCGGGTGGGCAGGAAATAAGCCGGGCGGAACCGCGCCTTGCCTTTCATCAGGCTGGCCAGGCTTGCCGTCAGTGTGTTCTTGCCGCCAAGGGCGAGGATGCCGAGCTGGGAGGAGGCCTCCAGCTTGTGATCCAGCTGCCGGTAACCAATGTCTTCTTCCGGCAGGTGCAGGAATATATCGCCGGCATCGCTGCGGGTGCCGCGCAGCTCAAGGGCCCATTCCAGCTTTTCGGAAAATCGCTTGGTCAAGCCCAGCGCCGCGATGGTGTTATGTTCATTGGCGAAACGATAACGGGGCAGGCGAACCTCTTCCTGCTCGAGCGAATAACGCAGCTCCGCCCCCTCCAGCGCGATCTTGCCATTGAGCCCGAAGCCGGCGCGCAGCGAAATCGCGCTCAGCCGGTTGGTATCGGCGAAATAATTGCTGTCATAAGCAATGCCGGATTTATAGGTGACATTGTGCTCATCGGCCTTTTCCCCCGCCCACGCGCCGCAGGCGCAGGCAAGCCCGAGAACAAGCGCGATATATCCCCCCACCCGCATTCGCATCTCCGGTCTCTAATTAAGCAATATCTTATATTTGGATGGTTAATAAAGTTTCCCGCACCGCTTTACTGTTGCGGCACAGGTGCCGGCAGGCATTGTTTGAACAAGGGGCGGAAACGCGAAGGTGCGATATGTAAAATTTGATTAAAATCATAAGTATTAGTGTTAATCGTTTATTGTAATATTAGCCTTTGCTTGAATTAGAATCCTCTAAATATACAGTTCGGTTACGCCAGATGGCGTGATCAAACAAAAGAGGAGAGAGAAATGATTGCAAAGTTCGCTTGTGTAGCCGCTATTCTTACTGTCGCTTCCGTTGGTCAGGCCAATGCGGGCGGTCTTCTGGGAGGCATCCTGTCCGGCAACAGCAACAAGGGCGGCGCCCTTGTCGTCGTCTCGCCCAGCATCGATCTCGGTGTCAGCGGCATCCTGTCCAATAACGGGATTCTGAACGGCAACAAGACCGGCATCCTGAACGGTGTGCTGAACGGCAACAAGACGTCCGTCGATGTCATCGACAACAAGAATGACGGCGGCAAAAAGCGCCGGCACTAACCGAAACGTGGAACGGGATGGCGAAACCATCGGGCTTTTCTCCATCCCGCTCCAACGCAACAGCTCGAAAATCTTCAGGGATTTTCGACGCAGACGATGCGCGCAGCGCATAAGCCGGCAATGATCCTCGAGTTGCGTGTGTTTGACGCATGGCGTTTCCGGCAAGAACAAACGGCGCATCGCATGACTGGAAGAGGGCCTCGCGGCCCTCTTTTTTTGTCCGCGTCGCCGATGTGAACGACGCGCACAGAAGTGCGGGATGGCCACTACTCGTGGTGGTTTTTGTGAT
The DNA here is from genome assembly GCF_053522385.1 of Agrobacterium sp. 22-223-1. Classification (NCBI taxonomy): domain Bacteria; kingdom Pseudomonadati; phylum Pseudomonadota; class Alphaproteobacteria; order Hyphomicrobiales; family Rhizobiaceae; genus Agrobacterium; species Agrobacterium sp. 22-223-1. The sequence goes on from NZ_JBNWCN010000003.1 coordinate 53,687, forward strand.
GTGGTGGTAGCCGTTTTTACATCGCGACGGCCGACTTGTGAATATCTGCGCTAATTCTAATTTATATTTGGTAAATATTGCAGATATTAATCGAAATACGTTTCATGACGGCTATTTTATCTGCGCTATTTACGCGATTTTAACCACGATGTTCTTCAATCTACGGGTGCGTTAACCCCGTCACGACGCTGCGCTTCCGGTCGCGAAATACTCGCAGCCCGCAGGTGACGGGATGTTATTTTCAAGGAGCTATCGCATGTTGAAACAATCACTTCTCGCGCTCGGCCTGCTCGGTGTTTTCTCCGGTGTGGCCGCTGCCGCCGATGCCGTCAGCGACATTCCGTCCGCGCCGGTCGTCAACGACGTTGCGCCTGCCTTTTCCTGGGATGGTGTTTATGTCGGTGCGTCTGCGGGTTACGGCTGGAACCGGGTTAAGTCGACGACTTTTGGCGTCACCACGAAGCATGAATTTGACGGCGGCCGTTTTTCCGGTTTCGCGGGCTATAATTTCGAAGTTGCCCCTTCCGTCATTCTTGGCGTCGAGGGCGATCTCGGTTACGCCTGGGGCGACAAGACCATTGTCACCAGCGAGGTTTCTGCAGGCCTGAATGGTTCTGCACGCCTGCGCGCCGGTTACGCGGTCGACCGCGCGCTGATCTATACCGCCGCCGGCTACACCGCGACGGACAGCGAAGTCAAAGCGCCGTTCGGCGAGGACAGCAAGGTCCTGCACGGCTGGACGGTCGGTGCGGGTATCGATTATGCCTTCACCAACAACCTGTTTGGACGCGTCGAATATCGTTACAACGACTTCGGCAAGGCAACCTACCGTACCGGTCCGATCACCTCGACCGGCGATGTCAGCGAACACGTCGTCAAGGTTGGCCTCGGCGTGAAGTTCTGACGGTTATTCCGTTTTCGACAGGGGGCGGCGCAACGTTGCGACGCCCCACGCGCTCGATGCGGCGATCCTGGCATCAATCCAGCGAACGTTCCGCCGAAGATGAAAACGCGCATTGCTTTTCAGGCAGGCTTGAACAGCAGGCCGTTTTGGTGTGATGGTGGTCGCCGTCATCCCGTCTCGCCTCCCAGCCTTCAGTCGATTCCCATGCTACAGAAAAGCACTTTGCCGGGCGCTTTCGATCGTCAGGCCTATTTGATCGCTCTGCTGGTTTTTATTGCCGGCAGCACCAATGCGGCTGTTGTGCCGTTTATCGGTTTTTACATCATCCAGGTGCTCGGCCATCCGCCGGCGACCGTCGGTTTTTACAGCGTGACGGCGGCGCTGGCTTCGATTGTCGCCAGCCGTGTTTATGGCGAGCGTGTCGATGCCGGGGTGCGGGTGAGGCCGTTGTTGATGCTTTCCGTGTGCGGCGCTTTTGTCGCGGCGGCTGCGGCGAGTTTCGGGCATCTGGCGCTGCTGGTGGCGATAACGGCGACCGGCATGGGGCTTTCCAATGCCGCCAGCACGCTCATTTTCAGTTACGGCCGGTATCATGGCCGGGTGAAGGCGCTCGATACGGCCGCCTATAATGCCTTCCTGCGGACGATGGTGTCGCTGGCGTGGATGCTGCTGCCTGCCGCCGCCTATCTGATCTTCGATCTTGCCGGCGCGAAGGCCGTGTTCATGAATGCCATGCTGATGGCGGTCATCTGGGGCGGGCTTGCCCTTGCGGTCGTGCCGCGCGACCAGACCAGCCCGATGGAGCGGCGACAGGCGGGTGACGACGATACAGGGCGCAACCTGCCGCTGCTTCTGGCGGCGGCCGCCAGCTTCTGCATGTCTTTTGCCCATGCTCTCTGCGCCTCGGCCCTGCCGGTGTTTCTGGTGCGGGAGGTCGGCCTGCCGGATTACGTGCCGGGCCTGTCGCTCAGCGTCAAATGCGCCATGGAGGTTCTGTTCATCCTGCTTGCACCGCGAATGATGCGCCGCTTCAGCGCCCGCCTGCTTCTGGGCGTTTCGGCGGTGATGGCCATCGTCGCCTTCAACGTCATCGCCTCGGTCACCACATTGCCGGCCATGATCGCGGGTGCGGCGCTGGAGGGCGCCTATTACGGCCTTTGCGCCGGCACTTGCCTTACCTTCGTGCAGGGCTTTGCGCGCGGCCGCACGGCCCGGGCGACGGCGCTCTACATGAACTCCATTTTCCTCGCCGCGCTTTTTGCGGTGCCGCTGATGGGGTTCGTATCGCAATATGCGAGTTTCGGCGTCTCGATCCGGCTCGCTTCGGTTGGTGCTGGCGCGGCCTTGCTGCTGTTGTTTCTGACGCGGCGGCAGGTGGGGGAGTAGGGCGTTCCGGCGGAAGTGCGGAGAGTTTCATTTGCCCTTGCAGCTCGAACCCTCATTCCTGTGCTTGTCACAGGAATCCAGTCAGCCCAAGTCCTTGGGCTGAAAAGACTCCCTTCGCCGCGCAGACGCGCGTCGGCTGGATTCCTGTGACATCCTCGGGCTGGTTCCGGGGAACAGGAATGAGGGGAGTGTGGGGCGGCCTGTTACGCCCGCGTCCATCCCTCAAGCCGAAATATCGATAATCCCGCAATCCCCCGCTTCCGAAGCAAAGGCGAGCAATTTGCCGGTGGCGCTCCAGTCCATGCCGGTGATGGCGCCCTTGCCGGGGCGGCGCAGCAGGGCTTCCTTGCCATCGGCAAGGCGCACGCCGAGGATCATGCCGTCGATGAAGCCGATGGCGAGCACATCTTCCACCGGATGGAAGGCGACATTGGTGACCATGATGTTGGCGCGGCTGCCGAGTTCTTCCGGGGCCTTGCCCATCGGGCCGTCCTTGCCGGCAAACGGCCAGACGATGGCGGCCGGCGCGCCGGAAGAGGCGAGCCATTTGCCCTTTGCCGACCAGGAGACGGATTTGACCTTGGCGGGATAACCCGTCATGCGCATGTGGCGGGCTTCCATGCCGCCCTTGGTGGCCTCCATCTTCCAGCCGTGCAAGGCGTTTTCCTGCATGGTGGTGACGAGGAACTTGCCGTCGGGCGAGAAGGTGACGCCGGTATGCGCACCCTTCCATTCCAGATCGACGGGATCGCCGGCGGTCGCCACCCAGTGCAGCGTCACACCGTTATAACGGGCCACCGCAATGCGCAGGCCCTTGGGCGCGAAGGCGATGGCCTCCACCGTGCGCTCTTCCTTGAATTCCTTGACCGTGCCGTCCGACAGCCGCACGAAGCTGGACTTGCCGACGCCATAAGCGACAGCCTTCTGCGGCCCGCCGGCAACGACGCCCACCCATTTGCGCGGCACATTGGCGATTTCGCCGATGCTGCCGTCATGGCCGATGCGCAGCACACGGCCGTCTTCGCCGCCGGAAAGCAGCGTGGCGCTATAGGGATCGCGCACGCAGGTCAGAAGTCCGTCATGCGCCTCAGTCACCTTCTCGCCGCCATCCAGCCGGTGAATGGTGCCGGCGGCGGTGGCAAACAGGGGAATGTCGCCGAGAAAATGGGTCGAGACCACGTGGCCTTCGATATCAAGCGGGGCAACAGTCGGCATGGGGCATCGGTCTTTCGTATCTGTGTCGGATGGGCGGGGGTGTCATTCCCGCTGGCTGGCATGGTTCTAGAGCATTTCCGGCAAAAGCGGAACCGCTTTACATCCCTTCAACCTCATTCCTGTGCTTGTCACAGGAATCCAGCCGACGCGCGTCTGCGCGGCGAGAAAAGTTCCTTCAGCCCAAGGACTTGGGCTGGCTGGATCTCTGTGACAAGCACAGAGATGAGGGAAGGAAACGTGACACCCCGGCTCAGGGCCGGGGTGAAAGAGGGAGAGCGATCAGGCCGTCGCGAGGCAGGCGTTGAAGCTCTTTTCCAGCTTCTCGCGGTCCAGTTCGCGGCCGATGAAGACGAGGCGGCTTTCGCGTTTTTCGTCTTCCTTCCACGGGCGCTGGTGGTCGCCCTCGATGATCATGTGCACGCCCTGCACCACGTAACGTTCCGCATCGCCCTTGAAGGCGATGATGCCCTTGAGGCGCAGGATGTTCGGGCCGTCGGTCTGGGTGACCTTCTGGATCCACGGGAAGAACCGCTCGGGGTTCATCTCGCCGCCGCGCAGCGAGACCGACTGCACCGTCACGTCGTGGATCGGCGAAACCGCGCCATGGTGGTGATGATCGTGGCCATGGTCATGATCGTGGTGATGATGCCCGTGATCGTGGTCATGGTCGTGATGATGGTGGCCGTGATCGTGATTGTGGTCGCAATCAGGGCCGCAGACATGATCCTCATGGCCATGCTCGAGGAAATGGGGATCGTTTTCGAGCGCGCGTTCCAGATTGAAGGCGCCCTGGTCGAGAACCCGGGCGAGATCGACGCCTGAACGCGTCGTCTTGTAGATGCGGGCGGAAGGATTGATGGCGCGCACGATATCCTCGATGCGAGCGACTTCCTCCGGCGAAACGAGATCGGTCTTGTTGACGATGACGACATCGGCAAAGGCGATCTGGTCTTCGGCCTCGCGGCTGTCCTTCAGGCGCAGCGGCAGGTGCTTGGCGTCAACCAGGGCAACGACGGCGTCAAGCTCGGTCTTGGCGCGCACGTCGTCATCCATGAAGAAGGTCTGGGCGACGGGAACCGGGTCGGCAAGACCTGTCGTCTCGACGATGATGCCATCGAAACGGCCGGGGCGGCGCATCAGGCCTTCCACGACGCGGATCAGGTCGCCGCGCACCGTGCAGCACACGCAGCCATTGTTCATTTCGTAGATTTCTTCATCGGACTCGACGATCAGATCGTTGTCGATGCCGATCTCGCCGAATTCATTGACGATGACAGCGTATTTCTTGCCGTGGTTTTCGGAGAGAATGCGGTTGAGAAGCGTCGTTTTGCCGGCGCCGAGATATCCCGTCAGGACGGTGACTGGAATGGGCTTGGCTATAGCTGTTTCGGTCATGGAAAACCCCGCGTGGAGAGAGGCCGTCAGGCCTCAGGAAGATGTGTCGTCGTCCATATAGGCGCGACGTCCTGGCAGTTCAAAGAGATTTTGGCCGAATTCGGCCATGGCACTCAAATTTTGTTATGAAATAACGTTATGTCAAAAGCGTGGATATCTTCAAGCAGTTCGACAAGGCCTTTTACGGCGTGGGAAATCAGCCTTTCGCCCTTTTGCGCGGTGGCAGCGGCGGCGTTTCCGGCAACGCCATCGGGGTTCAGATCGCTCATCAGCCAGCCGAAGGCATGTGGGCCATAGGCGCGCAGGTGTTTGAAGCGGCTGGCGAAATCGCTCTGGCGGGAGGGAAAGTTTGCGGCCTTCTGCATCGCCACCCGTTCAGGATGAAGCGCCAGCATGACCGATGTTTCGATATCGCCGCCATGGATGTCGACCGCCTTGGCTTCCGGCTTCACAATATCCGCCGGCACGCCGAAACGGGTCCAGCTTGTGGCGACCGCCAGCATGCCGAGACGGGCGCGGGCCTCGGTGGCGACGACGGTCATCAGCGGTGAATTGCCGCCATGGGCGTTCAGCATCACGAATTTGCGCACGCCCTTTTTATATTCCGCCTCGGCGATGCCGAGCCAGCGCTCGATGGCCTCATCGTAACGCAGCGTTTTCGTGCCCGGCACATTCATGTGTTCGATGGAATAGCCGACCGGTTCCACCGGCAGGAAGGAGACGGGCAGGTGGGCGGGCAGGGCGGCGGCGAGACGGGCGGCGATGCCTTCGGCAATCAGCGTATCGGTCTCGAACGGCAGGTGCGGCCCATGCTGTTCATGCGCGCCGAGCGGCAGCACGGAAATTGCAGCTGTTGCGCGAAGATGCGGGTCTGTTACGTTTTCGTCGTGATAATGCGTGTATGAGTTTGGCATATGGCAGTCCGCGCGTGCATTCGTTAAGGATTTCCAGCAACATATATCGGTTCCGCCACAGGGTAAAAGGCACTCGCATATGAGCAAGGACAAAACCGGGCATAAGGACAAAAGCGCCAAGAAGGAAAAGGGCGGCAAGAAGGTAAAGGACGCCAAAAAACGGGATGAGAATTTCAACCCCGAGGAACTGGCGCAATCCATCACCCAGGCGGCCCGCTCCATGCGCACGGCGCTGAGCCACAGCCTTGCCGAAAGCGGGCTTTATGCGGGCCAAGACGGCGTTATCCTGGCGCTGGCGCAGGAAGGCAGCCTCACGCCGGGGCAGATCGCCCAGAAACTCGGCGTCAAGGCGCCGACCATGACGCGCACTATCGGCCGCATGGAAGCCCAGGGCTTCGTGGAACGCAGCGGCGACGACGAGGATGGCCGCGTGACGCTGGTGAAGCTGACGGAAGCGGGTCTGAAAAGCGTCGAACACATCAATGTTTCCATCGCCAATTGCGGCGCAAGAGCCGTCGAGGGGCTTTCGGCCAAGGATGTGCGCAACATCGTTAAACTCTTGAAGGCGATAGACGCCAATCTTCAATAATTTTTGCTGAAATTTTTAAAAGAACCATCTGTTTTGTGGGTATTTCTTAAACGGGTTGCGGATTTTGTTTAAATTGTTTAATTGCAATTTAAACGGAGCCATCCGTCATTGACACGCGTTTGGGGAGGAATGCCGTGGCCCAAAAGGTCAAACTGTCCACGATTGCCGAAAGCCTCGGTCTTTCGACCGCCACCATTTCTCTTGCATTGCGCGACAGCCCGCTGGTCGCTGCCGATACGCGGGACAAGATCAAGGAACAGGCGCGGGCGCTGGGTTATATCTATAACCGCCGCGCCGCCAGCCTGCGCACCTCGCGTTCCGGCATCGTCGGCGTGGTGTTCCATGATGTGATGAACCCGTTTTACGGGGAAATTCTGAAAGCCATTGAAAGCGAGCTGGACCGCAGCCGCCAGACCTTCATTCTTTCCAACCATTACGATTCGGTAGAAAAACAGCGCACCTTCATCGAAACGCTGCTGCAACTCGGTTCCGACGGCATCATCATGTCGCCGGCCATCGGCACGCCGATAGAGGATATGACGCTGGCCGAGGAAAACGGCATGCCCGCCATTCTGGTGGCCCGTTCCATGGATGGCGTCGACATGCCGACCTATCGCGGCGACGACAGCTACGGCATTTCGCTGGCCACCAATCACCTGATCAGCCTCGGCCACCGCACCATCGCCATGGTTGGCGGCACCGACCAGACATCGACGGGCCGTGACCGTTATCAGGGTTATGTCAATGCGCTGCGCAAGGCCGGCATCGAGGTCGATCCGAACCTGCGCATTCCCGGCCCGCGCTCCAAGCAGGGCGGTTTCGAGGCGGCGGTGCATTTCCTCTCCCTGCCGCAGAAGCCGACAGCCGCCGTCTGCTGGAACGATCTCGTTGCGATCGGTCTCATGAACGGCATTTCCCGCGCCGGTCTGGTGCCGGGCGTCGATATTTCCGTCACCGGCTACGACGATCTGGAAGAGGCGGCCATCGCCACGCCGGCGCTGACCACCGTTTCCAACGGTCAGGCCGAGGTGGGGCGCTTGGCGGCCCGCGCATTGCTGGACAGGCTGGCGGGCAGCCACGAGCCTGACGGCATTCACCTCATCAAGCCGGAAATGCGCATCCGGCAATCGACCGGGCCGGTGCGGCCGCGGGTGTGAGGCTTCCGACGATGGGAAATGGTGCGCATTCTGTGCATTGCACCTTTCCGTCATTCCGGCCTTGAGCCGGAATCCAGCCACCGCGTGTCTACGCGGTGAAAAAGACTCTCTCAGCCCAAAGACTTGGGCTGGCTGGATGCCGGATCAAGTCCGGCATGACGGTGAGGGGCGCCGCAAAAAATCGGCATGAAACTTCCGTCTGCCCCCATAGCATCCCCTTATTGCCCTTTTCACGGCCGCCGTTGTTTGAAAAGATCGCCGCCCAGAGGAGCGGGATGGCGAAAGGTTCGCCTGCAACCTGCTCCGGCTATCGGAATGTTATCAGGAGGAATATCCGCTCATGTCTGACAAAAAGGCCGTCGTTCTCGTTCCCGGCAAGATAAACCCACGCGTTCTCGAACGCCTCGAAGGCAAGGTCGAGATCGTGGCCGTGCCTGCCGGTGCCGAGCCGGTTCTGCCTGATGGTGTGGCCGAGCGCGTCAATGCCATCGCCGTTTCCGGCGTCGTCAACGCAAAGTGGATCGATGCGCTGCCGAAGCTCGAGATCATCGCCAATTTCGGCGTGGGTTATGACGGCGTCGATGCCAAACATGCCGCAACGCGCGGCATTGTAGTGACGAATACGCCTGACGTGCTGAACGACGAGGTGGCCGATACGACGATTGCGCTTTTGATCAACACCGTGCGCCGTCTTTATCAGGCCGAGACCTGGCTTCGCGACGGCAAATGGGTTGGTGAAGGCCCGTTCGCGCTATCGCCGTTTTCGCTGCGCGGCCGCAAGGTGGGTCTCTTTGGCATGGGCCGCATCGGGCAGGAAATCGCCAAGCGGCTGGAGCCTTTCAAGGTGGGGATCGGATACCACACCCGCAGCAAGCGGGATGGCCTCTCCTACACCTATTACGGCTCGCTGAAGGAGATGGCGGAAGCCGTCGATATCCTCATCTGCATCGTGCCGGGCACGCCGGAAACGCACAAGGCGATCAATGCGGAAATCCTCTCCGCGCTTGGGCCGCAGGGCGTGTTCATCAATGTCGGGCGCGGTTCCAGCGTCGATGAGGATGCGCTTTTGCAGGCGCTTAAGAGCGGTGCTGTGGGCGCTGCCGGTCTCGATGTGTTCTATGCCGAGCCGAAGGTGCCGGAAGCCTTCCTGTCGCTGCCGAATGTCTCCCTGCTGCCGCATGTCGCCTCCGCCTCGGTTCCGACGCGCAACGCCATGGCCGATCTGGTGGCTGACAATATTCTCGGCTGGTTCAGGGACGGCAAGGTGCTGACGCCGGTGCCGGAAACGCCGGTTAAGGGGTGAGGCTTTGGGGAAGGGGCGAGGGCTGCGAACAGCAGCCTTCGACGTCTAGACTAGAACGAAGGCTCTACCCTCTCTTTCGTCATCCTCGGGCTTGACCCGAGGATCCACAACCCAGCCTAACCATGGATCCTCGGGTCAAGCCCGAGGATGACGCCGCGGGGGCGGCAAAGTTATCGCCAACCCCTCGGTAGATGACGTGGAGTGGGGCGGCCTTGCCGCCACCCCACGACTGCTTTCATCTATTCCGCAATCTCCGAGCTTCCCACCCATCGCCCTTCGGCAAACGACCGGGCCATGGCGTGAATGCTGCGCTCGATCTTCAGCCCTTCCTCGAAATCGATGATATGGGCCTTTTTCCCCTCGGTAGCCGCGATCAGTTCCCGGCATTCGATCACCTTCAGATCGTTGAAGCCGAGGCCGTGGCCGGGGGCGGGGATGAAGCGGTCATAGGGCTTGTGGTGCGGCGCAGTGAGGATGGTTCGGAAACCCTGTTCTTCCGGGCGTCCATCCGTGGTGTAAAGCTGGAACTCGTTCATCCGCTCCTGATCGAACAGGATCGAGCCGGTGGAGCCGTAGATCTGGATGGCGATGCGGCCTTTGCGCCCCCAGGCGGAGCGGTTGGCGATGAGCACGGCGGAAATGCCGCCTTCGAGTTTCAGCAGCACGCTGGCGAGGTCATGTGTCTCGACGGCGCGGTCGCCGCCGCCGGCAAGCGGCCGGGTTTCGTAAGGCTTCACCATGTCGGTGATGGCGCTTTCGGCATGACCGAAAAGGGCGAAGAGCAGCGACAGCGGGTGCACGGCGAAATCGTCCAGCGCGCCATAACCGGAGGAAGCTTCGCTCTTCCAGTAGAAGGGCTGGGTGGCATCCGCCATGAAGTCCTCGTCCATTTCTGCGCGGACGTGATAGACCCTGCCGATGGCGCCTTCGTCGATCAGGCGGCGGATATGGCGGATGACGGGGTTCTGAATGTAGTTGTAGCCCATCGCCGCTGCCTTGCCGGAACGCCGCGCCGCATCGCGCATCTTCACCGCATCTGCAAAGGCGGGCGCCATCGGCTTTTCACACCAGACATGTTTGCCGGCCTCAAGGGCGGCAATCGCCATTTCCGGGTGGAAGGCGTTGGGCGTGGTGACCGAGATGACGTCGATCTCGGGATCGGAAAGCAGGTCGCGCCAGTTGCCTGTCGAGCGGGCAAAACCGAACTCGGCGGCTTTCTTCGCGGCAAGCTCGTGGTTTACTTCCGCGAGCGTCACGAGGCGGGGGCGTTCCACATCGCCGAAGACGCTGGTGACATTGTTCCACGCCAGCGCGTGGCATTTGCCCATGTAACCGGTGCCGATAAGGCCCACGCCAAGAGCGGCCATGGTATTCTCCTCCCGAGATTATTTGAATTAATTCAATTGTTTGGATGCGTTGGTTCAGCTCCAACGTAGAGTCGAGATATACCTCCGCAGACCCCTCATTCCTGTGCTTGTCACAGGAATCCAGCCGACGCGCGTCTGCGCGACGGAAAGACTCCTTTCAGCCCAAGGACTTGGGCTGGCTGGATCCCTGTGACAGGCACAGGGATGAGGAGGCGGCGGTGTTTGCCTGAAATGCCTTACGGATTATCCCGCTTGAAAATCCAGTCGTGATCCGGGTGGTTCTTGAAGCGCCATTTGCGCATCGGCCCGGCCATCACGTTCAGATAATACATCTCATAACCATAGGGCGCGCCGCAGGGGTGGTGGCCCTTGGGCACCAGCACGACATCGCCGTCCGACACCGCCATGGTTTCGTCCAGCGAACCGTCCTCAGTGAAGACGCGCTGGAAACCGAAACCCTGCGCCGGGTTGAGGCGATGATAATAGGTCTCCTCCAGATAGGTCATATCGGGATAGTTATCCTCATCATGCCGGTGCGGCGGATAGGACGACCAGTTGCCGGATGGCGTGAAGACTTCCGTTACCAGCAGGCTGTCGGCCACATCGCGTTCTTCCATGGCGATGGGGAAGATGTAACGCGTATTGGCGCCCTTGCCACGCTCCGTCAGCTGCACGCCATTGGGACCGATCTGCTGCGCCTCGCGGCTGCCTTTTTCGCCGGGTGCGGTGCAGACGCCGACGGTGCAATCACTCGTGGCGGTCAGCGACCATTCGGAACCTGCGGGGACGTAGACGCAATGCGGCGGCTTGCGTTCGAACACATTCATGCGGTCGCCGAGTTCACCGAATTCCTTACCGCCTGCGGAAATCGTCGCCTTGCCTTCGACCAGCACGAGGATGACTTCCGTATCGCCGGTGTTTTCCGCCGCCGTCTCGCCCGGCTTCAGGCGGTAAAGGCCGAAACCGACATAACCCCAATCCGCGCTTTGGGGCGTGATATCGTGCACCTTGCCGCTGGTCGCGACCGGCTTGCGCAGAAGTGAGGTCATGGTGGTGTTCCTTTTTGGTCAGTCGTTCAATTTATCGGGCGGCTATTCCCGCGTTTCCCTCATCCCTGTGCTCGTCACAGGGATCCAGCCAGCCCAAGTCCTTGGGCTGAGAGGAGTCTTTCCGCCGCGCCGACGCGCGTCGGCTGGATTCCTGTGACAAGCACAGGAATGAGGGAGGAGGGGTTGCACCGGAACATACGATTCTAGGACGTATGGACGAATGCCCTCCGCTCAGCTCAAGCAGCCTGAGCCTTGTCCAGCCCCGCTTCGCGCGCAAAAGCCTTCAGCGATTTCAGCCCGAGGCTCTGATATTCGAAGGGGTTGCGCACGTCAGGGTCCTGTTCGGCCTCGATCACCAGCCAGCCGCTATAACCATGCTCGGCCGCGACCTTCAGCACCGGCGGGAAGTTCACGCCGCCTTCGCTGTCGCCGGGAACGGTGAACACGCCGCGGCGCACGCCTTCGAGGAAGGAGAGCCGCTCACCCCGAACCTGATCGGCAATGGCAGGGCGCACGTTCTTGGCATGGATATGGCCGACGCGACCCATGTATTTCTGGGCGACGCGCACGGGATCGCCGCCGCCGAACAGGCAATGGCCGGTATCGAGCAGCAGATGCGTCTTCGGGCCGGTATGCTTCATCAGGAGATCGATTTCCTCTTCGCTCTCGACCACCGTTCCCATGTGGTGGTGATAAACGAGGGTGATACCCTGTTCTGCGGCAAAGGCGGCCAGCGCCTCGACGCCCGCGCCGAATTTCGCCCAGTCCTCGGCCGCAAGGCGCGGACGGTCGACCAGCGCCTTGTTGTCATCGCCATGGATGGCATTGGAGGTCTCGCAGACGATGATGACCTTCGAGCCCATGGCTTTCAGCAGGTCAAGCGCCGGCTGCATCGCCTTCTTTTCGGATTCGATGTCATCGGTCAGAAGGTTCAGCGAATGCCAGCCGGAGACGAAGGAGAGGCCGCGCGGCGAAAGCACGCCCTTCAGGCCCTCCGGCTCAGTCGGGAACTTGTGGCCCTTCTCGATGCCGTCGAAACCGATCCTGGCGGTTTCATCGAGGCATTGTTCGAGGCTGATATGCGCGCCCAGCGTGCGGTCGTCGTCGTTGGACCAGGCAATCGGGTTGGTTCCGTAACGGATCATCTTACTGTCTTTCCTTGACATGGTTTTCATAACGGACGCGGGCCGGGCCGATTTCGGCGCGGTCGGAAACTTCAGGCACCGCGACATCCCACCAGTGACCGCCGGCCTGCGGCGTCGGGTAAGGGTCGGTATCGATGACGATGACGGTGGTGCGGCTGGAGGCGCGGGCCGCGGCAAGCGCCTCTTCCAGCTCGGTAATGGTGGAAACCTTGCGTGCATCCGCCCCCATCGAGCCGGCATGGGCCACGAAATCGATGGCGATCGGGTTGACGTTGGTGTGGGCGTAGAGATTGTTGAACTCCGCGCCGCCGGTTTCCATCTGCAGGCGGTTGATGCAGCCGTAACCTCTGTTGTCGGTGATGACGAGCGTGATTTTGACGCCCATGGCAACCGATGTCGCAAGCTCGGAATTCATCATCATGTAGGAGCCGTCGCCGACCATGACGATCACGTCCCGGTCCGGTTCCGCCATCTTGATGCCGAGGCCGCCGGCCACTTCATAACCCATGCAGGAGAAGCCGTATTCCATGTGATAGGAGAGCGGCAGCTTGGATTTCCACAGCTGGTGAAGCTCGCCCGGCATGGTGCCTGCGGCGCACATGACGACGGTATTGTCACGCGACTGGCGCTGCACCGCGCCGATGACCTGCATGTCGGTGGGCAGGCTGTTGGCATTGTCCTCGCCCGGCGCCGCCGTATCGGCATCGGCCTTTTTAAACCATGCCGCCTTGAGACCGGCATCCGGCGCTGCAAAACGGTGGCTGCCGAGGGCGGCCGACAATTTCTCTAGTCCGATCTTCGCATCCGCCGTCAGGCTGATCGCATCGTGCTTGGCGCTGTCATAGGGCTGAACGTTAAGCGCCAGGATTTTGCGGTTCGGGTTCTTGAACAGCGCCCAGGAGCCGGTGGTGAAATCCTGAAAACGGGTGCCGACGCCGAAAACGAGATCGGCCTTTTCGCTGATGATATTGGCGCTTTCCGCACCGGTGACGCCGACGGGACCGAAATTGAGATCGTGATCCCAGGCCAATGCCGATTTGCCGGCCTGCGTTTCGACGACGGGAATGGAGTGGGTTTCGGCAAAGCGCTTCAGCGTTTCGGTCGCGCCGGCAAAATGCACGCCGCCGCCGGCGACGATAATCGGGTTCTTCGCCGCCTTGAGCGTAGCGACGGCTTCATCGAATTCCACCACGTCGGGCTCGGGACGGCGCTGACGCCAGACACGCTTTTCGAAGAAACTCTCGGGGTAATCATAGGCTTCCGCCTGCACATCCTGGCAGAAGGCGAGCGTGACCGGGCCGCAATCGGCCGGGTCCGTCATGGTGCGCATGGCGCGGGGAAGCGCTGTCAGCAACTGTTCCGGCCGCATGATGCGGTCGAAATAACGGCTGACAGGGCGGAAGCAGTCATTCACCGTCATCGTGCCGTCGCCGAAATCTTCCAGCTGCTGCAGCACCGGGTCCGGGCCGCGATTGGCGAAGACGTCGCCGGGGATCAACAGCACGGGCAGGCGGTTGACATGCGCAAGGGCAGCCGCCGTTACCATATTGGCGGCACCCGGGCCGATGGAGGAGGTGACCGCCATGGCGCGTCTGCGGCGCAGCTGCTTCGAATAGGCAATGGCCGCATGGGCCATGGATTGCTCGTTCTGGCCGCGATAGGTCGGCAGTTCGTCGCGGATGCCATAAAGCGCCTCGCCGATGCCGGCGACATTGCCATGGCCGAAAATGGCCCACATGCCGGCGATATAGGTTTCGCCGTGTTCATTCATCTGCGCTGCCAGGTAACGAACCATGGCCTGCGCAGCCGTCAATCTGATTGTCTTCACGCTGCCTCTCCCTTTTTGGCGCGCGCCTCATCCCATATGCGGCACAGGCTGGTATAGCGCTGCGCCATATCCTTTACCGCTTCCTCATCGGTCATCTTGCCACCGAGCCAGCTGCGGGCGGCATCCGCGAAAATCGTGCGGCCGACGGCGAAACCTTTGACCAGATCGAAACCGGCGGCAAGGCGGAAGCTCTCCTCCAGTTCGCTTTGCGGTGCGTCGAGACCGAGAACGACGATGCCCCGCACGTAAGGATCGTTGCGATGCACCGCGTCGCAGGCGTTTTTCCACGCAGCACGGGTCTTCATCGGCTCCAGCTTCCACCAGTCGGGATAGACCCCGATCTCGTAAAAGCGCTCGATGATGCGGGCGGCGGTCAAATCGTCGGTCGGGCCGACCTTGGAGGGAATGACCTCCAGCAGCATTTCCAGCCGGTTGCGGCGTGTCGCCTGGAACAGGCGCATGACCGTCTCTTCCTGCGTGGCGCGCATCTCATCCGTATCGTCGGGATGATAGAAACACAGAACCTTGACGACATTTTCAAGCGGCCATTCCGAAAGCCCGCCAAAATCCTTGCCGAGATCGGGTTCCAGCGTCAGCGGGCGCGAACCCGGCCATTCCACCGGGCGGCCGATCCACAGGCCCGAGCCGCTGGCGGCAAACAGGGCGTCACGGCCGAGGCGGCCGTCGCAGAGAATACCGTAACCCGGCCTGTCGCCGGCAACCTGCTGCGCGGCCTGAAGGCAGAGTTTCTTGAAAGCGCCGATCTGCTCGTGCTTCACGCCAAGCTCGTCGGCGATGGCTTCCAGCTGCATGCGGTGGTCGAAGGCGAAGACGCGCATCGTGTCCCAGTCGCCCTTGCGGTTGGTCGACCAGTGCACCTGTTCCAGCGCCTCGTCCTTGCGCAGCGCCCTGTTGCGAATCCCGGCCTTGAAGAAATATTGCAGTTCTTCCCAGCTCGGATAGGCGGGCGTGCAGCCATGGCGGGAAACGGCGAAAGCGCCGCAGGCATTGGCGTATTTCAGCGTTGTCGGCCAGTCTTCGCCGCGCAGCCAGCCACGGAACAGCCCGGCCATGAAGCCATCGCCCGCACCGAGAACATTGAAGACCTCGATCGGGAAACCCTCGCCAGTTTCGCCATCATCGAGACTGGAAGGAATTTCACCGGCGAAAACCGAAGCACCCATCGGCCCGCGCTTGCACACCAGCGTCGCATTCGAGACCTTGCGCACGGCGTTCAGCGCCGTCAGCGTATCGGTGGAGCCGCCGGCAATGTGGAATTCCTCTTCCGTACCGACGATGAGGTCGAAGAGATGCAGGGTGGATTGCAGCTTGGCGGTGACCTTCTGTGATTCGACGAAACGGCTCTCGCCATCGCCATGGCCGGCCACACCCCAGAGATTGGGGCGGTAATCGATATCGAGCGCGGTCTTCGCGCCATTTTCGCGGGCGAGTTTCAGCGCCTTCAGCACGGCCGCTTCCGTCTTCGGATGCGACAGATGCGTGCCGGTGGCGCAGACGCAGCCGGCTTCGGCAATGAAGGCGGGATCGATATCGTCTTCGCTGAGCGCCATGTCGGCGCAGTTTTCGCGATAGAAGATCAGCGGGAACTGGTTCTGGTCGCGAATGCCGAGCAGCACCAGCGCCGTCAGCCGCTCCGGATCGGTCTTTACGCCGCGCACGTCGACGCCTTCGCGCACCAGCTGTTCGCGGATGAAGCGGCCCATATGCTCATCACCAACGCGGGTGATGACGGCGCTGTTGAGCCCGAGGCGGGCAGCGCCGGCTGCGATATTGGTGGGAGAGCCGCCGATATATTTGGCAAAGGAGGCCATGTCCTCCAGACGGCCGCCGACCTGCGAGCCGTACAGATCGACAGACGAGCGCCCGATCGTGATGAGATCAAGTTTTTTCAAAAGGTTCCTCCTTAGCACCGCACCTCGGTACGGTCTGCCTCACATGTCTGGAGCAGCATTCAGGCGACGATCGCCCGCATCTTTCGCCATCCCGCTCCGATGAGCCTCCTCCGCTCATTTTCGTTCGTCACGAGACGGACGATTATGGAATGCCCGTTTCATGGATTTGGATCATAAATTCTATTTTTTCCGTTTTCAATAAAAATATTCAGGCTGTTTTGCGAGTTCCCACAGCCACGGCCAGCGTAATGGCCAGACAGAGCGTGGCGGAAAGCGAGCGGAACGCGCCGAAATCGATCTCGGTGACGGTCAGCAGCGTCGCGCCGGATTTGCGCAGCGGATTGACGGCGGAATCGGAAAGGGCGACGACCGGAATACCGTTGGCGCGGGCGTTTTCCGCCAGCTCCAGCGTTTCTGCGGAATAGGGAGAAAAGGTGATCGCTATCAGCGCATCGTCACGGGAAATGGCGCTGATATTGCCGAGCCCGCCGACCGCACTGTGCAGAACCGCCGGCACCTTCATCTTCTCGAAGGCGTAAGCGAGATAGCTGGCAATTGGGAAGGACCGCCGCAGACCGATGATATGCACGGTGCGCGCCTTCGCCAGCGCCGAAACCGCCTCGTCAAGCTGGCGGGTATCGACCGATTTCAGCAGCATTTCCAGTGAGGAACGGCCGGCCTCTACGAATTCGGCAAGCAGGCCGGATGCGCTTTCATCGCCCTTCTCCCGCAGATGGTCGAGCCGCGTGGCATAATCCGGCCAGCCGCCGACATAGGAATCGCGGAACAGCCGCTGCATTTCCGAAAAGCCGGAAAAGCCCATGATCTGGCAAAAACGCATGAAGGCCGAGGGCTGCACGCCAGCCCCTTCCGCCATTTCAGCGACGGTGGAAACGGCGATGCGATCCTGATTGGAGGCGACATAATCGGCGCATTGCCGCAATCGTTTCGGCAAACCCTCCGCGACCTGGAGCAGCCGCTCCTCAAAAGCCTTTACGGATTCTGGCGCCTCGATTGCCGTCATTGTCGTTCCTTTGTGCAGACTGAAATCGTGTGCACTTTAACTGCAGTGGAATTTTTATTCCATTGGGTTTTTTAAGGTATGAGTGATGGACGGCATTTGGGGCAGTAATGGCCAGCATACTCTCCTCATCCCTGTTCCCCGGAACAAGCCCGAGGATGTCACAGGGATCCAGCCGCCGCGCGTCCGCGCGGCGAGGGGATTCCTTCCAGCCCAAGGACTTGGGCTGACTGGATTCCTGTGACGAGCACAGGAATGAGGGGAGCGCGGGTTTTCCCTTGTGAAGTAATCGAGAAAGATGCACGTTCATTTACATGAAGGGTTACGTTTATATTTTAGCATCCAAACGAAACGGCACGCTCTATACTGGTGTGACGAAGGATTTGCCGAACAGGATTTTCGAACATCAGAATGAACTAACACCCGGCTTTACTTCGCGATATGGCGTGAAGATGCTCGTGTGGTTCGAGGAATACGACCTGTTGACGAGCGCTATTACGCGCGAAAAAACAATCAAGAAATGGCCGCGGCAATGGAAGCTCAATCTGATCGAAAGCATGAACCCGGAGTGGGATGATATATCCGCTCATTTGCATGGCCTGTGACCCACGCACTATGATCAACCATTGACGGTCACCACACACTCACCTCATCCCTGTGCTTGTCACAGGGATCCAGCCGACGCGCGTCTGCGCGGCGAGAGACTCGTTCCAGCCCCAGGACTTGGGCTGGCTGGATTCCTGTGACAAGCATAGGAATGAGGGTGGTGGTGGGGACTCAATGCAACCCGCCAACGCCAAGATGCGTATCGATAATATCCGGGTTTTCCGCAAGGTCGCTGGATGGCCCCTCCCAGACGATGCGGCCGCGTTCCATGATGATGGCGTGGTCGGCGAAGTCGATGGCCATCTGGATGCGCTGTTCGACGAGGAGAATGGTCATTTCACCCGATTGCGCCAGTTTGGAGAAGGCGGCCATCAGCTCCTCGCAGATGACGGGGGCGAGGCCTTCCAGCGGTTCGTCGAGAAGCAGCACGCGCGGTTGGCCGAGAATCGTGCGGGCGGTGGAGAGCATTTGCTGTTCGCCGCCGGAAAGTTGCGAGCCGAGATTGCGGCGGCGCTCCTTCAGGCGCGGAAACAGCGTGTAGGCTTCCTCGATGGCCGATTTCGGCCGGGTCTTGAGGCCGACGAACAGGTTTTCCTCGACGGTGAGGGTGGGAAACACATCGCGGGTCTGCGGCACGTAGCCGAGGCCGGCTTTGGCGCGGGCAGCGCTTGGCAAAGCGGCGATGTCCTGCCCGCCGATGCGGATATCGCCGGCAAAGCGTTTCGTCTGGCCGGCCAGCGTGGCGAAGAGGCTGGTCTTGCCGACGCCGTTGCGGCCGAGCACGGCGAAACGCGAGCCCGACGGCACGGAAAGAGACAGGCCCTCGATGACGCGGGTGGGGCCATAACCGGCGGTGAGGTTGACGATTTCAAGCGGCGCTGCGGGCATCGGCGTAACTTCCCAGATAGGCTTGGCGGACTTCCGCATTGCTGGTGACGTCTTCCGGCGAACCGTCGAAGATGACGGCGCCGGCCGCCAGAACGACGACGCGTTTGGCGAAACGGAAGACCAGATCCATGTCGTGCTCGATCATCAATATGGCGAGATCGGCCGGCAGCCGGTCGAGCGCCTGTTCGATACGCGCGGTTTCCGTGGAAGGCACGCCGGCGGCCGGTTCGTCCAGCAGCAGGATTTTCGGGCGAAGCGCCATGGCAAGCGCGATCTCGATCAGCCGCTGCTGGCCATAGGCGATTTCGCGCACCTTTGTTTCGGCAAGTGCGAGAAGGCCAAGCGTGCCGAGAATGTCGCGGGCTTCGCTCATCACCGCAGGCATGGCGCGGTAACGGCCGAAAATCCGGCCAGTCTTGCCTTCGCGCTGGAGAATGGCAAGCGCTACGTGTTCCTCCGGGGTCATGTCCTGAAACAGCCTTGTGACCTGGAAGGACCGCACGAGGCCGCGCTTCACCCGCTGGCTGGCGCTGAGGCCGGTCACGTCTTCGCCAGCAATGCGCACCGTGCCGGCCGAGGGCTTGATATTGCCGGTGACGAGATTGACGAAGGTGGTCTTGCCGGCACCATTCGGGCCGATCAGCACCGTGCGGTCTCCCGGCGAAAGCGACAGCGAGACATTGTTGGTGACGACGAGGCCGCCGAAATTCTTCTTGAGGCCGGAGACTTCGAAAATGGCGCTCATTTGCGACCTCCACGGATGCGCGCAATGATCTGTTCACCCGCGCCATAAAGCCCGCGCGGCGCAAAAAGCACGACGGCAATCAGCAGCAGGCCGACAATGGTGAGCCAGTGGAACGGATTGGCGGCGGAAACGACATCTTCGAACCACATGAAGGTGACGGTGCCGATCAGCGCGCCGTAAAGCGAGCCCGCGCCGCCGAGCACCAGCATGACCAGTGCTTCGGCAGAAAGCGTGAAGCTGAGGCTGTCGAGGCCGACGACCTGGGTGGAAATGGCGTTGAGCGCACCGCCAATGCCGGCGACGATGCCCGATATGACGAACATCTTCAAAATCGTGCCGTTGACGGCGCCGCCCATGGCCTGAATGCGGATGCTGTCCTGCTTGACGCCACGGCACAACATGCCAAAGGGCGAGTTGACCACGACCCTGAGGGCGAGGAAGACGACGAGCAGCAGACAGACGCCATAAATATAGGCGGTGCGGCCGAAAAGATCGAATTCGAAGGTGCCGAACAGCGCGTCTGGGGAGACGCCGGCAAGACCGTCGCTGCCGCCCGTCCAGCCGGATGCCTTGTTGGCCGCCTCATGGAACAGGTGGATGACGGCGATGGAAAGAACGAGCTGCGGCAGGCCGTGGGCACGCAAGAGAACCGTGCCGGAGACCAGCCCGGCGACGCCGCCCGCAGCCGCGCCGATCACGGTCATCAGCAGCGGATCGGTGATCTCGAAATGGGCGGCGGCGATGCCGGCGGCATAGGCGCCCGCACCGAAGAGCGCGGCATGGCCAAGCGTGGCGACGCCGCAATAGCCGGTGACGAGATCGATCGACAGCACCAGGAGAGCAATAGCGATGATGCGGGTCAGAAGCGCCAGATTATCCGGAAACAGGTAATAACCGGCAATGGCGGCGATAATGATGAGGAGCGGTCCCGCAAGCGTGCGCAGCGGCGAGCGCGCCTTCGGGATTTCTGCCGTTTCAGTCACGTCGTTCATGAGCACCGCCATCTCATTTCGCCCTTCCGAGAAGGCCGCGCGGGAACAGCGTGATGATCACGATGACCGCCAGGTAAAAGAAGAATTCGCCATATTCCGGCGCGAGGTAACGCCCGGTCGTATCGATGGCGCCGAGCAGCAGACAGGCGATCAGCGCGCCGGGAATGGAGCCCGCGCCGCCGACCGAGACCACCACGAGGAAGGTCACCATGTAGCGCAGCGCATAATAGGGTTCGACCGGCAGCAATTCCGCGCCGATGACGCCGCCCATGGCGGCAAGGCCGACGGCGATGGCGAAGCTGACGGCATAGATAACCTCGGTGCGAACGCCGAGTGCGGCCGCCATGGCGGCATTATCGACAGCAGCGCGCAGCTTGATGCCGAAGGCGGTCTTTTCGAAGGTGAACCACAGCGCGCCGGCCACGGCGAGACCGCAGGCAATGGCGAAGATGCGATGCGTGGCGATGGTGCGGAAGCCAAGATCGGTGGGGCCGGCCAGCTGCTGCGGCAGGGGAATGGTCTTCAGCGTCGGCCCGAAGACGAAATTGGCGATGCCGATGATGCAGAACGTGATGCCGATGGTCATCAACACCTGCGTCAGCTCCGGCGCGCCATAGATGCGGCGATAGAGAAAACGCTCAAGCGGTATGGCGATGACGATGGTGCCGACGATGGCGACGAGGATCGCCACGGCATAACCGAGACCGAGGCCATGGGCGGCATAGGAGGCGAGATAACCGCCGATCATGGCGAAGGCGCCATGCGCCAGATTGACCACCCGCATCAGCCCCATCGTCACCGAAAGGCCGATGGAGATGATGAACAGGACCATGCCATAGGCAAGCGCATCGACAAGGATGCTGAAGACCGTCTGCATGCTGAAAAGCTCCTCCCGGTGCTGCAATACCCATCCGGGCCGGAACCGGGCCGCGACGGGCGGCCCGGAAAGTCTTTACAAACTGCCGTTATTTTGTGGCGGCGAGGCCCGTGTCGCCGGTTACTTCGCGGCGGCGAGGCCCGGATCGCCCTGTTTTTCGAAGGTCTGGACTTCCTTGTTGTAATAATTGCCGTTATCGCCCTTGGCCACTTCGCGCAGATAGATGTTCTGCGTGATGTGGCGGCTTTCCGGATCGATGCTGACAGGGCCGCGCGGGCTTGTCCAGGAAAGACCCTTCACCGCGTCCACCGCCTTTTCCGCATCCTGTTTGCCGCCGGTGGCCTCGATCATCTTGCTGATGACATACATGCCGTCAAAGGCGCCGACGGAAGGGAAGGAGAGTTCCTTCGGATTGCCGATGGCCTTGGCGGCGGCCTCCACGAAGGTCTTGTTCTCAGGCGAATCATGCGAGACGGCGTAATGGAAGGTCGTCTGCATGCCGAGCGCGGCTTCGCCGAGCGCCGGCAGGTCGGATTCCTGCGTCAGATCGCCCGGCGCGAAGAGCTTGACGCCTGCGGATTTCAGGCCGTTATCGTTGAACGCCTTGACGAAGCCGAGCGTGGTCGGGCCCGACGGCAGGAAGGCGAAAACGCCTTGCGCGCCGGAATCCTTCACGCGCTGCATGATCGGGCTGAAATCATTGGTGGAAAGCGGCATGCGGATGCTTTCGACAACCTCGCCGCCGGCGGCGGTGAAGGCCGCCTTGAAGGCATTTTCGGCATCGACGCCCGGACCATAATCGCTGACCAGCGAGATGACCTTCTTCACGCCGCCATCAAAGGCCACCTTGGCGATGGGGGTGGAGGTTTGCCAGGTGGTGAACGAGGTGCGCACCACATAGGGGCTTTTCGTCACGATGGCCGATGTGGCGGCATTCATGATAACCATCGGCACATTGCCCTGCTTCAGCAAAGGCGTGACGGCCATGGCGTCGGGGGTGAAATAGAAGCCGGCGAGATATTGCACGCCTTCCTTGACCACCAGCTCCTGCGCCAGCGCCTTGGACTGCGCCGGATCGGCCTGCGGCACATCGCGATAGACGACCTCGACCGTATCGTCGCCGACCTTGTTGCCGTGAAGGGCGAACCAGGCATCGATGCCGGCCTTGAAGTTCTTGCCCTGCAGCGCGAAGGGGCCGGAGAACGGACCGACCACGCCCACCTTGATCGTATCGGCATAAGCGGCAGTACTGAAGCAGATGGCCGCGATGGCGGCGGTGATCCGTAATTTCATGATTTCCTCCCAATTGACCCGTGGCTCCCATCCACCGATCCAGACTGCCAGATTGATGAGTGCGGTGGCCAAAGTAAAATGAAATAAGGGGGGTGATAAATAACCTGACGGTTATCAATACCCGTCTCGCCGGGTTTGTCTCATGTAAGATCGCACAATAGTGATCATCCCGTGATTCTCAATGTATAGCGCCGCCGCAGCCATCACGACCGGTGTTTTCGCGGCACGTGGTATCGAAATGCTTCCTCATGAAAACCAGCTTTTGTGACATGTTTCGAAAATGACGGTCATACCCGCGCAAGCCTCGTGCCTTAACCAGTTCTAAGGGGATTGTTTGTAGCCTCGCGAAGCATATTGTGAACTTTATTTGGTGTCTGATGGGCGAATATCAAAATAGAGTTGTTGAGTTGATGCGAGATCGCGTTGGCGAAAGTATACTCAACAATAAGATCGAGCGCCGTGAAGCATTTCTTCGCAAGGCGCTGGCGCTGTATCACGTCATGGGCGGAGACGCGCAAGGCATGCATGCTGCGGTGGAGGATGTGGTCAACCTGCAAAAGCCGAGTGTCGATGTCGCTATTGGCGACGTGATGCATGAGCTGGCAGCAATCGGTCACGTTGCTGATCTCGATATTATTCAGGCCGGGTACAACAAGCTTGATGCCGCTAATCTGCATATTCTGAGCAAGGGCAAGAGGCTTTTGCAGAAGCAGCGGGACCAAAAACTCGCCGGCACGGCAGGAAAATAGGCCGCCCATCGAGGGCGGCCTGCAATATCAGGCCACTTCCCCGACAAGAATCTCCTGCCAGGCATCATAGGCGGAGAGAACCGTTTCCATCTGTGCGGTGTGGCCGGTGATGAAGTCGTTGCCGTAGATCGTCTCATCGGGATATTCGGTGATCAGCGTCATCGGCACGGTGTGGCGGTCGTCGACGGAGGACAGGCACGGGAAGCTGTTGATGATGCGGAAACCGGTTTCGCCGGCGTGGATTTCATAAAGAGCGATCTGTCGGTTGTTGTAATCGAGCAGGCCGGGAATGGCGCCGAGATGGCGCGTCACCCGGTCGAGCAGGGCTTCGGCCTGCCTTTCCCAGTCCGCATGGTGGCGGATGATGAGGAAGAAACCCTTCGGCAGCGTCCACATGGCGAAATTGCGCGGGACATAGCCGGAAAGCGGCCGGGTCCATTCATGCGATGGATAACCGTGCAGGTTCACATGCAGGCTGGCGCCGCTCATTTCCTGCGCCCTGAAACGGATTGCCTTCTCGTTGAGATGGACACCCGAATTCTCCCGCGTGCGATATTCGAGATCGTCGCCGAGCGCCGTGTAACGCGCCGCGTGATGCATGTGGCGCGGATTGTCGGCTCTCAACCGCTGATGCAGGGCGTAACCATCCGGATTTTCCAGCGGAGAAATGGTGAAATGTGCGCCCTTGCGCTCTGCGAGTTTGCGCGCGGCGCGGATGGCGCCGACGATGCCTGTCGTCTCGTTGGGATGCTGGCCGCCGCTGATCATCACCGCGGCATCGCTGCCGGCGACATAACGGGCGGCAAGAATGCGGCCGGAACGGGAGCGGGCCTCGAAGGCCTCGCCGCCGATTTCTTCAAGCAGCTTCGCGAGCTGGCCTGCCGCAACCGGTTCGCTGGCCGTATCGATCTGCTGTTCACGGCCATCGAGAAAAGCGGTGGTGAGCGTGCGGGCCTCGATGCGGACGGAGACTTCACCTTCGCTTTTCACGATTTCCGGTACGATCTGGCCGGGCTTCAGGCCCCGGTCACCCAGCGGCCGGCCGGATTTCTTCTGGAAGAACTCCAAAAGCGAGAAATAGAAATCCTCATGCAGGGCTTCGCGCAGGCTGACGACCTCATCGCCGAGGGAGAGCGGCAGATCTTCGGCCGGATGCGCGACGTGGATGTTCAGTTCCTCGAAATAGGGCTCTTCATCGCCCCAGCCATGGTTGGCGACGGCATGGATCGCCGCTTCGAAAAGCCGTTCGTAATCCGTTTCCAGCCGTTCACCCACAGCGTCGCCGGCAAGCCGGAACCAGCCCGTGGGTGAAACATTGGTTTCGCCGACGATATCGGTGTGCACCCGGTTTGGCGCCAGAATCTTCAGGGTTTCCTTCTTGCCGTTGCGGTTCAGGGTAACATCATAATGGAAGGCGTCATCTTTTCGGGCGACGAAGTCGATCTTCGCATCGCCCACCAGAGCCGCCAGCGGATAGGCTTCCAGCCGGAAACGATTGGCGGGCGCGTTGGTGTGCACCGGGTAACGCACCTCTATGGTGTCGACGCCATCCAGATTGATCTCTTCCAGAAAGGTGAAGAGAAGCGGCTTGTAGGCGCTGCGGATGCGGGCGCTGACGCCTTTTTTCTTCAGCCGGTTTTCGGCTTCGCGGCGGCTTTTGGCATCATCGAAGCTCCATGCCTCGAAGGACTGGCCGGGCTCGGCATTGGCGAGAAGCGCATCCAGCGTGCGTTCGAAAGTCTGGTCGAAAATCTGGCTCATCGCTGTTACCTCGAGGTTCTGCCGGTGGGGTCGAGGCTGTCGCGCAGCCAGTCGCCGAGAAGGTTGAGGCCAAGCACCGTCAGAAGGATAGCAAGACCCGGGAAGACGCTGACCCACCATGCCGTTTGCAAGTAGGTCCGTCCATCCGCCAGCATGCCGCCCCAGCTCGGAATGGTCGGATCGACACCGAGGCCGAGGAAGGTGAGGCTGCTTTCAAGCAGGATGTTGTTGGCGACATTGAGCGTCATCAGCACGATGACCGGGCCGATGAGGTTCGGCAGCAGGTGCTGGAGAATGATGCGCCAGTCCTTTACGCCGATGGCGCGGGCGGAAAGGATGAATTCCCGCTCTCGCAGCGTCAGCACCGAGCCGCGCACGAGGCGGGCATATTGCACCCATTGCGACACGATCAGCAGGATGATGGTGTTGGTGAGGCTGCCGCCGACAATGGCGATGAAGGTGATGGCGAGCAGAATGAAGGGCATGGCGAGCTGGATATCGGCAAAGCGCATGACCAGCATATCCCAGAAGCCGCGATAATAACCGGCGACCAGGCCGACCGCGACGCCGAAGATGACCGCGCCGATGACCGACGTGAAACCGACCAGCAGCGAAATCTTGCCGCCGGCGACGACACGGGCGAGCACATCACGACCCAGCGGATCGGTGCCGAGCGGATGGGCGGCATTGGCGAAGGGCTTGGCAAGGCGCGCCATCAGGTCGATCTTGTCCGCGCCGCCGGGAAACAGCACGTCGGAAAAGACGACGGCAAGGCAGATGACCGTCGTGAGGAACGCGCCGAGGATGAATTCGAGATTGGTGAAGCGCGCGAGACGCGAGGTTTTGGCAGCCATCGTCACTTACTCCGTGCGGATGCGCGGATCGACAAGCCCATAGGCGATATCGACCAGAAGGTTGATGCCGACGATCATCAGCGACAGCACGGTGATGACGGCCTGAAGCACGGGATAATCACGCGCGCCGACCGCATCGAAGGCCAGCGTGCCGAGGCCCGGCCAGTTGAAGACGCGCTCAATGACGACGATGCCGCCGAGCAGCCCGCCGAATTGCAGGCCAAAATAGGTGATGAGCGGAATGGCGCAGTTGCGCAGCGCGTGTTTGTAGAGAACCTTGTTTTCGCTGAGGCCCTTGGCGCGCGCCACCATGACATATTGCGAGCGCAGCGTATCGAGCATGGCCGTTCGCACAAGGCGGACATTGGTTGCCGTCAGGATGACACCCATGGTGACGGCGGGCATGATGTAGCTGGCAAAACCGCCCATGCCGCTTGGCGGCAGCCAGCCGAGCGTGATGGAGAATAAGAGCACCAGCATGGTGGCGAGCCAGAAATTCGGGAAGGACAGGCCGATGAGCGAGAAGATGCGGATCACCTGATCGGCCGCCTTGCCGCGCGAGGTCGCCGCCTTGATGCCGAGCGGGATGGAAAGCGCAATCGACACTGCCATGGAGATGAAGGCCAAGAGCAGCGTGGCGGGCAGGGCATCGGCGATGAGGCGCGAGACCGGCGTGCTGCCGGTGAAGCTGCGGCCGAAATCGAGCGTCACGAGGCCCTTCAGGAAGCTGAAATATTGCACGAAGAACGGCCGGTCGGTGCCGAGTGCTGCGCGAATGCGCGCCAGATCGTCTTCCGTCATGCTGCCACCGCCCTGAAACATCGTGACAGCGGGATCGCCGGTGAGGCGAATGGCGAAAGAAACGAGAAGGGTGATGGCGATGACGACAAAAATCGCCTGCAGCAATCGCTTGATGAGGAAACCGGCCACGTTTTTTACCTTGAAGAGAAGTTCTGCCTTGCCCGCGCGTGGCGGGCAAGGCGACTTATGAGAGGATCAACCAGCTTATTCGACGGTGACGTCGGTCAGCTTCAGGCGGTTATCCGGCGGTGCGACGAAGCCCTTGACCCGCTTGTTGATGCCGTAAATGGCATTCGTGTTGTAAAGCGGAATTTCCAGCGCGCGGTCGGCGGTATAGCTGCCGATTTCCTTGAGAATCTTTTCGCGCTCGGCACGGTCGGTCAGCGGACGCTGGGATTCAAGCAGCTTGTCGAGCTTTTCGTCCTTGTCGTAAGGGTTCCACTTTTCACCCGAGTGATACATGGAATAGGCCGTGTTGTCGTAATCGAAGGTCCAGCCGCCCCATTTCTGCTGGAACATCGCGCCGGTCTTGCCCTGCGGGATGATGTCGTTCAGCAGAACGTTGGTTTCGTAAGGCTTGATGGTGGCGGTGATGCCGACCATGGAGAGGTAGCTGGAAATGACCTGCGCCACCTCGTTCATCGTCGCGTCATTGCCGCGGATATCGATCTGCAGCGCCGCGCCTGCCTTGACGCCGGCTTCCGCAAGCAGCTTTTTCGCGCCTTCCGGATCGTAAGGCAGCGGCTTCAGTTCCGGATCGTAACCGAAGGACAGCGCGCTCTGGAAGCTTGCGATTTCCGATGCCTGACCGGCGAGGATCGACTTGACGATGGTGCCGCGGTCGACGGCCATGATGATCGCCTTGCGCACCTTCGGATCGGCGGTAATGCCGTCACGGGTGTTGAAACGCAGCGCGTCGACCGTCGGGCCGGGAACGCTGACGATCTCAAGCTTGGAATCGCCTTCGATGACCGGGATCATGCCGATCGGGATGGTGGGCGGAATGACGAGATCGACGCGGCCGGCCTGCAATTCGGCGACGGCGGTCGCCGGCTCGGCGATGAAGCGATATTCAAGCTCGGAAAGTTTTGGCGCACCGCCCCAGTAATCGGGGTTGGCTTCCAGCTTGATATTGGTCTTCGGCGCGTAGGAAACGAATTTGAATGCGCCGGTGCCGACTGGGTTGAGGTTGAAATTGTCCTCGCCCTTTTCCTTGATGTAGGCAGGCGGAACGATCATGCCGCCATAACCGGCAAGCTTGGTCAGCAGCACCGGATCCGGCGCCTTCAGCTTCATGTCGACGGTGTAATCGTCGATGACATCGACGCTTTCGATGGCGACATAGTTGGAGCGCTGCGGTCCCTTGGCGCCCTGTTCGCCGAGAAGGCGCTCGAAGGTGAACTTGACGGCGGCGGCGTTGAAGGGTTCGCCATTGTGGAACTTGACGTTCTGGCGCAGCTTGAAGCGGATGCGCTTGCCTTCATCCAGCTCTTCCCAGGATTCGGCAAGGCCGGGCACGACCTTCAGGTCCGGGCCGCGATAGGTGAGGCCATCGAAGATGTTGGTGGCGACCGCCGCCCATTGCACGAGGAAAGTGTCGATCGGATCCCAGCTACCCGGGTCCTGCGGGCTGGAAATGGTCATCTTGCCGGCGGCGAAAGCCGGTGCGGCGATAAAGGCCGTGGCGGCCATGGCAAGTGCGACGAACGTTGTCGTCATCCCCTTCTTGATCATTGTCATCTACCTGTTCCTCTTCAGATGGTTGTGGGTCTGGTTGTTATTCAGGCGCTCTTCGCGATGAAGTGGCCCGGATTGATTTCCTCATGGGCGAGAATGGCCGGCTCATCGCCGACACGGCGCACGGGATTGGGTATTTCGCCCTCGATCATGGCGATGCGGCGCTCGATGGTCGGATCGGCGACCGGCACGGCCGAAAGCAGGCGGCGGGTATAATCATGCGTCGGCGTTTCGAACACCTGCCGGCGGCTGCCCATTTCCATGATCTGGCCGAGATAAAGCACGGCGACGCGGTGGCTCATCTTTTCCACCACCGCCATGTCATGGCTGATGAAGAGATAAGCGAGGCCACGCTCGGCCTGCAAATCCATGAACAGATTGATGATCTGCGCCTGAATGGAGACATCGAGCGCCGAGAGCGCCTCGTCCGCGATGATGAGCTTCGGATCGGAAGCCAGCGCACGCGCAATGCAGACACGCTGGCGCTGGCCGCCCGAAAACTCGTGCGGATAACGCGCGGCATGTTCGGAGCTGAGGCCCACACGCTCCAGCAATTCATCCACACGCCGCTTTACGG
Organism: Agrobacterium sp. 22-223-1; assembly: GCF_053522385.1. Lineage (NCBI taxonomy): Bacteria > Pseudomonadati > Pseudomonadota > Alphaproteobacteria > Hyphomicrobiales > Rhizobiaceae > Agrobacterium > Agrobacterium sp. 22-223-1. Next base: position 82,753 of record NZ_JBNWCN010000003.1, read on the forward strand.
CCTTCTGATCGTTGATCAAACCATGGGTGTTGATCGGCTCGGCAATCGAAAAACCGACCGTCTTGCGCGGATCGAGCGAGGCGAAGGGGTCTTGGAAGATATATTGCACTTCCTGGCGCATGCGGAAACGCTCCGCCGCCGACATCTGCGAATAGCTGCGACCATTGAAGGCAATTTCGCCCGAGATGGCCGTCTGCAATTGCTGGATGGTGCGGCCGATGGTGGATTTGCCGGAACCGGATTCGCCCACCAGCGCCAGCGTTTCGCCGGCGTGAATATCGAAGCTCACCTTCTGCACGGCGCTGCAACGGTGCGTCGCCTTGCCGAACAGGTTCTTGCGGATATCGAAACGCACGAACAGGTCCTTGACCGACAAAAGCGGCTTGGCGTCATATTTCGCGGTGTTTTGCACGCGCTCCTCACCGACCACGACCGGCTGGCCGTCCTGCAACACGGTGAGCGGCAGGCGCTTGGGAAACTCTTCGCCTTCCATGCTGCCGAGGCGCGGAACGGCGGAAAGCAGGGCGCGCGTGTAAGGGTGCTGCGGATTGGCGAAGATATCCTTGACCGGACCTTCCTCGACCTTCTTGCCCTTCCACATGACGACGACGTCATCGGCCATTTCCGCCACCACGCCCATGTCATGGGTGATGAAGACCATGCCCATGCCGAGCTTCTTCTGCAGGTCGCGCATGATGTTGAGGATCTGCGCCTGAATGGTGACGTCAAGCGCCGTCGTCGGTTCGTCGGCGATCAAAAGCTTCGGCCGGCAGGCGAGCGCCATGGCGATCATCACGCGCTGGCGCATGCCGCCGGAAAGCTGGTGCGGATACCGTTTCAGAAGTTCGGCCGCATCGGGCAGGCGCACCATTTCGAGCAGCTTCTGTGCTTCCGCCATCGCTGCCTGCTTGCCCATCTTTTCATGCAGCACAAGCACTTCGCAGATCTGGTCGCCGATGGTGAAGACGGGGTTGAGCGAGGTCATCGGCTCCTGGAAGATCATGGCGATCTCCTTGCCGCGGATCGCGCGCATCTCTTTCTGAGACGCCTTCAGCAAGTCCTTGCCTTCAAACAGGATTTTGCCGGTGGGGTAGGTCGCGCCCATCATGTCGGCAAGGCGCATGGTGGAAAGCGAGGTGACCGATTTTCCCGATCCGGATTCGCCGACGACCGCGACCGTGCGGCCGGGCTCGACGCTGAAGGAGATATCGTCCACGACGCGGCTATTGCCGAACTCGACGCTCAGGCCTTCGACCGAGAGGAGGGCGTTTGCGGGTGCGGCAGTCATGTCAGCGTCTCCGGCGTGGCCTGCGCGGCAAAGCTGGCGCGGCCATGTGAAAATGAGGAAGGGGAAAATGTCTCGGGCAGGCGCGTGCTGGGCGACGCCATGGGCAGGGACGGGAATGTCGCGAAGAACTGCATGTCTTCAGGCCGCTTTGTCGGCAAAATGCGCATTGGCCGTCGCCCGCGGACACGGCACATTCGATGTCACCGAAGCGCCGCAGGCAACCTCATCGGTACCGGCCGGATGATTTGCGTTGGCCGCAGATTCGACGATGCGCATGTAACTCTAATTCCCCACCCTTGTTTTGCGAAAAAGCTAACAAAACCGAACAATCATGTCCAGAGTGTTGAACAATTTTTGTGTACTGCTCTACAAATGCGCAGCTGCACCGATTTTGAGCGCGGATTCCTGAAGAATGCTTCGCAATGATGCGTGTATTCCACGATTATTGTCGCTAAAAACCTTTGAGAAGAACGATGAGGAATGGGAATGCCGGGCATGAACAACAAGGCAGGTGCAGTCAGGCTGAGGGGCTTTTTACGGTGCTTGTCCAAGGATGATGTCGAACTGGTGCGACGCCACCTTCCCGAACATCTGCGTCTGACCAGAGCGGAACCCGGCTGTCTTTCCTTCGAGGTGTCCGAGACAGACGATCCCCTGATCTGGCAGGTGGAGGAGCTTTTCGCCGACCGTGCCGCCTTCGATTTCCATCAGCAGCGGACGCGGGCGTCCGAGTGGTTCACGGCGACCTCCGCCATTCCACGCGACTATGAGATAACGACATTGGCGTGAATGAAAACAGGCTGCAGCGGCATTCCTGCTGGCTGCGGCCTGATTAGATTTCCCCGATCGTATTTCGGCGCCGGGAGTTATTCCTTCGGCATGCCGACCGGCGGCGCAAGCCGTCTTTGTGCGGCGATGCGGAAGGGGGCGTTCATCGCGCCATAACCGCCATAGGCTCCGCGCCTTTCGATGATTTCGAAGAAGAAACCCTCGCCGAAGGTGCGGCTGTAGATCTGGAAATATTCGCCATTGTCGTCGCGGTCATAAAGAATGCTCGCGGCCCTGAGCGCGTCCGAAAACTCCGGCTCCAGCCCGAAACGGGCTTCCAGATCGTCGTAATAATTGCGCGAGATCGGCAGGGCGTGGAAACCGCGCGCCTGCAAGGCTTTTGCGGTGGCGAAGATATCGTCGGTGGCAAACGCGATGTGCTGGATGCTGGTGCCGAAGCCCTCGGCCAGAAATTTGCCGGCGAAAGTCTTGCGATTGTCCGCACCGTTCATGGTCAGGCGGAAATGCGGCGAGGGCACGCTTTCAATCGCCTGGCTGCGCACCAGCCCACCCGGATCGACCACATCGACCATCGGTGTGCGCCGCGTCGCAAACAGCGAGGTGTAGAATAAAAGCCAGGTCAGCATTTCATCGTAATGCGTTGTTTGCGCAAGATGATCGATCCGCCTGAGACCGGCGTCGCCTTCCGGCGTTCGGCCTTCCGTGGGCACGAATTCATTGTCCCAGATGGAGGAAAGCTCCGGTGAGCCGTCGAGGAAGTAGATGACGCCGTTGCCCACGCCCTGAATGGCGGGAACGGCGACTTCGCCTGACTTGCGCGGCTCGGCGAATGTGGGCGCGCCGAGCGCTTCCGCTCGGGCAAGGGCCGCCCCGGCATTATCCACCTTCAGCCCGAAGGCATAGGCATTGGTGCCGTGGATGGAATAGGAGGCTCCCGCGAAACTGTCGCCGCCATCGCTGGTATTGATGACGATGCGAATATCGCCCTGCGTATAAAGATCGACATCGCGATTGCGGTGCCGGGCGGTGTTTTCAAAGCCGAGCGTGGCGAGAAGGGCTTCCAGATTGGGTTTTTCTTCCGGTGCTGTGGTGAATTCGACGAATTCCACGCCTTCCGTCTCCACCCGTTCCGGCATGGCGGGCACATCGATGCGGATGTCGGGTTCGAGACGGCGCACCTGGTCCATGAGGTTGATGAGCGAGCGGTGGCCGTCTTCGGCCAGCAGCCGGGCCGAGCCGCCGCGGAACTGGTCGTTGAAGATTTCGAGCGACAGCGGGCCGCTATAGCCGGTTGCGGCCACGGCGCGCATGAAATCCACCACCGGCAGATCGCCTTCGCCCGGCATGTTGCGGAAGTGGCGGCTCCAGTAGAGCAGGTCCATGTCGATCAGCGGCGCATCGGCAAGCTGCACGATGAAGATTTTGTCGCCGGGAATGGAGCGGATCGAATTGGGGTCGATCTTGCGCGACAGCGTGTGGAAACTATCGAGGATGATGCCGACATTGGCGTGATCGGCGCGGCGCACCACCTCCCAGGCGTCGCGGTGATCGCTGATATGGCGACCCCAGGCCAGCGCCTCGTAACCGACGCGCACGCCATGTTTTGCCGCAAGCTCGCCGAGCTGATGGAAATCGGCGGCGGCGCGGTCGATGCCGCCGAGCGAGACCGGTGAGACATTCGAGCAGATCAGCATCAGGTCGGTGCCGAGTTCGCCCATGATGTCGAATTTGCGCTCGGCCCTTTCAAAAGCGCGGCTCCGGTGCGGCTCCGGCATGCCCTCGAAATCGCGAAACGGCTGGAAAAGGGTGATATCCAGCCCGTGATCGGCGGCCAAGGCCTTCACCTCGCGCGGCGAGGCGTCGTAGGTCAAAAAATCGTTTTCGAAAATCTCAACGCCCGAAAAGCCCGCTTTGGCGATGGCCGCCAGCTTTTCGGGGAATTCGCCGCTGATCGATACGGTTGCAATGGATGTGCGCATTGGCATGCCGTGTCTTATTGTGTCATAGCTCGCCATATTGCCTTCCTTTCCAGCCTTATGTACTGATTGGTTAATAAAGGGGACGCAGCCAGAAGCCAGCCCCGTCCAGGGAATGAAGCATGAGCAAAAGCACGACCTCCAAAGGCACCCGCGATACCCGGCAGGCGAAGCGCGATCCGGAAGGGGTGCGCCGGGATATTCTTTCCGTCGCGATGGAGGAATTTTCGCAGAATGGCCTGTCTGGCGCCCGCATCGATGAGATTGCGGCGCGCACGCGTACGTCCAAGCGCATGATCTATTATTATTTCGGCGACAAGGAAGGCCTTTACAAACGCGTGCTGGAGGAAGCCTATGCGCAGGTGCGCGGCGGCGAAGGCAGTCTTGAGCTGGATGATCTCGAGCCGGTCGCCGCACTTGAGAAGCTCTGTCGGTTTACCTTCGAGCACCACCGCCGCAATCCCGCTTTCGTCCGGATGGTGATGACGGAAAACATTCACCACGGCAGGCATATCAGGGTTTCCGAAGCGATCCGCAACGTCAACCGACCGGCCATTGAAATCATGCGCCGAATATTGAAGCGCGGGCAGGATGCCGGCGTGTTTCGGCCCGGACTGGACGCTCTTGAACTGCATTGGCAGATCAGTGCTTTGTCTTTTTATAACGTCTCGAACACGGAGACTTTTTCGTTCAATTTTGGCGACACGCTTTTTAGCGAGGCCGGCCAGGAAGCGCTGTCTGCGCATGTGGCGGAGATGTTGCTGCGCTATGTATTGATGCCCGAGCATATTACGCGGATCGGGAGAGGCGATTGATGAGGTGGCGCAGCGCCACCTCATAACCATCGATGCCGAGGCCGGCGATCACGCCTTCGGCGCGGGTCGAGATATAGGAGTGGTGCCGGAAAACCTCGCGTTTGTGGATGTTGGAAATATGCACCTCGATCACCGGCCCCTCGAAGGCATTGAGCGCATCGAGGATCGCGACCGAGGTGTGAGTAAAGGCGCCGGGATTGATGACAATGCCCGCGGACTTGCCGCGGGCTTCGTGAATCCAGTCGATCAGCTCATATTCCCGGTTGCTCTGGGCAAAAAACAGCTCGTGGCCGGCGGCATCAGTGATCCCACGGCAATTGACCTCGATATCGGCGAGCGTTTCATAACCATAGATTTCCGGCTGGCGCTGGCCGAGCAGGTTGAGGTTGGGACCGTTCAGAACAGTGAAAAGGCTCATGCGACGCCCTCCGCCATACAAAGCTCGGTGAAATGCGCCGTCATGCGCCCGGCATCCGGCTCGCGGCCGCAGAAGAGGCGGAATGCGCCAACAGCCTGAAACACCGTCATGCCGCCGCCGGGCAGGGTGCGACAGCCCTTTTTCGCCGCCGTTGCCAATAGCTCGGTGACAAGCGGCATATAGACGATATCGGCCACCCAGTGCCGCCGTTCGATGAGATCGGCCGGAACCGGCATGCCGGGATGGGCCGGCATGCCCATCGGCGTGGCATGGATCAGGCCATCGGCAAAGGGCAGGGAGGCGGCGGGGTCTTTGACGGCAAGCGCGCGGCCCTCGCCGAAGCGGGCATTGAGTTCCCGGGCCAGTTGCTCCGCTCTTGGGAAATCCCGGTCGAAAATGTCGAGACGGGCGATATCGAGCTTCAATGCGGCATGGGCCACCGCAACGCCAGCGCCACCCGCGCCGACCAGAAGCGCCCGGTCACGCCGCGCATCCGGCAGGCCGCGCACGAAGCTTTCGTAAAAGCCGTACCAGTCGGTGTTGTGGCCGATGCGGCGTCCGTCCCGGAAGACGACCGTATTGACCGCGCCCAGCATGCGGGCATCGTCCGATAGTTTATGCAGATGCGGAATAACGGCCTGCTTGAAGGGATGGGTGATGTTGGTGCCGGAAAAACCGCGCGCTTCCAGCTCATCCAGCAGGTCGGGAAGGGCGCTCGGCGGCAGCTTGCGGGCGGTGACATCCACCAGCTCGTAGGAATAATCGAGGCCGTGAGCCGCCCCTTCGCGCATGTGCAGCGCGGGCGATTTGGAAAGCTGTATATCGGCGCCTATCAGGCCGACCTTGAAGGATGTTTTCTCTGTCATGATCACGTGTCGCTCATCGGACGGTGTGGGAGAGGCGGGATTATCCCCGCCTGTCTTAAGAGCGCGCGAACCTCAGTGATGGGCGAGAATTTCGCCGAGGAACGTGCGCGTGCGCTGGTGCTTGGGATCGCGGAAGAATTCCTCCGGCGGGCCTTCCTCGATGATCTCGCCTTCCGACATGAAGATCACCCGGTCGGCCACCTGCCGTGCAAAGCCCATTTCATGGGTCACGCAGATCATCGTCATGCCGTCGCGGGCAAGGCCGATCATGGTGTCGAGCACTTCCTTCACCATTTCCGGGTCGAGCGCCGAGGTCGGCTCATCGAACAGCATGGCCTTCGGCTCCATGCACAGCGCCCGGGCGATGGCCGCACGCTGCTGCTGGCCGCCGGAAAGCTGGGCCGGGTACTTGTCTGCCTGGTTGAGAATGCGCACGCGCTCCAGATATTTGCGCGCCGTCGCCTCCGCATCGGCTTTCGACAGGCCCTTCACCCGCATGGGTGCGAGCGTGCAGTTTTCCATGATGGTCTTGTGCGGGAAGAGATTGAAGCTCTGGAACACCATGCCCACTTCGCGGCGAACCGCATCGATGGCGCGGCTGGAATCCGACAGCGTCGTTCCCTCAACCGTGATCTTGCCCTCCTGGATTTCTTCCAGATGGTTGATACAGCGGATGAGCGTGGATTTGCCCGAACCGGACGGCCCGCAAAGAACGATTTTTTCGCCCTTGCGAACCGTCATGTTGACGTTTTTAAGCGCGTGGAAGGCTCCATACCACTTTCCCACCCCTTCAAGGGCGATCAGCGGAGCCTGAGCGGCGGATTGCGGCATGGAACTTTCCTTCATGCTTTGGCAGCAGTGTTAGTTGACGGTGTAGGGAATGTCGGGAAGCGAAGCCGGGAACTGCGGTACCGGGCGCTTCATCCATTTGGCGTAGACTTTTTCGAGGTCGCCATTGGCCTTGATCTTGTCCAGATAGGCGTTCAGCGCTTCGTTCCAGTCCTTTTCGCCGGGGCGTGTGGCAGCGCTGTTGTAAAGGGTCACGAGGTCGAACTTCACCTCGTAGTCCTTGCCGCCGGCAGCCGCGAGACGGTCGCCATAGAACTGGTTACCACCGATCGCCTCGATCTGGCCCGACAGGATCGCCTGAATGGTGGCGGCGTCGTCATCGAAGCGAAGGATATTCGCCTTGGTGCCAGCTCCTGCGGTCAAAGCCGTATCCATCGGGCTGGATTTCGGTGCGCCGACGGTCATTCCGGTCAGATCGTCGAAACCGGCGATCTTCTTGTCCTTGGTGGCATAGACCGACATGACATTATGCGCGTAGGGCTGCGCATATTGCACGTTCTTCGCCCGCTCCGGCGTCATTCCCATCGATGCGAACAGCGCATCGACCTTGCCGGTGCGAAGCGAAGGGATGCGGTTGGCGACGGCAAGCGGCACGAATTCCACCTTCAGCCCCAGATAATCCGCAAATCCCCTTGCAAGATCGGCGTCGTAACCCTCCTGAACGCCGGTGGAATTGATGAAACCCCAGGGCGCATTATCGCCCTGGATACCGATCACGACCTTGCCGCTGGCTTTTGCCTCGTCAAGCGTTCTCGCATCTGCCGCCACCGGCGTCAGAACCGGCAGCAAAGCTGCCGCCAGTCCCGCCGCAAGGGTTGCTCGCCAACCCGTCAGGGTTTTCAAGATTCTCATTGTTTCCTCCTCCCAAATCCAGACGGAACCCGCCGTTACTTCACGGTGAACGGGATGTCGGGCAGGCTGTCCGGGAAGGCCGGGACTTCGCGCTTCATCCACTTGTCGTAGATCTTGGCGAGCTGGCCGTCGGACTTGATCTTGTCGAGGAAGGCGTTGACGGTTTCGTTCCAGTCCTTTTCGCCGGGGCGGGTGCCGGCGCCGTTGTAAAGCGTCGTCAGATCGAATTTCGGCTCGTATTTACCTTCGGCAGCCTTGTTCAGGCGGTCGCCGTAGAACTGGTTGCCACCGACAACCTCGACCTGGCCGGAGATCAGCGCCTGAATATTGGCAGCGTCATCGTCGAAGCGCAGGATATTGGCCTTGGAACCGGCGCCGGCGGTGATTGCCGTATCCATGGCGCTGGACTTCGGAACGCCGACGGCGATGCCGGTCAGATCGTCATAACCGCCGATCTTCTTGTCCTTGGGGCCGTAGACGGAAAGCACGTTGCCGGCATAGGGCTTGGAATATTGAATGGTCTTGGCGCGTTCGGCCGTCATGCCCATGGTTGCGAACAAGAGGTCGACCTTGCCGGTCAGCAAAGCGGGAATGCGGTTGGCCACGGCGAGCGGTACGAACTCAACCTTGACGCCGAGATAATCGGCAAAGGCCTTGCCGATATCGGCATCCAGGCCATCCTGCACACCGCTGGAATTGACGAAGCCCCACGGCGAGTTGTCACCCTGAATGCCGATGACGACCTTGCCCTTGGCCTTGGCCTCTTCCACCGTGCCGGCGAAAGCATCGACCGGTGCGACGAAGGGCAGGGCAACCGTTGCCGCGGCAAGCGCGAGCAGGGCGCGGCGAGAGAATTTCATGCTGGTGGTTTTCATCTTTTGCTCCTCCTTACAAAGCTGATGAGATCTTCATGGACTTAGCGGGTTGCGGTCTGCAGCCGCTTTTCAACGCTGGCGCCCCACAGGGAAAGCGGCCAGCAGATCAGGAAATAGATGACGCCGACGAGGGCGAAGACGGTGAGTGGGCGGAACGTCTGGTTGGAGACGATCTGGCCGGCGCGCGACAGCTCGACGAAGCCGACAATGGCCGCAAGCGAGGTGCCCTTGATGAGCTGCACGAGGAAACCGATGGTGGCCGGCAGCGAAATCTTGAAGGCCTGCGGCAGAACCACGTCCTTCATGCGCGAGATGTAATGCAGGCCGAGCGCATTCGCGGCTTCCGTCTGGCCTTTCGGCACCGCCTGGATGCCGCCGCGCCAGATTTCGCCGAGGAAGGCGCTGGCATGCAGCGTAAAAGCGATGGCGACCGCAATCCAGGCATCGACATTGAGGCCCGCAAGCGCCACGCCGTAATAGACCACGAAAAGCTGCATCAGGAGCGGCGTGCCCTGAAAGACGGCGATGTAACCGGTGCTGACGCGCTGGATCGCCGGGCTGTCCGCGACGCGGGCAAGCGCCACGCAAAGGCCGAAGACGCCGCCGCCGATAAAGCCGATGATGGTCAGCGCAAGCGTCCATTTCAGGCCTTGCAGCAGGAAGAAGAGTTCGTTGGGACCGATGGATGCCATTGTCTTTTCCTCACTTGACCGGATAGCTGAAGGATGCGCGGGAGATGAGCGAGAAAATGCCCATCATCAGCGAGGAAATGACCAGATAAAGCAGCGTGATCGAGAAATAGACCTCGAAGGACCGGAAGGTATCCGCCTCGATTTTCTGTGCCACCGAGGTCAGCTCGTAAGCGGCGATCGAGGTGCAGACCGAGGTGGTCAGCGTCAGCATGATGAACTGGCTGGTGAGCGAGGGATAGACCGCCCGCAGCGCCGGCTTCAGGATGATGTGCCGGAAAATCTGCGCGCGGTGAAGGCCGAGCGCAAGCCCCGCCTCGACCTGGCCCTTGGGAATGGAATCGACCCCGCCGCGAATGATTTCAATCGCATAGGCGCCGCCGTTCAGAGCCAGCGCAATGATGGCCGTTACCGTCGGGTTGAGCTTGATGCCGATCTGCGGCAGGGCGAAGAAGATGAAGAATATCTGCACCAGAAACGGCGTGTTGCGGATTGTTTCCACAAAACCGATGACGAGGCCGCGCAGCAGCTTGAACCGCGAGCGGCGGGCGACGACGCCCAGAACGCCGATGACGGTGGCGAGCGACATGCCGGCAATCGCAAGGCCGATCGTCGCCAGACAGGCTAAAAGCAGCTCGGGCAGGCGCTCTATGACCGCCGAAAAATCGAGACTGTAAGACATTCTTCCTCCCAACCCGTTCGGGTCCGGACAGGCGTTTCGCCTTGTCCGCATCGCTTTGGAAACCTTGCGGCGCCAAAGCCCTCCATTTGTCGTTCACTGCCGCCGCAGGCTTCAAAACCCCTGTCGGCGGCAGGCTGTTAATCTTAATGTTTGTACCAGTTAGTTCATTTTTGTGTCAAGCGGCATGTCCGGTTAAAAAGCAGCTTTCGTGCTGTTTTTTCATTTTTTGGATTTCTGAATAAAGTCTTTTTTATCAATGACTAATGCGGAAAAGCGCAAGCGCTTTCCACGCGTCGTCATGCTGCTTCCGGCCCGCCGTTCGGCAGTGCCCGAAAACCCTGTCTGCGCACGAAATCGACCGGCCCTGCGGCTGGAGTTTTTTCGCTTTTCTTCGAACCGCGAAAACACTCCACCTCTTTGTTTTGACGCATTTCCGGACGGAAAACCGGGTTCCACTTTTCCTGGAAATGCTCTAGTTTTCGCCTGTGCCCAGCCTGTCTATCTGCTCGGCCAATCGCTCGGCGATCAGCAGCGAGGCGCCCGTTGCCGTCACCATTTGCGGCAGCGACAGCCATTCCAGCATCCAGCCCGCGCCGGATCTTTCCTGTTCGTGCACGAGCGACTGGTGCAGGGCGGATATCTGCACGGCATTGAAGCGTGCGAGCGTCACCAGCGTTTCGGCATTGACCGGGTTCTGTTTGTGCGGCATGGCCGAGGAGCCGCCGCCGCCGGAGAGGCGGATTTCCGCACCGAGCTCGGCCATCAGCGCGATATCCTGCCCGAACTTGCCGAGCGCGCCGGTGATCAGCGAGAGCAGATTGGCGAATTCGGCGATGCCGTCGCGCTGGCTCTGCCATTGCGGCCTGTCGGCAAGGCCGAGCCGTTTTGCGAGATCGGTACGCACCGCTGCGGCATTGTCGCCAAGCTTTTCCAGCGTACCGGCCGCCCCGCCGAATTGCAGGGCGAAGCCGCTCTGCGTAAAACTTTCGAGCCGCAGCAGGTGGCGTTCCAGCGGCGCAGTCCAGCTCGCCGCCCGGTCGGCGACGGTGATGCCGATGGCGGCCTGCATGCGGGTATAGCCCGTCAGCGGGTTGTGGCCGTCGCGGGAGGCAAGGTCTCCCAGCGTATCGATCAGGCGGCCGAGCCGGGCGGAGATGATTTCCGCCGCAGCCTTCAGCCGCAGCATCAGGCTCGTATCGATGACATCCTGGCTGGTGGCGCCGAAATGCACCCTGTCCGCCGCCTGGCCGGCGACCGCCGCGCGCATCTGCCGGATGAGTTCGGGAACCACGACGCCGTCCTTCGCGACGCCATGGCGAAGCGCGGTCATATCGGCGGCAAAGTCCGAAAGCCGCGAAACGATTGCTTCCGCCGCATCCTCGGGAATGATGCCGGCCTGCGCTTCCGCCTGCGCCAGCCCCGTCTCGAAACGGACCATGGCGTCGATATCCGCTCTTGCCGAAAACAGCTCGACGATCTCGCTGTCGCCGAAGAGGCCTGACAAAAACGGATGCTCGAAGGGGGAAAGGCTCATCTTCCGTCTCGCTTTCTTTTGCGCATATCGCGCAAAACCGCTGCACACTTTTGCGCGATATGCGTCAGATATCGAAAAACACGGTTTCGCCTTCGCCCTGAAGGCGGATATCGAAACGATAGACGTTGCCTTCCTCTTTTTTGGCGACAAGCGTGGCGATGCGGCTTTTCTGCTCGATGCGGGCAAGAACCGGGTCGGCGGCATTGGCCTCCTGTTCTTCCGGGAAATACATGCGGGTCTGCAGGCCGATATTGATGCCGCGTGCGACGATCCAGAAGGTGATATGCGGCGCCATCGGCCGGCCGTCGCGGAACGGCACCTTGCCCGGCTTTATGGTTTCGAAGACGAATTCGCCCGTATCCATGTCGCCGGGCGAGCGGCCCCAGCCGATGAAATTCGGATCTGCCCTGCCCCGCGTTTCGCTGGGGCTGTTGTAATAACCGTCGGTATCGGCCTGCCAGATTTCGATCAGCGCGTCCTTCAGCGCCATTCCGGCGCCGTCATAAACCGTGCCGCGCACGCTGATGCGTTCGCCCCGGGCCTTGTCGTTATAAAGCGGACCGGAACCGAGATCCTTCTCGAACACGCCCTCGATGCCGACGAAATTCGGCGTGCAGCCTATATGCACGTAGGGGCCCGCCGTCTGCGAGGCGGTTTCCTTGAGATAGTTGAGCGGCTGAACCATGGTCAGTTGCCCTCCATGCGGTTTTCGAAAATGGTCGAGCGGCGGCCGCGTAGAACGATATCGAACTTGTAGGCCAGCATGTCCATCGGCAGCGTCGCATTCATGTCCAGCGGCGCGATCAGTCTTCTGATCGCATCCTCATCCGGAATGGTCTTGACGATCGGACATTTCCAGATCAGCGGGTCGCCTTCGAAATACATCTGGGTGATGAGCCGCTGGGCGAACCCGTGGCCGAAGACCGAGAAATGGATATGGGCCGGCCGCCAGTCATTGACGCCGTTCGGCCAGGGATAAGCGCCGGGCTGGATGGTCTTGAACCAGTAATAGCCGTTCTCATCCGTGATCGTGCGGCCGACGCCGCCGAAATTCGGATCGATGGCGGCGAGGTAGCTTTCCTTCTTGTGGCGGTAACGGCCGCCGGCATTGGCCTGCCAGAATTCCACCAGCGCGCCATCCACGCCGCGGCCGCGCTCGTCCAGCACCCGGCCGTGCACCAGAATGCGCGGCCCGACCGGCATTTCGCCGGGGCGGGCATAGTTGAGGATGAGGTCGTTATCCAGCGGGTTCAGCATGCCATGGCCGAAGACCGGGCCGGTGATTTCGCTCTTGGTGCCTTCCAGCGAAATCAGCGCACGCTGCGGCGAGCGCAGGATCGAGGTCTTGTAGCCGGGCGCATAGGCGAGCGGATGAATATCGCGGTTGCGTGCGAAGAACGGTCCGGTTTCCGGCGGCTGGTTGCTCATTTCGTCTCCTCCTCATCGCCAGAATTATCAGTGCCAGAATTATCAGGGGAACTATCGACTTTCATGCTGGCCAGGGCAAGCTTGGCGATTTTGAAAGCGTGGTTGGCGGCGGGCACGCCGGCATAGATCGCCACATGCAGCAGCGCCTCGCGAATATCCGCCTCGGTGGCGCCGGTATTGGCGGTGGCGCGCACATGCATGGCCAGCTCTTCGTCCTGCCCGAGTGCGGCGAGCAGGGCGATGGTGACCATCGAGCGCTCGCGCTTCGTCCAGTGGTTGCCGGACCACACCGTGCCCCAGGCGGCTTCGGTGATGAGCTGCTGGAAAGGCTGGTCGAAACCGGACGTCATGGTCTGCGCCCGGTCCACATGGGCGTCGCCGAGCACGGAGCGGCGGGTTTTCATGCCCTGTTCGAAACGTTCGTTCTTGTCGATATGGTCCGCCATCGGTCAATGCTCCGGCAAGGTCTTGAGAAAAATGGAGGCTGCCTGTGCGTAGGCGAGCGGTTGTTCAAGGCAGGGAATGTGGCCGCAGCCGGCGATGGTGACGAGACGGCTTGCGGGCATGAGATCCGCCAGCGACTGCACCAGTTCCGGTGGGGTGGAGCCATCCTGATCGCCCGCCACGCAAAGCGTCGGCACGGCGACGCGCCCGGCCTTTTCGGTAAAATCCGCATCGCGGATGGCGGCGCAGGTGCCACTATAGCCGGCTTCCGGCTGTTGCGAGAGCATGTTGCGCGCGCCGGCATAGGCGGCATTGTCTGGCTGGCGAAAGGCGGGTGTGAACCAGCGCTCCATGACGGGGTCCACCAGCGAGACGAGGCCGTCCGCGGCGATCTTGTCGATGCGGGCGTTCCACATCTCGGCCGTGCCGATCCTGTGGGCGGTGTTGCTGAGCACCAGAGCGCGGACGAGATCGGGACGGCGGGCATAAAGCCCCTGCGCAATCAGGCCGCCCACCGACAGGCCCCAGATGATCGCGCTCTTCACGCCAAGATGATCGAGGAGTGCGATCAGATCGCCGGCATGATCGTCGATGGAATAGGGAGCGTGCCCGACATCCGAGAGCCCGTGGCCGCGCTTGTCGTGCAGCACATAGGCATAATCATCGCCGAGTGCTTCGGTGACCGCATCCCAGATGCGGAAATCGGTGCCGAGCGAATTGATGAAGGCGATGATCGGCTTGCCTGTGTCCAATCCCCTGACGCGGTAATGGATCACGGTCTCGCCGCAGCGCAGAAAATGCATGATGTGCTCCTCCTGCCGGGGATATTGCAAGCGGGTTCCGGTTAAGTAAAATGACATTATCGATGAAAATCATAACCTGTGGATTATATGAGCGATGGTCGATCAGCGTATCAAGTTCCGCCACCTGCAGACTTTCGTGGAGGTGGCGCGGCAGAAAAGCGTCATTCGGGCTGCGGAAATCCTGCATGTCAGCCAGCCGGCGGTGACGAAGACGATCCGTGAACTGGAAGATATTCTCGGCGTGTCGCTGTTCGACCGGGAAGGGCGCGGCATCCGCATCAGCCGTTATGGCGAGGTCTTTCTGCGCCATGCAGGCGCGACGATGACGGCGCTCAGGCAGGCGGTCGATTCGGTATCGCAGGAGGCGGCGCGCGCCGGTCCGCCGGTGCGGGTCGGCGCTCTGCCCACGGTATCTGTTCGCATCATGCCGAAGGCGATGGCCGGTTTTCTGGCCGAAAAAACCGGCAGCCCGGTGAAGATCGTGACGGGCGAAAACGCCGTGCTGCTGGAGCAGTTGCGCGTCGGCGATCTCGATCTTGTTGTCGGCCGTCTGGCTGCACCGCAGAAAATGGCGGGCTTTTCCTTCGAGCATCTCTATTCGGAAAAGGTGCGCTTCGTGGTGCGCGCCGACCACCCGCTGCTGTCGCCCGGCCTTTCGGTGTTCGATCACCTGCATGAATATCCGGTGCTGATGCCGACACGGCAATCCGTCATCGGCCCCGTCGTCGAGCAGTTCCTGATCGCCAACGGCGTGCCGGCCCTGCCGATCCGCATCGAAACCGTGTCCGACGCCTTCGGCCGCGCCTTCCTGCGCACCAGCGATGCGATCTGGATCATCTCGGAAGGCGTGGTGGCGGCCGATGTGGCGGATGGTATTCTGGCGATCCTGCCCGTCGAGACCGGCGATACCAGTGGCCCGGTGGGGCTGACGGTGAGGGCCGATACGCAGCCCTCGCTGCCGCTTTCGCTGCTGATGCAGGCTATTCGCGAGGCGGCGGGCGAGTTGCTGGATGGTAGGCCGGAGGCCGGTTCTTGAGATGAGGGTGGGGGTCGGAAAAGTCTGAGAACCTCTCCTTCGTCATTCCGGCCTTGAGCCGGAATCCAGCCGCGACGCGTTCTGCGCCGTGAAAAGAGTCTTTTGCGATCAATGACTTGATCGCGCTGGACCCCGGATCAGGTCCGGGGTGACGGGTGTGGAAACGGTAGAGATAAAAGCCGCGTGTCTGGGGCAGCCCCTAATAAGGAAGCCCCACATAATTCTCCGCAAGCGCGGTGGAAGCGGCGCGCGATTGCACGAGGTAGTCCAGCTCCGCCTCCTGAATGCGCTGGCCGAAATCTCCGGTATCGGGAAAACGATGCATCATCGTCGTCATCCACCAGGAGAAGCGCACGGCCTTCCAGACGCGGGAAAGCGCCTTCTGCGAATAGCCGTCGATGCCGGCCTCGGACTTCTCGCGATAAAATTCGATCAGCGCCTCGCTCAGATAATGCACATCGCTGGCCGCAAGGTTGAGACCCTTGGCGCCCGTCGGCGGCACGATGTGGGCGGCGTCTCCGGCCAGAAACAGCCTTCCGAACCGCATCGGTTCACAGACGAAGGACCGGAGCGGCGCGATGGATTTTTCAAAGGACGGGCCGGTTACCATCACATCCGCATGGTTTTCCGGCAGACGACGGCGGATTTCGTCCCAGAAACGCTCGTCGCTCCAGTCCTCCGGCCGGTCATCAAGCGAACATTGAATGTAATAACGGCTGCGGGTGTGCGAGCGCATGGAACAGAGCGCAAAACCGCGGGGGTGGTTGGCATAGATGAGTTCATGGTTGACGGGCGGCACCTCGGCCAGAATGCCGAGCCAGCCGAAAGGATAGACCTTCTCGAATTCCTTGATCGCGCCCTGCGGCACCGATTTGCGGCTCACCCCGTGGAAGCCGTCGCAGCCGGCGATGAAATCGCAATCGATCCGGTGGGTTACGCCGTCTTTCTGATAGGTGACATAGGGGCTTGCGCCATCGAAATCATGCGGTTCGACATTGCCGGCATCGTAGATGGTCACAAGGTTTGCCGCTTCGCGGACATCCATCATGTCATGGGTCACCTCGGTCTGGCCATAAACCATCACATGGCTGCCGCCGGTCAGGTCGAAGAGATCGATACGGTGGTCGCGGCCGTCGAAGGTCAGCGAAAATCCGTCATGCGGCAGGCCTTCCCGGCGCAGGCGTTTATCCGCGCCGACCTTTTCCATGAGCTGCACCGTGCCTTTTTCCAGCACGCCGGCGCGGACACGGCCGAGAATGTAATCCTTGCTGACCCGGTCGAGAATGACGGTCTCGACGCCTTCTCTGGCCAGAAGCTGGCCAAGCAGAAGCCCCGAGGGGCCGGAGCCGATGATGACGACCTGGGTGCGCATTTGTTTCCTCCCGAACTTGTCTCCTATCAAGAAATTGACCAAGGGATGCGGCAAGCTCAATGGACTTTCTGATCGGCAAATTGCACAATCCGACCATTGTGCGGAGGAGCGAAGGAACATGCGGCTTGCTGCAAGTGAGGGTTTGTATGGCGAAGAAGCGGTGCAAGGCACTGATTTTCGCTTTCATTGCGAGACGCTTTTTTCCAGAAGCAGCCTGCACCGCTTTGAAATCGGCCTGCACCGTCACGCTGCCTTTCAGCAAATCTTGTACATTTGGGGCGGCGAGGGCGATGCGCTGCTGGATGGTCGCATCGAGGCGATCCGCCCGCCGGTCGCCATTGTCGTGCCGCCGGGGTTCGAACATGGCTTCCGGTTTTCGCGCGATATTGGCGGGGTGATCGTTACCGTGCTGCCGGGCGCCCTGCCGGCATCGGTGCAGGCGCTGTTGCTGCGGAATTTCCACCGGCCTGTCCTGTTGCCGCTGCGGGATTTTGCCGATGGCGAACGCCTGCGCAGCGGGTTCGAACAGATTTCCGCAGAATATGAAACACGCGAGACAGGCCGGGATGCCATCATCGAAGGTCAGTTGGCAATCGTGACGGCGCTTCTGGCGCGGGCGGCGCGGCCGCTGCTGGAAGGAACCGGAGAAGGTCTTGCGGAACAGCGTTTCGAATTTTTGCTGTCACTGATTGCACGCCATATTCGCGAGCCGCAAAAGGCGGAGTTTTATGCGAAGAAGCTCGGTCTTTCCGAGACGCACCTCAATCGTCTGGTTCGTTCCGTTTCCGGCCTCAGCCTGCAGCGGCTGATCGCTAAGCGTCAGATCGAGATCGCCCAGCAGGAGCTGATCTTTACCGTTTCCAGCGTGCAGATGATTGCGGAGGGGCTGGGCTTTGCCGATCCGGCTTATTTCAACCGGTTCTTCAAGCGCGAGACCGGCATGACCCCGCGCGCCTGGCGGCTGGCGGAGCAGCGGAAAATGGGGGATTCCGGGGCGCGGCAGGTGCCGCTTCAGACCAGCATTCTTGCCAGTTCCCGCTGAACGGCAAGAAGCGCGGGCAGGTATCGCTCCACGAGGTCCTCCATCGAGGCGACCGAGGCGGCAAGCCCGACATTGAGGGCGGCCACCGTCTGCCCGCGTATGGTTTTCAGCGGCACCGCGATGGAGCGAAGGCCGATCTCGACCTCCTGATCGATCAGCGCATAACCGCGATGGCCGGTGGCCTCGATTTCGGCGAGCAGGGCGTCCATTCTGGTGATCGTCTTTTCCGTGCGCGCCACCAGCCGGGAGGCTTCGAGAATGTCGCGCTGCTGCTCGGCTGTCTGCGCCGAAAGAAGAACGCGGCCCATGGAGGTGCAATAGGCGGGCAGGCGCGAACCCGGCATCAGCGCAATCGACATCACCCGCTGCTGGGCGGCGCGGGCGACATAAACGATCTCGGTCTCATCCAGAATGGAAACGGAGGTGCTCTGTCCGATCTCTTCGGAAAGGCGGTCGAGCAGCGGCTGCACGATGCGCGGCAGCGGCATGGTGGCCAGACAGCCGGTGCCAAGCCGCAGCACCTTCGGCGTCACGGTAAAGAACTTGCCGTCATAAGCGGCATAACCGAGTTCCGAAAGCGTCAGCAGACAGCGCCGCGTCGTGGCGCGGTCCAGCCCGGCAATCTCGGCAGCATCGGAAATCGACAGGCGCGGCCGCTCGGCGCTGAAGGCCTCGATCACCCGCAATCCCTTGGCGAGACCGCCCATCATGTCTCTTTCGCTGACAGCCATGTCGCGGCTCCATTTGTGCGATATACGAACAAAAATCATATAGCGCACAAAACCCTTGCCGTCGAGCCGGTTTCGGATTTACCTCACGGTCAGGCAGCCTTGCGGGTTCCATCCGTCCGGCTGGATGGAGGTTTTAATGGACAAGACAATCAAGAGCGCTGGAGATGCGCTTTCCGGCATCGGTGACGGTGCGACGATCATGATCGGCGGTTTCGGCGGCTCTGGCGCGCCCATCGAGCTGATCCATGCGCTGATCGACAAGGGCCCGAAGAACCTGACGGTCATCAACAACAATGCCGGCAACGGCCGCATCGGCATTGCCGCGATGATCGACGCCGGCATGGTCAAAAAGATGATCTGCTCTTTCCCGCGCTCTTCCGATCCGCGCGCTTTCACCGACCGGTATCTGGCCGGCGAAATCGAGCTGGAACTGGTGCCGCAGGGCACGCTTGCCGAGCGCATCCGCGCCGGCGGCGCGGGCATTCCGGCCTTCTACACCCCCACCGGCTTCGGCACGGAACTGGCGCAAGGCAAGGTGATTGCCGAATTCGACGGGCGGTCTTACGTGCAGGAACGCTGGCTGAAGGCGGATTTCGCCATCGTCAAGGCGGAGCTTGGCGACACCTATGGCAACCTCACCTACAACAAGGCGGGCCGCAATTTTAACCCGCTGATGTGCATGGCCGCAAAGACCACCATCGCGCAGGTCTCGAAGATCGTCGAAGCCGGCGAGATTGATCCGGAGCATGTCGTCACGCCAGGCATTTTCGTGAACGGCGTCGTGGAAATCCCCGATCCGCAACAGGAAGAAGTCCTCATTCGCGCCGGAGTAGCCTACGCATGACCCAGACCATCGACACCCGCGAAGATATCAAGCTTTCCAACGCCCAGATCGCATGGCGTGCGGCGCAGGACATCGAGGACGGCGCTTACGTCAACCTCGGCATCGGCTTTCCCGAAATGGTGGCGCGCTACCAGCCGCCCGGCCGTCAGGCGATCTTCCATACCGAAAACGGCATCCTGAATTTCGGCGAAGCGCCGCCGGAAGGCGAAGAGGACTGGAACCTCATCAATGCCGGCAAGAAGGCTGTGACGCTGAAGCCTGGTGCGGCCTTCTTCCACCATGCCGACAGCTTCGCCATGGTGCGCGGCGGGCATCTGGATGTGGCGATCCTCGGAGCCTATCAGGTGGCGCAGAATGGCGATCTCGCCAATTGGCGCGTTGGCTCCAAGGGCGTGCCGGCCGTCGGCGGCGCTATGGATCTGGTGCATGGCGCCAAGCAGGTCTTCGTCATCACCGAACATGTGACCAAGAACGGCGAACCGAAGCTCGTTGAAAAATGCGCCTTTCCGTTGACCGGCGTCGGTTGCATCACCCGCATTTATACCAGCCATGCTGTCATCGACGTGGTGGATGGCCGTTTCGTGCTGCGTGAAAAACTGCCGGCGATGACCTTCGATGAATTGCAGGCCATGACCGGCGCGCCTTTGGCGGTCGATGGCGAGGTCGCCGATCTCGTCGCTCCGGAACTTTGAGGAAAAACCGATGACCGACGCATTCATCTGCGACTATATCCGCACGCCCATCGGCCGCTTCGGCGGCGCGCTTTCTTCGGTGCGGGCCGACGATCTCGGCGCGGTGCCGCTGAAGGCGCTTGTCGAGCGCAACCCGTCCGTCGACTGGGAAGCGGTCGAGGATGTGATCTTCGGTTGCGCCAATCAGGCGGGCGAGGATAACCGCAACGTCGCACGCATGTCGCTGCTGCTCGCCGGCCTGCCGGTTTCGGTGACCGGAACGACGATCAACCGGCTGTGCGGTTCGGGCATGGATGCTCTCATCGCAGCCGCCCGCGCCGTGAAATCGGGCGAGGCGGAATTGATGATCGCCGGCGGCGTCGAAAGCATGAGTCGCGCGCCTTTCGTTCTGCCGAAGGCGGAGAGCGCCTTTTCGCGCAATGCCGAAATCTACGACACCACCATCGGCTGGCGTTTCGTCAACCCGCTGATGAAGGCGCAATATGGCGTCGATTCCATGCCGGAGACCGGCGATAACGTCGCCATTGACTATCAGGTCTCCCGTGAGGATCAGGACGCCTTCGCCGTTCGCAGCCAGCAGAAGGCGGCTGACGCGCAGGCCAATGGTCGCCTCGACAGGGAAATCGTGTCCGTGACCATCCCGCAGCGCAAGGGCGATCCGCTGGTGGTCTCGAAGGATGAGCATCCGCGCGCGACCAGCCTTGAAGCGCTGGCGAAGCTGAAGCCGGTCAACAGGCGCGAGGGCGCGACGGTGACGGCGGGCAATGCGTCAGGCGTCAATGACGGCGCGGCCGCACTCATCGTCGCATCGGCGGAAGCCGCGAAGAAATACGGGCTGACGCCGATTGCCCGTATTCTTGGCGGTGCCGCCGCCGGCGTGCCGCCGCGTGTCATGGGCATCGGCCCGGCCCCGGCCTCCGCGAAGCTGCTGGCCCGGCTCGGGCTGAAGCAGGAGCAGCTGGACGTGATCGAGCTGAATGAGGCTTTCGCCAGCCAGGGCCTTGCGACGCTGAGGCAGCTCGGCATTGCGGATGACGATGCGCGGGTGAATGCCAATGGCGGCGCCATCGCGCTCGGTCATCCGCTCGGCATGTCCGGCGCGCGCATTGCCGGCACGGCGGCGCTCGAACTTTCGCTGACCGGCAAGCGTCTTGCGCTCGCCACCATGTGCATCGGCGTCGGGCAGGGTATCGCCGTGGCGCTGGAGCGGGTCTGACGGGATAGCGGCTTCAGCATCGTGATAACGGTGCTAATGCCGCCGTAAAACGGTACGAATGCCCGCTGCCGCAGCTTCCTTACGTGTGACAGTTGCCATTCAGGTTACTCGGCAGGTGATTTTTTCGCTCTGACACATCCCAGCCCCCCTCATTCCTGTGCTTGTCACAGGAATCCAGCCGACGCGCGTCTGCGCGGCGGAAGGACTCCTTTCAGCCCAAGGACTTGGGCTGGCTGGATCTCTGTGACAAGCACAGAGATGAGGGGAGGAGGCGTGCTGGGCCAAGCAAGCCGGCCCTGCGATGCGGCTCCCGGTCGATTATTCCCTGATAAAGTACTCCACGCTCTTATCCCTCTGCACATGTTGGATTCCATCATGATCCGTGACATGTTTTGCGAGATATGACAGGAATCTTTCCGTCTACGGGGTGCCCGCATGAAACGTCCGACCATCACAGATGTTGCGACAGCCGCCGGCGTCAGCGTCGCCACCGTCGACCGCGTGCTGAACGGCCGACTGCCGGTGCGGGAGGAAACCGCGCGGCGGGTGTTCGAAGCGGCGGAGAAGATCGGTTTTCACGCCACCAACATCATTCGCCAGCGCATGCTGGCCGATCTGCCGTCCTATAGTCTCGGCATCATCCTGCGCAAGGAGCGGCACGCCTTCTACCAGACCTTCGCCGACGAGCTGGAGCTTGCGGCGCGCAACGTCCGGGATCGCCATCTCAATCTGCGCATCGAATTCGCCCAGTCGGGCGAGCCGAGCGAGCTTGCGGCCCTTCTGACGGGGATGAAGGGCCGCGTGCAGGCCGTGGCGGCCACGGGGCCGGACCATCACGATGTCACCGCCGCCGTCGAGGCCCTGAAGGCGAAGGGCATTCCGACATTTTCGCTGCTTTCGGATTTCGCGCAGGGGGTGCGGGAAGCTTATCTCGGCGCCAACAACATGAAAGTCGGGCGCACGGCGGCCTGGATGATCTCGCGGCTGGCGCGTAGCAGGGGTAAGGTGCTTTTGCTGCTCGGCGGCCACCGTTTTCACGGTCATTCGCTGCGTGAAACCGGCTTTCGCAGCTATATGCGGGAATATGCGCCGGAATTCGAGGTGATGGATGCGCTGATCACGCTGGAAACCCGGCGGCTAACCTATGAGCTGGTGATGGACACCATCGCCAAGCACAAGGATCTGGTCGGCATCTATTGCATCGGCGGCGGCATGGAAGGCGTCATCGAGGCCCTGCAGCAGGAAAACCGGCAGGAGGCCATCGTCTGTCTTGTGAATGAACTGACGCCCGAATCCCGTCAGGCGCTGCTGGAAAAGCGTATCAGTGGCATATTCCAGACGCCGCTCCGTGAGTTATGCGCGGACCTCATCGCCACCATGGTTCACAGCATTGAACACGGCATGGCGGAAACGCCGGGACAGCGGTTTGTACCCGCCCATCTGTGGGTTCCTGAAAGCCTTTGATGGTTTGATAGATTCTATCATAAATTCCGCGTCTCTTTCTATCAGCCTTGATGGTTTCGATTGCCGCTGACCCGTTGACGCCGGGCCGGGACTGGGAAATCTTGCCTGCGTGTGGAGCGGGCAGGAGGCTGATCCACGATAATAACGATGTTTCGGATTGCTTCAGGCTGCGGACTTGTCTTCGCGGCGACGGGTATTTTTTGCCGGAAAACGGTGGCGGCGCGAAGGGCGCTGAACCGTGCAGCCGGTTCTTTTCAAGGGTTTTGGAGGAGAACGACATGAAAAGACATTTCGCGATTGCAGCGCTCGCCACCATGCTGGCGACGACCGCCTCGGCGGAAACCATCGGCGTTTCGATGGCCCTGTTCGACGATAATTTCCTGACCGTGCTGCGCAACGGCATGATCGATTATTCCAAGGGCATGAACGGCGTTTCGCTGCAGATCGAGGATGCGCAGAACGATGTCGGCAAGCAGTTGAGCCAGGTGCAGAACTTCGTCGCCGCCGGCGTCGACGCCATCATCGTCAACCCGGTGGATACGGATGCGACCGTGGCGCTTTCGCAGGCTGCCGCTGCCGCCGGCATTCCGCTCGTTTATGTCAACCGCCAGCCGGTCAACCTCGACAGCCTGCCGGAAAAACAGGCCTTCGTTGCCTCCGATGAAAAGCAGTCCGGCACCCTGCAGACGCAGGAAGTCTGCCGACTGCTGAAGGTGGCCGGCAAGGCGGAAGCGAAGGCGGTGGTGATGATGGGCGAGCTTTCCAACCAGGCGGCCCGCATGCGCACGCAGGATATCAAGGACGTGGTGGCGACGCCCGATTGCAGCTTCATCAAGCTTGTCGAGGAACAATCCGCCAACTGGTCGCGCACTCAAGGCTCGGACCTGATGACCAACTGGCTTTCGGCCGGGGTGCAGTTCGATGCGGTGATTTCCAACAATGACGAAATGGCCATCGGCGCGATACAGTCGCTGAAGGCGGCCGGCCGGTCGATGGATGACGTCATCATCGCCGGCATCGACGCCACGCAGGACGCGCTGGCCGCCATGGCGGCGGGCGAGCTGGATGTGAGCGTTTTCCAGAATGCCGCCGGTCAGGGCAAGGGCGCGGTTGATACGGCGCTGAAACTGGCAAAGGGGGATGCGGTGGACAAGAAGGTTTTCGTACCCTTCGAACTGGTCACACCCGCAAACCTCAAGGACTATCAGGCCAAGAACTGAGACCCGTTCGGGCCTGAGAATGACGTGACAGACCGAAGACGCTGGAGGCGGGGGGAGGATATTCCGGCTTCAGCGATATCAGTGCGATTGAACCAGCGGAGATTTTCCGCGGGAGGAAAGACTTTGAAAAACCTGTTGATGGCGACTGCGCTCTGCATTTTCGCAACGCCTGCCCTTGCCGAGACCCGTGTTGCGGTCTCCATGACATCGTTCGACAATCCGTTCCTGACGATTTTGCTGAACGGCATCAGGGCTGAGGCCGGGCGTGACAAGAACATCGAGCTTCTGGTGGAGGACGCCCAGCTCGATCCTTCGAAACAGCTCAATCAGGTGCAGAACTTCATCGCCAACGGTGTCGATGCGATCATCGTCAACGCGGTCGATGGCGATGCCACCTCGGCGATCACCAAAGCCGCATCCGCCGCAAAAATCCCGCTCGTTTATGTCAATCACCCGCCGGCAGAACTGGAAACCGGCCTGCCTGACGGCACGGCCTTCGTCGGTTCCAATGAACTCGATTCCGGCACCATGGAGGCGGAAGCCGCCTGCAAGCTGATGGGCGGCAAGGGCAAGGCCGTGGTGCTGATGGGACCTCTGGAAAACCATGCGGCGCTGGTGCGCACCAAGGATGTGGAAACGGTGTTTGCCCGGCCGGACTGCAAGATCGAAATCCTCGAAAAGCAGACGGCGAACTGGAGCCGCACGCAGGCGCAGGACCTCGTTTCCTCCTGGCTGACGGCGGGCATCCAGTTCGATGCCGTCATTGCCAACAATGATGAAATGGCGATCGGCGCAGCGCAGGCGCTGAAGGCGGCGGGCGTTTCCATGAAGGATGTCGTCATCGCCGGTATCGACGCCACGCCGGACGGCCTTGCCGCCATGCAGGCCGGCGATCTCGATATTACCGTCTACCAGAATGCGACGAAGCAGGGCGAGGTCTCGGTTCAGACGGCGGTGAAGGCCGCTGCCGGGCAAAGCACTGAGAAGACGCTTTGGGTGCCCTTCGAACTCGTCACCCCGGAAAACATGACCGCCTACGCCAAATAAGCGGGGGCTTCGGCCCCGGTCCGTCTATCACTCCACTGGAAACAGCCATGAAACATACGCTCGACCCCCACATGTTCCGACACCTCTCGCTGGCCGAGACCTGCCGCAAGGTTGCCGAACTCGGCTATGATTACGTCGAACTTTCACCCCGCCCGGATTTCTTCTCCTGGTGGACCCGGCCGAAGGTCTATCCCGAACGCGTCGCCGAATTCAAAAAGGCGCTGAAGGACCATGGTGTCGGCCTTGCGACGCTGCAGCCCATGTATCGCTGGGCAAGCCCCTATCCGGACGAATGGGAGGTGGCGATCGACAACTGGAAACGCGCCATCGAGATAGCCGTCGAGATGGAATGCCCGATGTTCGTTTCGGAATTCGGCCGCGGCGGCTCGCCGGATCGCAGCCTCAACGACCGCTCCGGCCTGCATCGCCCGGAAACCTGCGAAGCGCAGTTCTTCCGCGCCATGGATATTCTGGTGCCGATCCTCGAACGGGAAGGTCTGGTGCTGTCGCTGGAGGCCCATCCCGAAGACTGGATCGAGGAGATCGCCCCTGCCATCGACATCATCAAGACCATCAATTCCAAGGCGGTAAAGGCCTCCTTCATCGCGCCGCACACGTTCTTTTACGGGCCGGACATGGTGGCTAACCTGCGTGCGACCGAGGGCCATCTGGTGCATGTGCGCCTTGCCGATACCTATGACCACAACAAGTCGTCGCAGTTGCGTTACATCGTCAATCCCCCCGGTTCCAAGGTCAGGGTGCACCAGCATACCGATTTCGGCCAGGGCGAGATCGACTGGGAGACCTTCTTTGCGACGCTCGCCGACATGAAATTCGACGGCGTGCTTTCGAACTGCGTGTTTGCCTGGGAAGATCGTGTCGATGAAAGCGCGCGGTTCATGCTCAGCGAAACCCGGCGATACGTCGCCAAGTACTGGAAATGAGGTTTTTCAAATGACTGTCAGAATTGGTGTCGTCGGCACCGGCGCAATCGGGCGTGATCACGCCCGCCGTATCAACAAGGTTCTGGGCGGCGCGAAGATCGTTGCGCTGAGCGACGTCAACCGCGCCTCGGCCGAGGCGGTCAAGAACGACATCGCCCCGGATGCCGTCGTTTTCGCCACCGGTGAAGAGCTGATCGCATCGCCGGATGTGGATGCCGTGCTCGTCACCTCATGGGGTGCCACGCATGAGCAATATGTGCTGGCGGCAATCGCCGCCGGCAAGCCATGCTTTTGCGAAAAACCGCTGGCGACAACGGCGGAAGGCGCAAGACGCATCGTCGACGCCGAGGTGGCGCATGGCAAACGGCTGGTTCAGGTGGGCTTCATGCGCCGATATGATGCCGGTTACGTGGCGCTGAAACAGGCCGTCGATAGCAGGATCGGCGCGCCGATCATGGTGCACGCCGCCCACCGCAACCCGGCGGTTCCGGAGCAATATGTCACCCCGATGGCGATCCATGACACGATGATCCATGAGATCGACGTGCTGCGCTGGCTGCTTGACGATGACTATGTTTCGGCACGGGTTCTCTTTCCCCGTTCGGCGGCCAGAAGCCATGCGCGGCTGAAGGACCCGCAGATCGTCATTCTGGAGACGGAGAAGGGCACGATCATCGACGTCGAAATCTTCGTCAATTGCCATTATGGCTATGATATCCAGTGCCAGGTGGTGGGCGAGGACGGCATTGCCAGCCTGCCGGAGCCGATGTCGGTGCAGACCCGCCTCGGCGCCAAGCTGCAGAACGATATCCTCACCGACTGGAAAGACCGCTTCATCGCCAGCTACGATGTGGAATTGCAGGACTTCATCCATGCGGCGGCGAAGGGCACGGCATCGGGACCCAACGCCTGGGACGGCTACGTGGCCGCCATCACCTCCGACGCCTGCGTGGCCGCGCAGGAAACGGACGGGGCAGCCGTTGAAATCAAGCTTCCCACCCGTCCCGCCCTTTATCAGTGAGGTCTTTCATGCGTTTTGCCATCAACCACATCACCGCGCCGAAGCTCTCCCTTGAGGCATTCTTCGCGACAGCCCGCGAACTTGGCCTTACCGAAGTCGAAATCCGCAACGATCTGCCGAACATCGTCGGCACGGTTGAGCCGGCGGCCGTGAAGGCGGCGGCCGAAAAGGCCGGCGTGACGATCATCTCGATCAATGCGCTTTATCCCTTCAACGTCTGGTCGGGCGACCTGCCTGCGCGGGCCGTTACCATGGCCGATTATGCGGCGGCGAGCGGCGCGAAAGCGCTGGTGATGTGCCCGCTCAACGACGGTACGCCGGTGTCCTTTGACGATCTCGTCACGGCGCTGAAGGCCATGAAGCCGATCCTTGAGGAACGCGGCCTGATCGGTTTCGTCGAGCCGCTCGGTTTCCCGGTCTCGTCGCTGCGCACCAAGGCCGAAGCGATCAGGGCCATCGATGCGGCCGGTGGCGGCGATGTCTACAGGCTGGTGCACGACACCTTCCACCATCACCTTGCGGGCGAGACGGAGTTCTTCCCGGAGCGAACGGGGCTGGTCCACATTTCCGGCGTGATCGATCCTGCCGTCTCCGTAGCCGACATGCTCGACGCCCACCGCGTTCTGGTGGATGGCGACGACCGGCTGGAGAATATAGCCCAGATCAGGACGCTTGAGGCGGCCGGTTACAAGGGACCTTACAGCTTCGAACCCTTTGCGACGGAAGTGCACGAGCTGAAGGATCCGGCCGCTGCCGTAAAGAGCAGCATCGACCATATCTCCCAGGCGCTCTGACCGCCTCGCCGCCCGCGGTTCGCTGCGGGCGGCGTTTCTTGCGGGGGATTAAAAACCCAGAGAAATCAATTCCGCATTTACGGATGATGCTGTAGTCTTCGAGCGACGAGAGAGCAGCAAACAGGCACGGGTATTCTTCAGATCGACTGCGTGAGGCAGGCTTTCTGCCCGCACCGTCCGAAGTAGAGTGGTTGAATTTCCCCTTTATGAAAATAGACAGGAAAACGACGCTTAAGGACGTGGCGCGGGAGGCGAATGTTTCGCTGAGCACGGCTTCGCACGCCATCAACGGCACCGCACCCTTGACCACGCAGGTTCGCGAGCGGGTGCTGGAGGCGGCACGCACGCTCGGTTATCTCGAAAACCGGCGACAGAAGGCGACGATCGCCACTTTGCGCGTCGTGCTTCTGGCCATGACCAATGATGCCGCACCGCAGAGCGATCTCAACATGGTCAGCTGGACGATGCTGAACGGCTTCAGGCGTGAATGCGAGCGGCGCGGCATTCGCATCGTTCCCTATGTCAGCACAACGAGCAGGCTCGACCCGGTTGCGGTTGCGGCGGCGGCGGATGCCGACAATGTCGACGGTATCGTGATCCTGAACGATGACAGGCCGCAACTGGTCGAGGCGCTGTCTGCGCTTGCGCGGCCGGTGGTGCTGATCAATGGCGAGGACCCGGCCATGATCGTCGATACGGTGACCGCCGAGAACCGTTTTGGTGCGCGGCTCGGTATCGAACATCTGCTCTCCCTCGGGCATCGCAATATTCTGCACATCACCTGGAAAGGGCGCACGACGATCCGCCGCCGTTACGATGGCTATAGCGACGCGTATCTCGCGGCAGGCCTCACTGTTCCCGCCGATATGGTCATCGAGGTGGAGAGCTACGAGCCGGAATGGGGTGAGGCCGCCATCCGCCGCCTGCTGACCGAACAGCGGCCGCTCAGAAACGCCACGGCGATCTTCTGCGCCGCCGATAATCTGGCGCTTGGCTGTCTGAAGGCCCTGACGGAGGCCGGAATCCGGGTGCCGGACGATGTTTCGGTCTTGGGGTTTGACGATATCATGCCGGCGGCCTTCAGTGCGCCGCCGCTCAGCACCATCCAGTTGCCCGCCGACAGGCTGGGCGGCGCGGCGCTTGCGCTGCTGGAACAGCGGCTTGTGGCGGCCGATCCCACGCGCCCGGCGCACCGGCTGGAACTCGGTTGTCGACTGGTGTTAAGGGGCAGCATAGCGTCGCCGCCGAAGTAGGGTGTTGGAGTGTCGTCATTTGTTGACCGCTGAACAAACTCCAGAGGATTAATTCTCCCGTCATTCCGGCCTGGAGCCGGAATCCAGCCAGCCCAAGTCTTTGGGCTGAAAAGAGTCCTTTCGCCGCGCAGACGCGCGACGGCTGGATCCCGGCTCAAGGCCGGAATGACGAGTGGAGGGGCTTTAACATTCCAATCGTGACGGCCTGCTGTCTCACCGCAACGCTCGTACTCTCCTTATTTCATCCCCGTGCCGGCAATGCCTGTCGTGATGTAACGCTGCAGGAACAGGAAAACGACGGTAACAGGCGCCAGGCTGAGGAAGGTCATGGCGAGGATATAGTGCCATTGCACCGAGAACTCGCCCTGGAAGGCGTTCAGCCCAACCTGCAGCGTGAAGTTCTCGCGGCTGCTGAGAACGATCAGCGGCCAGAGGAAGTCGTTCCAGCGCCAGAGCACCGAGAAGATGGCGAGAACCGCAAGCGCCGGCGCCGTCAGCGGCAGGATGATGCGCCAGAAGATGCGGAATTCGCTTGCCGCATCGACGCGGGCTGCCTCGATCAGCTCGTCCGGGATGGTCAGCATATATTGCCGCAGCAGGAACACGCCGGTCGGCGTCGCAACCGTCGGGATGATGACACCCCAGAGATTGTCGACGAGGCCGACGCCGACGATGACGAGATAGGCCGGCACCATGACGACGGTGAGCGGGATCATCAGGGTGGAGATGATCAGCACGAAGATCGCCTTCTCGCCGCGGAAGCGGTATTTGGAGAGGGCAAAGGCGGCCATGGCGTTGACGATCAGCGTCAGGACGGTTGCGACGAAGGTGACGAAGACCGAGTTCTTGAGGAAGGTCAGGAAGCTGAAGCGGGTCAGCGGATCGGTAAAGTTCTCCGTCGCGATAGTCAGTTTCTGGACAGGCGTTATTTCCCGCGTGTCGACGCTGACGGGTGGGCCGGGATTGGCGGGATCGACCATCTGGGCTTTCAGGCCGATGCGGCGGACCATGGCCATTTCCCGCTCCATGCCGTCGATGGGGGCTTTCCAGAGGCTGAGAGGTTTGTCGTAACCCTGCACGTCCACCTGCACGGCGGCGCGCGGCAGGAGGCTCGGCGGAAACCGGGTGATTTCGGCTTCCGGTTTCAGCGATGACATGGCGGCCCAGACGACCGGGATGAGGACGGCGAGCGTGCCGCCGATGAGCCAGACCCATGACAGGATATCGGTAAGGCCGATCCGGCCGGGGCGGCGGGTGCGCGTGAGAAAGGAGACGGCGTTGGACATGGTCAGGACTCCATCTTTTTGCCGAGGCGCAATTGCACGAGCGTCAGCGCGAGAAGCACAAGGCCCATCAGAACCGATGCGGCGGATGCAAGGCCGAAGAGCCTCAGATCGCTGCCGAAGGCCATCTGGTAGATATATTGCACCACGAATGTATTGGCCGTGCCCGGCCCGCCGCCATTGGTCAGAACCCATGCCTCGTCAAATATTTGCACCGAGCGGATCATAAGCAGGATGAGCACGACGAGCAGGTTGGGCCCAAGCAGCGGCAGGGTGATGCGCAGCAGGGTGCGCCGGGGCGATGCGGCATCGATGGCGGCGGCTTCATAGAGGTCCTTCGGGATGGCCTGAAGGCCGGCGAGCAGGATCAGCGTATAAAAGCCCATATGGAACCAGACCGAGACCACCACAACGAAGAAACGCGACCAGCCGACATCCAGCAGGAAGATTTCCGGCGGCACGCCGAGCATCTGGAAAAAGGCGTTGAGCAGGCCGTTGCGGTCGAGGAACCATTTCCAGATGAGGCCGATGACGACGGGCGACAGCAGGACCGGGTAAAAAAACATGGCGCGGAAGAAACCGCGCGCGGCAATCGCCCGGTTGAGGATGAGGGCGGTGATGAGCGCGACCAGCAGCGTGGCGATGACGTTGAAACCGACGAACCACAAAGTGTTCCAGATGGCCGTCCAGAACAGCGATTCCCGGCAGCTTCCGGGGTCCATGTAGCTCTGGCAATCCAGCAGCTTGCCGAAATTTTCCAGCCCGACGAAGGGGCGGTCGGTAATGAGGAGTTCGGTGCCGCCGGTAAAGGCGTAACCGACGGCAATGGCAATCGGCAGGAAGGTGAAGATGCCGAAGAGAACGAGGTTCGGCATCAGGAAAATATAGGGCATGCGCCTTTTGCCGATCAGCCGCTCGATGAAGTTGAGCGGCACTTCGACAATCGCCATCACGGCATCGAGCGCACGGTCGGACAGTCTCGCAAGCTTCGGATTGGCCATGCTAACCTCTCCCTTCGCTGTCGCGGCGCGGCAACGCCAGTTCGGTGGTGGGATCGAAGACATGCACCTTTTCCCGTGCGGGCATGATCTTCAGCACCGAGCCGGAAGCGGGGGCGAAATGGCCCGCCTGATGCACGATGATCTGTTCTTTCTCGCCTTGAAGATTGCCGTAGAGATAGGTCTCGGTGCCGAGGCTTTCGTGATACTGCACCTCGAAGGGCAAGCCGGCATTGTCGGAGATGGTGAAATGCGAGGGGCGAATGCCCGCGAGAACCGCCTGCCCGGAGCTGACGGCTGCCGGATCGACGAGGCAGGGCAGGGACACACCGTAGCCGGCGTCGATGGCGATGCTGCCGTCGCTGCCCTTGGTGATGGTGCCCTTGAGGATGTTCATGCGCGGCGAGCCGAGGAACCCGGCGACGAAGAGATTGCGCGGATTGTCGAAAAGCTCGAGAGGGCTGCCCACCTGCTCGATGCGCCCAGCGCGCAGCACCACGATCTTGTCGGCCATGGTCATGGCTTCCACCTGATCGTGGGTAACATAGATCATCGTCGTCTTGATATCGCGGTGCAGGCGGGTGATTTCGGCGCGCGTCTGCACGCGCAGCGCCGCGTCGAGGTTCGATAGCGGCTCATCGAACAGGAAAATATCCGGCTCGCGCACGATGGCGCGACCGATGGCGACGCGCTGGCGTTGACCGCCGGAAAGCTGTTTCGGCTTGCGGTCGAGATAGGGCTCGATGGCGAGCATGCGCGCCGCCTCGTTGATGCGGCTTTCGATTTCCGCCCGCTTGAAACGCAGGTTTTCCAGGCCGAAGGCAAGGTTCTTGCGCACGCTCATATGCGGATAAAGCGCGTAGGACTGGAAGACCATGGCGATCTTGCGCTCGGCCGGAGACAGCGCGCTGACATCGCGCCCGCCAATGCCGATGGTGCCGGAGGTGACATCCTCGAGACCGGCGATGATGCGCAGCAGCGTCGATTTTCCGCAGCCCGAAGGGCCGACGAAAACGACGAACTCGCCGTTCTCGATCTGGAGATCGATGTCATGCAGCACATGAACGGCGCCGAACGCCTTGTTGAGGTTTTCGAGTTTCAGACTTCCCATCACCTGCTCCCTTCGGGCAAGTTCGTCGTCGCGACGATCTCTTGGCTGTTCCAGCCCTCGGGCAAGGGCGTCGTTCTTTTAATAGCGACATCGCGCGCCGCAAATCCTTCCACGCCGGCAAGATAGACCGCAGGCATTCCGCCGGGATAATCCTCCATTCCGACGATCCTGCCCTCAGCATCCTGCGTCCAGGCATTGGCGCGGCCGGCGGCATGGGGGCTTGGCGCAATATCCGCATTTGTGGGGCGCAGATCGTATTGCAGGCCGGTGCCGAGCTTGCCCGGCTGCTGCGACAGCGTGATGCGCTCCAGCCGGACATTGTGAATGCCGGCCTTCGATGTGGCGACGAGGTTGATCGCGCCTTCCATCGAGCCGCTCAAGTCTTCCACAACCAGATTGTCGACGCTGCCGGCCTGACGCTCGGGGCGGCGGTCGACGACGGTGACGGTGACAGCCTCACCCGAACCCCAGAAGCCGCCCGGCGTTTCGTGGCATTCGGTCTCGATCCTTGAAAAGCGGATGTTGCGCATTGCGCCGCCATCGCGGGAGAACAGGCCGACGCCGCGATTGGACTGGACGATTTTGCAATCCTCGAACGCGACATCGGTGAAATCGCCGAAGGATTCCGTGCCGAGCTTCAGCGCGCAGCTCATGCTGGAAACGGTGCAGCGGCGAACGGTGATATCGGCGCAGGCGCCGACAGCTTTGCCATCCGGCCCGGCGCTGGTTTTCAGGCAGATGCCGTCATCGGCAGTCGAGATGAAGCAATCCTCGATCAGGGCGCGCCGGCAGGCATCGAGCACAATGCCGTCGGTATTCGGCAGGCGGCGGTCGTTTTCGATGCGAAGATTGCGGAAATGAAGGTCTTCGCAATCGACCATATGCAGCGTCCACATCGGCGAACCACTGACGGAAAGGTTTTCAAGGCGCACGTTGCGGCAGCTTTCCAGCACCATCACGCGTGGGCGTTTTTTTGCCGGGACATAGGTGCCCATGGCCTTGTCGTCGCCAACGATGAAGTTTTCACCGCCAGCCTCGATACGGCCGGGGCCGGTGACGGCGATGTCATGCGCGCCCCTGGCAATGATCATGCCGCGATCGGAATCTTCGGCAATCACCGAAACCCGGGTGAGGGCATAGGCGTCGTAATCGGAAACGGGGGCAAGCACCGCATCTTCGGCAAGGTGCAGTTCCACGCCGCTTTTGAGATTGAGGCCGGCGCTGACGTGACGCCCGGCCGAGAGAGACACGCGCCCGCCGCCTGCGGCTGAAACGGTGTCGATAGCCTGCTGGATGGCTGCCGTGGCATCGAGGCCACCTGCCGCGACTGTGATGTCCTGACTGATGTTCATGATGCTCACGATGCCTTTGGCCTTTTCAGAAAAACGTCGATCAGGAGCAGCATCGTCAGTGCCTGCCCGTAGGGCGTGGGCAGATTGGGAATGCGGCGGTAGAAGTCGAGATCGTGGCCCATCGGCGTGCCGTCGGAAACGCCGTGGACGACGCCTTCATCGTCGATATTGCCAAGCACAGCCTTCAGCGCGCGTTCCGCATGCGGGCGATTTTCTTCGCCGAGAATGCCGGCCTCGATGCCGCGCAGAATGCCATAGGCGATGCCGGCCGTCGCCGATGTCTCGACCGGCGAGGTCGGGTCATCGAGCAGCGTGTGGAACATACCGTCCTCGCGCTGATATTGCCTGAGCGACCGCACCTGGCTTGCCAGCACATTGGCGAGGAAACGCCTGTCCTTTTCGCCAAGCGTCGGCACCAGTTCGAAGAGTTCGGGAATGGCGACGGTGATCCAGGAATTACCGCGTGCCCAGAAGGCGTCAGCGAAATTATGGCGTCCGTTGAAGGTCCAGCCGTGATACCAGAGCCCGGTGACGGGGTCCGAGAGATAGCGCGTATGGATCATGAACTGGTAGACCGCCTCGTCGATCCAGTCCTGACGTTTGCAGACGACGCCGGCGCGGGCGAGGAACAGACATGCCATGAACAGCGTGTCGTCCCAGAGTTCGCCCTCATTCAGCCGCTCCTTGACGACATGCTGAAAGCCGCCATCTTCGGTTTTCGGCAGTTGATGCACCAGCCAGTCGGCCCAGTCTTCCACCAGCGCCCGGAAATCCGGCCGGTCGACATGTTCGGTGAGGATGACAAGCGGCAGCATCGGAGCGGAACTGTTGATCTGGCGCGGCGGCAGGCCTCGTTCGATCTGCCAGCCATACCATGTCACGAGGTCGTCAAGCGCCTTCCGGTCGTTGGCGGCAAGCGCCCGGCGCAGGAAACCGTAAAGGCCGACGCCCACTTCCCAGTCCCACTCATCGAACTGGATCTTGCCATCGGAACTGCCGCTGACCAGACCTTCCTGAATGCCCTTGAGGCGGCTGAAGGCGGCGGCGACATTGTCGATCGTCGTCCTGAGAGTGTCTTTTTCCATGCTTGGCTGGTTCATCTGTCAATTCCGCTTAGGAGTAGAATGGTTGTGCCGCGCCGCCCGATGCGGGGTCGGCACTGTCGAAGGTGATTTTTGGTTGCGGCTGGTCGTGGTCGAAG
The DNA here is from genome assembly GCF_053522385.1 of Agrobacterium sp. 22-223-1. Lineage (NCBI taxonomy): Bacteria > Pseudomonadati > Pseudomonadota > Alphaproteobacteria > Hyphomicrobiales > Rhizobiaceae > Agrobacterium > Agrobacterium sp. 22-223-1. The sequence continues at coordinate 117,682 of NZ_JBNWCN010000003.1, forward strand.
GCCATGGCCTGCCCGCCAATGGTGAATGCGCCGTCCCAGGTCAGGGTAAGCTCAGCTCCGCCTGGCGGCGTGACCGAGAGCAGCCGGCTTTCGGCATCGAAGCTGATCTGCGTGGCGAGGATTTTTTCCCGAAAACGGGCAAACTCCTCGACATTCCCGCAGCCGATGATGCCGACCCAGCCGGCGCGGCGGCCGGGCGATCTGATCTCGCGATTGGCGGTGGCGCCGGCAGCGATGGGCTGAAGCCCGTTCGTCGCATAAAGCGCGGCAAAGCCTCGGCCCGAGCGGGTGATGAGCCAGTTGCCCTCCACCAGCACCTCCTCCAGCCCGTCGCGGCCGAGATAGGCATGGGTCCAGTCGTTGCGGTGATCCTGCGTATCGAAGATCAACATCGCCAGATCGCGATGTTGCGCCACGCGCGGCAGGATGCCGCTTCCCGCCCAATAGGAGGGGCGCTGGGTGCCCCACGGATCGTCTTCGCCCGGATGATTGACCCAGAGCCGCGCCATCGGGTGGCCGGCAAGCTTGATGTCCATGACGTGCTGCTGATGGCCCTTGCGGCCGGTCTTGTGATCGACAACGGTGGAAAGCTGGGCGGCCTCGTTCTTGAAGAGCACGAGCTTGCCGGGCTCCAGACCCTGCGCATAACGCGCCTCGACCATGCGGCCTGCCTCCAGCTGTGAAAGGGCGGCGAGATGCGCCGGTGGCAGGTAATCGCCGCAGCAGAACATCGGCAGCGAGGCAACGCCATTGTTCAGCCAGCCCTGACCGAAGGCGACCTGCGCAAAGGGCGCCAGTTCCGTCAGCGGCCCGGCGCGCAGCTCCTTGTCATAAGCCCGCCCTTGCGAACCGGAGGGAACGCCGCCGAGCGTGTGCAACGCGATCATTTCGAAGATGAGATCGATCTGGTGGCGCGCGCGGGCGGCAAGCTCTGGTCCCGCCCAATGTTCGATGGCGAGAAGGCCGATGAAATCCACCGGATAGTAGGCAGCGGAGTTCCACTCGGCGAGGCCATGTGCCTCGACGCTGTCGAACCAGCGCTCCAGCCGGTCTGCCGCCAGCGCCGCCTGTTCTCTGCCGGTGCGGCCGGAGGCGGTGAAGACGGCATCCGGCAGATATTCGCCAGCCAATAACTGGCTGGTGTGGAAGCAGAGAACATGGTTCTCGCTCCAGAACCACATGACGTCATTGCCTGGTTCGTCCACCCAGTAGCGATAGCCGAGGATCGAGGCATCGATCCGCGCCCGCATCTCGGCCGGCAGGCGGTCGCCATAGGCGCGCACCAGCCACAGAAGTGGGATCATCACGAAATCGGAGCAGTCTTCCCGCCGATCGATGGAATGCAGCGTCGCATCGACGATCCCGACGATCGTCTCGATATCGTCGCTGCCGGTGGCGACCATCGCCAGCGCGCGGCCGATGCGCCAGGCACCGAAACGGGCGCTGAAGGACAGGGCGGCCTTTTTTCGCCCGTTGATATCACCATTGGATGCTTCCGGCGCTATGTCATGCATGAAAGCCGCGTCGATGACGCGGGTTACCGTTCCCGCTCCCGAACCCATGGTGATTTTGACACCGTGATATCCGTCCGAAATGCCTGTCGTTTCGGGGACCGTCAGCGAGGATTGCCCGGCCTTCAGCACGGTGTCGACTTCCGCAAGCGAAGCGCGCTCATGCCCATGGCTTTTGACGGCGATGTGCACCGGCAGGTCGTTTGCGGGTGCCGCCCCGAAGACCAGTTCGAGGGCCGTGCCGGAAAACACGTCCCGCGCCGGGCGAACATCGCGCACCAGCGCGGCGAGACGCTTCGTCTCTTCTCGGTCGAGCGGCACGGGCAGCACGACGGTCAGCGGCACGGCGTCGACGACCTCAAGCTCGAAGAACCAGATGATGTCGCGTTCCGCCAGATCCTCGCAGAGCAGCAGCACTTCGTTATCGCCGGCTGCGAGATCGAGCGTGATGTCACGGCTGCTTTCGACATTGCGGATGAAAGGTTCGAAACGGACCTGTTCGACGCCGCCTACCCAGATGCGGACGCCGCCGCAGGTGCGCAGTCGAAAATGCGCCTGTCTTGCAACCTCGCTGCGGAAGGTGCCCTTCAGCCAGCGCTGCACATGGGTGGGAACATGCCAGAAGCCCGTGAATTCGACACGGCGATTGGAGCCCGGCAGATTGAGGTGCGATACCGGCCAGCTGGTATCGGGTGCGATATCGCGGCCGATCATGGTCTGCTGGAAGGCCTTGCGGCAGGGCAGGTCGCCCACATCCACGAAACCGTTGATGAAGCGATAGTTCACACGGTCTTCGGCGGGGGCTGCGGTGCCGGGGAACGACGTCTCCACCAGATCGGAGACGATCCAGGCGGTCACCGTTTCGCCGTTTGCGACGGTATATGTCGGCTGCGACGCGTTCGCCGCAAATGGTCCATCCGTCATAATGGATCGCCTCCCGTCGATCTTTATGAAATTATTTTCACAAACCGGTTTTCGCTTTTCTGCGTCGATTTGTGCGATTTCTATAAAACAAACAGCTTGACGTTTATTCTGTCAAGCCGCAAAACATTATAAATCGAATTAAGCAGAGGAGCTTCCGTTCGATTTATGAAAATATTTTCATTGGGAGGATGAGCATGATGAAATTGTTTTCGGGCGTCAGCGCCCTTGTGGTAGCCTCTGTCGCCGGTCTTGCGACGGCCCAGGCCGAGACCCGCACGATTACTTTCCTTTTTACGGATGACGACCAGGGTTATGTGCAGCGCATGTCGGAACTCAGCAAGGAGTTCGAGACGGCCAATCCGGGTGTGAAGATCAATTTCGTGTCTTCGGGTTATGACGCGGTTTCCAAGCAGCTGCCGGTGCAGCTGGCGGTGGGCGAAGGTCCTGATATCGCCAAGATCACCGACTGGCAGCTTGCGCCCTATTATCTCGACATGCGCCCCTATATGAAGGATGCGGAAGCCTTCGCGAAGCTGCACGGTTCCAGCCTCAACCAGCTCCGCCTGCCGAATGTCAACGATCCGCAGTCGATCAACGGTTACATGGCGTCGCAGACGCTGAACCTGCCCTTCGTCAACAAGACGCTGTTCGAGCAGGCGGGCGAACCCTTGCCCGGCCCGACCGCGAAATTCAGCGAGATCGTTGAGGCTTCCGCCCGTGTCGCCAAGGCGACGGGAGTGCAGATTCCCTTCACCATGGACCGTTCCGGCCACCGCTTCTCCGGCGGCGCCTTCGCTTATGGCGCGACCTATGTGAAGGACGGCAAGTTCAGCTTCCCTGACGATGCGGCGAAAAAATACATCGCCGATATCTATTCATGGACGCAGAATGGCAGCTTCCCCAAGGAAATGTGGGGTGCGGCCGGCGGTTCGCAGTACAAGAACATGGGTGACGAGTTCGTCAACGGCAATGTCGTGACCTATCTGGCCGGCAACTGGATGGTCAATCCGTTCCAGAACAAGATCGGCGACAGTTTCGAATGGACGGCGATCAATGCGCCCTGCGGCGAGGCCGGATGCTACGCCATGCCCGGCGGCACCGCCATTGTCGGCTTCAAGCGCACCAAATATCCCGAAGATGTGGCTCACTTCATCGAATTCCTCGGCTCTGAAAAGGTGCAGCGGGAAATCGCCGAGAACTACGTCATCCTGACCGGCGCGGAGATCGTCGATCCGCAATACAAGCTGAAGAGCGAAGACGCCAAGGCGGCGATGAAGGTCTTCCTCGACAACAAGAAGAACGTGCCGCAGGCCGCCCGTGAGTTCGAACGCGCCAAGGGCGGCAGCGCCATGTATCAGCAGATCGTGCAGCGCATGAGCCAGCTCATCGTCGGCGAGTTGACGCTCGACCAGACCTACAAGGTTCTGGAGGATGACGTCGCCAAGATCAACGAGGCTGTCGCGGTCAAGAAATAACGGCCCGACCGTCCGCCTCCGGCGGAATGATGAAGTTCTCGAAGGATATGCCCGGAGTGGCGCTCCGGGCATATCGCGCCGTTTCTTTCCGAAGACGGCGCATTTTCGCTGGAGGAACTGCCGCAGGGAGCCGTTCCCGGCGGCCCATCGAAAAACTGAAATACGCTCCGTTTAAACCTGACGATGAGGCGCGCGGAACGCCGCGCCGCCTCTTTTCGTCACGCGTCACTCGCTGAAAATCATAGGATTCGTCATGGCCAGACTGAAGATGTCGTCTTTCTTTTCCGCACGCTCGAGCCTGCTCGCCTCCGTCGCATTGCTGGTTCTGGTTCCGGGCGCGCAGGCGTTCGATCGCACCGGGCCGGCAGGTGAGGGTTATGCCATAACGGTGCCGGAACCGGCGGCAACATATCCGCTGCCGCTTGCCGACAATTATCGCAACCAGACCGGCAAGAACGAGAAGGGCGAGGCGGTTCGCGCTTATGATGACCGGGACAACCCGATCATTGAAATCCTCACCGGTTTCAACCGCATCTGGACGCTTGGCGATGAAAAATGGGCGGATGGCGGCGCCAATGGCGATGGTCCGGCGGATTTCAGCCATGTGAAGATAGTCGATCCCACCGTCTGGCAGGAAAACATGCGTTACGTGCTGTCCGTGACGGGTGAAAACCGCACGCGCGCTGCCGCTTTCGAAGCCTATATGAATGATCGCCGTTCGCAGGGTTACAGCGTCATCGACGGCATGGGGCCGCTTGCCGCCTGGTATCGCGAAGGGGCGGGCGCGACGACGACGATCAATCATACGCTTACGGATTTCGACCCGAACGAGGTTATCACCCGCAAGGAAGACGACAAGGGCACCGAGGCGGGTGCAGCCGATAGCGAGTTGAAGGATTTCGTCGCCTTCATGAAGGTGATCCGCGGCCCGGAGGGCACGACGTCGCCGGCGAAGTATTTCTATTCCTCACCTCGGCCCTGGCGCATGAACGACAAAGGCGAAGTGATCGAGACCGGCAAGGAGACGATTGGCGACCGCAGCTTCGAAAGCCATGACAGCGATCCGGGCGTCATCGTGCCGGCGCTGAAATATGCGCGGGAAAATCGCGGGCGCGGCAAGGATGGCGGTTTTCCGAGCGGGCACACCAATGCCGCCTATCTGGCCGCCATCGCCTATGCCTATGCGGTGCCGGAGCGCTTTTCCGAATTGCTGACGGCTGCCTCCGAACTCGGCGAGAGCCGCATCGTCGCCGGCATGCATTCGCCGCTCGACGTGATCGGCGGCCGTATCACCGCAACCGCCATGGCCGCCGCCATGTTGCAGGACCCGAAAAATGCCGAGGTGAAGAAGGCCGCGCATGCGGCCTTGCAGGCCTATTTCGCAAAACGCCTGCCGCAGGGCCAGTCGCTCATCGATTTCGCCCATGGCGTAAAGCCGGATGTCGACCAATTTGCCGATGCGACGAAGAACGGGGCGGATTATCGCAGGCGCATGACCTATTCCTTCAGCCGCGACAGGGCCGCAGGCGATGCGCCGATGGTGGTGCCGAAGGGGGCGGAAGTCCTGCTGGAGACACGTTTGCCCTATCTCGATGCCGCCCAGCGCCGGGCCGTGCTGTTTTCCACCGGCATCGAGGCCGGTTATCCGCTGCTGGATGACAGCAATGGCTGGGGCCGCATCAATCTGGTCGCTGCCGCCGGCGGTTACGGCGCGTTTGACGGCGATGTCGAGGTGACGATGGACGCTGCCGCCGGCGGGTTCAATGCGGCGGACAGATGGACGAACGATATTGCCGGGGCAGGGCGTCTCGTCAAATCCGGCAGCGGAGCGCTGACGCTTGGCGGCCATAACAGTTATGGCGGCGGCACCATTCTCAGGGAGGGAACGCTGGTGGCGTCGTCCGCCGATGCGCTTGGAACCGGCGGCGTGCTGGTCAGCGGCGGCACGCTTTCGCTCGGCGGAGAGACGGATATTGTCATCGGCGGCGACTATGCGCAGTCGGGCGGCACGCTGGCGGTCGACCCGCAGAAGGCTGCGCTTCGGATCAAGGGCAATGCGGTGCTGGACGGCGCGACGCTGAAGCTCGCTTTCGATGGCGGCGCGCCGGCCGCCGGCACGCGGTTCGACGTGATCTCCGCCAACGGCTTGACCGGAACCTTTACCTCGATAGATGCGGGCAATGTGAAGCTGCGGCCGGTCTATACCGGTTCGGCGCTGTCTGTGGTGGTGGAATAGGGCGATGCAAGAGGCCTGCCGGGCGCGGTTGAAGCCGCCGCGCCCGGAGGTTCGGTTCAAGAGTCCTGCCGCCGCATCAGCAGGAAGATGACCGGTGCGGCGAGCACTGAAACGATGGCGGCAATGATGAAGGAGGCCTGATAGCCGAATTTTTCGGCGATCGCGCCTGCGCCCAGCCCGCCGATCATGCCGACAACGCCATCCATGCACTGGAACAGGGTGAAATCGACCCCGGCTTGGCGGGGGTCGGACCAGCCCATGAAGCAGGCGTAAAGCGCGACGAAGCCGATGGACATGATGCCCGACGAGCTAGCCACCGCAACCGCCATGACGACCCATTGCGAAATATCGCGATGAACGCTGAAATAGGCGAAAAGGCACAACAGCGCCGTCTGCACGAAGATGGCGATGAGCAGGATTCGTGACGCCCCGTAGAGGCGTACCAGCGTGCCGCCGAGCAGCGCGCCGGCGAAACCGACGATCATGCTGCCCACGCCATTCAGCGCGCCGATGGTGGCGAGATCGAAACCGTAATCGACCAGAAACGGGCCGAGCATTGCCAGACCCCATTTCTGCGCGGCGACATAAACGGCCGCGACCAGAAGGCCGGTGCGGACTTCCCGTCGCTTGAGCGCGTTTTTGATCGATGGCAGGTGGTCCCGTGTTTGCGTAACCGTTCTTGCCGCCGGGCCGAAGAGGAAGGGGAGCGCGAGCAGGATGACGAGCGCGGCCATGACCAGCGTGGCGCTCGTCCAGCCGGCGCGCTCCACCAGCACCAGAAACAGGCCGGCGCCGATGGCGGAGCCGAGATAGGAGCCGCCCACCTGTGCGGCATTGCCCCATCCATGATGCTCTTCCGCCAGCGTTTCGACCGCGTAGCCGTCGCAGGCGATGTCGACGGTCGCCGTCACCAGCGCTATTACCGACAGGATGGCGATTGCGACGGAAACCGGCGACGGGCCGGTGAAAGCAAGAACAGCGAGGCCGCAGGCGCAGGCGGCGATGCCCGTGCCGACGATCACCCGCGACCGGTTCCTGCCGACGGGCGGCAGCCGGTAACGCTCCACATGCGGCGACCAGAGGAATTTCAGCGCCCAGGGCAGAACGACGAGATAAAGCAGGCCGATCTGGTCCAGCGGCAGCCCGGCGGTTCTGAGCACCGCCGGCAGGCCGAGAAAGGTCAGCCCGCCAATCACGCTCTGGCCGACATAAAGCCCGCCGACCGCCACGAAGACGGCGGCCGGCGACGGCTTGGTTGTGGCAGGGTTCTGCTGCAGCATCAGAAGCGATACCGGATGCTGCCGACGACCTTGCGGCCTTCGTCATAATAGCAGAAGCCCGTGGTGCAGACCTGTTTCACCTCGTCGAGAAGGTTGGTGGCGTTGATCTGCAGTTTCACGCCTTCCAGCGAGGGCAGGGCCTTGCCGAGATCGTAGCGCAGCGATGCATCGACGAAGGTGCGGGCCTCATTGTCGAGAATGGGCGTGTGCTGGTTGTCGCCGAAGCTCGATCCGACATAACGCAGCCCCGCGCCGATGCCGAGGCCTTCGAGCGCGCCGCTCTGGAACTCGTAATCGGCCCACAGCGAGAAGGTGTGATAGGGCGAGGAATTGAGCTGCTTGCCCACCGTTTCCGACGTCAGTTTGGTGATTTCAACGTCGTTATAGGAATAGGAGCCGATGAGGCTCCAGCCATTGTCGAGCGAGGCCGTGGCTTCGAGTTCCACGCCGCGCGAGCGCAGGTCGAGCTGGCGCAGCAGGTTGATGCCGGACGAGGTCTCGTAGACCGTCGCATTGTCCTGATCGAGATTGAAGAAGGCGGCGCTCAGCAGGGCGTTATATTGCGGCAGGGCATATTTCACGCCGAGTTCATATTGCTTGCCGACAGTCGGCTGCGCCTGACCCGTTACCGTGCCGGTGGTGATGATGACGCCCGGATTGGCGACGAAGGAGGTGCCGTAGCTGGCATAGGGCATCACACCGCTGTCAAAGACATAACCGAGGCTGGCGCGGCCGGTCGTCTTGGTTTCATCGCCGTCATAGGTGGGAGCCGTTGCGCCTCCGACGGTCTGGGCCTGATATTCGGTGTCCAGCCAGTCGTGACGAATGCCGGCCGTCAGGCGCCAGCGGTCGATTTCGACCTGATCCTGCGCATAGATCCCGAGCGTGTTCATCCTCTGCTTCAGTATCAGCGACACATCAGGCACATAGGTGAAGGTGTCGGTGAAGGGGCTGGTGCCATTGCCCTGTTTCGAGGTGTAGGACATGTGGCTGACGTCGATACCGGTCAGCAGCGTATGTTTCGCCGGGCCTGTGTCGAATTCTGTCTTCAGGTAATTGTCGGCGGAGACGCCTTCATTGTCTTCGATGGTGATGCCGGGATAGTTGGCGAAGACCCATTGCTGGTCGGCCGAAAGGGCCGAATAACGCGCCTTGCTGTAGAAGGTGACGTTGTCGTTGATTTCATGCTCGAACTCATAGCCGATACGCCATTGTTTCTGCTCGAAATCATTAAAACGGGAATCGCCGCCATAAACCGGCGTCGCGCCGATCGACTTGCCGTCGCTGCCGTAATTGTTGATGTATCCCCAGGTGCCGCCGGTGGTGCTGTCCATATATTCGCCGAGCAGCGTCAGCTTGGTGCCGGCATCCGGCTGGAAGGTGAAGGCCGGCGCGATGAACAGCCGGTCGTCCTTGATGGCGCTGATTTCGTTGCGGCCGTCGCGGGCCACCCCGGTCAGGCGGTAAAGCATGGTCTTTTCGTCATCGACGGCGCCGGAAAGATCGAAAGCGCCCTGAACGCGGCCGAAGGAGCCATATTGCAGCTCCACCTCGCGCAGCGTCTCTTCGGTCGGGCGTTTCGAGATGATATCGACAATGCCGCCGGAACTGCTGGCACCATAGATGGAGGCGGCGGGACCGCGCAGGATGGAAACCGCTTCCACGCCATAGGGCTCAAGCCGGGCGCTGCCGTTCTGGCTGCTGACCTGCCGCAGGCCGTCGCGGAAGATGCCGGTGGTGCTGAGATCGGTGCCGCGCACCTTGAAGGCGTCGAAGCGCGGCTCCGCGCCATATTGGCCGATGCGCGCGCCGGGCGTGTAGTTCAGCGCTTCCGAGAGGTTCTGCGGCTTCAGGTCATCGAGCTGCTTGCGGCTGACGGTGGTGATCGACTGGGCGGTTTCGGCAACCGGCGTATCGGTCTTGGTGGCGGTGCGGCCGGATTTGCCGACATAGCCATTGCTCTCGATGATGCCCCTGGCGCCTTCAAGGCCGGTGCCCTGCACGGTGATCGGCGCAAGCAGGGTGCTGCCGGCGGCAGCCGAACCGCCGCTTTCGCCGGTCTGGCTGGCGGGATCGAAAATGCGGACGGTGTTGCCGCCAGCCAATGCGTAGTTCAGTCCCGATCCGGCCAGAAGCCCGCTGACGGCCGCCGATACGCTGAGCGTGCCCTTGACGCCGGCCGTGCTGCGGCCCCTGGTGATCGCGGAGGGGTAGACCATGCGCAGATTGGCCTGGCGGCCGAAGCTGAGAATGGCGTTTTCCAGCGGCCCTGCGGGAATGGAGACGGTGACGGTGGCGGGTGCGCCGCTTGCGACGGGCGTTGTCTGCGCGCTGGCGGTCGTGGCGCCCGGACCTGCGGCGACGATACCCCCGATGATCGCCGTCGTCGTCAGCCAGAACCAGCCGCGTGCCTGCTTGCCCAAATTCATGTCATTCCCTCTCACTCGTGATCTCATGCCCCCCGCTTAAACGGGTCCTGATTGCCTAGAGTGAAAAGGCGGGCCGACTCCTGACGTCGGATCTGCGAAAAAAGTTATTTTATCGGGAGCGGACGAAAACCAGCATTCCGGAAAGCCGCGATACCGAAACGGGAAGGCTTTCTTCGAGAATGGTGAGCGCCTGATCCGTGTCCTTGAGGTCGAAGATGCCGGAGACGTGCTGCCTCGCCGCCGCCTCATCGAGGATGACGATGCGGCCCCGGCGATATTGCGAGAGAATATCGAGAACCTCGCGCAGCGGCTGGCCGGAAAAGACGAGCTTGCCTTCGCGCCAGGCCATGCTGTTGGCGACATCCTTGCGGGCGCGCACCAGCCTGCCGTCGCCACCAAGGGTCACGGCCTCTCCGGGCGTCAGCACGGCGATCTCGGCGCCTGTGGTCACTTCCACCCGGCCTTCCTCCACCTGCACCTCCTGCGGCAGCGCGCCATTGCCGGTGCGCACCGAATAATGGGTGCCGAGCGCTTTTGCTGTCAGCGCTCCATCCTCGACAATGAAAGGCCGCTCCGGGTTTTTGGCGACATCGAAATAGGCTTCGCCGCGAAGAAGGGTGATACGCCGTTCCTTTTGCGAATAATGAACCGCAATCGCCGTGTCGGTGTTCAGGCTGATGCGGCTGCCGTCTTCCAGCGAAAGCAGGCGTGTTTCGCCGATTTCGGTGTAATAATCCGCCTGCCAGCGATCCTTCAATCCGCTTTTCTCCGCAAACAGCGCTGCAAGCCCGATGAGGCAGAGACCGGCAACACCCGCCAGCATTGCCCGGCGAGGTCCGCGCCGTTTTCGCTGCTCGACCGGCGCAAGCTCGATATCGCCAAGCTCACCCCAGAGGCTCCGCATGTCCTCATAGGCGCTGGCATGGGCGGCATCGGCCCGCAGCCAGACATGAAACGCCTCGCGCTCTGCTTCTGTCGCGTCTGCCGATTGCATGCGCGCCACCCACAGCGCGGCCTCTTCGGCCAGACCGTCATCGGTCAAGCCGTTATCCTTCAGACCGTCCGGGCGCTTGTTCATGTCCTGATCTGCCGTTTGTTGCGTGCTGAGATGTGGTCCTTTTCCCTTATAGAGTGAAAAAGGATGCGAACACCTGATGCCGGTCTACATTTTTATGTGCGCGCGGACCTGACGGCAGTGCAGCAGCGCCTTGATGATGTGTTTTTCCACCATGTTGCGGGAAATGCCGAGAAGGGCGGCGATTTCGCCGTTGGAATGGCCATGCAGGCGGCTGAGCACGAAGACCTGCTGGCAACGCTTGGGCAGTGCCTCGATGGCCCGCGCCATTAAAATAAGGTGCTGCCGCCCGGCGACGATCCGCTCCTGCCCCGGCTCTTCGCAGGCAACGGCAAAGCCCGCTTCGTAAGGTGCGAATAACGGCCGCTCACGCGACTGGCGAATGGCTGTCAGGCGGGCGACGGACCGGGCGATCTGGAAGAGATAGGCCTGAGGATTGTCGATCAGCGTCGCATGAGAAACCTCCAGCGCCCGCAGCACGGTTTCCTGCATGGCGTCGGCAGCGTCTTCCCGGTTCTGCAGGCGCCGACGGAAAAACCGCATCAGGCGGCTTTCCTCCTCGGCATCGAGAACCTGTAACAGGGCTTTGCTCATCAATCGACCCGGTGACGTATTGGCCTGGCGCATGAAGCAGGCGGATATGCTGCGTCATGTCGCGATAAACATGATATTTCTAATCATATTTATCGCCTTCGGATGCAAGCTGCCAACCAGTAAAAAACCGGGGGCGAAATCAGGCTCACGTTTCCGTGATGATTGTTGCGGGATTACATCAGGCCGCTTGGGCTGAGTTACAGGAAATAACGCACCCTGAGCGGCAACAGCGCCGCGCCGAGAGCCGAGGGATCGCCCTTAGCCTCGCCGAGAACCAGCTTCGCCTCCTTTGGGCCGACACCGTAACGATGTTCGCGCCGGGAGGGCATGTGCGTGCGTTCGATCATCATCCGGCCAAGCGCACGCGGCAATTGCCCGCCAAAGACGATAGCCTGCGGATCGAGAACCGCTATCAGGCTCGCCACCAGCCTGTCCACCTGCGGCATCGTCTCGGTGAGCCACTCCTCGACGCCCGGCCATGCGGGGTCGAACCGCTGGTGAAGCGCCTCGATGGAATGGATATCGACCCCGTTTTTCTGCAAGGTGGTGATCAGATATTGCAGGGCCGGGCGTTTGGGCGATTCATCCGGGCTGTATATGCCGCTGAATTCGCCGGCATTGCCATGAAAGCCGTGAAACGGCTGGCCACTGAGGATCAACCCGCCGCCGAAACCGTAATTGAACGACAGATAGGCAAAGGTCTGGCACCAGGAGCCGACACCGCGAAGGCTTTCTCCGATCGCCCCGGTGGTGGCGTTGTTCTCCAGCCAGACCGGCAGGCGGAACCGTTTCTCAAGGATCGGCTTCAGGTCCATCAGCGACCAGTCGCGCAGGGGCTCCGGCGCATTGAAGGCGCGGTCCTCAGACACGAAGAAGCCGGACATTGAAAAGCCGAGGCCAAGCAGGCGCTCGCGCGGGATGCGATGTTCCGAGAGCAGCCTGTCGAGGGCCAGAGACAAAGCGACAAGCGTCTCCTCCCGGTCCTCCGGAAGCATCTTCAGTTTTTCCTCGACGATCACGTCGCAGCGAAGATCGGCGATACAGATCACCACGGAGTCGGTGTTGATGGAAATGCCAAGCGAATAGGCCGCTTCCGGCACCAGTTCGATGGTGGGGCTCGGCTGGCCGCGCGTGCCCTTGAGCGGCGCGCCGGTTCGCAGAAGCCCGCGCTCCAGCAGACCTTCGATCAGCCGATGCACGGATTGCTGCGTCAGGTTCGTGTGACCGGTGATCGATGCGCGGGCGATGGGCCCATGGCGGCGCACGATATCCAGAATGAGACGCTCATTCTCGCTGGCAAGCGGCTGGCGATCGAAGGTCTGGTGCGGCGTCTGATCTGTTGTCATGGCCTTGGATAACGGCTGTGCGGGGCAGCGGCAACACGGGGCATTGGTTTGCGACAGCATTTTTCACTGGACTGTCACAAATATTACACTTAGAGTGTATTAATAAGGGGCCGGTCTACAACGGGTCCCCAGGAGGAACCATTCAATGCGCATGAAATTTCTTGCGATCGCCACGCTTGCGCTGGCGACGACGGCAGCGCCGTGCCTTTCCGCTGACAGCAATATGAAAAACCTCGACTTCGATCTTTCGAAGGTCACGCGCGACAATTTCTACGACATCGTCGTTCCCGCCGCCAAAGCCGAGGGCTCGGTGACGATGTATAATTTCGCCGGCAGTTTTGCCGATACGTGGAAGGAACTGATCACCCGTTTCGAAGCCAAATACGGTATCAAGGTCGCCTATAGCGACGTGAAGGGCGATCAGGCGAACCAGCAGCTGATCGCGGTGCACGCGGCAGGGCAGGATTCGCCCGTCGACGCTTATTTCGCCGGTGGCGGCAGCTATCCGCTGCTCTCTGCCAAGGGTGTTGTCGGCAATATTGCGCTGACGAAAATCCTGCCGAACATGGCCAACTACAATCCGGAACTGGCCGAAACCGTCTTCGGCAAGGCGCATGGCGGCAGCTTCCCGCTGGTGCATCTCAACCAGACCGCAATAGGTTACGATTCCGCCTTCGTGAAGGCCGAGGATGTGCCGAAAAGCTTCGAGGATCTTCTCATCTGGGCTGAAAAGAACCCCAAGCGGCTTGGCGTCACCCTGCCGGCCAAGGGCGGCTCGGGCGGCGGTTTTATCTATTCGGTGGCTCTCAATTATCTCACCGGCGACTGCCGCAAGCAGCTGACCGACTATAACCAGACGCTGCAGCAGGCCGAAGACTGGGCGATGGAGTCCGAGTGCCTTACGCCTGTCTGGGACTATTACCGCCGTCTTCTGGCCGTGGCTGAGCTGACCAATGGCAATGCCGATACGCTCAACCTCATCAACAATCAGCAGCTTTACATGGGCACCGTCTGGGAGGATCAGGTCATGAGCTTCCTCGGCACCAAGCAATTGCCCGACAGTTTCCGCGTCACGCTTCTGGAAAAGGGCCAGGTTGGCTCTGGGGACGCCATGTTCGTGCCGGCCAACGCCAACAATGTCGCTTCGGCGCTGCTGCTGATCGATATGGCCATGAGTAAGGAATTCCAGCTCTGGAAGCTGGAAAACAAGGCCTCCCGTTCTCCACGCGCCGATGTCACCAACGATTTGATGCCGAAGGCTGTGCAGGAGCATGTGCTGCCCCAGAGCGTCTATCCGCGCCTGTCGCTGCCGGCTTTCTGGGACATGTCGACAGCGCTTGCCGAAGCGCTCGATGAAAAAGTCCTCAACCAGTAACGCGACAAGGATTGCCGGATCGTGTGCCGCAAGTGGCTGCACGGTCCGGATAGCCTTGGTCAAAAATATGAGGGAGGCTCGCCATGAGCGAACTTGAGATCAGCAATATCTGCAAGGACTACGGGGCGAGCCGGGCGCTTCATCCCGTGTCGATCGCCGTCGAGCGGGGCGAATTCGTCACCATTCTTGGGCCCTCGGGTTGCGGCAAGTCCACGCTTTTGCGCATCCTCACCGGTATCAGTCAACCTTCGGGCGGTGAAATCCGGCTCGGCGGCAAGCGCATCGATCAGGCGCCGCCGGAAGCGCGCGATATCGCCATGGTGTTCCAGTCCTATGCGCTTTTCCCGCATATGTCGGTCGCCAAAAATCTCGGCTTCGGGCTGAAGATGAAGAAGGTCGCGAAGGATGAGCGGGTCCGCCGCATCGCCCATGCGCTTGATATCTGCAATCTCACCGGTCTGGTGGATCGCATGCCCCGGCAATTGTCCGGCGGCCAGCAGCAGCGGGTGGCGCTGGCGCGCGCCATTGTCATGCAGCCGAGCCTGCTTCTGTTCGACGAGCCGCTTTCCAATCTCGATGCCAAACTTCGCGATACGCTGCGCCATGAGCTGACCGAGCTTCACCGCCGCATCGGCGCCACCAGCCTTTATGTGACGCATGATCAGGCCGAAGCCATGGCGATGTCGGACCGGATCGTCGTCATGAATGCCGGTCGGGTGGTTGAGATCGGCACGCCGCTCGAGCTTTACCGCTCACCCAAACACGCCTTTACCGCCGGCTTCCTCGGCCAAACCAATCTTTTGCCGGTCTCCGCTGAGGGCCAGCAGGCGCAATTGCCCTGGGGCCAGTCCGTGACGCTTGATCGGGTTGCCGCCGGCAATGTCCAGATTTCCGTTCGTCCGGAAAATATCCAGATCCGTGCCGATCAGGCCGGTGAGGGCACGGTTTCCGCTGTTTCCTTCATGGGCGCCAATGCGCTCTATACGGTCGAGATCGGCGGCCGCCAGATAAGGGTCAGCCAGTCCGGCGCGGAAACCCTGATCGACGCCGGGCAAAGGGTGGCCCTGCAATTTCCCGGTTCGGTCCATCTTCTCGATGACAGGATGGCGGGGGAGGCGGCATGATGGCCGGGCTCCTTCGAAACAAGCGGGCCCAGCTTCTATTCCTGCTTTTGCCGGGCGTTGGGTATCTTCTGGTCTTCTTCGGCGGGCCGCTGCTGTCGGCGCTGATCGGCAGCTTCAGGCAGGAGGATGGCAGTTTCACGCTGATGTTCTATGAGCGGATTTTCACCCGCGCGTCGATGATCCGTGGTCTTACGACCTCCATCTATTACGGCGTCATGCCTGTCATCGTCTCGCTTGCGGCCTCGGTGCCGCTGGCGCTTCTGATACGCAAGAGCTTTCTCGGGCGAAAACTGTTCAGCGGCCTTTACAAGCTGCCGATGGCGGTGCCGGGCATCATCGTCGGCCTGATGGTGATCGTCGTTTTCGAAAGGGGCGGGTTCCTCGACCGGTTGGTCGCGCCGCTCGGGCTCGAACTGCCCAAGCTCGTACGCGACGACTGGGGCGTCGGCGTCATCCTCGCCAGCGTCTGGAAGCAGATACCCTTCATGACGCTGATCATCACCAGCGCCTTTGCCGCCATTCCCGAGGATATACGTTACGCCTCGCGCACGCTTGGCGCTTCGCGGTTGAAGACATTCTTCTTCGTGGAAGTGCCGCTCGCCATGCCGGGCATCACCGCCGCCATTCTTCTGACCTTCATCGGTTCCATGGGCTCTTACGCCATCCCCGACATCGTCGGTCCGCCGACGGCTCGGCCGCTTTCGGTGCTGATGGTCAAGGAATTCAACCAGGGACGTTTCAACCAGGTCTATGCCATGGGCATGGTGCTGAGCCTCTTCGCGGTCTGCGTGCTTATTCTTTATTATTCCCTCACATCCCGCATCGGCCCCGGGCAAAACCGAGGAGACGCATGATGAGTGTTATCACCATCGACCCCGCCATCACTCCCCGCCGCCGCGCCTTCACGCCCGAGGACCGGATTTTTGTCTCGATCGGGCTGTATGGCGCGCTGACGCTCGCCATCGCCGTGCCGCTGGCGCTGATGTTTCTCTGGAGCATTGCCGACGGCTGGTCGCCACCGCTCATCGTGCCGAAGGATTACACCACGGCGCGCTGGGCGAGCATCCTGAGCGATGGCAGCCTCATCCGCGCTGCGGTCAACAGCATCCTCATCGCCATCGTCGTCACCTTCCTGACTGCGGCCATCGCCTTGCCCACCGCCTGGGCCATGGCGCGTTTTCCCTTCCGGCTGAAACGGCTGGTGGAAATCTTCATTCTGGCGCCGATCATCATTCCCGGGCTCGTCGTCGCCGTTGGCATCGGTCAGGTATTCCTGCTTTTCGGTCTCGCCTATTCGGTAACGGGGGTCATTCTCGTGCAGATCGTCGGCACCCTGCCGCTGATGATCCGGCTGATGACAGCGGCGCTGGAGACCATTCCCGACGATCTCATCCATGCCGCGCGCTCGCTCGGCGCGGGCACAGTCGGCATCGTCATTCACATCATATTGCCGCTTGCGGTGCCCGGGCTTTTGGCCGGCGGGCTAATGTCGTTCATCGGCAGCTTCGAGGAATTCGACAAGTCCTTCATCGTCGGCGCGCCTGTCGTCGAGACCCTGCCGATCAAGCTCTACATGTATCTCGATCCCTATTCGATGCAGCTGCCGCTCGCCGCCATCGTCTCTTTTATCCTGCTTCTTCCCGCACTCGTCGTTTTCATCATCGCCGGCCGCATCCTGCGCGACGATCTGATGGCGGCGGGCATGGGAAAAATCTGATCCGGGCAGCCAAACCCGGTAATTGCAACGTCCGAAAGTGAAAACCATGCACCAGACCCTTGCCACCTCCCGAAAGACCTCCAATCCCTGCAATGTGCTCGCACTCTGCTCGCGCGACAATCCGGCCATCCTGACCATCGCCCATCGCGGTTTCTGGACGGCCACTGCCGAAAACTCGCTTGCCTCCGTCCGCGCTGCGGTCGCGGCCGGCGTCGAGATGATCGAAATCGACACACAGGCGACGGCCGATGGCCGGCTGGTCGTCATTCATGACGAAACGCTCGACCGCACCACGACGGGCAAGGGAACCGTGAGCGCGCTGTCGTTCGAGGTGGTCCGCGCAGCGAAGCTGAAGGCCGGTGCGGGCGGCGATGCGGCTGACGTGACCGATGAATGCGTGCCGACGCTGGAAGAATTGCTGGAAGAGGCGCGCGGCAGGATCACCGTCAATATCGACACGAAATTCACCCGCGATCTGCCGCAGGTCATGGAAACCGTGCTGCGGCTTGGCGTCGAGGATCAGGTGCTGGTCAAGACAGATATCGATCCCGAAGCGGGCCGTTTCGAGGTGCTGGATGCCGACTGGTTTGGCAAGATCCCGCATATGCCGATGTTCCCGGTGCGGAAGGGCAAGTTCGCCGAAGATTTGCGCCGTATCGAGGCGTTGCGTGCGCCGATGATCGAGGTGAAATTCACCGATATAGCCGATCTGGCCGAAGGTCGTGCCGAGATGGAGCGCCAGAATATCCGTCTCTGGATCAACACGCTCGACGTCTCCCATTGCCTCGATTTCAACGACACGCGCGCACTGGCAGACCCAGAAGCCGTGTGGGGCGCTCTCGCCGAGGCCGGCGTCGGTGCGATCCAGACGGATGAGGTGGAAGCCTTCACCGGCTGGTTGAACGCGGGTGCGGGTGTGACAGGCAGAGCGTGGGCACGATGAGCGAACGTCTTGAAGGCGCAGTTGCCATCATCGAGGAGGCGATGGGCCTTGCCCTTCGCTTTTTCGAGGCGCGCGATGCCATCGTCACCCGGACGAAGGGTTTTCAGGACTTTGTCTCGGAAGCCGACACTACGGTCGAAAGACTCATCCGCGAGCGGCTGGCCGCGGCGTTTCCGGGCGAAGCCGTGCTGGGCGAAGAAATGGGCGGTGTGGCCGATGATGCCTACTGGATCATCGATCCCATCGACGGCACCGCCAATTTCCTGCGCGGCTCGCCGCTCTGGGGCATTTCGCTCGGTTTCGTGCGCAGTGGCCGGCCGGAACTCGGCATTGTCGCGATCCCGGTCTTCGGGGATATCTACGCGGCGGCTGATGGGACCGGGCTGATGCTCAACGGCAAACCGCTTGCCCGCCACGTGCCTTTCGAGGATGTGCAGGTCATGTCGCTCGGAGACAGCGCCGCTGCCGATGCCGCGGAGGTGGCGGCCCTCAACGTCGGGCTTCGGCATGCGGGCTGGGTAGTGGAATCCATCCGCTCGACATCGATCGGCCTTGCCTTTGCCGCACGCGGCATCTTCGACGGCCATCTGCAGAAGCTGACCACCATGTGGGATATCGCCGGCGGCGTCGTTCTCGCAAGGGAAGCGGGTCTCGATGTCCGTATCGGAATACGCCCCGGTAGCGGCATCCCGTGGGTCGCCGCCGCAACGCCGGCATTGATGGCGGTGACGGAGGGGTTGTGGCCTGAGATTACGGGAAGAGTGCTGGCGGAACCTGCGTGACCTTTGGTAAAGTCGATGGCAGATGTGCTGAAACATCTGCCATCTGCATATCGCCGGCTGAAACGCCGCAACCGAGCAATGTCCGGTCAGGCCGCTATCGATCGTCAGTTCACCCGAGACAGCGCAATTGCGTCAGGACCTGCGGGAAAACGAAGCTGGCCGGATAGGTCAAGGACGGCGCTCCAGATCGCTTCGGCAACATCGCCTTCGCTGGTCGTCATGGCCCGTTTGGCGAAGCCTTCGAGGATTGGCCTGTAGGCGGCGGCGAGCGGGAAGGAGGCGAGCGTGGCGCTGGATGTGACGTTGATGATGGTGCCTGATCGGCGCTTTCGCATCTGCGGGATTATCCCCTGCGTCATAGGGACCACCGAAACTATTGGTGTCGAAGATCGTGCGGATTGCCGACATGGGGTCGCTTCAAAAGCGCTCAGGCGTGGCGTGATCTGACCAATAGCGAACGTCAGCTCATTGAGCTGTTACTGGCAAAAAGGGTTTCTTGTAGCGGAAGCTCTACGCAGTCAGCTGGAAACAGCGAGAGTGTCAGCTATAGACGCAGAAGGTAGCCTCCTGTTTAGGGTGTCCGGCCCACTCGCCAATTTACAACAGCGGCTTCCCACGGAGGGATATTACTTTGATGCGGAAGGTGTGGATTATCGTCCTGCCGTGAATGTCCTTCTGCATGTCGTAGAGGGTAAGCTCCATGAGTTGGAAGTTTATAAGGATGATGGCTCAGCAATTGAGACGTCGCTTGATTCAGTGGACATAAGCCAGTTCCATCTCCTTTGAGAGTTCGATTCGGAAACGAGAAGTGCTGTAGGCTATCACCGGTCCGCTATCTTCCCATAGATCAGCTTCGGGCGATCCACCTTGCGTGAGCGGAATACGAGGACTGTGCCTGCGAAGTATTTGTACAGCTCGTTCTCTACAAGCGCCGCTAAGCCGGGCCCCCTCAGTTGCGTTGGAAGGAATGCTCACGTCGATACGGTCCAGCTTTTTTGCGAACGCGATTTTTAATGGTGATTATATGCGTCTTTTTCTATCTCCCGGTCGTTAGCGGCCTGAGTGATCCCAGTGCCATTCGCTCATTACGCACAAAGTCGCGCGTTTAATCTCCGTTGTCTCCAAATGCGGCGCGGATTATTAAGAGAAGAGGGGCGTCAACGTCTTCAACCCAGTTGCGTGCAATTTTTTCGACGAATTGCTCCGGCGCATCCGGCCAGCCATTTGCAATCAGTATTGAATTAAACTGCCTGAGCAGTACTCCCAATGCCGGAACGTTATAACCGTAAACCGCACCCGAGTTTATCGCGCATTGCTGATCCTCGAATAGCATGCTTTCGTTGCCTCCTGCCCGAAGCATTTCTCGGTACCGGTCGACAGTTAACCCCAACATATTTTCAATCGTGTTGAGCGGAAGATAGCTTACGGGTTTTTCAGGTCCAAGTTGAACATGCCCTTGCAAAATGGCAGCCTTCATTGCTTCTTTGTTGATGAGACTACCGCTCCAAAGTGATCCCTCTTCCATATCCTAGTGCCATAACCTGTTGGTAATCTAAAACGCTCTTAATTTGACTGGAATCTGCTTTTTCAATGAGTAATTTAGCAATGTATCCATCGTACTGAAGCAGATCAAATATTACTGGCACGCCGTCAACATCATAGATCGAGCCACTTCCAAGGACAGTGTCATGAGTTTTAATTCTATTGCCTCTAACGGGTTTGAGTTCTAACCCTCCATCCTCCACTTCATCGGCGAGACAGCCCTCCAACTGTTTTTCAAATTCTACGGCAAACGGCGGTCGCTCTCCAACCAACGTGCGCAAAAGCTTTTTTTCTTCGTCGCTCAAGTCCCGTGACATACAAGTGCCCTACCTCATCTCACAATGGGAAAGTACGTTCCAACATTTACGTAACTACCGAGGCCGTAATACCTAAATTCATACGGTTGACCTCCATAGTATATCACGCCCACACCATATATCCCCATCGGCATTGTCTGTGGGAGCGCTCTACTGATCGCACTCTGCAGGCCCGGGACTATTGCCGGATTAACATGCCTTGATCCATGCCCAAACTCGGCTGCAACGTCGTAGCTTGCCGCGCTTAATCCAAGGGGATCCACCAAGTTGACAGGATCATTCTTAACATAAATATATAGATTAACGTCATCATCAGTTCCAATCGGATCCGGTTGTAGGAATCGCCCAAGCGTAGGTGAATAAAACCGCGCACGATTGTAGTAGATCCCGGTCTCCAGATCCAACCGCCGTCCCGCAAATCGGTAAGCAGCAGTGTTCGTGCCGGTTACTTTCTCAATACCATAGGCTGTATAAGCGTGCTTCTCAACGACCTGACCCGCGGAGTTTGTCAGCGCGATCACCGATCCGAGCGCGTCGCTAAATTGGTAGGTTGGAACGTTTGATGTGCTGAAGCTGGCGATGGGCTCATCCAGCCCCACCCCATAGGCAAAACGCCGATTGATAGAGATCGTGCCAACGCCGGAATATTCGGCCATTTCCTGATCCCCGACAGAAAGCCAGCCTGTCGTCGTTGTCGTGGAACCGACGGTCACATGTTTCAGGAAGCGTCGACCGAGGGCGTCGTAAGCGAAGGTTATGGTCTGGCCGGAACCGGTCGCGGTCGCCAACTGATTTTCAGTATTGTAACCGAAAGTCCATGTGCCGTCGGACGTCAGATTGCCGCGTGAGTCATATGTGTGGGTTGTTCCCGATACGACGCTATACTGGTTGAGAACATTCGACGTGTAAGATTTTGTCAGCGCCGCAAGCCCGGACGGTAAGAACGTGTCGTCGGTCGCCGTCAGACTTTTCCGCTGCTGATCCGCATTGTACGCGTAGGTAAGACCAAGCGTCGAACCATTCCATGTATAATTGATAGTTGCGGGAAGGCTGACGGCGTTAAAGGTCGCGGACGTCGAGCTTACCGGAGCCGAACTCGGCCCATATGAAGAGGCAGAGCGCCGGCCGACCGTATCGTAAGTGTAACCGACGACACGATTGGCCGCAGATACCGTGCCGTTATAGACATTCGTCAATCGGTTCAGATTATCGAACTCATACGAGAAAACGTTGGCGGTACCGACCGAGGTGGGCAAAGTCAATCTTGTTCGATTTCCGTTGGCATCCAAAACAAACGAACTGGTGCTGAAGAGACCACTCACTTCGCTGGTTTGCCGCCCTGCTGTATCATAGCCGAATGTCAGAGACGAACTCGAACTCGATCCGTTCGTCGCTGCAAGCATGCGCCCACTATAGTCATATCCATAGCTTATGGTGGCCGCGCTTGTCGGTGCCTTGCTCAATCGTCTGTTCAAAGCGTCATATGTGTACCAGATCTGGGAGCCACCGCGACGCTGGAAGGCAAGCAGGTTGTCGGCCTTGTCATAGACAAGGAATTCGTAGTCAGCCGGAACGGTTGCGATATCGGGATAATTTATCCGCGCCTGCCGCTCGAAGCCATCATACTGATAGGTCAGCGTGTTGTTTTTGCCGTCTTTCAGAGTCGCAAGCAATCCACCCTGAAAGTATGTTCGTGTTTCTCGCACGACCGGTCCGAGGTTGGCAGTAATCGACGGGTCGAGCGCTCCAGAAACCTGATCGGTAATTTGTGTAATGCGTGACACGGCATCGTAGGCCGTCAACACTTGTCGTCCGGACGATGACGTGACTGTTGAAACACGACCAACCACGTCATAGGCCGTCGTCGACGTACTACTATCGGGTTTGGTGACGACTGTTGGCTTGTTCGCGGCATTGTATGCGGTCGTCGTGGTGAGCCAAGGGCTTCCGGAAATACCCGTTGCCTGCTTTACATCCGTTCTGTTTCCATTCGTGTCATAGACATACTGCGTCAGGCTCGCCGCGAATGGAGACGGTGGGGTGATCTGGGTGAGCCGTCTTTCATTGTCGTAACCATTGGTCGTCGTGTTGTTCTTCGCGTCCTTTACGGTGATCTGGTTGCCAACCGTGTCATAGGTATAGGTCGTTGTCAGGTTCAGTCGGCCAGTCCCGGAATCCTCCACCTTCGTCAGCAGGTTGAAGTTCGTCGTGTTGTAGGTGAAGGCGGTCACCCGGCTTTCGGGATCGGTGATCGTCAACGGCAGACCACGCGCGTTGTATGTCGTCGTTGTCACAGGTTGAACTGTGCCGGAAACACCGGGCTTGGAGACGGCAGGCTGAGTGACGGTGAGTTGATTGCCATTGCTGTCATAGGTGTAGGTCGTCACACCGCCGCGTGGGTCTGTATAGGTATCGGGCTTTGAGAGAGCCGTGTAAGTCCAGCTCTCGGTTATCGGAGCCATTGGCAGCCCGGTCAGTGGGTCTAGTGAGCCAGGAATCGGCGTTTTTGTCTGGTTCAGGATGTTTGATTTCGTATCATATGTGTAGCTCGTATAGTTCCCGAGCGGCCGGATTGTGCGAATGCGCCTGCCAACGCCATCATATTTGTAGATGTAATGGCCCCCGGCTTGATCGATGTCGTCGGTAAGGTTTCCATTTCGGTCATAGTACAGGGCCCGGGTATTCCCGAGGGGATCGACCTCCTGCCCCCGGAAACCATTGGCAAACATATAATACCAGACGTTATTGAGCGCATCGGTCTGGGTGAGGATTTTGCCGGATGGATCATAAGCATTGGTAACGAAGGGCGATGCCGGAAATGCCGGGTTGAAGACCTTGGTGAGAAGCCCAAGACCGGCGGTATAATCATAGGTCGTCGTGGCGGTTAGGGCGTTCTTGAACGTGGCCAGATTTCCGGCAGAATCGTAGGTATAGTTTACTGTTCGCGTTCCGTCGGTAATTCCCGTCAGTTGATTTGAGCTGTTGTAGCTGAAAGTCAGCGTGCGACCCATGCCGTTTGCGACGGTGGATAGCCTCTTGCTCGCCCCCGATCCCGCATAGGTGAAAGTGACTGTGTTGTTGTTCTTGTCCTTCCACGAAGCGATAAAGCCATCTGTATCAAAGGTTGTGACGATGCCGTTTTTATCAGTGATGACAGCCGCATTACCTGTCGCGGGCAGAGTCAATGTCGAACCGTCGCCGGGTGGGGGAACATAGGTGAACGTTCCAGACGCGGTTGGAATTCGCACAAACCGTCGTGTTCCTTCATTGGTCTCAACGGTAACGGCATTTTCAACCAACTGATCCATCAGCCAGCTGGCAGCTAGCGAAGCCGTGACAGCGCGGGTTATCTCAGGCGTGGCTGTAGAGCTATGCACGTCACCGATGACGTAGGATGCTGCAACCGTCGTCACCGCGGCCAGCGGGTTGCGATCTCCAAAAGCTTCGTACGGATCGCTGTCTCTGTAAGCAGAAAGCATGAAATTGTGTCGCCAGCCATATCCCAGGGCTGTTTTGCTAGTGCGGCGACCAGAGTCATAGTTCCGTGACACTGTCAGCCCGAAAGGAAAGGCGCGCGAGCCCACGAAAATATCATCGTGGTCATAATAGAAACTCCCCGAACGAAGATCTATCGGATCTAAAGACGACGGCGGCCGGAATTGTGTCTGGTTTGTCAATGCGCTCGCAGCAAAGGAGTTTCGCAAAGACGTCTGTACAGAAGAGTAACCTCCTTTATAGCCGCCTGCGATCCTCGCTGAATACGCACTTGAGACATAAGTGCTGCCCGAATACACCTCTTCCTTCTGGTAGTAGCCATTCCCGACCCACGCGTTGACGGTTCGGGAGCCATTTTGCGGAATTACGAGCGTCCTCACCCCGCTGCTCGGTGCTGCGAAGAACGCGTCGATGTTGTTTAGATCGGCAGTCGCCCATCCGCTGAGGAGCGGTCTGACAACCGAAAGCCAGTTCGAGTCGTTTGCCTCAATGAAGCCCGCGCCGGCTCCATTCGTGTAGTCGAACATACGCGGCGTCGATACCGCTTCGACGGACTGCATCTGTTTAACCGTGGAGGATTCAAGCGTGGCAATACGCGTTGCGGCAGCATAAAAAAGGCCAGCCCATGTCGCATCGGACACGCTCGCCTTCTTCTTGTTGGAACTTCCAAGGCTCGCACGAATATCGATATACGCGCCGCTGTTCCAGCCGACGATACCCATATCAGCATGGGCAGTTCTTGCGATGTTGAACAAGGTGTCGGCCACCCTCGAGCTCTCATAGGCTTGCGCAAAGAAAGCTGCGCTAATGGTCGCAAGGTTTCCGCCCATTACCTCCTCGGATGTGGATGCCGCACCACTCGCTACCGCCGCTGAAACCTTTCTCTGAAAACGCGTCACTGCGTCTCGACCGATCTCACCGGCCGAGAGCACCAGAACATATGCATAAGTGGTACCGACGGACACTCTTCCCGTGACGCTGTAATTGTTGAACAGGGTGGCATATGGCATCGAGACGGTGAAGGTAATGGTTTGGGACGTTGCAGCCGTCGCGGTGCCGGTGCCCACTGTTGTTCCGTCGAGTTTCAGGATCGGTTGTTTGGACGAACTGTAGGTTAGCGTTAGCCTTTTGCCAGCGATTTCATCGGTGAAGTAGGTCTTCGTAACCGTCGGGCTCGTACCATTGTCCGAGATTGCGACCGTGATTGCAGTGCGGAGTGAATTCGTCGCTGGTCCGCATGCTGATATCTCGCTGCACGTCGAGGTCAGCGGGTCGAATGTCGAGCCATAGTTGGTATTTGTGATAACGCGGCCGCCGAAGATTTCGGCCATTGATGCGGCAGCGTGATTGGTCCCGATATAGCTGGCGAGCGTAGCTGCGTATGTGTTCAGTTGAGTACTGATATTCGTCTTGTTGACGTTCTTGAGCGAGGTGACACCTGCAGGCAAGCCCGAGACGGTCGAAGATCCGGCTGTCGCCGCAGTCAGAAACGCCGAACGGTCGTAACCCATCGCCGCCGCGACATCTATCGGCTGATAGTACTGGAAAGACTTGAATGATGGATCAAGTCTGTACGTTGTCGTGCCCACGGTCGCTTCCGTGTTCAGCATCGTAAGCGTGACCTGTGCCGGGTTGAGTCCCGATGTCACACATGCGCCGCCAACCGTCATGCGGATGCAATTGGGAATAGATCCGTTTCCGAGCGCCTGATCAATCAATGCCGCGTCATCATCGACGCCGAGCAGATTCGAAACTGCTGCTCCGGAAAGATTGGCATTGCCATAACGGAAGTTTGCCGTGATGCAGGACTGACGCAAAAGCGTCACGAACAGCTGGTTCTGGTCCGCATTGTTTCCCCGCTTGTCGAGAAGTGTTTGTAATGCCCCTTTTTTGAGCCCAAAGGTCGGCGAGAACTCGATGTTGTAGTAAATGTACTCGTAGATTTGACTTAAGTTGTAATTCAACGCCCGGGCCAGTTCCGCGATTTCGGGATCGGCTGCCGGTGGCGTGCAACTTAGCGTGACGACGCCGGGAGCCGCCCGGACTGGTTCTGTCGGGATCAGGAACGCTGTCACGAAAGAGGTAATGGCCAATACGAACGCGAGCATTAATCTTCCGCATGAAAAGGCACAGCTTCGCATCGCCGGAACTCCAACGTTGAGTTAGACAGGTCTGATGATCTTGAGTGTTGATAAGTCTGCGGGATCGGAACGAATTGGTTAGGGCAGCCCGATTACCGGAGGCTTTTCCTCAACGGCGGTCCCTGCAGGCAGGGGGCGCATGATAATGTCAGGGCCTAGCGCATCGTTGCGCAGTTTGCTTTCCAGCGCTGGCGCGTCGGGTGAAGCAATAGCGAAATCGGCGCGCTTCATGCCGTGTGGCGTCGTATCGCCTTCCGGCAACTCATGCCCAAGTATAGCTTTGATATTAAATTTCATGAGCGGCTGATTGCCCGTTCGCGACTGAGCCGCGACAGGCACTGGGTCAATTGGGGGCAGTTTTCGAGATTTGAGAACCTCTTCGGCCTGCTCCGGCGTCATCGACGGCATCTTCAGGTTGCCGATTAACGGTTGATCGGGAATTGATGCCTGTTGTGCGGATGCAGTGCATGCCCCCGTCAACGTGACGGCGACAAGCATGGCTCGTGCTTTAGCATGGAGTGTCATGTACTATCCCCCAAAGTTCATTAGTACATGATCATACGGTGTCTGATGACGGAAGCGTTGTCAATCCTTAGTTGATTTTTTATTTTGAGGCCGCGAATTCAATATTCTTTGAGCTAAAACACAGGATCAAGAAATATTCAAAAATTACTCGAAGTCTCGCAGCAACTAATTGATTTAAAATATAATTTTTCCGAATCCGCCAGACAAATCGTGTGGCGCGTATTTAGAGAAAAGAATATTAAGTTAGCGACTACACGGATGGATTGAATTTCACACATTTCCGGACTATGATCGATGCCTGATCTCAAATGGCAATATTTGCGAGAGTTCCCCGCTAACTTCAGGAGTTCGCATGACCCACCGTGCCTCAGTGATCCGGCAATATTTGCCCTACCTTACGTGCACGGCAGCGGTCGTGACTGCGGCTGTGAGCTATCTTTTTCTACCTACGCCTAAACTCGCCGAAGCTGCGACACCGGGAACGATAACTTATACATACGACAGCGTCGGCGGAATTCGAGGAGACGCCAATCCTACGGGCAACTCCGGGATCTACCAGTATGATAACGCCGGCAACCGAACCTCCATGACACTCAACTAGCTGACAAAGGCGGCGTGTTCAACAAATCCACGGTTCTTCTCCTCGGAAAGCTTTTTATACGCTACGCTCCTGATTTGGACAAACCAACAGGACGAAAATCAACCTCGATGGATGAATACGGCTGAGCAAACTGGACGAGGATTTGGCGCGTCTGCCCGACCAAGAACGTCGCTCTGTCGAATGTCCAGCACGTATCGAATTAATGGTCTCCGAGCGCTTGGCCGTGTGGGCCACCATAAGCCTCGTGAAACTTCTCTAACTCTTTGAGAAAAGAGTTTGCATAAAACCCTGAGCGGACCGGGAACGCTCGACCATCGAATAAAAAACTCAACACAGGTGACCGTTCGGGCTTTCGCTTGGGATGCCATGTAACGACTGGAAAGAAACCCCGAATATATATGGTATGAACTGACTTCACATCCTGCCACGCGACAAAAACAGGCTTGCTTAACACGCGCCGAACCGTGAACCCTTCTGGCGCGAGGGTGACCTTGGAGCGTCTGAATATGCTAGAAAGGTAAATCGTCGAGAACCAAGCAAACATCAAAGACAGCAGACCGAAGAAGACACCTGAAATATGACTCAACGTCGAAATAGAGAATAGGACCCATGTCATAGGAAGTAAAATTGCCGCTCCAAAAATGGAAAACCACCGGCTTGAATAATAAGTTTTCGTGTCCAATTTGCGCGCTCAAAAACGGTTTGGTTTTTGTTTCGGATCATATGCCCAAACGTCAAACATTGATATTCTGAATTCTCTCTATTTCATTGGCGATCCTCAAACGAACGCGCTCTGGGACCTTTTCAGTCTGCGACATAACCAACGCGCGGTCGAAGTAATCCTCTGCTTCATTCGAACCATACCGTTTATGCGCGTCTGCCAGCGTCAAACTGAGCGTGATACGAAGATAGTCCGTTTCGAGACGGCCATCGGTGTTGTTTTGCAAAGTCGCCTCTGTGGCCGTCAGTCGCGAAATCGCAATGGACAGGGCTTTTTTATTGGATGGCATCCGGGCGAAAATGCAACTCGCCAATCCGGCTTGAGCTTGGACGTTTCCGATAAACTGTGCCGAACAATCCTCGTAAAATTCTGTTGCGGTATCGTAGTCCAATCCGATCAATGCCGTCAGTTTGAAAATACAAAAATCAGTTTCACCCGAGACGGATGGCAGCTCACGTTCCATAATTTCGATGATTTCAAGCGCCTCGTTAAAATCTCCGAAGGCAAGTCTGTCAAACAGATCCCGGCCCAATTGGAGCTTTCTGACATCGCTGGTGGCCACCCGTGATGCCCATCGTTCCCTCGCGGCATCGACATTCCAGCTTCCGTCGAAGATGGATGGAAGATCCGCTTTTAGATCGTTCGGGTCTCCCATCCAGATAATTGAGTTCGAGCTGTCGATCACAAAACCCGCGGGTAGGCCGCCTTGTCCACTCGCCTCCAGCCACGTCCTCGTGACCAACCCTCGGAATAACGCCGAACTCTGCGAGCCGGGTTGTTCCAAGGCAAGTATCGCTTTTGACGCCCCTTGCTCGATAGCCAATGCGCAAGCGTTCGTATCCCGTACCATTACCGCGACACCGTGACACGGCACGTTATGTTCAGCACCGATCTCAGCGAGTTCCTGGACGATAGGAAGGCATCCGCCGCAGTCAAGATTCCACAAAACTACGAAGCTCAATCGATCGAATTTTGTCAGAACGGCGGCGGGGCCACCTACTCTTAACGGCGGAGCCTGATCCTTCGGCAGAAGTCGGGTAGCTTGCACGGGTCGCTCCTGCAATTCAGCACTCAAAATAAGCAAACTTTCCATATGGCCTACCACTGGGAACACAAAAGCAATCGACGGTCATGCCACAATTAATAGACCAGTGGCAGGGTTGGCCTTGCGGGCACAAAGCCATCGCTCTTGGCATGTCTTCGTCTTCCTGTTGAACATCGACATCGGAAGAATCATCTGAGCGCGCCGCTACATTGTGAACCAGTGATCCAGAAGCGACCAAAATACCTGGTCCCTTCAAAGGTGACGCAATCAGTTGCTCTCTCGGTGCTGCCCTCTGACTTCCCGGCACGTGGGGCAATTGTTTCAGGTTGTTGACGCTATAGGAAATCACGCCGCCATCATTTTGCGTATCGACGAGCCACATTTTCTTGTCCAACTCGGCCGACAAATTCAGGTCACGATAGTTATCAGTCAGGCCGTATTTTACCCTCAGCGCTGATATTTCGCCTGAGAAACCAATGGGGCCACCGATCTGGGTATAAATAAGGATGTTGTTGCTTACGCTTAGGGTAATCCCCTCATCGAGACGGATCTCTCGTTTTCCGTCAGTTTCAAAACGATAAGTTCGGATGGTCCCGTAGAAGTCCAGTGTTCGTTGAACCGTGTACTCGCGGTGACCGGTCGAGTTCGGTTTGGAATATGAGAGCATGAGCTATGTCGTTCCGGGAAGTCCCTTTTCCCATTTTTTCCCTGTCGTTCTGCACTTGGAAATGGTATTTTGCGCGCAAAACGGAGAAAATCACAGTTTTGCAATTTGTGAATGCATTTGTTCGCGGCCGTTCACAGATTGGGTTTAAATACATGAGTCAAAAAGGAAGAGGGCGGAGCATCCCGGCTGGCGCGTCTGATCGAGTTGCTGGCGGAAGAATGCACGCGCGAGGATGCGGGCAAAGAACTGATCATCCGGCGTATGCTGGAGGTTTTGCTGGTCGAAGTGCTGCGTCGGCCGAATGCGGCCAACGAGGCAATTCCGGCGGGACTGGTGAAGGGAATGCGTCTGCCGGGGCTTGCGCGCGCATTGTCCGCCATGCACGCCAATATCCGCGCGAACTGGACTGTCGCCGAACTTGCCGGCATCGCCGGCATGTCGCGCTCGGCCTTCGCGGCGCGTTTTCATGAAATGCTCGGCTGCGCGCCGGTTGAATATCTGGCCCGCTGGCGGATGGCGCTTGCCAGGGACGCGCTGATGCGCGGGCGGAAGTCGCTCGACGATATTGCGGATGAGATCGGTTATGAATCCGCCAGCGCATTCAGCACCGCTTTCCGCAGGAGAACGGGTGTCGCTCCGGGCAGCTTTGCCCGTGCGAACAGCGACAGGCACTGACTGCGCGGATTTTCTTCAGCCGTGCAGGTCACGGCGACGGCAGGAGCCTTTTCCGACCATCTAGAGGGAGTGACGTTGATCCGTGCCGGTATAGGCGCGTTCGCTCCAGAGCAGGGCTTTGCGCAGCCGATCCGATATTGCTTCGGTTATGGCGCCCACGAACAGTATATGGTCTGCGGCATCGATGGAACCGACAAGTTCGCAGTCCATGGACAGAAGCGCATCGGCAAGTCTGGGGCTTCCTGACGGCCAGGCATCCCAGTCCCCAACGCTGAACCGGTCCGGGTGATTTCCTTTGCCCGCAAAGACATCGGCAACCTCCTCCTGTCCTCTAGCCAGTGCCGCAACGGAGAAGCGTCGGCTCGCTGCGATGAGATCGACCATGCGACTGCTGGCGTCGATGGAGATCATCAGAAGCGGCGGTTCTGCGCTGAGCGGCATGAAGGAGGTGATTGTGCGTCCAACCCGCTCTCCGGCGTGGCAGGCAGCGGCCACCGCCACGGTGAAGGTTAGGCCGGCCATTGAATCCTTGAATTCACGCGGAGAGATCATCGGAGAGGCGCAAGCTTTCGGCGGAACATGCGCGTGATTGACCACACCACCATCAATCAGCCTGAGATTATGAGACATGATGTGCCGAGCTAACCGCCCGCTCCCGGATTTTTCGAAAAAATGGACATCTTCGCTGCAGCGCCATTCATGATGTCGGCATTGTCAGGCGGTGACTTTTTCTCGTGCACGCGCGGCCAGATACCGGAATAGTGGCGATTGAGGTCGAGCCAGACATGCAGCCCCGCTTCGGTATCCGGCCGGATCGCGGCGGCGGGACATTCGGCCTCGCAAATCCCGCAGTCGATACATTGATCGGGGTGAATGACGAGCATGTTCTCGCCTTCATAGAAACATTCGACCGGACAGACTTCCACGCAGTCCATGTATTTGCAGGCGATGCAGTTTTCGGTGACGACATAGGGCATTGAGACGCTCGAAGAGAGTTGCAGCCGGACGGCGGCTGTCCGGCTGCGCCTGATCCGGCCGGCCGCCCAGGGCAGCGGGACCGGCCGGATCGGTGGGGCTCAAATCAAAGGCGGGCGGCGACCGCCTGCCAGTTCACCAGATTGTCGAGGAAGTTTTCGAGGTAAGCGGGGCGCTTGTTGCGGAAATCGATGTAATAGCTGTGTTCCCAGACATCGCAGCCAAGAAGCGCCTTCTGCCCGAAGCACAGCGGATTGACCCCGTTTTCAGTGCGGGTGATCTTCAGCGAACCGTCGGTATCCACCACCAGCCATGCCCAACCCGAACCGAACTGGGAGGCGCCGGAGAGGGCGAAATTCTGCTTGAACAGCGCGACCGAGCCGAAGGACTGCGTCAGCGCATCTTCCAGCACCTTGGGGATCGCATGATTTTCCGGCCCCATGATTTCCCAGAAGAGATTGTGGTTCCAGTGCTGGGAGGCATTGTTGAATATGCCGGATTGCGCCACCGCACCCTTCTCATAGGTGCCCCGAACGACCTCTTCGAGGCTCCTGTTTTCCCATTCGGTGCCGACGATCGCCTTGTTGAGATTATCGACATAGGCCTTGTGGTGAAGATCGTGATGGAACTTCAGCGTCTCCTCTGACATGCCCGAGGGGGCGAGCGCATCATGGGCATAGGGGAGGTCGGGAAGCTGGAAAGCCATGGGGTATCCTTTGTCAACTGTTCGCTCAAGAGCATGGAAAGAGCCTTGCGAAAACAAGGTGACAGTACTTCTAGGACCTCAACCATGGTTCAGGTCAAGCGGTTTTTTCGCGCTGTGTCGTGCGCGCCAGTCGGAGTAACGGATGAATGTTTCGGAGTGCCAAAGCTCACCTTTCGCGATTTGAGACCGGCGTAATCAATGGTCCTGCCTGATATTGCCGCCGCGGCGGCGCAACATTGCGTCCGTTCTCGCAAAGCGGGAGGAATTCATGGCCGAGCCGTTGGAATTGGTGGCGTATTCTTCAGAGCAGCAGATGTCCCTGACCTGGTTGAATGGTATAAGAAACATCTCGGCATCGACAATCTGCATAAATCGGTATGGCAGCAGGACGCCGGAATGACGATTTTTGGGCCTTTCGCCAGAGACAGCGATTATTTCGACAGTGCTGAACAGCAATGGATGATCTCGATGCCCTCATCGCGAAGCTCACGGACGAAGGTGTAGAGGTTGAAACTCGGGCCGAATGGGATTCGGAGGTTGGACGTTTCGCCGGATACACGACCTGGAAGGCAATCCCGTGGAATTGTGGGAGCCCGCCCGAACCTGAAGACGTTTGCGCTCCGCAATGCTCGGACCGGGGGTGAGTGAGGCTAAAACATTCCCTTTGTTAGTCCGCAACCGCAATGGTTGACCACTGGATGAACTCCGAATTCGGCGATCGAGATCGAGCCATCTCATTGCCCAAATATGTCGCCGGCTGCGAAGCAATTTTAGTTTTCCTTAACTTTGGTACCTGTGAGGGGCTTGCAGGGTGATACGTATTGCAATAACTTCTGGTTGTTATTTGAATCAAAGGATCCATAGCGGGGAAATTCGGCGGATTGTCGTGAAAAATCACGGATGAAAAATGATAATCTTGCCATGACGTTGGTAGGATTGATTATTACGTGAATTTTTGACGTGCGCGGCTCTTTGAGCAAATGACTTACGACTATCGTTTCGTAATAAAATATACTACTTTAACGCTTCTTGGATCAGATGATCTGATCTATTAACCCGGTAGGGATCGACAGCAAGGACGGCTGCACAGTGAAGCATGAGCGGCATTGCCGCGACCAACTTCATTTCAAATGCAGGCCTCCTAAACATGCCCCTCGCTGCTTTCATTACTGGTTTCCGATCGCCACTTCCTCCTGATTTTTGTCTCGCAATTGTGATGGCGGTTCGAGTTTCCGCTTATTCCCCGATCGCTATCCAGGCAGAGCGGAATACCTTGGGTAATTCGAGGGCCGCGCCCAACAGTTCCAAATGGGCCGTCACCACCCTGCTTTTGGCGGGACTGCTCGCGGCAGAACCGGCAAGTGCCCAGTCGCCCGCCGATGATTTTTCCCGCCAACAGGATCAGCAACAGCAGTTGCAGCGGCTTGAAAACCTGAAACAGATAACCCCTGATAGTGTCATTGGCCGTGAGGGCGAGGCACCGCGAGGCGACGCGAAGCCCGATGATTTATGCTTCGATATCTCCCGTGTGGAGATCGAAGGTGCGGCGAATCTGTCTGCCGCTACGCTTGGAACACTGACGCGGCCTTTCAACGATCGTTGCGTCGGCGTTGCCGACATCACCTCCCTCCTCAAGGCCATCACTGACATCTATCTAGACAAGGGGTTCGTGACGTCACGCGCCTATGTTCCGCCGCAGGATATTGCCGGAACAGGATTGCTGAGATTGGTCGTTGTCGAAGGCACGATCGCGGATATCTACCTCAATGGTCAACCGGCCGAGCAGAACGGTTCATTCGCCACGGCCTTTCCCGGCATGAAAGGAAAGGTTGCCAACATTCGTGATGTTGAGCAGGGGCTGGACCAGATCAACCGTCTGTCGTCCAATAACGCCAAGACTTCGATGTTGCCGGGAAAAACGGATGGTACATCCATTCTCAACGTCGAGAACAAGCCGGGCAAACCCTGGTACGTGAGCATTTCCAATAATAGTCTCGGCCAGCAAAGCACCGGCTACTCCCAAAGCAATATTTCCCTGGGTTTCGATGACCTCTTGGGTCTCAATGATCAGTTGGGGCTATCTTATGGGCGTAGCGGCCCGGACTACCCCTGGGATGATGACGGTCGCGGGCGCAGTAACAGTTATTCGGTCAATACAAGCGTACCCTATGGCTACTGGACGTTTTCGGCGAATGGTTCCTGGTACGAATATGACAGCGCCATCCCCGGCAATTTCGGGTCTATCGAAACCTCCGGTAATTCCGGTCAGGTTGGATTTGGCATCGACCGCGTCATTCTGCGCGACAAGGACTCCATCACGACCCTCAGAGGCGGTCTCACCTACAAGCAGACCGACAACTTCCTTCTCGGTAACCGGATTGAGGTCGGAAGCCGCCGATACACCATAGGCACTCTGGGCTTGTCGCGTTCACAAAGAATACTGGGTGGCGTCATCGCCCTCGATTTTGCCCTTGATAAGGGTCTCGATCTCTTTGACGCGGTGGAGGCCGGAGAGCCCGGAGCCGGCACGGCCGATCCTCGGTTCCTGAAACTCAACACGACCGTCAGCGCGACGCGGCCGTTCGAGGCGGCTGGCCAGCGGTTCGAGTTAACCACGCTCCTCAATGCCCAATATTCGCCCGATAACATGTTTGGCGCAGAACAGATCGGCCTTGGTGGCCCCAGCAACGCACGCGGCCTGAGGGAAGGCGTCATATTCGGCAATAACGGGTTTTTCAGCCGCAACGAATTGACCTGGCGGACAATGCCATGGGAGGGCACCATTCTTGCGCCCGTTCTGGGCGAGCTACGCCCCTACCTCGGTCTCGATTACGGCCGGGTGTTCTCGCAGCATCGCTTCGATATCCCCGACGGCCACCTCGCGAGCTGGACCGTTGGTGCAAAACTCGTGGGGGGAAACATCAGCGCCGATTTTGGCTACTCCCAGGCATTTTCCAGCAGCGTCAATGGCGGGCGCGGAAATCTCATTTTCGCCAGCGTGACGGCACGCTGGTAGGCTTCAAAAGAGAATATTATGATCAACTCTTCTTTTCGCACCCCTAAATTATCTCTCGTCTCCGCCATGGTGGCGACAGCCATTGTCGTTTCCGGTTGCGGTGGCCGGGCGGCACATCCGGTGTCTTCGACCAACCCGGCCGACAGTGCTTTCGACTGCGCCGGCATAAAGCGCGAGTTCGAGGCCAACGAGCGGCAGGTGCTGGCGACGGTGAAAGAACGATCCGACGCGCAGGGTAAAAACGTGATCCTTGGTGCGACAGGTGTTCTTCTGTTCTGGCCGGCCCTTTTTTTCATGGATCCGAAATCGCCGGAAAAACTGGAGATCGACGCCTTGCGTAACCGCAATCAGGTCCTTGCCGAGATTGCCAGAAGCAAAAAATGCCCAGCTCCGCAATCGAAGCTGGCAGATGTCTACAAGAAACTCGACAGCAAGCCATCCCCGGCCGACACGAGCAGAAAAGACCGCTAAGCCCCAAATTCCGTCTGCCACGAGAGGCGAGCAACAATGACATCACAGTTTAAGCGTCTTCCACGCAAGACAATCGACCTCGCGTTGCTCGCTGGTGC
The DNA here is from genome assembly GCF_053522385.1 of Agrobacterium sp. 22-223-1. Lineage (NCBI taxonomy): Bacteria > Pseudomonadati > Pseudomonadota > Alphaproteobacteria > Hyphomicrobiales > Rhizobiaceae > Agrobacterium > Agrobacterium sp. 22-223-1. Next base: position 153,488 of record NZ_JBNWCN010000003.1, read on the forward strand.
TGGGACGCTGGCTCAAAAAATCATTGCCACCGTTGTCAGTTTTACGCTCCTGCTTCAGCCAGCGCTTCTTCACGCACAGGACATATCGCCGGAAGTTGGAGGATCTTTGGCAAATCGCCCCGGGATAGGGGCTGCTCCGAACGGAGTGCCGCTCATTGATATCGTCGGACCCAACAGCCAAGGTCTGTCGCACAACAAATACAACAACTTCAACGTCGGCACACCGGGGGTCATTCTCAACAACTTCAATGGTGAGATCGGTACGTCGAAACTGGGTGGCGTGACACCCGGCAATCCAAACCTTCAAGGCAAAGGTTCCGCCACGGTCATCCTCAATGAGGTCACGTCGCAAAACCGCAGTTCGCTTCTCGGTCCAACCGAAGTGTTCGGTGGCAGGGCCGATGTCATCATTGCCAATCCGAACGGGATCACCTGCGACGGCTGCGGTTTCATCAACACGCCACGAGCCACGCTGACGACGGGTGTACCTGACATCGGCACCGATGGACGTCTCAATGGATTCACGGTCAACGCAGGGGATGTCACTTTCGGCCCTGGGGGTGGGAATTTTGCGCTTGGTGATGGTGCAGTCAGTCTGTTCGATGTCGTGTCCCGTACCATCCAGATCGACGGAACGATCTACGGTGAGGATCTGCGCCTGACCGCCGGCAAGAGCAAGTTCGATTATGCCACCGGGGAGGCAACAGCGCTCGATGCCACCTCCGGAACACCTGAATACGCAATCGATGGTTCAGCACTCGGGGCCATGCAGGCCGGCCGCATCAAGATGGTTGTCACGGAAAAAGGTGCCGGCGTTCGCATGCGCGGCGACATGGCGGCCAATGCCGGGGAGCTTTCGCTGTCGGCAGACGGTAAAATTTCGATCGGCAATACCTCCGGCAATAACGGCGTCAGCATCTCTTCGAAGGGGAGTGTTTCGGCCGGTCGTCTGACCTCGAAAAAATCAGTGTCGGTTAAGGCGGGGAAGGACGCCAGGGTCGCTTCTATCGGTGCAGAAGAGGATATCCTGATCAATGGCGGAGCAGGCTTCATCGATGTCGCCGGTACTCTCGGGGCGAGTGGCGCACTCAACCTTCTGGCAGACGGGCGTATTGCCTTGGCCGACGCGTCGGCTGCCGGACCGGTTTCGCTATGGTCGGGGGCTGGCTCCATTGCCATCAGCGGCACGGCCCAGTCTGGCGCGGCGATGTCACTTACGGCGGCCTCAGGAGCGATCACGGCGGGCTCACTCCTTTCGAAAGGTGATTTGGCTCTGCTCTCCGGCCTTGATCTGGGGATTTCCGGGCTCGTGCTTGCAGAAGGGAATTTGCAGGCTTCGGCTGGCAGTGACATCCGCTATGACAGTCTGGAGGCAAACGGAGACGTTTTGCTGTCTTCGACAAATGGTGTCATCAGCTTCGATAAACGCACGGCCGCCGGCGGCGACATCAGGATCAGGCAGCAAAATGCCGACCTTTCCAATAACCGGAGCAGACTTGCCACATCCGGCACGCTCTACATCAATGCCAATAATATCAATCTCACCAACAGCACGCTGACGTCAGGTGGCATTGATCTCACCTCATCTGGAACGACAGATCTGACCGGTGCGCGGCTCAATGCTGTCACCGCGAGCAGCACAGCTCGTTCCGTTCAGGGGTCAGGTGACATCGCGATCACAGCAGGTAGCCTTGCTGCGAATGGCGCTACCAATATTCTGGCGGCCCATGATCTGACGCTGTCGCTTTCACAACTTGGCAACTCCGGTCAGTTGGCTGCTGGCAATGATCTTACACTCAATATCGCCGGCAACCTGACCAACACCGCCACGGGGCTCATCTATGCCGGTAACGACGCGGCACTTTTCGTGGGCGGCGTGCTGGCCAATGATCAGGGGGCGATTGTCGCAGGTCGTGACCTCACAATTGCTGGAAGTGCTTCTGGCGCGCGCAATGCTGCTACGGTCAACAGTTCAGGTCTGATTTCCTCTGGTCGCAATATCTCGATCCTGACGGCAAATCTGCGTAACGAGAAAAGCGTGGCTCCGACCTATACGAGCCAGCAAATCTCAAACGCACTCGTGTCGGCTTATGACACTTATTATGCACGCCTGTGTGGAGATTGTTCATCTTCCGTCTCTTTTGCTGATAAGCAGTTCGTCATTGGTGCCCCCATTCGCCATGTCTATCGTGATGTGACCGAGGACCGCCTCACATCGGCTGGAAGCCCCGCGGCGACAATCAAGGCGGGTAATACGCTTTTTGTCGATACCGTGGATCTTACCAATGCCTATAGCAACATTGAAGCCGGCTCCGGCATGACGCTAGTTGGCACAGGCACGCTGACAAATCTCGGCTTGCAGCTGCAGCGCACGACGTCGGTCAACTGCAATCAAAGCTCGGGTTGCCAATATTATCCTGATGTCATCTTCCAGTGGGAAGAAAGGCGGGACAGCGGCGATACCGGAGGCCATGAATTCTCATATCAGGTTTCCATGCCTGGCCCCAGCCCGTTTGGAACGCGGGATGCGTCAAAGGATATCGGCCCCGGACGAACCGTGGAAAGCGTAGAGGCGATCGGTGGGGTTCCAGCGGCAATCCGCTCGGGCGGAGCACTTGGTATCACCGGCTTTGCTGCCGTCAACAATACGGCTTCGGCCGGAACGATCGCCGACCGTGTTGCCGTTGCAGCGCCTGCGCCTTCGAACAATCCGACCGCATTGCTGTCCAGTATGACGGCAAGCGGTGCGCTGTTCACGCTTGGCGGCGTCGCCACCCCACAGTCCGGCGGTTTTGGCGGCACCATTCCTGGCCAGAGCTTTCTCTATGAAACCCGCGCCGCCTTCCTCGACGTCTCGAAATTCTACGGTTCCAGCTATTTCCTTGGCCGCATTGGCTACCAGCCGGATCGCCAGGTCCAGTTCCTTGGTGACGCCTATTTCGAGAACCAATATATTGAGCAGCAGCTCAGGCTGGCGACAGGCTCCGGTTTTACGGGGCAGGATTCGATTACCCAGATAAAGCAGCTGCTTGATAACGGAGCCGCCTATCTGGGAGCGAGCCAGCGCCAGTTCGGCCAACCGCTGACGGCTGAAGAGATCGCCAGCCTCACCGAATCCGTCGTCGTTTATGAGTGGCAGACGGTGAACGGTACGACCGTTCTTGCGCCGGTACTGCATCTCGCCGCCAATGACAGGGAAAGATTGAATTCTGCGGGCGCGCTGATCGCGGGCAATCAGGTGACGATCGATACCGGCCTGCTTGCAACATCAGGGATGATTGCATCGACTGGTGATCTTAGCGTTTTCGGTTCGTCGATCGCGGCAATCGGCGGCACCTTCACGGCGGGTGGCAATGCCTCGCTGAAGGGTAACGAGAGCATTCTGCTCGCCAATGCGAAGGTGACGGCCGGCGGCAATCTCGGCCTGACGTCGAATGGAGACATCAATATCTCCGTCACCGAACGGTCAACGACCAGCACTTTGCGCGACAAGCGGAGTTCTACGACAGTTGTCAGAACCACAAGTCAGGGCTCCGAGATCACCGCGGGCGGATCGGTCTCAGCCAATGCAGGTGGTAACCTCAACGTCATCGGCAGCACGATTGCCGCTGATGGAACGGTCGGTCTGAAAGCGACCGGCGATGTGACAATCGCTGAGGCCATCGACACCACCACGATAGATTACACCTACAGGAAAAAGGGCGGTCTGTTCGGCGGAAGCAAACAGACGACGAGCCACACGGAAACGCAGACCGTCGTCGGATCATCGGTTAGCAGTGGGAAGGGCGTGTCCATCATCTCAGGTGGAGATACCGTCGTCTCCGCCTCGAAGGTGACTGCCGGCGACGAGACCGACAAAGCCGATATCAATGTCAGCGCGGGCGGCGATCTGCTGATCGCGTCGGGCAAGAATACGGCGGAGTTCGAGCAGAGCTCCTCATCCAAGGGCTTTCTCTCGAAAAAGAGCTCGACGCAGTACAACTATGATGAAGCCACAGTCGGCTCCGAGCTTTCCGCGTCCGGCAATATCAAGCTGGATGCTGGCGGCAACGCTGTCATCGCCGGCTCGAATGTGACGGCAGGCGATGCGATCGGCGTTGCGGGCGACAGCGTCGCCATCATCGGGGCCGAGGAACAGCATGCGCTGGAAAGCTCGAGCAAGAAGTCCGGTCTGTTCGCCGGTTCCGGCGGTGGTTTCCTCTCGCTATGGGGCAAGGAGCAGAAAGAAAGGAGCCAATCGTCCGGTCTTAACGTTGGCTCCGGGCTGAGCGCTGGAACCGATGTCACTCTTACGGCGCGCGAAAACGACGTCAATGTGATCGGCTCTTCCATCATGGCCGGCCGCGACATCGCGCTGGAGGCAGCCCGCGACGTCAATATCACTCCCGGGGCTGAAAGTGCCTCATCGCAGGAGAAGGAAAAACGCTCGGGCTTCGGCATTCAGGTGAAATCTGGCAACGGCAGCGCATCGATCGGTATCGGCTACGGCAAGTCGGTCGATCAGACCAGCCAGTCATCAGAGACTAACGCCAGATCCATCCTGTTTGCCGGTCGTGACCTCACGATATCAGCAGGTCGTGATGCTAACCTGCAGGCGGCTGAGGTGTCCGCAGAGCGTGATGTTGCCATCCTCGCAGACCGTAACGTCAACCTTCTCTCGGCGCAGGACAAGTCCAACTACGAACACATGCATGAGGAGATGTTTGCCGGCGTGACGCTATCAGTCTCGACCTCGCTGGTCAGCGCTGCCGACAGCGTCGGCAACGCGGCGCAGAAGCTTACGACCATCAACGACGGCTATTCTGCCGCCAATGCTGCCTTTGCATCGCTCAAGGCCTATGATGCGCTCGACACTGTCGTCAACGGCAATGTCGCTTCGGCCTCGCTCACCGCCGGCTTCACCTATACAAAAGACAAGGCGGCGGGGACGGGCTCTGTTCCCGTTCTCACCGAAATCAATGCCGGCCGCTCGGTAACGATCGAAGCCGCATCCGGCGATATCACCGGCCATGGCGTGCAAATCTCGGCCGGCTATGATGCTTATGGCCTGCCGGTCGACAGCGCCGACGACAAGGCCGGCGATATCACGCTTTCGGCCGGCAATGATATTACCCTTAAAAGCGCCGAGGCGACGCGGAGTTCGTCGTCCAGCAGCACGTCCGCCGGCGCCAGTATCGGCATTGGCGGCGGCGTCAGCCTGTCGGGTGGCGTCGGCGTCGGGCTGACAGGCGGCGCCAGTGCGTCCACGGCCAAGGCGAACGCCAACGGAACTACCCAGATCAACAGCCACGTCAGCGGTACCGGCGACATCGTCATCCAGTCCGGCAACAACACGACGCTCGCCGGTGCGCTCGTTGCCGGTGAGACAGTGACGGCCGACATCGGCGGCGATCTCACCATCGTCTCCGTTCCCGATACCGGCGAGACCACGAACAAATCCACCTCTGGCGGCTTTAGCCTCGGCGGGGGGAAGAGCCTCATCTCCGGTATTCAGATCGGTGGCGGTGCGGGGTCCGGGTCGACGAACTGGGTTTCCGAGCAGTCTGGTCTCGTTTCCGCGGACACGATGAATGTCACCGTCGGCGGCAATACCCATCTCGGTGCCGGCAAGATCGTCTCCGGCTCGGGCGATCTCACTCTCGACACAGGCACGCTTACCCATGAGAACTTCGAGGGCCAGAAGCAGTATGAGGGCTTCAGCGCCAATCTCGGCCTCGATCTCACCGGCGGCAAAGGAACCGATGCCAATCCGGTCGGCAACAGCACGCTCGAAGGCAGCTATCAGCTCGATGATACCCGCCAGAGCGTCCGCGCCACCGTCGGCCCTGGGGACATCGTCGTTCGCAATCCCGACCAGCAGGCGGCACTTGAGCACGACGGTGAAACAAATCCTCTCTCCGAACTCAACCGTGATCCGGGCAAGGCTCATGAGATCACAAAGGACAAACATGTCGGCATCGATTTCTATCTTTCAACCAACAGCCTGAAGGCTGCGGCAGAGGGGATCAACGTCGTCGGCAAGGCTCTTGGCGACGCCTTCGAGGCACTGGGGACGAAGCTTGCGGCTTCCGGTGATCTGACGCCGGATGAATTGGCGACAGCCCGTAAAGTCGCCAAAGCGCTGGATTCCGGCACACTCGATATCGCAGCGCTTGCGACCTGCGCGGGCCGGCAAGGCTTCAATCTCCTCGATCTTTTGTTCACGCCGGCCTATGCATCTGGATGCGTCCTGTTCGACAAAAACGGCAAGGAGATCGCTGAACTGACGGCGAATGAGCGTGAAGCCTGCATACAGATGCTGGCGACGCTGATGGAGACCTATACCGAGAAATATGTGACCGGTGCGGCTGGCAAGGGTGAACTGCCGGGCAGCGTCAAAATACTTGCGGCACAGTTACGCAAGGTTGGTTCGGACGAACAGCTGGTCGCGGGTTTCCAGGCGATCGGTATGTCGGCCTCGTTCATCCGGGATGTCACGATAAGGCTGACGCTCGGTGAGGAAGGCTACAAGGAATACAAGGCAGCGTTCGAGCCGCTTGCGGCAGCCGGCACGTTGGGCAAGGAGGCCAGCGAGCGGGCGATTGCCGACATTGCTGCCAAACACGGTCTTTCCTTTGAGGATACCAAAGACCTCAAACTCCTCGTCGGGGTCACTACCGCAGCAATCATTGGAGTCGTGGGTATCAAGGCAGGCGGCTCGCTCAGCAGCAAAGAAATCGAAATTGTTTCGAAACAAATTGCTGATGGTCACGCATTCCAAAAGCATATACTTGAAAAAGGCGAACTGGCTGGTATGGGCATACGAACTAGGGCGCAACTTGCCGACTTTATCAGCGAAACAATGAGGAAACCTTCAGATGTAAAGGCATTGGGTGGTGGTAGAACGGCATACTGGAACGACGAGTATCAATCGGTAATTATACACAACCCCAAAGCAGGAGACGGTGGGACTATTTTTCAACCAAAGAACGGAAAATTGTATTTTGACAACATGAGGTAAGGACAATGAACCCTTCGGAAACGCCAATTAAGAACGCTAAAATCAGCATCGAATTTAGTAGAAAAGAATTAACTATTCTGTCGTCTTCCTTAAATGAAGTGCTGAATGGCATAGGTGCATTTGAATTCGAGACAAGAATTGGAGGCGAAAATTCGGAAGTAATAAAGCTTCTGGAGATGCTCAATTTTTATATAGATAATTTTGATAAATCTGAACAGCCTCCATTTTCGACCGGACATTAAAACTTATCCACGCTAGGTCGTGTTGACAAAGTGGATTCCAAATCGGCTGAAGCGTGATTCAAGACTGCTTTTTAGGAGGCAGTATTGGCGCGAGGCGATTTGAGTGACGAGGAATGGCGTGTAATCGAGCCGTTCCTACCCAGAGAACGGGGACGCAAATCGCGGCCCGCTCACGATAATCGGCGCTTTTTGAACGGGATGATGCATGTCCTGCGCGTTGGTTGCCCGTGGCGCGACACGCACGAACGTTACGGCAAATGGAACTCTGTCTATGTCCGTTTCCAACGGTGGGCTGAGCAAGGCGTCTGGGACGCTCTGCTTGAGACCCTTGTGGAGCTTGGCTTAACCGACGACTGGCAGCATATGATCGACAGCACGACCGTTCGCGGTCATTCGCAGGCTGCTGGCGCAAAAGGGGGACTGATAAGGAGGCTTTTGGTCGATTCACGCGGCGGCTTTACGACAAAAATACACGCCCGAGCAGACGGTCAGGGACGCCCTCTCGGCTTTGTCCTGACCGGCGGTGAGGCATCAGATTACAAGGCCGTTCCCCAACTTCTTGCTATTCCCGTCAGCAGACCGCGCAAAATGCTGGCGGACAAGGGATATAATGCGGATGCAATTCGCGAAGAACTCCTGCTGCATGGCACTCGTCCTGTCATCCCATCGCGCTCGACGCGGAAGCGCTCACCTCCTTGCGATTACGTTGCATACAAAGACCGGAACCGCATCGAGCGCATGTTCAATAAGCTGAAGCAGTTCAGGCGCATCGCTACGCGCTATGACAAGACGAGGATGTCGTTTGCTGGCTTCCTGGCGTTGGCCTCAGCCAAACTCTGGTTGCCCTTCATTTGCGCACAGGCTTAGGGCGCTCTTTCTCCGCTCCCCAGAAAGAAAGCCGCGCGTCTGGCGCTTCCTTGTGAACCGCAATCTGCATATGAGCCCGAAGCTCCTTGCGGAAACGTGAGGCGTTGCGTGCTCCCCATACGCCGACGAAGCAATCTCCGGACGCATCGTTCTTGAAGACTGCCGCCCCGCCAAAGGCCGAAGACAGGCCACCTTCGCCAATGACACCTCCGTTACCGTAAACTGCGACAACGCAATCCAGCGGCGCAACGCTGACCACTGTATCGCCGGATGGGGCGAAACCTGCGCTTCTGAAAAGGTAGACAGGACAAGGAGAAGTCATCATTCCCTGAGCATATCTCCGTCATCGGAGATCACAAGCGCCTGATGTAACTTTGTCAACACGACCTAACAGGTATCAAATGATCAAAGATCCAGAGAAACGCCAAGCATGTGGTGTTTTCATGAACCAGAGGTTCATAGCGGTAAACACAATGTCGGGCTGGCGGCTTCTTATCGCTGACCCAAAGGGTTTACGTTGTCGTTTGCCACCTGACACAAGCGATTTTGAAATAGGTTCTGTCGTATTGTCAGCTTTGGCCAAGAGCAGGCTTGTCCATCCCGACGAAGATATTGAATTATCAAAAAACTCAAAAATTGAGGAGCGCTACGCCGCCTGGGTGGCGGATTTAATGCAGACTTATGGCTACAAGACCAAAAGCGCGCTATTTAAAGGCATGCTGCACTGCGATGTCGAGGTCAAGGCCGGCGAGATGACGATTCGTCCTACAAAGCGCGAGCGGGGCGACGGGTTCGGTCCAACCCTTCGGCGAGAGAAAGACTATGTACACTTGTCCGCAGACAGCTCACCTGAAGAGGTAGGCGCAGGTGTGCGGCTGGCACTGAGCCGTTCCATCGGCTAGAGGGGCAGGCATTTAATCTAATGAAGATGATATCCAGAATGTAAGCGACAAGCTGAGGCCGTTCAGGCCTTGTAGCTTCACGGCCTGAGAGCAGCAGGTAGGCCAAAGGCTCGACGCCGTAAGCCCGACAAATCAGCGATCGTTCCGTGCCCCTACTATCGGCTCAATCCAAGCCCGCGAGACCGATTGAGCTGCCGTCTCAGCGCGTGGTCATGGCTGAGTTCTGCATGGCGTGTTCGATGCACCATGCGGGCGATTGTCTGGATCTGCTCGGCCTGCCTTGCGAACTCCGGGCGTGCTGCAAGCTCTTCGGCAATCCTGCGAGGATCGGAGCTTCCGAACCGCTGGGTGAGCGCTTCGGCCACCAGCTTTGCCTCATCGAGCGCGGCTCGGCCCTCAGGTAACGATCGCAGCTCTTTGATGAACTTGCTTCGCCTCTCGACCGGCATCTTCTCCATCTTCGCAAGGATTTCGGCACCGCGGGGCGTGAGGCCGGGCACCTCGATCACGTCACGCTTTTCGCGCTGCCATTGTTCGCTATTCCGTTCTTCTCCAAGCCGGCGCTTCCACGCCTCGGAGACATAGCCGATATGGGCAGAGAGAGACCTGGCATAGTGCAGCGCCTCTTTCCGCTCCCCGTTGTTTCCGAACAGACCTGACTTGCCGCGTAGCTCCCCGAAGCGTTCTGGCTGCGCGGCCATGGCCTTCGCCATGATATTGCCGTTGCCTTCCTTCTCAGTCATCGCGGTGCGCAGTCTCGCGGCGACCTCGACCGGATCACGGAATACGTGTCGCATGAGAGATTCCACTGTATCGAATTGTTGATCGATAACGGACATCGCCCTTTGCTGCGCCACCTCTTCGATGCTGCGTTTGTATCGGGTGATGGCTGGCACCAGCGGAGCTCGCTTACCCGGTTCCAGAGAATTTTGCTGGCCTGCGGCTTCTGTTGGGGCAGGGATGGCGCCGTCTTGCGACATGAGATCGGACCACCGGATGCGGCGATATCCTTTATTGTCTTCCGTCCGGTCGCCCTGCCGATCGCCATCAAGTTTTCGGGCGAACGGATTGCGACGATCTTCGCGGCGAACAGGGCCGACCAGATCGCCGGCACGTTCCTCGTAAACCCGCTGACGCTCTGATGGCCGGTCCTGCTGCTCCCGCACCGGATGGGCCGCGCGGGACAAGAGCTCTTGACGCTCATCACGGCCGGAAGCAAGTTCAATCTCGCTTTTGACCCCGAGCTGCTCCGCGATACCCCGCCGCTCGGCAAAGTCCCTGACATAGTCCAGCGTGGTTTCCTTCGCGCCGGAACGCGACAGGCGGCTTGTCAGCTGCTGGTAGGCCAGTTCATCACCCGTAACGACGCGCCATGCATTGCGCTCGGCCTGCGTACCGTCCGGAAGCGTGACAGGCGTGGCGCCTTCATGCTGTAGTCCGATCCTGTCCCCGATCTGTGGTGACGCCTCCTGCAGGGCCCGCTTGAGATCAACGCCCCACACTGTATGCCGCTCGCCCTTGTCATTCTCCAGCGTCACAAAATAGCTCTCGCGTGACTGCGGATTGTGTTCATAGGGCGCAACGCCGTGATCAACCAGCCGGCCGGCCTTGGTGAACTCCTGGCTGTCGGCATAGAGCTGCACGCTGTCGCGATGCCTGGTCATGGCAACATAGGTCAGATGCCGGTCCATGGTGCGGGACGCCAGCACAAAGGCGCGATCGACCGTCGCGCCCTGGTTTTTATGGATGGTCGTTGCATAGCCATGGTCGATCGCCTGGTAGCTGTCCGTCAGAATGCTGACGCTATCGCCGCTTCGACCATCGAGCCGGGCGATGATCTTGCCCTTTTCGACATGCTCGACCGTGCCAAGCATGCCGTTTTTCACGCGGAGGTCGCGGTTGTTTTCGAGGAATATGATCCGGTCACCGGCGGCGAAGGCGCGTTTGCCGTTATTGGTCTGGAACGTGAGTTCTCCACCGTCCTCACTTTTCCCACGGTCCTCACCATCCCCACGGTCCGGGCCGGCGCTCAGCCCGGGGCTGCGCTTCAGCCTTTGTCTGCTTTGAAGTTCGGAACGGATGGCGGCATTGAGGGCGCGCACATCGGCACGGCGATGCGCCATGGCAACCCGGGTGCCATCGGCACGCTTCTCACTGTCGGCAACATAATCACGCACGATCTTTGCCATTGCCGCGTCGCGGCTTTCCGCAAAGTGAATGTCGCCGTGATCCCGGTAGGCGGCGAGGCCCTCGGCCGTCTTATGGGTCGCAAAGGCAACCGATGCCTGTCTCTGCCAATCATGGCGCTGGCGGCGAATGTCGGAAAGTTCGACATGGCCAATCTGCTCGGCAATCGCCCTGAAGGGTGCACCCGCGCCGATTGCCTGGAGCTGCTCGTGGTCGCCGACAAGAACGATCTTTGCACCGCGCTCTTCAGCCTCGCCGATGAACCGGGCAAGCTGCCGGCTTCCTACCATGCCGGCCTCGTCGATGACGAACACGTCGCTGCTGCCGATCATGCCCCGGCCGTGGTTCCAGCTGTAAGTCCATGACGCCAGGGTGCGGCTTTGAATTCCGGAACTTTCCTCAAGACCCTCGGCTGCCTTTCCGGCAAGCGCCGCACCATGGACCTGATAACCTTGAGCCTCCCACGCCTCACGGGCGGCTGCCAGCATGGTGGACTTTCCCGCACCAGCGAACCCGACCACAGCCGCGATGCCTTTAGGGCCCGTAACATGTTTGATCGCATGACGCTGTTCGTCCGACAATCCTGCTGGTGGATCGCTCGCAGCCACCATTCCGCCGGAGCTTTTCCGAAGAGAGCTATCCTGCCTTTCCATTGCGCGCTCGACATGGCGGGGATCAACCCGATGGCAATGTGCCTGATGCAACCGCTTGGCCGACCGCGCCATCGCGAGTTCCAGGTCGATCATCTCCTGGGTCGAATAGCGCGCATTGGAAACGTCACCTGTTTCAGGATCGATGCGCTCAGCCTGAAGCTCGACGAGCGCTGGTGATGCCATAACAGCCGCAAAAGCGTTTCGGAACGTTTGGGCGTCATCGTTAATATAGCGATGCAGGGTCCTGGCGATATCGTGTCGATCGAACACGCTCTTTTCATTGCTGATCAGCAACAAAACCTGTTCCGGTTTTTGGCGGATCAGTTCGGCATTTCGCCGTGCTGCCTTGTCATCCAGCCGGCCGCGCTCGACGGCCATGCCTCGCCGTTCCATCTGCGAGGCATGCACGCCCATATGCCCGGTCGGCGACAACTCAAGACCGCGCTGAGCAAGGGAGCGATGATCGATGCGAACGTCCAGGCCTTCGCGTTGAAGCTGACGGATGGCGATGCCTTCCCATGACTGCCTGATATCTTGAAGCTGCATGTCGGTCGTCGCCATACCGTTTGCCAACAGCCGTGCGTTCTTGTGCTCCAGAAAAGTTTTCTCGCCAAGGCGGGTTCTGCCAACCTGTCGCGTCGTCATCAGCACATGCGCATGGTAGTTCCGGATGTCACCATGCTCGCCTGGCGAATGGATGGCAAAATCCACTGCCGCGCCATAGCGGTTTGCCAGATCCTGGGCAAAGGCGCGTGCAGCCTTCAGTCGCCCCTCTGGCGAAAGCTCACGCGGAAGCGCGATTTCGAATTCGCGGGCAACGCGGGCATCCTTGCGCTTTTCTGCAAACTCGGCAGCGTTCCACAAAGCCGAACGATCCAAGGCCCAATCGGCAGAAAGACCTTCCGGCAGCACGATCTCGATGTGCTCCACTCCTTCTTTCCGGGTAAAATCATGCACGAGACCATCGCGGTGATTGGTGAGAAGAATCGCGCAACGATAGGCGGCAGATGCCACAGCGCTGCGGCCGGATGAGCGCGAGACCGGTTTGGTGCTGAGATGATAAATCGCCAAACGAAATCTCCGATCCGCAAACGGGGAAATTCAGCGCTCAACTGCGGTGCAAGTCGTAAGTGCGCCCTTGTCTGTTTACCGGTGGCGACGCTAGCAACATCGAATGGGCATTGCGACTACTAAAAGTAGTAGTCGCCAATCGGTCATTGCTCGTGTTTGAATAGGAGAAATAAACACATCAATTAGGAAGGGCGAGCGCCGGCTGACCGCACAACGGACGAGGGACAAGGGAAGCTGGGCGAGCGGAAGAAACCATTGCAGGCGGCTCGACAAACAGAAGCGGGCGCAGGCAACGCGCAGTGGATAGTCCGGTAAGACAGGCATTCGATTGGCGGCTGCCAAAAATCGGAGTTTCAAAGAAGTTTACAATGGCCCATAGAGGATACCGTCCAGAAACGGAGCAGACATGAAGACCAGCCTTGAACATTTGCCGGAACGAAAGCAACGCGAACTCGCGCGTGTCGTCGGAATTATTCAGGAAGAGTTTGCTGATCTGGTGGAGCGCTCGAAGTCTGACGCCAAGAAAGATGGACAGATTTTCAAAATCATTTTGTTTGGTTCTTACGCGCGTGGCACCTGGGTGGATGAACCGCATACGTCGAAAGGTTATCGCTCGGATTTCGACATTCTCGTCATCGTCAGCAACAAGGAACTTGCCGATCCCAAATACTGGGACAAGGCGACAGACCGGCTGATGTGGGACAAGGAGATTGAGACGCCCGTGAGCCTCATTGTCCATGGCGCTCGCGAGATCAGCAATTTCCTGCAGGAAGGGCAATACTTCTTCAGCGATATCCGACGGGATGGCATAGCTCTTTACGAGCTTGATGACAGAGAACTCGCTGAGCCCAAAAGCCTTACGATGCAACAGGCACATGAGGTTGCCAAAAAGCATTTTTCGGCTCGCTCTCGCACTGCTGAATTCTTCGTCAAGCACGTCCTGTACGGGCTGAAAGATGGTGATTGGAAAGAGACAGCTTTCATGCTGCACCAATCCATAGAACAGGCCTATTCCACTCTGCTTTTGACCCTTACCAACTATAGCCCTGCGAGCCACAATCTGAAGTTTTTGCGAGGGCTGGCAGAGGGGCAGGATATCCGTCTTGCCGAGGCCTGGCCGCGGGATCATCATCGTTATCAGTCGTGGTTCAATACGCTGAACGAAGCCTATGTGAAGGCCCGCTATTCCGACCATTACGAAATCACCGAGGAGGCTCTGACCTGGCTGACTGCCAGAACGTCCATCCTCTACGATCTCGTCAACACGGTCTGCAAGGAACATATTGCCAGGCTGGAACGGGCCGCGAACGCTAGCGACTAAGCTTCACTGGTGGCAGAATAATCTTGAGCTCATGGAGCAGCCACCGCAGCGTCATGAACCACAGGGTCCAACCTCCTCTTACAATCGCTATGTCGATCTCCTCATAGAAACTGGTCTGCCTTTCAGGAGCGAAGCCGTGGTCGACAGCGGCAGTTCCGGTGCGGCCGCAATCGAAAGGAATAATCGTGGCAAGGAAAACCATCGCACAGCGCCTGGCTGAACTGGAGGCGCAACGGTCCGCGCTCAAGGCACGGCTTTCAAAAACCGAGCGCAACAACGATACGCGCCGCAAGGTCTTGATAGGGTCGCTCGTTCTGCATCACCTGGAGACCTCGAATGATCAGGATTTTAAGCAGCAGCTTGGTGAATGGCTGCGCCGCGAACTGCCGGGTTTTCTGACACGCGACAATGACAAGGCGCTCTTTGCCGATCTGATCGAACCAGGGCTGCCGAGCACAGGAGAGTGTGGCGACAGCGGGCAGGGTGCTCCATGAACCGATTGCGACTTGTCCGGGACGCATTCAAAAACATGATGCGAGCCGCCGCACGTGATCCGCTTTGGGCAGTTCTGGCATTGATCGCCATGCCGTTCCGGATCTGGAAACCGCTTCTCGGATTTGTCGTCATCCTTTTCATCGTCACGTTTATGATGGGCATGGGTGGCCGTCATTTCCTCGAGCAAACGGGTTTCGGGCGCGGCTCGCTTGTCTACATCCTCCCCGATTTCGTCACCTTGCTGGCGCTTGCCGTCATCACCTTCCGGTTCATCACCAGCGCGCTGATTTTGCATTTCGGGGAAAGTGACGATGATACCCACGGCTCCGCCCGCTTTGCGACCGACAAGGAGATAGCCGCTCTCACCGCATCCGGCTCCGGCCTCCTGATCGGTCGTGATACGAAAACGGCAAAGCCTCTGCGCTATGACGGTCCAGCCCATCTCCTCACAATGGCGCCGACGCGTACCGGCAAGGGTATCGGCACGATCATCCCAAATCTGTTGACCGCCGACCGTTCCGTGATCTGCGTCGATCCAAAAGGCGAGAATGCAAGGATCACCGGCCGTGCGCGCCAGAAGTTCGGTCCGGTTTACGTGCTCGATCCTTTTGGTGTCACCGGGAGACCCTCGGCAGCCTTCAACCCCTTGGTTATGCTCGATCCCCTCAGCCTCGATGTCGCGGAAGACGCCAGTACCCTTGCCGACGCTCTCGTGTTCGATGAACCGGGAATGGCTGGAGAGGCGCATTGGAACGAGGAAGCAAAAGCTCTTATTGCCGGATTGCTGCTCAAGATCGTCGCAGCGGAGCCTTTGAGACGCAGGCACCTCGCCACACTTCGAGACTATCTTACCCTTGCTCCTGAACACTTCGCAGCACTGCTCAAGCGTATGCAGGAAAGCGATGCGGCAAGCGGTCTTGTCGCTCGTGCCGCAAACCGCCACCTCGGAAAATCCGATCGCGAAGCCGCAGGCGTTCTGTCCGCGGCTCAACGCCATACGCATTTTCTTGATTCACCGCGCATGACGGCAGTGCTCAGCCGTTCGGATTTCCGGTTTGCCGATCTCAAGCGCAATAACGTAACGGTGTTCCTCGTTCTTCCGCCTGACCGCCTCTCGACCTATTCGCGCTGGCTGCGCCTGCTTGTCTCGCAAAGCCTGCTCGAAATGGCTCGCGATCGGACAAAGCCGGCGACACCGGTTCTTTATCTGCTCGATGAGTTTGCATCCCTTGGGCATTTGGCACCAGTCGAACGCGCGATGGGTCTGATGGCAGGCTATGGTGTCCAGCTTTGGCCCATCCTCCAGGACGTCCATCAGCTGCGTGCCACATACGGTCACCGCGCTGGAACCTTCCTGTCAAACGCCGGCGTGCTGCAGGTCTTCGGCGTCAACGATCATGACAGCGCCCGTCTAATCTCTGATTTGCTCGGACAGGAAACGGTCGTGTTCCAGACTATGGCGAGAGCGCTCGATTCCGATAAGACCGGGATCTCTTATAGCCAACAGCATACCGGCCGGCCGCTGCTCACCCCTGATGAGGTGCGCAATATGCCCGCAAAAGGACAGCTGCTGTTCCTTGCCGGACAACGACCGGTTTTTGCTGAAAAGCTTGTCTACTTCGCCGATCCGGAGTTCATGGGTATGTTCGACCCGGTCTAACGGGAAGCGTGATGAAAAGGCAGTCCGGCATCTGCATCGGACCTTGTATCGCAGGCCCTTGGATATCTTAGGAGCAACGAGAAGCGGATAGATGAGCCTTCGTCCAAATTGCAGCCCTGCGGCGACGGCGGTATCGCGGCCGATGGATCGTTTTCGATCGCTCTAACAACGGAGTAATGACCTTGACAGGGCACCATAGGAGTCTAGACGGGGTTTCATGATCATCTTGGGAGTATGGAAATGAAAACACTGGCAGCCGTTTCGGCTTTTGTAGGCAAGACCTTTGCCGCCTGGGTCATCCTGTTCGCCGTGCTCGGCTTCTTTTTTCCGGATACGTTCAAGCAGATTGCGCCTTGGATCGTCACGCTTCTGTCGATCATCATGTTCGGCATGGGCCTCACACTTTCGGTCGATGACTTCAGGGAGGTCGTAAAAAGGCCGTTCGATGTGACGATAGGCGTGCTCGGCCAGTTTCTCATAATGCCGCTTCTGGCGGTGCTGCTCACCCGCATTATTCCCATGCCGCCGGAAGTCGCTGCCGGCGTGATTCTGGTCGGCTGCTGCCCGGGCGGCACATCATCCAATGTCATGACCTATCTCTCCAAGGGCGATGTCGCCTTGTCCGTTGCCTGCACCTCGGTCACCACGCTTGCCGCGCCGCTGGTGACGCCGTTCCTCGTCTGGCTGTTTGCGAGCCAGTTCCTGCCGGTTGATGGCTGGGCCATGTTCCTCAGCATCGTCAAGGTCGTTCTGGTTCCGCTCGCTCTCGGCGCCGCCCTGCAGAAGCTGCTGCCCGGTCTCGTCAAGACCGCCGTTCCGGCATTGCCGCTGGTAAGCGTCATCGGCATCGTCCTCATCGTTTCGGCGGTGGTGGGAGGATCCAAGGCGTCCATCGCCCAATCCGGACTGATGATTTTTGCCGTTGTCGTCCTGCATAACGGGCTAGGTTATCTCCTCGGCTACCTCGCGGCAAAGGCAACGGGCCTGTCGCTTGCCAAACGCAAGGCCATTGCGATCGAGGTCGGCATGCAGAATTCGGGCCTTGGCGCGGCACTTGCAACGGCCTATTTCTCGCCTCTCGCCGCGGTTCCAAGCGCCATTTTCAGCGTCTGGCACAATATTTCCGGTGCAATCCTGGCGAACTGGTTTTCGGGCCGGGTGGACGCAGGCTCCGCCAACGAAGCGGGCTGAATCTCCCCATCATCTGTCAGGCCGCCTGAACTGCTGGCGGCCTGATCCTGCCTTAGAACGGCATAGTCTGACGCGCTACGGCCGGTGGATTAAGCCGGGCAAAGCCCTCCTGGCGCTGATACGGGAAATGCGGGTAGGGAGCAGTCGTCTCGCTGGCCTCGTCCAGCTTCGCTACCTGTGCGGACGTCAGTTCCCATCCCACGGCATCGAGGTTCTGGCGAAGCTGTTCCTCATTGCGCGCGCCGATGATGACCGTGGAAACAGTCGGGCGTCTGAGCAGCCAGTTGAGGGCGACCTGCGGCACCGTCCTGCCGGTTTCTTCCGCAACAGCGTCGAGCGCATCGATGACGCGGTAGAGATGTTCATCATTAACCGGCGGGCCGAAGCTGGCGGTCTCATGCAGGCGGCTACCTTCAGGCAGCGGTGTGCCGCGGCGGATTTTTCCCGTCAACCGCCCCCAGCCAAGCGGGCTCCAGACCATTGCGCCAAGACCCTGATCCGCGCCGAGCGGCATCAGATCCCACTCGTAATCCCGGCCGATCAGGGAATAATAGACCTGATTGACCACATAACGCGGCCAGCCATATCGATCCGCGACGGCAAGCGATTTCATGATCTGCCAGCCTGAAAAATTCGAGACGCCGGTATATCTCACCTTGCCGGAGCGGACGAGCGTATCGAGCGTCGACAGCACTTCCTCGACCGGTGTAAAGGCATCGAAGGCATGGAGTTGCAGGATGTCGATATAGTCAGTCTTTAGTCGGCGCAGGGCGTCATCCACCACGCGCAGCAGCCGGAAGCGGGACGAGCCCGCCTCGTTCGGCCCGTCGCCCATCGGCAGGCTGGTTTTGGTTGAGATCAGAACACTGTCGCGCCTTCCCTTGAGGGCTTCGCCGAGCACTTCCTCCGATGCGCCATTGGAATAGACATCTGCGGTATCGAACAGGTTGACGCCGGCTTCCAGGCAAATATCGATCAGGCGCCGGGCTTCGGTGGCGTCTGAATTGCCCCAGTTGCTGAAGAGCGGGCCTGCGCCGCCGAAGGTTCCGGTGCCGAAACTCAAGACCGGCACTTTCAGGCCGGATTGGCCGAGATGGCGATATTCCATGGGGCGTTCCTTTGTTGCTTCGAAATGGTCGCGGGCGGGGCTCTGGCAGCGCCGCGCTCTGTCCATCCCGTCATGATCTGGCAGATGAAGATTGCGATGCGTTTCAATCGCTGTCTGAAGATAGACGCTCGCTCTTCAATGAAATAGAATGCCGAAAATACTATCACTTGTGAGATGAAGTCATCATGGCGCGACTGGAGATCAACCGGGCAGGGGAGATGGAAATCTTCGTGCGGGTCGTCGAACTCGGCGGTTTTTCCCGCGCGGCCGCGGCGGCGAACATGACGCCTTCGGCGGTGAGCAAGCTGATCGCACGGCTGGAAAGCCGCCTGGGCGCGCGCCTGCTCAACCGTTCCACCCGACAGCTTCAGATCACGCCCGAGGGCTGCGCCTTCTATGAAAGGGCCACCCGCATCCTCGCCGATCTCGAAGAGGCCGAACGCGCCGCCGGTGAGGGGGAGCAGCCTGTCGGCCGCGTGCGGATCAACACCAGCGCTTCTTATGCAGCGCATATTCTTGCGCCCATCCTGCCGCGGTTTCTGGCGCTTCATCCGGGCATCACACTCGATATCGTCCAGACGGATATGGTGGTTGACCTTCTTGCGGAACGTATGGACGTCGCGGTGCGCGCCGGGCCGCTCAAAAGCTCAACTCTCGTTGCCCGGAAACTCGGTGAGACACGGATGATCATTGCTGCCGCCCCGGATTATCTGGAGCGCTGCGGCGTGCCGCAAACCATGGCAGATCTGGAACATCACAATCGGCTCGGATTCGGTTACGCCCGGTCAGTCGATGGATGGCCGTTGCGGGATGCCGGAAAGACCGTCGTCATTCCGGCGACGGGGCGCGTGCAGGTGAGCGACGGCGAGGGCCTTCGCCGTCTTGCCCTTGCCGGTGTCGGGCTGGTTCGCCTTGCCGCCTTCACCCTGCGGGAGGATATCGCCGCCGGCCGGCTTGTCTCCGTGCTCGATCACCTCGATACGGGTGAGACGGAGATGTTTCATGCCGTTTATGTCGGCCAGCGCGGGCCGCTTCCCGCCCGCATCCGGGCCCTGCTCGATTTTCTCGGCGAGCACGGGCGGGTGAAATGACCTTCCGATGGCATCGGAAGTCGCGGCGGGGATGAAGACGGCAGGAGGCTGAAAAAAAAGAGCGTCCGGCGGACCGGACGCCTATGGTCTCGGACCGGACAGCGTGAAGGCGCCAACCGATTTCAGCACAATATGCGTTTCGCCGGCAAGTGTGCTCGGTATCGCGCCGCAAAGGCTGCCCGTCGTTACGACATTGCCCGCCTTGAGCATTTCGCCGGTGTTGAATGCCGCATTGGCAAAGGCGACCAGCGGCGCGAGCGGATCGCCATTCGGATGTTTTACCCCGGCATCGAACAGCGATACCGACCCCTCGGTGACGGTGAGCTGCGGCAGGTTCTCGCCATTTCCGGCAAAGACATCCACGATGTGCTTATCGACTTCCGGGCCAATGACGAAGCCGTGGTTGGCGAGGCGATCCGCGAGAAAAAGCGGAAACGGCACCTGATTTTTCTCCACTAGCCTGTAGCGGAGAAGTTCAGCACCAAGGTGGACCTTGTCGATAAATCCTATGAGGTCCTCCCTGGTCAGCGGTCCCGCCGCCGCCGCGGGAATATCCGCCGAAAGCGTAAAGCAGATCTCGACCTCGATGCCTTCGGTGCCGTCATGGGGAAAAGAAGCGGCATTGGCTTCACCGACCCGCACACAATCGAACATGGGCGCCCCAATGGCCTCGCCATCCGCGCGGATCGCCAGTTTCCAGCCGGCAACCGGTTCTGCCCAACTTTCAGCAAAAGCCCGCTGGACCGCCATAGCCTCTCCAAGCGTAGCAGGAATGAGACCCTCCGCCTGCACCGCCGCCAGAGAAATCTTCGCCCCCTCGCGGCTCGCTGTGATGAAGCTTTTCGCCAGTTTTTCGATTGCCACCATTGCGTCCATGGTCCCCGTTGTTCTCGAACGCCAAAATGTTGTCACGATTTGGCGCTCACTGCCAAGGCCATCAATGCCGGGTTTGACAACATCGCCGACTTTAAGCATGTGCGGGCGAGGGGCATTGTGCGGGGTTAATGGGAGAGCAAATGAATAGTGTTTATGGTTGACAGCGTCACAAAACATAAATTCAAGCGTTTGCTTCTGGGTTTCCTTAGCGTATTCGTCCGTACCACGACGTAGAACAGAGAGTTGACGCATGACATTGCAATTTCCGAGCATCGCGCAGACGCTTGCCGAAGAGATCGGAAGATTACGCAAATGGCTGGATGAGGACGCCTTGCCCCTGTGGTGGGAGGCGGGTTCGGCCCGGCCTGATGGCGGCTTTTACGAACGTCTTGGCCAGGATGCGAAACCGGTTTTTTCCGATGACCGCCGCGCCCGCGTGCAGCCGCGTCAGGCCTATTGTTTCGCCGCCGCCGGCCAGCACGGCTGGCAGGGACCTTGGAAAGACGCGCTCCTGCACGGGCTTTCCTGGTTCGAGAAGGTCTACCGCCTTGAAAACGGCCTTTATGGCAACCTTGCCGACCAGACGGGCCGGCTGATCGATCCCTCCTTCGATCTCTACAATCAGGCCTTTGCGCTGTTTGCCGCCGCACAGGCGGCTGCAAGCCTTCCCGAGCGCCGGGACGAGATGCGCGGCCGGGCGCTCGATATCCTTGCCATCCTCGAACGCGACTACAGACATCCGGTCGCCGGCTTCGAGGAAGCGAACCCGCCGCGCACGCCGCTCTGCTCCAATCCGCACATGCATCTCTTCGAGGCGATGCTGGCCTGGGAGGTGCAGGACCCGGACGGCCCGTGGTCGGCGCTGGCCGACGAGATCGCCGATCTTGCGCTTAACCGCTTCATCGATGGCGGCAATGGCGGCTTGCGCGAATTCTTCGCCCATGACTGGACACCGCATGACAGCGACAAAGGCCGGATCATGGAACCGGGGCACCAGTTCGAATGGGCCTGGCTTCTGGTGCGCTGGGGCAGCCTGCGCGGGAATGATGAAGCGATCGGCAAGGCAAAACGCCTGTTCGAGATCGGCGAAGAACACGGCATATGCCCGCGCCGCAAGGTGGCGATCATGAGCCTCTACGACGATTTCTCGGTGCATGACGGGCTGGCGCGGCTATGGCCGCAGACGGAATGGCTGAAGGCTTCGGTGCGGCTTGCGAGCGTCACGGGCGGTGAGGAGCGTCAGCGTTACCTCGCCTCCGGTCTCAGCGCCATCGGCGCGCTGCAGCCTTTCCTCGACACGCCGGTCAAGGGCCTGTGGTTCGACAAATGGCCGGCCGACAGGCCGATGCTCGACGAACCGGCGCCGGCAAGCACGTTTTATCACATCGTCTGCGCCATATATGAGGCAGAGGCCGTGCTGGCGGTCAGTGGGTGGAGATGATGCCCATAGCCGTAGAGGAATAGCAGAAATGTGATTTTTGAATTGGGTTTTCATTTTATTCTCAGGCTTTAAATGGGATAGCGATTTTACGCTGTCGATCAGCTAAAAAGACAATACTGGGGGCACAAAAATTATGGTCACTCTTTCGAAAGGCAAATAATGGCCCTTGATCTTCTGAACCACGAGGATGAGCTAAAAACTGCTAAAGAACTCAACCACCTGTTGGCTTCAAAATATGCCCAGGAGGTAGTTAACCGTGTTGCAAATAACGTTATATCGGCACAATCGAATGGTGTCCGAATCGGCGATGGAAAAGTGAAAAGCGACAGTGGTTTTAGGGCGACGCTTCGTTCGCTTAATCCCGAGCGCATGATACGAAGAGCGATACGGAAGCGCTTTCCAAAGCAAGGAACGGTCTCGAGGTCACCTGAAGCTCTCGATAGTCCTGAATATTTTCCCTTATGTGTTCAGGGACTTAATATTCAGTATAGTACTGCGACTTTCGTTGACAGGCGAGGTGTTGGTAGAGTTGCTCGTGAAATATTGAAGGAATTAATAAAGCGAGAGGCACTCTCAACGTTCGATGTTAGGCCGGTTTGCGAAAAACCTATTCATTTTTTCTCGTCTGTCCACTGGTGCCCAACCGAGTTACCTTCTCGATCCGTCGTTATGGTGCACGACGTTATTCCTTTGCTATTTGAGAGCATATTTCAAAAATCAACTATTAGCGAATGGAAACAAAGATACGTCCATACGATTAGAAGCGCTGATGTCATCGTGACAGTTAGCGAAAGCAGTTCGAAAGATATTTCACGAATTATTGGTATTCCTGAGGAAAAAATACACGTCGTTTATAATGGTGTTGATATTTTGGACTGGCATGAAGACGAGAGTGTGGATTTGCTTACGCCTGATGCTCCATACTTCGTCTGTATAGGTTCTAACGATTACCACAAAAATATTGACGTCGTAATTAAGGCGATGGGTTTCAGGGATGTCAGGGATTATCATCTGGTCGTTGTCGGAAAATCTCCGAAGGGATTTTCCGCGGAGTTGGCCTCTGATAGCGGAGATAGAATACATCCGATCGGTCGCCTGACGGACGGACAGTTGGCTAGAGTATTGAAGCGATCCAAAGGGCTGCTTTTCCCCAGTTTATATGAAGGTTTTGGTTTGCCTCCCTTAGAGGCGTTGAGGCTTGAAGTTCCCTGCATATGTAGTGCGAGACCTGCCATGACAGAATTGCTGCCTGGTATGGTGGTTTTTTGTGAGCCGGATAAACCGCAGGATTGGGCGAATGCCATGTATCAATTGGCTAACTTCCCACCGGACATGAGTGTCCGAAGCCGAATAGCGAGCGAAATTCGGGACCAATTCAATTGGGAGAGATCTACGGACTTGCTTTTATCTGTACTTAGTAGACTTGAAGATGCTGAAAACTGAAAATATTACGGGTGGCAGGCCGTGTGCACCTATATATTGAATATGCATACAACGGTGGTTCAACGATCAGGTTTTTCCGCCTTGACCTGCGGAGCGGAGCCGGACGCCAGTAACTCGAATGCCGTATAAATTATTACCGGCAATTCGAAATTCCCAGCTGCCCTGATCCTGCTGCCCGATTGTGAATTCGAGGCGGGTCGTGGTGGGATGGCCGTGTGGCCCGCGCAGCAGGGGCGCTGAGGTGACGAGGCCGGTTGTTGTACTGTATACCTCGACTACCGCCTCGTCGGCGCGCTCATCGAAAATTAGCGCATCCATTTCAATACGGTATTCGCCTGGTGACAGCACCATTCCGGGGCCATACAACTTATGTTTTCTTCCAGTCCCGGCCAGATCGAGAATGGGGTCTTTCACTGGACCATAACGCGTTTTCATTAGCGGTAACAGGTTGCTGTCCATCACGGGCTGCAATGATAGACCAGTACTTTCCAGTTGCTGACGCGGCAGATGTGAGGCGAGATAGAATTGCGTTCCGGCAATCCAATACAGCGTTTCGGCTTCAAAGTTTACCAACTGGTGGCGTATTTTGGCGATGCTGATACTGTTAGTATGCCAAATTAGAGTTTCGGGTGGGTTGTTGTCACTATTTGGATTATCAAGGTCGTCTTCCTGCAAAAATGCACGTGGCCGTAGCGAAAGCATTGCCGGATCGACCTTGATGCGCCCCAAGAGAGGACGGTTTCGCTCGATGTTATCCGCTGCGCTATCTGTGGCTCTTACTGCTTTGCCATCCCAAGCCGGGAGAAGGGTACTCCAGGGAAAGCTTATGGCAATACCGGCTATCAAAAATAGCGGAACCAATATCTTTATGCTTGCCTGCTGCCGAAGCGTAATGGGTGCCGTAAGGTCTGATATTCGCGCTGTTCCGCTCCACCACAGAAACCAGAAAATGGCGATTTGAAAGGGAAAGGGGTAATAGACGTCCATTTGGCCAGCAGCATCACTCAATGCAGTGAAGTTGAGAAGCGACCATGGAATATAGGCCACGTAACCGAAAAGAGGTATGGGATTACGCCAGGCGATCGTTGCCAGCAAAGCAATTACCGCAGGCTGCACTAGATAGAGCCGCTGTGTAAACAAGATGGCAATCCGCTCCTGCATCAGTGACCACGTCAGGTGCGCGTAAGGTGGCGTACCAGTGTAAATGCGGGTAAATGCGCCATCGGCAGGGAATTGCGAGTTGCGGATCAGCACGGCTGCCAGCGACAGACTGAACGCCGGCAGTAGTAACGTCAGTATATCGCTTCCTGCTGTCACACGGCGGTTGTTCCACATGGTCCATACCCACAAAAGCCCGAGCGGTGCAACGATATGGAAACCCATATCTTCGCGCACCGATAGCGCTAGCAGCAAAAACAGTGCCGCCAACTGCCGCTTGCCGCTAAAGAAGGCGGCGAGACACGCGCAGGCCATTAGTGCGCCCAACCCCTCGATATGCGGATATGCCAGAATAAACATGGCTAAACCGTTGAAGGCGAAAGCCAGCGCCAGAAGAGCTCGCCAAAGCGGTTTTCCCACAAAATATGATATTCTGCCCAGAACAATCCACGCCATCAGGCCATTGCCACCGAGAATCACGCCCTGAAAGCTGCCAAACCATGTTATCGGTCCCCAAGGCCAGAAAAAGCTAAGCAGACCGATGGCGTAAAGTACTGGCGACAGATGCGTGCTGTAGAAAGAATTGTTGTCGATAACAGATGGATTGGTGAGGTTAAAATCTTGTGGGTGCCACATCAACGCGGCGAACCAACCGCTATCGTGTAGATAGCCACCTGACACATAGAAATGGTTCATTACAAAGCTGAAACCAGCTAGAAACGGCGCCAGAAAGGAGAAGACCGCAGCCATGCTTTCCATTACTGGCGCGCTCTTAGGCGCTGTCGGTTCAGTTGTCTGCCAAATCATTCCCATTGGTTGTTTCTCCGTCGCCGTTCCAGCGACGATGTCTTAATTGCTATGTAAGGGCTGCGCCGGTATTGACCTGATTGCGATCAGGTGTGTTATCTTCGCGAATAAACGTATGAATATATGATCTTTATATCTTCATCTTTTTAAAAAGACGCTCGGGGATATTGCGGATGATTAACATGATCAGCCGCCAAACAGGACGTACGTAGACGATGTTTCTTTTGCGCAGAACGGCGCGCTCTATCGCAACTGCGACCTCATTTGGACTGGCTGTCAGGACCGCTGGCAAATCCATCCCCTCTGTCATTTTGGTCGCAACAAATCCCGGTAAAACTGTAACCACATGGACGCCGCGATTGGCTAGGCGATTGCGCAAGCCTGAAAGAAATGCGGTGAAAGCAGCTTTAGCGGAGCCGTAGATATAATTAGTTGCGCGACCCCGCTCCCCAGCAACAGAACTAATCCCGACCAGCGTACCCGAAGCACGTTGTTCGAAGCGGTTGGCAAGAAGGGCCAAGATGCTAGCCGGGCCCTCATAGTTACTGCGCATAATATGGCTTGCAGTGATGGGATCGGCTTCGCTTTCTTTCTGGTGCCCCATCAGCCCGATGGTAGATATCGCAATTTCAGGCAATTGGGGAAGGTTGTTTAGGAATTCTTGATGGGTTTCTATGGAAAGTGCGTCAAACTCATGCAACGTGACCCCAACACCGTAACGAAGTTCGATATCGCGTTTCTCAGTGTCGAGACTTTCGGCATTACGTGCTGCCAGTTGGATAGCATATCCCTTTGCGGCAAATTTATGAGCTACAGCGTTGCCAATATCCGACCGAGCACCAATAATGAGTACAGACGGTTTCGTCATATGGAGAGCCTTTCTGCCTGAGATGAAATAAAGCGGTTTCTCCAGCCATTCTCATCCCTATTCTGTACGAATTTTTCTACGCGTGCATCCGAGGTGTGTAGTGTTTGGGCCGACATACGGCTGTCTTTTGCCAGATAGAAACGCCCGCCATTTTCAACGGTGATGTCATCCAGACGGTGCAGCAAACGAAGATTTTTCCGGGATATCGGGAAATCGAGGGCAAGGGTGTAACCTTCCATGGGAAAGGAAAACTTGCTGTTTTGCGGACCAAGTCTCTTGAGAACGGCGAGGAAAGAGCCGGCTCCGGCAACGGAAATTGCGTCAAGCAGGGCGCAAATACCTTTTTCGGAAGAATCAAGAGGCAGTACGCATTGAAACTGCGCGAAGCCGCTCCGACCATAGATTTGATTCCAGCCAAGTACCGCATCTAGGGGATAAAAATATGAATCGCAATCGACAAGGTGATCGCCGTTCTTTCTGGCTCCATTTTTATAGTAAAATTGGTTGAATAGACTTACACTTACTCGATTCAATATGCCGGATGGCAAAGTGATAGGTAATTTGATTTGACGTTTCTGCGGTTGCGCGAATGGTTTGCTCGCATGCTCCGCAGGGAGGTCTGATATCGACGCATGTTCACCCAACATAATCAGGGACCGTCCCAAATTCTTTCCGCGCCCAAGGCAATCGATCCAGGCGACTGAATAAGTGGCATCCTTGTGTTTTTCGAAGACTTCCATTGCCGCCCCCAGGTTCTGAGCAGGCACGGTTGTTTGCCTTATCCACGATGTTTCGACGTGTCGGAGGCGCAGCGCT
Organism: Agrobacterium sp. 22-223-1; assembly: GCF_053522385.1. Lineage (NCBI taxonomy): Bacteria > Pseudomonadati > Pseudomonadota > Alphaproteobacteria > Hyphomicrobiales > Rhizobiaceae > Agrobacterium > Agrobacterium sp. 22-223-1. The sequence goes on from NZ_JBNWCN010000003.1 coordinate 180,685, forward strand.
GCGCGCAGAATGATCCCGGTTAGCCCCATGCCGCCCAAAGTGTGTTCGAAGAGGTCAATATTCATATCCCGGGAACATCGGATAATCTCTCCATTCGCGTCTAGGACATCTATCCAATCGACACACGTTCGAAAGCTGCCTTCTTTGTGGTGGTTTTTGCCGTGGACGTCAGCGGCGATCATGCCCCCCAAGGTAACGAATTTGGTTCCTGGCGTCACCATGGGGAACCAACCCCTCGGTAGAAATGTCTTGATCACGTCGCTCAGCAACACTCCGGCCTCGGCCACAAGTTGACCAGTCCGGGTTTCGAAAGAAAGCATGCGATTAAAATACTTCATTGAAATGGTGCTGAACGGATTAATCGCGCTATCGCCATAGGCACGGCCATTCCCTCGCGCTATTACGCTGTGCTTGGAATTCAGCAAGCCGCGCAGCGTTTCCACATCGCGCGGAAAATAAAGCCGGGTCTCTATCAACGGGTATCGACCCCAGCCGGATATTTTCATAGTCCGATTTCTTTGTTTTTGTCATTGAAGACAAAACGCTTGTCGAGATTGTACTTAATAATGTATCCCAAGATTAATCCCATAATAGCTCCGACTTCGCGCATGAAATTGGTTTGCCAGACTAGCCAAAAAACCGTTTCAGCCCCCCAGAATATTAGAGTAGTAAGAAACCCCATCACTGTGTAAAGCGTGAATTTTCGGCTGTTGTTCTTCAATCCCATATTTTGATCGTAAAATATCCAATGCTTGTCGAGCGCATATTTTATAACAAGACCTACGATCGTTCCCATTCCGATTGCTGCAAAAAAATGGATTTCTGTAGTTCCAGCCTGAAGAACAATCCGTTGCGTTGCAAGGTTTGAGAAAATGGCGATAACGGCAAATATCGCATATCTGAGAGTCAGGATGCCGAGTGTCATAACAATGCACCTCCCAGCGTGAAGGCCAATATTATCGCTGCGCATATTTGACTGGTGCCGTCTTTAGCTGCGTAGACCACTGGATCGTCATGCATCAAGCCTCGGTGTGCCATCATCACGGCGCGAGTGATCCAATAGAGCAGTATCGCACAGACACCCCACAGCGCCTCCGGACAGGCATACAACCGCACTACGGCGGGAGAATTGACATAGAGCGTCATCACGAGCACGGACACGTAACCAGCAGCAATCGCTATCATTGAGATTATAGGCAAATCATCGACGTGATAGCCTCTGCCACTCGGTTTCAGATCGCCCCGCGCTGCGCTGTCGATTAACTCGGCCTGCCTTTTGATAGCGGCTAGCGACAAGAAGAAGAAAACAGAAAACGCCAGCAGCCAGATTGAGATGCCAATCGACGTTGCTACAGAACCGGCAAAGATCCTTATCGTATAAAGTGCGGCAAGCATGCAGATATCAACAACAATCAATCGCTTAAGGTGGAGCGAATAAGCGGTCGTCAACAAATAATAGCCGATCATGACTGCCAGAAATTTCAAGCCTATAAAAATTGCGAGAAAAGAACCGAAACCTACAAGCGCTCCCGCCATCAAGGTTCCATGTGCGATGGGAACGGTGCCTGCGGCAAACGGTCGGTTTCGTTTTCGCGGGTGTGCTCTATCTGCAGAAAGATCAAGCAAGTCGTTCAAGATATACACGCCGGAAGCTATAAGGCTAAAGCACACAAAAGCCGCTGTCGAGGAAGCAATTGTCGGCCCATCGAGCTGATGCGCGGCAAGCATTGGAACAACTACGAGGAGATTCTTTAACCACTGATGAGGCCTGAGGGCCTTGATGTAAGGCCTAATAATCTCTTTCTCGCTTTGGAGATGCTCCACTGTGTCGCAAAGGGCCTCGACTTTTGTGCGTACTTTCCTAGGTACATCCACCGTGATCGCTTTTTCTGCGCGTTCCCAGACGGGAAAATCAGCAGCAGTGTCCCCCATATAGAAGAAGCCTGTTTCACCGAAACGTTCTTCCAAAAATGCAGCTTTCGTGGCGCCTTTCAGATTTCGCTTGCCGTCAGAGCCGTGAACCTCATCAAAGATACCCAGGTGGTCGGCTATCCCTTGTGCAATTTGTTGGTCAGAAGCGGTGACAAGAGCGGTGCGCCCGCCTGCACGTCGCCATTTTTTGATATAGGCCAGTACCTTCGTGTTGTAAGGAAGGAAACGGGCATCGACCGTTGCCGCACATGCTAGGTGACGTTTCAAGTGGGCACGCCCACGCGGCAATGCCGAGATCGCGCTGAAAAGACACCGCCAATCCGAGCCAAAAGCCGACCAGAAGTTCTCGTATAGCATGTCAGTTCGGAGAAGGGTTCCGTCTAGGTCAACGACGAGAATTTTTCGAGTGTCGAAATTCAACGGTTCATCGCTCTTTTGTAGCACATTTTTTGCAGCGGGTCCCGATAGAAGAGGGCGCTATCGTGCATTTATGCGACCTTGGATGCCGTGGGGCGCCGTTTTTTCTGCTCGGGGCGTCCTACCGCATAGGGCGGGATCGCGCAATCAATTGATGGCCGGTTAACGCAGAAACATTCTGAAAAGATCGAAAATAATCCGAAACCTATTGAAAACTTCCAACATAATCTGATAGCTCCTGCGGGCGCATAATTGCGGATTTTTCTTGTTGGGAAGAGACACATGAAAACGGCACTCGTCTGCGGAGCAGGTGGATTTATCGGCGCACATCTGGTCAAGCGCCTGAAACGCGAAGGTTTTTGGGTGAGGGGGGTTGACCTCAAATACCCGGAATATGCCGCAACGGAGGCTGACGATTTCGTCATCGCAGACCTTCGGGAGCAATCCAATTGTCGTGCGGTGATCGATCGCAGATTTGACGAAGTATACCAGCTTGCTGCCGATATGGGCGGCGCGGGGTATATTTTTACGGGCGAGAACGATGCCGATATCATGCATAATTCGGCTACCATCAATCTCAACGTCCTGGATGCCTGTTTTCGCCGCAATATAAAGCGGGTCTTTTACAGTTCCTCGGCCTGCATGTATCCCGAACATAATCAGACGGACCCGAATGCTCCAGTAACGCGGGAAGACAGCGCTTATCCGGCAAATCCGGACAGCGAATATGGCTGGGAAAAACTGTTTTCCGAGCGTCTTTATCTCGCTTACAACCGCAACCATGGCATGGAATGCCGTGTCGCGCGTTATCATAATATCTTCGGTCCGGAAGGATCCTGGGTCGGAGGACGCGAGAAGGCGCCGGCCGCGCTCTGCCGCAAGGTCGCAGAGGCTGAATCCGGCGGTGCAATCGAAATTTGGGGTGACGGCCTACAGACACGGTCGTTCCTCTTCGTTGATGAGTGCCTCGAGGCGACTCTGCGGCTGACTCGATGCGAAACTTTCGCTGGGCCGGTGAATATTGGCTCGGAAGAAATGGTTTCGATCAATGAACTTGCCCGGATTACGATGCGGGTTGCCAACAAGAATCTCGAAATTCGCAATATCCCTGGCCCGCAAGGTGTACGTGGGCGCAATTCCCATAATGACCTCATTCGGGAGAAGTTGGGATGGGAGCCAAGCCTTACGCTTGAGCAGGGCCTGGCCCGCACCTATCCCTGGATTGCGCGCCAGGCCGAGCTTGCGCGTGGAAAAAACAAGTGACGGCCAACGGCCCGATCCGTAGCGAGATATGAAGATGAAGCCGAAACTCTCCGTTATAGGCCTGGGCAAACTTGGTGCGCCCATGCTCGCCGTTTTTGCCAAAAAGGGCTTTGACGTCATTGGTATGGATTTGAATTCCGCATTCGTGGATTCAATCAATCGTGGTGTAGCACCAGTTCCCGAGCCGCAGCTGCAGGAGTTGATCACCGAGCATGGTGAGCGCATTCGGGCAACGACTGACATGCGGGAGGCAGTGCTTTCGTCGGATGTCACTTTCATCATCGTACCGACGCCAAGTGGGCCGGACCGATTTTTCCGCAATGATTATGTGATCTCCGCTCTTGAGAGCATCGGCGCTGCATTGCATGACAAGATCGGTTATCACAACGTGGTTGTCACTTCCACTGTTATGCCTGGTTCTACGGGCGGTGTTCTGAGGCAAACGCTTGAACGTGCATCGGGTCGCACAGTGGGTTCGGATCTCGGCTTGTGTTATAATCCGGAGTTCATCGCGCTCGGTACCGTCGTTCGCGACATGCTTTATCCAGACATGATTCTCATTGGCGAAAGCGACCCCAAGGCCGGGGATATGCTCGAGAGCGTCTACCGTGGCTCGACGGAGAGCGGTCCCGAATTCCAGCGCATGAACTGGGTCAATGCGGAACTTTGCAAGATCGCCGTCAACACCTACGTAACCACCAAAATCAGCTATGCGAACATGATCGCAGACATGTGCGACCATCTCGATGGTGCAGATGCAGACGTGGTGACGGATGCTCTCGGTGCAGATAGCCGTATAGGAAAGAAATACATCAAGGGAGCCATCGGTTATGGTGGTCCTTGTTTCCCGCGTGATAATAAGGCATTTGCTGCACTTGGACGCAGCCTGGGTGCACGTACGGATCTCGCAGAAGCGACGGATGTAATCAATGATCATCAGACCGAACGACTTGTTCGGGCCATATCGGCATCGGCTGATCCAGGGGCGCAGGTTGCCATTCTCGGCCTCTCCTATAAGCCGGAAACGCCGGTGATTGAGGAAAGCCAGGGACTGGCGCTCGCCCACAAGCTGATTAGCATAGGTTATCGTGTGCGGATTACGGATCCGCAAGCGCTTGTCAGCCTTCCGGATCAAATTGCCGACGGCATTGTGATCAAGATGGATGCGGAAAGCGCCATGGCGGGAGCAGATGTGGTCGCCATTGTGACGCCGTGGAAAGCCTATCGCAATCTCGATATCGCGGCAGCAGGGCCCAAGGCGGTCATTGACCCGTGGCGCGTCGTTGACGCCGCAAAGCTCTCAGCCGCAATAACGCTGATCAGGCCCGGTATGGGGGATTGGCTCTTAGATGCCGCAGCGGCGAAACACAACCGGGTAATGCCATGATATCGATCGTCCTCTACGGAAGGAACGACAGCTACGGCTATAATCTCCACAAGCGGGCTGCTCTCAGCCTGAATTGCATGGCGGAAGTGTTAACTGATGAAAATGATGAAATTCTTTTCGTAGATTACAACACGCCGGACGATTTCCCTACCTTCCCGGAGGCGATCTGTGACACGCTGACGGATCGTGCGAAGCGCCTTTTGCGGATTATCCGCATAAGGCCCAGTCTTCACAATCAGCTTTTCGCATCACGTACGCATCTGAAGGCCCTTGAACCCATTTCGCGCAACGCTGCCGTCAGACGGTCCAATCCTGCAAATCGCTGGATATTGTCGACCAACACGGACATGATATTCGTTCCGCGGGGGTCGCAATCCCTCTCGGAGCAGTTGGCAGCGCTGAAGGACGGGTTTTACTGCGCGCCGCGTTTCGAGATACCTGAAACACTATGGGAGAGCTTCGACCGGCTTGATCCGGCCGGGGTTATAGCTGAAACCCGCGAGGCGGGAGAAAAATTTTATTTGAATGAGGTTGTGTACGGGATGGACTCCATCCTCTACGACGCTCCCGGTGATTTTCAGCTGATAAAGCGGGACGACCTTTTTTCCATCCACGGTTTCGACGAAAGGATGCTCTTGGGTTGGCATGTGGACGCGAATATTTCAAAGCGTCTCGTTATGCGCCATGGCAAGATTGAGGACGCTTTACCTTTCGTTCTTGGCTATCATTGTGATCACACCCGTCAGACCACTCCTGCTCATGCACACAAGAGCGTTGAAAATAGTGCTGACGATTTTTACCACAATCTCCAGCAGCAGGAGATACCGGATCAATCAGAAACTTGGGGCCTCGCTGGCATTGATCTGGAAGAGATCAGGCTGACTGACACCGTGAATATGGCGTATCGTCAGGCGCTTGGCAAAGCTATCGATCAGCCTCTGAAGGGGTTAATTGAAGCAAGATATCGACCGGAATCTTACGATCTGGAACTTGGAACGCCGGAGCATGTACTTCCATTTCTTGTTGATCTATTTGCGAATGCTCCGAGAAATACTAATCTCGTCTGGCTTGGCCCCAAGGATAGGATATACGACCTCTTCACGAGCTGTTGGCGACATTTGGGATTTCTGACTGATGTGTCTCACTGGCAAGACGATGGGGAAGCTATCGGTCAAGCAGACACTTTTATAATCAACTTTGGGCTCCCGAAAAAAGTAGAGGGCGACGCAGCGGCTGCGTTGATGGAGCAATTTTATACCGTCGTGACAAACGAGCGGGATCACTTGGAAGGAAATAAAGAACCGCGCCGAATTATCGGCGTGAATGCGATTCATAATAGTTTCGAATCGCTTATGCAGCGCTTCGTTGGCTGCAGCAGAACGCCTTTTTCTGCTAGGCTGCGGCACGGTTATTTGCTTAGGTCAGCATTTGTCGACTCTCAGGATTGGACTACCGAAATGTTCCCGGGTTCTGCTGGGAAGAAAGATGGGAATATAATTCGTTCAACGGGTGCTAGCGGACATATATTTTATGGGCCTTATGCTAATTTGATGCCCGGTAATTATAGAGTTGATATAAGTCTTAGTAGAAGTTGGAACCACTCTCCAACATCGAAGCTGCACCTAGAAATTATGCAGGGCGAAAGAACGACCGAAGTCGTAAAAATCAAATTGTTTGGCCCTAGAAAAATTATCTCGCTACCGCTTCAAATTGCGGCGCGAGATTTGTCTCTTCCTATTGAAGTGCGTCTTCACTCAGTAGGAAAATCCAACGTCGCCCTCGAACGTGTAACTGTAAAAAGGGTTCGACTTGCTGATGCGTAGCCTGGTTGAAACACACCTAAGTAACTGAACTGCTATCATCATTCAATAAAAGGATTCACCTGTGACCGACCATGCAACCATTGATGACGTAAAAGAGTACTGGAATCGTCGCCCTTGCAATGTTCGACATTCAAAACTCGAAGTGGGCACGAGAGAATATTTCGATGAAGTAGAAGCCCGGAAGTACTTTGTTGAACCACACATTCCCGGATTTGCAGAATTCTCGCTTTGGAATGGCAAGAAGGTACTGGAAGTTGGGTGTGGCATCGGTACTGATGCAGTCAACTTTGCACGTAGCGGTGCGATATACTCTGGTATCGAGCTTTCGGAAGCCAGCCTTTCTATCGCCAAGACACGGTTTGAAGTGTTTGGACAAACCGGAAGTTTGCAGCAATTGAATGCGGAATCGCTCACGGAAGGTTTTCCAGAGGACAATTTCGATCTGGTATACTCTTTTGGTGTTATTCATCATACACCCAATCCGCGAGGTGTAATCGAGCAAATCCGAAAAGTTATCAAGCCGGATGGTGAGTTGAGGATAATGCTTTATGCAAAGCGGTCTTGGAAGGCTGCTATGATTGAAGCTGGTCTCGATCAACCGGAAGCACAGTCAGGGTGCCCGATTGCTTTTACGTACGATGAGCGCGACGTTCAAGAGCTTCTCTCTGGCTGCTTTGAAGCAACCGAAATTCGGCAGGACCACATTTTCCCCTACCAGATTGAACAATATGTCAAGTATGAATATGTGCGGCAACCTTGGTTTGAAACTATGCCGCCGGAATTGTTCCGTGCGCTTGAGCAGAGTTTGGGATGGCATTTGCTGATAACTGCTAAGCCCATTTGAGTCTGAGTAAGATTGACGCGAACTCTTTGAAAGTCGTTTGACAATTCGGGGTGCGGAAACAGCAATGAATAACGCCTGGTCCGTCAAAAATCGGAGGGAGCTCTATGTGTCTCCCTTCGTAACGCTCTCAGTCGAGGCTGTATCGCTACCGGATGGCCGCATTGTCGACGACTATCACCAAGTTCACTTGCCTGATTATTCGATAGCCGTGCCCATTCTGGCGGACGGCAGTATTTTAACGTTGTGGCAATATAAGCACGGCGCGCGTTGTTATTCCATGACCTTTCCGGCTGGCCATGTGGAGCCCGGTGAAGATGCCGTCGGGGCTATGCTACGAGAGCTGCGAGAAGAGACTGGTTATGTTGCGGAGCAGGCAATTGGCTTTGGCAGTTATACAGTCAGCGGAAATCAGGGCTGCGGGCGCGCGCATCTTTTTGCCCTGACGGGTTGTCGTCCTGTAGGCGTCGCTGATCATGACGATCTTGAAACTTTTGATCTCAAAGTTATGACAGTGGAGGAAATAAATGCGGCGATCGATCAGGGACATTGTACAATCCTTCCTCAGCTCGCCGTCTGGCTCGCGACCCGAGCACACTTCGGATTTTGAACAGCAACACCCCGCCGAATCTCAACCGGGTCTGGATGTTGAAGCTTCGGCCCCTGCTATCCAGCTCGATCTGGCTCCGATCTGGACGATGGTTCCCGAGGCGGAGCCAATTCGTCTCGGATCCTATTACGCGCATATGCGAGGCTACTATCCCTATTGTGAGATGCAGACAAAACGGTGGTGTGTCCGCAATATCGGTCGCGATTGGCGGATTTTTGATGTCGGGGGCAATATCGGTTATTACTCCGCCCTTTTTGGCCGTTGTGCGCCGGAAGGTTTTGTCGTCGCGTTCGAGCCGACCGAAACACATCGGATGCTCAGGCATAATCTCGAGCTTAATGGGATTTCAAATGTCGAAGTCCGGCAGATCGCTATGGGAGAGACGGAAGGGAACCGTCGAGATGCGATATTCCGCGTATGGGGCAGTCCCGCGGAGGTAGAGGAGTTTCCTTTCTCTACAGTGGACGCGGAAATGCAGCGTCTGGAGTGGGACAGGCTTGATCTTCTCAAGGTTGATGTCGACAGTTTCGATCTCGAAGTGTTGAAAGGGTCTCTTCAGACACTCGATAAATTTAACCCTTGGGTTCTTGTAGAACTCAACCACGCGTTGGCGGAAAGAAAGCAGAGCGTCTCGCAAGCACTCGAGTGGTTGGCATCAGTCGGCTATCACGAGGCTCTCGTGATGGATGGCGAAAATTTCCTCTTGCGTCGTCCTGAAGGCGTACCCGTTGCAGTTGATGGTCTGAGGCTTATACATGAACGGGAACCTGTCTATGTTTCGCCGGTTCTTGTCGCGACGGCTGCATCAGCGGCTGACGTTGCTGCTACGTTCGAGTCGACTGGCGCGGGTGTTGTGGATGAGGAAACTGGTGATCTGATTATTGATGCACCTGCCTGGGGTTATGGCCTGATCTGGAAAGTGCAACCAGTTTGTGAAGGGCCGGCAATCGTGCGCCTGTCGGTCGGCGTGTCCGGAGCAGATATTGGAGTTCTTTGCGTAAGAGAAGGTTTTTCAGAACTCATCGGATCGGAAGCTTTTGTGCTCCCAGGTGGGGAAGCGACCATTGCTATAGCTCTTGATAACGTTGAGGACCTGCGCGGTATTGTTATCAGAAAGGGTCCTACGCTGCCTGGCGTGGCAAGAGTACGTTTCAGTGAGCCAGTTGTGCTGCAAGCCGAAGCTCGACGCAACGCGACACCGTCGCCTTCGATGAATCCTTTACAAAAAGAGATCGCCTTGAGTGAGGCCGCCAAGGGTTTCCCGTCATCGAGTTTCGATGTGCCTGAAGACAAGCTCGAAATCGTTGACGCTCATATGTTGGGAGAACGCCTCGGTTTGGATTGCTCGTTCCGCGCTCCGATAAACCTCGTTAACATGCCGCTCACGCAGTTTCGCATGGAAGTGCATGATGCGAAGGTGTTGCAGCAACTCTACCGCGCCTTTCGCCCAAAGCATCACCTCGAATTTGGAACCTGGGAGGGGTTTGGTGCGCGGCTTTGCTTACAGCATTCCGAAGCACACGTGTGGACACTCAATCTTCCCGAAGGGGAAAAGGATGCCGAGGGGCGTTCTTTGTATTCAGACGCATCGGGCGTTACGGATGGTGGAAATCGAATTGGACGCCTTTATCGCGAAGCAGGACTGGCTTCACGGGTCACGCAGCTACTGATCGACAGCAGAGAGTTTGATACCTCGGCTTTCGATAGCGATTTCTTCGACACCGCCCTGATCGACGGCGGTCACACGGCTGATGTCGTGGCCAACGACACTGAAAAGGCCTTGCAGGTGGTTCGGCCCGGTGGGCTTGTCATGTGGCATGATTTTTGTCCGGATCCTTCGATCCTGGCGGAGCAAAGTGCTGCGCAGGGCGTCGTCGAAGCGGTTTTGCTGAATTGGAAACAATGGCGTCCGCGTTTTTCTTCCTTATTTTGGGTGCGCCCCTCCTGGCTTCTCATTGGAGTGGTTGCTGATGGTGGCATGAATGCAAGTGAACACGATGACGCGTAATAAACAGGTGACACCAACGACTTTCTCTTCGGCTTACGCGCAGGGCTTTCTTCGTTGTGCCGTTGCTTCGCATCTGGTCTCGCCCGCTTCGCCTCTGGCGAATGCTGCAGCCACGATACCGCTATTGGAGGCAGCAGACGAACAGTCGGTTGGTCTTCTTGTCCTCCCCGAGCTCGGCTTGACCGGTTATTCGATTGATGATCTGCTGCATCAGCAAACGCTGCTTGATGAGGCGGAAGCAGCTCTCGAACTGCTGCGAAAGCGCACCGAGACGCTCACACCTCTGATTCTGGTAGGAATGCCGGTGCGCTGGCAGGGACACCTTCTTAATTGCGCGGTCGTGGTGCACCGCGGTCGTCTTTTGGGTATCGTCCCTAAAACCTATCTGCCGAATTATCGCGAATTTTATGAGGCAAGGCACTTCGCATCAGGCGCAATCGTTGAAGGAGGTGCGACGATTGAGCTTTTGGGGACGACGGTTCCGATCGGAACGGACCTCTTGTTTGCTGCGCAGGATATAGAGAATTTCGTGCTGGCGATTGAGATTTGCGAGGACGTCTGGGTGCCGACGCCACCTTCGTCCCTCGCTGCCCTTGCGGGCGCCACTGTTATTGCAAACCTTTCAGCTTCCAATGCAATTATCGGCAAGTCCGCCGAACGTCACGCGTTATGCCGCGTGCAATCCGCTCGCTGCAATGCCGCATATCTCTATTCCGCGGCAGGATTTGGTGAATCAACCACCGACCTCGCTTGGGACGGCCATGCAATGGTCTATGAAGCTGGAACTCTTTTGGCAGAATCTGAGCGTTTTTCTACCAGCGCCGGCATGATCGTCACGGATATCGACCTTGAACTTCTCGCAGCGGAAAGGTTGCGGAATGGTAGCCTTGTCGCGAATCGGCGCGATCTTGCACCAAAAGATTATCGGCATATTGGTTTTCATCTTCAGCCCTCCGCAAACGATATTGGCTTGCAGCGAAAAATTGCCCGCTTTCCTTTCGTTCCAGATGACAAAAGTCAGCTTGATGCTCTCTGCGAGGAAGCTTTTCAGATACAGTCTCAAGGCCTTGCCCGTCGTTTGAAGGCCAGTGGGATCGAACGCGTGGTTATAGGCGTTTCCGGTGGATTGGATAGTTCTCACGCCCTTCTGGTTGCGCTCCACGCCATGGATTTGTTGAAGCTACCTCGCTCCAATGTTCTTGCCTGGACCCTCCCAGCTTTCGCGACAACCAACACCACGAAATCGAATGCATGGCGCTTGATGCGGGCTTTGGGAGTGACGGCGGATGAAATCGACGTAGGTCCAGCTTCGATGCAGATGTTGAGAGATATCGGTCATCCTGCCGCCGAAGGTGAAAAAATTTACGATATCACCTTTGAAAATGTTCAGGCGGGAGCCCGGACCTCGCTTCTTTTCCGGCTGGCAAATCGGCACAACGCAATTGTCCTTGGCACGGGTGATCTCTCCGAGCTTGCTCTCGGGTGGGCAACATATGGCGTGGGTGATCATATGAGTCACTACAATGTCAATTGCTCGGTTCCCAAAACCCTTATTCAACATCTTATTCGATGGGTGGCGGCGCGCGGTCTTTACGGTGAGGAAGCTTCCGAAGTTCTTCGGAATATATTGTCGACCGAAATCAGCCCAGAATTGGTGCCAGGTGATGCAGATGCACCAAGTCAGAAGACTGAAGATTTCGTCGGGCCCTATGCGCTCCAGGACTTTAATCTCTTTTACACGGTACGATATGGAATGAGGCCGTCCAAGATTGCCTTTCTTGCGTGGCACGCCTGGAGGGATGTCAAAATGGGTAACTGGCCATCCGACTTCGCGGATACTGACCGACGGGATTATGACCTGGAAACCATCAGGTCGTGGCTGAGAGTCTTCATAAGGCGCTTTTTTCAAACGAGCCAGTTCAAGCGTAGCGCAGTTCCGAATGGTCCGAAAACGAGCTCCGGTGGCTCGTTGTCTCCGCGTGGCGACTGGCGCATGCCTTCGGACGCATCGGCAGATGCCTGGCTACGTGAACTTGACGCGGCGCTTACGCCGCCCCCCAGAGGGTAGAGGGCGCAGAAGATCGTTCTGCCAGAAGGGCGCTGATTTATCGGGGAGGGGAAATCCAGATCGCCGCTTTTATCCGCAGCATATCCGCTCGTCACTTCCTTTTATAATCGTCCTCGATGCGGATGACATCATCCTCGCCGATATAGGCTCCGGTCTGGATTTCGACCAGTTCGAGCGGGATCTGCCCCTCATTGGCAAGCCGGTGCGGCTGGCCGATCGGGATATAGACCGACTGGTTCTCCGTCAGCAACTTCGTCTCTTCGCCGATCGTCACCGTCGCCGTGCCCTTGACGACGATCCAGTGTTCCGAGCGGTGATAATGTTTCTGGAACGAGATGCGGTGGCCGGGATCGACCGTGATATGGCCCACCCGGTAACGCTCGTCCACATACATGTGTTCGATATAACCCCAGGGGCGATAGACGCGCTTGTGGCTTTGCGTCTGCGGTGCGTGCTCGCCGTCCTTCAGCGTCTCCACCAGACCCTTCACATCCTGCACCCGGTTTTTCGGCACCACCAGAACCGCATCCTTGGTGGCCACCACCACCATGTCCTTCGCGCCAACCACCGTCGTCAGCAATTGCGTCGAATGGATGAGGCAGCCTTCGGAATCGATGAAGACGCCGTTGCCTTCCAGCGCATTGTCGTTGCCGCGCTTGCCGGCAATTTCCCAGATCGCATCCCAGCTGCCGATATCCGACCAGCGGAAATGGCCATGCACCACCGCCATGCGTCTGGTCTTCTCGATCACGGCATAGTCGATGGAGTTTTTCGGGGAAGCCTCGAAGCTTGCCTGATGCAGGCGCACGAAGCCGAGGTCGCTTTCATATTGCTCGACCGCCTGCGTCACCGCCGCAAGAATCTCCGGGGCGAAGGCCTTCAGTTCGGCGATCATCACATCGGAGCGGAACAGGAAATTGCCGGAATTCCAGAGATAACCCTTTTCCAGATAGGAGATCGCCGTCTTCATATCCGGCTTTTCCACGAAGGCGTCGACGGTGCTGAGGTCTTTTTCGCCATCGATCGCATCACCCGGCTTGATATAACCGTAGGAGGTGCGCGGTTCGGTCGGCACCAGGCCGAAGACGACGATATTGCCCTGATCGGCGGCTTTTGCGCCGAGTTTCACGGCCTCTGAAAACTTGTCGGCATCGAGCACCACATGGTCGGCGGCAAGCGCCAGCACCAGGCATCCGGGCTCGCGGCGCTCGGCCAGCACGGCAGCGGCGGCCATGGCGGCGGCGCTGTCGCGGCGGGCGGGCTCCAGCACCACGGTTGCCGGCAGATCGATCTCTTCGGCCTGACGGCGGGCGAAGAACCGGAAATCCTCATTGGTGATCACCAGCGGCTCGGCATAAAGGCTCTTGTCGCCCACCCGCTGCAGCGTCTGCTGATAGGTCGAAAGATTGCCGACCAGCGGCTGAAACTGCTTGGGCAACTGATCGCGCGATACGGGCCAAAGCCGCGAACCAGCGCCGCCGGCCAGAAGAACCGGCGTGATCTTTCGAGAGTGTTCCTTCACAACAAAACCTTTCCAACGCGGCCTTATAGATCTGCTAAGTTTAAGCTACATCCGCATCGAACTGAATGCTGTGCAGGCGCTTATAGAGGCCATCCGCCGAGAGCAGTTCACGGCGGCTACCTTGTTCTACAACTTCGCCATTGTCCATAACGACGATCTTGTCTGCCCTGTTAATAGTGGAAAGACGATGAGCGATGACGATTGATGTCTTGTTGAGCGTGAGGCGCTCCAGAGCATCTCGGACAAGCGCTTCGGACTCGGAATCCAGGGCACTTGTCGCCTCGTCAAGGATCAAAATATCCGCGTTTCTAAGCATGGCTCGCGCGATCGCGACGCGCTGCCGCTGACCGCCGGACAGACCGGAGCCGTTTTCACCAAGCTTGGTATCGTAACCCTCGGGCATCTTCATGATAAAGTCGTGTGCATTGGCGGCCTTGGCCGCAGCAACGATTTCCTCTTCCGTAGCGTTGTCACGACCGACGGAAATATTGTGCTTTACAGTGCCGGAAAACAGGAATGTTTCCTGACCCACATAGGATACATGCTCCCGCAGACTGGCGAAGGACACGTCGCGCAAATCCATGCCGTTGATCTCAACCAACCCATTTTGCGGGTCATAAAGGCGCATAATCAGATTTATAATTGTGGATTTGCCGCTTCCTGAAGGCCCAACGAGTGCCGTCATCTTTCCACCTTCGAAAAGGACACTGACGTCTTTCAAAACGGGCTGACCGGAAACGTATTCGAAGCCAACGTTTTTCAACTCCACATCGCCGCTTGCTTTTGGCAGCGGTGCGGCGTCGCTTTTCTCGCTTAAAGTCAGTGGAGCATCGAGAACCTCAAACATCATACGCACACCGATCATGCCACTTTCGATCTGGACGCGCATGCGTGCAAGACGCTTTGCCGGTTCATAAGCAAGTAGCAGGGCAGTGATGAAGGCCATCAAGTCGCCCGGAGAACCGCCTTTTTCAAGGACTGTGTAGCCGGAAACGGCGATGACAACTGCAATCGCCAGGCCAGAGAGCGTCTCCATGATCGGGCTTGTCGCCGCTTCAAGTTTCGCTATGCCATTTGCGCGATGCTCGACATCCGATACCGCTTTGTCCATGCGTTGGCGCATCAGTTTCTCGAGCGAGAACGCCTTGATAACGCGCACGCCTATGCTGGTCTCCTGCACGACATTAACGATTTCACCCAACGAGGCAAGTTCCGCCTCCATGATTTTGCGGACGCGCCGCAGAACAAGGCGAACACTGAAAATCGCAAGAGGACCGATAATCATTGAGATCGCACTCAGAAGAAAGTTCTGGGCAAACATCACGATTATGAGTCCGATAAGCGAAAAGAGATCGCGGACAAACGACGTTACGATCGTGTCGATGACGCTACGCGCAGCCTGAGCGTTATAGGTGACTCGAATGAGTAGCTCGGAGGACGGCAAGTTCTGAAAAAAAGAAACCCCCTGTTTCAGAAGCCGGTCGTAAATCTTGCGCTGTTGCTCCGCTACGATGCTATTACCAGCCTTGCTTAGATAATAGCTCTGCACGAAGGTGGCGAGCCCCTTGACGATGAAGATCGCGGCGACCGCGAACGCAATCTCAAGAACGACATCGAAGCCACGCTTCAGGTAAACGCTGTTAACGATATCGCGCATGATCCAGGCGCTAAGAGATGTCGTCGCGGCAACGACAACCATGGCCGCGATTGCCATGGAGTACCAGCCAACATGCTTCTTGAAGTTCTCTTTGAACAGTCGTACCAGCAGCTTCTTGTCGTTTTGCGACAAAAATGATCCGATCACAGCGATATTCCTAATTGGTGCAAAAACTGCAGTTGGCGAGTGTTATCACGTCAGGCAAACAAACCCAAATCAGCGGCGTGATGTTCTGTGTAACGCTCATATATGATACGCCCAAGTTTCATATTCAGAAAACTCAAAGCTTAACACCGGTTCCAAATGCCGAGGCACGTCTAATCCGAAATTGGTGTAGTGCACTTAAATGGGTGATCGTCAAGTGTCAATCTCCCTCCGGTGGTGGTGCCCAAGGACACTGGTTTTGCTGGGCACTAGATGTGAGTAGTTCTTGGATTGGTTGTTGGTGTGAAACATCTAGTTTTGCACAGCCCGAAGGTTCTTGCCGTTGACAAGTGCGCTGTTCAAAATCTATATCCCGAACTAAGTGGTGGGCGATCGACAATGGCGCGGCATATAAGCCCGTAAGCTTTTGCAATCCAATGTTTTTTATGACGGATACGTCCGTCAGGCAGGACGGTAAATGCCCCAAGTTTTTTTTGATCTGTCGGAACTGTTCCTGAATTCAGGAGTGAAATTCAAATATTACGGAATTGCAAGAACCGTGATGGAGGTCGCTTATGAGCTGACCTTGCTGGATAAATCCGTAAGATATGTCATCTACTCACCGTTGCATCGTCGTTTTTTTGAAGTGTTTCCGCGCACCGGTGACGCATCGCCAACGGGTGTTCTGGATCCAAACGTTCCTTCAAGCGCGACCCCTGTGCGCCTGCGGCAGAACCTTTTCGACACGAATTTTCTAAAGTCTCTGTTCTACGGTGTTGTGCGCACAATAGTTGAGCATCGCAATCGCAAACGCTGGGCAACCATTCCGGCGGGGGCCGTCCGAGAGGTCGACCTGGACGGACAGATTCTGGTCTCGCTAGGGAGGCCGAAAATCATGTCCGACTACCTCATGGCATTGAACCAACGCGGTGAAAAAGCCATCTTTATTCCGATGCTCCATGATATGATTCCGTTGCATGATTTCACACATCGGAATCAGTTTTCATTTCCGCGGAATTTCATTCACGATAACAAGGTCGCTATCGGGGCATCCGCACTGATTTTGACAAATTCTGAATTTACGGCGCGGGAGGTAGCGCATTTTTCAGATGTTGGCACATTGCCGCCAGTACCCGATGTGGTGGCTGTACCGCTTTGCAACGAGCTTCGTGAGACAGTTGAGCCGATCAACAAGAAGCCACCTCAAGATCGCTATCTGCTGGGTGTCGGCATTTACAATGGCCGCAAAAACTTGGAGTGCGTTGTTGAGGCCATGCTGGAATTGCAGGAATCAGGTGTTATTCCGCCCGCACTGGTGTTAGCTGGCGCGAGGCGGAAAAGGGTTGAAAAATTTTTAAAGCAAGAGAAGTTCCGGCCAATAGCCGACAAATTTCACTTCGTGCTTAATCCTAATCAGGCGGAATTACGCTTACTGTACGAAAATGCCTACGGCTTGGTCTTGCCGAGCAGGATGGAAGGATGGGGTCTGCCGATCAGTGAGGCTCTATGGTGCGGGACGCCGGCGTTTGCCGCGGACGTACCTGCCTTGCGGGAGGCAGGTGGAACGCTCGCGCTTTACTTCGACCCGGAAAAACCTGAGGAATTGGCGTGTCTGGTTCGCAAACTCTTGTTGGAGCCGGGTGAATACGCTTCTCTGAAAGCCAAGATTGCTGAATTTAAGCCGCAAATGCGAACATGGCGAAACGTTGCATCAGAGATACTTAAGACAATTCAAGATAGCAACAAAATAAGGGTACCGACTTAACGGTACATCGACATTCTGAGCTTGACAGTGTCGTTGTAATTTAAACCCGCTTATGCGGCCTGATCGACGCCCGCAGCTCCACCAGTCGCTCCAGCGTCTCAAGGCTTCGCTCGGGGCAGGCGGCGGAGAGGGCAAGGGCCATGGTTTCCATGGCGATGAAGGTGGGGGCGTGGAGCGCCACGCCTTCGTTTTTGGCGCGGGGCAGGAAGAGGCTGGCGTTGGCGTGTTTTTTCAGCACGCTGTCTTCTTGGCCGAGCAGCATGATGATTGGGATGTCGAGGCGGCCTGCCTCGGCTATGGCGGTCTGCGCTTCGCGGTGGGCGCGGCCGTGCAGGAGCATGATGAGGACGTGGCCGTTTTCAAGCTCGAGCAACTGCTCTGCAAGCGCGATGCCGGTGGCGTTGAGCGCATAGGAATGGACGCCCGAGCGCTGGAATAGCCTTGCGGCATAGGTGGCGATGATGCCGGAGGCTCCGATGCCGAGCACGCCGATGCCGCGTGCTTGCGAGAGAAGCCGCACGGCCGCCGCCATGGCTTCGCGGTTTTCTGCGCTTGAAAGCATCTCCAGCGTGTTTTTCTGATTGTCGAGCACGAAATCTATTGCCGCATCGCAGTTGCCCGATATGGATTTTGTCGTCGCCGCCATTTTTTCGACGGGCGAATCCGTCACGCCCAGATAGGCCTCCAGCGTTTCCTTGAGATCGACCAGCCCCTGGAAGCCAAGCGCCTGTATGGCGCGGATGACGGTCGCATCGGATGTATTGGTCTCGAAGCCGATTTCCAGCGCCGATTTGGCGAGAACCGCATGGCGGTGGCCGTCAATATATTCGGCAACTGCAAGCAGGCCCGGCGACAGGCGGTCGCGGCGCTTGCGCAGCTGCTCTCCGAAACGGTCGGTGCGCCGAAGCCTTGATGTCTGCGTTTCGCCAGCCGGCATGGGTTCTTCCGTGAAGCTGAGTTTTCTACTCTTCTTCACGAATTAGCAGCGCGCCACGCCGGCAGGCAAGCGCTTTTGTCCGTAGTGGTGGTTGCTGTCACTTTTCCTGCGCTGGCCGCACCGTCAAATGGGACTGGACGGCGGAGACCATGAGGCTGAGTGCGGCATAGGAGTTGGAAATCGCTTCTTCGCGCGGCAGGAGGATGTACCGACCGTTGCGGCAGGCCTCAAGAAAATTGCAGAAGCCCGGCATCACGGCTTCCATCATGTCGATTTCCGCCTGCGGCGAAGCGCCGGTATCGGAGCGATAGGGATCGAAGATGATATCGGCATCGAGTTCCGGCAGGCGTTCGGCGCTGATCTCGATACGGTCGCCATCCGGAATGGCGTCGATGATGGCGGGGAAACGAAACCCCGCATCCCGCAGCACCCGCCCGAGCGCGCGATAGGTGTGGTAGACGCTGATCTTGCCGTTGAGCGGCTGGAACACCGAAACGGTAATGGCGCCGGTATCGACAGATGCCTTCAGCGCCTCGATCTGTGCCCGATAGCGCCGGTCCAGCACGGCAAGACGCGCCTGCGTGCCCGTCAGCTCGGCCAGCACTTTGTAAATATGCGGTGCGCCGTCTTTGGTATTGTCGATGGCGACGGTGGGTGCGATCTGCGTCAGTTTTTCAACGGGAGTGGCGCGATCAGGTTCGGTCAGGATGAGATCGGGCTTGAGGGCGATAATCGCCTCCAGATCGGCATTGATGGAGCCGATATAGGCGATGTCGCTATTGTCGAAATCAACACCGGTCAGAATGGCGCTGGAGCGCAGATAGGGTTTGCCGTCCGCCCCCATGCGGCCATGGCTGCCCACAGGCGTCACGCCCAGCTCGATCAGCGGAATGGTGAGGTCGATATCGTGCAGCGTCACGATACGTTTCGGCTTTGCCGGAATGGAAACGCTGCGGCCGAGGTCGTCGGTAAAGCTTCGGCTGGTCTCCTCGGCTTGAGCGGTGACTGTGCCGAGGAGAAAAGCGGCGGCCGGGAGAAGGGCGAGAAGTGTTTTGCGCATGGGGGACCTATAGGCGATGCCGGTGAAACCAGAGAAGAGCAAGCAGCGTGGGTGCGCCGACGGCGGAAAGAACGAGGCCGGTCGGCAGCTCCAGTGGTGAAAAGGCGGTTCGGGCGATGGTGTCGGACGCTGCGACCAGAGTTGCGCCTGTCAGGCCTGCGCCCAAGACAAGCCCGGGACAGGAGCTACCGGGCAACAGAAGCCGGGCGATATGCGGACCGATCAGGCCGACAAAACCGATGCTGCCGGTGAAGGAAACGCAGGATGCGGTGAGGGTGACGGCAAGCGTGACATGAAGCACCGAAAGGAGACGGCCATGGACGCCAAGCGCCGTCGCCGCATGATCGCCGAGCGCCTGCACGTCGGCGGCGCGCGCCGTCAGGAGCAAAAGGCCAAGGGCGATGACGAGGATGACGGAGAGGATTGAAACGGCGGTCCAGCTTGCGCCCTGCAAGTTGCCGGCCATCCAGATCATCGCTGTCTGCAAATTGCGAATATCGAGCGATGCCATGAGGATAAGAAGCAAAGCTGATAAAAACCATGAAAATCCGATACCGGTCAGAACGAAGCGCAGGCGCGAGGTTGCGCCGGAGAGCGTCAGAACGATTGCGGCACTTGCCATGCCGCCGGCAATGCCCGCAACGGGGCGCAACATGACCGGCAGGGAAGGCAGCAGGAACAGGCAACCCAGCACGGCAAGGGATGCGCCTTCGCGCACGCCGAGCAGGCCGGGATCGGCAAGGCCGTTGCGGGTCGTGGCCTGCATGATGGCGCCGGCAATGCCGAGCATGGCGCCGGCCACCATCGCAATCGCTAGACGCGAGAGCCGGAAGTCGAGAACCACGACCGCGTCGGTCATGGCGGGATCGGTGTTGGTTGCGGTGACAAGCGACCACAGGGCGGCGGCGGGGATATGCTGGCTGCCGGCGCTGAGCGACCACAGGGCGACAAGCATGAGGCAGAGGAAAAGCGCCAGCAGAATGGCGAGCCGCGACGGCATGACGCGGACGGAAAAGCGCCCCAGTCGGAGAACCCGGTAGCGGTTCATTTCAGCACCCTGCGCACCAGCCAGAGAAACACCGGCGCGCCGACAAGGCCGGTCATTGCGCCGGTGGGCAGCTCTTTCGGCAGGAGAATGAGGCGGGCGGCGAGATCGGCGGCGATCAACAGAACCGCGCCGCCGAGTGCAGCGATGGGTATGGCAAGCAGAAGCCGCCCCGTTTTCAGGCGCGCGACGAGCGGCGGCACCACCAGACCGACGAAGCCGATGGGACCGACGACGGCGATGGCCGCGCCGCAGAACAGCGATATGGAGACAAGCGCCAGAATCCGCGTCGAACGGACCGGCACACCGAGCGCTGCGGCAGCGCTCTCGCCCAGCCCCAGAAGATCGAGCCGGGGAGCGGCGGCGAAAGCGAGGATAAGCGCGATCGCGGCCGCGGGCAGGGCGGCGGCGATGGTTGTGATCGAAACGCCGGCCGTATCGCCCACCAGCCAGAAACGCATCTGCTGCAATGTTTCTTCATTGAGAATGAGGATGGCGGAGGTGAGGGTTCCGGCAAGCGTGGAAAGCGCAATGCCGCAAAAGACGAGTTTTGCCGGTGTCAGCCCCTGCCGCCCGGCGGAAGCAAGGAGAAGCACGAGCGAGAAGCTGATGCCCGCACCCGTCGCCGCCAGCAATGGGCGGAACAGCGGCGTTGCGATCAGCCCGAGCGGCATCACTGTCGCCAGAACGACGGCAAGGCTTGCCCCGGCATTCAACCCCAGAATATGCGGCTCGCCGAGCGGATTTCGAAGCAGGGTTTGCAGCAGAAGCCCCGCTGTTCCAAGGCAGGCCCCGGCCTGCATCGCAGCCAGCAAACGCGGCAGGCGCAGGCGCATCAAAACCTGCTGGTCGAAATTGCGGGCGTCATAAGCGAATATCAGGTCTTGCAGAACGTGCGGCGCAATGGGGCGCGGGCCGGTGGCTATATGCGCCAGCACCAGAAGCAGCATGGTGAGCAGCAGGAGAAGCGCTGCCGCAAGTGTGCGGCCATAGGCTCGCTCTCTAAGGGCAAGGGTGCTTCCGCTGCTGGTGCCGGTAAGGTTCATGCCGCGCCGGCCCGTCCGGGCAGGGGAAGAAATACCGGCCGTGCCGTGACCGGATGCGTGAGCTGGGCAACTGCTATGTCGAAGACATCGGCAATGATGCCGGCATCGCACGCCGCTGCCGTTTCCAGCCGGTGCCGCAGCCGCCCGTCCTTCAGAAAAATCAGGTGATCGGCATATTGCAGGGCAAGATTGATGTCGTGGAGCACCGCCACGATCGTACGGTTGTGGCGGGTGACGAGGCCGGCCAGCATGTCCAGCACCTCTATCTGGTGGTGCAGATCGAGAAAGGTCGTCGGTTCGTCGAGAAGAATTATATCCGTCTGCTGGGCCAGCGCCATGGCGATCCAGGCGCGCTGGCGTTGGCCGCCGGAAAGGCTGTCGACTGCTCTTTCCGCCAGCTCGGACATTCCAGTCACCGAAAGCGCCTCTTCCACTGCGCGGGCGTCTTCCTCGCTCCATTGCTTCAGAAATCCCTGATGCGGGTAACGGCCGCGGGAGACGAGATCGAAAACCGAAAGCCCCTCCGGCGTATGGTTCTGCTGCGCCAGCATGCCGAGCTTCTTCGCCACCTCCTTGGTGGGGTGGCGGAAGATATCGCTGCCGTTGAGAAGAATATGGCCCCGTGCGGGCCGGTGCAGGCGGGCAAGCGCGCAGAGAAGCGTGGATTTTCCAGAACCGTTCGGGCCAAGCAGAACGGTGAAGCGGTTCGGCGTGACATTGATGGACATGTCCGCAAGCACCGGCGTGTCGCCATAGGCAAGCTCGATTGCCTGCGCCGCAAGGCCTGTATCCGTGCTTATGGGTCTCATGCCGTCGTTCAAATTCGTCACCGTCTGAATGCGTTGCCACCAGAATTATTGATGACTGTAGTAGTCAAGTATATTGCGTTCGAAAAAGCGGTTTTTGCCGGTCGATTTGAACAAAAAGCGGCTGTCATAGGCTGAAATGACACGCCAGGAAGCGCGAATGCACCCTTCGGTACCGACGTTTTGCCCCGCTGAAGCGGAAATAAAGTTGACTACTACATTCATCAATTGAAAGAGCGGTGTATCGTCGCGATGACGATTTGGGACAGCCGGGGACAAGACAGATGCATGACGGTTCGACGATCATTGGGGTGCGCTTGCGGGCGCTACTGGCGTTTCTTCTGGCCGGGGTCGCCCTGCCTGCTTTCGCGCAGGAGAGTGCGACGCCGAAGAAAAATGCTGATGGAACGACGGTGCTCGAAACCATAACCGTCAATGCGGATGTCAAAAAAGGTGCGCGCGGTTATCAGCCGGTGACGACGGGCACGGCGACGCGCACCGAAACGCCGCTCCTCGATATTCCGCAATCGGTCAATGTGGTGACGGCTGAGGTGCTGCGCGACCAGCAGGCGCGCT
The DNA here is from genome assembly GCF_053522385.1 of Agrobacterium sp. 22-223-1. Taxonomy (NCBI): domain Bacteria; kingdom Pseudomonadati; phylum Pseudomonadota; class Alphaproteobacteria; order Hyphomicrobiales; family Rhizobiaceae; genus Agrobacterium; species Agrobacterium sp. 22-223-1. The sequence goes on from NZ_JBNWCN010000003.1 coordinate 203,592, forward strand.
CGCTGGACGATGCGCTGGCCAATGTCAGCGGCGTCACCCAGGCAAATACGCTCGGCGGCACGCAGGATGCCGTCATCCGCCGTGGTTTCGGCGATAATCGCGACGGGTCCATCCTCGTCAACGGGTTGAAGACGGCGCTGCCGCATTCCTTCAACGATACGGTCGAGCGGGTGGAAGTTCTGAAGGGACCTGCCTCCACACTTTATGGTATCCTCGATCCCGGCGGCATGGTGAATGTCGTGACGAAGAAGCCGGAAGACACGTTCACGGCGCAGGCCTATTCGCGCTTTTCCGCTTATGGGGCGGGCAAGTATGGCACATCAGGCGGTTTCGATGTGACCGGCCCGATTGCGGGTACGGATTTTTCCTATCGCCTGATCGGCGAGGGCGAAAACAGCGATTACTGGCGTAATTTCGGTGAGAAGAAGAACTGGCTGATCGCGCCTTCGCTAAAATGGAGCGGCGAGGACACCGATATTACGGTTTCCTATATGCATGAGGACTACAGCGTGCCGTTCGATCGCGGCACGATCTTCAATCCGGCGACCGGCAAGGCGATCAATGTCAGCCGCCGCCTGCGCCTCGATGAAGCCTATAACATCACCGACGGCAAATCCGATCTGGCGAGCATCGCCATAGACCGCCAACTCTCCGATGACTGGAAGCTGTCGCTGAATTACGCCTATAGCCGCAACGAATATTCGGACAATCAGGCGCGCGTGATGGGTTATAATTCCCGCACCGGGCAGGTGACGCGACGGGCCGATGCGACGCAATATTCGACGATTTACAATCACGCGCTGCGAGCGGATCTGACGGGCGAGGCGGAAATCGGTGGGCTGCGCAACGATCTGCTGTTCGGCGCGTCTTACGATTACAGCGATACCCTGCGCACCGACATGCTGCGATGCGCGAATTCCACGAATTTCAACATCAACAATCCGGTTTATGGCCGCCTGCCGGTCTGCACCACGGTAAGGGCGGTCGACAGCGACCAGACGGAACAGCTCTCCACCGCCTCGATCTATATGCAGGACGCCCTGCACCTTAACGATCAATGGATCGCGGTCGGCGGTTTGCGTTACCAGTATTACGACATCTATGCCGGCAAGGGCCGTCCCTTCGTCGTCAATACCGAGAAGGATGGCGGCGAGCTCATTCCCAATGCCGGCCTCGTCTACAAGCTCACTCCGAATGCCTCGCTCTATGCCAATGTGGCCAAGACCTTCCGTCCGCAATCATCCATCGGCGCCTATTATGGCGGGCTCGATCCGGAAGAGGGCGTTTCTTATGAAGTGGGCGCGAAGTTCGATCTTTTCGCCGGGCTGAACGCCAATATCGCCCTGTTCAATGCCCGCAAGCGCAATGTCGCCTATTCGGAAGATGTCGGCGGCGTCTCCACGGTGAAGGCCGCCGGCCTCGTCCGTTCGCGCGGTGTGGAGGTCGATATTGCCGGCAGCCTGACCGACGATCTCGATGTCATCGCAAGCTATGCCTATACGGATGCGCTCGTGCTCGAAGATCCCATCTATGCCGGCAAGCGCCTGCCGAATGTGGCGCGCCACACCGGCTCGCTCTTCCTTGCCTATGATGTCGGCGAGGTCGGTCCGAACGGCAATACGCTGCGCGTCGGCGGCGGTGTGCGGGCGGTGGGTGAGCGCGCCGGCATCAACGACAATTCCTATAATCTGCCGGGCTATGCGGTCTTCGACGCCTTCGCCACCTACACGCTTCAGTTCGAAAAGCCGGTGACGCTGCAGCTCAATCTGAAGAACATCTTCGACAAGACCTATTATACCTCGTCCATCGGCTCCACCAGCTATGCCAATGCCGTAGGCGAGCCCTTCAATGTCAGCCTGACGGCCAGCGTGAAGTTCTGACATCGCCAGTCATGAGAGCGGGGTGAGCGCCCCGCTTTTACTTCCACATGGCGCGCATCCGCGCACCCACATCGATGCGGATCTGCTGCGCGCTGCGCTCGGAAGCGGCGGCCGACACCAGTGGCCAGGTTGCCGTTTCAAAGAATTGCAGCAATGTCGCCGGGATGAAGCGGGTTCTTGCGGCGTAAACATGCCGGTCGCCCTGCTGGTTCTGCCCGCCGGTGAAGAAACGTTGCGGCGTGATCAGCGACAGGCTGTCCTTGGCGCGCGTCATGGCGACATAAAGCAGCCGGCGTTCTTCCTCCAGTTCCTGCGTGGTGCCGACCCCGAGATCAGAGGGAATGCAGCCGTCGACCACATTCAGAATGAAGACGGAGCGCCATTCCTGGCCTTTTGCCGAATGGATGGTGGAGAGGCTGAGATAATCCTCGTCAAGCAGCGGCACGCCGGCCTGATCGCTGATGGCGTCGGGCGGATCGAGCGTCAGCTCGGTCAGAAAGCGCTCGCGTGAGGGGTAGCCGCCGGCGATCTGCTCGAGCTGGAGCAAATCGGCCTTGCGGGTGTCCGCATCCTCATGGATGCGTTCCAGATGCGGTTCGTACCACAGTCGCGCCTGCCCGATCTGGCCCGGCCAGTCGTTCGGCGCCTGTAGCAGGCCCACCAGCATTTGCGTGAAGGTCGTCCAGTCGTCGCCGGTCTTCGGCGGCGGCGGAATTTCGGCAAGGGCAAGCAGCGGTTCGGGGTCTTTCGCAATCGCATCGAGAATATTGCCGGCCTTCTTCGGGCCGATGCCGGGCAGCATCTGTAGCAAGCGAAAACCGGCGACGCGGTCGCGCGGGTTCTGTGCGAAGCGCAGCACGGCCAGCATGTCCTTCACATGGGCGCTGTCCAGGAATTTCAGGCCGCCGAATTTGACGAAGGGGATGTTGCGGCGGGTCAGTTCCACCTCGAGCGGGCCGCTATGGCTGGAGGTGCGAAACAGCACGGCCTGCTGTTTCAGCGTCATGCCGGTTTCGCGGTTGGCGAGGATCTGGTCGATGATGAAATTCGCCTGTTCGGTCTCGTCCTTCACCGTCACGAGTTTCGGGCGCTCCAGCGACTGCCGCTCGGTCCAGAGGTTCTTGGTGAACCGCTCGCGCGCCAGATCGATGACGCCGTTGGCGGCCGCAAGGATTGGCTGCGTCGAGCGATAGTTGCGGTCAAGCGTGATGATGTCGGCAGCAGGGCTGAAGGAAGCCGGAAAATCGAGGATGTTTCGCACCGTCGCCGCCCGGAAGGAATAGATCGACTGCGCATCGTCACCCACCACGGTCAACCCGCGGCCACCGGGTTTGAGCGCCATCAGCACCGAAGCCTGAAGCCGGTTGGTATCCTGATATTCGTCGACCATCACATGGTCGAAGCGGTTGCCGATATCGTCCGCAAGAACGGGGTCGCTGACCATCTGGGCCCAGTAGAGCAGAAGATCGTCGTAATCGAGCACGTTCTGGACCTGCTTGGCCTCGACATAGGCTGCAAACAGCTCTTTCAGTTCACTCTCCCAGTTGGCGACCCAGGGATAATGCTGGCGCAATATCTCCTTGAGCGGCGTCTGGGAATTCACCACGCGCGAATAGATCGCAAGACACGTACCCTTTGTTGGAAAGCGGCTTTCGGTTTTGGAAAAACCCAGCTCGTGCCGGGCGAGGTTCATCAGGTCGGCGCTATCCTCGCGGTCGTGGATGGTGAAATCGATGTTGAGCCCGATCTGCTCGGCATAGATGCGCAACAGGCGCGCGCCGATGCCGTGAAACGTGCCGGACCAGGCCAGCGCGTCTGTCATGATTGCCGAATTCGCCCCGATAACGTGTTTGCAGATACGCTCGACCCGCCGCGACATTTCCGTGGCGGCACGTCTGGAAAACGTCATCAGCAGAATGCGGCGGGGATCGGCGCCATTCACGATCAGATGCGCAACACGGTGGGCGAGCGTATTGGTCTTGCCCGAACCGGCCCCGGCGATGATCAGCAGCGGTCCGGCCGTGTGCCCTTCCGCCAGCCCAACGCCATGCTCCACCGCCCTGCGTTGCTGTTCGTTGAGCTTTTCCAGATAGGCAACCGCCATGCCAGCAATCCTTAGATAACCTGCCTGTCCCCACGGGTGAGAACCTTGTTCAGAGGTGGCAGTCGTCGGAATGTCCGGCCATTGTCTGCCCTGTCGTTGCAATGATTAGCAAAGACTCAAACAGCAATCCAGAACAAATGCTGAACGCATTGTTCCGGTGGTTTGCGCGCAGTCGGTGGTGAGATTTATCGGCCCAAAAGGTCGCTCGTCCCCTGTCGGCGATTGGCCGCTGCCGGGCAGGCGAAATCGCCGAAATTGCGCCACGGGAGAAGGCGGGCGGCCGTGGATGGCCGCCCGGTGTGAGCGTTATGGGTGATCGTTACAGGAAACTGCTTTCGAACAGCTCGCCTGAATAGGCCGAATGGGTAACGCCCGCTTCAAGGTCGGCCTTGGTCAGCTCATCGACAAAATCGCCGTTCTGCATGACCAGCACACGGTCGCACATATGGGCAATGACCGCGAGGTCGTGGCTGACGAGAACGAAGGTGAGGTCGCGTTCTTCGCGCTGGTCGGCAAGCAGGTTCAGGATTTCCGCCTGGATGGAGACGTCGAGCGCGGATGTCGGCTCGTCGAGCAGCAGGATCGGCGGTTCGAGGATCAGCGCGCGGGCGATTGCCACGCGCTGGCGCTGGCCACCGGAAAGTTCATGCGGGAAGCGCTCGGCGAAATGTGGGGGCAGGCCAACCTGTTGCAGGGCGGCAGGCACTTTCGACCAGCCATCGCCAAGTCCCATGGCGCGGATCGGTTCGGCGAGAGCCCGGCCGATGCGGTGGCGCGGGTGCAGCGAACCGTAGGGGTCCTGAAACACCATCTGCGCCAGTTTCAGTTCGTCGCGACTGCGGGTCTTGCCGACCGGTTTGCCGTTAAAGCTGATGGAGCCGGTCCAGCCAGCCTCCAGCCCCGCCAGCGACCGCAGCAAGGTCGACTTGCCGCAGCCGCTCTCACCGACGATGCCGAGCGTTTCACCCCTGTTGACCGTGAGGCTGACGCCGCGCACGACGTGATTGCGGTTTTCCTTTGCGCCATAGACGACGTCGAGCTTGTCTACCGTGATCATCGCATCACCTCCGCATCGATGGCCTGACGGTCCAGCACCTTGAGACGCCGCACCGGATTGCGGGGATCGGGCATCGCCGCGATCAGGCCCCGCGTATAGGGATGTTGCGCATCCTCCAGCTTCGTCAGCGTTTCCACGACGCGCCCGCCATACATGACCAGCACGCGCTCGCAGAAGGCCGCGACCATGCGGATGTCATGGCTGATGAGGATCAGGCCGGAATTATTCTCCCGCACCATCTCGTCCAGAAGCAAAAGCACATCCTTGCGGACGCTGACATCGAGGGCCGAGGTCGGTTCGTCGGCAATGACCAGCTTGGGCTTTGCGAGCAGCATCATGGCGATCATCACGCGCTGTCCCATGCCGCCCGATATCTGGTGCGGATAAAGCGCCATCACGCGGTCGGGATCGTTGATGCGCACGCGCAGCAACATGTCCCGTGCTGCACCTCTCGCTGCCTTTCCGGTCAGCGCCAGATGCAGTTCGGCGGCCTCCGCCACCTGCTTTCCGATGGGCAGCACCGGGTTCAGCGAATAACGCGGGTCCTGCATGATAAGCGCCATGTCGCTGCCGCGGATTGCGCCCATCTGCCGCTCGGATTTTTCGAGCAGCGGCTCGGACAGGAAATCCATCCGCTCCGCCGTCACCGTGGCGCTTTTCGGCAGGAGCCGCATGGCGGCCCGGCCGGTGGTGGATTTTCCCGAGCCGGACTCACCGACGATGCCGACCCTTTCGCGCCCGACATCGAAATTGACGTTGGACACGGCTGGAATGGTGTTGCGGCCGAAACGGACATTGAGGTCGCGGACCGAAAGGATGGGGGAGCTATCAGGAACGGGCATGACGCGGATCCAGAAGGTCGCGCAGCGTATCGCCGGCGATGTTGAAGGCAAGGCTCGTCAGCAGGATGGCGATACCGGGCATGACGGCGACCCACCAGTAGTCGAGCATGAACTTGCGGCCGCTGGAGATCATCGCGCCCCATTCCGGCAGCGGCGGCTGGGCTCCGAGACCAAGGAAGCCGAGTGAAGCGGCCGTCAGGATGATGCCGGCCATGTTCAGCGTCAGGCGAACGATGACCGAGGGAATGCACATCGGCGCAATGTACAGAAACAGGATGCGCAGCGGCGAGGCGCCATAGAGGCGGGCGGCGGCGACGTAGTCGGTATTGCGCACGACAAGCGCTTCCGCACGGGCAAGACGCGCAATCGGCGGCCATGCCGTCAACGAGATCGCAATGATCGCCGTGCCGAGGCCGGCGCCCATGGCGGCCGCAAAGGCAAGCGCCAGCACGAGCGAGGGGAAGGACAGGACGATATCGGTCGCGCGCATCAGGATCGCGTCGGTTCGTCCGCCGAAGAAACCGGCCATCACGCCAATGGCAAGGCCGATAGGACCGACGATGACCGAGACCGACAGTACCGTCTGGATGGTGATGCGGGTGCCGTATACGAGCCGGCTGAAAATATCGCGGCCGAATTCGTCGGTTCCGGCCAGATGTGTCCAGCTGGGAGGCTGAAGCGCGTTTTCCAGAGCCTGGCGCGCAGGATCGTAAGGCGCAATGAGCGGTGCGAAAATGGCGACCAGAACCAGAATGGCCAGAATGGCGAAGCCGAACATTCCAAGCGGTTCGTCCGCGAGCTTCCGAAGTGTCCGCGCGGTGGTGGTCGAGATGCGCGACAGGGCGCTGGGACGATCAACGGTATTGTTGTGCGCGATATCGGTCATCGTGCGGCCTCCCGTGTACGGGGATCGAGCGTGGTGTAGGCCAGATCGGCGAGGAAGTTGAGCAACATGAAAATGAAGCCGATGACGATTGTGGCGGCCAGAATCGCATTCATGTCGCCGATGAGCAGTGCATTCGTCATGTATTGGCCGATGCCGGGCCAGGAGAAGACGATCTCCGTGACCACGGCGCCTTCCAGCAGGTTGCCATAGGAGATCGCCAGCACGGTGATGAGCTGCACGGCGATGTTGGGCAGCACATGGCGGGTGATGGTGCGTGCGGGGCTGACACCCTTGGCCCTTGCGGCGATGACATAATCCTGGCTGAGCTGTTCGAGGGTAAAGGCTCTCGTCATGCGGGTAATATAGGCCATGGCCATATAGGCGAGGATGATCGCCGGCAGGATGATGTGTCCAAGCGCGTTCCAGAAGATTTCCGTCTCGCCCGCAAGGAGGGTGTCGACGAGCATCAATCCCGTCTTCGGCTCAACGAGGCCTTCGTAAAAGACATCGACCCGGCCGGGGCCGGCGACAAGGTTGAGGTTCGCGTAGAAAATCACCAGCCCGACGATGCCGAACCAGAAGACCGGTATCGAATGTCCCACCAGCGCAAAAACGCGCGCGAACTTGTCGATGAAGGTGTCGCGGAAGAGGGCGGCGGCGAGACCGAGTGGGACGCCGACGACCGTCGAGATGATGATCGCCAGCGTGGCGAGTTCGAAGGTGGCGGGGAAAGCCTGCGCCAGATCGCGGGTAACGGGGTTTCCGGTCAGGATCGCAATGCCGAAATCGCCATGCAGCAGCCCGCGCAGATAGATGAAGAATTGCTGGTATAGCGGCAGGTCGAGCCCCAGCCGCGCTCGCATGGCCTCATAGGCCTTGGGGTCGGCAAGTTCGCCGACGATTGCCCCGACCGGATCGGTCGGCATGACCCGGCCGATGATGAAGGTGATGCAGAGCAGGATGAAGAGGCTGACGATCAGTTGCAGAAAACGATGTCCAAGCCCGCGCAGTGAGATTTCCGTCATTGCTGGCCGCACTTCCATGTGAGAACGCTGTCGGCAGTGGAGCCTTTGCACGCTGCTCGCCGCAGACGCGCAATTCTCCTTTGCAAAAACTCTTGATGGTACTTCATCCCAACTCCTCCCTGAGCTAACATGAAAACATATGACGTGCGGCTATGTCATAATATGAGTAGCGAAGGGATTCGTATTCTGCAAGAGGGAAGAGTGGCATGATGGGCGACAAAACGAGGCCGCGGGAGAGGCGGGCACAACAGATCATCGATAATCTCAGCGCAGAAATTCGCAGTGGAAAACTGAAAAACGGTGATCAACTTCCCACCGAACCGGAGCTTGAGCGCAGCTACGGCGTGAGCCGCACCGTGGTTCGCGAGGCGATCGCGGATTTGCGTTCCGCCGGCTATGTCGTTCCCATCCAGGGCAAGGGGGTTTTCGTCAGCAATGCCAGTGAATGGGCTGGCGTGAAACTGACGCAATCCGAAGTCGGAACCATTGCGGAAACGCTGGAAATGCTGGAGTTCCGGCTTGCGACGGAAGGGGAGGCAGCGGCAATCGCCGCCTATCGCCGCACCGCCCAGCAGGAGGCCGCAATCTCTGCGGCGCACCGGAAAATGGCCCGGGCCATCGATGCGCGTGAAACCACCGTCGATGCCGATTACGAGTTTCACACGGCCATCGCGATCGCCACGAATAACCGCTTCTATCTGGAGGCTCTGCGTCAGTTCGGTTCGCGCTCGATCCCGCGCGGGCAGTTCCCGACGCTGCCGGAAACCGGTGACGCGAATTATCTTCGCAAAGTGCAGGCCGAGCACGAGGCAATTCTGCGCGCCATCGTCGAGCAGGATCCGGAAGCGGCACGAAAAGCCATGCGCGAACATATGCTTGCGAGCCAGCGCCGATACAGGTTGCTGTCAGAAGCGCAATAGCATCTCGACACTCATCTTATTTCATGCGATGTCATATGATGACTTGCATGGAGAGAGGAGAGAATCGATGTATGTCGGCACCCAGGTTGCTGCGCGCGATGACGAGGATTTTAAGGTTTGGGCGCAGCTCGGCGTCAAAAATATCAACGCGGATCCGCCCGGAAAGCCCGCGAGCTGGACTTTCGAGGACTTTGAGCGCCACCGTGACAAGGTCGAAAGCTTTGGCCTCGTTCTCGACATGGTGCAATTGCCGCTGCCTTCGCGGCCCATCGAACAGGCATCGTATCCCGATATCCTGCTTGCCGGCCCTGATCGCGACCGGCAGATCGATGCAGTCTGCACGATGATAGAGAATATCGCCAGGGCCGGAATCCCTGCCGCGAAATACAATCTCAACCTCATCGGCATTCCGCGCACAGAAATGGAGCGCGGCCGCGGCGGCTCGCTCAATGAAGCCTGGCGCTGGGACAAGGCGGACCATGATGCAGCGCCGGGTCTCGCGGGCGTTCTTTCCGAAGACGAGAACTGGGAACGCATCGATTACTTCCTCGAGCGTGTGGTGCCGGTGGCCGAAAGCAACCGTGTGCGCCTGGCATGCCATCCGCATGACCCCTATACACCGCCGGGCTACAGGGGCGTCACCCGCGTTCTCGGCACGGTCGAAGGGCTGAAGAAATTCGTGCAGATGCGCGAGAGCCCCTATCACGGCCTGAATTTCTGCCAGGGGTCGATCGGCGAAATGCTCGACAATCCGCGCGAGGAGATCGATGACATCATCAGGTGGTTCGGTAGCCGCGACAAGATCTTCAACGTCCATTTCCGCAATATCAGCGGCGGCAAACTCTCCTTCATGGAGACATTCCCCGATGAGGGCGACATGGACATGGTGCGTTCGCTGAAACTCTATCACGAACTCGGCTATCGCTACATGATCATGCCAGACCATGTGCCGACGATTGCCGGGCGCGATGCCGTCGGTGTCGCTTTCGCCTTCTGCTACGGCTACATCGCCGCGCTGATAGAAGCGCTTGATAACAAACATCTTTGACCGTTCTGGCCCGCGACGCCCCGCTGCGTCGCGGGCTTTTTCCCAAACGTGAATTACCGATCTGTAGGAGGAGCAGGTATGAGAAAATCATTGATCCGTCTCGCACTCACCACGGCCCTTGGCGCCATGCTGGTGCAGGCAGCGCCGGCCGTGGCCAAAACACCGAATGACCAGCTTGTCATCGGAACCTCGCTGGCTCAGGTGCTGTCGCTTGATCCGCATCAGGCCACCGAAGGAAAAGCCAACGAAATCATGTCCAACCTCTATGACCGTCTGATTTCGGTCGATGGTTCGGGCAAGGTTTCACCGCAGCTTGCCGAGCGCTGGGAGATAGATGACAAAGGCATCACCTTCCATCTTCGCGAGGCCAATTTCGCCTCGGGCAATCCGGTAACCTCGGCAGATGTCGTCTATTCGCTCAGCCGGCTGTTGAAGATGAACCAGGCGGCCGCAGCCAACCTCAAGCGCGTTGGTTATAATGCCGATAATGTCGACAAGCTGGTGAGCGCGCCTGATGAAAAAACGGTACGCATCGATCTTTCCGGCGAAACGACGTCCGAGCTGCTTCTTTACCGTCTGGCCATGGTCATCGCCAGCGTCGTCGACAGCAAGGAACTCAAGTCGCATGAAAGCAGTGGCGACTGGGGCAATGGCTGGCTGAGAACCAATTCCGCCGGTTCCGGTCCCTTTACGCTCAATCGCTGGTCACCGAATGAAATCATTATTCTCGAGGCCAACAAGAATTATGTGGCCGGTAGCCCGAAAATGCGCCGCGTCATCGTGCGGCATGTGCCGGAAAGCCAGGTGGAGCGCCTGATGCTGGAGCGTGGCGATATCGACATCGCCAGTGCGCTGACGGCTGCCGACCTTGCAACCTTCAACAACAAGGAAGGCTTCCAGATCCAGCGCGTGCCGACGGGCGGCTTTTACGTCCTGTCCATGAATGCCGGCAAGGAACCTTTGTCCAACCCCAAGGTCCGCGAAGCGATTGCCTATGGCATCGACTACAAGGGCATGGAAAAGACTATCATGGGCCCCTATGGCCGGGCGCGCACGGTGCCGGTGCCGGAAAACTTCGAATACGCCATTCCGAGCCCGGACTGGAAGCTCGATGTGGAGAAGGCAAAGGCGCTCCTCAAGGAGGCCGGTTATGAGAACGGCTTCACGCTTAATCTGAAGACGATTGCGCAAACGCCGCGTATCGATCTCGCCACCGCGATCCAGGCCTCACTCAGCCAGATCGGCATCAAGGTCAATATCCAGCAGGGTAACGGTTCGGACGTGATTGCCGCCCACCGCGCGCGGGATTTCGATCTGCTCATTCCGCAGACCGGCGCCTACATGCCGAATGTGCTGGGCTCGATGGAGCAATTCTCCAGCAACCCCGACAATTCGCTGGCCGCCAACAACGCCGGCAATTTCGTCTGGCGCTCGGCATGGGACATTCCGGAACTGACGGCGCTCACGGCAAAGGCTTCGCTGGAGCCGGACGCCAAGAAGCGTGGAGAAATCTACACCCAGATGCAGGAAATGTTCGTCGCCCAGAAGCCGGCGGTGCTGCCGATGTTCGAGAGGTTTGAGCCGATCGTGCTGAATGCGCGCGTGAAGGATTATGTGGGTCATCCCAGCCAGACGACCCGGCTGGAAAAAGTTACGAAGGACTAAGGGCAAACTATAGTCTTTGGAACCTGCGACGGGCGGTTTTACCGCCCGTTTTTTTATTGGCGGTTAGGTCCGTACCCCTGAAAGCGTCCTCCATGACGCTCCTCCGGCTCTTCGCGGAAACGAAACTAGTCGCAGCAGGTGGTTGTCGCACGCCATCCAGTAATTTCAGGGGGTTTTCTCAAGGACTTCATCGGTTTAGACCGACCGTTGACTATTCCTTCCATCGGGCGAGAGTCGTGAACTCCGCTCACCCACCTCCCGAAGAATGCGTTGATGACCATGAACCTTGCACAGATAAAACTTCCGTCTCGGCCGCTGAGCCTCAAACGTGGCGTCATTTCAGTGCCGGCAGCCTATTATTTTTCCATTCCGGTGCTTCTGGTCATCACGGCCGTCATGCTCGTCGCCGAAGGTCCGGGCATATTGCGCGACTATCAGATCAGCAAAGATCCGCTGGAGATTGAAAACGGCGATATCAGCGGTAGCTGCAAGACGCGCAAGGCGATCTTCACGACCTGTGAGGCGGATCTTTCCTATGACCATGCGGGCGTGAGCTACAAGAAGGATGTCGAGGTCATGTTCGTCGATTTCCATTCCGGCGATTATGAAACCGGACTGGTCATCTCCGCGAAGAACCCGGAACTCGCTACGATTTCGCTGGGCCTCGACATGCTCTGGAACCGCATCATCACACTTGGGGTGTTCGTTGCCCTGCTCGGCTTCGGCAGTTTGGCGATGCTGTTCACGCTTATCCGGGTCCTGCGGGTTCGCCTGCAGCTGCGCAAACCCGCACCGTTGACCGTCATTCCGGTGGCGCTGACGGCGGTTGCCGAAAAGCGCAGCCGTCTCTTTGTCACCTATGCCGATACGGTCAGAGAAGACAAGACCAAGCGGCAGTCCTTCACCCATCTGGAGAGGGGGCGAATTCCGGTCGTCGTTGGCCATAACGGAAAACACGATGTTGCGCTGGCAGTCTGGCACGGCAAGACCGCGCTGCCGGTTCTGCTCGACGACCGGCTGGAGCGGATCGAGCTATCGGAGCAGGAAAGGGCGGAGGCCCTCGCATCGCTTGCCCCGATGCTCGCGAACCAGACACCGGAGGGCGCCTCGGCTCCGGGTGCGACGAGTGCGAAAGGGCCGAACCTCCTGCGCAGACTGGGGACTTTCGTTGCCATCGTGGCCGTCATCGTCGTCGCGGTTATCGGTTACTGGCTGTGGTACGTCACCAGCGCCCCGTCGCAGTTCAACTCGCCCGGCATGGACCTCAACAACATGATGCCCGCAGCAATTAACGAGTGGGGATGCGCCCGTCTGCAGGAGCGTTTCTCCGATGGCCCGGCGCCTTTCGGATGCACCGCAGCCGATTATCGAAGCTGGAAATAAACGGCTTTTCCTATAGTCCCGGCCGGGCCGCGCGCGAAAAAGTTACGGGCTGCCGCGTGCGGCCCGTTCCTTTCTGTACGTTGCAGGACAGATCGTTCCATTTATCAATAGTTGCATTAGAGATTTATAAATAAACCACTCCCATAGTGCCACCGTGAGCGGTTCTTCAGAGGCTGGGAGAGTGCGTCATGTTCACGGTTCTGGAATGCGTTGTCGTACAACACGACCGGGCGGTCGTGCTTCTTGCGGCTGTTATCTGCCTGCTTGGCATGTTTGCTTTTTTTCATCTTTTATTGCGTGCGGAGGAAAGTCCGGCTGGCCGCAAGCCCTATTGGGTGCTGGTTGCCGCCTTTGCCGGAGGGCTCAGCGTCTGGGCCACGCATTTCGTCGCCATGCTCGCCTATAAGGGCGCGGTGCCGATCGGTTATGATTTCGCCTTGACGGCGTTTTCGGCGGTTCTTGCAGTTTTCGGTTTCTGGCTGGCGCTCACCAGCCGTTCGCAGGCCGCTTACAGCCCGGCGATCGTCGGCACGCTGGTCACGCTGTCGGTTGCCGTCATGCATTTCGTCGGCATGGCGGGAATGGATGTCGCCGCCACGATCAGCTATCGGTGGGGGCCGGTGCTGGGCGGTTTTGCGGTTGCCTGGGCGTTTTTTCTCCTCGCCTTTTTCCTTTTTCGCCGCCTCGGCTCCTGGCAGCGCATCGCCGCGCCGGCCGGATCGGCGATTTTCGCGATCTGCGCGCTGCATTTCACGGCCATGTCGGCCACGGTGCTTTCGCCGGATCCGTCCGTATCGGGGCCTGATCCCGACAATGTCGCCCGGCTGATCATGATCTGCGCCATTTCCGGCGTCACGTTCCTGATCCTGTCCACCACCGCCGCCGCTGCTCTTGTGGATCGTTACCTTGTCGATCTCAAGGGTCTTGTGGATGCGACGCTCGATGGTCTCGCCGTCGTTCGCGATGGGCGGATCGTGGAGCTTAACACCCGTTTTGCCGGCCTTCTGGGCCGGGAAGAAGCGTCGCTGGTCGGACAAAACCCCGACGATCTCTTCAAGGCCATCGACGGACAACCCGTCTATCTGCCGCGCCATGCACCGGTGGAGGCGGTGCACGAGCGCGCCGGGCAGGCGCAGATATTCGAACTCGGCGTACGAACGATCGAATATCGCGGCCGCCCCTGCGAGGTGATGGCCATTCGCGACCTGACGGAAAAGCGCGAAGCGCAGCGGGAAATCGAATATCTCGCCCGCCACGACGTCCTGACGGGCCTTTCCAACCGCACCATGTTTCAAACCCGTCTTCACCAGCAGATCGAGCATTGCGACGAGGAGGACGAATTCGCGCTGCTGGCGCTCGACCTCGACCGGTTCAAGGCGGTCAACGACATATTCGGCCATGCCGAGGGGGATCGCGTCCTGAAAAAGGTCGCCGCCATTCTCGATGAATGCGCAAGGGCAGGGGATGTTGTCGCCCGTCTCGGCGGCGATGAATTCGTCATCCTGACTACCCGGCACACCAGGGCGGAAGAGGCGCGCCTGCTCGCCGAGACGATCCTTGGCATGTTTGCACTGAAGATGAATGTTGCCAACGATCCGACCTCCGTTGGCGTCAGCATAGGCATCGCCGTCTTCCCGCGGGACGGGAAGGATGATGAAAGCATCATGCACGCCGCCGATCTGGCGCTCTACCGCGCCAAGATGGGCGGGCGAGGCATATTGGCCTTCTACGACCCGGTGATGGACCAGGAGGCGCGCGAACGCCGCCAGCTCGAAACGGATCTGCGGCTTGCCATCAATCGCAACGAGTTGCTGTTGAATTATCAGCCGGTGCTGTCAGTCGAATGCGGCCAGGTCGTGGGTTACGAGGCGCTGGTGCGCTGGCAGCACCCGACACGGGGCGTGGTGCCGCCGGATGTCTTCATTCCGATTGCCGAAGAGAGCGGTATCATCATCTCGCTCGGCGAATGGGTGCTGCGCGAGGCCTGCCGTCAGGCGGCCGGCTGGGCACCGCACCTGAAGATCGCGGTGAACGTTTCGCCATTGCAGTTTTCGCTGGCCAATCTCGGCCATGTCGTCTGCACCGTGCTGATGCAGACCGGACTTTCGCCCAACCGGCTGGAACTGGAAATCACCGAAGCCGCGCTTCTGAAGGACCGAAAGGCGACATTGATCATCCTCAACCAGTTGAAGGCGCTCGGCGTCGCCATCGTCATGGACGATTTCGGGACCGGTTATTCCTCGCTCAGCAACCTGCAGAGCTTCCCCTTCGACAAGATCAAGATCGACCGCAGCTTCATCGCCGCCATGAGCGACGATGACAACGCCCGCGCCATCGTGCGCGCGGTAATCGGCCTCGGCCGCAGCCTCGATCTGCCGGTGACGGCGGAGGGAATTGAAACGGATGCGCAATACCGCATGGTGGTCGATGAGGGTTGCGCGCAGGCGCAGGGCTATCTCTTCGGCAAACCGGATGCCGCGCCCGCCCAGGTCGTCAGCGCCACCACACGGAAGAAACATTCCGTTTGATAAGAGATGCGGCGGCACAATGGTGTCGTCGCCCTCCTTTCCCATGTCCGATGGAACGAGAGCCAAGGCAGATCGTTAGGTTAGCGTGTGGCGCGTCCATGCCGCTGTCAGCCCGACCGGGCGATATGCCTGCTGTGTCAGCGAATGCGCCACGGATGGACACCTATCTATGGGAGAGACCGCGATGACAGACCGCCTCGAGCCACAGGACCCGCGCAGCCAGTATCCGCGCCCGCCTTTTTCGACCCCAACCCAGGAAATGCCGGGTCTGGTAACGAATATGACGCCTTTCCCCGATCATGGCGAAAAAAGCTACAAGGGCACCGGCAAGCTTGCAGGGCGCAAGGCGCTGATAACCGGCGGCGATTCAGGCATTGGCCGTGCGGTCGCCATCGCTTTTGCAAGGGAAGGCGCGGATGTGGCGATCTCCTATCTTCCGGAAGAAGAATCCGACGCGGAGGAAGTCGTGGCGCTCATTGAGGCGGAAGGCCGCGTGGCGGTCGCGCTGCCCGGTGATATTACCGACGAGGTCTGGTGCCGCGAACTGGTCGAGAAAGCGGCTGGTGATCTCGATGGGCTGGATATTCTGGTTATCAACGCGGCAAGGCAGCAATATCGCGACGATATAGAGGAACTGTCGACCGACGATTTCGACCGCACCATGAAGACCAATCTTTATGCCCTGCACTGGATTGCGCAGGCGGCCGTTCCCCACCTCAAGCCGGGGTCGTCGGTAATCACCACGGCGTCGATACAGGCCTATGAGCCCTCCGCCATCCTGCTGGACTACGCCACCACCAAAGCCGGCATCGTCGCCTATACGAAAGCGCTTGCAAAGCAGCTTATCGAAAAGGGTGTGCGCGCCAATTCCGTCGCTCCCGGCCCGTTCTGGACGGTTCTTCAGCCGAGCGGCGGCCAGCCGGACGAGAAGGTGAAGAATTTCGGTAAGGACAGCGATTTCGGCCGCCCCGGACAGCCGGTGGAACTGGCGCCCGTCTATGTGCTGCTGGCATCGCAGGATGCAAGCTTCATCAATGGCGAGGTTTATGGCGTGACCGGCGGCAGGGGCATTGCCTGAGGCGATGTCCGCCAATGCCGGATGGGCCTTTGAGGATTTCGAGATGAAACGGCAGGCAGAACGTTCAGACAGAAGTTTGAAGAGCTTCGATGTTCGCGACCGGCTGATACTGGCGCTTTATGCGCAGTTGAAAGCGGAGCGGCAGACCCGTGAGGCCATGGAATGGGTTATCCGCAATGGCGGGCTGTCGCCGGAGGTGCTGGAAGCTATGGCGTCCGACCCGGTGCCGGTTCTGGCGGAGGCGGATGTGCCCGCCATCGAGTGCATTCTGGCCGAGGGCCGACGCGGAGACATGTCCTCCCGCAGCGATGACGAGGGACGACGGACATGAACCGGAGAGCGAGCTGGAGGGGCCATCTGAGCTTTGCCGATTTCAACTGCGAAGTCGGCCTTTATTCCGCACTGACCTCGGCGGAGAAAATCTCCTTCAATATCGTCAACCGCAAGACCGGCCACCGCGTCGAGCGGCAATATGTCGACAGCGACACCGGCGAGGCGGTTCTTCGCGAAGATCAGGTCAAGGGATACGAACTCGACAATGGCGACCATATCGTCATCGAGGGAGACGAGATTGCGAAGCTGATGCCGGAAAGCGACAAGGTCATCCGCATCAGGCACTTCCTGCCCTGTGACGAGATCGACAAGCTTTATTTCGACAAGTCCTATTATCTCGCGCCGAGCGGGGAGGACGGCGAAGAGGCGCTGACGCTTCTTGCCAGGGCAATGGACGACGAGAATGTCGCAGCTCTCGGCGAAGCGGTGCTTTTCCGCCGCAACCGTGTCCTGCTGATCCGTCCGAGCGGTAAGGCTCTCGTCGCTACGACGCTGAATTTCAGCTACGAGGTCCGTTCGCAGACATCCATCTTCAAGTCGATCCCCGATATCGAGTTCGATGAGGAAATGCTGGAGCTGGCCGGTCACATCATCGAAAAGCGTGCGGGCACATTTGACCCGGCAGACTATAGCGATCGGTATAATGACGCACTCGCAGAACTCGTGAAAGCCAAGATCGAAGGCCGGGAAATCGCCAGGCCGCCGCCGCGCAAGGAAGACAATATCATTGATCTCAAGGAGGCCCTGCGTCGCAGCGCGGGGGCCGAAGCGGGCGGCAGAAAAAGGGCGACGGCAGCGGGCCGGAAGGCACCGCGGAAAGCGAGCTGATCCATGGGATTGCAGACCTATAACGCCAAGCGCAGTTTCGACAAGACGCCGGAGCCCAAAGGGACGACGGCCGAACAGCAGGGCTCTAGCTTCGTGATACAGAAACACGATGCCCGCCGTCTGCATTATGATTTTCGGCTGGAAATGGACGGTGTGCTGAAAAGCTGGGCGGTGACGCGCGGGCCGAGCCTCGATCCTGAGGACAAGCGGCTTGCCGTGCATGTCGAGGACCATCCGCTCAGCTATGGCGATTTCGAGGGCGTCATCCCGAAAGGACAATATGGCGGCGGCACCGTGATCGTCTGGGATCGCGGCACCTGGCATCCGATCGGCGACGCCCGGAAAGGTTATCGCAAAGGCCATCTGGAATTCGAACTGGACGGCGAAAAGCTCAAAGGCCGATGGCATCTGGTACGCATGCACGGAAAGCCCGGAGAAAGCCGGGAGAACTGGCTGCTTATCAAAGGCGATGACGAGGAGGCGAGGCATAAGGGCGGCGCGGATATTCTCGAAGAACGGCCGGAATCCGTAAAGACCGGGCGCAGTGTCGCGGAAGTTGCAGCCAAACCGAAGGATACATGGAACTCCAAAACGGTATCGAAAAAGACCGTGGCTTCTGCCTCCGGCAGGAAACAGGCGCATGCGCTGCCTAAAGGCGCACGCAAACTGGCCATGCCATCTTTCGTGCCGCCGGCGCTCGCCACGCTCAAGCCGAAACCGCCCAACGGAGATCGCTGGCTGCATGAAATCAAATTCGACGGCTATCGTCTGCAGGCGCGCGTCGATCGGGGCAAGATTCAATTGCTGACCCGCAGCGGGCTGGACTGGACGGAGAAATTCGGCCGGGCCGTGACAGGAGCGCTCAGGGCGCTGCCGGTGGAAACGGTGTTGATCGATGGCGAAATCGTCGTCGAACGCGACAGCGGGGCCTCCGATTTCTCCGCCTTGCAGCAGGATCTGAGCGAAGGGCGCAGCGACCGCTTCGTATTTTATGCCTTCGACCTTCTTTATCTCGATGGCAGCGATCTGCGCGGTGCGGCATTGAGCGAACGAAAGGCGCTGCTCGAAAAGTTGCTGCCAGCGGGTGACCCCCATCTGCGTTACAGCCAGCATTTTGAGGAAAGCGGCGCGCTTGTTCTGGACCATGCCTGTCGGCTCAGCCTCGAGGGTGTCATTTCCAAAGTCAGGAACAGCAAATATGTTTCGGGCCGCAAGGGCGAATGGGTAAAATCCAAATGCTCGATGCGACAGGAATTCGTCATCGGGGGGTATACCGTCTCTTCCACATCCGACCATGCCATCGGATCGCTGGCGCTTGGCGTTTATGAAAATGGCAAGCTGCGCCATGTCGGCCGTGTCGGGACAGGTTATACGGGTGAAGTGGCGGAGATGCTGCTTGGCCGCCTGAAGCCGCTTGAGCGCAAAGAAAGCCCGTTCGGTGAGAAACTCACCGCGCTTGCCCGCCGCGATCTTCATTTCGTCAAGCCGGAACTGGTGGCGGAAGTGGAGTTTCGTGCATGGTCTGGAGATGGCAATCTGCGTCACGCCTCCTTCCGGGGGTTGCACGAAGATAAGCCCGCAGCAGAAATCGAACGCGAGGAGAAGGCCGTGTCCGATACCCAGGCGCCGCAATCGAAGATCAAGTTCACCCATCCGGACCGGCTTTATTGGCCGGAGGACGGCGTGACGAAGGAGGGGCTTGCCGACTATTATGCGCAGGTCTGGCGGCACATGGCGCCCTTTGTCGTTAACAGGCCGCTGGCATTGTTGCGCTGCCCGGAGGGCATAGAGGGGCAGCGATTTTTCCAGAAACACGCCTGGCGCGGCATCAACAAGGCCGTCGAGCAAATCAAGGATCCCAAGGACAAGGGCGGAGAACCGCTGATCCGCATCACCGATTTCGATGGCTTGATGGCGCTCGTGCAATCCGCCGCGCTCGAAATCCACCCATGGGGCGCGACCACCGCCAATTGGGAAAAGCCGGACATGATCACCATGGATATCGACCCCGGCGAGGATGTGGCGTGGGAAGAGGTGATCGAAGCGGCGCTGGAGCTGAAGCGGCGTTTCGAAGAAGCCGGGCTTGCCGCTTTCGTCAAGACCTCCGGCGGCAAGGGCCTGCATGTCGTCGCACCCTTGAAGCCGCAGGCGGGCTGGGCTCCGGTCAAGGCCTTCGCCAAGGCCATGGCGGCGGATATGTCGAAGGCCGAGCCGGAAAAATATCTCTCCGTCGCCACCAAGGCGAAACGGCAAGGCCGCATTTTTATCGACTATCTGCGCAATGGCAGGGGCAATACGGCGGTTGCGGCCTATTCGACACGTGCCCGGCCGGGCGCCGCCATTTCAGCACCGCTCGAATGGTCGGAACTCACTGCCGAGATCGGCCCGGCCCATTTCACCGTCAACAATATCGGCGCGCGTCTTTCCGCGCTGAAAAAAGACCCTTGGGATGGATTTTTTGCCGCTGCCGAGCCGCTTCCGAAAAAGGCCCGCTGAAGGCGTCGAGCCTCAGCTTCTCTTTTCGGAAGCAAGGCTTTTCTTCAGGGCATCCATGATGTTGATGACATTGCCGCCGGTGCGGGCCTTCGTGCCGGTTTTCTTTTTCGAGGAGGAGACCTCGTCGCCCTTGGTCTTAAGCAGGGACTTGATCTTCTTCTGAATGGGGTCCTGCACCAAAGCCGGTTTCCAACCCGTCACCTGTTTGCCGATGCGTTTTTCCATGGCGTCCAGCAGCGGCCGGTCGATTTTCATCTTCGGCTCCAGCGCGTCAATGCTTTCGCGCACCTCTTCGCCATAATGCAGCGTCCACAGGATGATGCCTTTCCCCGACGGTTCGAGGAGCACAGCCCTTTCGCGACGGTAGATTACGAGGCGCGCAATACCGAAAACATCGTTCACCTTCATGGCTTCGCGAATGACGCTGAAGGCTTCGGTGCCGATCTTGTCTTCCGGGCGCAGAAAATGCGGACGGTCGTACCAGATCCAGTCGATCGATCCTTTTGGCACGAAGGTCTTGATATCGATCGTGCGGGTGCTTTCCAGCGCTACCGCATCGATCTCGTCATCCTCCAGAATAATGTAATCGTCCTCGGCGCGGGGAAAACCTTTTACCTGGTTTTTGGCGGCGACCGGTCGGTGGGTGATGCTGTCGACATAACGGCTTTCGACGCGATTGCCGGTTTTGCGATTGAGGATGTGGAAGGTGTATTTGTTGCCTTCCGTCGTCGCGGGTGTCAGCGAGACGGAGGCCGTCACCAGCGACAGCTTGAGATAACCCTTCCAGAAAACCTGCCGTGCCATGTCC
The DNA here is from genome assembly GCF_053522385.1 of Agrobacterium sp. 22-223-1. Lineage (NCBI taxonomy): Bacteria > Pseudomonadati > Pseudomonadota > Alphaproteobacteria > Hyphomicrobiales > Rhizobiaceae > Agrobacterium > Agrobacterium sp. 22-223-1. The sequence continues at coordinate 224,473 of NZ_JBNWCN010000003.1, forward strand.
GCAATCCGCATTGGTCCCCCGGAACAACAGCCACGGGGTGGCTTTTGTTCCGGGAGGAGCGGCAAATCGGGGCAGGGATGGAGCGTCAGCCGAACAGCGACGTCAGCCCGTAAACCGCGGCGGAGATCAGCGCAGCCGCCGGCATGGTCACGATCCAGGCGATGACGATATTGCCGGCAAGGCCCCAGCGCACCGCCGAGACGCGGCGGGCAGCGCCGACACCGACGATGGCGCCGGTGATCGTGTGGGTGGTGGAGACCGGAATGCCGAGCCATGTTGCACCGAACAGCGTCAGCGCACCGCCGGTTTCGGCGCAGAAACCCTGCATCGGGTTCAGCCGGGTGATCTTCGATCCCATCGTATGGACGATGCGCCAGCCGCCGAACAGCGTGCCGAGCGCCATGGCCGACTGGCAGGAAATCACCACCCAGAAGGGCACGTAGAAGCTCTCGCCCAGATGTCCCTGGCTGAAGAGCAGCACGGCAATGATGCCCATGGTCTTCTGCGCGTCGTTGCCGCCGTGTCCCAGCGAATAAAGCGAGGCGGAGATGAACTGCATCACGCGGAACGTGCGGTCCACGGCAAAGGGCGTCTGCCGCACGAACAGCCAGGAGACGGTGAGCACCAGAAGCAGGGCGAGGAAGAAGCCGATGGCTGGCGACATGAAGATGGCGCCGACGGTCTTCAGCAGGCCCGACCAGACGATGGAATTGAAACCCACCTTCGCAAATCCCGCACCGACGAGCCCGCCGATCAGCGCGTGCGACGAGCTGGAGGGAATGCCGAAAATCCAGGTGACGATGTTCCAGACGATGGCGCCGATCAGCGCCGCGAAGATCACCTGCGGCGATACGATGGCCGGATCGATGATGCCGGTGCCGAGCGTTTCGGCCACATGCAGGCCGAAGAACAGGAAGGCGATGAAATTGAAGAAGGCCGCCCAGGCGACCGCATATTGCGGGCGCAGCACACGGGTGGAGACGATGGTGGCGATGGAATTGGCGGCATCGTGCAGGCCGTTCAGAAAATCGAAGAACAGCGCGATGGCGATAAGGCCGATTAGCAGCGGCAGGGCAAGTGCGACATCCATCAGACGTTCTCGATAACGATGCCGCTGATCTCGTTGGCCACATCCTCGAAGCGGTCGACGACCTTTTCGAGTTCGCCGTAGATCTCGCTGCCGATCATATAGGCCATGGCATTGCCGCTTGCGCCGTGGCGGCGGAAGAGGTCCTTGAGACCCAGATCGTGAAGTTCGTCGGAGCGGCCTTCAACGCGGGTCACCTCTTCGGCGATGGATGACAGGCGCTGCGCATTCGTGCCGACCTTGTTGAGAAGCGGAATGGCTTCCGCGATGAGGCCGGCTGCGCGCACGATCTCATGCCCCATTTCCTTCATGAGCGGATCGAATTCCGTTTGCTCGAAAAGACGGATGGTCTTGACGGTCTTGTGCATCATGTCGATGGCGTCATCCATCGACTGGATGAGATCCTTGATGTCGCCGCGGTCGAAGGGGGTGATGAAGCTGCGCCTGACGGCGAGCAGCACCTCGCGGGTGATGTCGTCCGCCTGGTGTTCAAGGGCGACGATGAGGTCGCAGTTCTTCTCGACGTCGATGCCGCTCAATAGTTGGTCAAGGGCCTCGGCCGCTTTGATGACGGTTTCGGAATGTTTGCTGAACATGTCGAAGAAACGGTCCTCGCGCGGCATCAGCTTGCGAAAAATACTCATCATGCGAATTGGCCCTCAATGGCGCTTTATTAGTTGTGTGGGGTGATTGTCATAAAACTGTCATAAATGCACGCGGGGCATTGATGCAACCCGGAAAATCAGCACTATCAACGGATATGAAACCCACCAAGAAAAGCCGGAAAACCCGCCCGGCTCGTGCACTGACATTGCTCCAGCAGCTTGCTGCGGTTCCGGAAAAGCTCTTCACAGGCGCTTTCCGGCAGCAATATGCCGCGCTCTGCTTCCGTTATACCGGCAATGGCGAGGATGTTGAAATCCTCCTCGTCACGTCTCGTACCAGCGGACGCTGGATCATTCCGCGCGGCTGGCCGATGAAACGCAAGAAGCCGCACGAGGCGGCGGCAATCGAGGCGTGGGAGGAGGCCGGCGTGCGGGGCCGGGTGAAAAAGAATGCGGTTGGCCGCTATACCTATCTCAAGATGCTAGACAATGGCGATGTCGTTCCCTGCATGGTCGATGTGTTCCAGATAGAGGTGACGGAGGCGGAAACCAGTTTCAAGGAACGCGGTGAACGCCTGCTGGAATGGGTGCGCCCGGATGAGGCGGCAAGGCGCGTTCGCGATATCGAACTGAAGTCGCTTCTTGTCGATTTTCGTCCGAAGGGCAAAAAGAAGCGTCAGGGCAGCGAGAGGCCGTAACCGCACCCGTCCGGCATCCGCTCCTGTGCCCAGGACTGTAATGCCGCCGCAATGGGCCCTCTCCAACCTTGCCTGATGATTGTCGTCAGGTGCCGTTGCATGAAACCATGTCGTTCCGCTCTCCGCTTTTTATTGCGTTATCTCCATCCCATCATCGTCCTCGCCGTGCTTCTGGCGGGGCCAGCCGCCATTCTCCTGCTGAGGTGACGGCAGCCCCATAGATGCAAAACCGGCCTTTTCAGGCCGGCTGCTTTTGGGAAGGTTCCGCCTGATGGTTCGAATGCCCCGTTTCATCCGGCGCTTTCGGCAACAGGCGGGCAAAACGCCTGACGATGCTGTCTATATAGGACAGGATGGTCGGCACCACGATCAGGGTCAGCAGCGTGGAACTGATGAGGCCGCCAACCACCGCATGAGCCATCGGCGCACGCTGCGCGCCACCGCCGCCGACGGCGAGACCAAGCGGGATCATGCCGAAGATCATCGCAAGCGTCGTCATGATGATCGGGCGGAAGCGGATGACGCCGGCATTTTCCAGCGCCTCGTTCAGCGAAAGCCCACGCCGCCGCTCGCGATTGGCGAAATCGACCAGCAGGATGCCGTTTTTGGTCACGAGGCCCATCAGCATGATGAAGCCGATCAGCGAGAACATGTTGATCGTGCTGCCGGCCACCATCAGCCCGATGAGGACGCCGACAAGCGAAAGCGGCAGGGACGCCATGATGGCGAGCGGTTGCATGAAACTGCCGAATTGCGAGGCGAGCACGATATAGATGAAGATGACGGCCATGGTAAGCGCCGTGGCCATGTGGCCGATGGTCTCCTGCATGGTTTCGGCGTCACCGCCGAAGCGGATGCGATAGCCGTTCGGCAGGTCAAGACCGGCGGTCAGGCCCTGCAACGTCTCCGTCACCTCGCCAAGCGTGCGGCCGGCGATATTGGCCGAAACCAGTATTTCGCGGCGATTGTCGATACGGCGGATTTCGGCGGGGGCCGGCATGATGCCGATATCGGCGACCTGATCGAGACGCACCATCAGCGGCGCGCCGTTCGCGGCCGTGCGGCCGGTTGCGATCATCAATTCACCGAGACCTGCAGCATCGGACCGCCGCTCGACGGGCAGGCGGATGACGATATCGTAGCTGTTGCCGTCCGCATCCGTCCATTTCGACACATCCTCGCCGCCGATGAGGGGGGAAAGCGCTGCGGCAAGATCGGAGCGGGCAATGCCGAGATCGCTCGCCGCCGCAGGCTTCAGGCGGACCGAAAGAATGGAAGTCACATCCTTGGCGCTGGAGGTCACATCCACGAGTCCGGGGATTTTCTTCATGTCTTCGACCAGACCGGTGGCGATTTTTTCGAGGACCGCCCGGTCGTCGCCGAGGATGCTGAGCTGCACCGGGCTTTCGCCGCCGCCAAGGCCATTCTGCAGGATCGTGACCTCTATGCCGGGTATGGCTGACAGGCGTTTGCGAACCGGTTCGGCAAGGGAGAGCGGGGTTCGGCTCCGCATATCGAGCGGCACCAGCCCCACCAATATGGCGGCGCGATGTTTTCCGGCGGCGCCGCCGGTATTGACGGTGGAATAGAGCGTCTCGACTTCCGGAAATTCCTTCAGCGCCTTTTCGACCTGCCGCACCTTCGTTGTCGTATAGTCCAGCGAAGAGCCGACCGGCGCGGTAATATTGACCTGAAAGCGGCCCTCATCGGCATTCGGAACGAATTCCGTGCCGACCAGCGGCACCATGAACAGGCTGCCGATAAAGATGCCCGACGTGACAAGCAGGGTGACGAGCCGATGCCGCAGGGTCCAGCCGATTGCACGGCGATATTGCCCGGCCATCCATTCGAAGCCGTGGTCGAAACGGGCGATCAGGCGGCCCACGGGCCCGCGCTTCGCATCGGGCTGGGCGTCCGGATCGTACCAGACGCTGGACAGCATCGGGTCGAGCGTGAAGGCGACGAAGAGCGAGATCAGGACGGCGGCGGAAACGGTGACGCCGAATTCGTAGAAAAACCGGCCGACAATGCCGTCCATGAAGGCGACCGGCAGGAAAACTGCCACGATTGTCGCCGTTGTTGCGATTACCGCAAGCCCGATTTCATTGGTGCCGTCGAGGGCCGCACGCAGATGCGATTTACCCATGTGAAGATGGCGGGTGATGTTTTCGCGCACCACGATGGCGTCATCCACCAGAATGCCGATGGAAAGCGTCAGCGCCAGCAGGCTGAGCGTATTGAGCGTGAAGCCGAGGACATGGATCACCGCGAGCGTGCCGATGATTGCTATCGGCAATGTCAGCCCGGTAATCACCGTGCTGCGCCAGGAATTGAGGAACAGGAAGACGATGACGACGGCGAGCGCCGCACCTTCGATCAGCGTCGTCTGTACCTGATTGACGGATTCGCGGATGGGTATCGACGCATCCGTGACGATGCGCAATTGCACGTTCTGCGGGGCAAGCTCGGCATTGAGCGCATCGAGGCGCTTCCTCACATCTGTTGCGACCTGAACCGTATTGGCGTCCTGAACCTTGACGATGTCGATCGCCAGCGCCGTCTGGCCATTATAGAGGGCGCGGTTTTCGGCATCGGCTGCCCCTTCGGAAAGCGTTGCGACATCGCGAAGCGCAATGGCCGCGCCGCCGCGCCTTGCCACGACCATATCCAGCAGCGCCTGCGGTTTCTCGATACGCCCCTGCACCTGGATCGTGCGTTCGGAGACGGGATCGACGACGCTTCCGGCCGGGCTGTTGCTGTTGCCGGTGCGCAGCGCATTCACCACCTCGTTGATGCCGATTCCAAGGGCGCGCATGCGCGTCTCGTCGATTGTCACATCGATCTGCCGTTTGCGCGCGCCGACCAGCGTTGCCTGGCCGACGCCGGCAACCGTCGTCAACTGCCGCACCACCTTCTGGTCGGCAAGGCTGGTGAGGGCGGGCACATCGAGCGATGTCGAACTGATCGCCACCGACAGGATCGGCTCGGCGGCGGGGTCGAACCTCGATATGACGGGCTTTTTGGCGTCTTCGGGAAAATTCGCCTCGATGGCGGCGATCTTGTCGCGCACCTCCTGCGCGGCGGCTGAACTGCGGACCTCGAGCTTGAATTTCGCGACGACGACGGAGCGCCCCTCATAAGAGGTGGAGGTGACCTCATCGAGACCGCCAATGGCGTTCAGCGCATCCTCGACCGGGCGTGTCACCTCGGTTTCCACCGTCTCCGGCGTCGCGCCGGGATAAGAGGTGACGACCACCACCACGGGAACGTCGACATTGGGATATTGGTCCAGCCCAAGCCGTTGCAGGGAGAAGGCGCCCATAACCAGAAGCGCCACCATCATCATGGTGGCGAAAACGGGATGGGTAACGGATATGCGGGTCAAGAACATTTCAGCCTGCCTTGTCGACGGTGACGGCCATATCGGACCGCAATTGTGGAAGCGGCGCGGTCAGGATGGTCTCGCCATCCTTCAACCCGGCGGCAATCTCGATCAGGTTGCCGCCGTTCCAGCGCGCTCCCACCGTGACTGTCTGGCGGCGAAGATGGCCGTCCTGCACCTTGAGCACATGATAACCGGCCTCATCCTTGCGCAGCGCGATGGCGGGAACGACGAGCGCATCGTTTTTCTCGCGCAGCAGAATCGATCCGCTGGCGAACATTCCGCCCCACAGCCGGCCGTCACGATTGGCAAGCCGCAGATAGACGGCGATGAAGCGGGTGCCGTCTTCGGCAACCGGGCTGATGCGGTCGACCGTGCCTTTGACGATCTGGCCGCCAAGGCCGTCAATTTCCAGTTCCGCCGTCTGGCCGAGGGCGACGCGCGGAACATCGCGCGTCGCGACAAGAACCTTCGCCTCCAGCACGCTGGTATCGACCAGCGTGAGAAGCTCGCCATCCGCACCGACACGCGATCCCGCCTCGGCAAGCCGCCGGGTGACGGTGCCGCCGAAGGGCGCGCGGATTTCGGCATTGCGAAGGGCGAGGCGTGCAATATCCGCCTGCGCCGAGAGGCTCTGGAGCCTTGCCGTCTTCACCGCCACATCGCTTTTCGCCTTGTCGAGCTGTTCTGCCGAAGCGATGTTTTTCAGCGCAAGCTGTTCGGTTCTCGTCAGGGCCTGCATTGCCAGCATCAGCTCGGCCTCGGCCGCATCCCGGTCGCTCTGCCGCAGCAAAAGCGTCGATTGCAGCTCGTCGGTTTCGAAACGCACGAGCAGCTCGCCCGCCTGTACCGCGTCTCCGTCGCGGACATTCATCTCGACGATCTTGCCGGCTTCACGGGCGCGGATCACCACACGGGTGATGGGCTGAAGTTCGCCGCTGATGCCAAGCCGCTCCACCATCGGGCGCGTGCCGATCTTCGCCGTTTCGGTCGCCGTCAGTTCGAACGGAGTGCCTGCCGGGCTCATCGCGGCAGTCTCGACGAGCCCGTTCACGATGCCTTTGACACGCTCATTCGCATCGACACTGCCGCGCGCCGGATCGAGAGCGGTGACAACGAGAACGCAACCTGCAAGCGCGATCCCCGCCTTGATGGTTCTCTTCACCCACATGCTGAAATCCTTTCCATACCGGTACCGCCGCTCAGGCGGTTACATTGCCTCTCTTGAGGCGTATGGCATCTGGATAGGTGTCCATAATTGCAGCAGCATTACCCTTGCGAACGCAGCTGCTTAAACAGCAGGGTCTGATGTTCCATCGCCCTGATTTCATGCCTTTTCGGAGTGGAAACGGACATGCACGGGGTTGGAAATGCTCAGGTGTCTTCTTTGCCGCAATACTGCCGCAACCTTTCTGGCAGACAAGGGAATGCGAAGGGACGGTGACGCATGAGACTCCTGTTGATCGAAGACGAAAAGGCAATGGCGGATGCGCTGACGGCGACGCTCGGCAGGCAGGGCATCGTCATCGACCATACGATGTGGCTCGGCGATGCGATGGAGCTGACGCGCCAGCACGTCTATGACGCCATCCTGCTTGATCGCCGCCTGCCGGACGGGGAGGGACTTGCCTTCATTCCGCAGCTGCGCCACGCCGGCATTGACACGCCGATCATACTGTTGACGGCATTGAACGAACCGGAAGACCGCATCGCCGGACTGGATGGCGGCGCCGACGACTATCTCGGCAAGCCGTTTCTCGTCGGTGAGCTGCTGGCGCGGGTGCGTGCGGTTCTGAGACGGCCGGCAAATCTTGCGCCGGCCGAAATCACAGCCGGCCGCATCGTTATCGATCCGCTCCATCTCAGCGTCACGATCAATTCCGCTCCCTTCGATCTGCCAAGGCGCGAGCTTGCGATTCTCGTTGCGCTGGCAAAGCGCAAGGGCAAATCCGTGCTGCGTTCCACGCTTGAGGCGGCCGTCTACAATTACGAGGAAGAGATCCAGTCCAATGCGCTCGACGCGCATATATCGCGGCTGCGAAAACGCCTGTTCGATGCCTCCGCAGGCGTTGGCGTCCATAATATTCGCGGCATCGGTTATCTGTTGAAGGAAGAGGCATGAAAGCGCAGGGCACCTCCAACTCGTCCTTGTGGTGGAAACTGAGCTGGCAGCTCAGCGTCGTCGTCTCCGCCATGATTGCCGTGGTCATCATCGGTCTCTGCTTTTACGGCATGACGATGCTTTCGCCCAATATTGCCCTCTGGGACGACCTGTCGGCAACACTTGATGAATCGCTTTCCCTCGATCCGCAAAAAGGACTGGTCGTTACCAATGGCCCGGCATTGCAGGCCCTGAAGGCGGAGAACTCAACGCTCTGGTTCGTGGCTTCCACGCTGGACGGGCGGGTGGCGAGCTATGGCGCCGTGCCTGCCGTTTATGAGGAATTGTCGCCGTATCTGCATTTGCTGACGGATGCCGATATTCGCGGCGGAAAGGGCGTCTCCGAGGTCGCCCTGGTTGAAAGCATGGAGACGAAGTGGGGTTCCGTCAGGGTCATGTTCGGCGGAACCACGCATATGAGGGGGCAGTTTTTGGCGCTCCTTGCCGGAACCTACAAGATTTACGTTCCCCTCCTGGCTGTCATCTTGCCTGCCGTGTTCTTCTCGGTTCCCCGCATCGTGCGCGAGGCGCTTGCCGGCCTCAATTCCGTCGTCAAAAAGGCTCCCGAGATCGATCCGCGCCGGCCGGGCTCGAAGCTTCCGGTCGAGGATGTGCCGCGGGAGGTGGTACCCCTGATCCTTGCCTTCAACGGCATCCTCGAACGGCTTGAAGAGCAATTTCGGGCGCGGCAGCGTTTTCTCATCGATGCGGCGCATGAGCTGAGAACGCCGATTGCGATCATGCAGACCCGGATAGAGGGCCTGCCGGGGCCGCAGCAGCAACGCCTGATGGAGGATGTCGCGCGGCTTGGGGAAACCACGGAGCAGCTTCTCGCCTTCGAAAGAAACGATCAGGTGAACGACCGGCGCGAAACGCTGGACCTCGTCGAGACGGCGCGCACTGTCGTTGCCGATCTCGCGCCGCTCGCGCTTGCGGCGGGCTACGATATCTCCTTCGAAACGCAGGTCGCGCGATATGAAATACTGGGCAACCCGTTCACGCTGCCGCGCGCCATCAGCAACATCGTGCGCAACGCCATCGACCATGGCGGGAACAGGGGGATGATCCACGTCTCGATTCTCGCCAGTGGCGAGATCGCGGTTTCCGATGAGGGACAGGGGATAGCCGAAGATCAGCGGGAGCGGATTTTCGAGCCCTTTTATCGCGTTACACCGCGCAGCACCGGGGCCGGCCTTGGCCTCAGCCTCGTCAAGCAGATCGTCGCCAACCATAACGGGCGAATCTTTCTGGACAGCAGCGCCTTCGGAAGCACCTTCCGGTTACGTTTCTGATCCTGCGTTGCGCGCGCTTTCAGGGGCGGGCAATTGTAATGTTGCCGCAATTTTCGCTGTCGTACCGTGTGGGGCACAGGATCAACCATGCCAACTGGAGTACGTGCAGTGAAACAACAGTGCAGTCTGTTTGCCCGGGCTTCCGGCGACAGGGCCTCCCGCAGTCGCGGCGTCGCCTTCGCCACCTTGCCCTTTGCCATCATCATGTCCGGCTGCACGTCCGTGCCGCTCAAGGAAGGCGGTACGCTGACCTCTTATGCGCAACTCAGCCCGGTCAAGGGCAAGTTCACCAAATCGCGCACCTTCGTGGACGCCAACGGACTGGCCGGCGTCAAGACCGTCGCCATCGTGCCGACCACCTTCTCCTTTGCGGCCTCGTCACGGGTCACATTGGAAAAGGACCGTGTCCTTGTTTCGAATGCGCTGGATCGCGCCATCTGCGTGGCGCTCAGCGATAAATACCGGATTGCCGCGCTGGGCCAGCCGGCGGACATGACGGTGCGCACGGTCATCACCGATCTGGTGCCGACCGATAAGACCATGGCCGGGGTATCGACGGCCGTGACGCTCGGCAGCGGCTTCGTCCTGCCGGTCAGCGTGCCGCGTCTTCCATTCGGGCTTGGCGGCCTCGCCGTCGAGGCGGAGGCGGTGGACAGCACCGGCGTCCAGCGCGCTGCGGCCGTCTGGTCCAAGGGAGCGAATTCCATCACGGGCAACGCCCGCGTCTCGGAAATCGGGGATGCCTACGAGCTTGCCGCCGATTTCTCCAACTACTTCTCGCGCATTCTGGTGACAGGCAAGGTCTCGGACGGGCTGAACCTCTCTATCCCCTCCGGCCATCGAATCCGGTCCGCCCTGGGTGGAAAACCGAAATATGTCGAATGCGATGCCTATGGCCGGTCGCGCGGCCTGCAGGGCATGGTGGCCGACAAGTTCGGTGCGCCACCCGAATGGACCGACAGATCCGCAAAGGCCGCGTCGCGATAAGATCAGCGGTTGATATCGGAGACGGTCGCGATCCCGCTCGCAGAATGAGCGGTTTGCGCCCATAGTGTCTGCGCCATCGTCTTGAGTTGCAGCGATTCCACCCATCTGTCGGTGGAATCGCTGCCGTCCCGGCCGGTGATGGCATAGGGGCTGGGGCCGAGTTCACAGGTGAAGACCAGCTCACCATTATCTGGCGCAAGCGATCGCCAGTGGCGGAATCCATAGTCCCACCAGTTCAGAAACAGATCGACCCATGGGCGGTGATGGGCGAAGGAAATCTCGATCTGGATTTGCTCGCAGGAGCCGATCCGTCCGTGAAAGGCCTGCGCATTGCGAAGGATGCGGCGGATCTGCCGCTGGCTTTCATCTTCGACTGGAAAGGCGAATTCGCGGGCAACGAGATAGTGGGACAGATCGGCCAGCAGCGGCAGTTCGGGCCGCCGTTCCAGAAGGTCGAGCGTGAACAGGAGATCGCTGGTCATCCGGTTGCGATGGGTTTCGATGAAGACGGGAACGCCCGCCTCTTCGGCAAGCCGCATCCAGCCGTCGAGAAGCGGCAGGCAATCTTCCACCCGGCGCGGACGGATATCCGCCTGCAGATCGATATGGCTGACGGGAAACTCCTGCGCCAGCGCCAACGTGTGGCGCAGATCCTCGATACTGCGCGGAAAGCAGACACCTTCAATCCGAAGGCCCGTGCCACGGATCGCGCTGTTGAGACGCAACACATCTGCACGGTCGGTATAATGCGCGCTGACGCCATCGAAACCGGCTGCGGCGATCCGGGCTATGTTTTCCTCAAGACCTGGTTCATGGCTGTCGCCGGAGAGCCTTTCCATGGCCCACAGCGATTGAAAGACGAGCAGCTTCTGCATCAGGCCGCCCGTGCGCTTTTCAGCAATGATTTGAGATTGACGCCGGGGTCGGCAAGAGCCGACGGATCGGGATTGATGCCGGCGACGATCAGCATCTCGGCCAGTTTGATGTCTCTGGCGACGCTGTTGCCGACGCCCAGCCCGGCGGCGGCGACAAGGCGGCCGTCCTGAAGGTAGAATTCCAGTTCGCCATCGCCCAGCGGTCGGGTGACGCTCTGATGCTCCGGCTGCGGCAGGCCCGCGACCTGAAGGCCGAGATCATATTGATCCGACCAGAACCAGGGCAGGGCGGCGAAGGCCTCGTTTGCGCCAAGAATGTTATGCGCTGCGACCTCCGCCTGGCTGCGGGCATTGCGCCAGCTTTCAAACCGGATATGTCCGCCGGCGGCTTGCGAGACGGCCGCGCAATCGCCCGCCGCGAAGATATGGGGATCGCTGGTGCGCAGGAAAGCATCGGTCAGAATGCCGTTTCCGATCGCAAGCCCAGCCGTTTGCGCCAATGCGACATTGGGCAGGACGCCGATGGCGGAGACGACTATATCGGCCGGTACGCGCGCGCCTTCGGTAAGCAAAACTGCTTCCGGCGTGATTTCCGAAACGCCCTTTCCCAGATGGAAATTCACGCCCTCTTCGAGATGGCGCTTGTGTATCCTTTCGGCAAAACGCGGGGGAACCGCACGGCCGAGCGGCCGTGTTGCGGCCTCGATAATGTTGACCGCAAGCCCCTTGCCGCGCAGAACCGCCGCAAGTTCCATTCCGATCAGCCCGCCGCCGATGATCGCAATCCGGGCGCCGCTATTTGTGCGGGAGAAAATCGCCTGCGCATCCGCGTGGGTGCGGAAATCCAGCGCCAGCCCCGCGCCGGGGCATGTTAATTTTCGCGGCTGTGCCCCGGTTGCAAGCAGCAGCCTGTCATAGCCGAGCGTCCACCCGTCATCAAGTGTCACAAGACGGTCTTTCACATCGATCCGGGTCGCCGATACGCCCTGACGATAGGAGATGCGGGCAGCCTCCAGTGCTCCGTCGCCGCAGATGGGTTTCATCCGCACCGCACCTTCGAGCGGTTTGGAGAGCGGGGGCCGTTCATAGGGTGGGTGCGGCTCCGTGCCGACCAGCGTGACGTTGCCTGCAAAGCCCGCTTCGCGCAGCGCAAAGGCGGCACGTGTGCCCGCCTCGCCGGCGCCGATGATGACAATTGCGTCCATGGTATCTCCGTAAGAAGGGACCGGCGCGCTTTTCAGGGTGCACCGGCTGGGGGAGGATCAGTTTCGGCTGGCGTAGTCGGTCATGTTCTTCCGCGTCACCAGTTCGAACGGAACCATGACCTGTTTGTCGACCGGCGTGCCGCGTATCAGGGCGACGGCGGCATCGAGCGCGCTTGTCGATTGCCCCTTGGCGTTCTGGAACACCGTGGCGTCGAGATCGTCAGCGGCCATGGAGGCGAGACCGTCCGGCGTGGCGTCGATGCCGATGACGATCACATCGTCCATCGAAACGCTGGCCGCCTTCAGCGCCTGAACCGCGCCGATCGCCATCTCGTCATTATTGGCGAAGACGACGTCGATGGGCCGGCCGGCGGTGATCCAGTTGGTCGTCATGTCCATGGCGGTTGTCCGTGTCCAGGCGGCCGATTGCTCGTCGGCGATGGTGACGGCCTTGCAGTCGCCGGATGTGAGCGCCTGCTTGAAGGACGAGGTGCGGTCGCGTGAGGCCTGATGGGCAAGATCGCCCATCAATATATAGGCCTGCGCGTCGGCGGCCTTTCCCTTCTCCTTGAGCAGCGAACAGGCCGCTTCGCCGGCCAGCCGCCCCGCATCGGTTTCCCGTGAGCCGACATAGGCCTGCTTTTCCGGCAGTTTGGCGACATTGTCCGGTTCGAGATTGAGGTAGACCAGCGGAATGCCAGCCTTGGCTGCGGCATCGCTGATGCCGGGAGCGGCCGAGGTGTCTGCCAGCGTCACGATGATCGCGTCGACGTTTGCGGCGATGAAATTATTGACCTGGTTGAGCTGCTTGGAAATATCGGCCTGCGCGTCCTCGACCTGGATCTTGACGCCGTCGATCTCCGATGCCCGGGCGCCAAGCCCTTCGCGCAGCAGGGTCTGGAAATTATTGTCGAAGCTCTGCATTGAAACGCCGATGGTCTCGGCCGATGCCGTGCCGGCGAAAAGGACCGCCACAGCGGCCATGGTACAGATGGATTTCATGTTTGTCCTCCCTTGGGGCGCCGGGCCGCCCGGGTGCATTCCGGAGGCCCTTTCGGGCCTGCTCGAAAGCCCGGCCTAGCCGATGGTGATGCGTACTTCGCCGTCCACCACCTGCGCCGGATAGGTCTTCAGGTTTTCGCAGGCGGGCAGCCGCAGCGCCTCGCCGGTGCGATAATCGAAGGCGCCGGAATGCTTGGGACATTCCACCTCGAAATCCATCACCAGCCCTTCGGCGAGATGGATGGCCTCATGGGTGCAGAGGCCGGCTGTGCAATAAACGCTGTCATCCGGACCGCGGTAGATCGCATAGGTGCGTCCGGCGTGGTCGAAGCGGATCGCGCCTTCCTGTTCGATGTCTTCCAGTTTGCAGGCTGAAACCCAGTTCATTCGGCTGCCTCCCCGATGGTGTTGCGCGCCTTGCGGGCCGCGAGTTTTTCTTTGCGTTTGCGATAGCGTTCCTGCATGCGGGCTTCTCCCTCCGCCGAGCCGTCGTGCCAGGTGCCGAACCACCTATCGAGCGGGATGAGGGCGTCGCCGTAATTCACCTCGAAATATTTGTGGTGGAGGTAATGCGCATAGGCATGGCTATCGACCAGCTTGTCCTCGCCGATCTCGACCTTGTCGAAGCCGACATGGCCGGGGATCGCGCCGAAACCCGCATAATGCAGCTGGTAAAGCATGAGGACCGGGTTGGACGGCAGGACCAGGTGATAAAAGGCGGTGCCGAAATAAAGCAGATGCTCGACCGGATGCATGGATAGCGACGACCAGGGCGACGGGTTCACCGAATTGTGGTGGACGGAATGCACCCATTTATAAAGCAGCGGCGTGTGGATGAGCCGGTGAATGCAGAAGAAGTGAAATTCGTGGATGATCGGCACAACGAGCGCCACGGCTGCGAGCGTCCATGGATTTTCGGCAAAGCTGAGCCATGGCGCATAACCATTGGCATAGGCCCACAACATCGCCACTTCGATGGCGGTCCAGATCGTCACGCCGGAAAGGAAGGTGCGCAGGATGTTGTCGAGGTTCTGGCTCTCGAACCAGAAGGCCTTGCTCTTCTGTTCGGCGGGAAATTTGCCGTTATATTTGAAGCGGTTTTCCTGCCGCTTCAGAATATAGAGATGGAGTTCGAAACCGCCGTAGAAGAGAAAGACGCAGACCGCATTGACCGCATAAAGCCAGGCGATCCAGCCGAAGCCAAGCGTGGCCATGGTTTCGACGGGCGGAATGACAAAGGCCCAGTAGCCGACTGCAGAAAGCGCGAAGATCGCATTCCACGGAAAAAAATAATGCGGCAGCCACTTTAAAAGCGCCACGAGGCGCGGCGGAAAGGCAAAGAGCGGTGCTGTTTCCACCGGCTGGTGGGGCGCCCAGTCGCCGCGCTTGTTACGCGTTCCATATTTCAGATCGTCCATAGCGCTCTCCTTCGGACGATCGCTCTCGATGCGCCCGCGCAAGTTTTCACGATGAAGAAGGGCGTCTGCACGCCATGGCCGCCGGCACTTCTCGCGCTCTGCGGCTTTCCTCCTTGAAGAGAAATTAGCAGGGTGGGCGGCGAACGCCGAAGCCTTCCTTGATCAAATCAGATCAAAGGCTTTCGGCGGTGATGGTGACGGAGCGAATGGGCGCGTTATCGGGTTCGATATCGGTGAGACCGATCCGGCGAAGGACGAGATCCAGCGCCCGGCGGGCCTGCGCCTCGGGGGCCTGATCGAGCACGATATCCATGATGCCGTCATTCAGCGCCTTGCGGGTATAATCGGTCAATTCATGGCCGACGAAGAATATCTCGCTGCCGCGCGGATGCCGGCGAAGAACGTCGATCAGGGCGGCATTCGCGCCGCCGGCATTATAGAGTCCGGCCATGTCGGGATAGAGATCGAGCGCCATGCGCAGGGCCTCGGCGCCGTAATATTCGTCGTCGCGGGTAAAGCCCAGCCATTCGAAGCGATGTTCACCGGGACGATCTCGGAAGTAATCGGAAAAGCCACCGATACGGTCGCGGTGGACCTGATAGATCGGATGGCAGAGCGCGATGACCGGGCCGGGCTGGCGTGCCATGCGGGTGATGAAATGCGCCGCCGTCCGTCCCGCCGCGCCATTGTCGATGCCGATGAATTCGCCCTTTTCCGCCGAAGCGCGCGTGACGACATGCACGACCGGCACGCCGCGCGCCACCGCCGCCTCGACGGCGGCGCTAACCGCCGGGCTGCTCGGACTGGCGAGGATAAGGCCCGCGCGCGCCTCTGCGGCGGCGGTGATGCGGCTCGCCAGCTCGTCCGGCTTCATCTCTTCGGCGAAGCTGCGGTGGACAACGACGAGAGGGTCGAGCGTTGCCGCAATTCTTTCGAAGGCCTTGGAAAGCCGCCGGTAAAAGGTGGTGTCCGGGCGTACCATCAGCACTTCTATGCGCAAGAGGCCTCGGTGGGTCTCCGGCAGGGTGCGCGGATAATCCAGTGTGCGTGCGGCAAGAACGACCTTTTCCACGAGTTCGGCACGAACGCCGCCGCGCCCGTTTAGCACCCGCTCGACCGTGGCGGTTCCAACGCCTGCGAGGCGGGCGATATCGCGGTAATTCGGCCTGCTCACATTCGCTTTCCTGATATTGATGTGTCTGTCGTCTTCAAGACTGGCCGAGTTTCTGAAGGCCGCATTCGCGGACGATTTCGGCGATATGGCTGAACTGCGCCGAGAGCGGATTGCTCTTGCGCCACACCATGCCGATGGTGCGCGACGGGCGCGGTTCCGCCAGCCGGAACACCGAGACGGTGGATTGCCGTGTCTCCATATCGACGGCCATCTGCGGAATGAGTGTGACGCCGATGCCGGCGCCGACCATCTGCACGAGGGTGGAGAGCGAGGAGCCTTCCATCAGCACGCGCGGCGGCGCATTGGTCGTGCTGCAGAAGGAAAGCGCCTGGTTGCGGAAGCAATGGCCTTCTTCCAGCAGCAGCAGGCGCATTTCGCCCAGCTTGTCGGCGCTCGGCACCGGCATGCCCGCATCCTCCATCGGCCGCACCAGAATGAATTCCTCCGAAAACAGCGGAACCTCCTCCAGCGCCGGTTCCGAGACGGGCAGGGCGACGATCGCCATGTCGAGCCGGGCTTCGAGAAGGTCTTCGATGAGCTTCTGTGTCACCGCCTCGCGCGGGCGTGCTTCCAGTCCGGGATAATGCCGGGTCAGCGTCTTGATCACCTGCGGCAAAAGATAGGGCGCGACGGTGGGAATGACACCGATGCGCAGGCGACCGCTGAGAGGGCCGTGCCCCGCACGCGCCAGATCCTGCAACTCGTCCACCGAACGCAGGATGGCCCGGGTGCGTTCCGCAAATTCCTCGCCAAGCGCGGTCAGCCTGATCTGGCGGCTGCCGCGTTCGACGAGCGGCGCACCGATCAATTCCTCCAGTTCCCGGATCTGCAAAGATAGTGCAGGTTGGGAAATCGCGCACGCCTCCGCCGCCCGACCGAAATGGCCGATCTTGGCCAGAGCGTCGAAATAACGGAGATGTTTCATGGAGAGCGCAATCATAAGCTCAGCATATCGCAGCCTTTAGAATATACAATTGGAAATTATGGAACCCGGCTGTTAGTCATCTTCATGACAGAAAGAAGCTGTAGCTGTGAGAGATCACCAGCGTCGCTGCACGGTTTTCCCATGACCTGCCGCTGGCTCTGGCTCTCAGCGCTGCACGTGTCGAATTGATTATTTCGTTTAATTGTTAAACCCATCGGAGGGCGAAATGGACGCAACTTCAAAACCGGCTGGCAAGTGTCCTGTCATGCATGGAGGCAACACGGCCTCGGGTAAATCGGTGACCGAATGGTGGCCGAATGCGCTGAACCTCGACATCCTGCACCAGCACGACACCAAGACCAATCCGCTCGGCACCTCCTTCAACTATCGCGAAGCCCTGAATACGCTCGATGTCGAAGCGTTGAAGGCCGATCTGCGTGCACTTATGACCGACAGCCAGGACTGGTGGCCGGCGGACTGGGGCAGCTATGTGGGCATGATGGCGCGCGTTACCTGGCATGCCGCGGGTTCCTACCGTGTGACTGACGGCCGCGGCGGCGCCAATACCGGCAACCAGCGTTTTGCGCCGCTCAATTCCTGGCCGGACAACGTCAACACCGACAAGGGCCGCCGCCTCCTGTGGCCGATAAAAAAGAAATACGGCAACAAGATTTCCTGGGCAGACCTGATCGCGCTCGCCGGCACCATTGCCTATGACGTCGCCGGTCTGAAGACCTTCGGCTTCGCTTTCGGCCGCGAAGATATTTGGGCTCCGGAAAAGGACACCTATTGGGGTGATGAAAAGGAATGGCTGGCGCCGAGCGACGGCCGTTACGGCGACGTGACCAAGCCCGCGACGCTGGAAAACCCGCTCGCTGCCGTGCAGATGGGCCTCATCTACGTCAACCCGGAAGGCGTGAACGGCAAGTCCGATCCGCTGGCGACGGCGGCGCAGATGCGCGAAACCTTCGCCCGCATGGGCATGGATGACGAGGAAACCGTCGCTCTCACCGCCGGCGGCCATACCATCGGCAAATCGCATGGCAATGGCAGCGCCGCCAACCTCAGCCCCGATCCGGAAGCAGCAGGCCCGGAATTTCAGGGTCTCGGCTGGATCAACACCAAGGGCCGCGGCATCGGTCGCGACACCGTGGTATCCGGCATCGAGGGCGCGTGGACGAGCGAGCCGACCAAGTGGGACAACGGTTTCTTCGATATGCTGTTCAAGCATGAGTGGACTTTGACGCACAGCCCCGCCGGTGCATCGCAATGGGCGCCGATCACCATTGCCGAGGAAGACAAGCCTGTCGACGTCGAGGATGCCTCGATCCGCACCATTCCGATGATGACTGATGCCGACATGGCCCTGAAGGTCGACCCGATCTACCGCGAGATTTCGCTGAAGTTCAAGGACGATCAGGACCATTTCTCCGAGGTCTTCGCCCGTGCATGGTTCAAGTTGACCCACCGCGACATGGGGCCGAAGTCCCGTTATTTCGGCCCGGACGTTCCGGCGGAAGACCTGATCTGGCAGGATCCCATCCCCGCAGGCTCCACCAGCTACGATGTCGCCGCCGTCAAGGCGAAGATCGCGGCTTCTGGCCTTTCCGTTGCCGATCTGGTCTCGACAGCCTGGGACAGCGCCCGCACCTTCCGCGGTTCGGACAAGCGCGGCGGCGCCAATGGCGCGCGCATCCGCCTTGCACCGCAGAAGGACTGGGAAGGCAATGAGCCCGCCCGTCTTTCCCGCGTGCTCTCGGTTCTGGAACCGATTGCCCGTGAAACCGGCGCGAGCATTGCGGATGTGATCGTTCTGGCCGGCAATTACGGTGTGGAGCAGGCGGCGAAAGCGGCCGGCTTCGACATTGCCGTGCCTTTCGCGGCCGGCCGTGGCGATGCTTCCGCCGAGCAGACGGATGCCGACAGCTTTGCGCCGCTGGAGCCGCTGGCGGATGGTTTCCGCAACTGGGTCAAGAAGGACTATGTCGTCAGCCCCGAAGAACTGCTTCTGGACCGCGCGCAGCTTCTCGGCCTGACCGCGCCGGAACTCACCGTCCTCATCGGCGGTCTGCGCGTCATCGGCGCCAATTATGCCGGTACGGCGCATGGCGTGTTTACCGACAAGCCCGGCGCGCTGACGACGGACTTCTTCACGACGCTGACGGACATGGCCTATTCCTGGGTTCCGACCGGCAACAATCTCTATGAGATTCGTGACCGCAAGACTGGAGCCGCCAAGTACACGGCGACCCGCGTAGACCTCGTCATCGGTTCGAACTCCATCCTGCGCGCCTATGCGGAAGTTTATGCACAGGACGACAGCAGGGAGAAATTCGTGCGTGATTTCGTCGCCGCCTGGACCAAGGTGATGAACGCCGACCGTTTCGACCTTCTGTAAGCAAAGGCCGACTGTTTAATGATGATGCACCTCCCTGAGCGATCGGGGAGGTGTTTTTCTGTCTGGGTTGGCGAGGACGCATCAGCGACCGCTTGATCCGGCATGCTACCGCCGGTCAGAAGCCGCAATCGGTTTGCCGGATGAAGATTTTTCCGCCTTTGCCGAGGGAGCTTTGCCGCTCTTTTCGTTTTCGTGCGCATCCGGCCCGGCCACGATGACGCCACGGCCCTTCTCTTCGCGTTTCTTGTCCGCAAAGTTGCCCGGTTCCTTTTTGCTGTCCATTGATGAATCTCCCGTGTTGCGTTCCTGTCAGGAGTTCAACGGACGTTTCGCTCAGAGGTTCCAGAGCCGTCGCGTCAGCGAATGTTTCTCTTTATAACGATCTTTGCTATTAACATGAATTGATAAGTCATGTTATTGGGGCAGAGCGCGATGACTGGCGCGGTGCGCCCGTCTTTCCATACGCTCACCCCAGACCCGACAACCGGACGGTACCCGCATTGAGTTTCTGGCATTCCATGACCTGGCACACGGAAGGGATTAGCGTCACTGCGCCGGTGAAATGGCGCCAGTTCGACGGGCTGGTCAGTGCTTTCTGGGAAGCGGAAAGCCAGATGGGAGCCAAGGGTTATTATCTGGCCGCCGATCCGCGCATTATGATCTTTTTCAACGATGTCTCCTCGCGCATCAGCATGTCCAACCGCAATGGCGAGTTCACCAACCATTCGCGGCCGATGACACGGGCGGTTTATGTGCCGGCCGGCGTTCCGATGTGGACGAGCAGCAGCGCCACGCATCGGTTCTCGCATCTCAATCTGCATATTCACAAGGATCGCCTGTTGCGTTTCCTGTCGCCCTCAGTCGGCAGTTCGGCGGCGATGACGGCGCTGCGCCGTCCGGTCGAGATACAGGACATCGGTTCGGTGGAAACCCTTGCCGGCCTGCTGGTCGATGAGCTGGCTGAACCCTCGAAACATGCGGTCTATGCGGAAAGCCTCGTCGGCAGCATCGTTGCCGGCCTGCTGGATATTCCCGGCCCTTCGCCGGAGCAGGCCAATGGCAGGCTGACGCAGGCGCAGTTGAACAAGCTTCTTGCCCAGGTCGAAAAGCGTGGCGACGACCGTATGACGGTTGCGGAGATGGCCGATATTGTCGGTCTTTCGGAAAGCTGGTTCGCCACCGTATTTCGCCAGACCACCGGCAGGACGCCGCTGCAATGGCAATTGGAGCGGCGCATCAATGCCGCACAGAAACTTCTGCTGGAAGGCGATCTGACGGTGGCCGATATCGCCGCTCAGCTTGGCTTTTCCGATCAGGCCCATCTGACCAAGGCTTTCCGCCAGTCCGTGGGCAACACGCCGGCCGCCTGGCGACGGCTGCACCGGCTGCTTTGATAGCGGGTCGGCCCTGCGCCGCCCATGTTCAGCGGTTTGGCGCATTCCTCCAGCCTCTCTCCACGTCATCCTCGGGCTCGTCCCGAAGATCTGCCAACTTCAGACTAGATGGGACGTGGTTAGATCCTCGGGACAAGCCCGAGGATGACGTGGTGTGTTAGGAAAACAAATCAATATATTGAAAAATATTGCTAATATCGATTTTCACCATGTCTTTCGCAAGGTTACGGAAAACGCCCGGCCGGGATTGTAAAAGTCAGCGCCGAACCCGCCGTAAGAGACGTGTTTTTCGTTGAAGATGTTGGAAACATTGACGTCCAGCGAGGCGGTTTCCTGAATCTTGTAGCTGAACGCTGCATCCACGGTCACGCTGCTTCCGGTTTCGACCTTGTTGGCATTGTCGAAATAATAAGCGCCGGTATAGCGGCCGCCGAGACCGAAGGTCATGTCGCCGAAATGGTCATTGCCCGCAAGCGTGTAGTTGACCCACAGCGAGGCCTGATGCTCGGGCACGAATTGCGGCCGGTTGCCAACATTGCCGCCGGTGCCGTTTTCAGTGATTTCCGCGTCGAGATAGGAATAGGCGGCCGTCAGGCTGAGATTGTCCGTGACTTCCGCCTTGGCTTCGAGATCGAGACCGCGCACACGCACCTCGCCGATGGTCGTCGGCAGGCTGGTGATCGGGCTGGTGACGGTGATGTTGTTCTTCTTCAGATCGTAGATCGACGCGGTGAACAGGGCCGGGAAAGCGTCCGGACGATATTTCACGCCGAGTTCGATCTGTTCGCCGCGTTCGGGCTCTACCGTCAGACCAGATGCCGGCACCACCGACTCGG
The DNA here is from genome assembly GCF_053522385.1 of Agrobacterium sp. 22-223-1. NCBI lineage: Bacteria > Pseudomonadati > Pseudomonadota > Alphaproteobacteria > Hyphomicrobiales > Rhizobiaceae > Agrobacterium > Agrobacterium sp. 22-223-1. Next base: position 245,912 of record NZ_JBNWCN010000003.1, read on the forward strand.
CGTAACTGATATAAGGCGCGATCTCATTGGTGACCTTGTAGGATACGCCGATACGCTTGGTCAGTTCGCTGATGTCGCCGCTCGCCGTCGTGCCGTTCAGCCGGTTGGTCTGGTCGGTGTCGATCCAGTCGTTGCGCAGGCCGGCGCTGACGATCAGCCTGTCGAAGAAAGTCAGGTCCTGCTGCAGATAGATCGCCTTGGTCTTATCGTCTTTCAGCGAGTCGGAGAAGAGCGGTACCGAGGAGGGTGCCCCGGTATAGACCGGGTTCATCCAGTTGATGCTTGGGGCCGATCCGAAGTAGTTTTTGCTACCGGATGTGTAGTCATTATAGAAGACGCCGACGAGGCTGCGGCTTTCGACATTTTCAAACCGCGTATCGTATTGCAGGCGCGTGTCGATCAGGAAGTTTTCGGTCTCGGTGTCGTTGCCGAAATAGGACCGGTTGGCGATTGTCGAACCGTTGGTCGGTGTGGACGAGATATAGGCATAACCGAAATCGGTATTCGCCTTGCTGTAGCGGGCGTTGGAACTCAGCGTCAGGCCGGAGCCGAAATCGTGGTCGAACATCACGCTCAGCGAATTGCGGTTGGTGCCGCGATAATTGTAGTCCGGTTCGCCGAAGAAACGGCTCCGGTCGAAATGCGAGCCGACGGGATGGCCGCCGCCGCCCGGAACGCCATCCTTGTTGAGATGATCGTAAACTACGGTAAGGCTGGTGACGTCCGTGGGACGCCATGTCAGGCCGCCCATGAAGAATTTCTCGTCGTCACGGGAATAGTCATATTCCGCATCGGCATTTCTGAGCTTGCCGGTCAGGCGATAGGACAGCGTGTCGTCGCTGGTGATGTTGTCGCCAAAGTCGAAGCCGGTTTCGGCGCGGCCATAGGAACCGCCGGTGACATAGGCTTCACCGAAACGGGTGCGTTTCGGCACCTTGGTGGAATAATTTACCGAGCCGCCGGGATCTGAGACGCCAAAGGTGGTGGAATTGCCGCCCTTCAGCACTTCCACCCGCTCATAGGCATAGGTTTCTTCGCGCAGCGCGCCGAAGGGACGGCCAAGCGTCAACCCATCGCGATAGGTATAGGCGTCGAAACCGCGAATCTTGAAATAGTCGAACCGGTCGTCGGAGCCGTAAAAATCCGTGGTCACACCGGCGGTATATTGCAGCGCTTCTTCCACGCTCTGCACCCCGCGCTGCTGCATTTCCTTGGCGGTGATGACGGAGACCGAGGCCGGTGTGTCGAGAATATCGGTCGCCATCTTGCTGCCACTCGTCGTGCGGTTGGCGACGATGGACTTCTGGTCATTGTCACCGCTTTCGATGGTGATCCGTTCCAGAACCGTGCTGCCGTTTGTGTTGGCAGCTTCCTGCGCCAGCAAGGCGCCGGGCAGGGTGGCGACAAGCGCCGTGCAGGCAAGCAGCGTCGCGTCCTGATAACGACGTCGCGCGGTTTTGCGGTGTCTGCCTTCGGTTTCGATATTCATTGGTATGTTCCAGAAGTTGATGCCCCGATCGCCGCTTCCACGGCCCACTCTCAAAGCGCCCAATAACTTGAGAAAGTTTGTCCGGTATTGTAACTTTTTGCGGTTTTGTACAAAACCCCGGAAATTTCACCGCTGTTGCGACGGCATTTCTTGCCTGGGCTTGACGGAGGCAATTGAAGCTGAGAGTTCAAATCCACTTTTGAACTTTTGAGAGCTCGCCAATGCTTCGCCCGTTTCGCTGCCTCCTGCCGGTATTTGTGCTTTTCCTGTCGCTGATCGCGCCGAATATGGCCTCGGCGGAGGAGGCGACCAGCTATCCCGTCGTCATCAAACATGCTTTCGGCACGACCACGATTGCGAAGAAACCGCAGCGGGTCGCAACTGTCGCCTGGGCCAACCATGAGGTGCCGCTGGCGCTCGGCATCGTGCCCGTCGGTTTTGCCGCGGCCAATTTCGGCGATGATGACGGCGATGGCCTGCTGCCATGGGTGGCGAAGCGGCTTACCGAACTCAACGCGGCAAAGCCCGTGCTGTTCGACGAGGGTGACGGCATCGACTTCGAGGCGGTGGCGGCGACGCAGCCGGATGTCATCCTTGCCGCCTATTCAGGCCTCAGCCAGTCCGACTACGATACGCTGAGCCAGATCGCCCCTGTCGTTGCCTATCCCGTTTCTCCCTGGGCGACGGACTGGCGCGAAATGATCCGGCTGAACAGCGCCGGCCTTGGCATGGTTGCGGAAGGTGAGGCGCTCATCAAACGCATCGAGGGTGAGATCGCGCAGGTCGTTGCCGGCCACCCGCAGTTGAAGGGCAAATCAGCCATGTTCGTCACCCATCTCGATGCCACCAATCTCAGCGTTGTCAATTTCTATACGGCCAATGACACCAGGGTGAAGTTCTTCGCCGATCTTGGGCTTGCCTCGCCGAAAAGCGTTGTGGAAGCCACGAAGCCGGGGCAATTCGCCGCCGGCGTCAGCGCTGAACGTGTGGATGCCTTCGACGATGTCGATATCGTCGTGACCTATGGCAGTGAGCCGCTGCTGAACGCCATGCGGGCCGACCCGCTTCTCGCCCGCATGCCGGCCGTTGCCAACGATGCCATCGTCATGCTGGGCCGAGACCCGCTCGGCACCGCCTCCAATCCAACGCCGCTGTCGATTTCGTGGGTGTTGAAGGACTATGCCGATCTTCTGGCAAAGGCTGCGGATAAATCCTCCGGGAAATCGCAGTGACAACGTCTGGACCCGGCAAAGCGGCGGCCGTGCTGCTCGCCGGCCGCTCCAACCGCGTGCGAACGGCTTGGCTCGGCGCGGTGCTGGCGCTTCTCGCGCTGCTTTGTGCGCTGTCCGTCGCCATCGGCACGCGTGACGTCTCTTTTGCGGATATTGTTGGCGGGCTCAGCGGCCGCGTCGAGACGGTTGCAGAGGCGGCGGTTGCCGTACGTTTGCCGCGCACGCTGCTTGCCCTGCTTTCCGGGGCGGCACTCGGGCTCGCCGGGGCCATCATGCAGGGTGTCACCCGCAATCCCCTTGCCGATCCCGGCATTCTCGGTGTGAACATGGGGGCGTCGCTCGCCGTCGTCATCGGCATCGTATGGTTCGGCATCGCCTCGGCTCAGGCCTTCATCATGGTCGCAATTGCCGGGGCGGGGGTATCAGCGGTTTTCGTTTATGTTGTCGGCTCGCTAGGGCGAGGCGGGGCGACCCCGCTGAAACTCGCACTTGCGGGCGCCGCCACCTCCGTCGCCTTTTCCTCACTCGTCATCGCCGTCGTTCTGCCACGCAGCGATATTGCCGGCGGCATCCGCTCCTGGCAGATCGGCGGCGTCGGCGGGGCGACTTTCGAGCGTATCGAGACCGTGCTGCCCTTTCTGGCCGCCGGCTTCATCATCAGCCTGCTTTCGGCGCGCAAGCTGAATTCTCTGGCGCTTGGAGACGAACTCGCCGCCGGGCTTGGCGAGAATGTTGCCGTCGCCCGAGCCGTAGCCTCCTTCGGCGCCATTCTGCTCTGCGGCGCAGCCACCGCCATTTGCGGGCCGATCGGTTTTGTCGGGCTGGTGGTGCCGCATCTCTGCCGTCTGCTCGTCGGGGTGGACAATCGCTGGCTGGTGCCGTTCTCGGCGCTTGGCGGGGCGTGTTTGCTGCTTGCCGCCGATATTGTCGGGCGCATCGTGGCGCGGCCGTCGGAACTCGATGTCGGCATCGTCACCGCCCTTGTCGGCGCGCCTTTCTTCATCGGGATTGTTAGACGCCAGAGGGTGCGCGAATTGTGACCATATACGCTCCCGTCATTGAAAATCTCGTCTTCAATCGGCACGCCCGCCAGCGCCGGCGTCGCCTTGTCATCGCTGCCCTGTCGACGCTTCTGATTGCCGCTTTCGCAACGACGCTGATGCTTGGGCAATCCTTCACGCCGCCCGGCGATGTCATTCGCGTTCTACTGGGGGAGGACATTGCCGGCGTAACCTTCACCGTCGGGCAGTTGCGCCTGCCACGCGCGCTGCTGTCGATTCTGGCAGGCCTGAGCTTCGGGCTTGGCGGCGTCGCCTTCCAGATCATGCTGCGCAACCCGCTCGCCAGCCCCGATATTATCGGCATCAGTTCCGGGGCGAGTGCGGCAGCCGTTTTTGCCATCGTCGTCCTGCAGATGAACGGGCCGCTGGTCTCGGTCTTCGCCGTCGCCGCCGGTCTTGGCGTCGCGCTTCTCGTCTATCTCCTGTCCTTCCGCAACGGTGTGGCCGGAACGCGGCTGATCCTCGTCGGCATCGGCGTATCAGCCATGCTGGAAAGCTTTATCGCCTATATCCTCTCCGTCGCGCCGGCATGGACGCTGCAGGAGGCGATGCGCTGGCTGACCGGCAGCGTCAACGGCGCGAAAATCGCGCAACTGCTGCCGCTCCTCATCGCGCTTATCCTTTTCGGCGGCTTGCTCCTCAGCCGTGCGCGCGATCTGGAAGCGTTGAGACTGGGGGACGACGCTGCCGCAGCGCTTGGTGTAAGGGTAGGGCGAACGCGCATCATCGTCATCATCGCCGCCGTGGGCATGATCGCCTTTGCAACGGCGGTGACGGGTCCCATCGCGTTTGTCGCTTTCCTCTCCGGGCCGATTGCGGCGCGCATCGTCGGCAGCAATGGCTCGCTGCTCCTTCCTGCGGCGCTGATTGGGGCGGCGCTGGTGCTGGTGGGCGATTATTGCGGCCAGTTCCTGTTGCCGGGCCGTTACCCGGTCGGCGTCGTTACCGGCGCGCTCGGTGCGCCCTATCTGATTTACCTTATCGTGCGGGTCAACCGCAGCGGAGGCTCGTTATGACCGGCCACTCCCTTTCCGTGAACGGCCTGTCGGCAGGCTACGGCGAAAACCTCATCATCGACGGGCTGGATCTTACCATTCCGCGCGGGAAGATCACCGTCATCGTCGGCGCCAATGCCTGCGGCAAGTCCACCCTGCTGCGCAGCATGTCGCGGCTCATTGCGCCGCGCGCCGGTCAGGTTCTGCTCGATGGAAAATCGATCCATCGTCTTCCCTCACGCGATCTCGCACGGCGCATGGGCCTTTTGCCGCAATCGCCGATAGCGCCGGAGGGCATCGTGGTTGCCGATCTGGTCAGCCGTGGCCGGCACCCGCATCACGGCCTGTTCGCCCGCTGGTCGCGACAGGACGACGAGGCCGTCGCCGCAGCCCTTGTCGCAACCGATACGGTGGAACTGGCCGAGCGGCCGGTGGACGAGCTTTCCGGCGGCCAGCGGCAACGCGTCTGGATCGCCATGGCGCTCGCTCAGCAGACAGACATATTGCTGCTGGATGAACCGACCACCTTCCTCGATATTAGCCACCAGGTCGAGGTGCTGGATCTTCTGACCGATCTCAACCACGCCCGGGAGACCACCATCGTCATGGTGCTGCACGATCTCAATCTCGCAGCCCGTTATGCCGATCATCTCGTCGCCATGAGGGACGGGAAGCTGCATGTCTTCGGCACGCCGGAGGACGTATTGACGGAGGAGAATGTCCGCCACGTCTTCGGCATCGAAAGCCGGGTCATCGAAGATCCGACCTCGGGCAAGCCGATGATGCTGCCGATCGGGCGGCATCGAACGGTGGCGGGGGCGGCAAAAGTCGTATCTCTTTAAGATACGGTTCTGTTGACTTCTGTGCGTATCTGTTTATGATACCAACATCACGAGGCCAGCAATGATCCGTTCTTTCAAAAACAAGCTGACCGCATCGATTGACGACGGATCTGTGAAGAAGGGCTTTCCCGCCGATCTGGTACGCCGCGCCCAGCAGCTGCTCACGATCCTGGATGCGGCGACCACGGTAGGAGACCTTCGCTCACCGCCCGGCAATCGTTTGGAAAAGCTGTCCGGCGATCGTGAGGGCCAATATTCGATCCGGATTAACAAGCAGTGGCGCATCTGCTTCGTCTGGACGGAAGCAGGGCCGGAAAGCGTGGAAATAACCGACTATCACTAGTCTGGCATTCTCGTGGAGAGGCTCATGAAAAATCGGCCAAGGAGGGCCAGCGAGCATGACAATCAGTAAATCGCCTCCGATCCATCCGGGCGAAATCCTGCGGGAACTCTATCTTGAGCCGCTGGGCATGTCGGCTTACGCTCTTGCAAGGCACCTCAATATTCCGCGCACCCGCATAGAACGAATTGCGGGAGAGAAACTTGGTATCACCGCCGACACCGCCTTGCGCCTTGCAAAGTTTTTCAAGACCACACCGGAATATTGGCTGAACTTGCAGAATGCCTTTGACATTAAGGCGGCGGCTGTGAGGCTGGAAGCGGAACTTGCCAATATCAAGGAACTGGAAGCGGCCTAATTCTCAGCCGTCCGTCAGGTCAAGGCCAAGCCGCATAAGATGGCGGCGGCACGTTCTGCATTCGCGTTGCCGTTCTCCTGAACCGGCCGGGAGACGTGCCCTCGTTGCGGGTGAAGAAGCGATTGAAGTAGCCGGGGTCCTGAAATCCTAATCGGAACGCGATTTCAGCGACTTGCAGCGATGAGTTCAGAAGAAGGTCACGCGCTTCGGACAGCAGCTCCCGATGAATATAGGCCTGTGGCGAAAGCCCCGTCGCCTTGCGCACCGCAAATCCCAGCCGTTCGCGGTTGACGCCGAGTTGCCTTGCATAATCTTCCACGCCCCATTGATCGCGTTTGTGCTGGCTGACGAGCAGCACAAAGCGCTCGGTGAGGCTGCCGGGCGTTGAGACGGCTGCGGCAATATCGGCTATGGCGTGCTGGCAGATGCGAATGAGGGTGACGGAGAGCAGGCTGGCGATGATCGTGTCCGAACCGGTTGTCGCGCGGACATTTTCGCGGGCGATGGTCTCGAGATAACCCGCAAGTTCCTGCCGGTCTTTCTCCGCCGGCGCCTGCGTCAGAACACGCTGCAATATATTGCGCACGGCGCTTGCGCTCGTGCCGGTGGGCATCGCATGGGCAAGCCCGATTTCGCTCGTCCTCAGCAGCGATCCACGGCTTCCGGCAGTCAGCCGCAGGCGGCCGGCGGGGCCGATGGGCAGCCAGACGAGCCCCGGTGCCACAACGGGCAGCGTCTTTTCACCTTGGAGAATTTCCGCTTCCCCGGCGGACAGGAGAAGCAGATGGGCGCTGTCCGATTCCAGCCGGAATTCGGAGATGCGCAGCGTCGAGGCGAGGGTGCGCGCCGTGATCTCCACGCGATTGCCGGCAATCTGGCTATGCAGCGCCATTCGGCCTCCAAGAGTACAATAATGCGCTACACTAGTGCATTTTATATGTGGCTGTCATTGCTAAACTTTGATCAGCGCAGGGGAAAGCCTTGAGGAGAACGGCAACCCCGATAAGGCGCTTTGGGAGGAACATCATGAATAATCTGAAGCGCAGAACGTTGTTCTGCCTGCTCTCCGGTGCTGCCTTGTCGGCGGTATCTTTCGGTGACGCCATTGCGCAGGACCGTACCTCGGTGAAGATCGGTTATGCCGTTTCGAAAAGCGGTGCAAATGCCACGGGTGCTGGCATCACCACCATTCCGAACTACAAATTATGGGTGAAAGAGGTCAACGATGTCGGTGGCCTGACCCTGCCCGATGGCAAGCGCCTGCCGATGGAAGTGGTGGAATATGACGACCGGTCCTCGGCCGAGGATGCCGTGCGGTTCACCGAGCGTCTGGCCAGCCAGGACAAGGTCGATTTCATCCTGCCGCCCTGGGGCACGGGCTTCAATCTGGCCGTTGCGCCGCTTTACGACCGTTTCGGTTATCCGCAGCTGGCCGTGACCGGCGTTACCGACAAGGCGCCCGATTTCGCGGCGCGCTGGAAAAAGAGCTTCTGGATGCTGGGCGGTGGTCATGACTATGCCAATGCGCTCGCCGATGTTTTGAAAGCTGCGCGCGATGCGGGCCAGATCAACGACAAGGTCGCGGTGATTTCCGTGGCTGACGGTTTTGGCATCGATCTCATCAAAGCCGCGCGGCCGGCGCTGAAGGAAGCGGGTTTCACGCTTGCCTATGACAAGACCTATCCGGTTGGCACTTCCGATTTCGCCGCGTTGGTGAACGAGGCGGCGGCGAGCGGTGCGGACAGCTTCATCGCCTTTTCCTATCCGCCCGATAGTTTTGCGGTGACGAAACAGGCGCAGACCGCGAAGTTCAACCCGAAGGTTCTTTATGTCGGCGTCGGCGGTGCTTTCCCGATCTTCCCGAAGGTCTCCGATGGCAAGCAGGAGGGCGTGATCAGCATCGGCGGCGTCGATGGCAGCAGCGACAAGATCGAGGATTATTTCAAACGCCACGAAGCCTTCATCGGCACCAAGCCGGACAGCTGGGCAAGCGCCATCACCTATGCGAGCCTTGAAATGCTGGCCCAGTCCGTTCAACGCGTTGGCCTCGACAAGGCGGCGGTGGCAAATGAACTTTCGACGGGAAGCTTCGACACCGTCATCGGCCCGGTCAAGCTTGAAGACAACCAGCTTCGCCAGCTCTGGTGGGCGGGGCAATGGCAGGGCGACCGTTTCGTGGCGATTGCGCCCGCAGACCGCGCAGGCGCGGCCAAGCCGGTCATTCCGAAGCCGCAATGGTGAGCCTTTGCCGGCCGGGGTCGTGAATCCCGGCCGGAAGGCTTTGGCCATCTTCCATACTGGAGACATTCCCTTGTTTTTATCCACCCTCATCTTCGGCTTGATGCTGGGAGGGACCTATGCGCTGATCGCGCTTGGACTTTCGCTGCAATATGGCATTGCCCGCATCATGAACCTTGCCTATGGCGAGGTGCTGATTGCGGCTGCCTTCATCACCTTCGTGCTGTTTTCCAGCTATGGCCTGTCGCCGCTCTGGTCGCTCTTCATCATCGTGCCGCTCGGTTACGCCCTGTCTTTCGTCATCTACCGGGTCATGATGCGGCCGCTGGTGCGCCGTTCGGGCGGCTCCGGCCGTCTGGAAGTCGATTCCATTCTGGCGACCTTCGGGCTGCTCTTCGTTATCCAGGGCATCATGCTCGTGGCGTTCGGCGGCAACTACCATTCCTATTCCTATCTCTCCGATGGCGTCGACATTTTCGGCACGACCGTGGCGCTGAACCGGCTGCTGTCCTTCGGCCTGTCGGTTGCGATCGGCGGAGGGCTTTATCTGGCGCTCACCCACAGCCGCTGGGGTCTGAACCTGCGGGCGGTGGCGCTTGCGCCCAAATCCGCGCCGCTGGTTGGCATTGATGTGAACCGTGTGGCCTCGATCGGCTTTGCGCTTGGCGGCGCACTCGCCGTGGCAGGCGGGGTGATGATTTCGATGTACCAGACCTTTTCCGCCTCCTATGGCGTGGTCTTCACCATGAAGGCGCTTGTCGTCGTCATCATGGGCGGTGTCGGCAATCTGCTTGGCGCGCTGGTGGCCGGCCTGCTGCTCGGTCTCGTGGAAACCTTCGTGCTCGTTTATGTCGATCCCGGCCTCACGCTTGCCGCCACCTATCTGCTCTTTCTCGTGGTGCTGCTCTGGCGTCCGGAAGGCATCTTCGCAAGGAGGGGCAAATGATCCCGCTTCTCATCGGCCTTGCCGCAGCCGCGCTGCTGGCGCTTTCCCCTTTCTTCTTCGATGCCTATGGCGTCGGCGTCATCATCGGCCTTCTCGGTTATGTGACGCTTGCCTCCGCCTGGGCGATGTTCTCCGGCCCGACGCGTTACATTTCGCTCGCCACCGTCGCCTTCTTCGGTGTCGGGGCCTATACGGTTGCGGTGCTGAGCGAGGTTTTGCCCTGGCCGCTGGTGCTTCTGTGCGCGGCCCTTGTCGGCGCGGCGCTGGCGCTTGTTGTCGGGCTTTCCACGCTGCGCGTCGCCGGCATTTATTTCGTGATCTTTTCCTTTGGCCTTGCCGAGCTTATCCGCCAGCTCATCACCTGGTATGAGGTAAATGTGACCGGCACGCTCGGGCGTTACATTTTCCTGCCGCTGGAGCCGCAGCATGTGCTGTGGCAATTGCTGGCGCTGGCTGTCATCACTCTCCTGCTGGCAATCCTCATCGACCGCAGCAAGCTCGGACTGGCATTGAAGGCAATCGGTGACGACGAGGTCGTGGCCGCCCATGCGGGCATTAATCTCGCCCGCACCAAGCTGACGCTCTTCGTACTTTCCGCCACGATCATCACGCTTGTCGGCGCCATTCAGGCCCCGCGCTGGGTCTATATCGAGCCGGCCATCGTGTTTAATCCGCAGGTATCGTTCCTCACCGTCATCATGGCCCTGCTTGGCGGAGCCACGCGCCGCTGGGGACCCATTCTCGGTGCGGTGCCGCTGTTCCTGCTGTTCGAGTGGCTGGGCGCGAATTTCCCCAACCATTTTTCCATCATCCTCGGCGCTCTCTTCATCCTCATCGTCTTCGTGCTGCCGGATGGCGTGCTGGCGGCGCTGGAGAAATTGCGCAAAAAGGAGAAAGCCGCATGAGCGCCGTTCTCGAAATCACCGATATCCGCAAGACCTTCGGCGGGCTGAAGGCGGTGGACGGCCTTGGCCTCACCATTAAGGCCGGCGAGGTCGTCGGGCTGCTCGGGCCTAACGGTTCCGGCAAGACGACGCTGATGAACCTTATCTCCGGGGCGCTGAAGCCCACTGAAGGATCGATCCGGCTCAAAGGGCAGGAGATTGCGGGCAGGCGACCGGATGTGATTGCACGCGCCGGCGTGGCGCGCACCTTCCAGCTTGTGCGGCTTTTGCCTTCGCTTCCCCTGCTCGAAAACGTTGCCGTATCGGCCATGTTCGGCCCGCAGCGGCTTTCACGCCCCGAGGCGGAGAAGGTCGCGCGCGCCTGCCTCGAAAGAATAGGCCTTGCCGGGCGGGAAACCATACCGGCCGGCGATCTAACCTATATCGACCAGAAACGCCTTGAACTGGCGCGTGCGCTGGCGGGCGAACCGAAGCTTCTGCTTCTCGATGAATGGCTTGCGGGCCTCAACCCCACGGAGCTGCAGGAAGGAATAGCGCTGATCCGGCGGCTGGCGTCCGAGGGTACGACGATCCTGCTGGTGGAACATATCATGGCCGCCGTGCGCGCGCTTTGCCCGCGCTCCGTGGTCATGGCCGCCGGTCGCAAGATCGCTGACGGGCCGACGGCAACGGTGCTTGACGATCCGCAGGTCATTTCCGCCTATCTAGGAGCGGCACATGCTTGAAATAGATGCACTGACAATTCGCTATGGCAAACATCTCGCGGTTGACGGCATATCGCTCAATGTTGCCAAGGGCGAAACGGTGGTGCTGCTCGGCGCCAATGGCGCTGGCAAGTCGTCGCTGCTGAAAGCGGTCGGCGGCATGGTGGCTCCGGTCTCCGGCGAAGTGCGCGTCAATGGCGCGTCGCTTGCCGCTGTCCCCGCTCATCAGATTGTAGAGCGGGGCGTGGCGCTGGTGCCGGAGGGACGCGGAATTTTCGCGGCGCTGACGGTGGAGGACAATCTCCGTCTCGGGGCCAACCCCCGCCATGCCCGCTTAGCGGAAAAGGCGACACGAGAGCACATTTTTTCGCTGTTTCCCCGACTTGCCGAGCGTCGGCAGCAGCTGGCCGGCACCATGTCCGGCGGCGAACAGCAGATGGTCGCCATCGGCCGCGCGCTGATGTCGGCACCCGATTATCTGCTGCTGGACGAGCCGAGCCTTGGCCTTGCGCCCATCGTTACGCAGGAACTTTTTGCCGCTCTGGCGGAGATCAAGAAGAGCGGCCTTTCCATTCTGATTGTGGAGCAGAATGTGCGCGAAAGCCTCTCACTTGCCGATCGCGGATATTTGCTTGAAGCAGGGCGGATTGTCGGGGCAGGCACGGCTGAGGCCCTGTCCGCCGATCCCGCCGTGCAACGGGCGTTTCTTGGCGGCACCACCGCCGCCATTGTCTGAATTCAGGAGGAAGACCATGCAGACAGTCAATCTTTTCATCGGCGGCGACCATTGCCCGGCCACAAGCGGCAAGCGTTTCGAACGCAGCAACCCCATCACCGGCGATGTGGCGACGAGTGCTGCGGCGGCAACGGTGGAGGACGCCACCCGGGCAGCCGATGCCGCGGCGGCCGCTTTCCCGGTCTGGTCGGCAACGCCGCCCGGTGAACGCCGCCGCCTGCTTCTGGCTGCCGCGCAGGCGCTTCTCGCCGCCGGGCCTGACATTACCCAGGCGATGAAGGAAGAAATCGGCGCAACCGATGCCTGGGCCGGTTTCAACGTCAAACTGGCAAGCGATATGCTGGTGGAGGCGGCAAGCCTGACGACCCAGATCAAGGGAGAGGTCATCCCTTCCAACCGTCCCGGAACCATGGCGATGGCGCTGCGCCAGCCCGCCGGTGTCGTGCTGTCCATCGCGCCGTGGAACGCGCCGGTCATTCTCGGCGTGCGCTCCATCGCCACGCCGCTCGCCTGCGGCAATACGGTTGTCATGAAGACCTCGGAACTGTGCCCGCGCACCCATGCGCTGATCATTGAAGCCGTCGCTTCGGCGGGTCTGCCCAAGGGCGTGCTCAACGCCGTCTCCAATGCGCCCGAAGATGCGGCAAAGATCGTCGATACGCTTATCGCACACCCCGCCGTCAGACGCGTGAATTTCACCGGCTCGACCCGCGTTGGCCGGGTGATTGCCGAAACCGCCGGCCGTTATCTGAAACCCGCTTTGCTGGAACTGGGCGGCAAGGCGCCGTTCATCGTGCTTGATGATGCCGATATCGATGCGGCTGTCGCGGCTGCCGCTTTCGGCGCCTATATGAACCAGGGCCAGATCTGCATGTCGACGGAGCGCATCATCGTGCTCGACAGCGTTGCCGATGCATTTGTGGAGGCCTTCGCCAAGAAAGCGTCGAGCCTCACGGCCGGCGATCCGCGTGAAGGCAAAACACCGCTCGGCTCGCTGGTCAGTGCGGAGGCGACATCCCGCATTCGGTCGTTGGTGGATGACGCTGTCTCCAAGGGCGCTCGGCAGGTGGCCGGTGGCGGCGGCACCGGCACGATGCTCGATGCGATTGCCATCGATGGCGTCACCCCCGCCATGCGGCTCTATGCGGAGGAAAGCTTCGGTCCTGTCGTTTCGATCATCAGGGCCGGCAGCATCGATGAGGCGGTGAGCATCGCCAACGAAACCGAGTTCGGACTTTCGGCTGCGATTTTCGGCAGGGATCAGGCAAGAGCGCTTTCGATTGCCGCCCGCATCGAAAGCGGCATTTGCCACATCAACGGCCCAACCGTTCACGATGAGGCGCAGATGCCCTTCGGCGGGGTCAAGGCTTCCGGTTACGGCCGCTTCGGCGGTACGGCGGGCATTGCGGAATTCACTGAGCTACGCTGGGTCACGCTGCAGGACGGGCCGCTGCATTATCCGATCTGAACCAAGAGCGCTGGCGGGCGGCGTCATCGCCGCTCGTCGATCAGCCAGCCGGTGAGTTTCCTCACCGCGCTGTCGCTGCTTTTCGGCCGCATCAGCCAGTAGCCGCGTCCCGGTGCGTCAAGGCTTGGGCCTGCCGTCACCAGCACGCCGGCCTCAAGCAACGGATCGACCAGTCCGGCCCAGCCGAGCGCGAAACCCTGTTCGCCAATGGTTGCCTGCACCACCATGGTGTAATTGTTGAAGCTGATATCGCCGCCATCATGCTCGGCACCGCGATGCACGCCGAAATGCTTGAAATAGGCAGCCCAGTCGAACCAATGCGCCTGTGACGTGTTTTCGAGGTGGATGAGTTTACGCCGCGAAAAATCCGCAACGGTTGCGGGTGCCGGTGTCTCGGCCAGCAGGGCAGGCGAGCAGACAGGCGTGACCTTTTCCGAAAGCAGCAATACCGCCCCGTCGCCCGCCTCCTGCCGCGTTCCAAAAATTATCATCACGTCGCTATCGTGTTTGCCCTGGCCCAGCGGGTCCTGCGTTGCGACGATCTGGATGTTGATGTCTGGGTTGAGCGCGCGAAAACCGTGCATGCGCGGGATGAGCCATAAGGAAGAGAAGGCATAGTCCGTGTGCAGACGGATGGTCTGCCGTTCCTCCGTCCGGCGAAGCTGCTGTGCGAGAAGGTCGATGGCGTCGACATTGCGCGAGACGATCTCGAACAGCCGCTGGCCCTCCGTCGTCAGTTCGATACCGCGATGTTTGCGCCGAATGAGCGCCACGCCCAGCTCATCCTCCAGCCGGCGAATCTGATAGCTTACGGCCGGCTGCGTCAGCCGCAGGGATGCCGCAGCCGCCGTCAGGCTGCCGCGGCGGGCAACCTCGGTGAAAATGCGCATCCATCCCAGATCGAGCGGCCTGTCTGACATTAAAATTCCTTATATTAACTATCGAAAAATACCCGCTTCACAGGCAAAAGCAACGTGGTGTTCAATAAACTGGATTGATAAAACGGGATCCGCAATGAAAACCATTTCTCATCTGCATCGCATCGCCGCCGGTCTCTTTCTGTCCGTGGCGGCCTTCTCCACCCCGCTTCAGGCGGCCGATGACGCGGCCTGCAAGACGATCCGTCTCAGCGATCCCGGCTGGACCGACATTACTGCCACCAACGGTGTCGCTTCCGTTTTGCTCGATGCGCTGGGTTATGAGGCTGACGTCAAGACGCTGTCGGTGCCGATCGGGTATCAGGCGATGAAGAATGGCGAAATCGACGTTTTCCTCGGCAACTGGATGCCGGCGCAGAAATCCTTCGTGGACGATCTGAACGCCGCCAAGGCAGCCGAGGTGATGACGAAGAATCTTGAAGGCGCAAAGTTTACGCTGGCAGTGCCTTCTTACATGGCGGAAAAGGGCGTCAAGGATTTCGCCGATCTCGCCAAACATGCCGATGAATTTGAAAGCAAGATTTACGGCATCGAGCCCGGTGCGCCAGCCAACCAGAATATCCAGAAGATCATCGACGCCAATGATTTCGGCCTGAAGGGCTGGCAGCTCGTCGAATCCGGCGAGCAGGCCATGCTGGCGCAGGTGGAGCGGGCGGGCAGGGACAAGAAGGCCGTGGTCTTCCTCGCCTGGGCGCCGCATCCGATGAATGAGAAGATCGATATCGCCTATCTCTCTGGCGGCGACGCCTATTTCGGTCCGAATTTCGGCGGCGCGGAAGTCTATACGCTCGCCCGCACCGGCTGGCCGCAGCAATGCCCGAATGCGGCGACGCTGTTCAAGAACCTGAAATTCGATATCGGTATGGAAAACAGCCTGATGGGCTCCATTCTCGGTGGTGAGGATTCGAAGGCGGCGGCAGCTGCATGGCTGAAGGCCAATCCGAAAGCGCTGGACGGCTGGCTGCAGGGCGTTACCACGCTGGATGGCAAGCCGGGTGCGGACGCCGTCAAAGGCAAGCTTGGTCTCTAAGCCGGAAAGTGGAAATGCCGCGTCCCAATGTCCTGATCCTGATGGCCGACCAGTTCAACGGGACGTTTTTTCCCGATGGCCCGGCCGATTTTCTTCACGCACCCCATCTCAAAACACTGGCGAAGCGGTCCGTCCGCTTCGCCAACACCTATACCGCAAGCCCGCTCTGCGCACCGGCTCGCGCCTCCTTCATGTCCGGGCAATTGCCAAGCCGCACGCGGGTTTACGATAATGCCGCCGAATTTGCTTCCGATATTCCGACCTATGCGCACCACCTGCGGGCGGCGGGTTATTACACCGGCCTTTCAGGAAAGATGCATTTCGTCGGCCCGGACCAGCTGCATGGCTTCGAGGAGCGCCTGACGACGGATATTTATCCCGCCGATTTCGGCTGGACACCCGACTATACCAGGCCGGGTGAGCGGATCGACTGGTGGTATCACAATCTCGGTTCGGTCACCGGCGCAGGCGTTGCCGAAATCACCAACCAGATGGAATATGATGACGAGGTGGCCTATCACGCCACCCGCAAGCTCTACGATCTGTCGCGTCGTCTAGACGACCGGCCGTGGTGCCTGACGGTCAGCTTCACCCATCCGCACGACCCCTATGTGGCGCGGCGCAAATTCTGGGACCTCTACGAAGACTGCCCCGAGCTTGATCCGCAGACATCGGCGATTGCCTTCGACGAGCAGGATCCGCATTCGAAACGATTGCTGGAAGCCTGCGATCATGAAGCTTTCGATATTTCACCGGAGCAGATACGCCGGGCACGGCGCGGTTATTTTGCCAATATCTCCTATATTGACGAAAAGATCGGCGAAATTCTCGACGTGCTGAAGGCGACGCGGATGGAGGAGGACACGATCATTCTCTTCCTGTCCGACCATGGCGACATGCTGGGCGAGCGCGGGCTGTGGTTCAAGATGTGTTTCTTCGAAGGTTCCGCCCGCGTGCCTCTGATGGTGGCCGCACCCGGCTGGCAGCCGGCCCTGATCGACACGCCGGTCTCAACGCTCGATGTCACGCCGACGCTCTGCGGTCTGGCGGGGCTCGATATCACCTCGCTCAAACGCTGGACGGATGGCGAGGATCTGGCGGCGCTGACGGCGGGGACTGGCGAGCGTGGCCCGGTGCCGATGGAATATGCCGCCGAAGGCTCGATAGCACCGCTCGTCGCCCTTCGCGACGGCCGCTACAAGCTATCGGTCTGCGAGGCCGATCCGCCGTTGCTCTATGATATCGAGGCGGACCCCAAGGAACGCACGAACCTTGCTGGCGATCCCGCTTTCAGCGACGTTCTCTCATCGCTTTCCGCTGAAATCGACCGGCGATGGCAGCTCCCGGTTTTCGACGCGGCGGTGCGGGAAAGTCAGGCACGGCGTTGGGTGGTCTACAAGGCGCTGCGCAACGGCGCTTATTACCCTTGGGATTACCAGCCTTTGCAGAAGGCCTCCGAGCGCTATATGCGCAACCACATGGACCTTAACGTGCTGGAGGAAAACCAGCGGTATCCGCGCGGGGAATGAAGCGGGTAGGGCCTATCGCGTCGCCTTTTGAGCTTTGGGTTCGCCCCCAATGGGACGACTTACTTTTCATCGCTGCGACGCGAAAAGCCGGAGCCTGACCCAGTTCAGCGCTGCAAGTTTGAAGCGATCGTAAAATGACCGTACGAAACGTACATAGCGCATGATCCATGCGAGCCAGGGATAGGTGAGGAGCTTTTCCCGGCCGGCGTGATAAATACGCTCGACGATCAGGAATGTCGCGAGATGGGCAAGGACCGTCAGAACCAGTCCCACCTTGACGGCGCCATGGGCAATGAGGACGAGACCGATGATCTTCATGGGTTCGGCGATGGCGAAGGGCACCGCAAGGCAAAAGAGAATGGCAAGACGCGGCAATCGCGCGATCCGGCTTTCCAGTCGCTTGATGAATGTCAGTCCGGATATGGCCCTGATGACGGGCCGGTAGAGCGGGCGGAAAATGCCGTCGAGGATGAGGGCGAAAACGATGATCGCCCGAAGCGGAAAGACGAGGATCGTCCGGATTATGCTCTTCACCTCGGCGGGTCTCCAAATAGGGCGCAAGGCCCATCCTTAATCGCCTGAAAAATGTCAAAACGAAGTCGTGTTGTCGTTCAGCCTTGCCGCACGCTCGCATACATGCCGGTGGTGCGAAATTCGCTCGGATTGGTGCCGTAGAGCCTGCGAAAGACCTTGGAGAAATAGTTCGGATCCTCGAAACCGCACAGCACCGACACCTCCTTGATGGGAAGGTTGGCCGCTGAGGTGAGAAGCTTCGCCGCCCGGCGCAGGCGTCGCTGCAGCACGAATTCCGCCGGCGACAGGCCCTCGCTCGCCGCGAAGATGCGGGAAAAATGCGCGCGGCTCAAGCCTGCCACCGCCGCAAGGTCGCTGACCGAAAGCCGTTCGCCGAGATGGCTGTCTATGTAGCTCAGCACCTGCTGCATGGTGCGATATTCGCCGCCGAAAGAAGGATGAGAACCGAAGACATCGTCATAAAGCGTCATTGCCGCTTCATAAGCGACGGCGGAGGCGGCACCTGGCGTTTCCGCGCCATTGACGAGGCGCGAGCAGCATTCGGCAAGATGATCCACGGTCTCGGGCTGGAGTTTGAGGATAGGGCCGGTGACGGAGAGGATATTGCGGTGAATGCGCAGAGCTTCCTCGCCATTCATGGAAATCCAGAAGAATTCCCACTCCTTGCCTTCTTCCAGCCAGTAGCGGTGATTGTGCGGTATGAGCAGCAGCAGGGTTTCGCCCGGCCTCACCACATAGTGGCGGTTCTCGTAACGCAGGTTGCCCTGTCCGGCGATGCAATATTGCAGCACGGTAAAAGGCGTCTGGCCGCGTTTGCGCCCGTCCCAGTCGTAATTGCCACTGCGGCGGATTTCATAACCGCTGCTGGTCGGCATGGTGTGCAGCGTCTGGCGGCCGCGCGGCAGCGAAACTGTTCGCATGCCGGGTCCCTGATCGATCAAATCCTGCAGCACAAAATTACCCATGAAAGCATAATCCTTCTCTGGTCCTTACCGATATTATACGCATAATCCCGATCCGAGGAGACAGCCAGCGGGATATTGCTGCTGAAAAATTGGGAGTAAGGCCGGTTTTCCGGGATTCTTACGGGTATTTTTCTGCAACGCCATTTTACGATCCTGCGGCCCGTTTCACCCGTTCGATTTGCAACAGAGGTGGCGTTATGAGTTTCAAAATCGCTATTATTGGCGCAGGCAGCGTCGGTTTCACGAAAAAACTGTTCACCGATCTCCTGTGTGTGCCGGAGTTTCGCGATATTGAAGTCGCGCTGACGGATATCAGCCAGCGCAATCTGGATATGATCAGGGCGATCCTCGAGAAGATCGTCGAGGCCAATGGTTTCCCCGTCAAGGTGACGGCCGATACCGACCGCAGGCGGGCGCTGGAGGGCGCGAAATATATTATCAGCTGCGTGCGGGTCGGCGGGCTGGAAGCCTATGCGGACGATATCCGCATTCCGCTGAAATACGGCATCGACCAGTGCGTGGGCGATACGATCTGCGCCGGCGGCATTCTCTACGGTCAGCGCAACATTCCCGTCATTCTGGATTTCTGCAAGGATATCCGCGAAGTCGCCGCACCGGGTGCGAAATTCCTGAACTACGCCAACCCTATGGCGATGAACACCTGGGCGGCCATCGAATATGGCAAGGTGGATACGGTCGGTCTCTGCCACGGCGTTCAGCACGGCGCCGAACAGATCGCCGAAATTCTCGGTGCGAAAAGCGTGTCCGAGCTGGATTACATCTGCTCCGGCATCAACCACCAGACATGGTTCATCGATCTGAGGCTCAACGGTCGCAAGATCGGCAAGGACGAGCTGGTCGCGGCCTTTGAGGCGCATCCGGTCTTCTCGCAGCAAGAGAAACTGCGCATCGACGTGCTGAAGCGGTTCGGCGTCTATTCGACGGAAAGCAACGGCCATCTGTCCGAATATCTGCCGTGGTATCGCAAGCGGCCGGAAGAGATTGCCCGCTGGATCGACATGTCCGACTGGATCCACGGTGAAACCGGGGGGTATCTGCGCCACTCCACCGAAACACGCAACTGGTTCGAAACCGAGTTTCCGCAGTTCCTCGCCTCGGCCGCCAAGCCCATCGATCCGGCCAAGCGCTCCAATGAACATGCGAGCCACATTCTGGAAGCGCTGGAAACCGGGCGTGTCTATCGCGGTCATTTCAACGTCAAGAACAATGGCGTCATCACCAATCTGCCGGCGGACGCCATCATCGAATCCCCCGGTTTCGTCGACCGTTTCGGCATCAACATGGTCTCAGGCATAACCCTGCCGGAAGCCTGCGCAGCCACCTGCATGGCCTCCATCAACGTGCAGCGCATGTCCGTGCATGCGGCGGTGAGCGGCGATATCGATCTTTTGAAGCTTGCCGTGCTGCACGATCCGCTGGTCGGTGCCGTCGCCACACCGGAGGAGGTCTGGCAGATGGTGGACGAGATGGTCGTCGCGCAGGCGCGCTGGCTGCCGCAATATGCCGATGCCGTGCCGGCGGCGAAGGAGCGGCTTGCGAAATCCAGGGTCAAGACCCGCGACTGGGCCGGTGCCGCCCGCCGCAATGTGCGCTCCATCGAAGAACTGCGGGCCGAAAAATCGGCGCTGAAAAAGGCTGTTTGAAGGAAAAGGCATGGGAACAGGCCGGGCGGCGGAAGGGAGTTCGCCGCCACGGCCAGAACGATCACAGAGGGTGGGCGGTCGAAGAGCTGCCATTTGGGAGGAATGACGATGTTACTTCAACGCAGGATCGGTATCATCTCGGCACTGGGTCTCGGTGTTTCGATGATCGCACTCAATGCGAATGCCTTCGAGACCACCACGCCGCCGGAGCCGCCGCAATTTCCGGCCGAAGGCAAGATCAACTATGTGGCGCGCGATTCGATCCTCGAATTCAAGGCGCTGCCGAGCTACAGCGAGCCTGACTGGGTTAGCGAGAAATTCGAAAAGACCGGCAAGCTGCCGCCCTTGAAAGAGCGCCTGCCGGAAGAACCGCTGGTCTACAAGACCGGCAATATGCCCGACGGTATGGGCGTTTACGGCGATACGATGCGCCATGTGGTCGGCGGCAGGCCCGAGGGCTGGAACTATATTGCCGGCCAGAGCCAGGGCTGGGGCGGCATCGATATCGCCCTTTCCGAATGCCTGACGCGCACCGCACCGCTCTTCCAGGTGGATGCCAAGGATACCGAGCCGCTGCCCAATCTGGCGAAAAGCTGGGAATGGTCCGAGGATGGCCACAAGCTGACGATGCATCTCGTCAAGGGCGCGAAATGGTCGGACGGCGAGTCCTTCAATGCCGATGACGTGATGTTCTACTGGGAAGATGCGGTCGTCGACCCCAATGTTTCACCGCTTGGCGGCGGCGCATCGCCCGAGGCTTTCGGTGAGGGAACGACCCTTAAAAAGATCGATGATTACACCGTCGAATGGACCTTCAAGGCGGCTTTTCCCAAGCAATATCTCTACACCATGGCCTATCCGAGCTTCTGCCCCGGGCCGTCGCATATCCTGAAACCGCAGCATCCGAAATATTCCAAGAATACCTATAACCAGTTCAAGAACGCTTTCCCGCCGGAATATATGAACATGCCGGTCATGGGGGCATGGGTGCCGGTCGCTTATCGGCCTGATGACATCATCGTGCTGCGACGCAATCCCTATTACTGGAAGGTGGATGAGAAGGGCCAGCAGCTGCCTTATCTCAACGAGGTGCACTACAAGCTTTCCACCTGGGCCGACCGTGATGTCCAGGCCGTGGCAGGATCGGGCGATTTCTCCAACCTCGAACAGCCGGAGAATTTCGTCGCCTCGCTGAAACGCGCCGCCGACCCCAATGCGCCGGCCCGTCTTGCCTTCGGGCCGCGGCTCATCGGCTATAATCTGCAGATGAATTTCTCCGCCAATGGCTGGGGCAATCCGGATGAGCGTGGGCAGGCCATTCGTGAACTGAACCGCAACGAGGTGTTCCGTCAGGCCGTCACATCGGCCAT
This sequence comes from Agrobacterium sp. 22-223-1, assembly GCF_053522385.1. Lineage (NCBI taxonomy): Bacteria > Pseudomonadati > Pseudomonadota > Alphaproteobacteria > Hyphomicrobiales > Rhizobiaceae > Agrobacterium > Agrobacterium sp. 22-223-1. Next base: position 267,256 of record NZ_JBNWCN010000003.1, read on the forward strand.
CGATCGCAAGGCAGTCGGCGACTCGCTGGTGAAGGGGCCGTTCACGGCGATCTATCCGGGCGGCATTTCATCGGGCACCAGCTTCTATGACCGCGCCTCAACGGTTTATTACCCCTTCAACCTCGAGGCCGCCAAGGCCGCGCTCGCCTCGATAGGCCTGAAGGATACGGACGGCGATGGTTTCCTGAATTTCCCGAAGGAAACGCTGGGTGGCCGCAATGTCGAGATTACCCTTCTCGTCAATAACGGTTACGCGACGGACAAGAGCCTCGCGGAAGGTCTTGTCGGCCAGATGGCGAAACTCGGCCTGCGCGTCGTCATCAACAGCCTGGATTCCAACCAGCGCGATGCTGCCCATTATGGCGGGCAGTTCGACTGGCTGGTGCGCCGCAACTCCACCGAGCTTTCATCCGTGGTGCAGAATACCGAGCAGCTTGCCCCTGTCGGCCCGCGCACCAGCTGGAACCACCGCTCGCCTGAAGGCAAGGAACTCGATCTGATGCCGTTCGAGAAGGAGATGGCCGATCTCGTGCGCAAGTTCATTTCCTCGCAGGACAATGCCGAGCGGGCCGAACTGATGAAGCAATATCAGAAGGTCTATACGCAGAACCTCTATACGATCGGTCTCACCGAATATCCCGGCGCGCTGATCGTCAACAAGCGGTTCTCGAATGTGCCGCAGGGCACGCCGATCTTCATGTTCAACTGGGCTGAAGACTCCATCATCCGCGAACGCCTTTGGGTCGCGGCGGATAAGCAGGGCAAATACGAACTCTTCCCGCAGCAGCTTCCCGGCAAGCCGGGTGAGGGCGGACCGATTAACTAGAACTCCTCCCGGAGAAAACCCGGTACCGGTCGCGCGTGAAGCGCGGCCGGAGATACACGGCCCATCCAAACCGAGGAAGACCGTTCGATGCTGAGATTTCTGACGATACGCGTTGCATCCGCCATTCCGGTATTGTTGATCCTGAGCGTGGTAACCTTCGCCATCATTCAGGCACCGCCCGGCGATTATGCCGACTACATCCGCTCGCAGCTGATGAACCAGGGCGGCGCGTCCTTCGAACAGGCGGAAGCGCAGGCTCAGGCTTATCGCATCGAGCACGGCCTCGATAAGCCGCTCGTCATTCAATATTTCAACTGGATCGGCGGCATCGTCACCCGCGGCGATTTCGGCTACAGCTTCTATTACAACAAGCCGGTCGCCGATGTGGTTGGCGAACGCCTGCCGCGCACCATTGCGCTGGCGCTGGTCTGCCACATCCTCGCGTCCGTTCTCGGCATCGCCTTCGGCATCTGGGCGGCTACACGGCAATATTCCTGGGTCGACAACCTGCTCTCAACCATCGCCTTCCTCGGCATGACGATCCCGCGCTTCCTGATGGCCCTGATCCTCGTCTATCTCATGGTGTTTCATTTCGATGTGTCGGAGATCGGCAGCTTCTTCTCGCCGCAATATGGCGGTGCGCCATGGTCGTGGGGTAAATTTGTCGATCTCGTCAGCCATGTCTGGCCGGTGGTCGCCATCGCCGTCTTCGGTGGGCTGGCCTATAATATGCGGGTGATGCGCGGCAATCTGCTCGATACGCTGAATGCGCAATATGTCGAGACGGCGCGCGCCAAGGGTCTTTCGGAAGGCGCCGTCATCATGCGCCATGCGGTGCCGAACGCCGTGCACCCGCTCGTCATGTATCAGGGCGTGGTGCTGCCTTACATGCTGAGCGGCGAGATCGAAACCGCGATCATCTTCGCGTTGCCGACCGTCGGCCCGGCCATTGTCGGCTCCATGGCGGTGGGGGACGTCTATGTCACCGCGACCTTCATGATGGTGCTGGCCGCAACGCTGATCGTCGGCAACATCATCGCCGATATGCTGCTTGCCATGCTCGACCCACGCGTTCGCGAATTCGGGAGGGCCTGAGATGATGGCGTTTGACGAGATGAAGACCGAAACCGCCACCGCAGCAAAACCCGACCGTTCCGCCCATGGCAACGAGACCTATCTCGCGCTGGTCTGGCGGCGTCTCAGACGCTCCTTCACAGGCATGGTCGGGCTGGTGTTGGTGGCGCTGTTGATCCTGATCGCCATCTTTGCGGATTTCTTCGCGCCGATGAACCCGCTCGAAACCCATGGCAGCTTCTCGCCGCCGCAGGTGGTGCGCTTCACCGACAAGGACGGCAATTTCAGCCTTGCACCGCGCGTCTATGCCATCGCCGAAACCGAAGAGCTTGATCCTGTCACCTTCCAACCCATCGTCGGGCCGGATTACGACAATCCCGTCTATCTCGGCTTCTTCGTCAAAGGTGCGGAGTACAGGCTGCTGGGCCTTATCCCGATGAGCCGTCACTTCTTCGGCTCGACCGACGGCCAGCCGGTGCATTTTCTCGGCACCGACAAGTTTGGACGCGACGTGCTCTCGCGCGCCATCTATGGCTCGCGCATCTCGCTTGCCATCGCCTTGAGCGTCGTCGCCATCGTCACCGTCATCGGCACCAGTGTCGGTCTGATATCAGGCTATTTCGGCGGGCCGCTGGATGCCTGGGTGCAGCGCTTTGTCGAAGTGGTGCTCGCTTTCCCGCAATTGCCGCTTTACCTTGCGCTGACCTCACTCATCCCGGTAACCGCACCCACTACCGTTTTCCTTGTCTTCGTGGTCGGTGTCATGTCGGCGCTTGGCTGGGCGCAGATGTCGCGCGAGGTGCGCGGCAAGACGCTGGCGCTGGCGCGCATCGATTATGTGCGGGCGGCGATTGCCGTCGGGGCCACGGACCGGCGCATCATTTTCCAGCACATCCTGCCGAATGTGATGAGCCATGTGATCGTCGCCGTGACGCTGCATATTCCAAGCGTCGTGCTGCTCGAATCCTTCCTCGGTTTCCTCGGCTTTGCGGTCAAGCCGCCGCTCATCTCCTGGGGGCTGATGCTGCAGGATACGGCGACCTATTCCGTCATCGGTTCCTATCCCTGGATTCTCGCGCCGGTCGGTTTCGTGCTGGTCACGGTCTTCGCCTTCAACGCGCTCGGCGATGGCCTGCGCGATGCCGTCGATCCCTATTGAGAGGAGCGTAATATGGTTGCTGCTGCACAGAACAACACGTACGCGCCCGCCATCCGCTTCGATGCCGATGACCGAAACGACGCCGCCATCATCGATGCCCGCAACATTGCCGTGACCTTCAAAGTGGAGCACGGCACGGTGGAGGCGGTGAAGGACATTTCCTTCCAGCTTTATCGCGGCGAGACGATTGCCATCGTCGGCGAATCCGGTTCGGGAAAATCCGTCACGGCCCGCACGATCATGGGGCTTTTGACGAAGCGGGCGTCCGTTGCGAAATCCGCGACCGTGCGTTTCAACGGCGACGACATTCTGAAATTTTCCAGCCGCCAGCGGCGGGCGCTGCGGGGCAACCGCATCTCGATGATCTTTCAGGAGCCGATGAGTTCGCTGAACCCGATCTATACGATCGGCAGCCAGATCGTCGAGGCGATCCGCGTTCATTCGAAACTCAGCCGGAAAGAGGCCGAGGCGAGGGCGCTCGATCTTCTGCGGCAGGTGCAGATACCGGAGCCGGAAGCGCGGCTGAAGCAATATCCGCACCAGCTGTCCGGCGGCCAGCGGCAGCGTGTGATGATTGCCATGGCGCTTTCCAACGATCCGGATGTGCTGATTGCCGACGAGCCGACCACCGCGCTAGATGTGACGGTGCAGGCGCAGATCCTCAACCTCATCCGCGATCTTCAGAAGAAGCGCGGCATGGCCGTGGTTCTCATCACCCATGACCTGACGATCGTGAAGCAGTTTTCCGATTATGTTTATGTCATGCAGCATGGCGAGATGCGTGAGCATAACACCACGGAAAAGCTCTTCGAAGCGCCGCAGCACCCCTATACGAAAAAGCTGCTTGCCTCCGAACCGCATGGCACGGCAAAGCCGCTGCCGGAAAATTCCGGCGTGCTGCTGACGGCAAGCGGCGTGCGGGTCTCTTTCATGATGCGTTACGGCGGGCTGTTTAAACCCGAACTGAAGGAACTGATCGCCGTCGACAGTCTGGGCCTCACCCTCAATCGGCACGAGACGTTGGGGCTTGTCGGTGAATCTGGTTCCGGCAAGACGACCTTCGGCCAATCCCTGCTGCGGCTGAACGAGCCGGTTGCCGGGGAGGTGATCTTTGACGGGGAGAGGGTGGATGGCCGCTCCCGCGCTGAAATGCGGCCCCTGCGTTCGCGTATGCAGATCGTCTTTCAGGATCCCTTCGCCTCGCTCAATCCGCGCATGACCATCGGCCAGATCATCGAGGAAGGCCTCATCATCAACGACCTTGGGAAAACCAAGGCCGAGAGGCTAGACCGGGTGCGTGATGCACTGGAAGCGGCGGGCATGCCGGGCAATATCCTCTCGCGTTTTCCGCATGAATTCTCCGGCGGCCAGCGCCAGCGCATCGCCATTGCCCGTGCGGTGGCGCTGGAGCCGGAATTCATCCTGCTCGATGAGCCGACCTCGGCGCTCGATCTTTCCGTGCAGGCGCAGATCATCGATCTCCTGCGCAAGCTGCAGGATGAGCGGGGCCTGAGCTATCTGTTCATCTCGCACGATCTGAAAGTGGTCCGCGCGCTCTGCCACCGCGTCATCGTCATGCAGCGCGGGCAGATCGTCGAGCAAGGGCCTGTCGAGGATGTGCTGACCAATCCGAAAACCGAATATACTCAGCGGCTTGTGCGGGCCGCCTTCGAAATCGCTTGAATTCCCAATGCTGGAGGTAGATATGGCAAGAGATCCCAAGATCACATTCATCGGCGCAGGCTCCACGGTGTTCATGAAGAACATCATCGGCGACGTACTGCAGCGTCCGGCCCTTTCGGGGGCCACCATCGCGCTGATGGATATCAATCGCGAGAGGCTGGAAGAAAGCGCCATCGTCGTCAACAAGCTGATTTCGACATTGGGGGCGAAGGCGAAAGCCGAGACCTATACGGACCAGAAAAAGGCGCTTGCCGGTGCGGATTTCGTTGTCGTGGCCTTCCAGATCGGCGGTTATGAGCCCTGCACGGTCACCGATTTCGAGGTGCCGCGTAAATACGGCCTGCGCCAGACCATTGCCGATACGCTTGGCGTCGGCGGCATCATGCGCGGCCTCCGCACCGTGCCGCATCTGTGGAAGATCTGCGAGGACATGCTGGCCGTCTGCCCCAACGCCATCATGCTGCAATATGTGAACCCCATGGCGATCAACACCTGGGCGATTGCGGAGAAATATCCGACGATCCGGCAGGTCGGCCTTTGCCATTCCGTGCAGGGCACGGCCATGGAACTCGCCCACGATCTCGATATTCCTTACGAGGAAATCCGCTACCGTTCGGCCGGCATCAACCACATGGCGTTCTTCCTGGAGTTCGAACACCGCCAGCCGGATGGCAGCTACAAGAACCTTTATCCCGACCTCGTGCGCGGCTACCGCGAAGGCCGTGCGCCAAAACCCGGCTGGAACCCGCGCTGCCCCAACAAGGTGCGTTACGAGATGCTGACGCGGCTCGGTTATTTCGTCACCGAAAGCTCCGAGCATTTCGCCGAATATACGCCCTATTTCATCAAGGAAGGGCGCGAGGATTTGATCGAGAAATTCGGTATTCCGCTCGATGAATATCCCAAGCGCTGCATCGAGCAGATCGAGCGCTGGAAGGGGCAGGCGGCGGCCTATCGTTCGGCCGAGAAGATCGAGGTCAAGCAATCGAAGGAATATGCCTCCTCCATCATCAACTCGGTCTGGACCGGCGAACCTTCGGTTATTTACGGCAACCAGCGCAACAATGGCTGCATCACCTCGTTGCCATCGGATTGCGCGGCGGAAGTGCCCTGCCTGGTCGATCATAACGGCGTGCAGCCCACCTATATCGGCGAGTTGCCGCCGCAGCTCACCGCGCTGATGCGCACCAACATCAATGTGCAGGAACTGACGGTGCGGGCGCTGATGAGCGAAAACCGCGAGCACATCTTCCACGCCGCGATGATGGACCCGCACACGGCGGCGGAACTGGATCTCGACCAGATATGGTCGCTGGTGGACGATCTGCTGCTGGCCCATCGCGACTGGTTGCCGGAATGGACGCAGGTGGAGGTGAAGCGGGCGCGGGCGGTGTGAATGCGGGGGGTGCGGTAATTGGAAGTCGCGGGAGTTTCGTCTGCGGCCGAGTTCACCGACACGCGCCTCTCTCCATATTCGACGTCATCCTCGGGCCTGTCCCGAGGATCCAAACACGTAGCGAAAATTGATAGGTAGCAGATGCTCGGGACAGGCCCGAGCATGACGGAGGGAATGTCATGCTGCCCATCACTTTCGGCGCATGGTTCCCATGGCGTTTCCAGCCTTTGCCCGAAACCTCTCATGCACTTGACTTGTGTCAAAGCCGCAAAACTGACCCTCACCTAAACAGCCGATACCCCGGCCCACTCCCTCAACAGGAGAAATGTCGGGTGCGAATACTAAACGCAAAGGTGGCTGGCTTCTTCGGTTTCATCGTATTAGGGTTGAAATTCGAAGGGTTCATGGGGAAGACGGATGTCTAAAAAAGGCTTGCTCGTTGGTCTGGTGATTCTGGTTATTGCCGGTGTCGCCTATTTCTCCTGGTCAAAGCTGAAGGGTGAGGGACTTCCCGCCGGTTTCGTAGCCAGTAACGGCCGTATCGAGGCCGTCGAGATCGACATTTCCACCAAAACCGCCGGTCGCCTTCAGGACATCATGGTGCGTGAAGGCGATTTCGTGAAGGCCGGGCAGGTGCTTGCCCAGATGGATACGGCGCAACTGGAGGCGAGGAAACGTCAGGCGGAAGCACAGTTTCGCCGTGCGAAAATAGCAATCGATACGGCCCACAGCCTTGTCGCCCAGCGGGAGGCGGAAAAGACCTCGGCGCTGGCGGTGGTGGAACAGCGCAAGGCCCAGCTCGATTCCGCCTCCAAGACCTATGCGCGCTCGAAACAGCTGCTGACCGGCAACGCCGTCTCGCAGCAGATTGTCGATGACAGTGAGGCCGCCGAGCAGTCCGCCCGCGCCACGCTCGCTTCCGCCGAGGCCTCGCTTGCCGCCTCCGATGCCGCAATCAACGCCGCCAAGGCGCAGATCGTCGATGCCGAGGCGGCGGTGGATGCCGCGCAGGCCGATATTGAAAGCATCGAGACGGATATCGCCGATGCGACGCTGAAATCGCCCCGCGACGGCCGCGTGCAATATCGGATCGCCCAGCCCGGTGAGGTGCTGTCCGCCGGTGGACGGGTTCTGAACCTGGTCGATCTCGGCGATGTCTATATGACGTTCTTCCTGCCGACGGCCGAGGCCGGCCGCACGTCCATGGGCTCGGATGTGCGCCTGATATTGGATTCCGCCCCGCAATATACCATCCCCGCCAAGGTTTCCTTCGTCGCCGATGTCGCGCAGTTCACACCGAAAACGGTCGAAACCGAAGAAGAACGCCAGAAGCTGACATTCCGGGTGAGGGCGCAAATCCCGCAGGAGCTGCTGCAGAAATATATCCAATATGTCAAAACCGGGCTGCCCGGCATGGCCTATGTCCGGCTTGATCCGCAGGCCGCCTGGCCGGAAAACCTCGAACGCAATCTCGTCAAGTGAGGGTGGCCACCATGGTCGCGCCCCCCGCAACGAATGACAGGCAAGCACCGGTTGCGCGATTGGCCGATGTGCGCTTGACCTTCGGAAGCACCATTGCGCTGGCCGACATATCGGTCGAGATCCCCGCCGGGCGGATGATCGGGCTTATCGGGCCGGACGGTGTGGGCAAATCGAGCCTGTTGTCGCTCGTCTCCGGCGCGCGCGCCATCCAGAAAGGCAAGGTGGAGGTTCTGGGCGGCGACATGTCCGATCCGCGCCACCGCGAGGATACCTGCCCGCGTATCGCCTATATGCCTCAGGGTCTCGGCAAAAACCTCTATCCCACCCTGTCCGTCTTCGAAAATATCGATTTCTTCGGCAGGCTGTTCGGGCAGGGCGGCAGGGAGCGGCAGGCGCGCATTGCCGAGCTGCTGAAAAGTACCGGCCTCGAGCCCTTCGCCGACCGCCCCGCCATGAAACTTTCCGGCGGCATGAAGCAGAAGCTGGGGCTCTGCTGCGCGCTGATCCACGATCCCGACCTGCTCATTCTTGATGAGCCGACCACCGGCGTCGATCCGCTGTCGCGGCGGCAATTCTGGGAACTGATCGATTCCATCCGGGCCGGGCGTCCGGGCATGAGCGTTATCGTCGCCACGGCCTATATGGAAGAGGCCGCCGGTTTCGACTGGCTGGTCGCCATGGATGGCGGCAAAATACTCGCCACCGGCTCGCCTGCCGAACTTCTCGAGCGCACCTCCGCACCCAATCTCGATGCCGCCTTCATCGCGCTCCTGCCCGAAGAAAAGCGCGAAGGCTACCACGAAGTCCATATCGCGCCGCGCAAGGTGGCGGGTGAGGGCGATTATGCCATCGAGGCGTCGCATCTCAGCATGCGTTTCGGCGATTTCACCGCCGTCGACAATGTCAGCTTCAAGATTCCGCGTGGCGAGATTTTCGGCTTTCTCGGCTCGAACGGTTGCGGAAAATCCACCACCATGAAAATGCTGACGGGGCTTCTGGCCGCCAGCGAAGGCGAGGCGAAGCTTTTCGGGCACAGGGTGGATGCCAGCGACATGGCGATCCGTCACCGCGTCGGCTACATGAGCCAGGCATTCTCGCTCTATTCCGAACTGACGGTGCGGCAGAACCTCGATCTTCACGCCCGCCTGTTCAAGCTGCCGGAAGAAACCATTCAGCCGCGTATCGCCGAAATGGCCGAGCGTTTCGATCTCGGTGCGGTCATGGAGACACTGCCGGATGACCTGCCGCTCGGCATCCGGCAGAGGCTGTCGCTGGCGGTGGCGATGATCCATTCGCCCGACATTCTCATCCTCGACGAGCCGACCTCCGGCGTCGACCCGGTGGCGCGGGACGGGTTCTGGCAAATCCTTGCCGATCTCTCCCGCAACGACAATGTCACCATCTTCATCTCCACCCATTTCATGAACGAGGCGGAGCGCTGCGACCGGATTTCGCTGATGCATGCCGGCAAGGTACTGATCAGCGATACGCCTGACGCGATTACCAAGAGCCGCAATGCGGCAACGCTCGAAGAGGCTTTCGTCGCCTATCTCGAGGATGCTTCGGGCGTGAAAAAGGTGGCGCCTGCCGCCGCTCCTGTCGCGGCAGCGCAGGTTCCGGCGACGCAACATGCTGCACCCAATCGTAAGAGGTTTTTCGATTTCAGGCGCATGTCCAGCTATACACGCCGTGAGGCGCTGGAGTTGCAGCGGGATCCCATTCGCGGCACGCTGGCGGTGCTCGGCAGTGTCATCCTGATGTTCGTCATCGGATACGGCATCAATCTCGATGTCGAGGACCTGACCTTCGCGGTGCTGGACCGTGACGATTCCACCATCAGCCGCGATTACGTGCTCGACATTGCCGGCTCGCGTTATTTCATCGAGAAGGAACCGATCCGCGATTATGCCGATATGGACCGGCGGATGCGTGACGGGGAACTGAGCCTTGCCATTGAAATTCCCCCCGGTTTCGGCCGCGACGTGTTGCGCGGCAAGACGGTGGAGGTGGGCGCCTGGATCGACGGCGCCATGCCGCAGCGGGCGGAGACCGTTCGCGGTTACGTGCAGGGCATGCACCAGACATGGCTGGCGCGCAAGGCCGCCGAGATTTACGGCAGCGCGGCCACGCAAAGCAGTTTCAGCATCGAAACGCGCTATCGATACAATCCGGACGTCAAGAGCCTCGTCGCCATGGTGCCGGCGGTCATTCCGCTGCTGCTCATGCTCATTCCCGCCATGCTGGCGGCGCTCAGCGTCGTCAGGGAAAAGGAGCTTGGCTCCATCGTCAATCTATACGTGACGCCGACCACGCGGCTGGAGTTCCTGATCGGCAAGCAGCTTCCTTATGTCGCCCTCGGCATGCTCAATTTCCTGCTTCTGACGGCCTTCGCCATCTTCATCTTTCAGGTGCCCTTCACTGGAAGTTATCTCGCCTATGCGACGGGAGCGCTGCTCTATGTCATCATCGCCACCTCCATCGGCCTTCTCATGTCGTCCTTCATGAAGAGCCAGATCGCGGCGATCTTCGGCACGGCCCTGCTGACGCTCATTCCGGCAACGCAATATTCGGGCATGATCGATCCCGTTTCGTCTCTGCAGGGGGCGGGCGCCTTTATCGGCAACATTTATCCCGCCACCTATTTCATGACCATTTCGCGCGGCACCTTCTCCAAGGGGCTGGATTTCGCCGGGCTCTCCGGCTCGTTCCTGCCGCTTCTCATTGCCATTCCGCTGCTTCTCATTGCCGGCGCCGCCCTTTTGAGGAAACAGGCGTCATGAAGCTGTTTTCGTCCAACATCTTCCAGCTCGGCATCAAGGAACTGCGCGGCCTTGCGCGCGACGGCATGTTGCTGTTGCTCATCGTCTACGCCTTCACGCTGCAGATTTACACCGGCTCCAGTGCGCTGCCGGAGACGCTGAACAATGCCGCTATCGCCATCGTCGACGAGGATCAGTCGCCGCTTTCAGGCCGCATCAGCACGGCTTTTTATCCGCCCTATTTCTCTCCGCCGAAGCAGATTTCAATTGCGGAAATGGACAAGCGCATGGATGCGGGCCTCGATACATTCGCGCTCAACATCCCGCCGGATTTCCAGCGCCGGCTGATGGCCGGGCAACAGCCGGCCATCCAGCTCAATATCGACGCAACCCGCATGAGCCAGGCTTTCAGCGGCGGAGGTTATGTGCAGAGCATCGTAACGAGCGAAGTTCAGGAATATATCAACCGTTATCGCGGTGCGACGTCGGTGCCGGTGGATCTGACGCTACGCTCCCGTTTCAACCCGGAGCTCGACAAGTCGTGGTTCGGGTCGATCAACAACATCATCACCGCCATCACCATGCTGTCGATCGTGCTGACGGGGGCCGCGCTCATTCGCGAGCGCGAGCATGGCACGGTCGAGCATCTGCTGGTCATGCCGGTCACGCCGCTGGAAATCATGCTCAGCAAGGTCTGGTCCATGGGGCTTGTCGTGCTGGTGGCGTCTGCTTTTTCGCTGTTTGTCGTCGTCAGGGGCCTGCTCGCCATCCCAATCGAAGGCTCGCTCTTGCTCTTCCTGCTCGGAACGGCGTTACAGCTCTTCGCCATGACGTCGATGGGTATCTTCCTTGCGACCGTTGCAGGCTCCATGCCGCAATTCGGCATGCTGCTGATCCTGTTCCTGCTGCCGTTGCAGGTGCTCTCCGGTGCCATGACGCCGCGTGAAAGCATGCCTGATATCATCCAGTACATCATGCTTCTCGCACCCAACACCCATTTCGTCATACTGGCGCAATCGGTGCTTTTCAGGGGGGCGGGGCTGGATGTGGTCTGGCCGCAATTGTTGGCGCTGCTGGCCATAGGCTCCGCGCTTTTCGTTTTCGCGCTTCGCCGTTTCAGACGTTTCCTGCGCTGATTCCGCCTGTTTCCGCGCAAGTTGAATTAATTGTGTTCGGTAACGGTATGTTCGCGTTCCGTGAATATGCCTATGAGGACGGCTGGGTAAGCGGGCTTTGTTCAGGAGTAGCAAAATGAATATTGCAGCACGTCTGTCACTGGCAGCCATGATTGCACTGGCGGCAACGTCATCTCTTGCGTCAGAAGATATGACGTCGGAGACGAGCGAAGCGATATTCGGTTTCGGCGGCGTCCTGACGAAAGAGGACATGCTGAAAAGTGCAGCCCTCATTCCGGTGGAATATGAGCGCAATGCCATTCTGGGCGGCGGCTATCAGTTCTACCCCTACCACATCGGCAACGTGAAACTCGGCGGCGAAATCGGCGTCGCCGCCAGATTTGGCAAGGGCTTTACCGGTGAAGTCTGGGCGGGTCCGGTTGCACGTTACGAGCAGATCAGGCTCGGAGAGCGGCTGTTCATCACGCCGAGCTTTACCGCCGGCCTCAGCCTCGTCACGGATGCGCAGCGTGGCCGCGAGCGGGAACAGGAAATCAAGGACAACGGCAACGCGAATGTCCTGTTTTATCTGGGACCGGAAATCAACGTGTCCTTCAGCGAGGATTCTTCGACGGAATTCTTCTGGCGTCTTCACCACCGTTCCGGCGGTGGCAAAACACTGGGCAATATGAAAGGCGCCACAAACGCCAACGTATTCGGCGTCCGCTACAAGTTCTGAGCGGCGGGGGGCGGTTCTAGGCCCGGCGAACCGTCTGAATTTTAGTCACGTTTCTTTTTCGTCGCAAAGCGTCATGGGGAACCCTTGCGTCTGGCGCATGGGTGGATTGCCTTATTCTGCCTGTTAATTCGTCATCGAAAAGCGCATATAGGGGGCATCAAAGGACGCCGGAACGAAAAACGTTACTGACGTCACCTAAACCTCAGAAAGGGTAATGTCATGAACGTAGCACGCAGCTTCAATAACTGGCGCAAATATCGTCAGACCATCAACGAACTCGGCCGTATGAGCACCCGTGAACTGCACGATCTCGGTATCGATCGTAGCCAGATCACCAGCGTCGCCCGCGCCGCCGTTGGCAGGTAATCAAGGCGATATCGCCTCTTTTGAATGCACAAACGCCCGCTCAGCGGGCGTTTTTGTTTTGGGGATATGGGATGCTTCTGCCGCGAATATCCGCCAGATAATCCGGCGATGTCGAAGTGCCAGCCGAAGGGCGGGGTTTTCTCGACGTCAGGCGATGAATATCGCCATGCATTGAATGCATATCTGTACTGCAAGCTTATGCCTGTCAAATACGCAGAAAAATGCTATCTTCCAATCATCGAAAGGGATGTACCTCCTCCCACATCCTTTTGGTAAAGCGGGTGATCCTACTCCTCCTCCCAAAGGATTGCCCCGGGGACAGCGGTTTTCCTCCTCCCATATCGCTGTTCATCTTTTCAAAAAGCCTGCCCGCACCTCCTCCCGCGGCAGGCTTTTTTGTTTTCAGAAACTTGCCCTTGTCTTCAGGAAATATCTCAGTCGAAAGCCATCATGCCGATGGGCGTCACGGCGTGGGCGCCTGCACGTTTGGCAAGGGCATAGGCGAGGCACTGCTCCACGGCATCCTGCGGCACGGGTTTGGCGATCACGCCGGCGCCGATGCCGAGATTGACGACGACTTCGGGGTTTGCCGTCATGAAGATCACCACCACGCCATGATCTTGGGAAAGCCGCCGTCCGATCTCCGGGCCGGTCTGTCCGTCGGCAAGGTTGACGTCGACGAAGGCGATATCGGCTCGGCTGCCAAGCGCCACGGCGTCTTCCAGCCGGTTGGCGATACCGATGACATCAGCCTCTTCTTCCGCCTGCAAAATGGAATCCTCTATATCCATGGCGATGAGGAATTCGTCTTCCACGATCAGCACACGCGGCTGTTCCGTGCGGAAACCCGGTTCGTTTTGCAAGACGTCTGCCAACATATGCCTGCCTCCATTCTGTGTTTCAGAGCAACGGATTGAAAACTGAATCGCGGTTGCGGATCATCCGAGGCTTCAACTAAACCCGGAGCGGCGGGACCGGTTCCGTTTTATTTCCCGCCGCTCCAGCGCGGTCGGCATGCAAACACTTCTCGGCGCAACTCGTTCCAAAGTGAGATAAACATAGTGAATGGAGTGTAAACGGTGTGCCTTTTCGGCTATCACCTTACAAGAGCGAAGCAGTTGATTCGGTTCGGTTTTCATCCGGGGAAGGGGTCGGAGAACGTCGCCGTGGAGCATCTTTCGCCCCCTGGAACACCGTTCTTTCGCCATTATGGGGTGAAAGGCCGGCATGAAAATTCAAAGCGTTACAGCCTCTTTTCCCCATCGGGGAGGAAGCGCTGGAACCTTGCCGATCATTCGCGTGCCGCAGTCAAAGAACGGCGCGGGACCCTATGAGTTTAGAAAGAGAATAAGACGATGACCCAGTCTCCGCGCGCCACCATTGCCCGCAACACGCCCAATATCGCCGTCGTCGGCGTCGGTGGCGGTGGCGGCAACGCGATCAACAACATGATTGCCGAGGGCATCGGCGGCGTCGATTTCATCGCCGCCAATACGGATGCGCAGGCGCTGAAGAAGACCAACGCGCCGCGGCTCGTGCAGCTCAGCTCCGAGCTGACCGGTGGGCTTGGCGCAGGCGCCGATCCCGAGGTTGGCCGGCAGGCAGCGATCGATTCACTTGACGAGATCATGGATCACCTGAGCGGCTACGACATGTGTTTCATCACCGCCGGTATGGGCGGCGGCACCGGCACGGGCGCTGCCCCCGTCATCGCCGAAGCCTGCCGGGCGAAGAACATCCTCACCGTCGGTGTCGTGACGCTTCCCTTCAGTTTCGAAGGCGCGCGCCGCATGCGGGCTGCCGAATATGGCTTCGCCAACCTGCTCAACACGGCAGATACCGTCATCGTCATCCCCAACCAGAACCTGCTGCGCATTGCCGATGCCGGCACGACCTTCGAAAATGCGCTGAAGACGGCCGACAAGGTTCTGTCGCTTGGCGTGCGCTGCATCACCGATCTCATCCTGCGCGAAGGCCTGGTCAATCTCGATTTCGCCGATGTGCGCTATGTCATGAAGAATGGCGGCCGGGCGCTGATGGGCACGGCGCAGGCCAAGGGTGAAAAGCGCGCCTCGGAAGCGGCGGCCGCAGCCATTGCCAACCCGCTGCTCGGCGAACCGTCGCTGAAGGAAGCGCGCGGCGCATTGGTTTCCATTTCCGGTGGCAACGATCTGACGCTTTACGAGATCGATGAGGCAATGACGCTGGTGCGCGAGGCGGTCAGCGAAGAAACCGATGTGGTGATGGGCGCTTCTTTCGACCCAACGCTAGACGGCGCTTTCAAGATTTCGGTCGTTGCCACCGGCCTGCGCAATTGATGCTGGCTTGAGGAGCGCGGTCCTGATTAAATCGCCTTCTTGAGTTGGCGATACCCTAAAAACAGCGTCCACGCCACAAACTGAACGTTCAAAAGCCGTCGCGGGCAATTTTCGCGACGGCTTTTTGTTGTTTTTGAACAATTATTCCGCCATTCGAAGATGCTGCGGCGCTGCGCGGCGTTGATCGCGAAAAAATATAATAGTACTCTTTATGTCGACAAGAGGGATGTGATAATGACGGATATAATTGCTTCTGCCGAGCGAAAGCGCGGCTCCGGCGTGAAGATGGTCTATGATCTGCTGCGCGACGAGATTCTCGATCTGGTTCTGCCGCCGGGCAGCCCCATCGATGAGGTGCAACTTGCCGAAAGGTTCAAGATGTCGCGCACGCCGATCCGCGAGGCGCTGGTGCGGCTTTCGGGCGAGGGGCTGATCGATACGTTGCCGAACCGTTCGACCATGGTGTCGAATATCGATTTCCTCAACATGCACACCTATTTCGATGCGCTGGTGTTGATGTATCGGGTAACGACGCAGCTTGCCGCGCAATATCACCGTCCGGAGGATCTGGCCGGAATCCGCGCCCATAATGCGGAATTCGCCATTGCGGTGGAGGAGCAGGATGCGCTGGCGATGATTTCCACCAATGCCGCCCTGCATCTTTCCATCGCCGAGGCCGGGCGCAATCCCTATTTTACCAGCCTGTTCAAGCGGCTGCTGGACGAGGGACGACGCATCCTCCGGCTTTATTACCAGTCCTATGACGATCGTTTGCCGAAGCGTTTCGTCGACGATCATGATGAGATCATCGCGGCTATCGCTGCGCGTGATACCGTTCTTTCCGAGAAACTGGCCCGTGAGCACGCCGAGCAGATCGTGCGGCAGGTGCAGAAACTGCTGGTGCGAAACGAGCGTCTGGAAATAAATCTGTAGCTTGTCGATTTCTTGTCGACAAATAAAATACAAGATTGTAATGTCCTTGTCGAAAGGGTGGCGCGGAGGTGCGTCCATTCCCGAAAAACATGTCCCTTAGGAGCTTGAAATGACGGCCAGCATTTTTTCCGGCGTGATTCCCGCCTTGATGACCCCCTGCAAGGATGATCGCACCCCTGATTTCGATGCGCTTGTTCGCAAGGGCAAGGAACTGATTGCCGATGGCATGTCGGCCGTCGTTTATTGTGGCTCCATGGGCGACTGGCCGCTCCTGACGGACGAGCAGCGCATGGAAGGCGTGGAGCGCCTGGTGAAAGCCGGCATTCCGGTCATCGTCGGCACCGGCGCGGTCAACACGGCCTCTGCCGTTGCCCATGCCGCTCACGCCCAGAAGGTTGGCGCCAAGGGCCTGATGGTCATTCCGCGCGTCCTGTCGCGCGGTTCGGTCATCGCCGCCCAGAAGGCCCACTTCAAGGCCATCCTCTCGGCTGCCCCGGAAATCCCGGCCGTCATCTACAACAGCCCCTATTACGGCTTCGCCACCCGCGCCGATCTCTTTTTCGCGCTGCGCGCCGAGCACAAGAACCTCGTCGGCTTCAAGGAATTCGGCGGCCCGGCCGATATGCGTTACGCCGCTGAAAACATCACCAGCCGCGATGACGACGTCACCCTGATGATCGGCGTCGATACCGCCGTCTTCCACGGCTTCGTCAATTGCGGCGCCACCGGCGCCATCACCGGTATCGGCAATGTCCTGCCGAAGGAAGTCATCCACCTCTGCAAGCTGTCGCAGGCCGCCGCCAAGGGCGATGCCGATGCCCGCGCCCGCGCGCTGGAGCTGGAACAGGCGCTCGCCGTTCTCTCGTCCTTCGATGAAGGGCCGGATCTGGTTCTCTATTTCAAGCACATGATGGTGCTGAAGGGCGACAAGGAATACACGTTGCACTTCAACGAAACCGATGCCCTGACGGACAGCCAGCGCGGTTATGTCGAGGCGCAGTTCAAGCTGTTCAACAGCTGGTATGCCGACTGGAGCAAGCTGCCGGGTGCGGTTCAGGCCTGCAAAGCTGCTTGATCAGTCGCTGACGTGAAAAACAAAAGGCCCGCAACTGCGGGCCTTTTTTGTATGTGATGAGATTTGATGTCTCTTTTCCGTCATGCCGGACTAGATCCGGCATCCAGCCACGGCGCGTCTGCGCCGTGAAAGGAATCTTCCGCGATCAAGGACTTGATCGCACTGGACCCCGGATCTAGTCCGGGGTGACGGAGCGGGGATGCTATGCAGTCGCAAAGAAAGCTGAGTGACGCTGTCGTTATGAGAAAGCCCGCGATCGCGGGCTTTTTTTATTTCCACATCCAAACGCGCTCAGGAAACCGCGTCCAGCCCCTTCTCCAGCAACCGGTCGAGCCCGGCCATTTCGGCGGCGGTGAGGGTAATGCCTTCGCTTTCGGACTTCGCGCGTGCAGTGAAGCGGCGGCCCGAGGGCAGGCGGGCGCCCTGGCCGATGATGGCGTCGAACAGCACTTCCGCGCGCTGGAAGGGATCGCCGGGGCGCCCCTTGGCGAAGGCTTCGGGAGAGAAGGCGACGATCAGCTCGCCATGGGTCGGGGCAAGCGTGGTGGTGCCGAGAAATTCGAGCGCTTCGGGGCTGGTGAGATCGCCGATCATGATGCCGGCGAGAAGCTCGATCATCGTGCCGATGGCCGATCCCTTGTGGCCGCCAAAGGGAAGCATGGAGCCGGCAAGGGCCGCTTCCGGGTCAGTCGTCGGCTTGCCGTCGGCATCCAGAGCCCAGCCTTCCGGCAGGGGCTTTCCGGCCCGCCGGTGTAGTTCTATTTCACCTCGGGCCGCAACCGAGGTCGCGAAATCAAAGACGTAAGGCGAGGTGCCCTTGCGCGGCCAGCCGAAGGCGAAGGGGTTGGTGCCAAGCAGCGGCTTGCTGCCGCCGGTGGGCGCAACGGTGGAATAGCTCGGGCACATGACCAGCCCGGCGAGACCATTCGAGGTAAGGCCCTCGACTTCCGGCCAGAGCGCCGAGAAATGCGTGCAGTCATTGATGACGAGTGCAGCGATGCCCGCACGTTTCGCTCGCTCCACCAGAACCGGCAGACCAAGTTCGAAGGCGGGGTTGGCGAAGCCGCCACGGGCATTGACCTTGACGATGGCCGTGGCGTCGTCTTCAGCCACTTCAGGTATGGCGTCGGGCTTCACCTTGCCGGCCTTAACGGTGCGGAGCGCGCCTTCGATACGGTAGATGCCGTGGGACTTGCAGGCGTCCCGCTCACCGGCAGTAATGACGCGCGCCAGCGCTCCCGACTGTACATCATTCACCCCGGCCCTCAAAAAAATCGACTCGACCCGCTGGAAAAGTGCCTCAATGGTCAAAGTGGTCGTGTCGCTCATCATAGTCCTCCGATAGGGCTCGCACATTTTGAATACATAAAGTATACAAAGGCGTGAGTATTGCAACGTGTCTTTTCGATGAAGCTCAGTCCGAGCAGAAGGTGACCCTCTCAAAACGCGAAGACACCTTAAGCCGTCATTCCTGTGCTTGTCACAGAAATCCGGGTCGGCGCGTCTGTGCGTCGGAAAGCCTCTTTCAGCCCGAAGATTTGGGCTGGCCAGATTCCTGTGACAACCACGGAATGAGGATGCTGGACGTTTCGCCAACCTTGTCCGCTCCCCCCGCGCTGGCTTGCGTAATCGTCCGCGATACCTCATCAGTTCGCACATGCAAAAATTCTTTTTGTATACTCCTTGTATTTTTATGTTGATTTATCGCCGCCATGGGGAAATAGTGACCGCGCCTTCAAGGGCAGACCAATTGTGGGAGCAAATAAAGAATGAAAAAATCGGTCATCGTCGCCGGCCTCCTGGCCGCCACTTTCGCTATTACGCCGGCCAAGGCCGACAAACTTGACGACATCATTTCGTCCGGCACGCTGCGTTGCGCCGTCGTGCTCGATTTCCCGCCCATGGGCGCGCGTGATGACGCCAACAACCCGATCGGCTTCGATGTCGATTATTGCAACGATCTCGCCAAGGCGCTCGGCGTTACCGCTGAAATCGTCGAAACGCCGTTCCCCGAGCGCATTCCCGCGCTGATGTCCGGCCGCGTCGATGTGGGCGTTGCTTCCACCTCCGATACGCTGGAGCGCGCCAAGACGGTCGGCATGACCGTGCCTTACTTCGCTTTCGAAATGGCCGTTACCGCCAACGACAAGTCGGGCATCAAGTCCTTCGAGGACATGAAGGGCAAGACGGTCGGCGCGACTGCCGGCACGTTCGAGGCCATCGCGCTCGAAAAGACGGTCAAGGAATGGGGCACCGGCGAATTCCGTCCGTACCAGACGCAGGCCGATGTGTTCCTCGCGCTCAGCCAGGGCCAGATCGACGCCACCGTCTCCACCTCAACGGTTGCGCAGTCCAACGTCAAGGGCGGCAAGTTCGCGGGTATCTCCGTGGTCGGCAAGGCGCCCTATGACATTGACTATGTCGCGCTCTTCACCAACCGTGACGAATACGGCTTCATCAACTACCTGAACCTCTTCATCAACCAGCAGGTTCGCACCGGCCGTTACGCCGAACTCTATGAAAAATGGGTTGGCGGCGAAGTTCCTTCGCTCACCGTCAACGGCGTTTATCGCTGATCAGGACTTTTCGTAAACGGCGCGGTCAAGATGATCGCGCCGTTGATCGTTTCTGAAAAGGCGGGACGCCCATGTTCAACTATACATTTCACTGGAATCAGGCGCTGAAGGCTTTGCCGCAGCTTCTGGACGGTGCGGTGGTGACGCTGCAGATCGCCATTCTGTCGATGGTGATCGGTCTTTCCTGCGCCATCGTGCTGACGCTGTTCCGGCTTTCCGGCAACCGCATTCTCGGCGCTTTCGCCGCCGTCTGGGTGGAAGTCGCCCGCAACACGCCGGCGCTGTTCCAGATTTACATGGCCCATTTCGGCCTTGGCAATTTCGGCATTCATTTGAGCCCCTATACCGCGCTTCTGGTCGGTATCGCCTTCAACAATGCCGGTTATCTCGCGGAAAATTTCCGCGGCGCGCTAAAGGCCATTCCCGATACGCAGACGCGCTCCGGCCGTTCGCTCGGCATGACCTCGATGCAAACCTTCCGGCTGATCATCCTGCCGCAGATGCTGCGCGTTGCGTTCCTGCCTGCCACCAACCAGATGGTGTGGGCAATTCTCATGACCTCGCTCGGCGTCACGGTCGGCATGAATACGGATCTCGCCGGCGTCACGCAGGCGCTCAATGCGCGCTCGTTCCGCACCTTCGAATTCTTCGCGCTCGCCGCGGTCATCTATTACGTGATCGCCAAGATCGTCACGCTCGCCGCCCGTCTGCTGGCCGCGCGTCTGTTCCGTTATTGAGAGAGGTGAGCCATGTTTGAAACCGCTCTCACCTGGAGTGATCTCGCCTTCCTGGCCAA
This sequence comes from Agrobacterium sp. 22-223-1, assembly GCF_053522385.1. NCBI lineage: Bacteria > Pseudomonadati > Pseudomonadota > Alphaproteobacteria > Hyphomicrobiales > Rhizobiaceae > Agrobacterium > Agrobacterium sp. 22-223-1. The sequence goes on from NZ_JBNWCN010000003.1 coordinate 287,553, forward strand.
GGGTGCCGGCATGACGCTTGCCGTCACCGCCGTCGCCGTCACGGCGGGCACCATCATGGGGATCATCTTCGGTATCATCCGTTTCCAGTTCGGCCCCTATTGGTCGCTGCCGCTGACTTTCGTGCTGGATATTTTCCGTTCCGTGCCGCTGCTCATCCAGCTCGTGCTCGGCAATGCTTTCCAGTCGATCGCCAAGCTCGGCTGGCCGCCTTTCACCACCTCCTGCGTGGTGCTGTCGCTTTATACGGCGGCCTATTGCACCGAGATCGTGCGCGGCGGCATTGATGCCGTACCGTCGAATACGCGCCGCGCCTGCCGTTCGCTGGGCATGACCTGGTCGCAGGACATGCGCTACATCGTGCTGCCGCTTGCTACCCGAGTGTCGCTGCCCGCATGGATCGGGCTCACGCTCGGTGTCATGAAGGATTCGGCGCTGGTGCTGTGGCTCGGCCTCATCGAGCTTCTGCGCGCCTCGCAGATTCTCGTCACCCGCCTGCAGGAACCGCTGACGATCCTGATGATCTGCGGCGCCATCTACTTCCTTATCAGCTTCCCCATCGCCCGTTTCGGCGGGTATCTCGAAAGACGGTGGTCCCCCAATGATTGAGATCGAAAACGTCCGCAAATCCTTCGGCCCGCTGGAGGTTCTGAAAGGGATCAACCTCACCGTCAACAAGGGCGAGGTGGTCACCATCATCGGCGGCTCCGGTTCCGGCAAGTCGACCCTGCTCACCTGCATCAACGGCCTGGAGCCGATCGATAGCGGCAAGATCGTCATCGACGGCACGGAAGTGCATGCGAAGTCCACGGACCTCAACAAGCTGCGCCGCAAGGTCGGCATCGTCTTCCAGCAGTGGAACGCGTTTCCGCATCTGACAGTGCTTGAAAATGTCATGCTGGCGCCGCGCAAGGTGCTCGGGATTTCCAGGGAGCAGGCCGAGGAGATCGCGGTAAAGCAATTGACCCATGTGGGTCTTGCCGAAAAGCTGAAGGTCTATCCGAACCGCATGTCGGGCGGTCAGCAGCAGCGTATGGCGATTGCCCGTGCGCTTGCCATGTCGCCGGAATATATGCTGTTCGACGAAGTCACCTCGGCGCTCGACCCGATGCTGGTGGGCGAAGTGCTCGATACGCTGAAGATGCTGGCGGATGAGGGCATGACGATGATCTGCGTCACCCATGAAATGGCCTTCGCGCGTGATGTCTCGAATCGCGTTGCCTTCTTCCATCAGGGTGTGATGGCGGAAATCGGCACGCCGGACCAGCTGTTCGGCGCGCCGCAGCATGCTGAAACGCAGAAATTCCTGGCGAGCGTGCGGTAATGCCAGCCAATGATGTCATCGTCATCGGGGCCGGCGTCGTCGGCCTCTCGGCGGCAATTGCGGCGCAGGGCCGTGGCCTGTCGGTCACGGTCATCGACCGCGAGGGACCGGCGGCGGGCGCGTCCGCCGGCAATGCCGGTGCCTTCGCTTTCACCGATATTCTGCCGCTGGCATCGCCCGGCATTCTGTGGAAGGCGCCGAAGTGGCTGCTCGATCCGCTCGGTCCGCTCAGCGTGCCGCCTTCCTACGCACTGAAGATCGCGCCATGGATGTTCCGCTTCTGGCGGGCCTGCGCCGCTTCGAAGGTGGAACATTCCACCGCCGCCCAGACCGCGCTGATGGATCTCGCGAAGGCCGAGCTGGAGCCGTTCCTGAAAAAGACCGATACCATCGCCATGCTGCGCAAGGAGGGCAACCTCCAGGTCTATGAAAGCGAGGCGGAATTCGAAGCCTCGCTTCCCGGCTGGAAGGCGCGCGAGCGGCACGGCATCGAGTTCCGGCATCTCAATGCCGAACAGATGGCGGAGATACAGCCCGGCATCGCGCCGCGTTTCACCTGCGGCACGTTCACGCCCGGCTGGTATTCCATCGCCGACCCCAAGCTTTATACGCTGGCGCTGGCCGACCATTTCCGCACCATTGGCGGCCGTATCGAATGCCTCGATATCGCTTCGCTCAGGCCGCTGGAAGACGGCGTCGAGGTAGTGAGCCATGATGGGCGCACCCGCAAGGCCGCCAGGGTGGTGCTGGCAGCCGGCGCCTTTTCGCATCGCATCGCCCGTTCGCTCGGGGAAAAAATTCCGCTGGAAACCGAACGGGGGTATAATACGACCCTGCCGTCTGGCGCCTTTGATCTGCGCACGCAGGTGACCTTCGGCGGCCATGGTTTCGTCGTCACGCGGCTTTCCTCCGGCATCCGCGTTGGTGGCGCGGTGGAATTGGGCGGGCTGGAGCTCCCGGCCAATTTCGCCCGTTCCGAAGCGCTGCTGACCAAGGCGAAAGCCTTCCTCCCGGGCCTGAAAACTGAAGGCGGCAAGCAGTGGATGGGCTTTCGCCCCTCGCTGCCGGACAGCCTGCCGGCCATCGGCCAAGCAAGGCACACGGCGCGGGTGGTCTACGCTTTCGGCCACGGGCATCTGGGGTTGACGCAATCGGCGGGCACGGCCCGCATCGTCGCTGATCTTCTGACGGGGCAAAAACCCGCCATCGATACAAGGGCATTTTCGCCGCAACGCTTCTGACGGGGATTTCCGATGTCTTCTTCCCTCTCGACAACAGCCGTTCCTGAAGCCCGCAGCATTTTGGCCGGTTCGGCCGAAGGTCCCGTGATTGCGACGACCGAAGCGCTGAGTTTCTGGGGCGGGGTCGATCCCGCCACCGGCAGGGTCATCGATGTGCACCACCCATTGCATGGCATCTGTCTCACCGGCGGCGCGCTGTTCATGCCCACCAGCCGTGGCTCCTGTACCGGTTCGGGCGTCTTGCTCGATCTTATCCTGACGGGCCGTGCGCCCTCGGCGCTGGTCTTCTGCGAGGCCGAGGACGTGCTGACGCTGGGCGCGCTGATCGCCGCCGAAATGTTCGGCAAGCCTTTGCCGGTGCTGCGCCTGGACGCGGAAAATTTCGCCCGGTTTTCCAAGGCCGTTCATGTCCGTATCGATGAGACGGCCATCGAAGCCGATGGCGTTTCCCTTGCCCTCACGCCGCCGGCGACGGCGCATCTCGATCTTGGGGATGACGACCGGGCCATGCTCGAAGGACGCGATGGCGTCGCCGTGCAGCAGGCCATGCGCATCACCGTCGCCATGGCCGCCCAGCAGGGGGCATCTGCGCTTGTCGATGTCACGCAGGGCCATATTGACGGTTGCATCTATGCCAGCCCCGCCAATCTCACCTTCGCGGAAAAAATGGCGGAGATGGGGGCGAAGGTACGGGTGCCGACGACCATGAACGCCATTTCGGTGGACAAGGCGCATTGGCGTTCGCAGGGCATGCCGGAGGATTTCGGCGACCCGGCCGCAAGGCTGGCGGATGCCTATGTGCGCATGGGCTGTCGCCCGACTTTCACCTGTTCGCCTTACCTGCTCGACAGCGCGCCGCAGGCCGGCGACATGATCGCCTGGGCCGAATCGAACGCGGTGATCTTCGCCAATACGGTGCTTGGCGCGCGCACGGCGAAACACCCGGATTTTCTCGATCTCTGCATCGCGCTGACGGGCAGGGCGCCGCTTGCCGGCGTCTATCTGGAGGAAAATCGCCGTCCTCAGCGCATCGTCAATGTGGCGTTGCCGCAGGGCGTGGATGATGCCTTCTGGCCGCTCGTCGGTTATCTTGCGGGCAAGGCCGCGCCGGATTGCATTCCGCTGCTGCGCGGCCTTGGCCCTGCGAAGCCGTCTCGGGATGATCTAAAGGCGCTCTGCGCGGCTTTCGGCACCACATCCGCTGCGCCCATGCTTCATATAGAGGGCGTAACACCGGAAGCCGGTCTTCCGCCTCTCGAAACGGCTGATACCGTTACTGTCTCACCCTCCGATATGGCCGCCGGCTGGTCGCTTCTCAATGAGGGACCGGAAGAGGTGCAACTTGTCGCCATCGGCAGCCCGCATGCCTCGCTGGAGGAGTGCCACGCGCTTGCGGCTGAATTTGCCGGCCGCCGGCGTCACGCGGATGTCGCCGTCATCGTCACAGCCGGCCAGCAGGTCATCGATGCGGCCGGGCAGGACGGCACCCTGCAAAGCCTGCACGACAGCGGCGTGCAGGTGCTGCCTGATCTTTGCTGGTGCTCCATTTCCGAGCCGGTCTTCCCGACGAAGACCCGTGCCCTGATGACCAATTCCGGCAAATACGCCCATTACGGACCCGGCCTCAGCGGTCGCGCAGTGCGCTTCGGCAGCCTTGCCGATTGCGTGGAAAGCGCGCTGACCGGCCGTGCTCCATCCCTTCTTCCTTCATGGCTTTCCTAAGGAGTTTTGAATGCGCAGTATCAAGACCGTTCATGTGATTTCCGCCCATGCGGAAGGGGAAGTCGGGGACGTGATCGTCGGTGGAGTGAAGCCGCCGCCGGGCGAGACGATCTGGGAGCAGAGCCGCTTCATCGCCCGCGATGAGACCCTGCGCAATTTCGTGCTCAACGAGCCGCGTGGCGGCGTGTTCCGGCACGTCAACCTGCTGGTGCCGCCGAAACATCCCGATGCGGATGCCGCCTTCATCATCATGGAACCGGAAGACACGCCGCCCATGTCCGGCTCCAACTCCATCTGCGTTTCCACCGTACTTTTGGATGGCGGCATCGTACCGATGCAGGAGCCGGAAACCCATATGCTGCTGGAAGCGCCGGGCGGGCTGGTGAAGGTGCGCGCCGAATGCCGCAACGGCAAGGCCGAGCGCATTTTCGTGCAGAACCTGCCGAGCTTTGCCGCAAAGCTCGACGTCGAACTCGAGGTGGAAGGTCTCGGTACGCTGAAAGTGGACACCGCCTATGGCGGCGACAGCTTTGTCATCGTCGACGCCGAGGCGATGGGCTTTAGCCTGAAGCCGGAAGAGGCGCATGAGATTGCCCGCCTCGGTGTGCGTATCACCAATGCCGCCAACAAGGCTTTGGGCTTCGACCATCCCGAAAACCCGGACTGGCGGCATTTTTCCTTCTGCCTGTTTGCGGGCAAGGTGGAGCGCACGGCCGAAGGCCTGCGGGCAGGGGCGGCCGTCGCCATCCAGCCGGGCAAGGTGGATCGTTCGCCGACCGGCACGGCACTTTCGGCCCGCATGGCGGTGCTGCATGCGCGTGGCGAAATGAAGGAGGGCGAAGCCCTGACGGCGGTGTCGCTGATCGGCTCAACCTTCACCGGCCGTATTCTTGGAACGACAACGGTCGGCGACCGTCCAGCCATCCTGCCGGAAATCTCCGGTCGCGGCTGGATCACCGGTATCCACCAGCACATGCTCGACCCGTCCGATCCGTGGCCGGAAGGGTATCGTCTGACGGATACGTGGGGTGCGCGGTAAGGAGGACACGTCTCGTCTCCCTCATCCCTGTGACAAGCACAGGAATGAGGGAAGAGAGTGGATCACCCACCCAGCCGCTTCGTCGTCTCCCGCACGATCAGCTCGAAGCCGACATCCACCCTTGCGCCTTCGGGAACAATGGCATCCTTTTCCGCCTCCAGTATCGAAAGCAGCAACTCGCCAGCCCTGCGGCCGATCATCTGGGCATCGACGCGGATCGTTGAAATTGCAGGGTAACATTGCCGGCCGATATCGAAGTCGCCGAAGCCGAGGATGGAAATGCGGTCCGGGACACTGATTCCCCGTCGATGACATTCCATCAGCGCGCCGACGGCGGAAATATCCGATACGGCGAAGATGGCCTCGACATCCGGGGCCTTGGCCAGTAGCGAGCCGAGGGTCTTTGCCCCGTGGTCATAGGAGACCGGGGCGCTGCCCTCGCGGATGATGAGATCGTCGGCAATGCCGGCTTCCCGCAGGGCCGCGCCAAAACCGAGCAGGCGGCTTTCGCCGCGCCAGTCCTTCACATCGCCATCGGCCCTCGATCCGAGCGCGCCGATTCTCTTGAAGCCAAGCGATATCAGATGCTTGGCGGCAGTTCTTCCCACTTCGTAGTTGGAAAAACCGACCGCATGGTCGATCGGGTGTTCGGGAACATCCCAGATTTCCACGATCGGGATACCGGCGCGCATCAGCACCTCGCTCGCCATCTTGGTATGCACCGTGCCGGCGACGACGATGGCATCGGGGCGGCGCTCCATCATGGTGCGGATGACGCGTTCTTCCTCCTGCAGATCGTACATGGTGTAGCCGATCAGCAACTGGTAATCGGCGGCGCGCAGCGCATTGGCAAGCCCTTGTGCGCTATCGGCGAAGTTGGAGTTGGTGAGCGTCGGCAGGATGGCGGTGATGAAGTTGGTGCGCCGGGAAGAGAGCGAACCGGCGATTCGATCCGGCACATAACCCAGCTTCTCGATGGCTTTCATCACCTTCTGGCGTGTCTCTTCCGACACTAGGGCGGGATCGGCCAGCACCCGCGAAACGGTCATCTTGGAGACGCCCGCGAGTTTCGAGACATCGCTCATGGTAGCTTTTTTTGACGTGACTAACGCTGCGGCCAAGGGCGTGCGCTCCACCAAAGCATGTCTCCCTAAACTCGAACCGGTTCAGGACAAGACATACACGAAGACAATAAGGGAAAGCACGCCGTATGATTGCAGATCGATGCGGCGTGCACCGGATTTATGCGACGCGGCTATAGACCAGATGATAAAAACGCCCGTCGCACATGCTCATCATCTCATCCGTCAGCACCCGGCCTTCCAGCCGGACGGGGGAAACCAGCGCTTCCTCCACCGCCTCCATCGACGGATAGTCGATTTCCTGCACCATGATGATCGAGGCCGCGTCCGGATCGGTGCGCTCGGTACGCATCACCCGAACCGCCTGTGCATTCGGCATGCGTTTCCAGACCGGCAGCAATTTCTCCTCGACGATGCGGAAAAACTCCTCCTCCCGGCCGGGGTGAATCCTGCCTTCGAAAATTGCCGAGCGTGTATACATGTTTCCTCCCGAATGATTGCCGACCGAAACAGTTCTGTAGATCGGACTTGCAATGATACCGATAACATGCATTATTGATCCTGCCAAGAACGTGAAACGGTGTCGAACAGAGGAAAATCGATAACCAGCCGAAAACATTGAATTTCATGGGAAATTCATCTGGTTTTTTGCTTTCGCGGTTTCTTGGGAGGAGTTTTTAGTCAATCGCGTTAAAATGTTATCGAGAACATTTTTCGGTTTGCGCAAGGCCGCTGTTCCATTCTGGGCAGCCACTTATAAGGTTGGAGGAGAAACCATGAGCATATCCAGATTTCTGAAGAACATGACCGTTGCCGTCGGTGTTGCAGCAGCAACGCTTGCCGCAACCACGTCCGCCCATGCCGTCTCGCTCAGCGAGATTACGGCGCGCGGCAAGGTCAAGATCGGTGTTCTGACCGGTGCGCCGCCGATGGGCATGGTGGACGAGAAGGGCAATCCTTCCGGTTACGACGTCGATGTCGCCAATCTCATCGGCTCCTACCTGTCGCTGCCGGTGGAACTGGTACCGCTGACACCGCCTGCGCGTATTCCCGCACTCCAGACCGGCAAGGTCGACTTCCTTGTTGCGACGCTTGCGCCGACCGGCGAGCGCGCCAAGACCGTGATGTTCACGCAGCCTTACAGCGCCTTCAACATGGACATCATTTCCGGCAAGGACCAGAAGTTCGAAAATCTCGACAGCCTCAAGGGCAAGCGCGTTTCGGTCAATCGCGGTTCCTCGCAGGAAACCGCGCTGCGCAAGGCCAATGTCGAAGGTCTTGAAATCGTCGTTTACGAAGACGATTCCACCAGCGCCCAGGCACTGCTCGCCGGTCAGGTGGATGCTGTCGCCTTGCCGTCCACGGTTGGTGAGGCGATCATCAAGCAGCGTCCGGAAGCCGGTCTGCAGGTTGGTTTCACCTTCTTCCAGCAGGGCAACTCCATGGCGACCAAGCTTGAGGACTTCGAGCTGCGCCAATGGCTGAACACCTCCATCTACCTCATGAAGATGTCCGGCGATCTCGACCGCATCTCGGTGAAGTGGACCGGCCGTCCGCTGCCGCAATTGCCAAGCTTCTGATTGAGCCTTTCAACGCGCCCGCCGGGAAGATTTTCGGCGGGCCCGGGAAATGTCAACGGAGTGACGCATGTCCTATACATTCCAATTCGGCGCGCTCGCCCAGTATCAGAACGAGATTCTGAACGGCATATGGCTGACGATCAAGCTGTCGGTCCTGTCCATCGTGCTCGGCTGCGCTTTCGGCATTCTTTTGGCCTCGCTGCGGTCCATCAATGGCGGCATCGTCCGCATCATCGTGGACGCTTATGTGGAAGTCATCCGCAATACGCCGTTTCTCGTGCAGCTTTTCATCGTCTATTTCGGCCTGCCGGGCCTCGGCTTCAGGGTAGGGGCGGATACGGCGGCGCTGATCGGCATGACGATCAATCTTGCCGCCTATTCGACGGAAATCATCCGCGCCGGCATCGAGGCGGTGCACAAGTCGCAGATCGAGGCGGGCGAGGCGCTGGGTTTCACCAAGTACCAGATCTATCGCCACGTCATCATCGTGCCGGCCATCGCCAAAGTCTATCCCTCGCTGTGCAGCCAGTTCGTGCTGATGATGCTGGCATCGAGCATATGTTCGGCCATTTCCACCCATGAGCTTGCGGCTGCCGCAGCCTTCGTGGAATCGCAGACCTATCGCTCCTTTGAGGTCTATATCGTCGTCACGCTCATCTATCTTGCGCTGGCGCTCAGCCTGCGGCTCATTCTTGCCCTCGTCGGCATGTGGCTGTTCGGCCGTCGCGTTGCCCGCAAGACGATGACCGCCATGCCGGAGGTGCAGTCATGACTCTTCGAACTTTCGGCTGGAACGAATTCGGCTTCCTGCTGACCGCCCTGCAATGGACCGTGCTTCTGACGATCATTGCGCTTATCGGCGGCGGCATCGTCGGCTTCTTCGTGGCGCTCGCCCGCACCTCGAATTTCAAGGCGCTGCGCATTGCCGCCGGCACCTATATCCAGGTGATCCAGGGCATTCCGGTGCTGATGATCCTGTTCCTGTCCTATTACGGCCTCAGCCTTGCCGGGCTGGAACTGCCGCCGCTCTTTGCCGCCGGCGCCTCGATGACGATCTATACATCGGGTTATCTCGCGGAAATCTGGCGCGGCTGCATCCAGGCGGTGCCGAAGCAGCAATGGGAAGCGTCGGAATCGCTGGCTCTCACCCGCGCCCAGCAATATCGCTACGTCATCCTGCCGCAGGCGATCCGCATTTCGCTACCGCCGACCGTCGGTTTTGCCGTTCAGGTCGTCAAGAATACGTCCATCGCATCGATCATCGGTTTCGTCGAACTGGCGAGAGCGGGGCAGCTCATCAACAATGCCACGTTCCAGCCGTTCCGCGTCTTCGTCGCCGTGGCCGTGCTTTATTTCATCGTCTGCTACCCGTTGTCCCAGCTGTCGCGTTGGCTGGAAAGGAGGCTTCATGCCGGAAGTAATCGTTGAAAACGTTCACAAGAGCTTTGGCGCTCTGGAAGTCCTCAAAGGCGTGTCGCTGACGGTCGGCCGCGGTGAAGTCTTCGCCCTTATCGGCCGCTCGGGCTCGGGCAAGAGCACGCTGCTGCGCTGCATGAACGGACTGGAGAAGATCAATTCGGGCCGCATCGAAATCGCCGGTCACGCCATCGGGGAAGATGCCAAGGCGCTGCGCAAGCTGCGCACCGATGTCGGCATCGTATTCCAGAGCTACAATCTTTTCCCGCATCTGACGGTCGGCGAAAACATCATGCTCGCGCCGCGTATCGTCAAGGATGTGGCGAAATCGGAAACGAAGGATATTGCCCGCGAGGTTCTGCAACTCGTCGGCCTGTCGGAGAAATTCGATTCCTATCCGGATCAGCTTTCCGGCGGCCAGCAGCAGCGCGTGGCGATTGCCCGCTCGCTCGCCATGCGGCCGAAGGTGATGCTGTTTGATGAGGTGACCTCGGCGCTCGACCCAGAATTGACTGAGGAAGTGCTGACTGTCATGGAAAACCTCGCCAAAGACGGCATGACCATGATCCTCGTCACCCATGAAATGGCCTTTGCGCGCCGCGTGGCGACCGAAACCATCTTCATGCACAAGGGCAAGATCTGGGAGCAGGGCCGTTCTTCCGAACTCTTCGCCAACCCGCAAACGCCGGAACTCCGGCAATTCGTCAAGGCCGATGTGAAGTAGTTCACCGGCGCAAAGGAAACTTCATGACCACTGAAATCGTGCAATTGTGCCCGCTCATCCCGGCACTGGAAGAAGAACTCGCGGAGCGCTTCACCGTGCATCGCCTGTTCGAGGCTGCTGACAAGGCGGCGTTCCTTGCTGAAAAGGGTGCTTCAATCCGCGGCGTCGTCACCGGCGGCCATATCGGCCTTCCGGCGGATATCGGCGCTGCACTTCCCAATCTTGAAATTGTCGCCATCAACGGCGTCGGTTTCGACAAGGTCGATCTGACTGACGCGAAACAGCGCGGTTTCCGCGTCTCCAACACGCCTGACGTGCTGACCGCCGATGTCGCCGACCTCGCGCTCGGCCTCGTTCTGGCGCAGGCACGCAAGCTGCCGCAGGCCGACCAGCATGTGCGCACCGGCCAATGGCTGAAGGGCGATATGGGGCTTTCCACCCGCGTGGCCGGCCGCCGTTATGGCATATTCGGCCTCGGCCGCATCGGTCAGGCAATCGCAAAGCGGCTGGAAGGTTTCGATGCGCGCATTTCCTACACCGCCAGAAACCGCCGCGATGTCGCCTATGATTATTATGACAGCATCGAGGCGCTTGCCGCCAATTGCGACGTGCTGATCATCGCCGCCGCCGCTACTGCCGAAACGCGCCATATCGTCGATGCGGATGTGCTGAAGGCTCTCGGGCCCCAGGGTGTGCTCGTTAATGTGGCGCGCGGTTCGCTGGTGGATGAAAAGGCGCTGGTCGAAGCGCTTGCGAACGGCACGATCGCAGGTGCTGCGCTGGATGTCTTCGAGGATGAGCCGCGTGTGCCGGAAGCGCTTTTCGCCTTCGACAATGTCACGCTCGCGCCGCATGTCGGCAGCGGCACGCACCAGACGCGGCGCGCCATGGCCGATCTCGTTCTCGCCAATCTCGATGCCCATTTTGCCGGGAAAGAACTGCCGACACCGGTGGTGTGACCGTCAACGAATTGCCGCCTGTGGCCTTGACGGCGCAGCTTCGGTTGCGCCGTTTTGATTCAAGCCGGCAGGGCTTCAGGGAGGCTGCTGCAAAAGGCGGGTTTCCCGGCAATCTCCCGCCGTTGTTCATATTTATATAATACGTATAATCCTACTATTCTGCTTCCTTATAAAATGATGAGGCGGAGAGGTGCGTTCCAAAGGCCCGAAGACACCCGAAGAAAACCGGATGTCGCGAAAAAAGCGCGATGTCACCCCGTCCGCCACTCGTGACATGAGCGAAAACAGCAATCCTTCCGACCGGCACGCGCTTCTGGAAGCGATGATCGACCACGTGCCGGATTTTATCTATGCCAAGGATCTGGAAGGGCGCTTTCTTTTTGCCAATCGCGCCATCGTCACCGAAAACGGCTTTGACACGGTCGAGCAACTGATCGGGCTCACCGACTACGATATTCACGGCGAAGCGGCGCGGCGTGCCGGCATTCCCGATACCGAGGCGCGAGTGATGCGCACCGGCGAACCGGATCTCGGTTACGAAGAGCGCGCCATGCGCGGGGATATCGACCGCTGGCTCATGATGTCGCGCGTGCCGCTGAAGGACAAGGCCGGCAACATCATCGGCGTGGTCGGCGCCTCGCGGGACATAACCCAGAAAAAGGCCTCGGAAAGACTGCTTCAGGCGCAGGCGCATATTCTGGAAATGATCGTCGCGGCAGCGCGTATCGAGGATTTTCTTGAGGAATTCGTCAAGGCCATCGAAAATCTCGCGACCGGACTGGCCTGCGCGGTGCGGGTGTTCGATGCGGCGGAAGGGGAACCTTCCGTTTACGCCTCGCCGGCGCTTGCGCAGCAGGAGGGGCTGGTCGCACTTGTCTCCAGTGTCAGCGATCCTGAGAGCCTTATCCAGCCGGCAGAACACATGGCCTTCAGTGTCGATATTCCCGCCAGCGAGGGCAAGGCGCATGGTTTCGTCTGGTGCATGCTGGCCGGCCGCCAGCCGGATGCGGCGCTGGTGGAATTCATAGGTGCGGCGGCGCGCATGGCGGGGCTGGCGATCGACCGCAAAAGGGCGGCGGAACATATCGCCTTCCTGGCGGATCACGACATGCTGACCCGGCTGCCGAACCGCCGTTTCCTCGATACGAGACTGCCGGAAATACTGGCGGCGGCGGCAAAGGCGAACCGAAGGGTCGGTATCGGTTTTCTCGATCTCGACAATTTCAAGCAGATCAACGATACGCTCGGCCACAGCATCGGCGACGCGTTGCTGTCGAAAACCGCCGAGCGCATTGCGAAAAGCCTCCGGAAGAACGATCTCGTTCTCAGGGTGGGCGGCGACGAGTTCGTCATCATTCTCGAAGAGCGCAGGGACGATGTCGAAAACCGCCTGCAGCGCATCCGCGCCGCTGTCTCGCAGCCATTGCGTATCGGCAATTACGATATCAAGGTCACCTGTAGCATCGGCATGGCCTTTTTTCCGGAGCATGGGGAAACCACGGCGGAAATCGTCGCGGCGGCCGATCTCGCCATGTATGAGGCCAAACATACCGGGCGCGACAGCATTGCCACCTTCACCCCGAATATGGCGGATGATCTGAGAAAGAAGTTCACCCGCATCGAGGAACTGCGAAAGGCGGTAAAGAGAGACGAGTTTGTCCTACACTTCCAGCCGCAGGTCGATCTTGTCAGCGGCCGGATCAGCGGCGTAGAGGCGCTGGTGCGCTGGCAGCACCCCACGGAAGGTCTGCTCGGTCCTGCGGAATTCATCGGGCTTGCGGAAGAAACCGGGCTCATCGTCGAACTCGGAGAAAGCATTCTCGAAAAGGCCTGTCGTCAGGCACAGGCATGGGCCGCCGGCGGCCTGTCGCCCGTCAAAATGGCGGTCAATATCTCTCCGCGGCAGTTTCAGGGCGGGCTGGTGCAGCAGATCAGGTCGGTGCTCAAGGAAACCGGCCTTGCGCCATCCCTGCTGGAAATCGAAATCACCGAGACGCTCATCATTCAGGATGTCGAAACATCGGTGCGGATCATGCGGGCCATCAAACAGATGGGTGTCAGTCTGGCGCTGGATGATTTCGGTATCGGTTATTCCTGCCTCGGCATGCTCAAGACATTCCCGCTGTCCTGCATGAAGATAGACCGCTCGTTCCTGACCCATCTGCCGGAAAAGACCAAGGACAGCGCCATCGTCTCGATCATGATCCAGCTTGCCGGATCTCTCGGCATCGATGTTATTGCCGAAGGTGTGGAAGCCGGCGAGCAGGCGACATTTCTGCGTGATGCCGGCTGCCCCTACGGTCAGGGTTATTACTTCAGTCGCCCGGTGCCGGCAGAGGCGATCGAAGACATGCTGGCGAAGACGACGATATTCGCGACCGGCTTATCCGAACACCGCCTATAGGCTGCCTCGGGCGACCGGTTGTTTCAGATCGTCCAGATATGGTTTACAGGGAGAGGCCGGGCGGACGTTTTGCGGCCTGCATCCTTTCTTCTTCCTCGATGAAAACCACTTTGCTTCCCCATGCCCGCGCGTGTTGACGCTTCCCGATCCTGACTGGAGCGTTTGTTGTTTTTGTGTCTTATAATTTATTAATTGAAGACAATATTTAAAAGTAATAAATTCTATTATTTTGAAATAATAATAAGAAATATTATATTTTAAACTATTAAATTGTTGTAATTTTACTACGAAATTGAATTGTGTACTTTGTCTGTATTTGTATTTTGTCGATTTAAATTGCGAGTCTGCGGCAACTTCTGTCATTTGCTGAATCAGCGCAGGGAAGCGGGCGGCAGGGAAAGACCAGCCCTCAAATTTGCGCATTCGTTGAAAAATTTTTGACTGGAGATTACAAATGAACATCAAGAGCCTTCTCATCGGCTCCGCTGCGGCTCTCGCAGCAGTATCCGGCGCACAGGCCGCTGACGCCATCGTCGCTGCCGAGCCGGAAGCCATGGAATATGTTCGCGTCTGCGACGCTTTCGGCACCGGCTTCTTCTACATCCCCGGCACCGAAACCTGCCTGAAGTTCGACGGTTACGTCCGTTTCCAGACGGACTTCGGTCGCAACCAGTCCGGCACTTCCGACTGGGATGCTGCGACGCGCGGTCAGTTCAACATCGACACCCGCACCGACACTGAACTCGGCGCTCTGCGCGGCTACATCGGTCTGCGCGGCCAGGCCGACAACGACACCGACCGTAACATCGTTCTCGATCAGGCTTTCATCGAACTCAGCGGCCTGAAGGTCGGTTTTTACTACAACTGGTGGGATGACGGTCTCTCTGGCGAGTATGACCAGCTCAGCTCCAACCGCACCCGTCTGAACGCCATCCGTTACACCTACGACGCCGGCTCCTTCTACGTTGGTGCCGCTACTGAAGAGCTGGAAGGCTCGCGCAAGGGTACATCAGAGCTTGGCGTTTCAAAGGGTGGCAAGTTCAAGACCAACACGAACGATGTCGGCGTCAGTGCTATCATCGGCGGCAAGTTCGGCGGCGTTAAGGCCAACCTGCTAGGCGCGTACGACACCAACCAGGAAAACGGTGCAATCCGTGCAATCCTCACGGCTGACATCGGTCCGGGCACTCTCGGCCTCTCCGGCGTATGGGCTTCCGGCGCCAACTACTACTACGAAGAATCCGAATGGTCCGTTGCAGCTGAATACGCCATCAAGGCAACCGATAAGCTGACAATCACCCCCGGCTTCCAGTATTTTGGCACGATCGACATCGGCGCAAACAACGACTTCGTAGGCAACCGCGATGCATGGCGTGCTGGCGTCGCTGCTGGCTACAAGATCACTTCCGGCCTCTCCACGAAGGTTGCGGTGACCTATCAGGACGTCGACGGCCGCGAAGGTCGCGACAGTGGTGCTGGCGACAGCTGGACCGGTTTCGTTCGTCTCGAGCGCGCGTTCTAATAGTCTACAAAAAGCATAGTAGGGTTAGACAACTCAGATCCACCCCGTTTCCGAACGGGTGAGTCACTAGCTCCAGTCAAAGTTCCTGACATGATGTCAGGTTTACTCCCCGGACCCCTCCAGGCCGGGGAGTTTTTGCGCCTATAGTCGATGCGTGGATGGCGGCTCCGTCCATTGGGTTGGAGAATGCGTTCTGGCTTGCTGCTCCTCCCTTGCTCGCAAATGCGATACAGCAAAATCGGCTATCCCGTGAGGAGGACGATTGAGTAATTGTCTGCAATATGAAATATTATTGTATACAATAAATCAGGTGCTCCCATGGAATTCGATTTTACCGCGCTTGAGCCGCAAAGCCGTTATCGTTTGTTGACCAATTTTATCGGTCCACGGCCGATAGCGCTTGTCACGACGCGCTCGGCCGCTGGTCACAACAATGCCGCGCCGATGAGCTTTTTCAACGTTTTCTCCCATGATCCGCCGATCGTTGTTCTCGGCATCCAGCCGCGTGTGACGGGCGAGGAGAAGGATACGATGGCCAATATTCGTCGCACTGGCGAATTCGTCATCAACATGGTCGATATGGCTCTGTCCGAACAGATGCTCGTTTGCGGCCTCGGTTTCGACAGCGAGGTCGATGAACTTTCGATTGCCGGACTGACGGCCATGCCCTGCAGCAAGATCGATGCAAGCTTTGCGGCGGAATCGCCCTGCGCGTTCGAATGCCGTGTGGAGCGCCTGATCGATTATCCACGCCGTACCCTTGTTCTGGGGGAAGTGGTGCACATGCATGTCCACAAGGATTGCCTCGATGCGGAAGGGCGTTATGTCGATCCGGACCGATATCAGCCCATCGCGCGCCTGCATGCCGATAATTACATCAGCTCGGATCGCCAGTTCGTCCTCAAGGCGCCTCCGATGACCGACTTCATCAAGCCGGATGGCGAGTGAAGGTTCCTGCGGCTGAAGCGCCGAATACCTTTTGCCTGCCGCCGCAAACTCGAGAAAATGAGAGGGTAGGGCATCGCGGCGGCGATGACGATTGGTTTCGTTTCCCGGCGCTGTGCGGCAGGTCAGGCGAAACGACGGATGGGTCAATGCCGCGATAAAGCTGCGTCCAGTGCGGTTGGAGTGGTTGACCGAACGTCGCGCCCATGACTGCCCGTGCCTGATGGAATCCAGTCTCGCCACCCCGTGCGGTTTCAGGAAAACAACGGCATTCATTTGCGGGCTTCCCCGCCTCGTTCTAGTGTTCTCCTGCTCGCACCATCGCAGGGTCGCGAGCGACGCGGGAGGACGCATGATCGACAAGCTGGAATTTTTCATTGCATTGGCGCGCGCAGGGCATTTTGGCCGCGCGGCAGAGGAGTGCGGCGTTTCCCAACCCAGTCTCTCGGCCGCGATCCGGCAGCTGGAGGACCAGCTTGGTGTCGTTCTTGTGGTGCGTGCGGCGCGTTATCAGGGGCTGACACCGGAGGGCCAGCGTGTTCTCGAATGGGCGCGTCGCATCGTCGCCGATACGCGCACCATGCGTGAGGAAATGCGTGCGGCGCGCAAGGGTCTGGCGGGCCACATCCGCCTTGCGGTCATTCCGACGGCCCTTGCGATGGTGCCGCGATTGACGGAATCCTTTCAGGCGCGGCATCCCGACGTGACCTTTTCCGTGACGTCACGCACCTCGCTTCAGGTCCTGAGCCAGATCGAAAACCTCGAGATCGATGCGGGAATCAGCTATCTCGACAATGAACCTCTTGGCCGAGTGACCACGGTACCGCTCTATTCGGAGCGATATCACCTGATTGCAGCAGCCGGAACGCCGCTCGCCGATCAGGAAAGCGTTACCTGGAAGCAGGTTTCAGGTCTTAGGTTATGCCTATTGACTTCGGATATGCAGAACCGCCGCATCATCAACAAGCATATGGCTGAAGCGGGCGTTGAGGTGAAGCCGACATTGGAGTCCAACTCCATGATTGTGCTGTTTTCGCATATCCGAACCGGACAATGGGCTTCAATAATGCCGCGTAACATAGCGGAATCATTCGGTTTTCCAAAACAGATCAGAATGATACCGATTACCGAGCCGGATGCGGAGCACCTAGTGGGGCTGATCGCGACCTATCGTGAACCGCACACGCCACTCGTTTCTGCGCTTCTTCATGAGGCGCGTCAGCGCGCAGCGGCGATGGCTTTTGATAGGAATTTCCTATCGGTTGACGAAAACACATTATTGACCTGATCCGGCCGACCTCGCCATTCTCCCGAACCATGCAGGGGCTGCGCTGACACTGAAACATGTGCCGTTCGCCATACCTGCCCCTGTCGGTTTGGGAGGACTGGCTTATGAATATCCGTGCGGTTGCCGCAGATGAGGCGGCTCGTGTTTCCGCCATCATTGACGAACTTCTCCACCTGGAGGGGCCATTGCTGCCCATTCTGCACGCGGTGCAGGAAGAATTCGGCTACATACCGGAAAGCGCCAAGCAGATCGTCGCATCCGCGCTGAATATATCGCGCGCCGAGGTCCATGGCGTCGTGACCTTCTATCCCGATTTTCGAGATCATCCTTCCGGCCGGCATGTGCTGAAGCTCTGTCGCGCCGAGGCTTGCCAGTCGATGGGTGGCGAGCCTCTTGCGGAAACCATCAAGAACCGGCTCGGCCTTGACTGGCACGAAACCGCAGCCGACGGTTCCGTCACGCTGGAGCCGGTTTTCTGTCTCGGGCTTTGCGCACAGGCGCCCGCGCTGATGCTGGATGGCGAGCTTCATGCGCGACTGGATGAGCACTGTCTTGGCGACATTCTGGCGGAGGCGTGCCGATGAGTGTCACCGTTTTTGTTCCAGGCGATTCCGCCGCGCTTGCCGTTGGCGCAGACCGTGTCGCCGAAGCAATCGGCCGCGAGGCGGCCAGCCGCAACCTCGAGGTTCATATTGTCCGCAATGGCTCGCGCGGCATGCTCTGGCTTGAAGTGCTGGTGGAAGTGCGCACCGAACATGGCCGTATTGCCTATGGGCCGGTCAAGGCCAGCGACGTTGCTTCACTTTTCGATGCGGGTTTTCTCACCGGCGGCGAGCATCGTCTCTGTCTCGGGCCGACGAAGGACATTCCGTTCCTGAAAAGCCAGACGCGCCTGACATTTGCCCGCTGCGGCGTTACCGATCCATTGTCGCTTGCGGATTACCGCGCCTATCAGGGCTTGAAAGGCCTCGAAAAAGCCGTCGCCATGGCGCCGGCCGATATCGTTGCGCAAGTGACCGAAAGCGGCCTGCGCGGACGCGGCGGCGCGGGTTTCCCGACCGGTATCAAATGGAAGACCGTCGCCGATGCGGTGGCCGACCAGAAATATATCGTCTGCAATGCCGATGAGGGCGATAGCGGCACCTTCGCCGACCGCATGATCATGGAAGGCGATCCCTTCGTGCTGATCGAAGGCATGGCGATTGCCGGCCTCGCCGTCGGCGCGACGAAAGGTTTCATCTATACGCGCTCGGAATATCCTTACGCCATCAAGGTCATGGAGCAGGCAATCGCAATCGCCCGCCGCGAAGGCATCATTGGCCCATCCGTGCTTGGTTCCGGGCGGGCCTTCGATCTCGAAGTGCGCATGGGTGCCGGCGCCTATGTCTGCGGCGAGGAAACCTCGCTTCTGAACAGTCTGGAGGGCAAGCGCGGAACCGTGCGCGCCAAGCCGCCGCTTCCTGCTTTGCAGGGCTTGTTCGGCAGGCCCACCGTCGTCAACAATGTGATTTCGCTCGCCTCTATTCCGGTCATCATGGATCGCGGCGCGGCGTTTTATCGCGATTTCGGCGTCGGCCGCTCGCATGGCACCATTCCCATCCAGCTTGCCGGAAACATCCGGCATGGCGGGCTTTACGAGACCGCCTTCGGCCTGCCGCTCGGGCAGCTGATCAATGATATCGGTGGCGGCACGATCACCGGCCGCCCGGTCAAGGCGGTGCAGGTGGGCGGGCCGCTCGGGGCTTATTTCCCGGTTTCGCTGTTCGACACGATCTTCGACTATGAAGCCTTCACGGCCGCCGGTGGCCTGATCGGCCATGCCGGCATCGTGGTTTTCGACGATACCGCCGATATGCTGCATCAGGCCCGGTTCGCGCTCGAATTCTGCGCCGTCGAAAGCTGCGGCAAGTGCACGCCCTGTCGCATCGGCTCCACACGCGGCGTCGAGACGGTGGACAGGATCGCGCTCGGCATCGAGCCGGAGAAAAATACGGCACTCCTCGCAGACCTCTGCGAAACCATGAAATTCGGTTCGCTCTGTGCGCTCGGCGGTTTCACGCCCTATCCCGTCATGAGCGCACTCCGGCATTTCCCTGATGATTTTGCCCCCATCCCACGTGTTGAAGCGGCGGAGTAACACCATGGCCCTTGTAACAGAATTCGACTATGGAACCCCCAAATCCCACGCAACGGATATGGTGACGCTCACCATCGACGGCAGGCAGGTGACTGTGCCTGCGGGAACCTCGATCATGCGCGCCTCGCGCGAAGCGGGTATCGATGTTCCAAAACTCTGCGCCACCGACATGGTGGATGCCTTCGGCTCCTGCCGCCTCTGTCTGATCGAGGTGGAGGGCCGCAACGGCACCCCCGCCTCCTGCACCACGCCCGTCGCCCCCGGTCTCGTCGTGCACACGCAGACGGAGCGGCTGAAGCAGATCCGCAAGGGCGTGATGGAGCTTTATATCTCCGATCACCCGCTCGACTGTCTGACCTGCGCCGCCAATGGCGATTGCGAACTGCAGGATATGGCCGGCGCCGTTGGCCTGCGCGATGTGCGCTACGGATACGAAGGCGACAACCACGTCAAGGCCCGCACTGGCGATGGCGATCTTAACGCGCGCTGGATGCCGAAGGATGAAAGCAATCCCTATTTCACCTATGATCCTTCCAAATGCATCGTCTGCTCCCGTTGCGTGCGCGCTTGTGAGGAAGTGCAGGGCACTTTCGCGCTGACGATCGAAGGACGAGGTTTTGAAAGCCGTGTGTCGCCCGGCGCGCATGAGGCGTTCCTCGATTCCGACTGCGTTTCCTGCGGCGCCTGCGTGCAGGCCTGTCCGACGGCGACGCTGACGGAGAAATCGGTGATCGAGATCGGCCAGCCGGAGCATTCGCTGGTCACGACCTGCGCCTATTGCGGCGTCGGCTGCTCCTTCAAGGCGGAAATGCGCGGTGAAGAGCTGGTGCGCATGGTGCCGTGGAAGGACGGGCAGGCCAATCGCGGCCATTCCTGCGTCAAGGGCCGCTTCGCTTATGGTTATGCCACCCACAGGGACCGCATTCTCAACCCGATGATCCGCGAAAAGATCAGCGATCCATGGCGGGAAGTCACATGGGAGGAGGCCTTCTCCCATGTTGCCTCGGAGTTCCGGCGTATTCAGGGCCAGTATGGCCGGGAATCCATCGGCGGCATCACCTCGTCCCGCTGCACGAACGAAGAAACCTTCCTCGTCCAGAAACTCATCCGCGCCGGCTTCGGCAATAACAACGTCGATACCTGCGCCCGCGTCTGCCATTCGCCGACGGGCTACGGTCTCGGCCAGGCTTTCGGCACCTCCGCCGGCACGCAGAATTTCGATAGCATCGAGCAGTCCGATGTGGTGCTCGTGATCGGCGCCAATCCGACGGATGGGCATCCTGTTTTCGGCTCGCGGCTGAAGAAGCGGCTGCGACAGGGTGCGAAGCTGATCGTCATCGATCCGCGCCGTATCGATCTCGTTCGCACGCCGCATGTGGAGGCGTCCTTCCACCTGCCGCTGAAGCCCGGAACGAATGTTGCGGTGCTGACGGCGCTTGCGCATGTCATCGTCACGGAAGGTCTGTTCAACGAAGCCTTCATTCGCGAGCGCTGCGACTGGTCGGAATTCGAGGATTGGGCCGCTTTCGTCGCCGAGCCTCAGCATAGCCCGGAAGAAACCGAAAACTTCACCGGTGTGCCGGCAGAAGAGGTGCGCGGTGCCGCACGCCTTTATGCCAGGGGTGGCAATGGCGCCATCTATTACGGGCTCGGTGTCACCGAACACAGCCAGGGGTCTACCACGGTGATGGCAATCGCCAATCTGGCCATGGCGACCGGCAATATCGGCCGCCCCGGTGTAGGCGTTAATCCGCTGCGCGGTCAGAACAACGTTCAGGGCTCGTGCGACATGGGGTCTTTCCCGCACGAGCTTCCGGGCTATCGGCATATTTCCGACGATGCGACGCGCGACATCTTCGAGAAACTCTGGGGCGTGAAGCTTAACAACGAGCCGGGGCTGCGTATTCCCAACATGCTCGATGCGGCCGTGGATGGTAGCTTCAAGGGCATCTATATTCAGGGCGAGGACATTCTCCAGTCCGATCCGGATACGAAGCACGTTTCGGCCGGTCTCGCCGCGATGGAATGTGTCGTGGTGCACGATCTCTTCCTGAACGAGACGGCAAATTACGCCCATGTCTTCCTGCCGGGGTCCACCTTCCTCGAAAAGGACGGCACCTTCACCAATGCCGAGCGCCGCATCAACCGCGTCCGCAAGGTTATGTCCCCGAAGAACGGTTATGCCGACTGGGAAGTGACGCAGAAGCTGGCGCAGGCTATGGGGCTTGCGTGGAATTACGCACACCCGTCCGAGATCATGGACGAGATCGCGGCGACGACACCGAGCTTTGCCGGTGTTTCCTACGACTATCTGGAGGAGAAGGGCTCGGTGCAGTGGCCCTGCAACGAGAAATTCCCGGATGGTTCGCCGATCATGCATGTGGATGGTTTTGTGCGCGGCAAGGGCAAGTTCATCCGCACCGAATATGTGGCGACGGACGAACGCACCGGTCCGCGGTTCCCACTGTTGCTCACCACCGGCCGCATCCTGTCGCAATACAATGTCGGCGCGCAGACACGGCGCACGGAAAACGTCGTCTGGCATGAGGAGGATCGGCTCGAAATCCATCCGCACGATGCCGAACAACGCGGCGTGAAGGATGGCGACTGGATCAAGCTCGCCAGCCGGTCGGGCGATACGACGCTGCGGGCGCTGATCACCGACCGTGTGGCGCCAGGCGTGGTCTATACGACCTTCCACCACCCCGGCACGCAGGCGAACGTCATCACTACCGACTTTTCCGACTGGGCGACCAACTGCCCGGAATACAAGGTGACCGCCGTGCAGGTATCGCCTTCCAACGGGCCGACGGAATGGCAGGAGGAATATGATGCGCTTGGCCGCCGTTCGCGGCGGATCAGCGGCAAGCTCGAAGCGGCGGAATAAGGAGGGCCGGGTGCGCCCGGCCTTGTCACACACAGAGGCGTCGGCCAGCAGCCGGCGCGGGGGAAGGGGTCATGTTGCTCAACCACACCGATGAAAAGCTGGTGAGAATGGCGAACCAGATCGCGACGTTTTTTCTGTCGCAGCCGGAAGATATTCGCATCGAAGGTGTCGCCACCCACATCAACAAGTTCTGGGAACCGCGCATGCGACGCCGGTTCTTCGAGATGGTGAATGCCGGGGCCGGTGATTTTCTGCCGCTTGTGCTTGCCGCGTCGAAGAAGATCAAGCGGCCCGACGATCCGGCGGCCGATGCCGTCGGCCTCGGCGACGATGCGAAGGGCGCGCCGGGCGGCAAAGGACCAATTGCTGGCGAGTCCCTTTCGGAACCGAGCGTCCCGGAAAGCACAGAGGCTTGAGCGGCGCGACCGCAAAATCACACTTTCGGCCGGACGGGGGACGTTCGGCGATATCGGTGTTTGCCCGGCGGGGCGAACGTGACATGTCCAGACATCCACGAGGGAGGTAATGTCAATGGCAGTAGCAGGTGCGACAGCGGGAGAGGCGGCGCAAGCCGGTTTTTTGGACCGCGAACGAATAATCGCAAGACCGGGTTTCAATCGCTGGCTGGTGCCGCCGGCGGCCCTTGCCATTCATCTATGCATCGGCATGGCCTATGGCTTCAGCGTGTTCTGGCTACCGCTGTCGAAGGCTCTGCCGGCCACGGACCCCAGTTGCTCCAGCCTTACCCTTCTGGGTGCGCTGTTCACCACTGAGTGCAACTGGCGCGTGGCCGATCTTGGCTGGATCTATACGCTTTTCTTCGTTCTTCTCGGCTGCTCGGCGGCCATCTGGGGCGGCTGGCTGGAAAGAGTGGGACCGCGCAAGGCCGGCTTCGTTTCCGCCTGCTGCTGGTGCGGCGGCATTCTGGTGGCGGCAATCGGCGTCATCACGCATCAACTGTGGCTGATGTGGCTGGGCGCCGGTGTCATCGGCGGTATCGGCCTCGGCCTTGGCTATATTTCGCCCGTATCGACCCTGATCAAATGGTTTCCGGACCGTCGCGGCATGGCGACGGGCATGGCGATCATGGGGTTTGGCGGTGGTGCGATGATCGGCGCGCCGCTCGCCAATCTGCTGATGAACAACTTCAAGACGGATGTTTCGGTCGGCGTCTGGCAGACTTTCGTGGTCATGGCCCTGATCTATTTCGTCTTCATGATGGCGGGCGCTTTCGGTTACCGTATTCCGCCGTCGGGCTGGCGTCCGGAAGGCTGGACCGCGCCTTCCGCCAAAAGCGCCATGATAACCCATCGCCACGTGCATCTGCGCGATGCACATAAGACGCCGCAGTTCTGGCTCATCTGGGCGGTGCTGTGCCTCAACGTTTCGGCGGGTATCGGCGTTATCGGCATGGCCTCGCCCATGCTGCAGGAAATCTTCGCGGGCTCGCTGATCGGCTTACCCGGCGTGGGATTTGCGGATCTCGATGCCGGGCAGAAGGCGCAGATCGCGGCGATTGCTGCCGGTTTCACCGGGCTGCTTTCCCTGTTCAATATCGGCGGCCGCTTCTTCTGGGCGTCGATGTCCGACAAGATCGGCCGCAAGAACACTTATTTCTGCTTCTTTATTCTCGGCATCATCCTTTATGCGCTGGCGCCGACGCTTGCGACGATGGGCAACAAGGCGCTCTTCGTTCTCGCCTTCGGTATCATCCTGTCGATGTATGGCGGTGGTTTTGCGACCATTCCCGCTTATCTCGCCGATATTTTCGGCACCCAGTTCGTCGGCGCAATCCACGGCCGCCTGCTGACGGCGTGGGCGACTGCGGGCATCGCCGGCCCTGTCGTCGTCAACTACATCCGTGAGGCGCAGATCGCGGCGGGCGTGGCGCCAGGACCCGCGCTCTACACCAGCACCATGTATATTCTGGCGGGCATGCTGGCGATTGGCCTCGTGGCCAATGCCTTCGTGCGGCCGCTTTCGGACAAGTGGTTCATGTCGGATGCGGAGGTCGCGACGCTGCAGGCAAAGACGGCGGCCGCCAATGCCGGCCCGACAGGCTCCTTCGGCATCGGACGTGGCGGGCTGGACACCAAGGCGGCACTTGCCTGGGTTGCTGTCGGTATTCCGCTTCTGTGGGGCGTATGGGTTACCGTGAAGAGCAGCCTTGCGCTGTTCGGCTGAGCCATCAGGCCCGGAAAGCATATGCCGGCTCATGGCCGGCATATGATCTGATAAAAGCGAAAACGTGCAGCTTGCCGGTACGGCGTCCATCAACGCCAGCTGGCAAGCAGTCCTTCGAGTGTTGCGCGGTCTTCTTTGTCCAGACGGGCAAGTCCCGGCGCACGCACGGGGCCAACCTTCATCCCCAGAATTTCCATGGCTTCCTTCACCACGGTCACGTTTGCGCCGTTGCGATATCGTGTCCGCAGCCGTTCGAACAATTCGATCCTTTCGATAATCCTCCGTGCGGCCGGGAAATCGCCGGCCGTCAGAGCGTCATGGACCTTTAGGGAAAATTGCGGCGCGACATTGACGAGACCGGATGTGAAGCCGCGCGCGCCAACCGACGCGAAGGCAGGCGCCCAGCTTTCAGCCAGTCCGCAGACATATAGAGCGCCGTTCGGATCGGAAGCGGCAATCGCGCGCGACAGAAGCATGATGTCGGTCGTCGCGAACTTGATGCCGGCGACATTCGGGTGGCCGGCGAGCCTTACCATGTCATCGACCGAAAAGCCGTCCGCCCGGACATAGGCGACCAGCGGCAATTCGCTGCCCTCCGCAAGGCCGATAAAATAGTCGATCTGCGATTGCGGGGCTGCAAAAGGGTCGACCGGCTGATGCGACATGACGGCGGATGCGCCCATTTCTTTTGCCTGACGCGCCATGGAGAGCGCCTCGCGCTGCGAGCGGCCAATTGCCGCCGTAACCGGGGCTTTGCCGCTGACGCCTTTTATCGCAGCCTCATAAACCTTCAGAATTTCCGCGGGCGTCAAGGCGTAGAATTCGCCGGTATTGCCCGCCGCAACGATATTGTGGATGCCTGCCTTCGCGACGCGGGCGTAAACCTCGGCTGTAACACCGGTCTCCACTTCGCCGCTTGCATCGTAAGCCGTTACCGGAACGCCGGAGATGCCCTGCAGGGCCTGGCGAAAATCGAATGTCGTCATCAACTGGGTTCCTTAAGATCAAAAGTCATCTTCAGATGGAGAATTTGTGAACGGGCGTGCCGGCGACCGGGGCATCGAATGCGACAACCGTGCCTGCGGTGGTTATTCCGTCCGTCTCGGTGACGAGACTTGTGAGGTAGATCGTCTTGAGGTCTGGACCGCCGAAACACGGCATGGTCGGCCCCTTGAACGGCAGCCTGTAGACCTCGAACAATTCGCCGTCCGGTGAAAAGCGGTTGAGACGTCCCGCCTGAACGCCGGCGCTCCAGTAACAGCCTTCGCAATCAGTCGCCGCACCGTCCGGCCTGCCTTCATCCGGCGCGAAATCGTGCAGGCGTTCGGCCGGGCCGAGCCTGCCGGTCGCGACATCGAAATCGAACGCCTGATACATGAGGCCGCTGCTGTCGGAATGGTACATGCGCCTGCCGTCCGGGCTCCAGGCAAGCCCGTTCGATGTGAACATGTTGCCATCGATGATGCATTCGATGCCGCCATCCGGGGCGACGCGATAGAGGCGGGCATTGCCTGTCTGTATCGCGGCCTCGTCGCGGGTCCCCACCCAGAAATGGCCGTCCGGACCGACCTTTCCGTCGTTGAGGCGGCTGTCCGGCCGCCCGTCGTCCGGATCGCAGAGAAGATCGAGCTTGCCGCTGGCGGGATCGAGAAGATGCACACCGGTTTTGAGGCCCGCCACGATCAAGCCATTGTCGCAAAGGCCGAGACAGCCCACCTGGGCGGGCATGTCGTATCTGTCGAGTTTTCCACCGGGATGCAGGCGAAAAATGGCAGGCGCGAGAATATCGACGAACCACAGATCGCCGGTTCGCTCGTCCCAGGCAGGCGATTCGCCGACCTTCAGCGGGGTATCGATCAGGGAACGGAGCTTCGGTTCTATGACGTGTGGCTGGCTCACTGGTTCCTCTCCCTCATCCGCCCTTTATGATTCTGTTTTCGACATTGCAGGGTGCGGCCTAGCTGCCGACGCCCTGAAACATGCGGGCGCGCGCCTTCAATATGTGGTCTTTCATCGCGTCATGCGCGGCCTGCTCACGCCGCGCAAAAATCGCTTCCACGATGGCCGTGTGCTCGTTCTGGACTTCGCGCACATGCTGCGGCGTCCGCTTGAGGCTGAGGCTGCGTGTCACCGACTGGCCGATGGCGAAATGGGGCTTGAACCAGATCCGCACCGTGATGTGGAACTGGTTATGGCTCGCCTTCGCGATGGCTTCGTGCAGGGCGAAGTCTTCCTCCGCGCCGAGATCGTTGCGCTCGAGACACTGTTCCAGCGCGGCTATCGCCTGCTCGATACGCACTCTGTCCGCTGCCTGCCAGTTGCGCGCCGCAAGCTCAGCCGCGGAAGCCTCCAATCCGGCCCTGAACTCAAAAAAACGCTGCACGTCGGCCAGCGAGCCGACCGGCACCTGTTGCAACACGGAAGAATCCGGCTGCTGGCGTACATAGGAGCCGGATCCCTTTTGCGAAACGATAAGCTCGTCGTTCCGAAGCCGCTCCAGCGCTTCCCGCACAACCGGCCGCGACGCGCCAAACAGCGACGCCAGATTCTGTTCCGATGGCAACCGCTCGTTCACGGGAAACCGCCCGTCCGAAATCATGCCCACGATTTTTTCGTAGATGATGTCGCTCAGCCGAGTCTCGCCTCGAGCGGCGGCAGATGCAGTGTGATTGTCCATCAGCAGCCCTTCCGTTGCAAATCGCTGAAGTTAATGGGTTTCCTGCATTTCAATCGCAACAGAAATACCGGGGTTTTTGTGAGCGAGAGGGCTGTCCTGCCGATTTTTTCTTTAAGCCTGATCCTGAAAACCGGCCTACAAATAAAAAAGATGTAAAAATCTGTCAATACTTGTAATCATCTGAAAACGCTCATATGGTCTGCCCCTGCCGATGGAGGATCGGCGTGCTGGCTGGCCGGGAGGGCCGTCGCGGTTCGGTGGAAGCCGTCTCGCTGCCGGTGATTTTTTGGGAGGATTGTCGATGCGCGATGGCGAAGCATTTTCACTGGGCGTAACGCGCCGAACCTTTATGGCGGGTGTTGGCGGCGTGGCCGCCCTTTCCGTCATCGGGACCTCGGCGCGGGCTGCCGCCGGCAAGCAGGCGCCGGAACTGGAGGCGCTGGTAAAGGACGGCAAATTGCCGCCTTTGGCCGAACGTCTGCCGAAAAATCCGATGGTGGTGACGCCGCACGAGAAAATCGGCACCTATGGCGGCACATTGCGCCGTGGCCTGCGCGGTTCGTCGGACCATAACGGCATCCTGCGCATGGTCGGCAATCAGGGCCTTGTCCGCTGGAACATGGATTTCACCGAGGTTCTGCCGAACCTTGCGGTGAAATGGGAAGTCAACGACGATGCCTCGCAATTCACCTTCCATTTGCTGGAAGGCGCAAAATGGTCGGACGGCCACCCCTTCACCGCCGATGACGTGGTGTTCGCCATCGAGGACTGCATCAAGAACAAGGAACTTTACAGCGCCACGCCGGCGCAGCTTTCCGTGGCCGGTAAGGCGGTCGATGTCGAAAAAGTCGACGATTTCACGGTAAAGTTCAAATTCGCCGCGCCGAATGCGCTTTATCTCGAAAACCTCGCCACGCCGCTCGGCCAGCATCCGACGCTGTTTCCCAAACACTATTGCAGCAAGTTCCTGCCGAAATACAACACGGCGCTCGATGCCGATGTGAAGGCGGCGGGTGTCTCCAGCTGGACCGAGCTGTTCCGCGCCAAATGCGGCGATATCGAAATTCCGTCCCGCTGGTCGAATGTCGACAAGCCGACGCTTGATCCATGGGTGGTGAAAGAACCCTATTCCGGCGGTGCGACACGCGTGGTTATGACCCGCAACCCTTACTTCTGGCAGGTCGATACCGAAGGCAACCAGTTGCCCTATATCGACGAAATCAATTTCGGCATTTCGCAGGATGTCGAATCGCTGATGCTGAACGTCATTTCCGGCAAGATCGACATTCAGGAGCGCCATATCAGCGTTCTTGCCAACAAGCCGACCCTGTCTCAGAACATGAAAAAGGGTGACTACCGCCTGCTGACGCTGGTGCCGTCTGCCGCACAGCAGTGCCAGATTTACCTGAACATCACCCACAAAGACCCGGCGATGCGCAAGATGTTTGCCGACAAGTCGTTCCGTCAGGCGTTGTCCATCGCGCTCAACCGGCAGGAAATCATCGACATCGTCTATTTCGGCCAGAGCGAGGGCTATCAGGCCGGGCCACGCCCGACACATCCCTGGTATAATGAAAAGCTGGCGCGGCAATTCACCGAATACGATGCGGACAAGGCAAACGAGCTTCTCGACAAAGCCGGTTACGACAAGAAGAACGGCAACGGCATGCGGTTGCGGCCTGACGGCCAGCCCGTCTTCTTCTCGATTGACGTCATCCCGACGCTCTATCCCGATCTGGTCGATGCGCTGGAACTGGTGAAGGCGCAATGGGCGCAGATCGGCGTCGACATCAAGGTCAACACCATCGAACGCGCGCTCTATTATACACGCGGCGATGACAACGCCCATGATGCCGCCGTCTGGCCCGGTCCCGGCGGTCTCGATCCGATGCTCGATCCGCGCGATTTCTTCGCTTTCCACCCGCAGGGGTCGCGTTACGCCATTCCGTGGGCGCTCTGGTACACGTCGAATGGCCAGAAGGGCGAAGAGCCGCCGGAAAGCCAGAAGCAGCGCTTCAAGCTGTTCGATGAGGCGCGCTCGACGGCCGACCTTGCCAAGCGCGGCGAGAAGATGAAGCAGATTTTCGACATTGCGGCGGAGGAGTTCGAGACAATCGGCCTCTGCCTTGCTGTGGGCGGTTTCGGCATCATCCGCAACAATCTGCGCAATGTGCCGGAAACGGAACCCGACAGCTGGACCTGGCCCAATCCCGGCCCGGCGCTGCCGCAACAGTTCACCTTCACAAGCTGATATCGCCACATGGGCGTCGCTGCCGCAACGCGGCGACGCCTCTCAGGTTGTTTCGACCACCCACAGCCGTCTCCTTGGTGGAGGGCGGCGCGTGCGGCACAATGTGATTGCGAGAACGACATGCTGCTTTTTATCGTAAAACGCCTGCTGTGGATGATACCGTCCCTGTTTGCCGTCAGTTTCCTTGCCTTTGTCCTGATCCAGCTGCCGCCCGGCGACTATGTAACGACTTATATCGCCACACTGGCCGCCTCGAACGAGGTCATCGACCACAATACGGCGGCGCAGCTGCGCGAACGTTTCGGCCTCGATGACCCGATGATCGTTCAATATCTGAAATGGATATGGGGCATCGTCAGCCGCGGTGATTTCGGCATTTCGTTCGAATGGCAGCAGCCGGTTTCAGGCCTCATCTGGGAGCGCATGGCGCTGACGCTGGTTCTGGCCATCGCAAGCCTTCTTGCAACCTGGGCCATCGCGCTTCCCATCGGCGTCTTCTCCGCCGTGCGCAAATATTCGATTGGCGATTATCTTTTCACCGCCTTTTCCTTCTTCGGCCTTTCCATACCCTCGTTCCTGCTGGCGCTGGTGCTGATGTATGTCGCGGCGGTGGAGTTCGGGGCCGATGTCGGCGGGCTGTTTTCAGCCGAATACGAGACCGCCTCATGGAGCATCGCCAAGATGATGGACCTCATGGCCCATATCTGGCTGCCGGTCGCCATTCTCGCGGTGTCTTCCACCGCAAGCCTCATCCGCGTCATGCGCGCCAATATGCTGGATGAGTTGCCCAAGCCCTATGTCACCACCGCGCGGGCAAAAGGCTTGTCGGAGTTCAAGCTGCTGACGAAATATCCGCTCAGAATTGCGCTCAATCCGTTCATCTCCACCATCGCATGGCTGTTGCCCAATCTCATTTCGGGCTCCGTGGTTGTCGCCATCGTGCTCAACCTGCCAACGGCCGCGCCGCTGCTTTTGCAGTCGCTGATGGCGCAGGACATGTATCTCGCTGGCGCTTTTGTACTGTTGATCTGCGCGCTGACGCTGATCGGATCGCTGATCAGCGACATCCTGCTTGCGCTGGTCGATCCGCGCATCCGTCTCGAATAGGAGGGCGCCATGAGCGATATCACCATGACCACCAATGCCCGGCAGGACCGCGCCGCCGTCGCCTCGCAGTGGCAGCTCATCTGGTGGGCCTTCAAGCGCCACAAGCTGGCCATGGCCGCCCTGTTCATCACCATCGCCATGTACATTGTCGCGCTGGTGCCCGGCTTCTTCGCCATCAACGATCCGGTGTTGCAGAATGCGCGGGCCACATTCCACCCGCCGCAGCGCGTCCATTTCATCGATAGGACCGAGGGTTTCTCGCTTGGGCTGCATTATTATCCGCTGAAGCTGACCCGCAATCCTGAAACGCTGGCGGCGGTCTTCGTCGAAGATACGGCGAAGAAAATTCCGGTCCAGCTTTTCGGTCGCGGTTACGAATATTCCGTATTCGGGCTGTTCACCACGGATATCCACCTGCTGGCCTCCACCGATAAAACGCGCCCGCTCTTCCTCTTCGGCGCGGATCGTCTCGGGCGCGATGTTTTCAGCCGCGTGGTGCAGGGCGCGCAGGTCTCCCTGTCCATCGGTCTTGTCGGCGTGTTCTTCTCGTTGCTGCTCGGCGTCGTTCTGGGAGGCATTTCGGGATATTACGGCGGTCGCATCGATTTCGTCATGCAGCGCGTGATCGACTTCGTGCTATCGCTGCCCACGATTCCCATCTGGCTGGCGCTGGCCGCCGCCCTGCCGCAGGGCTGGCCTGCCACACTGCAATATATGATGATCACCATCATCCTGTCCCTGACCGGCTGGGCGCAGCTTGCCCGTGTCGTGCGCGGCCGGTTCCTGTCGCTCAGGACCGAAGAATTCGTGGCTGCGGCCAGGCTGGATGGCGTGCCGGAAGGGCGCATCATCTTCCGCCACATGCTGCCCAGTTTTTCGAGCCATATCATCGCCTCGGTCACGCTTGCAGTGCCGGCCATGATCCTTGCGGAAACATCGCTGTCCTTCCTCGGCCTCGGCCTCCAGCCGCCCACCATTTCCTGGGGCGTGCTGCTTCGCGAGGCGCAGAATATCCGCTCGATTGCGACTGCACCCTGGCTGTTCCTGCCCGGTGTGGCTGTCGTCATTGCCGTCATGGCGCTCAATCTGCTCGGCGACGGCCTGCGCGATGCAGCCGACCCCTATAATAAGTGAGGCCCCGGATGAGCGACATTCTCTCCATGAAGCCAGCCAAGCCGCTGCTTGAAGTCCGTAATCTCGTGACCGAATTTCCGGTCAGAAACGGCGTTTTCCGGGCCGTCAACGACCTGTCTTTCTCCATCGATCCCGGCAAGACGCTCTGCGTCGTCGGCGAAAGCGGCTCCGGCAAATCCGTTACCGCCCGGTCGATCCTGCAGATCATCGACAGCCCCGGCCGCATTGCGTCCGGCTCGATCATCCTCAACCGCGCCGACGGCACGTCTCTCGATCTGGCAAAGCTCGATCCGCGCAGCCGGGCCATCCGCTCGGTGCGCGGCGCTGACATCGCGATGATCTTTCAGGAGCCGATGTCGTCGCTTTCACCCGTGCATACCGTGGGTGACCAGATCACCGAAGTCCTGCGCCTGCATCTGAAGATGAGCAAGGCAGAGGCGCTGGCCGAGGCCATCGAACTGTTGCGGCAGGTGGAAATCCCTAACCCTGAAAAGGCGCTGGATCGTTACGCCTTCCAATATTCGGGCGGCATGCGCCAGCGCGCGATGATCGCCATGGCGCTGGCCTGCAAACCGCAACTCCTGATCGCCGACGAACCGACGACGGCGCTCGATGTCACCACACAGGCCGAAATCCTCGACCTGATATCGCGGCTGCAAAAGGCGCACGGCATGGCTGTGCTCTTCATCACCCATGACATGGGCGTGGTGGCGCAGATTGCCGATGACGTGCTGGTCATGCATCACGGCGTCGCCAAGGAATATGGCACGGTCGACGAGATATTCCACAATCCGAAAGATCCCTATACCCGCATGCTGATCGGCTCCGTTCTGAAGCTGGAGCAGAAGGCGGAAATCCGCCTGGCCCGCCCGCCGCTCGATCTTGCGGCCGCGCCCATCCTCGAGGTCAACGACCTCTCCATGCATTTCGGCGAGATGAAGGCGCTGGACGGCGTATCGATCCGGCTGCTTCCCGGCGAAACGCTCGGCATCGTCGGCGAAAGCGGCTCCGGCAAGACCACGATGGGCCGCTCGATCATGCGCCTCTACGATCCGACCGGCGGTGCGATGCTCTATCGCCGTGCGGATGGCACGGTGGTCGATTTGGCGAAAATCGAGGGTGCGGAGCTGAAAGCCGCGCGGCGCGAATTACGCATGGTGTTTCAGGACCCGTTCGGTTCGCTCAATCCGCGCATGACGGTGGCGCAGGTGATCGGCGAGCCATTGCTCGTAAACGGTATTGCGAAGGGCAGGGAACTGGATGAACGCGTCTGCGCGCTAATGGAGCAGGTGGGTCTCGACCCTGCCGGGCGTGAACGTTACCCGCACGCCTTTTCCGGCGGCCAGCGCCAGCGCATCGGCATCGCCCGCGCCATCACGCTGAAGCCGCGCATCATTGTGGCGGATGAGGCGACCTCGGCGCTCGATGTTTCGGTGCGGTTCCAGGTGCTGGATCTTCTGATGCGGCTGCAGGATGAACTGGGGCTCGCCTATATCTTCATCAGCCACGACATCGGCGTCATCCGCTATATGTGCGACCGCGTCGGGGTGATGTATCGCGGCAAGCTGGTGGAAGTGGGAGAGGCCGAAAAGGTTTGCAACGCGCCGGATCACCCTTACACACAGGCGCTTCTTTCCGCCATTCCGCGCCCTGACCCGCGCGACCGGGATCGTACCCGCAGATTCCGCTACGTCGAACCATCCGAAGTCAAGAACGGGGCCGTCGCCCGATAGTGCCGGGCCTGCCGCACGCTGCAATTCATGAGGAAGACTGAAGCATGAAAATCGATCGCATGCGGGTATTCGTCACCCGCGACAAGGACCGCCCCCGCGTCATCGTCGCCCTCGATACCGATGACGGTTTGACCGGCTGGGGTGAGTGTTACAATCACGGCCCCGATCTCGCACTGCCGCCGGTGCTGGACTACCTCTATAGCTTCCTTGCCGGGCAGGACCCGACGCGGGTGGAGTATCTCTATAATCTCCTGCTCCAGCAGAACCGCTTTCCGCCCGGAGCGCTCGGTCTGTCGGCAATCTCGGCGCTCGATCATTGCCTCTGGGACCTCGCCGCCAAGGCGGCGGGCGTGCCCGTCTACAAGCTGCTGGGCGGCGAAGTACGCGACCGTATCAAGGTCTATGCCGGCGTCTATACCGCGCCGGACGCGCCGGCGGCGAAGGAGGAGTTCGACCGGCTGAACGAGGACTGGGGCTTCACGGCCTTCAAGCTCAGCCCTTGGCGCCTCGATATCCACGCCCATCGCTGGGGGGAGGTGGTGCGCAGTTCGGCCGAATATTTCCGCTCGCTTCGCGAAACGGTGCGGCCCGACTACGACATCGCCTTCGACGCCCATGCCAAGATTTTCGAGCCAGCGGCCGCCCGCCAGCTTGGCAATGCGCTTGCCCCTTACGACCCGCTGTTCTTCGAAGAGCCTTTGCGTCCCGAAAATATCGAGATGTGGGGAGACCTGAAACAGGGGCTGAACTGCACGTTGGCGACCGGTGAAAGTCTCTATAATCGCAATGAGTTCCTTCGCCTTCTTCAGGTAAAGGGTGCGGATATCATCCAGCCCGACATCTGCGTTGTCGGCGGCATTTCGGAGATGCGCCGCATCGCCACGCTGGCGGAAGCGCATTTCGTCAGCATCGCGCCGCATAACCCGATGGGACCGCTCGCCACCGCCGTCAATGTGCACTTCTCCGCCGCCCAGCAGAATTTCCGCATTCTCGAATACCGGCTGCCGAAAGGGCAATGCTACGTTTATGGCGGCACCGATCTTGAAAAACGCGAGGATGAAACCCGCTATGTCGTCGACCCCTATCTGCCGAAGGACGGATATCTGGAACTGAGGCCGGACCGCCCCGGCTGGGGTGTCGAGATGGATGAAAAAGCCATGCAGGAAGATGGCTATGTTCATTGGCAAAGACGGGTGCCGAAACGGCCTGACGGCTCCTATGCCTTCGCCTGAAACGGTTGTGATTGCCTGCGGGCGGCTCTCTGCCTGCCTGCGCCCCGCCTGGGGTGGCAGAATGACCCATCTGCGGCACTTCGACTACGGCGATATTCTGGTGCCGACAACGGAGCAGGAGTTCGAGCCGTTCAATTGGCCGAGGGCTGGCGCATATCCGCTGTTTCCCTATCACAACCGGCTCTATGGCGGGTCCTTCGTCCACGCAGGTGTCCGCCATGACCTGCTGCCGCATCCGGCGCTTGCGCCTGACGCCATGCATGGCCCGGCTCATCGGCGGCCGTGGGAGATTTCATATCTGTCTTCGGATCGGGTCTCACTGGTACTGGACTATGAGGCTGACCGGGAGTGGCCTTTTTCCTTCCGCGCCGAGCAGTCTTTCCTGCTGGAAGATGCCAGCCTTACCGTCGAACTGTCGATAACCAATCGCGCGAATGGGCCAGCGCCGATGTCGCTGGGCTGGCATCCTTATCTGGCGGCCGGGCTCGGTTGCGATGCGCGGACGGACGCCAAACTGCAACATCCACTGGATGCGCAGAACGTGCCAACCGGCCAGCCGCCGGCACCTCGCCCGAAACCCGCCATTCCCGCCGCAACGGGATACACATTGCATTTCACCGATTGGTCAAGCGCACAGGTCGACTTCGGCAGGTTTTCACTACGGCTTAAGGCCGATCCTGTTTTCGGCCATCTCGCCGTGCACCGCATGGAGCGCTATCTCTGTCTTGAGCCCGTTTCCATGGCCGCCGGAGCGCTTGGTTTGCCGCAGGCGCAGCGGGAAGGGCAGGGTCTAGGGACGGTTGCCCCCGGCGAGCGCCTGTCGGGGCGCATCAGGCTCTTCCTTGATCTTTAGGAGGGGTGGGTGCGTCTATGACGCCCACCCTTCACCTTCAAAAAAAAGCCGTATGCCCATATTTTGAGCGCCAATTATTGCCGCTCAAAAATAAGCTTGACGACGGCAAAAATTTCTCACCAAATGAACCAATATAAGATTGGTTCAGTAAATGGTGCGACTTGACGGTGAACCCCAACGATAACTCCAACTACGCGCTGGCGAAGTTGCGGGAGTACATTCAAACGCAGGATCTTGCGAAAGACCGTCGCCTGCCGACGGAACGGGCCTTCGCGGAAACCTTCAATGTCGGCCGGCGTGCAGTCCGTCGTGCTCTTGAGGTTCTGGAAGCCGAAGGTCTGATCTGGCGACGGCAGGGGGCGGGAACCTTTGTGGGCGAAAAGCCGGACGATTGGTCCGCCCAGGTGACGGAACTGGTCGCCGGTACGGATATCATGGAAATCATGGAAGTGCGTCTGCGCATCGAGCCGCAACTGGCGCAGCTTGCGGCCATGCGTGCCAAACCCGCCGAGGTGGAGCGCATGCGCGCCCTCGTCCAGAAGACCGGCCAGAGCACGGATGCCGACGCCAAAGAGTTGTGGGATGGTTCGCTTCACCGCCAGATCGCCCAGAGCGCCGGCAACAAATTGTTCCTGTCCATCTTCGATGTCGTCAACCGCATTCGCCAGGACGAGGCGTGGCAGTCGATACGGGAACTGGCGCGCCGCAGCGGCACGAACGGCAAGGCTTCCTTCGAGCAGCACATAGCGATCGTCGATGCCATCGCCGACCGCGACCCCGCAAGAGCCGGCGAAGCGATGCGCCAGCACCTTCTCATGCATCAGGAAAGGCTGATCCGCGCCACCTCGCTCGGCTTTCTGGAGGAGAAAACCGCAGAAGAGATTGCCGCCCGCAGCACGGGCGATGCCGACAATCCGCTCACGCCGGCCTCATAGGCAGCAGGGCAGACCTGCCGGCCTTTCCGGGCCGGCCAATGAAAACAAAGATAACCAGACCAGAGGATAGAACATGAAGAAAATCAAGACATTGACTGCCGCCTTATTGGCCGGTGCATTCCTGTCCACGCCGGCCATCTCGTCCGAATTGCGCATCGGCCTTAATGATGACGCCGACGTTCTCGACCCCGCGCAATCGCGCACCTTCGTCGGGCGTATCGTTTACACCGCCATGTGTGACAAGCTCGTCGACATCTCGCAGGACATGAAGATCGTTCCCCAGCTTGCCACCGAATGGGCCTGGTCCGAGGGCGGCAAGGTGCTGACGATGAAGATCCGCGACGGCGTGAAATTCCACGACGGCGAGACACTGGATGCGGCGGCTGTGGTCGCCACCATCGAGCGCAACATGACCCTGCCGGAATCCCGCCGCAAGAGCGAGCTTTCCTCGGTCGAAAAGGTCGAGGCCACCGGGCCGCTGGACGTTAAATTCACCCTGAAGACGCCAGATGTCACGCTGCTTGCGCAGCTTTCCGACCGCGCCGGCATGATCGTCGCGCCGAAGGCGGCCAAGGAACTGGGCGCGAATTTCGGTTCGAAGCCGGTCTGCGCCGGGCCGTTCAAATTCGTCGAGCGCATCCAGCAGGACCGTATCGTGCTCGAGAAATTCGCCGATTATTGGGACAAGGACAAAATTCTGGTCGACAGGGTCGTTTATCTGCCGATCCCCGATACGACCGTGAAGCTTGCTAATCTTCGCTCGGGAGACCTCGATATCGCCGAGCGCATCTCGGCCTCCGATGCCGAGTCCGTCAAGAACGATGCCAATCTGACCTATGCGGATGTCATCGGACCGGGCTACATGGCCATGTATGTCAATATCAACAATGGTTCGCGTGCGGATAATCCGCTCGGCAAGGACAAGCGCCTGCGTCAGGCCTTTTCTTATGCGATAGACCGGGAAGCGATCGGCCAGATCGTGTTCGAGGGCACCTCCAAGGCAGGCAATCAGGCCTTCCCGCCCACAAGCCCGTGGTTCAACCAGAATCTGCCGGTGCCGGCGCGCGATATCGACAAGGCCAAAGAGCTGATGAAGGAGGCGGGTTACGAAAAGCTCGACATCGAGCTTCAGCACGCCAACAACACGACGCAGACGCAGATGATGCAGGTCATCCAGTCGATGGTCGCGGAAGCGGGCTTCAACGTCACCCTGAAGGCCACGGAATTTGCGACGCTTCTGTCCGAGCAGACGGCCGGCAACTACCAGCTCAGCCGTTCCGACTGGTCGGGACGTATCGATCCGGATGGCAATCTGCATCAGTTCGTCACCTGCAAGGGCGGCATCAACGATGTGAAATATTGCAATCCCGAGGTCGACAAGCTGCTGAACGAGGCCCGCGCCTCGACCGAGGATGCGGTGCGCAAGGAAAAATACGATGCCGCGAGCGTCATCCTCAACGATGACATGCCGATCATCTATCTCGGTCACCAGCCCTATGCCTATGCCATTTCCAACAAGGTCAAGGGCTGGGCGCCGTCGCCGGATGGCATGATCCGCCTTCTCGGCGTCTCCAAGGACTGAACGCTTCGCATGCGCCGCACGGCCTTGCCGTGCGGCCCTCACGAATTGGCACGAACGAGGGCCATGCCATGCCTGTTTATATCGGCAAGCGACTGCTGGTCGCGATCCCGACGCTTCTGATCATCTCCATCTTCGTCTTCTCGCTGCAGAAACTGCTGCCGGGCGACCCGGTGCTTGCCATGGCTGGTGAGGAGCGCGATCCGGCGACGATTGAATTCCTGCGGGAGAAATATCGCCTGAACGACCCTGTGCCGCTGCAATATGTCAACTGGCTGGGCGGCGTCGTGACGGGCGATTTCGGTATTTCGCTGCGCACCAACCAGCCGGTGCTGGAGCTTATCGGCCAGAAGCTGCCGGTCACCATTCAACTGGCTGTCATGGCGATGTTCTTTGCCATGGTCATCGGCATTCCCATCGGCATTCTGGCCGCCGTCAAGAAGAACACATGGATCGACTACACGGCCAATATCGTGGCGCTTTCCGGCCTCTCCATCCCGAACTTCTGGCTCGGCATCATGCTGATCCTGCTGGTGTCGGTCAAACTCGGCTGGTTGCCGGCATCCGGTTATGAATCGATCTTTGTCGATCCCGTGCGTTCCATCGAAACCATGATCATGCCCGCCTTCGTGCTGGGCAACGCGCTTGCGGCGACGTTGATGCGCCATACGCGTTCGGCGATGGTGGCGGTGCTCAGTTCCGATTATATCCGCACCGCCCGCGCCAAGGGTCTTTCTCCGCGCGAGATCATCCTGTCGCATAGTTTCCGCAATGCGCTTCTGCCCGTCATCACATTGCTGGCGTTGCTCTTCGGCGAATTGCTGGCCGGGGCGGTTCTGACGGAGCAGATTTTCACCATACCCGGCTTCGGCAAGATGACGGTCGATGCAGTGTTCACCCGCGACTATGCCGTCGTGCAGGGCATCGTTCTTTGCACCGCCGTCGGCTTCATCCTCATGAACCTTCTGGCCGACATTGCCTATGTCCTGCTCAACCCCCGCCTCAGGGCGACGATCTGAGGCCCCGATATCATGACCGTTCTCGATCGAAACCTCTCCGTAGCGGTAACGCGGCAGGAAAGCCGCGCCTGGAAGAAGATGAAGCGCAACAAATCGGCGCTTGTCGGCATGGTTATCGTGCTGTTTTTCGCCGTCCTTGCCATCGCCGCGCCGATCCTGCCGATTGCCGATCCGGTGGCGACCAGCTGGTCGGCGATCCGCAAGGCGCCCTCGGCCGCCCATTGGCTCGGCACCGACGATCTCGGCCGAGACATCCTTTCCCGCATGATCTATGGCGCGCGCGCCTCGCTGATGGCGGGCGTGGTCTCGGTGATGATCGCCGTGGTCATCGGCGTGCCCTTTGGCCTGATTTCAGGTTATTTCGGCGGCTGGGTGGATATGGTCATATCCCGCATCACCGAAGCCTTGCTGGCCATGCCGTTTCTCATCATGGCGATTGCGCTTGCCGCCTTCCTCGGACCGAGCCTCACCAATGCGATGATCGCCATAGGCCTTTCCGCCATGCCGATCTTCGTGCGGCTGACGCGCGGGCAGGTGCTGGCGGTCAAGACCGAAGATTATGTCGAAGGCGCAAGGTCCATCGGCCTCAACCACATCGACATCATGACGCGTTACATCCTGCCGAATGTCTTCGCCCCTATCATCGTGCAGGCGACCCTGACGGTGGCGACCGCCATCATCGCTGAGGCGAGCCTTTCTTTCCTCGGCCTCGGCCAGCAGGCGCCGGCGCCCTCCTGGGGTTCGATGCTGAATACCGCGAAGAATTTCCTCAGCCAGGCGCCGTGGATGACGATGTGGCCCGGCATCGCCATCTTCCTCGTCGTCATCGGCTTCAATCTTCTGGGCGACGGCCTGCGCGACGCGCTCGATCCGCGCGAAGCATGATCTTTTACAAGGAATATCCGAATGAATGAATTCACCACACGCCCTGAAATCCTTGGCACCTTCGGCGTCGTCACCTCAACGCACTGGATCGCATCGGCCGTTGGCATGGCGATCCTCGAAAAAGGCGGCAATGCTTTCGACACGGCCGTCGCCACCGGTTTCGTCCTGCAGATTGTCGAGCCGCATCTGTGCGGTCCGGGCGGAGATATGCCCGCCGTGTTTTATTCGAAGCAGAAGGACAAGGTGGAAGTCATCTGCGCACAGGGCCCGGCCCCGAGCGGTGCGACGATTGAACATTACACGTCGGAAGGGCTGAAGCTGATCCCCGGCGACGGGCTGCTCGCCACCGTCATTCCCGGCGCCTTCGACGGCTGGATGCTGATGCTGCGCGACTATGGCACGATGAGCGTGCGCGACGTGCTGGAACCCGCGATCTATTATGCCGAGCACGGGCATCCGACATTGCCGCGGGTCTCCGCCACCATCAAGGGTCTGGCCGATTTCTTCGAGAAGGAATGGCCGACATCCCACGAGACGTGGCTGCCGGGTGGCGCGGCACCCGAGCCTCACGCCAATTTCCGCAATCCGGTTCTGGCCGCGACCTATCAGCGGATCGTCACCGAAGCCGAAGCGCGCTCCGGCCGTGAAAACCAGATCGAGGCGGCACGCGATGCCTTTTATCGGGGTTTTGTTGCGGAAGCTATTGACGGTTACGTGAGGACCGCGGAAGTCATGGATGCCAGCGGTGCTAAGCACAAGGGCGTGCTGACGGCGCAGGATATGGCGGATTGGAGCGCGACCGTCGAAGCGCCGCAGACACTCGACTATCACGACTGGACGATTGCCAAGACGCCCGCCTGGGGGCAGGGTCCGGTTCTGCTGCAATCGCTTGCGCTTCTGAAAGGCTTCGACATTGCGGCCATGGACCCCTCCGGTCCCGATTTCATCCACACCATCGTCGAAGCCATGAAGCTCGCCTTTGCCGACCGCGAGGTCTATTACGGCGATCCGGAATTCGGGCAGATCCCGACGGAATATCTCCTGTCCGAAGGCTACAATGCCGGCCGCCGCGCGCTGATAAGCGGCGAGGCCTCGCTGGAGCTGCGCCCCGGCACCGTGCCGGGTTATGAAAAGCAGGTGGACGCCACCATGGCCATGCTGGCCGAGATGAGCGGCACCGGCACGGTCTACGAGCCGACCATGTCGCATCTGACGGAGAAGCGCGGCGATACGGTGCATATCGATGTCATCGACCGCTGGGGCAACATGGTCTCCACCACGCCGTCGGGCGGCTGGCTGCAATCCTCGCCCACTGTTCCGGGCCTCGGCTTCGCGCTCAATTCCCGCGCCCAGATGTTCTGGCTGAAGGAAGGCCTGCCGACTTCGCTTGCACCGGGCAAACGCCCGCGCACCACGCTGACGCCTTCGCTTGCGCTTCACCAGGGGCGTCCCTCCATGGTGTTCGGCACGCCGGGCGGCGATCAGCAGGACCAGTGGCAACTGCCTTTCTTCCTGCGTTATGCCCATCACGGCAAGAACCTGCAGGCCGCCATCGACATGCCGCTGTTCCATACCGCGCATTTTCCGGGTTCGTTTTATCCGCGCACCAGTTCGCCGGGTGAAATCACCGTGGAGAGCACCGTGGGCGAAGCGACCTTGCAGGAGCTTCGCCGCCGCGGGCACCGCGTCACGGTTGCCGATGCATGGTCGGTCGGGCGGCTCACCGCCGCGCGTCGCGATGCGGATGGTCTGCTGCGTGCCGCTGCAACACCGCGGCTGATGCAGGCCTATGCGGTAGGGCGGTGACACCATGGAGACAAAACCAGTCCTTTCCGTCCGCAACCTCACCACCTCCTTCCTCGTCGATGGCGCGTGGAAGAGCGTGGTGCGCAACGTGTCCTTCGATGTCGCGCCCGGCGAAACCGTCGCGATTGTCGGCGAATCCGGCTCCGGTAAATCGGTGACGTCGCTGTCTCTTATGCGCCTGCTTGCCCCGGCCTCCAGCCGGATCGAGGGTGAAGTGCTGCTCAACGGGCGCGATCTTCTTGCGCTTTCCGAAAGAGAAATGCGCGGCGTGCGCGGCAACGATATCTCGATGATCTTTCAGGAGCCGATGACCTCGCTCAATCCGATCTTCACCATCGGCCGCCAGATTTCCGAAGTCCTCATCCGGCACAAGGGGCTTTCGAAGCAGGAGGCACGGGCGGAGACGGTGCGGCTTTTGGAAAAGGTTCGCATTCCCAACGCCTCCGGCCGTTTCGATGAATATCCGCACCAGTTTTCCGGCGGCATGCGCCAGCGGGTGATGATCGCCATGGCGCTCGCTTCACGGCCGAAACTGCTGATCGCCGACGAGCCGACGACGGCGCTCGACGTGACCATTCAGGGCCAGATCCTCGACCTGATAAAACTGTTGCAGGAAGAGGAGGGCATGTCCGTTCTCTTCATCACCCATGACATGGGTGTGGTGGCCGAAATCGCCGACCGGACGATCGTGATGTATCGCGGCGATGAGGTCGAGACCGGACCGACCGAGGACATCTTCCGGCGTGGCAAGCATCCCTATACGCGGGCGCTGCTTTCGGCGGTGCCGAAGCTCGGCTCAATGCGCGACCGGCAATGGCCGACACGGTTTCCGGTGCTCGACATGAAAACCGGCCTTTCGAGCGAGCCGCAGGAGGTGGCCGGAACAGTTGCGAGCGGGCAGACGCCG
Organism: Agrobacterium sp. 22-223-1; assembly: GCF_053522385.1. Taxonomy (NCBI): domain Bacteria; kingdom Pseudomonadati; phylum Pseudomonadota; class Alphaproteobacteria; order Hyphomicrobiales; family Rhizobiaceae; genus Agrobacterium; species Agrobacterium sp. 22-223-1. Next base: position 330,123 of record NZ_JBNWCN010000003.1, read on the forward strand.
GTTCTGTCGGTCCGAAACCTGGTGACGCGTTTTGCCATCCGTTCCGGCCTGCTGGCACGCCAGACGGGTGCGGTTCACGCCGTCGAAAACGTCTCCTTCGATCTGTTTCAGGGTGAAACGCTGTCGCTGGTGGGTGAATCCGGCTGCGGAAAATCCACCACCGGCCGCTCGATCATGCGGCTTGTGGAGCCGACGGCCGGCGACGTGTCGCTCGACGGTTACGACGTGATGCGGCTCGATACGGTCGGCCTGCGCAATATGCGCAAATCCGTGCAGATGATCTTTCAGGACCCGTTCTCGTCGCTCAATCCGCGCATGACGGTAGGCACGGCTATTTCCGAGCCCTTCATCAAACACAAACTCGGCAGCACCAGACAGGCGAAGGAAAAGACGGCCGATCTTCTCGAGAAGGTGGGCCTGTCCGCCGATATGGCCAGCCGCTACCCCCATGAATTTTCGGGCGGTCAGCGTCAGCGCATCGCCATTGCCCGCGCGCTTGCGCTCGATCCAAAGGTTATCGTTGCCGATGAGAGCGTCTCGGCGCTCGATGTTTCCATCAAGGCGCAGGTCTGCAATCTGCTGCTCGACCTGCAACAGAGCCTCAACCTCGCCTTCCTGTTCATCAGCCATGACATGGCGGTGGTGGAGCGCGTCAGCCACCGGGTGGCGGTGATGTATCTCGGCGAGATCGTTGAGATCGGGCCGCGCGCGGCGGTTTTCGACAATCCGCAGCATCCCTATACGAAAAAGCTGATGTCCGCCGTTCCGGTGCCGGACCCGGCAAGGCGCGGGATAAGGCGCGGCATATCCAATGACGAGCTGAAAAGCCCGATACGGGCCATGGGATATGAAACGCCGGTGCGAAACTACAGGACGGTTTCGCCCGGCCACCTGGTGCAGGTGGCCTGAGACGATTGTTGCGGCATGGATGCTCCGAAGAGGAAACCGCTATGCGGGGTTCTTGGGCGGAACGCCGCGCAGGTGCTCCATAAGATAGGCATGGGTCGCGGCATTGGCGACGATGAGCGTACCGGTCTTTTCATAGAATTCCGGTCCGCGGCCCCACCAGTCGGTCACGATGCCGCCGGCCTCCTGCACCAGCAGAATGCCGGCTGCCGTGTCCACGAAGCCCGTTTCCTCATAATAGCCGGTCAGCCGGCCGCAGGCGACGTAAGCGCAGGAATTGGCGGCGCTGCCGACCACACGGACCGCGCCGATGGGCGCACGAACGGCGTCTAGGCGCTGATAGGCGCCGGGATAAAGCTGGAGATTGGGCGTGGGCAGGCCGGTGCCGACGCACATCAGGGCGACATCGGTGCTGGCATTGACCCGCAGCCGCTCGCCGTTGAGATAGGCGCCGTCTCCCTTGATCGCGGTGAACATCTCGTCGGAAACGGGATTGTAGACCAGCCCGCAGATCGTTTCATTGCCGCGGCGAAGCGCGATGGTGATTGTATAGTGCTGGCCGAAAAGGAAATTGGTGGTGCCGTCGATGGGGTCGACCAGCCAGCGGTGATCCTGATCCGCCCCTTCGACGGGCGCGAATTCCTCGCCGGTCAGTCCCCAGGGATATTGCCCGAGCAGGCGGTCGCGGATCAACGTTTCGGAATCCCTGTCCGCATCGGAAACGAAGTCCCCCGGTCCCTTGACGCCGATCTCGATCTCGCGGAAGCGCCTGAAATGGTCGAGCGTCAATGCGCCGGCTTCGCGGGCGGTGGCGACCATATGGTCGAGGATGGTGCTGTAATTGACTGTCATCGGCTGAAAACCTCGGCGAGCCCTTGCGGATCATCGGTGGTGATCTGGTCCACCTTAAGCCGCAGGAGGCGTTTCACCTGTTCTATGGATTGCGGTGTGACGCTGTTGATCGTCCACGCGTCGACCCGGCGGCCGGCGGCATGGATGGGGGCGATGATATCGACACCCGCATCCTCGGCGGCAAGTACGATCTCGTAGGCGAGGTAGATCATGTCGGCATCGGGTGCCGTGGCAAGGGCGTCTGCGATGAAGCCCGGATAGTTTCCGCTTGCCTTCAGGTCGGCTAGCGTGCCGCGATGGCAGGGATCATATCCGGTGCGAAGGTCGGGGGCTGAGCCGGCAAGCGTGGCGATGGCGTCGAAATCGCCGCCCGACAGGATCACGGACTTTGCTATTGGCGAAACGCTCGCCCCGAAACCGGCGACCACCTGCGGGGTAAGCGCTTGCCGGTCTTCCTTGAAATCGAGCTGGAGCAGGGCGTCGGGATGAACGGTGCCCTCGGCAAGCAGGGCGCAAAGGTCTTCGAGCAGCATTACCTTCGCATCGATGGGGTGGCCGTCATTTTCGCGCAGGTGGAGCTGACGCAGGGTGGCGGCGGATGTGTCGCGCACCCGGCCGGTGCCGGTGGTCTCCCGCTCCAGCGTCCGGTCATGCAAAACGGCGCAGCCGTGATCGGCATGAATAACGAGATCGACCTCGATGCTTGCACCGAGCCGCATCGCCTCGATGATACGCTCGCCGGTAAAGACTGGATCGTCAGCGCGGCGGCGGGCGCGATGCCATTTGAGCCATGTTCTGTGGCCGTCGCGGTCGATAAGGATCGGCTGGTTCATGTCAGCTCCGGTAGATTGGGCGGTTGTCGCGATAGGCCGTGACGGCACGGGGCGAAATCTGTACGCCCTGTCCCGCCTGAAACATATCCGGGTGAGCGACCATGGATTTGATCCTTGTACCATCGGCAAGATCAAGGTCGACAAGGCCGTGGGTGCCATAATCCGTCACCCGGTGCACACTTGCTTCCGGCGTTTCGGAAATCGTCAGATCGATGGCTTCAGGGCGAACGGCGAGAATGGCCGGTCCGTCGGAGACCGGGAGCGGCAGGCTGAAGTCTGCGCGCATGAAATTTCCGTCTGAAACCGCGCCCTCTATCAGGTTCATGGTGCCGATGAAGCCGGCGACGAACGGGGTCTGCGGTTCGCGGTAGATGACGCTCGGCCGGTCGATCTGTTCGGTCTTGCCGTTCGCCATCACGACGATGCGGTCTGCCATGGAGAGGGCCTCATCCTGACCGTGGGTGACGAACAGCGTGGTGATGCCGAGACGCTGCTGAATATCGCGCACCTCTTCCCGCAGCCGCTCGCGCAGATGCTGGTCGAGGCTGGCGAAGGGCTCGTCGAGCAGGAGTATTTTCGGTTCGAGAACCAGCGAGCGGGCGAGCGCTACGCGCTGCTGCTGGCCGCCGGAAAGCTGGCCGGTGGCGCGCTCGCCATAACCGGAAAGTCCGACGAGTTGGAGCACCGCCTCCACTTTCTCTCTGATGACGGCAGCCGGCATGCGGCGCAGCTTGAGGCCGAAAGCGAGGTTTTTGAAGACGTTCATGTGGCTCCAGAGCGCGTGGCTTTGAAACACCATGCCGGTCGGCCGCCGCTCCGGCGGCAGGTGGGTGACATCTTCGCCATCGATGGTGATCTGCCCGCCCGTCGGCTGCTCGAAGCCGCCGACCATGCGCAGCAGCGTCGATTTGCCCGAACCGGAGGGGCCGAGAAGGCAGACGAGTTCGCCATCGGCGACATCGAGCGAAAAGCTGTCGACTGCCTTGGTCCCGCCGGAATAGGTTTTCGTGACCTGGCGGATGTGAAGTACGGACATGATGATTTCCTAACCGCCGAAACCGCGGGCGAATGCGCCGCCACCGATGACGCGGCGGGCGAACATGAGGGCAATGAAGGACGGCACCCAGAGCAGGACGGAGAGGACCGCGCCATACTGGATGACCATCTGGTTGTTGATGTAGCTGATCATCAGCACCGGCATCGTGCGGATGCCGGGCGCACCGATCAGCCATGCGCCTTCCGTCTCGTAAAAAGTGCCGACAAAGCTCAGCAGCACGGCGGCGGCGATGGTCGGTCCCGCCTGCGGCAGCGTAATCGACCAGAAGACCCTGAGCGGACTGGCGCCAACATCACGGGCCGCCTCTTCCATGCGCCGGTCGACAGCCTGAAATGCCGCCACGGGAATCCAGATCATGAACATCAGCGTGCCGACGAGCTGGATGAGAACGACGCCCCAGAACGTGCCGATGAGGTTGAGCTGCAGGAAAATGGCGGCAATCGCCACCAGAAGCCCGAATTTCGGGAAGGCGTGGCCCGCAAGGAAGGAGAAGAACAGCAGGTTGCGGCCGGGAAAGCTCATACGCGCAAAGGCATAGGCGGCGGGAAGGCAGATCACCGCTGAAAGCAGCGTTACCACAGTCGTCAGCCGCAGGCTCAGTATCAGCGCGTTCCAGACATCGGCGCGGCCGAGCGTCTGGCCCCAGAAGCGGAAACCGAACTGCTGGGGAATGACGTTGGGGAAACGCCAGACCTCGGTGAATGCCCAGGTGCCCACGACAAGCAGCGGCCCGACGATGGCGACGGTGAGAAGGGTGGCGAAAAATATGCCGGGCCAGTCCATGCGCGTTCGCGCCGGCGTGAGGGTCGTCATGTCATTTCCCCTGGTTGCGTGCGACCGAACGCACGTAGAACAGGCCGAATGCGATGCAGAAACCGAAAGCGATGACGGCCTGGGTCATGGCGCCGATGGGATCCTGCACTTCGCGTAGCGTGCGCTGCATGAAGGGGCCGAGCATTTCAGGAGAGGCCGGTCCGAGAAGATAGGGCAGGGTGAAGGAGGAGAAAATGCCGAGCACCGAAAAGGAAAGCGCCACGAGGATGGAATTGGAAATGCGCGGCAGGATGATATGCCAGAAGACCTGAAGCGCATTTGCGCCCACATCCCGCGCCGCCTCCACCGACTGGTTGGCGACGCTGCCAAGCCCCGCGAGCAGGATGAGAACGGTCAGCGGAATATTGTCCCAGACGAGACCGATGACCGGTCCCCACGGGGTGAGATAGGGCGTGCGGATTTTCGGCAGGTCGACCGCATTGAGCAATATATCCACCATGCCGTTGGGCCCGAGGACGCGGATGAAGGCGAAGGCGAGGATGATCGAGGGCACGAACATCGGGAAGATGGCGAGCGCCTGCACATAAGCCGAAAGGCGACCTTGCGAAAAGCGCAGGTAGAGCGCGATCGGCAGGCAGATTACGAGCAGGAGGATCGCGCAGACCATGGTCGTCCACAACGTCACGGCAAGATTGTCGAGGCTGTAGCGGTCCGAGAAGAAGAAGCCGTAGCTTGAAAGATCGAAACCCGTTTCACCGTTCGCTCCGGTGCGCCAGACGGTGCGGCCGATGGCGTTGATGGCAGGCCAGATGACGAGCCAGATCATCAGGAAGACGGGGATGGCGACGAGCAGGAGGCCGACTGGCCTCCTGCCTGCCGTATCGTCGATGAGCGGGCGAACCGCTCCTTCCGCAACCTCGGTCACGACTTGCGGTCGACGTTGGGAGCGACGTTGCGATACCAGCCATCATTGATGGCGGTTTCCCATTTGCCGGCCGGGAAGGTCGGAATGGTCTGCGGGATGATGTCGGCAAAACGCTTGCGCAGTTCGGCCGGCACATAGTCCCAGGAAACGCCGGGGAAACCGCCGAGTTCGGTGAGGATCGCGCCCTGAATTTCTTCCGACAGCACGAAATTGGCGAGCTTCAGGGCGGCGTCGCGATTGGCGCCGTTGGCAAGCACCACGGCGCGCGAAAAATCACCGCAAAGCGCCAGATCCTGAAGCTGGACGAGGCCGGTTTCTTGCGGCAGAACGCCCTGATCGATGGCCTTCAGCACCTGATCGGACCATACAGGGGTCATGGTGACGACGCCCTGCGAAAGAAGCTGCAGCGACTGCGTGTTGCCGGAGGAATATGCGCCCTTGTCATAGAGCGACGGGGCGATGTCCTTGAGCAGCGCCCATGCCTTGCCGAGAGCCTTGTCGCCGGCTTCCTGGGTGTAATTGTCGACCGTGAAGGCCTTGGGGTCGAGGCCGTTGGCCTGATGGATGGCGCGGCGGACGAAGTTACCGCCAGAGCCGCCCTTGTCGGGACGGTTATAGACGAACTGGCCGGGATTGGCCTTGATCCATTTGACGAGCTCATCCCAGGTTTTCGGTGCATCCGCCGGCTTGAGCTTGCTGGTGTCATAGGCGAGCAGAACCTGGCTGCCGCGATAGGGCAGGCTGTATTCGCTGCGGATGGCGAGCGGATTGACGCGCGAATAGTTTGAGAGGCCGGCTTTCGCCATGTTCACATAGATGCCGGCATCGATGCCGCCGGTGGGCAGCAGGGGATCGGCCGTTTCGAAATAATCGGCCTGCGGATCGGTGCCCGTCTGCTTTGCGGCGATGGCGCGTTCGCCGATGGCGGTGATGCCGGCGCTGTCGCCGGCATCGACGAGGTTGAGCTTCAAGCCGGGATTGGCGGCTTCAAAAGCGGGCTTGATCGTATTGGACCAGAAATCGAGGATATTCGTATCCGAACTGGTGTACCAGTCGATCGTGCCCGGAGCGGCGAAGCTCATGCGCGGTGCAAGGGCGAGACCGGCGGCGGCGCCTGCGGCGGACATCATAAAGGTGCGGCGTTTCATCTATGTCTCCGATGTTTTCGGCGCGAGTGGAACTGCTGAGCGCTGGCCCCGGAAAGATGCGGGGAAGGCTCTGGCCGGTCGTTGCACAGCCGTGCATTTTTTGAACGGGCCGGCGGCGGTTCTAATGTCTTTCCATAACGCTTTCGTGACGGTTGATGCCGGCCGGTCTTGCCGTCCTCTGTGCCCACGGGTGATCCGAAGGCGCAGGGGCTCTACCAAAGCGGTTTCCGGGCAGATAGGATGACCGCGATAATTAGGAGGGAGGGGAGCGATGATCGCAGCCTATATTGACGAATTCATCATGTTTTGCGCCGGCCTGTGGATGACATGTGTCGGCTTTGGTTATCTGCCGCTGTCAAAAAACACGGTCAGTCAGCCGCCGGTTGTTCGTCACTTCAGATGGATGGGGCCTCTGCTGATCGTCATTGCTGCCGTTCTGGCCGCGGCCAGCTGACCGGAGAATCTGGCGCAAAGAAAAACCCCGCCGAAGCGGGGTCTTGTCTTACCAGGGCTGACGTCCATACCAGTCGTCGATGTCTTTCTTGGCCCGGTCCTTTTCGTAACCGTAGCGCTCCTGAATCTTGCCTTCGAGCTGTTCGCGCTTGCCGTTGATGACGTCGAGGTCATCGTCAGTGAGTTTACCCCACTGTTCCTTGACCTTGCCCTTCATCTGCTTCCAGTTGCCTTCAACGCGGTTCCAATCCATTGGTGCTCTCCCTTTTTTTGGCTTGCATTGGTAAATGTCCGAACCTCCGTAGGGTTCCGCCGAGAGGCCGGAATGTTCGGCGTAACTGTGGCCTGCTGCCACGAAAAGATCACGATTCATTCAGCCGCAGTTCACCCGGCGGGGCGCTAAATCCCCTCATCCCACAAGGAGGGAGATAAGATGCGCAAGATGATTCTAACCGCCGGATTAATTCTCGGCGCCCTGTTCGGCACCGGCGCCAACGCCATGCCTGTCGGTCAACCGTCTGCACCTTCGGCATCCCACATTCAAAAGGTGGATTATGCCTGCGGACGCGGCTTCCATTTGACTCCGCGCGGCTATTGCCGTCCGAACGGACCGCGTTATGAGCGCGGCTGGGACCGGCGCGACCGCTGGGAAGCTCGCCGTGAATGGCGCGAGCGTCAGGCCAGACGGGAATGGCGTGAGTGGCGCGACCGCAGAGATTATCGCGACTACCGCGATCGTCGCGATTATTATCGATACTGATCGGGCAAGGCCCTCTCCACGTCGGGAGGGCCTTTCCCATATGGCCCGGTGAGGCCCATCCGCGCTTGGGGAGGGTGTGAATACAGCGTCCCTGCTGCAAATCACCATGGCCTTAGACAGAATTGCCTTCAATGTGAGGAAACCCGGACGGCAGTTCGGGGTTAGTCCCGTATCACCGTTCATAAGGAGGATACGATGGACATCACCAGACGCACGATTCTCACCGCCGGTGCAGCAACCGCCGCCGCTGCAATCTTTCCCCGCCCGCACGTCGCGCGTGCCGCACTGCCCTTGATGCAGCCCAAACTTCCTTTCGCCGAGGCCGATCTCGCGCCAGTGATTTCGGCGAAAACGGTGGGTCTTCATTATGGAAAACACCACAAGGCCTATTACGACAAGCTGAATGCGCTTGCCGCCGGCACGCCCTATGCCGACATGGAGCTGGCGGATATCGTGACGACATCCGCCAAGTCGAAAGAGGCGGCGGACGTCAAGATCTTCAACAATGCCGCACAGGCGTGGAACCATGTCGCCTATTGGGATCAGTTCGTACCGGGCGGGCCGAACCGGCCGACGGGCGATCTCGCCGCTTCGGTAGAGGAGGCCTTCGGTGGCTATGATGGTTTCATCAAACGCGCGGTCGATGTTTCCGATACGGTCTTCGGCACCGGCTGGGTGTGGCTCACGCGCGGCGACGACGACCGGCTCGCGCTGATCGGATATGAGGACGGCAAAAATCCCGTCGCTGTCGGTCGCCCGGCCTATCTCGGCATCGACATATGGGAGCATGCCTATTACGTCGATTATGAAAATCGCAAGGCCGACCATATTCGCGCCGTGCTCGACAAGCTGGTCAACTGGCGGGTCGTCGAAGAACGACTGAAATCATAACGATCCTCTTTCTCCCGAAACCTGCCGGAGCAGCCGGCCGCCTGCGGGTTGCCCTGAGGTGCATTTTAGCTACTATGCGCCCATGGCGAGGAGGCCATGTTACAGGAGGGTTCATGATTTACCGGTCTTCAAAACGGCGCATGGTTTTGAAACTTGCCGCTGCGGCGGTTTCTTTCGGAATGCTGGGAACGGCTGCGCTCGCGCAGGGCTTCCCCGATCGAACGATTACTCTGGTCGTTCCTTTCGCGGCGGGCGGCTCCACCGATGTGGTCGCGCGTGTTATCGCACAGAAGATGGGTGATGAGCTCGGCCAGCAGATCGTCGTTGAAAATGTCGCCGGGGCCGGCGGCAATCTCGGTGCCGACCGCGTAGCCCGCGCCGATCCCGACGGCTATACGATCCTGATGGGAACGGTTGCCACCCACGCCCTCAACCCGCTCATTCTCAAGACCAAGCCTTACGATCCGGAAAAGGATTTCACGCCGGTTTCGCTGCTCGTGGTGGTGCCGAATGTGCTGGTCGTCAATCCGAAGCTCAACGTCAACAGCGTGGCGGAACTGATCGCTCTCTTGAAGGCCGAACCGGACAAACATGCCTACGCCTCTTCCGGCAATGGCACCCCGCTGCATCTTTCCGGCGAACTGTTCAAGAGCATGGCCGGCGTCAGCATGCAGCATGTTCCCTACAAGGGCGCAGGCCCGGCGCTCAACGATCTGCTCGGCAACCAGATTTCCATCATGTTCGACAATCTGCCGTCTTCGTCCGGACATATCAAATCCGGCACGTTGCGGGCGCTCGGCGTCACGACCAAGGAGCGCGCCTCGTCCTTCCCGGATCTGCCGACAATCGCCGAGACGGTGCCGGGTTATGAGACCTATACCTGGAATGCACTCTTTGCGCCTGCCGGCACGCCGCCTGAGGTGGTCGACAAGCTGAATGCCGCGGCCAAGAAGGCGCTTGCCGATCCGGGGGTTGCCGCACGCATGGCGGAATTCAGCGCCAAGATCGTCGCCTCTTCGCCGGATGAGCTGAAGACCCACGTTGCGGCGGAAATCGCCAAGTGGGGGCCGGTGGTCAAGGACGCGAATGTGCAGATGGACTGACCGGTAACGGCAGATACCATCCTCATTTTCCGCCACACATCCTGCCGGTTGCGGACGGAAATAACGACCTGACGAAATCGTGGCCGATGCCGTTGTCGCATCGGCCGCGATTCATAGTGACGCACCCAACCGGTGTGGCCATTCCGCATCACTCACCAGCCGGTTGCAAAAACCCGCTTGGCAAGCTCCAACGGCTGAGTTACAAATCTCACTACCGCGTCAGATCGAACAAAGGGAGGCGTTGCATGACACCAGCATTCTTCGAAACCCTCCCGCAGGGAATGACCCGACACTAGGTCATATCCATTCGCGGCCCGCCATCGCGCGCCCGACATGCGGTTTTACTTCCCCCATAGCCCGATTGATCTGACGGGATCACTTCGTCTCCCGCCCGGGCTGTGCCATCCAACTTCCGTTTTGAGGACCGGTCGCCGATTACATGGCGCTGGGCTGGTAAAAATGACTCGCAAGAAGCTCGATTTCCGCGCCGATGCCTATCGACATGTGCTCGGCTTTGTTTTCAACCATTGGCGTCATCGGCCGGCGCTGGTGGGTTTCATCATCGTTCTGGTGATTGCCAGCACGCTGGCCGAAGTGATGGTGCCGGTCTTTTCCGGCCAGATCGTCGATGCCATTGCCGGTGGCAACGGGGCAGACAAGGCGCTGCGCGCCTTCGTCATTGTGGTGGCGCTGGGGCTGGTGAGCGTTGTGCTGCGCTGGTTCATATTCAACGGCATCATCCGGTTGACGTTGAAAATCATGGCGGATGTCGCCAATAACGGCTTCCACAAGGTGCAGCGCTTCTCCACCGACTGGCATGCCAACAGCTTCGCCGGCTCCACGGTCCGCAAGATCACGCGCGGCATGTGGGCGCTGGATTCGCTCAACGACCTGCTGCTCGTCGCGCTTTTGCCATCCATCGTCATGCTGGTGGGCGCCACCATCGTGCTCGGCAGCTACTGGCCGGTCATGGGCCTGATCGTCGGTCTCGGATCGCTGATCTATATCGGCGTCACGGTCGGCCTTTCCATGGGGTATGTGTCGCCGGCGGCAAGGCTTGCCAATGCCTGGGATACCAGACTTGGCGGCGCGCTGGCGGATGCCATCAGCTGCAATTCGGTGGTCAAGGCCTTCGGTGCCGAGACCCGCGAAGAAACGCGGCTGGGCCATGTGCTGGTGAAGTGGGACAACCGCACGCGTAGGACATGGAAGCGTGGCACGCTGAACGGTACGATCCAGAGCTTCATGATGGTCTCCATGCAGGCCGGCATTCTGGGCACGGGCCTCATCATGTGGCAAAAGGGGCTGGCGACGCCGGGCGACATTACCTTCGTGCTGGCGATGTTCTTCGTGCTGCAGGGTTATCTGCGCGATGTGGGGCAGGATATCCGCAACCTGCAACGCGCCGTCAACGACATGGAAGAGCTGGTGCTGCTGGACAAGATGCCGCTCGGCATCGAGGACAGGCCGGATGCGGGGCCTATCAAAATTGGAAAGGGCGAGATCGTCTTCGATCACGTCACGTTCCAGTATGGCGCGCATCCCACGCCGCTTTACGATGACTTTTCGGTCACCATCAAGGCGGGTGAACGGGTGGGTCTGGTCGGCCATTCCGGTTCGGGCAAGACAACCTTCGTCAAGCTCATCCAGCGGCTTTACGACATCAGGTCGGGCGCGATCCGCATCGACGGCCAAAATATCGCAGGTGTCACGCAATCGAGCCTGCGCGGCCAGATCGCCATCGTGCAGCAGGAGCCCATCCTGTTCCACCGCACGCTGGCGGAAAACATCGCTTACGGCCGGCCGGACGCCACGCGGCGTCAGATCGAGCAGGCGGCGAAACAGGCCAGCGCCCATGATTTCATCATGTCCCTTCCCAAGGGTTATGAGACGATGGTGGGTGAACGCGGTGTCAAGCTGTCCGGCGGTGAGCGTCAGCGCGTCGCCATCGCCCGTGCATTCCTTGCGGATGCGCCGGTGCTGATACTGGACGAGGCCACTTCCAGCCTCGACAGCGAAAGCGAAGTGCAGATCCAGCAGGCGATGGAGCGGCTGATGGTCGGCCGCACCACGCTCGTCATCGCCCATCGGCTCTCCACCGTCCGGGCGCTGGACCGGCTGCTGGTCTTCGACAGGGGCAGGATTGTCGAAGAGGGTGACCATCAGGCGCTGATCCGCCTCAATGACGGCATCTACCGCCGGCTGTTCGAACGGCAGGCGCTGGAGCTGACCAAGGGCCTGGTGGCCTGAAAAAACGAAACGCCGGGGGTATCCTCCCGGCGTTCCCTTCCCGAACATTGACCCCGCGCCACGAACACGCCGCTTTTTTCGCGTAAGGGCGTGTTCTGCGCAACACCAACAGGACGGTGAACCATGGATTTCCACCCGATCACAAAGCCGCAACGCCTTGTCATCAGGGGAACCCATATCCATGCCGCATTCCATCACTCTCTCGGACCTCTCGTGGTCGACACCTGACGGTCATCCGCTCTTTTCCGACATCAATCTTCGCTTCGGACCTGAACGCACCGGCCTCGTCGGGCGCAACGGTGTCGGCAAGACAACGCTTCTGAAACTGATCGCCGGCGAACTGTCGCCGTCCGCGGGCACGGTGTCCGTCTCGGGCAGCGTCAATCTGCTGCGCCAGAGCGTGCAGGTCGTGTCCGACGAGACCGTCGCCGACCTGTTCGAAGCGCGCGATGCGCTGGAGGCGCTTGCCCGTGCGCAGGCGGGAACGGCCACTCTGGAAGAGCTTGAAGACATCGACTGGATGCTGGAGGAGAAAATTGCCGGGGCGCTTGCGCAGGTCGGGTTGGACGCCTTACCCTCCACACCGCTTTCGGCGCTATCCGGTGGACAGCGCACGCGGGCCGCACTTGCGGCTCAAATTCATGCCGCGCCGGATTTCCTGATCCTCGACGAACCGACCAACAATCTCGACCGGGACGGACGCATTTTCGTTGCCGATTTTCTGGCGGGCTGGCGCGGCGGAGCGATCGTCGTCAGCCATGATCGGGAGCTTCTCGAAACCCTCGATGCGATTGTGGAAATGACCACGCTCGGCGCCACCCGTTACGGCGGCAACTGGAGCCACTACCGCGCACAAAAAGCGCTGGAACTGGCCGCCGCCGAACAGGACTTTGCGAATGCGGAAAAGCGTCTGTCGGATGTCAAGCGCCGGTCGCAGGAAGCCTTGGAGCGCAAGGCTCGCCGTGATAGCAGGGGTGCTGCAAAAGCGGCGAGGGGAGACATGCCCCGTATCCTTGTCGGTGCGATGAAAAGGCGTGCCGAAAAGACGAGCGGCGACAACGCCAATCTGGCCAGCCGCCTGACAGCCGAGGCGACGGAAGACCTGAAGACGGCGCGTGAGCGGATCGAAATCCTGCAGGGCGTCAGTGTCACATTGCCGCCCAGCGGGCTGCACGCGACAAAAAACGTGCTCAGCCTGCAAAATCTGACCGCAGGGTATCAGGCCGGACACTCCGTTCTTCGCGACCTGTCCTTCGAGATCACCGGGCCGCAACGGGTTGCCGTCACCGGTCCGAACGGATCGGGAAAAACGACGCTGCTTTCGGTGATCACCGGGGAATTGCCGCCATTCGAAGGCGCGGTGCATATCGGGGTGAAGGCCGTGTTTCTCGACCAGCAGGTCAGCCTGCTCGACGCGAGCCTGTCCATCCGCGACAACTTCCTTCGCCTTAACCCGCAGGCCGGGGAGAATGCCTGCCGCTCCGCGCTTGCGCGCTTCATGTTTCGTGCCGATGCCGCCTTGCAGATCGTTGCAACACTCTCGGGCGGGCAGATGCTCAGGGCCGGTCTCGCCTGTGTTCTGGGAGGCCCGCAGCCTCCGCAATTGCTGATCCTCGATGAACCGACGAACCATCTGGATATCGATTCCATCGCGGCCGTGGAGGCTGGCCTTCAGGCCTATGACGGCGCCTTGCTGGTCGTTAGCCACGACGAGGCGTTTCTCGCCGCCATTGGCATCGAAAGGCGGCTGGAACTTGGGAAGTCAGAGATGCGTTCGGGCGCTCAGTAGTTCACCGTCACGACGACCGTATCGGAGTAGTTTCCCGGCGCTGGCGTGTTCTGCGCCGGGACGCGGCCATAGACGGTCAATGTCTGCAGGCTGCCAGTTCCGGTGCCGGTGGCTATTTCGCCCGCCGCACTTCCCCAGACATTCGTGCGGTTCACGTCGCGGTAGAGACCATAGGTTATCGATCCGCCCGCCTGCACCATCTGGCGCGCGGCTGGCGGGCTGTTGCTCAGGCCACCATTGAGCGCCACACTGTAGTTCAGACTGGTGGTGCAGGTCAGATTGATCGCTCCCGTCGCATTGACTGCCGTGTTCAGCACGCCGTGACTGCCGAAATCGATGTTCTGGGCCGAGATGATGCATGTCGGCGCCACTGCGGCCGACACGTTGAACGGCACCTGCGTGGGGTTCTGGGTCACGGAAGAGCAGCTCGGTGCAAGCAGGGTAAAGGTCGTATAGGTGAAGCTCGTTTCCGCGCCGGCGAAGCTGGAAAGATAAAGGCCGCGCGCTGCCGAGGCCTGACCGGCGTTGATCCGGCCATAGACCGTACGGCTCGTGGTGTTGATAAGGAGCGGCAGTGCCATATCGATTGGCGGAGGCGAGCCGAGTGCGGGCTGCGTGACCGATCCCCATGAGGTTGTCCGCGCCGCGTTCTGGTAAAGCTGATAATTGAGGATGTTGCTGCCCTGAAGCATGCGACGGATGCCGCCCGACTGCCCGCCGCTTCCGGCATTGATGTTGGGGCAGATGCGGATGGAAAGCGCCAGCGACAGGGGGTTGGAGCAGGTGACTGACAATGTCGCCGTCGTGTCCACGGCGCTGCCGCTTGCAAGATTGACGAAGCCGAAATTCATATCCGACATGCTGAAGGTGCAGCTTTGCGCCAGTACCGGTGAAGCCGGGAGGAAAGCGGCGATGGCAAGGGCGGTGCGGGTCAGGACCTTCATGGAATGCTCCTGCATAGGGTTTCGAAAGTTGCGCGTGAATTGCCGGCAGAAGGCACGGTGATCTGGGCTTCGCATTCGCCCTTCGTCGGCTGCACGATGCGGAGCCGATGCGTCTTGCTGATATTGTCGAGATAGGCCTGTCCGTCATAACCGACGATGAAATCGCGCTTGCCGTCGATTTTGCCGGTCGATCCGGTTTCGATGAATTCGCCGCTCTCGTCTTTCAGCGTCACCAGCGCCACCTGACCCTCGGTTTCCACCTTGAAATTGACCACCGCGCCGGCCTGTTGCGTCGGCCTGACGGTCTGTTTCGTCCGGTCGATGCGGGCGTCGACCGGAAGATTGCTCGGGTCGAGCGTGATGTTGTTGACGTCATAGGAGCGCAGGTTCGGGAGCAATATCTTGCCGCGGCGGTTGGTCTGGCCGATGGGGCGGTTTTCCAAAAGGATATCGACGCCGGGCGCGCCCGCATCCACCACGGCGAAAGCGTCATCGATCCGGTTGCCGACAAAGACATCGCCGCCGGCGAGCGCTATCGATCCTTCGATCTGCGCATAGGCCTGTGTCGTGCGGTTAAATTGATCGACGCCGGCCGAAACGCGTGCGGCGCTGCCGCGGTAACTGCCGGAAACGGAGGCGATATCGTTGCCGCCGGTCGAGCCGCGCAGACGCCAGCCATAACTTCCCTCGGCCTGCTCTTCGGATTTTCCGACCTCGGCCGTCAGCGAATATCCATCCGCATCCGACGACATGCCGGCCGAGCCGGAGACGCCGCCGCCGAACGACCAGGAGAGGCCCGCGAAGATGCCGTAGGATTTGTTGTCCTCAAGGTCCTTATAGGCGGTGATGAAGATATTGCCGTTCTCGCCGAACGGCCGCGTGGCGGAAAGGCCGAGCAGCCGGGATCGTCTTTCATCGAAGGTTTCGAGTTCGGTATAGGAGAAATTGAGGCTGGTCTCATCGAAGCCGAGCTGGGTGGAAACGGAAATCTGGTCGAGGGCACGCGGCGGCCGCGCGCTCAACAGCCCGGATACCGTGCGGATATCAGACAGGTCGGCGGAGACGGAGGCCATATCATGATAATCGCCGAATGTCCTTTGCGACCGTGCGTGAAATTTTACCCCCAGCAATTCCGCTTCGACGCTTGCGGAAAGCTGATAACCGCTTTCCGCGCCAAAGCGGCTCGATGCGCCGGAAACCGCCGCCAATCCCTCCGCTCCAAGGGTGAAGACGCCGCCAAAGCCGATATTGTAGAAATTCTCACCGCCTTCCGCATGGCCTTCCAGCGTCAGGCTGTCCGACACGCCATAACGCAGCGTCGCTGAGCCCAGCGGTTTGTCATCGTAATCGAAAGACGAGATTCCGTAATTGCGCCGGGCAAAGCCAAGCTCGGCCGAAAAATCGATGAGGCCCTGCGCCAGCAGATCCGGTGAAGCATAAAAGGGCGTTTCGGACACGGTTTCGCGCCCCAGCGCATCCCGCACCACCAGCCTCGCATTGCCCGCGCCGCTGATGACAGGGAGATTGGTGATCGAGAACGGCCCTTCGGGAACATCCTGCGACAGGCGGCGGACATTGTTGACATAGACGTCGACGGTGGAGGGCACGGCTGCGGAACCGGCAAATTCCGGCATAGGCATGGTGACGATATCCGGCCGCAGGTCGAAATTACGGCGTATCTGCAGGCCGCCCAGCCGCGTCGGGCGTGTCCAGCTCAGCCCGCCGGTGATAAGATCGCCGGCCCGATAGCTCGTCAGTGTGTCCTCGTCCGAATAGCTCCAGGTGGTATCGAGGCGCTGGGTATCGAACTCCGACAGGCGCGATGTGCTCAAAACCTGCGATGAGGACAGCACGCCGAGCGGACCGAAGGCCCTGCTTTCCAAAAGGGCCGAGACACCGTTGAAATCGGCGATATCCGACCATTTGCTGCCGCCGGAGGAACCATAGATCGTGTAATTCACCAGACCTCCAAAATCGCTCGTGGCCTTTTCCCGGGTCTCTTCGTCTTGCTTCTGCGCAATCTTGCCGGAGGCGTCGATCACCCTGTTTGCCCGCGCCGCCATCGGCAGGGTGAAATGCATGGACTGGGTGCCTTCATCGTAACGCGCCACCACATCCGGCAGCCGGGAAATATCGATCCAGCCATCATCGCCGGCAGCGCTTTCAACCGGGGAAATCCCGATATTGGTGAGCTGTTCCGGCTCGATGAGAAACGATCCGGCGTCGTTTTGACGAAATGTGGCGATCAGTTCTGTCGAAACATCGTTGATGTAGACTTCGAGCTGCAACTGTCCCGCTTCTTTTGCGGCAAAAGAGGCCGGTTGCGCCGCAGGGGGAATATCCTGCGCCACGGAGAAACTGCCCGATGAAATGACCGTCAGAGCGGCAATCGTCAAAACGGCAAGATCAGCCGCCCGAGACGCGCGCCGTCGCATTGACGGGGCCGCCTTCGCTGTCTGCCGAAATCTTCAGCGTGCCGCCGCCTTTTTTGCCGCCCGTTGCCGGAACCACAAAGCTTGCGGCGGATCCGCCAAGCACATATCCCACCAGCCCCTGCTGCCGGGCAAGCGCCTGCCCGTTGCTACCGGAAAGCATCAGGTTGGCGATCCTTATCCGCTTTGCGCCCGTATTGGACACCGAGACCCGGTAGCCATTGCCCTGCGGCGTTACCTTCCAGGCCGGTTCCGCATCGCCTGTGGAGGCGGGTGAGAAGAAAACGGGTATGGAGTGGCGCACCACCAGATTGACCGTGCCGGATTGCGGTCTTCCCGCCGGCGGCAACTCATCGACAATGACGCGGTAACTCTCCTCAGCCCGCAGTGGCGCCTTGGAAAGCCGGACGATGCGGATAAGGTTTTCCGCGCCTCCCTTCAGCTGCGTCATCGGCGGGCTGGCGACGACGTCCTGCGCTGCCGTATAGACGTCCTGCCCATTCTGCTGGGTCCAGCGGAATATCCTGACCTGAACGTTGATCGGGGTTTTCGCATCGTTCCAGATGCGGAGGCTGGAGGCCGCGGTGGGCGCTTTAAGATCCAGAAGCACGGGTGCGACCCGTAGCGATGCAGACTGTGAAGGTGAAACACTCAAACCGGCAAAAAACGCAGCCGCTAAGGTAAAAACACGCATGCGCGATCCTCCCTGTGGCGATCAGTAGTTGAGCGTGGCCGTCACCGTATCGGTATAGACGCCGACCGCGGGTGTCGTCTGGGCAGGTACGCGCCCATAGACAGTGAAAGTCTGCGGCGCGCCGGTTCCGGTTCCCGTTTGCCGGTCCGTTCCCACGGTGTTCCCCCACACCGTGCTATGTGCCGCAGTCGTATAAAGCGAGTAGGAAATGGTCGCGCCCGCAGGCGATGTCATCAGACGGTTGGCGACCGTCGCCCCCGAGCCGGCGCCGGCGCTGAGACCCAGACTGAAGGGTGTGCTGGCCGTGCATTGCACGACAATGTCGCTGGTCGCATCGATATTGCTGCCGATCACACCGTTGGTGCCGAAATTGAGGTTGCCGGCGGAATTGATCTGGCATGCCGCCTGAATGGTGATCTGGACGTTGAAATTCGTCGTGGCGACCTGCGCGACGCCCGATGCCGGTGTAAGGACCAGCGCCGCAAATGATAATAAATAGCCTGATGCTGCAAACTTCATGCTGCCTCCCCAAGCTGCTGCGCTGCTGTTTTTCGGTGCGCAACATGGAATTACGCCAATAACGGGTAATTAGAATAATCTAATACTCGTACCGATTTGGTTAATAAATCCTTAATGGGGGATGCCTGAAAAACCACTGGCTGAAATGCAGCAGCCGCCACAATCAAAAGTGTCGCGACGTGGTTGCAAAGCACAGGATCGACGCTAAATCCCGTCTACGAGTTTTTTACTGAAATGCGACATCTTGTCAGCCGGCCCCGGTTGGCGTACTCGAAATCGATAGAAACCCGGGCCGATCAACAGTACCGTTCGGTGACGCTGTGTTCGGCCCCATAGACATCATGACGTTGGGATTGCGATGAACCTTTACTTGGATTACCTGGCTGAAATCAAAAGCAGAGAACCACAGGGTCTCGCGCCCAAGCCGATCGATGACGGTGCACTGACGGCCGAGATTATCGAACTCATCAAGGATGCGGGCAGCGAGCACCGCGCTGATGCCCTGAAATTCTTCATCTACAACACCCTGCCGGGCACCACGAGCGCCGCCGGCGTCAAGGCGGCCTTCCTGAAGCAGATCATCCTCGGCGAAGTCGTCGTGCCGGAGATCGCGCCTTCCTTCGCGCTGGAGCTGCTGTCGCACATGAAGGGCGGCCCGTCGATCAAGGTGCTGCTCGATATCGCGCTCGGCAACGATGCTGCGATTGCCGCCGAGGCCGGCGAAGTGCTGAAGACCCAGGTATTCCTTTACGATGCCGACATGTTCCGCCTGCGCGACGCCTACAAGGCCGGCAACGCCATCGCCAAGGCCGTGCTGGAAAGCTACGCCAAGGCCGAATTCTTCACCAAGCTTCCGGATGTCGAAGACGAGATCAAGATCGTCACCTTCATCGCCGCCGAAGGCGATATTTCCACCGACCTCCTGTCTCCCGGCAATCAGGCGCATTCGCGCTCGGACCGCCAGCTGCACGGCCAGTGTATGATCTCGCCGGAAGCGCAGGCGGAAATCGTCGCGCTGCAGAAGCAGCATCCGGACAAGCGGGTGATGATGATCGCCGAAAAGGGCACGATGGGCGTCGGCTCGTCGCGCATGTCGGGCGTCAACAACGTGGCGCTGTGGACCGGCAAGCAGGCCAGCCCCTATGTGCCCTTCGTCAATTACGCCCCCATCGTCGCCGGCACCAACGGCATCTCGCCGATTTTCGCCACCACCGTCGATGTGACGGGCGGCATCGGCATCAACCTGAAGAACTGGGTGAAGAAGCTCGGCGAAGACGGCAAACCGATCCTCAACAATGACGGCAACCCCATCCTTGAGCAGAAATATTCGGTCGAGACCGGCACGGTCCTCAAGATCGACGCCAAGAATCGCAAGCTGCGGGACGAAAACGGCACCGAGCTGGTCGACCTCGCTTCGTCCTTCACGCCCCAGAAGATGGAATTCATGAAGGCGGGCAGCTCTTACGCCATCGTCTTCGGCAAGAAGCTCCAGACTTTTGCCGCTGAAACGCTTGGCGTCGAGGCGACCCCTGTCTTTGCACCGAACAAGGAAATTTCGATCGAAGGCCAGGGCCTCACGGCCGTCGAGAAGATTTTCAACCGCAACGCCGTTGGCGTGACGCCTGGCAAGGTGTTGCACGCCGGCTCCGACGTTCGCGTCAAGGTCAACATCGTCGGCTCGCAGGATACGACCGGTCTGATGACCGCGCAGGAACTGGAAGCGATGGCGGCGACCGTCATTTCGCCGCTGGTGGACGGCGCCTATCAGTCCGGCTGCCACACGGCGTCCGTCTGGGACAAGAAGGCTCAGGCCAACACGCCGAAGCTCATGGCCTTCATGCACAATTTCGGCGTCATCACCGGCCGTGATCCGAAGGGCGTCTATCACTCCATGACGGACGTGATCCACAAGGTGCTGAACGACATCACCGTTGATGACCGGGCAATTATCATCGGCGGCGACAGCCACACCCGCATGTCCAAGGGCGTCGCCTTCGGTGCGGACTCCGGAACCGTCGCGCTTGCGCTCGCCACCGGCGAGGCGACCATGCCGATCCCGCAGTCGGTCAAGGTCACCTTCAAGGGAACGATGCAGCCCTACATGGACTTCCGCGATGTCGTGCACGCAACGCAGGCGCAGATGCTGCAGCAGCACGGCGACAACGTGTTCCAGGGCCGTATCATCGAAGTCCATCTCGGAACGCTGCTTGCCGACCAGGCTTTCACCTTCACCGACTGGACGGCCGAGATGAAGGCCAAGGCGTCGATCTGCATTTCCGAAGACGAAACGCTGATCGAGTCGCTGGAGATCGCCAAGTCGCGCATCCAGATCATGATCGACAAGGGCATGGACAACGCCGCACAGACGCTTAAAGGCCTGATTGCAAAGGCGGATCAGCGCATTGCGGAAATCCGTTCCGGTGAAGTTCCAGCATTGAAGCCTGACGCGAATGCGAAATATTTCGCTGAAGTCGTCGTCGATCTCGATGTCATCAACGAACCGATGATCGCCGATCCAGACGTCAACAACAACGACGTTTCGAGACGCTACACGCACGATACGATCCGTCCGGTTTCCTATTATGGCGCTACCAAGAAGGTCGATCTCGGCTTCGTGGGCTCGTGCATGGTGCACAAGGGCGACGTGAAGATCGTCGCGCAGATGCTGCGCAACATCGAAAAGACCGAAGGCAAGGTCGAATTCAAGGCTCCGCTCGTCGTTGCCGCGCCGACCTACAACATCATCGACGAGCTGAAGGCGGAAGGGGATTGGGAAATCCTGCAGAAATATTCCGGCTTCGAATTCGATGATATCAATCCGAAGACAACGAACCGGACCGAATACGAAAACATCCTCTATCTGGAACGCCCGGGCTGCAACCTGTGCATGGGCAACCAGGAAAAGGCGGCGAAGGGTGACACGGTTCTGGCAACCTCGACGCGTCTCTTCCAGGGCCGTGTCGTTGAAGACAGTGCCGAAAAGAAAGGTGAATCGCTTCTGGCCTCGACCCCGGTCGTGGTGCTGTCCGCCATTCTCGGCCGTACGCCAAGCATCGAGGAGTATCGTTCCGCCGTCGAGGGCATCGACCTGACGAAGTTCGCTCCGCCGAAGACGACGCCGATCGATTCCCAGTCGGTGCATTACTGAGATCGTGATTATCGCCATGGTTGGGCTACAGGCTCCGCGCTGGCGATGCACTGAAAACGCCGAATGAACGTGGACAGCGGGGAGAAATCCCCGCTGTTTTTTATGGGTGGCGGCGCTGCGACCCGACCATTGGAGACTGGCGACATGTCTCGGCTTGGCCTTCGCCTCTTTTTGCGGTAACCAGACTGAATGATAAAAGCATCGAGTATCACCTGCATCTAGCTCCCGCCGCAGCGCGAGGAGCATCGAGCGAAAAGCCGACAGGCTTGGCGCTCGGCGTCGGCTTGTCTGAAGGCAAGCGAATGCGAACATATGCAGTGAGATTACTCCAATGGAAAATTACTTCGAAAGCCCGTTCCGGGGCATCACGCTTGACAAGCAGGTCAGGAACCCGAACCTCGTGGTCGGGAAATACAGCTATTATTCCGGCTATTATCACGGCCACAGTTTTGAGGATTGCGCCCGTTATCTGCTGCCGGATGAAGGCGCGGACAGGCTGGTGATCGGAAGCTTCTGCTCGATCGGTTCGGGCGCCGCCTTCATCATGGCCGGCAATCAGGGCCATCGCAACGAGTGGATCAGCACCTTCCCGTTCTTCTTCATGCCGGAGGTGCCGGAATTCGAGAATGCCGGCAACGGTTATCTGCCGGCGGGCGATACCGTCATCGGCAACGATGTCTGGATAGGCTCGGAAGCGATCATCATGCCTGGCATCACGGTCGGCGATGGGGCGGTTATCGGAACGCGGGCGCTGGTGACGAAGAATGTCGAACCCTATGCCATCGTCGGCGGCAACCCCGCAAAAACGATCCGCAAGCGGTTCGATGACGACAGCATCGCCCTGCTGCTCGAGATGAAATGGTGGGATTGGCCGGCGGCACGGCTGAAAGCGGCAATGCCGCTTATAACCAGCGGCAATGTCGCCGAGCTTTATCGGTTCTGGCGATCCGATAAGCCGCAGCCGTAAAAATGCCCGGCCCGTCTCATCGAGGCGGGCCGGCGCTTTCGGGTGATATGCGGGCGAGCGGAAAGGTCTGCCCTGTTTCAGGGCGTCGTCGCAGGCTGGCGGCGATTTGTCATTGCCGTTCCTATGAAGGGTTGCCGTTCCTGCTCGGACCTCTGCTGCGCCTGGCGCAGATGAAGCAGGTCCTTGCGCGTAACGAGACCGACGAGACTATTCGAGGACTTGTCTACAATGGTGATCCTGCCCGTGTCGGCGCTGAGCATTAGGTCGGCGATCAAGCCAACGGGGTCGTTTTCGTGCGCAACCGGGATTTCGCGGTCAGCGAGCCTGTCGGCCAATGTTTCTTCGCCGCCATGCGGCTCCTGTTGCCAGGAGAGAATGTCTGCCCGCGACACAAGCCCCACCAGCGTTCCCTCGGGCTGTACCACCGGATATGTCCGGTGCGTTTCCTGCGAGCCGGTGAAGAATGAAATCGCCTGCGATACCGTCATCCCGGCAGGCAGCGTGTCGACCTTGCGGATCATGATCTCGGACGCACGGGTGAGCTCAAAGGAATCGATCGCATATTCGCGCGTGATGTGCTGGCCGCGCCGGGCGATCTTTTCCGTGAGGATCGAGCGCCGCATCAAAAGGACGGTGACGGAATAGGCGGCCACGGTGGCGATCATGAGCGGGATCGCGGTGCTGAGATCGCCAGTGATCTCAATCGCGAAGAAGATCCCGGTCAGCGGTGCGCGCATTGTCCCACCCATCATGGCGGCCATGCCAAGCAACGCCCAGAGGGCGGGCTCGCCGGGCAGGAATGTCCCTGTCAGATAACCCGCCGATCCGCCGAGGATGAGAAGCGGCGCGAGCACACCGCCGGATGTGCCCGAGGACAGGGCGATGAGCCAGATTCCCGACTTGACCAGAAGAATGGTGAGGACGGCCTGAGCGGCAATATGGTTGTCGAGAAGGTCGGCAATAATGTCGTAACCGACGCCGAGCGCTCTTGGCTCCATCAGGCCGCCGAGGCCGACGGCGAGGCCGCCGAGCGCCGGCCACCACATCCAGTGGATGGGGAGCTTTTCGAAAAGATCTTCGATCTTGTAGAGCAATATAGTCATCAATCCCGACTGCAGGCCGGCGAGCACGCCGATCAGGACGCAGGGTGCAAGCCCCCACCATGGCAGGTCATAAGCGAAATCCGTAGGAAATAGCGGACCGGTGCCGAAATAGAACGGCCGCCAGGTAATCGAAACCGCAGCAGCGACTGCAACCGGTATGAAGCTTCTCGGCTTCCACTCGAATAGCAGGAGTTCGACCGCGAGCATGACAGCGGCGATCGGCGAACCGAAGATCGCCGTCATGCCGGCGGCGGCGCCTGCCACAAGCAGGGTTTTGCGTTCCGCGCTGCTCATGTGGAAACATTGCGCAAAGAGAGAGCCGATCGCGCCGCCCGTCATGATGATCGGGCCTTCCGCGCCGAAGGGCCCGCCGCTACCGATCGAAATGGCAGACGAGAGAGGCTTCAGGAGCGCCACTTTAGGCGACATACGGCTGCCGCCGATAAGAATCGCCTCGATCGCTTCCGGAATGCCGTGTCCCCGGATTTTTTCCGAACCGAAACGGGCCATCAGCCCGATGACGATACCGCCGAGAACCGGCGCCACGACCACCCATAGGGACGGATGTATGTCTGCGAAACTGACCTCGTGTGTGCTGAGCCTGCCAAGCCAGACAGTGTTGGTAACAAGCTGGATGAGGCTGACCAGAAGCCATGCGGCAAAGGCCCCGAGCGAGCCGACGATGCAAGCCATGGCGATCAGCAGCAGCACGCGTTTGTCCGTCGTGAAATCACCGGCTTGCCGCCTTGGAAAACCGCTATCGAATTGACTTGATCTGAAGGGTGATGAGGCTTGGGTCAACGGCTTATCCTTGGGTGCGCGAAAATAGTGGCGCGATAAATATGTCGCAATACGATATAAATCAATGGATTTGTAATCTCTCAAAATATCCGGCGATTTTCATTCGCGGATAGTCGGGCTAAAGAAGAATGAGAGGCGACCAGGATAAGGGCTTGCGAAATATGACATTGCCGACCCAATCGGAATATGAGGCGCTTGCCGTCTTTCGCCACACGCTTAAGAAATTCATGGATTTCAGCACCTCGGCCGCTCAGGCGGCGGGCCTGCCGCCGCAGCAGCATCAGGCGCTTCTGGCCATCAAGGGCTTGCCGGCGGGCGAGGTCATGACGGTGGGGCTACTTGCGGAACGGCTGCTGATCGCGCCCCATTCGGCAACCGAGCTCGCCGGTCGTCTGTTAAGCGGCGGCCTCATCACGCGCGAACCAGACCCTGCCGATCGCCGCCGTCAGACGTTACAGCTGACGGAAAAGGCCGAGCAGGTCATGGCGCATCTGAGCACGATCCATCTCAAGGAAATCCGCGAAACGGCGCCGCAGCTGATTGCCATATTGAGCGAGCTTGGAAACGTGGAAAAGACTTAGACGCAGACATGTATGTCGCCCGGGGCGCCGAGCTTGGCCTGCGCCCCTGGGCTCTGATCAGGACAGATGATGCGGCTTCTGAAGGCCGTAAACGGGCGTTTTCAGGCCCACCTGTCTCGCCTTGAGCTGGAGCGAGAGATATTGCGAATAGTGCCGCGATTGATGCAGATTGCCGCCGTGGAACCACAGCGCCTGCTGTTGTGTTGGCTTCCACATGTTGCGCTGCTCGCCTTCCCATGGGCCGGGATCCTTGGTGGTGTCGGAACCGAGGCCCCAGCATTTGCCCACCTTGTCCGCCACTTCACGCGAAATGAGATCGGCGGCCCAGCCATTCATCGAACCATAGCCGGTCGCATAGACCACCAGATCGGCAGGCAGTTCCGTGCCGTCCTTCAGCACCACGGCATTCTCCGTCAGATGCGAGACGTCGACACCGGATCTGAGTTTGATCGAGCCGTCGATCACGAGGTCACAGGCCCCGACATCGATGTAATAACCCGATCCACGCCGCAGATATTTCATGAACAGGCCGGATTCGTCATCGCCGAAATCGAGCATGAAACCGGCTTTCTCAAGCGCGGCATAAAAATCGGCATCCTGTTCGCGAATGCGATCGTAAACGGGAACCTGAAACTCATGCATTATCCTGTAGGGCAGGGAGGCGAAGATGAGGTCGGCCTTGCGCGTCGTCATGCCGTTTGCCACTGCCCGCTCGGAATAGAGATCGCCGAGCCCGATATCCATTAGCGAGTCCGATTTGACGATATGGGTGGAGGACCGCTGCAGCATGGTGACATCGGCGCCTGCTTCCCAGAGCGCTGCGCAGATATCATGCGCCGAGTTGTTGGAGCCGATCACCACGACCTTTCTGCCGGCATAGGCGTCCGGACCCGGATGCTGCGAGGAATGCTGCTGCTCGCCCTTGAAGACATCCTGTCCGGGGAGTTTCGGGATATTCGCCTTGCCGGACATTCCTGTCGCCAGCACCAGCTGTTTCGGCCGCAGTACGACCTCCTTGCCCGCCCGGTCGACAATCACTGTCCACTCGCCCGTCGCGTCGTCATATTGTGCCGACCTGCACGTGGTGGAGCCCCAATAATTCAGCTCCATCACCTTGGTGTACATTTCCAGCCAATCACCTACCTTGTCTTTCGGCGTGAAGACGGGCCAGTTTTCCGGGAAGGGAATGTAGGGCAGGTGATCGTACCAGACGGGGTCATGCAGGCAGAGCGATTTGTAGCGCTTGCGCCAGCTGTCGCCGGGCCGCTCATTTTTCTCGATGATGATCGCCGGCACACCAAGCTGGCGAAGACGCGCGCCGAGTGCAATGCCGCCCTGTCCGCCGCCGATGATGACGACATAGGGCTGCTCCGAATAGCCGAGTTCGGTGGCTTCGGCTTCGCGTTTTTCCTTCCAGGTCCGGCGGTTGCGGTCGTGGCCGTGCTCCGCGCCCATCGGACGGCGGATACCCTTTGGTTCCTCATGGCCCTTCAGTTCGCTCATGGTGGTGAGCAATGTCCAGATCAGCCCGTCCTTCAGGCGGATGTGGCCGTAACCGCGGGCGACACCGGTCTCGAACTCGAACCAGCCTTCGGTGACGCCATCGCCTTCCGAGGCTTGCTCCTTCACATCCTGCACCAAGCCCGAGGGTTTGATGGCGGAAAGCTGGCTCGTCAGCATGTCGCGGATTTGCTCACGGCCTTCCAGCGTCTTCAGGTTCCAGGTGAAGGTCACGAGGTCGCGCCAGTAACAATCGGCCTGAAACAGGTTGACGGCGGCGTCTATGTCTCCATTTTCCAGCGCATTGCCGAGCTTGGAAAGAACCGTGTCGATTTTGGTGGCGGGACTGACATCAAGCATATTCATCTCCTCCATGGTGCTTGGTCTGATGGTGAAGCGGCGAAAGCGCCGCCCCGAAAGCCAACGGCTCCCGCATACCGGGCTCCTCTTCCCGGCATGCGGAGGCGGAAGGCCTATTTCGAAAGATCGATCAGGATTTTCAGATGGGTGCCGGCGGGGTCGAGCAGGGCATCAAAACCTTCCGACACGGCCGTATCGAGCGTGATGCGTTTGGTAACGATCTTCGTTGCCGGCAGCAGGCCGGAGGCGATGAGCCGGATGACGCGGGGCCAATAATGGGTCGGATAGGCCCACGAGCCCTTGATCTCAAGGTCGCGGAATGTCACCTGGAACCAGTCGATCGGGTTTTCATGCGGATGCAGGCCGGTCTGGACGACGACGCCCTGTTTGCGCACCGCATCGACGCAGGCCTTGAGCGCATGTTCATTGCCTACGCATTCAATGGCGACATCGCAGCCGACCTTGCCTTCCGTTGCTGCGCGCACGACATCACCGACATTGTCGCGCTTGGGGTTGATGGCGATGACGTCAGGGACGATGCTGCGGGCAAGCTCAAGGCGGGCATCATTGAGATCGGACACGAAGAGCTGGGCAGCGCCGGCCGCACGGGCGGCGAGAAGCGTGAGCATGCCGATCGGGCCGGCGCCTGTAACCAGAACGCTGTTGCCGGCAGTGACGCCACCGCGATCGCAGGCATAGACCGCAACGGCTGAGGGTTCGACGAGTGCGGCCTCTTCATCGCTCATCTCCTCGGGAATCTTCTGGACGTTATATTCATTGACGAGTGCTGCCTGCGCCATGCCGCCGCCGTCCCAGCTGAGACCGACCAGCGCCAGCTGCGTGCTCAGATGGAAGAGGCCACGGTCGGCGAAATAGTCACCGGATCGCGGCATGACGAGCGGCTGGATCGAGACGCGATCACCGACGCCGACCGAGGTGACGCCTTCGCCGATGGCCTCCACGACACCACCGAATTCGTGACCGAGAATTTGCGGGCCATGGGCGCCGGTAAAGGGGTGCGGTTCGGTGGGGATGAAGATCGGACCGTAACTATATTCATGCAGATCGGTGCCGCAGATGCCGACGAACCGGTTGCGGACGAGAACCTGTCCCGGCCCCGGCCGTTTCGGCTCGGGTATGTCTTCGATCCGCAGGTCCCTGGCTGCATGAAATCTGAGCGCGCGCATGTTTTCTCCTCGATGGCTCCTGATGCCGGAGAAGGTGCAATGCCCGTGCCAGCACGGTTTGCCGTGCCGGAAGCCCGAAATTGCGGGGGTTTACCAGAGTGAAGGTTTTATACAGCGCCACAGCTGTGGCGCGACAGCCGTGGCGCATGCCTCACTTTTTCTAGTGAGGCTTTCCGATGCCGAGGCGTCGCATTCGCCGGTGCATGGTGGTGCGGTCGATGCCAAGCCGGCGCGCGGCCTCCGACACATTGCCGTTGCAGGCGGCCAGAAGCGCGCCGAGATCGGCACCGCGACTGTCGATCATGGGGGCTGACGTTGCGGAGACAAGATGATCGGGAAGGTCTTCCGCCGTAATCAGCCCGTCATCACAAAGGGCGGCGGCAAAGGCTATCGCATTGTCCAGCTCGCGGATATTGCCGGGCCAGCGATGGCCAAGGATCGACATCCGGGCGGCGTTGGAGAGCGTCAGGGGACGACCCGGCAGCCCATGTTTTTCCAGAAACCTATCGAGGAGCCAAGGGAAGTCGTCGCGCTCGCAAAGCGCCGGCAAGGTCAGCACGGCCGCATTCAGGCGGTAGTAGAGATCTTCGCGGAAATCACCTGTCCGTACCATGTCGCTCAACGGGCGGTGCGATGCGGAAATCACCCTGAAATCCACCTTCTGGGGGGTGGAGCCTCCGACGGGCAGGATCTCGCCTTCTGCCAATACGCGCAGCAGCCGGCTTTGTGCCGCAAACGGCATGTCGCCGATCTCGTCGAGGAAAAGCGTCCCGCCCTGCGCTTCTTCCACCAGCCCCTTGCGCCCTTTCGCCAGCGCTCCCGTGAAGGCTCCCGGCAGATAACCGAACAATTCGCTCTCGATCAGCTGCTCGGGAATGGCGGCGCAATTGACGGCGACGAAGCGGCCAGAAACGCCGCTGACGTCATGAATGATGCGGGCGAGATGTTCCTTGCCGGTTCCGGTCTGTCCCTGCAGCAGGATCGGCAATTTTGCGGGCGCCAGTTTTTCCACCTTGCGCCTGAGGTTTCGAACCGTCGGACCATCGCCGCCGATCTCTTCCATGACCGGCTGAGATTTTGGACGGGAAAGCGGCACGGTCGACCGGTGTTGTTGCGGTTCGATCGCGTGCGCATAAAGCACGATGCCGTCCTTCACGACGATGCGCCTCTCCTGCGGCAGGCTTGATCGGGTGAGGGAGGCGAGTTCATCGAAGCCGGCCTCGAAAAACTCCTCCACGCGCTCTCCGAGGAGGCGCTCGGGCATGCGCCAGTCAAGCCCGCGCGATGCGGCGAGAAGGCGTGCGGCGGCATGCGTCATGCCCGTTATCCGGCCGGAGCCATCGACGGACAGGGCCGCTTCGGGGTCGACATCCAGAAATTCGGGCGCGCCCGCAAAGCGCAGTACAAGATCATGGCGGCTGCTGGCCATCAGATTTGCGAGTTCGATCCGTCGCACGGTCGAGGAAACCAGATGGCGCGCCATGTTCTGGCTGGTCTTGAGTACAGGCGAACTTAGGAGTGAAATATCGAGTACGGCAGTGAGCGCGCCGTGGGTATCGTAGATCGGTGCTGCGGTGCAGGAAAGCGGTGTATGCGTCACATCAAAATGATCGGTCTGATGGATCGTCAATGCTTCGCCGGTGGCGATGCAGGCGCCGACGGCGCAGGTACCGGCACGCGGCTCCGACCATTCAGAGCCCAGGTAAAGCCCGGCCTTGCGCAGATTGTTGTTGAATGACGGATCGCCCAGAAACTCGACCGTCACCCCTTGCTGATCCGAAAGAAGCAGAACGTAGTTTTGCTCGGCCACCTGCCGGTATAGCCGCTCCAGGCCGGAACGGGCGATGTGCACGAGGTCTTCAGCTCGTTGGCGATGCTCGCGCAGGCATGTTTCGGAAACGATGACGGCTTCGCGGGCCTTGGCCGGATCAAGCTGATAGGTGTCGAGACAACGCCGCCAGGATTCGAGCACCACCGCATCCCGACCGGTATTCCTGCCTTGTCCGACGTGCTCGATTTCCTTGATGTGATCCGAAAAACCCATAAATCACCGGCCCTCGACAGCCGCCTCCCGTGATTTTTCCGGCGATCATAGCCAGTTTTATGAAATCTGGCTAACCTCCCCGTGATTTTTTAGCGCATTGGCTCGATTGTGCTGGCAGCGAAGCAGCCTAGTCGCGCCTGTGATACGCGTCTCATCAACTGCCGCCCTTCAGGGCGCGTGACCGCAAACGTCGCAGCCGGACCTCCATCTGCCTCTTTGCCTGAATGTCGCCGCGCCTGACGGCCACCGCGATGCCTTCCACCCACGCCGCAATGGCGCCGTCGTCATCTCCCAGCCGTGAACGACATTCGCCGAGTTCGGCCCAGACCGCCGAATAGTCGGGATCCTGCCGGATGGCCTCCTGGAGATGAAGCGCGGCAACTTCGAACTGCCCGGCCGCCTTGAGCGTCTTTGCGATTGAAAAGCGCAGGAGCGGACTGTCACGTCCGTCTTCCAGCATCCTCATGAGTTTTTCGATCATCGTTGTCCCGTTGCAATGGTGAAGCACCATGCGATCGGTACGACCTCAAGCGCGGTTGAGGTCAAGCGGGATTTCGCGCGTTCACTTCGCCATGCGACGCAATGCAACCGGGTCCCATATGTCGTCGAGCGGGCCTTCGAGAGCGGTTCGCGGGGGAATGAGCTTCGGTTCGATGATAGTGACTTCCGGCTCGGTCCGGTTCTCTTCCAGCAGTTCGAAACCCTTTTCAAGCATCTGCGCGATATCGGGTTTAATCATATAGACCGGGAAGGGAAGGAATGACCCGAAAGGGTCGTAGTCGAAGCAGCCGACAACGATGTCGCCGAAGGCCTCGCCATCATGACGCCCCATGAAACGCAGCAGGCCTTCGAAATTTATCGATGAATTGACGAAGAAACAGCGGGGCAGGCGGCCCCTGCGCTCGAAGAAGCGTTCGAATGCCAGCTCCGTCATATGCGGTGAATAGCCGGTGATCTCGATATCGTCTCCGCTCTCCGCCCCGAAATAAGCGGCCTTGGCGGCGTGGAAGCCGTCGATACGTTCGCGGCTGGCGTGGTCGTCATGACCGCCGAACAGGATGACGTCGTCAGGGCCGAGAGGCCCGCCTTTTTCCGCATGGGCAAGGATCGCCGATGTCAGTATCTCCGCACCGTGCCTGTTATCGGAAATGACCGAGGGTACGAATTTGCCGGGAAGGTCGATATTGACATGCGGCAGTGCTGCGCGGGCGCAGACCTGGTGCACGCCGTCGGGATCGGTCGCGCCTGCAATGAAGAGGGCATCGATGGAATAGGCGATCAGGGTCTCCACGGTGCGGCGTTCTTCTTCGGGATCGCGCCGTCCGGAGACCACCATGGGCGACAGGCCGCGTTTGCGTGCCTGCCCCTCGAATGTCTGCGCCATGGATGAAAAGAACCGGTTGTCATAAATGGGCACCAGAAGCCCGACGAGACCGGATTTCGAACTTCTCAGACCGCGGGCCTGCAGGTTGGTGGTGTAGCGATGCGCCTTGGCGAGCGAGAGAATCTTATCGGCAGTCTCCTCCGAAATCCGCCGTTTGCGCCACGATCCGTTCAACACCGCGCTCACTGTCGAGGCTGATGCGCCCGACAATATCGACAAGTCATAAATGGTGGCTTTCTTG
Source organism: Agrobacterium sp. 22-223-1 (assembly GCF_053522385.1). Taxonomy (NCBI): domain Bacteria; kingdom Pseudomonadati; phylum Pseudomonadota; class Alphaproteobacteria; order Hyphomicrobiales; family Rhizobiaceae; genus Agrobacterium; species Agrobacterium sp. 22-223-1. The sequence goes on from NZ_JBNWCN010000003.1 coordinate 361,769, forward strand.
GAACTTATACCCGTCACTGCGATCTCCCCAACTGATTCCAATTATTAGAGCACACATCCCCTTGACGGAAGGGCGCTTCATGATATGGTTATTGCACCATCGATTGTGCAACTTGGCAATATCGATTGTGCTAGATGGTTGCTGTGGGAGTGGCAAGGGAGAGTCTCGAATAAGCGAGATGAGAAATTTTGAACGCGCCAGATGAAAAATGGCTGCGGCGGGTTTCGTTTGCCTGATTTTTTGAGGAGGAACATCATGAAGAAAATTATTGCTGCAGCGGTCGGCCTGTCGCTCGCGTTGCTCTCGTCCACCGCCTTTGCCGAAGGGCCGAAGGTGGGCGTCGTCGTCAAGATCGGCGGCATTCCGTGGTTCAACGCCATGGAGGCCGGCATCAAGGAGCAGAGCAAGAAGCTCGGCGTTGACGGTTTCATGGTCGGCCCGACCAGCGCCGATCCCGCCCTGCAGGTCCGCGCCATCGAAGACCTGATCGCCCAGAAGGTCGATTTCATCGGTGTTGTGCCCAATGATGCGAAGGTGCTGGAGCCGGTGCTGAAAAAGGCTCAGGCCGCCGGTATCAAGGTCATCACCCATGAATCGCCCAAGCAGCTCGGCGCCGACTGGGATTTCGAACTGGCATCCGCCAAGGGTTTCGGCGAAGCGCATGGCAAGCTCTTGGCTGAAAAGATGGGCGGCAAGGGCTCCTATGCCGTCTTCGTCGGTTCGCTTACGGTTCCGCTCCACAATGCCTGGGCTGACGCCGCCATCGCTTATATCAAGGCCAATTATCCGGACATGAAGCTCGTCGGCGATCGCTACGGCGTGGCGGAGGACCTCGACAAGAGCCGTTCGACGGCGCTTGACCTGATGTCCGCCAATGCCGACCTGAGCGGTTTCCTCGCCTTCGGTTCGCAGGGGCCGATCGGCGCCGGGCGTGCCGTCGAAGAGCGGCGCAAGGATGGCAAGGTCTTCGTCATCGGCCCGTTCTCGCCGGGGCAGGGCGCCAAGCTCATCAAGTCGGGCGCGCTGACGGGCGGCTTCATGTGGAACCCGAAACAAGCCGGTGAAGTCTTCATCACCCTCGCGGATCGTATCGCCAAGGGCGAGACACCCAAGGCCGGCGACACTATCGAAGGTCTCGGCACCATCAATCCCGAGGGTAACACCATCGTCGTCGACCAGCTTTTGAAGATCGACAAGGAAAGCATCGACAAGCTCGTTTCCATGGGCCTCTGATCCTCCCCAAGGCCGAGGGCGTCGCGCGAGGTGTGATACTCGCGCGACGTCCCATCTGGAAAACATGCCGAGCGCCACGTCTGCAATGCTGCCGCGGCGAAGGAGATTTACGTTATCATGAGCGCAGAACCGCTCCTGGCCCTCAAAAATGTCAAAGTCACCTTCGGCGGCGTCCGCGCGCTGAAGGGTGTTTCTTTCGAGGTCAATCCGGGTGAAGTGCATTGCCTTGCCGGCGAAAACGGCTGCGGTAAAAGCACGCTGATCAAGGTCATCACAGGCGTCTATACGCCCGAAAGCGATGCCGAACTTTATTTCGACGGCAAGCAGATCACCGCGATGAACCCGACGCTTGCGCAATCGCTTGGCATCCAGGTGATCTGGCAGGATCTGGCGCTTTTCGATGAAATGACGGTGGCTGAGAATATCGGCTTCCAGTACGCGGTGAATGGAAAATACGGGCTGGTCGACAAGCGCGCCATCGAGCAGGCGGCCGAAAAGGCGCTGGCCCGGCTCGGCGTCGAGATCGATCTTGATAAGCCGCTCAAGGAACTGCCTATCGCCCAGCGTCAGATCGTGGCGATTGCCCGCGCGCTGGTCGGGGAAGCGCGGCTCGTTTTCATGGATGAACCGACCGCGTCGCTCACGCAGTCGGAAACGGATTACCTGATCGACATCGTCCGCAACCTGTCGGCCTCCGGCGTCGCGGTCGTCTTCGTCTCGCACCGCCTTGCGGAAGTGCTTGAGATTTCAGACCGCATAACCGTTTTGCGGGACGGGTCGCTTGTCGGTGTCTTTCCCGTCGAAGGCATGACCCAGTCACGGGTGACCGAACTGATGACCGGCCGCAATTTCGATAGCGCCGTCATTGCAGCCGATCACGATGACAAACCCACCGTTCTCTCGGTGCGCGGGCTGAGCCGGGCCGGCGAGTTCGAGGATGTTTCGTTCGATCTGCGGCGGGGCGAAACGCTTGGCATAACCGGCCTCTTGGGAGCCGGCCGCACGGAACTGGCTTTGACGCTGTTCGGCATGCATCGGCCGCAATCGGGTGAAATCCTGATTGACGGCAAGAAGGTGGATTTTCATTCCAACCGAGATGCGATCCGGGCGGGCGTCGCCTATCTTTCCGAAGACCGGCTGTCGCTTGGCCTCAACCAGCCGCAGTCCATTGCCGACAATCTGGTTATGGCTTCGCTCGACCGGCTGCTGAGCGGCGGCCTCATCTCACCCTCTAAAAAGGCCGATGTCGTTTCCCGCTGGATTTCGGCGCTCGGGGTGAAGATCGGCCTGCCGGAAGATCCGATCCGCACGCTCTCGGGTGGCAACCAGCAGCGCGTGGCGATTGCCAAGTGGCTGGCCATCGGGCCGAAAATCCTCATCCTCGATGCGCCGACCGTGGGGGTCGATGTCGGCGCCCGCGCCGGCATCTTCGAAATCGTCCGCAAGCTCGCCGCAGAAGGTCTTTCGATCATCGTGATCTCCGACGAGCCGCCGGAAGTTTATTTCAATACAGACAGGGTCATCCATATGGTCGAAGGCCGGTTCCACGCCACCTATGATCCGCGACACCTGTCGCTGACCGAACTGGAGTCCGCCATCTATGCGTAGGCTCATCCTTGGACATACAACCGAATTCACGCTGCTTATGGTCATGGTGCTGCTCTGCACGGGACTGTCCTTCGCCACCGACCGGTTCCTCACCATTTCCAACGCCTTCGATGTGCTGAATGTCTCGGCGGTCAACATCATCTTCGCGGTCGGCCTGCTCGTGGTGCTGATCTCGGGCGGTATCGACATCTCCTTCGCGGTCGCCGCCTCCGTCGTTCAATATGTCACGGTGCTGGCGCTCAATGCGCTGGGTGGCGGCAACTGGGCGGAAGGTTTCATCATTGCCGGCGCGGTTGGCCTTGGTCTCGGTTTCGTCAACGCCTTCCTCGTCTGGCGGCTCAACATCATTTCCATCGTCGCGACCATCTCCACCTTCAACATCTTCTTCGGGCTGTTGATGTTCTTCACCAAGGGCGTGTCGATCTACGACCTGCCCGAATGGCTGTCGACGCGCGTGGTGTTTTACGAGCGCGAGATGTCCGATGGTTCCTGGGTAGAGCTGACACTGCCCGTCGTGGTCATGATCCTCTGCTGCTTTGCCACCTGGTTCATGATTTCCCGCACCACCGTCGGCCGCAAACTTTATGCATTCGGTGACAATCCGGAAGGCGCACGCCGCTTCGGCATCAACATCGGCGCCATGCACTATATTTCCTTCGGCTGGCTCGGTCTGATGGCGGGCATTGCCGGGCTCATGCAGGCGCACTATGCGCAGGAGGTGGTGCCGAACGCGCTTTATGGCCGCGAGCTGGATGTTCTTGCCGCAACCGTGCTTGGCGGTGCGCGGCTTGGCGGCGGCAAGGGCTCCGTCATCGGCTGCGTGCTCGGGGTGCTGATGGTGTCGATCACCCAGAACGGCCTCAACCTGATGGGCGTTTCTCCCTTTGCCTTCAAGATGATCGTCGGTGCCATCATCCTCATCGCCATCACGCTCTCTTCCACCCGCTTCGACAAGCTTTTGCCGAGTGCCTTACGGACATCCGCAAAGAAGGGGAGCGCACAGCGATGAACAATCTCGTTCGGAAATTCAACGCGATTTTCGGTGCCGACATGGCTGGGCCGGTGATTGCTTTCGTCGCGGTCATGCTCATTTTCGGAACCTTTGCCGATAACTTTCTCTCGCTCGCGACATTCGGTTCGGTCGCCTTCCAGCTGCCGGAACTTGGCCTGCTGACACTGGCGATGCTGCTGCCGCTGCTGACGGGCGGCATCAATCTGTCCGTCACCTTCGCCGCCAATCTGTCGGGTCTCGCCGCGGCCTGGGTGCTGCAGGCCCATGGCGGGGTGGATGCGCCGCCGAGCGCATTCCTGTTCGCCTGCCTTGCCGCACTTGTCACCGGCGGCGCTGCCGGCGCGATGACGGGGGCGGCGATTGCCTACACCCGTGCGCACCCCATTCTGGTGACGCTGTCGATGATGATTTTCCTGCGCGGCCTTGGCGAGTTTCTCACCCGTGGCGGAGACGTTTCCGGTTTCCCCACCTATATGGCGCCGCTCGGTCACGGCACACTTCTCGGTCTGCCGATCCCGCTTCTGATTTTCACCGTCTGCGTCGGCCTCTGGCATGTGCTGCTGACGCGAACCAAGCTCGGCTTCGGCCTGTTGATGATCGGCTCGAACATCGAAGCCGCGCGTTATTCCGGCCTCAATACGCGCAAGATTCAGGTTCTCGTCTACACGCTCTCGGGCCTGATGTGTGCGGTTGCCGGCATCATCATGCTTGCCCGTTTCAACTCCGTCCGTGTCGGCCACGGGGAATCCTACCTGCTGATCACGGTGCTGGCGGCCTTTCTCGGCGGCATCAATCCGTTCGGCGGTTTCGGTCGGGTGCTGCCGGTCTTCGTCGCGCTCATCGTTCTGCAACTGCTGTCGTCCGGCCTCAATCTTCTCGGGGCCAACCAGCATCTGGCAACGGCGCTCTGGGGCGTGCTGATGATTGTCGTCATGGCGGCGCGCGGCCTGTTTTCGAGCTACTTCGCATCTCTCAGAAAGAAGGTATGACGTGAAAGGCTTCGGTGTTCACGCAATGATGTGGTCCCTGAACTGGGACCACGAAAATGCCAGACGGTCCATCGCCGCTGCCGCGGATTACGGTCAGGATTTCATCGAGATTCCGCTTACCGATATCCCCTCCGTCGATGCACAACACACGCGCGCCCTGCTGGAGAAATACGGTTTGCGCGCCGTCTGCTCGCTGGTGCTGCCGGAGCCGGCCTGGGCGTCCGCGCGTCCCGATGCGGCAATCGACCATCTGAATGCCGCGCTCGACAAGGCCGCCGATATGGGCGCGGAAGCGCTGACGGGTGTTACCTATGGCGGCACCAATGAGCGAACCGGATTTCCGCCGACACAGGGCGAATATGACAATCTGACAAGGGCGCTCTCCAGCGCTGCCGACCACGCAAAAACACTCGGCCTGCAATTCGGTATCGAAACCGTCAACCGCTACGAAAACCATCTGCTCAATTCCGCCGAACAGGCGGTGGCGCTGGTGGAGCGCATCGGTGCCGACAACGTCTTTATCCATCTCGATACTTTCCACATGAATATGGAGGAAAAGGGCATCGCCAATGGCATCATCGCCGCCCGCAACCATCTGAAATACATGCATATGTCGGAAAGCGACCGCGGCACACCGGGTTGCGGCAATGTTGCCTGGGACGAGGTGTTTTCGGCGCTCGCAGCCATCGGCTTCAAGGGTGTGCTGACGCTCGAAAGCTTCGCCGCGATGCCCAAGGAAATGGCGGGCGCGATTTCGACCTGGCGGCCGGTTGCGCCGAGCGCCGATGAGGTTCTCGACAGGGGACTGTCATTCCTGCGCGACAAGGCAAACCAGTACCGCATTTTCTAAAAGCACTCATTATCGGGGCAAGCACCTTGAGTAAAATTGACGATAATGCCCGCGAGATTGCGGGCCTTGCCCTCCAGCGACTGGAAGGGTCGAAGGGCCGGCGTGTGATGATTGCGATTGCCGGTGCCCCCGGATCGGGAAAATCAACCATCGCCGAATGCGTGGTCGATGCGTTGAACGCAGGCGAAGGCGTGTTCGCCGCGCTGTTCCCGATGGATGGCTTTCATTATGACGATGCCGTTCTGGAAGAGATGAAACGCCGTCCCTTCAAGGGTGCCATCGATACCTTCGATGCTCACGGCCTGCGCCACATGCTTGAGCGCCTGAAGGCCAATGAAGACGATGTCGTTGCCGTCCCCGTCTTTGACCGCGCCATCGAAATCGCCCGCGCCGGCGGCCGCCTGATCCCGCAATCCGTCGATATCATCGTCTGCGAGGGCAATTATCTCCTCGCCGGCCAGTCGCCATGGGATCGCCTCAAGCCGATCTTCGATCTCACGATTTTCGTTGATGTCGACGAGGAGGATCTGCGTGCGCGGCTGCGGGACCGCTGGCGGAGCTTCGGTCTCGGCGAGGACGAGATCAACCGGAAGGTGGAGGAAAACGATCTCCCCAACGGCCGCTTCATTACATCGACAAGCACGGAGCCGGATCTTCGCATCGGAAATCCGGGAAGCAGTTCCGCGTCCTGAACCTGCCTGAAGGGCTGCTCCTCCCTATCCAAAGTCAAGCGAAACAGAAAAGCGAAAGAGACACCCATGAAACACGGCATCTATTACTCCTACTGGGAACATGAGTGGAGCGCCAAGTTCGGCCCCTATATCGAGAAGGTCGCCAAGCTCGGGTTCGATATCATCGAAGTCGCCGCCCACCACATCAATGAATACAGCGACGCCGAACTCGCCGTCATCAGGCAGAGCGCGAAGGATAACGGCATCATCCTCACCGCCGGCATCGGCCCTTCGAAAACCAGGAACCTGTCGTCGGAGGATGCTGCGGTTCGCGCAGCCGGCAAGGCGTTCTTTGAACGTACCCTGTCCAATGTCGCCAAGCTCGATATCCACATCATCGGCGGGGCATTGCATTCCTATTGGCCGATCGACTATTCGCAGCCGGTCGACAAGGCGGGCGATTATGCGCGCGGTGTCGAAGGCATTCACGGCATTGCCGATTTCGCCAATGATCTCGGCATCAACCTGTGCATCGAAGTCCTCAACCGCTTCGAAAACCACGTGCTCAACACGGCGGCCGAAGGCGTCGCTTTCGTTAAGGATGTCGGCAAGAACAACGTGAAAGTCATGCTGGATACCTTCCACATGAATATCGAGGAAGACAGCTTTGGCGAGGCCATACGCACGGCTGGCCCGTTGCTGGGGCATTTCCATACCGGCGAGAGCAATCGCCGCGTACCGGGCAAGGGCAGAATGCCCTGGCACGAAATCGGCCTCGCCCTTCGCGATATCAATTACACCGGCGCGGTCGTCATGGAGCCGTTCGTCAAGACCGGCGGCACGATCGGCTCCGACATCAAGGTGTGGCGCGATCTCAGCGGCGGCGCCGATCTCGCGAAAATGGATGAGGATGCCCGCAATGCCCTGGCATTCTCCCGTTTCGTGCTTGGCGGCTGACGCCCCATAAGTCCGTTGATCGGGCGGCGGCTATCTGTCGCCCGGTTAACACCGCAAAATGTCACAGCAGATCGGTGGCTTGTTCCGCCCGCCATCCCCAGAGTTGAAAAGACAACCGCTTGTGGGCTAAAGCTCTGATGTCTCTTCAGGATCAAAACGATCCGCCCAGGACCATTGGTTTGCATGATCCCTGTCGCACTCCCCTCCGTCGAAGCGCTGCTTCTTCTTGCCTTCTTGCTCATCACGACCCTCATATGGATCGTCTGGACGCTCTCGCTGTTCGTACGATATGTGGCAGGCCGCTGGAAGCGCCCGATGATCCTGCCCTATGGGCTGGTAACCGCCGTCGCGCTTTTCACCCTCTGTCGGTTCGGTGATTTTTATCTGCAGATGCGAGCCTATGACAAAGAGAGGGCGGCAAGCCATCGGCCGGAACTGCTCGAGCCGGCGCGCCTTGGCCAGATCGATATGCCCAAGGGCACGAAACTCGAACTGGCCATTGCCAATAACAGGGAAGCCTTCGAACGGGCCGTGTTTCCGCATCCCTTGCCGGTGGCGGATATCGATGCTGTCGAGATCGCCCGTTATATCGCGATAAAAACCAACGAGAATTACGAAACGGTGGGCTTTACCCCGCAGACCATGCGGATCACCGGCAACGGCGTAACCACCCAGAGCGGCTGGCGCTGCGACGCGACGCAACCGGTGGAGTTCGATCTCTCGCCCGATGGCGGCATCTCCGCTTTCAGCAACTGCACTCTTTCCGACGGCAATGTTGTCGACGGCATCAGCCTGCCGAAAGGCACGTCCCTGCGTGCCTCCACGGGAAATGTCTATATCGATGGTTTCGTCGATTCCGATCGATGGGTTCTCGACACGGCTAAGGACCAGACCGTTCACATCGACAGTTTCGATCTTTCCGAGGCAACGCTTGCCCTTGATGGCGAGCGAAAACTCCACGAGATCAAAAGAGGTGTCCTGTCGAAAGACGCAACGCTCGGGACGCTTCACCATGCCGCCGGAACCAATATTCGCTACAATCCCCGGCATCTTCGCAAGGAATATCCCGGCGCGTGGTTGATAATTCCGCCTCTGCCCGCTGCCGATACTCCACCGGTGCCGTCGCACGATATCGTGCAGGGCAGGGACGGAAAGGTTCTGTCCGCTCTCCAGAATTGATCCCGCGCGGCGGCGAGGTGCCGTGGGCATGGCAGTTCGGTTATTGCCTCACCAGCCATAGCTGAATGTCAGGCCGCTGCCATTGTCGCCATCCTGCACCACATTGGTTTGCGTGTTGCGGCCATACTGGAAAATGCCATAGGCATTGTTGTTGCCATTCTGCTCCAATGTTGCGGCATGGCCGTTGCCCCGTTGCCGGATGAAGCCGAGATTGCCGCCGCCGTTCTGGGCGATACCGGCGGCGTTGCCACGGCCGAGCTGCCGGATATCGGCATCCTTCAGGCCACGGTACAGCGAATAGGCGCGAAGCCCGGTGGAAAGAAGATCTCCATCCGCTGTATCGCCCGGTGCGAGGTCGAATGAAATCCGGCCGCCGGCCTGAGCGGGTGCGGAAAACCCGATTGGCGCGAGGCTGCCGACAAGCGCAGTAATGGTAAGAAGTTTCAATAGGTTGTTGGTCATTCTTATCTCCATCTGTCAGCCTCTTGCCGATGATCCACTCTCGCATTTCGCAACTGAACCAGACCGGAATTGCCCATTCACATGTCGTTCAGCGGCTCGGCACGATCAAAAGAAAAGGGCGCCGAAACCGCCGCCCTTTCTGCCGAAATATACGACACGACGGCAGCCTAATCGCCGCCAATCTGCTTCGTACAACTGAAGCTCCTGCCATCGATCACGAGATCGAGCACCGCCTTGTAGCGGGCTCCCTTCGCATCGAGCGTCACAGAACTCAGCAGTTGCGAACGTCCGGCAGCCGCGTCGAAGTCGCCGCCCTGATTGATGACGGAACTCCCGCCGCCGCCGGATTTTTCGACGTGAAAGGAGTAAGTCCCGCGGCCACCGGCGTCACCCTTCGTGACGGCCTCCAGCCTTACCGTGCCGGCCTGCGGTGTTGCCCCGATCTCGCAGCGCTGCCCTTCGGCCGGTTCCTTTGCAGTCGATATGGCTGCAACGGCGCCGAAAGAAAGCAGGGCCGTTGCAAGGATCGCCGCCAGACGGCGCGGATGTCTGAGGGTATGGGGCATGGCTCGTCTCCCTGATGATCTGATATTTCGATCTCGACCCGTTTCACCTCATCGCCGACTGCTTAAGGGCAGGCTTGCACGAAGGCCGCGACATTGTCGTTGCCGCCCTGGCTCACATTGGCGCTGCAGCCACGGCCTACCTGAACACCGGCCGCGATGTTGCCGTTGCCGTCCTGGGTGAGGATGGTGGTGTGGTTGGAGCCGAATTGCCCGATACCGGCCACGTTGCGGCTGCCGTTCTGATAGGTGGAGCCGTAATTGTCATGCCCCTCCTGACCGACGGCCGAAAGGTTTTGCCGACCGTACTGATGGCCGACAATCCGGTTGTAACCGCCGTTCTGGTAGGTGCGGATCCGGTTGCCATAACCTTCCTGCGCGCCACCGGCAGAGTTGGACCAGCCATATTGTTCGATGCGCACATCATTGGCCATGGCGGGTGCCGTGGCGGCGATGCCAACGAGAGCAACGAGTGCACTAGCAATAAAAGACTTCCGGATCATGACTGTGTCTCCTCAGGCGGATAGGACCGCGGTTGAACGTCTTTGTTTTAGACGGTCCCGTTGGAACGGAAGCTGAAGAGATTATTCAGTCGTAGTTCATTCGACGGCCTTGTCGTTTCGGCGCTGTGCGCCGGTATCAGACCAGGGCCAGAATCCGGGCCGGGCCACCCGTTCCGCCGCGGTGTGCCGGCGCGCCGACGATTATGGTCGCTCCCTTGACCGGCAGAGCCTCGAGGTTGTTCAGCCCTTCGATGCCGTAGCGCCCTGCCGGCAGCCAGGAATTGTGAACCGCGAAATCTGCGGAGTTACCCGGATCCAGCGAAAGCGTGTCGACGCCAATCGCGACGGTGTCGAGCTTGAGCAGAAGGTCGGTCGCCGATTTGCCGAAACCGGGGAAGGCGAATTTTCCGGCGTCGTCATTGCGGAATGAGGGGCTCTTCACTTTGGTTGCCCAGCCGGAGCGCAGAGCCACGATTGCACCTGCCGGGATGTCGCCATTCGCAGATATCCAGCGTTCGATGTCCTCGGCTTCAATGGTGGAATTGGCATCGTCTTTGGCGCGGTCGGTGATGTCGACGATGACAAGCGGCGCGACAAGTTTCTGCGGCTCCAGTTGGTCGACGCTCGCGCCATCCGCGCTGAAGTGGAAAGGCGCATCGATATGGGTGCCGGTATGTTCGTAGATGGTGAGCTTGTGGAGCTGATAGCCGTCCTTGGCGATCTCCGCTGCCCACTCATATTCTATGCCCGGTTTGCCATCGAATGTGGGAAATGTGGAATCATAGGTATGGGTGAGATCAACGACCTGCCGGGGTGACTGCGCCAGCACCGGGGCCGCCAAGCTACCAGCCGTCATGGCCGTTAAACCGGCCACGGCGCCCTTGAACAGCAGGCGTCGTGACAGCATGTTCCGTTTTACGTTCTCGATCACACAGTTGTTGCACATGCCTCAGTCCCTCCATTGAGAAATCCCTGTTCCCAAGCGTAGCGCAAAGGTGGAGTGACGCAAGGCAGGACAATCCCTGATTTTTGACCCGTGTTCGGATGGCGGTTTCGGCTAGTCGCCGCGCATCCGAGTGCCGCAGGGAGTTGCCTCGCCTGCGGCCCCGGAAAAGGCAGGGATCAATCAGGACGCTGCAGCAGGGCGAGAGCGACCGTGGATGCAGCCAGGATTGCGGTCAGGGCCAAGGGAGCGGTCGCACCGTAGGAGTCGACGATGTAGCCGCCGAAAACCGCACCGATGCTGATAGCCACCTGAAAGGAAACGACCATCAGGCTGCCTGCCGCCTCAAGAGCATCGGGTGCGCCGCGCGAAAGATTGGTCGGCAGCACCACGGGCGCCATGCCGAAGGCAAGGCCCCAAAGGGCGACGAGAGCAAATGCGGCGCCGGTATGAACACCCCAGACAACGAGGGCGATTGTCGCAAATGCCATCAGCGCGGCGGTGACGACGAGTGCGAGGCGGATACTGGTGTCGGCCATTCGGCCGCCCGCGACATTGCCGATCACGGAGGCGACGCCAAACCCGAGCAGGGCGAGTGCAATCGGCTTGGTGCCAAGCTGCGTTACCTGTTCGAGGAACGGCCGGACATAGACCGAGCCGGCGAAATGGCCCGTCATGAGCAGCAGGATTGCAAGCATTCCCAGTTGAATGCTACGCCGCCGCGTCAGCCGCAGAACGTCGGAAAGACTGTTGCTTGTATTTGCCGGCAGCGACGGCAGGCTGAGTACCTGCAACAGCATGGCAATGACGGCAAGTCCCGCCGTCATCGACATGGCGATGCGCCATCCCAGCCAGTCGCTGATCAGGGCGCCCATCGAAGGAGCCGCGATGGTGGCAAGCGAAACGCCGAGGGTGACGATAGCCATGCCGCGCCCGGTCGAGTTTGCGCCGACAAGCCGCGCCACAACGGCAACCGACAGCGCCCAGAAACCGCTGAGCGCAATACCCAGCCCGGCCCGGCCCAACAGCAATAGCCAGAAATCGGCGGCAACCGATGCCAGAACGTTGGAGGCGATAGCCAGCGCGCTAAGACCGACAAGCACGGTCTTGCGGTTCAGTCTGCCGATCAGAACATTGCTCAACAGGGCCGTCACCGCGCCTACGGAGGCGGTGGCGGTGACGACCTGCCCGGCTGTCCCTTCGGTGATGCCAAGATCGCGCGCCATGGGCGTCAACAGGCCCGCCGGCAGGAATTCGGCCGATACCAGCGCAAAGCTGGTGGCCGCCATGGAAAGAACAGCGAACCAGGTCGCGGCCGTCCATGCGGGTTCTTCTGTGGTCTCCAGGGGAATCGCTACCCCATCAAACTGTGATGTCGTGTCCGTCATGACGTCTCTCCTTGAGTTGAGAGAGTTTTAGACGGTTTTTCCCGGATGATATGTATCTAGAAATCCGAATTTCATGCCTATTCCTCCAAAATTTGTGCATCGCACAACGTTCGTCGCGCCATTCGCGTGACGAGGATGCCTTTGCATCGACCGGGCCGGTTCCGCCAACCGGAAACTGTTTCGGGCCGGCAACTTTTCAAACCGTCATCCGTTTATGCATCCATGACCGATGCTGACGCAAAACCGAACCCGATCGATGGCACCGGCCAAAAGGGTGCAGAGAATGTTCATGCCAACGACGCACCCGATGATCCCCTTCCGCCGGAGGAGTTAGAGCCCGCTTCGGGTTTGACGCCGCAGCAGGCCGAAGAGGCTCGCAAGCGATATCTTCTGAAGCGCTTCCTGATCAGTGCGCGGGGTTTCTGGAGCCGCCGTGGGGATGGGCTTGCCTGGCCGTTCTCCATCGGGCTTCTCGTTATGATCGGCGTCAATGTCGGTTTCCAATATGGCATCAACGTCTGGAATCGCGGGATTTTCGATGCGATTGAAAAACGGGATGCGTCGACGGTCTACTTTCTCGCCTCAATATTCCCGCCGCTGGTTCTCGGAAGCGTTTTTATTGTGACCTCGCAGGTTTACGTCAGAATGCGCATTCAGCGGCGCTGGCGGTCGTGGCTGACCAAGGTGCTGGTCTCACGATGGATCGCAAATGGCCGCTACTATCAGCTCAACCTGATCGACGGCGACCATCAGAATCCGGAGGCGAGGCTGTCGGAAGATATGCGGATCGCCACCGAAGCGCCCGTGGATTTCGTGGCGGGCGTCATTGCCGCCTTCGTATCGGCGTCCACCTTTATCGTCGTTCTGTGGACGATTGGCGGCGCGCTGACGCTGCCGATCGGTGGGGTATCGGTCACGATACCCGGCTTTCTCGTGATTGCGGCGGTGATCTATGCGCTCATCACATCGAGTTCCATCGCGTTGATCGGCCGGAACTTCGTCCGGGTCTCCGAGGTCAAGAACCAGCTCGAGGCGGAATTCCGTTACACGCTCACCCGTGTTCGGGAAAACGGGGAGAGCATCGCCCTGCTTGGCGGCGAAGAGGAGGAACGGAGCGACCTCGACAGGAGGTTCCGCAATGTCCGGCAGCAGTGGAAGCAGATGGCGCAGCAATATATGCGCACAACCGTCGTGTCGCATGGATCGATGTTGATTGCGCCCGTTGTTCCGCTTCTTCTCTGCGCGCCCAAATTTCTCGATGGAAGCATGTCTCTCGGCCAGGTCATGCAGGCGGCATCCGCTTTCACCATCGTCCAATCCGCCTTCGGCTGGCTGGTCGACAATTATCCTCGGCTGGCGGACTGGAATGCCTGCGCACGCCGCGTTGCCTCCCTGATGATGTCGCTTGACGGGCTCGAGCGAGCCGAACAGAGCGACAAGCTAGGCCGGATCGTGCGCGGTGAAACGGAAGGCGAGACGATGCTCAGCCTCAAGGATGTTTCGGTGTCGCTCGGCGACGGCACGGCGGTCGTCAAGGAGACCGATGTGGAAATCGGGCGGGGAGAAAGGGTGCTCGTCGCAGGCGAATCCGGATCCGGCAAAAGCACGCTCGTTCGGGCAATCGCGGGCCTTTGGCCATGGGGCGGGGGCAGCGTCAGTTTTCGCGGCGGCAGCCGGCTTTTCATGTTGCCGCAGCGGCCATATGTTCCCTCCGGCACCCTTCGCCGGGCGGTCTGCTATCCGCAGGCGGCCGAGAGCTGGACTTTCGAAGAGATAGGGGAGGCCCTCGACAAGGTTGGTCTCGGCCATCTCAAAGACAAGGTGGAGGAGGAGGCGCCGTGGGACCAGACGCTGTCGGGCGGTGAAAAACAGCGGCTGACCTTTGCCCGCCTGCTGCTGAACGACCCGGATATCATCGTCATGGACGAGGCGACTGCGGCTCTCGACGAAAGAAGCCAGGACATGATGATGCAGACGGTGATCGATGAATTGCCCGACGCCACCATCATCAGCGTGGCACATCGTGCCGAGCTGGAGGCCTTCCATAGCCGAAAGATCACCTTGGAACGCCGGGAAGGCGGTGCAAAGCTGGTCAGCGATATCCACCTTATTCCCCGTAAGACCCGACCCGGCTTCCTGCTACGGCGCATGGTCAAACGCAGGTGAAAGGCCGTCAATCACTCCAGCCGTCGTGATTGCTCGCAGGTCCACACAGCCCCGAAATTCTAACGCGAACGAATATCGCCCTTTCCGGTGTTTGGGTCTTGTCCGGCGTCACCCGTAAGAACGATGGACGACAATTCGGTGAAGTCATAAAATGGGGGGCAGAGGGGGCAACGATATACTCTTGGGGAGGAAACAATGCCTATCTTCATGGACCGGCACGAGCTTGCCGGCGTTTCAGCGGCGGATATCGCCGCGGCACATCTTAAAGATCTCAACATTCAGGATCGGTACGGCGTCAGGTTTTTGACCTACTGGTTCGATGAAAGGCGCGGCACGGCGTTTTGCCTTATGGATGCCCCGGACGCGGAAACCGCGCAGTGCGTGCATCGCGAAGCGCACGGCTTCGTCGCCAGCGAAGTGGTGGAAGTCGCCCTGTCGGCGGTGGAAGCGTTTCTCGGGCGAATACAGGATCCGGTGGCGCCTGTGGCGGCCTCGAAAAAGATGGACGCCGGCCACCGTGCGATCCTTTTCACGGACATTGTCGGTTCAACCGAAATGACGGCCCGCCTCGGCGATCGCATGGCGGCGGAACTCATCCGGGCACACGATGCCCTCGTGCGCGGTTGTCTGGGGCGGCACTCGGGACGGGAGGTCAAGCATACCGGCGATGGTATAATGGCCGTGTTCTCCTCCACGCCGTTTGCGGTGGATTGCGCCATCGATATCCAGCGCGAGTTCCATCGTTACAACAGCGACAGGGGCGAGCCCATCCACATCCGTATCGGCCTGGATTGCGGGGAGCCTATCGAAGACAGCAATGATTTCTTCGGCACGACCGTGCAATTGGCGGCAAGGCTTTGTGCAGCCGCCGGGAGCGACCAGATCCTGATTTCGGACAAGACCTTCCAGGAATATGGCGGCGCCGATGTCCTCGTGCATGGCGATCGTTATAGGCTGAAAGGCTTTGCCGAACCGGTCCTCGCTTACAGTTGCGAGTGGCTGCATTAGCTACGGCCTGTGTCGCGACCGAATGGATCGCCCCTTAGCGCCATATCTCGGTCAGGCCGCCGAAGGCTCCGTGCACAGGGTCTGTCGCAGGTTTTGGCAGGGATCTAATCCGCTCGAGCATTTCATCGCTGGGCGCGGAAGTCTGAATATCGGCCTTTTGCCCCGGCGGATAAGCACCCACCACTTGAAAATCCGCAGAAGCACTCAGCTTCATATGGCCGGTTCCGGCGGGCAGGATCAGGCAATCACCCTGTGTGACCTCCAGAATTTGCCCCTCGGGCCCGCCGATCTGCAACGTCGCCTCGCCACGCCCCACGCCCAGAACCTCATGCGCGCCGCTGTGGTAATGATGGTAGTCGAACACGCCATTGCGCCAGATGCCGCTCCATTTGTTGCGGGAAAACATAGCCTCGAAATCCGGGGAGTCCGAGTCCGGGCCAACGTTTCGATAAATAATGACGGCAAAGGTCTGATTGTTGGGAACCTGCCCGCCGGGGCCGAAAGTGAGTTGCTCGGTTTTCATGTTGATGCTCCTCATGTTCTGCCCGCAGGAGAGGCGGACGTCTCGGACATTCAGGTCATAATCTCATGAGAATACCAGTTCCGGCGGTCTCAAGCTCGAAAAACCGGGCTTGAGACCTCTGCCGGAGGAGTGGCCGGATTTATTCGGCCGTCGCCTGAATATCGACCTTGTCGATAAGCCCCATCGGATTGTCGGAGGCGGCAACCAGATCAAAAATGCCCAGGCCGTTTGCGCCCGTGGATTTGACCGTTACCGTCAGGGTCCCGGGTTTGCTGATGAAGTGGACGAGCGCTTCCACGGCGTTCTGCAGCTTGGGCTGTTCAGCCGCCACCTGCGGCAGCATCATGCTCGCCACCAGTGTGAGGGTGGCGCGTACCTGATCTTCCGTCATGTCGTTCTGCAGGGCATAAAGCTTGATCGCCTTCGCCATCAAACCTTCGTCCTTGATCGTGAGCTTCACTTCGCGGCCGGCGAGCCCGAAGAGCGCCGCCTGCGCGCGATTGACGTCAAAAGAGAAGAACTCTTCGGTAAAGCCGCTTACCAGACCGGCAAAATTGACGCTGCCGAAATCCTTGCTGCTGAGAGAGATGTCGCGGATCACCAGATTGCTGTTCGGTTCGTCCCAGCCGGCGGCAAGGCCATAAGAGAAGGCCAGCGTTTCGAGACCCAGTTTGCGGGCTTCAACGAAAACCTCCTCTGTCGAGTCCGCCGGGATCGGAAGCGTCAGCTCGTCCTGCCTGATCTCGATATCGGTCGGAATGCCGTTGAAGGGCTTGGTCAGCCCCATCTCGAAATTCTTGAGTGAGAATTTGATACGTGCCGGCGTTCCGGCCGCTTCTTCTTCCGCCTCCTCCTCCGGCTTTTCCGGCGCGGCCATATCGACGTTGATGCCGCCGACGCGCACCCGGCCAAGTTCCGGTATCAGGCGATTGAACTGAAAGGTCTCCATCTGCGTCTCGTCGAGCGCGATGATCTCGGAAATTCCCTTGATCGTCGAGCTCCAGTCAAAGCCCTTGAGGCTTGCTTCCGCGACTTCGATCTTGCCGTCGCCATCTCCGATCGACATGCCAATCACGCCGAAGTCGAGCTTGCGGCTGTCCATCTGCATGTCGATGCGGTCGATGGCGGCCTTGACCCTTTTGCCGGCCGCCCCTTCCTTTTCATCCGGCGCATCGACCTTGAAGCCGATGAGCTGCATGTTGCTCTTGCCGATCATGTCGAGAATGGAGACGGCCTTTGCGAAAAGCGCCTGGCGTTCCTGCGGTGAAAGCGCGTCAGGGTCTGGGGTCGTCGTCAGCGCTTTCAGGGTATCCAGCAGCGGTTCGGACGGCATGCGGGCGGTAAAGCCATCGCTGCGGATTTCATCGCAGCTGAAATGACCGTCTCCTTCAGAGAAGGAAACCGCCTTGACGGAGAGCGGCCCGTAGAGCGGCTTCGCTTCCTTGTCTTCCGGGCCCGCCTTTTCCGTATAGAGCCGGGCGAGATAAGCGACGTCGATGTCCTGGCCGGCGATCGCGCCGGTCGACACGACCATATGCTTGTCCTTCATCGCGCCGTCGCTGTCGGGAAGCTGCATCTTGATGTCGTAACTGCCATTGTCGATAGAGTATCGGGCAATGCGGCCGCCCGCGATCTCGGAGAGAGCGAGGTTCTTGTAAACGGTCTTCTGCTCGGTGGTCGCGACGGACTGGGTAAACGTCACCTCCGGCGTGGAGATGCTTGTCGCCGCGAAGCGCTCGATGCGGCGGGCGAGGGAGCCGCCGTTTCCTTCCGCCTGTCCCGGTTTTTCGAAGGCGGCGTTCTCGATGCGCGCCTGTGCCATCGAAATCTTTCCGGTGGGCACATCGATGTCGATGGTGTTCATGTCAATCGCGCCGTCCAGAAACGGAAGTTTCGGACGTCCGTCGATAGCCGCGATCTTGATATTCCTGCCGTCTTCAAGCGCCAGCGTCAGATCGCGAACATGAATTTTCCCGAGAAAATCGACCTCGATGGACGTGGCGGTCGCACCGCTGCGGGCAACCAGCTCCTTCACCTTCGCTTCGTAGAAGGTCTTGCCGCCGATGACGCCCGCAGCGGCGACGGCAATAATCGCAACCGCCGCCCAAAGCGCCCTGCGCCGACCCTTGCCGGTCTGGATGTTTTCCTGTTCCACGAAGTTGATCCTCTTTAACGAACTGATATTGACCGCCTTTTAAGCACGCAAAAGTTGCTTAGCAAGTGGTCGTTACCAGCTTAATCGAGGCGTGAAAAAACGCGAGGCGGAGGCGGTGTTGCCGCGGCCCTTCGCCTTCCGGCTGAAGCTACCGCCAGAACATCAGCGCCATGCCGGCCACGACAAGTGCAGCGCCGGCCCATGCGCCGGGCGCCGGCAGCTCCCGTGTCTTCAGCCACAGCAGCGGCAGGATGATGACAGGCGTCGTTGCCGAGAGTGTCGAGACAATGCCGACCTTGCCGCCGGAAAGGGCAAAGAGAAGCAGCGTCATGCCGAAAGCCAGGGCGATGATGCCCGTGAGCGCCGTCTGCAGGAACAGGCTTCCGGTCAGCCTGCCTCTCGGCTTGACAGCCTCGATGGGCAGCATCGTCAGCGCCGTCAGACAAAGAGCGGCCACTCCGACGCGCAGCATGGAGGCGGCAAGAGGATCGACCCCGGTCGCCATCACGGGCCTTGCAATCAGCGAGCCGACCGCCTGGCTGAGCGCGGCAAGAAGGCCGAAAAGCACGCCGAGCCAAAGCGGCCCCTTCACGCTTTCCCATTCGTGCAGCTGCGCCTTGCGCTTGCCGAAGAGGATTGCCAGCAGCACTCCGCTCAGCGTGAGGCCTATGCCGGCCATGGCGCTGGCGGGAAGCTGCTCGCCAAGCACCGCCCATCCCAGCAGCGCGGCGATCGGGGCATTCAGCGCAAAGAGGATTCCAGAGCGACGCGGCCCCAGCCGGTTGAGGCAGGTGAAGAGAAGCGTGTCGCCAACGAAAATACCGATGAAGCCGGAAAGGAGAAGCGAAGACAGCGCCTCCGGCTGAAGCTCCCGCCAGCTGCCCGAAGCGAACACATGGATCCCCAGCAGAGCGGCGACAAAAAGCTGCCGCGTCCTGTTGAAGGCCAGCGCTCCAAGCCGCCCCGCCGGGCCGGACGAAAGAAGCCCGGTCATCGCCCAGCAGGTCGCGGCACCCACGGCAGCCAGTTCATAGATCGGCATGTTTTCCCCGTCGATTGGCCGCCTGCTTCCGGCCGCGGACACTATCCCTGGCTGCACACATCGCAGATTCCGGGTTTGCCCGCCATACCATAAGCATCACCATCAACGGCATGAACCGGCATATGGCCCACCGCCCCTGCCGGGCAAGCCGTCGCATCCGCTGGCAACAAATGCGCCGCACCCGTTCAGCCGCCCACCCCCGATGTCAGCTTACACCGGCATCAAGTCTGCGAACGGGCAGTCCATTCACCGCGCGTCACGCGCCATTGATGATATTGCAGATGCCCGCGCGGATGACGTTCTTGTCCGCGATCTGTCCTGCCTGAATGTTGAAGACAGCATCGATCCGCACAGCGGCGCCTTTCTGCCGGGCCACGACCCGCAGCGTCTGAATTCTGCCGCTGCCGCTGGTCTCCTGGTGCGCATCGATGGAAGACAGCGCCTTGTTGATCTGGATGCCGGAAAAACCCTCCGCCGCCACGGCCTGAGCCAGCTTTTGAAGTACGGCAGGCGCTTTCGCCTTCGGCAGTTCCTGCCAGGACTTGTAAGAGACGGCCGTCACCATCGGTACGCCTGAGACCGTGAAATTCTTTTCGCAGGATGCGGCGAGGACGGGGCTTGAAAAGGTGATCATGCCAAGAGCTGCTATGACATATTTCATTTCGAATAATCCAATCGTTGGTGAAGGCTGAAAGCTGCCGGTCGCATCAGAATGTCGACCGTTTTCCTCTGTAGGTGGCTGGAGGCGGAAGCGCTTCATGGGCTTGCGCCAGCGTCTCAAGCCATGTCGCCAGGCCAGCGGGAACCTCCTCGTTGCCCGCTTCCAGCGCCTCAATCCATGAAAGTTTGCATTGCAGGGCGGACGCAATATTGATCGGCGTCCAGCGGATCACCCGCAGGCATTGATTAAAGCGTTCTGGTGACATGATGATTTGATGTTTTCCCCGTCATTTTCTTGGCGAAGCTCACTCAGGTGACTGCGAGAGTCAATCTTTTTCTGCAACTTTGGATGGCTCGTTTCTGGCCCGGCAGTTGCATCTGCCAGCCGTTGCCGAACGCCATCCGCGGGGAGGGGAAAGGCTCGGTTGCCCAAACGAAACGGCTGGTCGATGCATCCGCATTTTATCAAGGGGATCATGCCCGTCGAGAAAACTTAGTCGATCTGCTAAGTTTCTCCTTGCCTCATCGCGATGAAACATGATAGTTAGCAATATGACTAAGCATCATCGGGACCTTTCACTGATCTTCCAGGCTCTGGCTGATCCCACGCGGCGGGCGATTCTGGCGCGCCTCGGCGGCGGGCCGGCGCCGGTCATGGAACTGTCCGCTCCCACGGGGCTGCGTCTGCCCACGGTCATGCGGCATCTTTCCGTGCTGGAAGAGGCGGGGCTGATCGTCACGTCCAAGGATGGGCGGGTGCGCACCTGCGCAATTGTGCCGGAAGCGCTGGAGCCGGTCAGCACATGGCTCGATGAGCAGCGGGCCGTATGGGAGAGCCGGCTTGACCGGCTGGAGGCATTTGCAATGCAGGCCATGAAGGAGGAATCCGAATGACAACGAAACCGGATCAAAAAAGCGCACGCGCTGAACCGCATCAACCGCAAGACTGTTTTGCAACGCTCAGCTTCGAACGGGAAATTGCCGTTCCGCTATCGGCTCTCTGGCAGGTCTGGCTCTCACCCGCCGCCCGGGCGGTGTGGGCCTCTCCCTCGCCCTCGGTCACCGTGGAGTTCCTGGAGGCGGACAGCAGGCTGGGCGGTCGCGAAGTGTCGCTCTGCAAGGTCGCCGGCCAGCCGGATATTCGCTGTGAATGCGGCTGGCTGGAGCTACAGCCAACCCGCCGCAGCGTGAATTACGAGGTGGTCTCATCCGGCGGCATAACCCAGTCGGCAGCGCTGGTCACTGCCGATTTTCAGGCCGTGGAAGAGCGTAGCCGCCTGATCGTAACGGTGCAGCTTTCCTCACTGGCCGAGGATATGCGGGATGGCTATCAGCAAGGTTTCAGCGCCGGTCTCGACAATCTGGCCAGCGTGGCCGGGCGAACCATGGTGCTGGAGCGAACGATAAAGGTGCCGCGAAACATTGTCTGGAAAGCCTGGATAAACGAAAAGACGCTGCCGCAATGGTGGGGCCCTGAAGGCTTTTCCTGCCGCACGAAGAGGATTGACCTGCGGACCGGCGGTGAATGGGTCTTTGACATGATCGGCCCTGACGGCACGGTCTTCCCGAACCATCATCGGTACGTTGAGGTCCGGCCCGAAGAGAGGATCGCCTATACGCTGCTGTGGGGCGAAAACGGGCCGAAACATGCCGATGCCTGGGCTTCCTTCGAAGATCAGGATGGCGCGACGAAAGTTGCGCTGGGCATGATGTTCAGCACGGAAGCCGAGTTCCAGCAAGCGAAGGGTTTCGGCGCCGTGGAGCTCGGTCAGCAAACGCTGGGCAAACTCGAACGCTTCGCCAAGGCGCTATAGATGCGCAGTGCCGTCAGCTCCATGTGCAGATGTCTCGGTCTTGGCCTCTTGTTCGTCGCGGCAGCCTGATCGCTCTTGATGTCGAGTGACAGCTTCAGCAGGACCACGGAAAAGTCGTGTGCTGTAGGCCCTCTGTCATGACCACCCGCCACATTTCTAAAGGACGATATGTAGCTTCAGGCTCTTGAAGGTGGTTGTAACTGCGGCCTCCCGGCCTTTATTTATTTTCTGCCTCTGCGAAGCGTGCCTTATCGCTGGGCCCTGGTGCTGTTTGGGAAGCGAACGGGGAGGCCTCTCCCTCGCGGTCGCGCAGCCATTCCAAATCCTCCGTCCGCGACGTATCATTCCGAGGCGCATTGGGCGCGATGGTTTAGAATCGCAACCGTTCAAGCGGCAACACAGGAGTCGGCCGATGACGAGTATACGACGTTCGCAATATGTCTGACATGGGCAAGACTTCTCACCCCATGACCACCGGTATGCGACAATTCCTGGATCTTGAGCAGCAGCGCGATTGGATAGCGGGCAGGATCGACTTGCCGGACGCGGGCGACCGCTCAGAGTCCCTGGAACAGCGTTTCAAATATGTCGCTCGATTTGAGAGGCTACTTAGTCGCCCGCAAGCTTGGGAAGTGCTGGCGATTCTCGGGCTATACGGTCCAAACTGCATTCCCTTGCTGCGCAAGACGGAGCGCTACTACTGGTCGGTTTCCTGTCTGCCGTCGAGTTCGGACAAGCCGCTCGTACGGGTCAATGCGAGCTGGATGGAGCTTTTCACCCTCTATGCTCAAGGCGACGATATCCGCGCCAGATTCATCGTGCATCTTTCGGATTTCACTATAGATCGTTCAGTAACGCCGAGCCGGGTGGATAAATCCTTTCTGGAGCAAAGCGTCGCAATGCCGGAGGATGTTAGTTATTTCTTCCCGCGTGGTGCGGACATTTTCGGCATCAATGTGTGCGGCTCTGTCTCGATCCGCAAACTCCTCGAGAGCCGCCGCATGGTACGCGCCATTCGGACGTTCAACCTGACGCACATGAACCGCGGGCGGAACGCCTATCAGGCGAGCCATTGCTACAGCGTGGCCGATTACATGCTGGCAGATTGAGGGCTCCTTAACGCATGTCATCCTGATGAATTCGTCGTCGCCGGTAGCGGCCGCATCTCGCGAGGTCGAAAACTGAGGCGCACTCGCGCTTGCCCAGCTCGGCCGAACGCCACCGCCGACCTTGGCTGGTGTGCGCCTGCATTGCGGCTGTACAGGCCGTTGTCGCACGCAACTGAATGTAGCCGTCGCGACGTCACGTTTCTTGTGTGCCGATGTCGTTGAAACCTCGCGCGGGCTCCCTAAGTAGTCGGTTTGGTTATCCCGCCCGCAAAGCGCCATACCCAGACAACACGGCTATCGCAGGCCTCCAATATCCTGCGACAGCCGCAAACGTTACATTTTATGGAACAGCATTGGCGCGGCCTGCGCTCATCAAATTGATGAGTCTTTCAAGACGAGCCACAACGTCATGGGTTTCAAGGAGCTGTTGCTTCTCTTCCATACTTGCCGACAGCAGAGGAGCGACTGTGTCGGCTAAAAGGCTTGGATCGCCGATTGAGGGCAGGCTGAAGCGCGCTTTGGATCCCGGGGGAAGCGCGGAAAAATCGACCTCAGCATAAGTCTGGTATGAATCGAGAACCGCACGCGAAAGAGCGCTAGCCTTCTGCGAATGGTTCCCCTGCTCTTTGATCGGCTTGACCTCAGCCGCCAGGAATTCTCCATCCGAAAGGCGGACAATGCCTGTTCGTTGAAGCCCGCAAACGGTGACTTTGAGAGCACCATCAACCTGTGTCTGGCGATCTACCACGCTTGCTATGACGCCCGTCTGATAGATGTCGTCGATGGTGCCGGGCCGATCGTCGGTGCCGCGCCTCTGGGCAACAACGACCACGCGCCGATCGCCTATAATAGCGTGTTCCACCGCTTGCCTCGTTTTGTCACGTGCCACGAAGATCCGCGAGATCATATGCGGAAACAAAACCATGTCCCTCATAGGGACCACGGGAACTCGCTCCCCGAAATTATCAGGCGCGTTAGACTGAATCGACGGCGCCGGAAGTTGGATCGCCTGGATCCTTGCGGCCAACACGTTCCAGTCTCGATAGCCGAGAATTCGAGCGACAAGTTCCTGGCTCTCGCTGTTGGTGAGGCTGAACGACTTGGCATGAAGCGCTTCACGTAGAGTTTTGGCCATTGCTTTGGCATCGCGGAAATCGCGCATAGCATGATCCTTTGCATAAACGAACGGAGAGCGTCAGGGGCTTGCGTTGCTGACCCGTTCGTCCGGGCAAAGAGAGCCATGAGTGGCTCGATACATTCACCATACCCCCTAAGGGCGCAAGCAGCAGGCTGTATCTACCGAGCATTAATTGTGCACATAAGGTCTGTTGCCTGTCAATGCTGGGCTGAAATCCACTCAGGGCCGAAGGTGGAAATCGTCGCGCCTTTTTGGCCCTTGAAGCGGCCATTGCAATGATCTTGGTGCTGCCTGTCTGTGATATTAATTCGAGCCACTTCATTTGCCGAAGCCAATAGACGAGTAGCCGTGACGATGCCGGATCGCCGCTACATCCGAGAGATCTCCGCCTTGCAAAGACGACTGATATCCCGCAGCCTTTCATCATCGGTGCTTGTGCACGCTCGAAAAACCGGAGAAAATATGGGACATTTTAGAATTGTTTATCAGGGTTTTTCGCTTGATCTGCCAATAGCGGAAGAAGGTATCGTGCTCAGGGCGGTATCCGGTTCCTTCCCCGGCCAGACTCTGGGCGATTCCATTGGTCTGAATCTAAATCTGACTTCCCCGAAGTTTTTCTTCGATCCTCATAATGACCCGGAGGATGATTTCGCCCAGTGGTTGACCCCCTTCCTCGACACACAGTGGCTGTCTATCCCGCTGAAGCGCTTTCAGAACCGCGACTACCGTTCTCTCGACGGGCTCCACGTCGAATTCAGGGGCGAGGGAACACGCAACGCCCTGACCAACGAGGACTGGTGGGAAGCTCCCGGACTTGTCGCGACATACAGCGACGAATTCTTCAAACGCGCTGACATAACCACGCACCATGTCGGGGGCGGGAAATTCAAAGTGGATGTTTCGGGCGAAACGCAGTTCAGTACGAGTTTTGACATCTTGTTCGATGCGCCACTGGCCGTTCAGCTGAATGCCTATCGCAATTCGGCAACCGCGGATGAACTGTTGCAATGGTTCGACAGGTTCTTGCGGAAAGATGATTTCGTTTTCTCGCAAGAAAAACGCGGTGAGGATCTCTATCTCCGGGGAGCTGTCAGATAGCCACTGCTTCGGTTGCAAAGACTGTCCCCGTCAAAAGCAGGGAATAAGCGTGTACGGATACAGGGCCACCCAAAGATCGCCCGCAATCAGCTTTGAAACCTTTGCTGTGCTTCGTCGCTGCTACGAGATGGCGACGATCGAATAGTCCGGCGTGCCCTGCCAGATCAGATCCCAGGACGCGCCGGGCCGGACGTTCTGGACAGCCCCCGGATCGAAACAAACCAGACAGTTTCCGCCGGGCGCACGGACGGAGGGATAAGTGAGGCCGCGGCTTCCATCTCTTCGCAGCCGGGCGGCCAGTTCCTGTCCCTCGAGATAGCCAACCTCCGGGTCCGGGTTGAGTGCGACGTGTTCGGGTTCATCGGTCAGGTCGTCGAATTCTCCGATGAAGTCGGAGATCAGTTCAACATAACGGGCGCTGTCATGGAACGAGCCGGTGAAACGGAGTTCGCGGGTTCTGTGCCATGCGACCTGCGCGACCGATACCATCACGTCCCAGGCGCAATACCAGGCACCGCGATCTTCGGAGTTGAAGCGGTTGCCGCCTGTCCGCGTATAGGTGAAGGCCGCATTGACGTGCGTGTCGCCGTAGATCCTGAGATCACGGTTGCGCCGCCGCCAGGCAAGCTCTCGCGGATCGAGATGCGGATTGCTGCCGCGCTCGGCGAGCAACCGGGCGTTGGTCAACCCCTCGATCTCGGTCAAAACCTCCAGTTCCTCGTCGCTGTCGACCAGACCGCGAAGCGCCGGCGGCTTGTGGCAGGTTGCGGGCAGCAGGCGGACCAGTCCTCGAACCGACAGTTCGGTTTAGCGCGACTTGCACCAGATCTTCAATAGGTGGCGCGAGAACCTGTTGTGTATCCACGGACACGGAAACCGCATCTGGGTGCGTTTCGACATTTTTCAGTTTGCGCTTAACGCTCGGCTTCTCGGTATCCAGCACCAGCGGCTCGACACATCCAGCTGGTGGTGGCGGCAAAGGCGGTTGCTCGACAGGCTTCCCGAACTCCTTTCGCATCCAAGGTCCGGACGATGGCCTTGGAATATGGGCGCGTCGCAGCAAAGCGCTGAGATTGCCCGTAGTCGTCCCGAGTTCGACAACCAGGTGCGACATAGGCTTGGACCAAACGCGGTCATATAGCTCTTGGCGTGTGAAGTGGTGTTCCATGGCAATAGGTGAACGAGCGACGATAAGTTATTGAGAAAAGGGTTGAGCGACATCGTTTAGAACAAAAAAAGAACACACAGCAACCCATGGCGTGCCGAAATTCACTATTCGACCCTGTTGTCACCCGACGTGCGTGCGCTGGCGCCACTTGGGAACGACCATGCTGGGGTCATCTCCCTGCAATTGTCCGAGACGATGGTCCTTGGCTATCCGCGCCGCCCGATGATCGGATCTAACTCCCGAGCAAGCCGAAGCCCTAAGGATGCCGTAGGGGTAACCAGCGCCCGGCACGTTCGGGTTGATCACCCGGCGCGGTGTGCCACGTTCAGCGGATCGCCCTCCATAGTATGCTATAGCCGCCGAAACTCCGCCAAGCTCAAACAGCTTGGAAAGCTCGCGTATGACGTCGCTTAGAAATGGCGATGGTGAAGAAGGTTCGAGTATCGTGCCACTAGGCCTGTCGTGCGCACTGGCGGCAGGCTTTCCAGGGCGGCTATAATGTGTATTCACCAAGCTCCACGGCATATGCCTCCAGCCATGTCCTGACTGATAATTCAGCGGTGAGAATGCGTCCTCCGATCTGCTGCGTCTCGGTCGGCACGCGGCCTGCTGCGTCGTAAAGGGGCCAGCCTGGCACTCCGGCCCGGAAGATGATCGCCATCGCCGCGTACTGGCCATTAAGCTCTGATTTGCTTAGCATTCCCTGTTGATGGAAGCCTCTAAGAACTCTGAGAATGTAGCGATCGCTTATCTCGGCGGGTGGTGCTTGCTCCGCGAACACTTTGATCATCAGGGGCCAATTGATTGAGATTACGTCTCCGCCAGGACCAGGTTCCCAATCACTGTCGTCGATGATTACTCCGCCGAATTCTTTTACCGGGGATTTGGCGCGACCGTTAATCTCAATGTGCCGTTCATAGATTCGGCCGAAAGAACTGTTGATTTCACAGTCAACCATCGTCAGCAGAACGTAATTTTGAAACTTTGAGCGTATGGCGTTTTGTCGATTCAGAACATGATCAACTGCAATTGCCGTGGGTAGTCGAGCGTCTCGCGGGAAACCATGATACTGCTTCAAATATCTATGATATATCGTTCGATAGGATTTATCGTCGACGGATATCCAACATTGGCGCGGCACCAACTCTCCGTGAAGGCTCAGCGAGAATGCCCGCTCTAATGGGAAGCGTCCAATTGGCTTGATCTCCGCCTTTTCCTGCCAAAGCATCCTTTGCAGTTCACCGATTCCCTTTGCGGCGATATACATCTGCCGTCCACGGCCGCACCAATTCCGTTTCAGTACCTCCCGTTCCTCGGCGCGTACTCGTACGACATCGGGGTGGTTCAGAGCTAACGTCCGCATCGCCATCAAGTCTCCAATTTGTTCGGCTGTCCTCCTAGCGTGTCCGAGTTAACAATATCGAGCGCCTGTAGCGCGCTGATGAGACCTGTGCGCGGGTATGTCTGGACGAACGCTTTACTCATGATTCGCCGTGCATGATGCATGCCCGATAGATTATACGAGCGAAGTCGAGCACAACGAGATCGGGTCCAAGTCTTACGCGGCGCTACGAAAAAGTCCGACACGGCCCGCGGTAGCCAGAAGCTACATCATCGCGCCGGGCAACGGCGACGACCGCAAGTTAAGATGAAATCCTGCCCCCGCAACCACGCTACAGTATCCTGCGGCAGCCAGAACTACGATCCGCTGCGCAAAAGCACTGCGATCATCGGCGCTAAATCCCCACCACAAAACGCAAATTTCAAAATCGACAGTTGCAAATTAGGGGCCGTGCGAGTTGCGGCAGACGCCGCAGATGATGTGGGTAATTGAAAGATCCGGCGGAGGGATACTCTATGGCAAACAACGGTTGCATTAAAAATCGATATGCCTCTAAATTAGCTAGGAAAAGAAGGGGCGATAACTTGAGTTTAGTAGCTTAGCGACTTGAAGGGGGAAGAATGGACCGTCGACAATTTCTCATCGCGTCTGGCACGGCGGTGGTTGCTGGGATGTTATTGCCTGGTATCGCATCCGCAGTTCCCATCTCATTGGGCAGCGGCACTCCGGTCGACCTAAATGCCCTTAGTCGAGTGCCTACTCTTGACGAGCTACAAGACCGAGGAACCGAGGCGCCATATATGGCGGAGATCGCTTTGGCGCGCAAAATTTTAGCGTTGAGCCCAACGAACTGCAGACCAATCGACGTCGCAAATTACTTTCTGAGCGTGAAGAACGGTGAGATGGATGATGTTTTTGGTTCAGACACGAGCAGCTATTGTGACGAGTGGCCTGTCCGAGCCAATCCGATAATTGTTAGCTTTTTCGACGCAACATTGTTGCGAAAACCGGAAGGCGATCAAACGGCATGGTGCGCCGCGTTCATAAATTGGTGCATTGAAAGGTCAAGGCAGGGCAAAACGCCCCAAGGAAAATTGTTGCCCTCGACGCAAAGTGCGGCCTCTGCAAGTTTTCGTTCTTGGGCGAACGAGACGAAGTCACCAACAATCGGGGACTTAGTCGTATTTAAGCATAAAAACCAAACGAACGGCCATGTCGGTTTTTTTGCTGGGGCGGACGAAAAGGGAATTTATGTACTGGGCGGGAACCAAATGCCGCTGAGAGCCCGTCTCCCCGGCGGCACATACGAGCGAAAAAATACAGGAGAAGTTAACGTTAAGCTATTCCCATACGCCGGAAAGGATTTATCCTTCCATTCTTTCAGAACAGATGCCAGCTTGCATAGTATTTAGAATTAAATATTTACGCAATCCAAAGGAGTTGTGCGATGTTCGGGAGGAAAAGGCGCCGGCATCTCCGTTTGCAACCGGTTTTATTATTTTTGCTCAGCCTTATAACGCTTCAAACGACAGAGGCGGCTGGGGCAGAAGAAACCATCAAGCCCAATTTATGTAGAACACTTGCAGCGTGGCCGTCAGCAACGAACGACGGGCCTACGTTCGAAGCTGTTGACGGCGGCGCGGCGGTGGAAGCTTGTGAGCGCGAGATTGCTGAGCGCCCAGATGTTCAAGAAAACTACGCGCACCTCGCCCGAGCTCTTGTAAAAAGCAACAGGGCATCGGAGGCGTTCACGCTCCTAGTGTCGCATGAGGGCCATGGCTCCAGAGACGTGGATGGCTACTTAGCCGTGATGTATGAGTATGGCTATGGCGTGTCGGTTGACACAGCTCGGGCAGCGCAACTTTATAATTCAGCTGCAAAAGCGGGGCACGACGGAGCGCAGGCGAACCTAGGCCTTTTGTACCTGAACGGCCGCGGAGTCGAGAAGGATGACGCTCTCGCCTTCCATTGGTTTCATGAAGCTGCGATACGCGGCTATCGCAGGGCGCAGCGACTCCTCGGGGACATGTACTTGGACGGTCGCGGCACGAAGAGGGATGAGGCCAAAGCCATACATTGGTATCGGTTAGCTGCCTCACGCGGTGACACTGAGGCGCAGTATTCCCTAGGAAATGTCTTGGCAAACAAACTGGCCGAAAAGCACGACGCGACAGAGTCCGCGAGATACTTCGCGGAGGCGGCGAAAGGAGGTCATAGCAATGCATTTGTTAGACTGGGAATTGCTTACCAAGCGGGGCTGGGCGTCCCTTCCGACGAAAAAAAAGCCGTGGAACTATTCCGCCAAGGCGCAGAATTGGGAGATGCCGAGGCCCAGTACCGTTTAGGTATGGCGCTTGAATTGGGACAAGGAACAGAGCAAAACTTCGTCCAAGCGGTTTTATGGTACCGAAGATCAGCTGAGAAGGGATATGCAGAGGCGCAAACAAGCTTGGGTTGCATGTACGAGCGGGGGTTTGGCGTCCCCCAAGACGCTGTGGAAGCTTTTCGATGGT
Organism: Agrobacterium sp. 22-223-1; assembly: GCF_053522385.1. Lineage (NCBI taxonomy): Bacteria > Pseudomonadati > Pseudomonadota > Alphaproteobacteria > Hyphomicrobiales > Rhizobiaceae > Agrobacterium > Agrobacterium sp. 22-223-1. The sequence goes on from NZ_JBNWCN010000003.1 coordinate 391,863, forward strand.
ACAAGAAAGCCGCCAAAGGAGAAAGCGCTTCAGGCCAGTGGCTTCTAGGGACATCATTCATGTACGGTCGAGGTGTGCCCGTCAACGAACATGAAGCGGTTCGTTACTATCGGTTGGCCGCGGAACAGGGGTATGCCCTCGCTCAGGCCTCTTTAGGCGAGGCTCTTGAGGCAGGTATCGGCATAACCAAAAACTACGAGCAGGCAGTGAAGTGGTTCGAGAAGGCCGCCGAACAGGGGCTGGCGGACGCTGCGTATAACCTCGGCCGGGTCTACGAATCCGCAGATGGTGTCAAAAAAGACCCTGACCAAAGCCTGAAATGGTATACGAAGGCCGCTGCGGTGGATGCTAGAGCAAAATATAAAATTGGAGAGATGTATGCGAATGGTTCGATAAAGGAACAAGATGATTTGTTGGCTGTAACACTAATGCAGGACGCTGCGAGACTGGGTAGTACAGAGGCGAAAATATATCTGGCCCGCTACCATGAGAAGCTATTCCGGACGAATACTGTACGCGCACACGAAGGCGAACAGTCTCTGGAAATGTACATGAGCGCGGCTTCAGAGGGTGACAGCTTCGCTCAGCAGCGTTTGCTGACTGCCTTCTACGAAACTCAAGATGTGCTGCATGGCATCATCCGACAAAAAGGTCGCCTAAGCGTTCGCTTCGAAAGAGTTTCACTCGAAATAGCAGGCGATCACGAGCATGTCATCTTGGACTGCTTTGCAACAATGTTCAACTGCGGCCGAGCCGCTTGGGCTCGGATCGACCTGCGTCTCGCGGTAAAATGGTATCGCATCAGCGCTTCCCAGAATTATGACGCGGCGTTCCGGCTGGGTCGCTTGTTGTATTCCTATCCAGAGCTACAGGATTTGCCGAACGAGGCAATGCACTACTTGGAACGCGCTGTCCATTTGGGCAGCGTGGAGGCGCGGTTCTTCTTAACAGCTAAGTCAAATCAAGCTACAGAGAAACGGCGCGAAGAGCTCATCATTAAACAGTTACTGGAATTTGATCCTGTTACTGCCTCAAAGATAGCAGCATTCGGTGCACTCGGAGGTTATGGTGACGAAGCAATTACGCCGTCATTCTCGTTTCTTGTTCGTAAGTCCCGAGACATCTCTGCCTCGCCGTACGCGGTCGCCCTCGCCGCCGTTTATGCGTTCTATGGGGCTATCGACGAGGCAACTGCAATCCTCGAATCCGCCGATGATGCCGGCTGGTTTGATGTCCTGGGTTGGGACTATACAATCAGCAATCTCTTAGACCGGTGGCTTCAGGAGGCGCAGATTGGCAAGAGACCAAAGCCGGCGGACGTTGCGAAGCTTGAGCGCATGGTAGCGGAAATGAGCAGGAAGGGCAGCGCTTCAGCTGCACGCCTCCAAAGTAAAGTTAACTTACTTAAGGATATAGTCGCGGATCCGACGAAAATCTCGCCGCAAGTAGATGCAATCAGTCCGGAAGCAGCAGAGCTTGATATGGCCCTTGTCGCGAAGCGGATAAAGCAGAAGGAGAAGCAAGGCGGCTTGTCGCCATCGCTAATCGAATTGTATCGTCGGCTTGCCGCCGACCAAATTGCCTTGGGATTGATGGACGCTGCGGCTGATTCAGCTCTCAAAGCTCTCGCGATTGGTCAGCAAATTAACGACAGTCAGCGGCATATAAATGGAAGCTTAGTTTACCACCTTGAGCAATCTTGTCAGCTTCAAAAGGCTAGTGCACTTCTGTTTGATACCGGACGGAAAGAAACGGCGTTATTTCTGGCGAAAAATGCGGTAAATGAGCTACAGGACGCGAGGTCTATATTGCTTGGAATGCCTGAGGCCCTTCAAGGATGCTTTAAGGATATATTGAGTGATCAATATAGGTATATGGCAGAGTTGTTTATTCGCCAAGGCCATTTCTACGAGGCTGAATGGGTTCTGGCGCAACTCAAAGACTATGAGGCTTACGCTTTCACCGGTCGAAATCCGCTCTTCAAAGGAAAAGCATTTGACCATATGCCCATTGACCCCGGACAGGTAGCCTTCGCAACGAAGGTCCGAGGGCTGCCTGTTATTGATCAGTATCGCCTTCAGCAAAGAATTGAGAATCTAAATGCGATTTCTGACCTTACGCAAGATCAACAGGTTGAAAAAGCGCGAAGTGAAGCGGATTTAGCGCGTGCTGCCGAAGAATTGCGAGACAGCTTCAAGCGATTGCGAAACGCTATGGCGAACTTGGAGGCGATAACCGTTTCTGAGTCTAGAAAGGAAGCGTTTTCAGACGAAAAGCTAGACCGGCGTAGCGCAATTTTAAATGACCTTACTGATAACGTCGCGATAGTATCTGCGGTAGTGTTGACGGACAGGTTACATTTCTTGGTCACCACTCGGATGGGAACGGAGCACATTGAGCTATCCTTGCATGAAAGCGTGCTTAACGGTCTGATTGGAAAGATGCGCACTGCAATTCAGGATACGTCAAGTGACCCAGCTGACAGTGCTAAACTCGTTTATGATGCAGTTTGGAAGAAAGTAGACTCGAGCCTCAAACTGCTCAACATTTCTGACGTTGTCCTCTCAATGGATAGGCAACTGAGATATATTCCCTTCGCTGCGCTTCATGATGGCAAGACCTATCTAGTCGAACGGTATCGCTTCACAAATCTTACTGAGGAAAGCGCAGATCAACTACTTGCCCCTGGAACGCTTGGTTCTTCTTTGCGGGCTCAAGCACTTGGAGCTTCAAGAGGGGGAGAAGGGTTTTCCCCGCTTGAAAATGTACAGGTCGAAATCGATTCTATTGTCAAAGACGACGATAAGAACGATAAGCTCGGAGTAATTAATGGTCAACGCTGGCTCGATTCTGCGTTTGATCGACGCGGTCTTCGCGTTGCATTGAGCAGCGGATTCCCTGTGGTGCATATTGCCTCGCATTTCGCGCTGGGTGATACGCAAGCCAATTCCCGCTTATTATTGGGAGATGGCTCGGTCCTTTCCCTTTCTGAGTTGGAGCGAGGGATAGAAGATCGAACATTTAATTTCGCACGAGTGCGCTTACTTGTATTGTCGGCTTGTCAAACTGCACTCGGTAACGGACAAGAATTTGATAGCTTAGCAGCAATGTTTGAAAGACGGGGCGTGCGCTCAGTTGTGGCGACCCTATGGCCAGTTAAGGATATTTCCACTTCTGTACTTATGATAAAGTTCTACACCTATCTAAGAGATGGGCTTCCTCGTGGCGAGGCTCTTCGACAAGCGCAACTCGATCTTCTGGGAGATCATTCGCAGAGCTCTGAAAGCGGATCGATCCCCATCAGGTCGTCAGCACAGCAATTCTCCCACCCGGTGTATTGGGCGCCGTTCGTGCTGCTTGGCCAATGGAAGTGATAAACATTCATGACGGGCGTCTTGTTGGCGATATCTTCGAGAGCTCGCCAAAAGATACGTAGCCGCACGTCTTCATCAACGGTTGCGTCTCGCTTGGTGGAAAAAAGCAAGGAGGCGCCAGCCTCAGGTTGGTCCGGCTGTCGCCGCTTGCTCTCAAGCACCAATTGTGCGACCCTCGATTGATGAAAAAAAGATATTGGTAAACTGGCGGGCGCGGCAAAAAACGACGGACCACTAATTTTGATTCCCGATGGGCACCAGGGGAAAGCACGTTGGATTGAACCGTAGCTAAGAAGTCGATTAACCTGACGGCTGCGACCAAGCCAATATTGATTTCGGCGTCTGGTCATGCAGAAATTTCAGAATTGTGTCGGCCACGACTGCTCCTGTGGGGGGCCGTGGAGCGGATAGGGAAAGGCCTAACTGATTTAGAAGTCGTAGAACGGCTTTTGGTCGATTCACAGGGTCTTTCCCCCAAACGCTAACGGCTCGACGCATTCTCGTTTGTTCGATCAGTTCGTTCGGTCGGCGGCTGCTGCCGAGAGAAGCCCATATGGCATCCTTCAAGAACCGCTCGACATCGATAACCTCAAGCAGTCGAGCATCCAGTTCCGCCACAAGATGATGAGCGGCATTGATCAAAGACGCGACCTCTTTGAAGGTCGTGGGCCGTACAGCCTCGTACCCGCCTAGCAGCATTTCCGCATCAAGCCCGCGAAATCGGTCAGATAGTTCGATAGCCTTATCTTGCAATACGTCGAGATGCTGTTGCGGCGCATCGAGATCCGCTTCGGAATGAGCACTACGGTTGCGCCAGGCCACCATCAAGAACACGATCGCAAGCGGCAGCTTGTCAAGATCTGGTAAATGGCGTTCAACGGCCTGTAGTTTCTTAAAAATGCTCAAGCCCGCAGAATCCAAGTCTCGCCGAAATTCGGAAGATTGGATCAGGGCAGGTTTACGAACAGCTTCTCGCAGGTATACGTCAACAGCGTCGATCGCCCTGATCAGCGCCATGTCTAACAGCAGACGGCGGCTCCGTTTTGCCGAGACCTCGGCGTTTTTTGGCGACCATGCGGCGCGCAGATCCTCCGGCACCTCGGTTACTATGCCGCGTTCGACAGCATCAAGACCGACGAGGGCGGTGATGATCAGATGATTGGCGTTGCCAAGAAGATCCTTGAATGCAGTTCTTGACCGGCTGCGGGAAATGTAAAGCGTCATTCTTGATCCAAATGCTTGCGTGCTTGGCGCGTTTCGAACGCACATCATCCGCTCTGAGAAAGCCAAGACTTCATAAAGGCGGATGCTCTACCACTTGAGCTACAAGCACAATTTTGAATTGCCCAATTCCGGACGTACTGTCAACCACGGCGCTGCGAACGATTTTGTCGAAGCAGTTGGAGTTGCGCCTGCAGTCACGCGACCATCGGGTTCCGATCCAGCTTCGCCCGATATACCGGATGCCGGTGCGACACAATCGCGTCAACCAGTGCCGGCGGCTTCGAACCTGTCAGCAGCAGCATCTTGCCCGTCTTCATTTCCAAAATCTGGTCGGCAGTCATGAGCTTCTGTCGCTGCTCCGCAATCGACGTCTTGCGGCTCTCGCCGAACTTCGCGGCTGATTGCTTCGTGCGGGTCAGCACGGTCTGATCGCCAAGAGCGTTCGCGGCCCAATTGGCGGTTTCGAATTCGGCGCGGCCGAGGCCAAAAATGCGGGTGGTGACGCACGAGCCAAGAATGCTGGCCGTGTCGCCCTTGCCATAGACGCTTTCGATCTGGCCCTTGTCCTGGGTAATGAACAGTGCCTCGATGCCGCAGCCGGCGGCGACGTTGGCGATGTTGATCAGCTTTTCCATTCTGCCGAGACGAACAAACTCGTCCAAGACCAGCAGCACGTTCCTTTTCGGCTTCTTCGCGCCTTCAAGGCGAACGGCCATGCCGAGAATGACGTTCGTCAGCAGCCGGAGAAAGACGGCCTGGGCATCCACCTGATCGAGCGGCACCACCATGAAGAGGTCGGCGCGGCCCTCGAACAGGTTTTCGAGCGAGCATGTCGAGGTGCTGAGAAAGGCGCGCAATTCGTCGGAACGCGCCCAATCGAAAGCCTTCTTGATCGTCGTTTTGATTGCGCCGCGCTCGTTCTCGCCGGCTGCAAGGAAGGTGGCAGCGGCGGCGGCCGGGCGGGCGCCGAAGGTTTCCGGCGCCCCAGCCCATTCCGTCAGGGTCTTTTCAAAGCCTGCGGAAAACAGCAGGTCCATGACGGTGATCAGGTTGCGATCGGCTTCTGTGCGCCTTGTCATGACGACCTCGATCACGGCGGCAATCATGGATTTCGCCATTTCGGCAAAGTGCGCGCCGTTTCCGCCTTCCGGTCGAACAAGCCCCTCGGCAATGACTTCGATGTCGCGGACGAGGTGCGCTTGCCGGATATAGTCGAGCGGATTGAAGCTGTCCTTCGACGGCTCGATGACGCTGAAGGGATTGAGAACCACGACCTGACGCCCGAGCGATTGGCGATAGCGGCGGGTGACGGCGAAGTTTTCTCCCTTGATGTCGAGAACGGCGACCGGGCCGTCATGGTCGATGATGGCGGGAATAACGACGGACACGCCTTTCCCGGCGCGGGTGCCGGCGATGGCGACATGGTGGCCAGCGCGCCATCCGGTCTTCGGATTGGGGCGGTAGCGCAGCATTGCGCCGCCGGAGAGACCGAGCGGCAAGCCGGTGTCGTTGTGACGAAGTTGGCGCAACTCGTTCCGGTTCATCCACCGGGCACGCCACGGGCCTTGTTTGGAAACCCGGCTGGACGATGCCGGCGCGGCGATCATGATCGCCCGCAGAATGAGGAACAGCGGCACGGGCAGACCGATGGCGAGGCTGGTTTGCACGCCAAGCTTTTGCGCCTCGGTGAAGCGATCCCATGTCGAAACCATGCCTCGGATGCTCTCGATTCCGGAGTAGCCGGCATTTCGCCAAGCCTTGAAGCTGTCGAGCAGGACGCCGGCCGCAATGGTCGGGTCGGTAAGGGCGAGAGCAGACGCGGCAAGGAGGGTAGCCCCCACAGCCAAGCCCGACGCGCTGCGGACGCGGCCCTGGGTGTCTCCCGCCAAGGTCAGCAGCGCAAACCCAAGAAACATGACCAGGATGGCGGCGCGCGCGTTTTGGTAGATCGGTGGCCAGAACAACGGTGCGGTTTGCATCAGCAGGAAACCGGCGGCCACGATGGCAATGGAAAGGGCATAGCGGTAGGGCTGAATGATCAAATTCATGGATCGAAACTCCAGACGGAAATGAAAATCAGTTGCGGCCGCGACCGGGCGCGGGCGGTCGGGCTGTCACGTCGGCGGCGCGACCGTCTCCAGCATCGCTTCGGCTTGCTCCAGCAGAGCGAACGCTTCTGTCAGCTCGGTCGAGGTCGTGGCGCTGGAATGAGTGCCGGAGGCGAGCCAGGCGTTCATGAAGGTAGCCTGTGACGCGATGAGCGATTTCAGCGATCCTTCCAAAGCCGCTTGCCGGTTTTCGATCATGTCGGTCGAGCGTTTTTCCAGCGCCTCGAATTGCGCGGTCCCGTTCTGCAAGGCGTTCATCAAAGTCTCGACGTAACCCAGCAATTCGCGCTCCAGCGGCGACAGGGTCTCGGGCATCGGTGGTCTGGCGAGTGTCGTCATTGGTCATTCTCCCTGGGCGATCTTCAGGCATGGGGTTTTGTCGGTCCCTGCCTGGCAGGTGATCAGTTGAAGGCGGTTGACGTCCCAGGTGAGGACTTTGCCGCTGCCGGTCTGGTTGATCTGCAAGCCCAATTGCCAAAGGCTGGCGCTCTGAGCGCGGTCGATCATCAGACCCGCCCAAAACCAGCTCGCGGTGAAGCTCAACAGGATGATCAGAAAGGCCACCGCGCCCATGGTCAGGAAGAACGGCTGCACCATCGACCGAAGCCGGTTCACGTCCGCCTCGGTCGTCGTCAGTGCCTCGCTCAAGTGCTGTCGGTTCGCGTCCGTGAAGCTGCGGATATCGGTCTCGATTGTAGCTTGCGCGCGCTTCAAGGCTTCGCTCCAGTCGGCCTCGAAGCTCATCGGGAGCGATGGCGTCGAGCCGGCTTCCGGAACGGCTGGGCTCGCCAGACGATCTTTCAAGCGCTCGCTCAAGGGTATTCTCTCGGGTCCAGTCTTCACGGAACAAGTCTCCTTTCAGACGCCAGCGCTCGTCCGTCTCCGGATCGCGCACGGTGATGTAGTTTTTTCCGGTGCGCGGCAGGTCGAACCCCGCCGCCGTCAAAGCCTCGGTCATGTTCGGGCGGTCACAGATGCCGCCGGTCTCGATGCGCTGGACGATCCAGTCATGGATCAGCTCGCGGGCATCGCCGCGCCTGACGCTTTCGATAAGGCTGACGGTCTCGCGGGCGCGCTCCGGCGCCATCGGGTCGTTCCAGCCGTGTTCCTTGTTCAGAACATCGCGCAAGGCGTCGTAGTGCTTCTGGTAGCCGGGTGGCGCAATGTTCAGGCTGCGCCCGCTCACCAGCTCCATGCGCGGCGTCACAAAATGCAGCTCGACGCGGCCCTCGTGGGTATGGCGGACCCAAAGCATATCGTGCTGGTCGGCATCGAGGCCGGCAAAGGCAAGGCTCTCGAAGGCGTCCATCACATGCCGTTGCTGGACAGGGCTCGGCGCGTCTTCCGCCGTGAAGGCGATGACGCCGGCGCGATAGGTCCACTGGTGCGGGCAGGCGTCGATCAGCGCGCGCATGCGGTCTGCATCGCCACGCAGCACCTCCGGCAGAGGCTCGCGGGCAAACAGCATGACGTCGCCGCGCTCATCGCGGATCGCATTGCGGTTCTGGTCGTAAGCGACGACGTCGCGCTCGACCAGATAGTCAACCGGCCCCGATCCGCCGCCCTGGCCGTTTCGGAAAAACTTGATCAGCACGGCGCGTCATCCTTGGCCGTGAATTGCTCAAGGGTTTCCGATAGCGCCCGCTCGATGGCGACCAGGCGCGCGGCAACCGTGATTGCGTCGATGGCGGATACCTGGCCCTGCGCCTGGGCCGTATTCAGCCATCGGGCGACCTGGTTGAGGTTGCCACCGATCCGGGCAACGGCGCGCACCAGTTCCGGGTCCACCTTCGGAACCGCACGGCGGCGGCGGGCCTCGGTGAGGCCAAGCGCTTCCCGCATCAGCGTGGCGAAGGGCAGACCGGCCCGCGCCGCGCGTGCGGTCAGCGCCTGCTTTTCCGATGCGGTGCAGCGGAAAACCACGACGGCATTGAGTTCGCCTTTGGGCGATCGCCGCGTGCTCTTGGTGGGGTTTGAAGGGGAGGCCTGCCTCCCCTCACAAGGCTCCCTGTCAGAAGGCTCGCCGTATGACAGGGGTCGCCTTGCTCCCTTCAAATCGCCGTCCGTCATGACGCCCTCCGAAGGTCGGTTTGTCGGGGAGTTTCGGTGGCAATGTGGTCACGGCGGCGGTTGAAGAAAGCGATCCAGTCCAGCGCACCTGGGCTCGTCTCGTCCGGTGGCCAATATCCCGGCAAGGCATAACCTGGCTTGCCGGTTTTCACGGTTCGCAAGCCCAGGGTTTCGATAGATGGAAGCCCGTGACGGCGTAGCCAGGCGTACCACTGCTCGACCTGATCCGCCTTGGTCTCAGCCACGAAAACGAGCGGGACGGCTCGCCGCGTCTCGACGCGCAGCGGGGCGTCCTCGCGCGGGTTAGGTCTATTTATTTTTTCTTTCTCTGGGTTTGGTGGACATATTTGTCCCCCTTTGCCGGACACATCTGACCGCCTTTCCGGACGAATTTGACCGCCTTTGTCAGGGTAAAGGGTGACAACTTTGTCCGTCTTTTCGCGGGCGTCCGATGCGCGTAAAATCGACTCTGCAGAGGGACGATATTCCGTGTTGTACCCGACGCCATTTCCGCGCTGGACGTCGAACCATCCTTTGACCTCAGGTTCATGGACGGCGCGCTGAATAGTCTTGACGCTCTTGCCGGTCGCGTCGGCAATCGTTTGATAGGACGGCCATGGGGCATCGATACCATCGGGCAGAATGATTTCCGTATGGACGACACCGGTCTTTGCGGTGAAGTCATGGATAATGCCGTCACGCTGGTTGAGGATTTTGCTGGCGGTGCGATAGGCGATGGCGGCGACGGCACTTTTGCCGGCACTGCGGCCGACCGGTTTTACACTGCAACGATAGATCGCCATGCCGGTCTCCCGATAAAACGCGCCGGCAGAAAAACCCGTTTCCGCCCCGGTCCTTCGATGTCTTGCCTGCCGCCAGGGCGGCAACTCGTAAGTGCGCCCTTGTCGAATTCAGTCTAGCGGGACAGTGGATGGCTGGCTCTATGGTGAATTCACCAGAATGCGCTGCAAAACGATCCCCGCTACCATCGGGCCTGCGACACTGAGAGCAATGGAGATGGTGATGGATGCGGGCAGGTTCGGGGAAACGAAACGACGGTCAGGGACCACGGGCATGGACGACCAAGCCGCCACCGGAATGGACTGGTACAGGCCAAGTCTGGCGTGTAAACCGGTTGCCCGTCGCATCGAGGAACTGGAGGCGCGCAAGCGCTCGCTGATGGCACGGCTTGCCGCACGGGAACGGCGGCTTGAGGTACGGCGGAAAATGCTGCTGGGCACGTGGGTGACCGGCGAACTTCGGAAAACAACCGCGGAACCGGACGTGCGGATGCTGCGGGACCTGCTGCGGCGTCAGTTGCCGCAGATGACGCTGAGGGATGCCGATCGTCAACTGCTTGAGGATTTGCTCAACGGGGAAAACGCGAAGGAAAGCGACTGAGCGTTTGCAGGTGATCAGCCAAGCTGGCGTTCGATCGCGGCCTTGTCGATCACCGACCAGACCCTGCGGATTTTGTTGTGCCCGAACTCGTAGAAAACGTGCTCGCAGAACTGAACCTTCCTGCCATTAACCGGGAGGCCCATGAAGGTGGCCTTGGGCGTGCAATCGAACAAAAGCCGGGCGCCGATCCGGGTCGCGTCGCTGACAAGGATCTCTGCCTCAAACCGCAGGTCGGGAATGTCGGTAAAGTCATTCACCAGCATGTCGCGATAGCCTGAAAGGCCGAATGGTCGTCCGTTGTGTTCGACAGTGTCGTCGACGAAGGTGCCGAGTTCATCGAAGGCCTGACGGTTGAGGCAGTCGAGGTAAGCGAGATAGATGTCCTGAAGTTTCGGCATGGGTTTCTCCGTGTCGATCAAAGGTCAAACCGGTTTCGGCGTCAGCGCCGCGGCAGCCGTTTTGTGCGAGGTTCGCAGTCCGTTTTGCCGGCGGAATAACGGTCCGCTACTGAACAGGTGCAGTTTTGGATGGTCAACCGGTGACGAGTTTGCAATTGCCGCTATGAAGCCGGTAGAACCCGTCCTGCGGAGCGGGAAGTTCGGGCATCTGCACCGGGGTTGCCATCATCTTTTGCCCAGATCAGCGGCGGAAACGCCGAGCGCGACTGCCAAGGGCAATCTGGCTTTCTCAGGCATTATGGCGAGTCCTGAAATGATCGCTTCCTGCCATGCAGGACCGCGTTCCCACGCCTCGTTCCAGGCGTCGGCGAGCGAATACCCTTGCCGTGTTTCCACCAGTGCCTCTGACAACAGGGATGCCTGTTGAAGATCCTTGTCACGCTTTGCCCTGCCCAGGGCATCGTTGCGTCTGCGAGACGCGACAATCAACTTGTGAACGGCATAGCGCTCTGGAGCGGGGACGTTGACGCTGACGCCTTCCCTGTACAGCAGCACCGTTCTGACGGGTTCGTAGATCAGATAGTCCAGAAAGCGAAGGTTTTCCGCCGACGCGCCGCCGGGAGCAGGCATGGGTGACGGCTTGCCCGTATGGTCATTTGATCCGCGGTTCCCCGTCAGGAACTCCACGCGATAGTTGTCCGAGTTCACGAAGGCGACCACACGCGCCTTGTCCGCCTGATGTGGCACCGCCCGGAAGGACGGATCCACGGTATGCAAGACGTCCAGGATTGGTGGCAGGCTGTCCCCGACCTCTGGGCTTATTGCAAAATCCTGGGCGTAGTCGGCGTCGCCCGTCTGGAGCGCGGCATTCGGAAGGCGAACACCTAGCAGCCCTGAATAGCAGCTGAACGCAACCGAGCCTATGATAAGCGCTCGAAGGCGAAACAATCCGGCGTCTGCAAGAGCTTTTGTTACTTCGCCGGCAAAACGTTCAGGCGCCGCCATGCCACCAGTTCGTGTAAGGGCGTTAACAAGGCGACGCCGTTCCCTGAGGTCGTCCTTGACTTCCCTGTGGGCGTGTACCCTCGCGGTTATTTCCGCGTCTGCTTCCGGTCCCACATAGCGCCGCCTGTCACCATCGGGGGTCGGATACTCGAAGTACCAGTAACCCTTGCCTTTAACGGGGACATTCACGAACCGTCCATTATGAGGGAAGTCGGTAGAGAACTGCGCATCGAACGATCGCTGCGCCAGTTCCGCGAACATTGTCCTGTATGCGAGGTCAATCTGTTTCAAGGCATGCAATCCTTGCGGCGACGTGTGTCGTTATAAGGTTTTGTTATTTTCCTTATAATCGGGATCGCGATCATCGGCGCAGCCGTTATAAGGAAATTTAAAAATCCTTATAACGGTTTCCGTTTGCCCTGGCAACCGGTCGTCAGGGGACTGCCCCTGAAACCGGCCAAGGCAGTTCCGGACAGTTTCGCCGTGACGCAGGAGGTGGATTGTCGGTGCAGACACGCGTGCTTCACCCATTTCCGCGTTATCGGTCGCCATCGATCGATGCATCCAGACGGAAACGCGTCGATTGCAGCGCATTGATGACCGAGTGCAGGGCAGCCTGTTTGTCCTTGTCCGATACTGACAGGACGTGATGTTCAAAGACGCCGAGATCGGCAAACTGCGCATGAAGATCGGCGACGACAAGCGGATCGCCGAGGCTGTCGCCACCGCGTGCCTGACAGCGTTCAATCGCCTCCTTCACTGTCGTGCGCAGCACGATGTAATGCAGCGGGCGCGAAAGCGCCGTGAAGGCCGGCAGCCAGTCCGGTCGCACGACGCCATCGAGGATGACGAAATAACCTGCCTCGGCGTAGCGACCGGCAACGTCGGCGGCGATCTGCATGATCATCCGGTTCTGCTGATGGGATTGCGGAAGCCAGGGGTCGATGCGGCCATGCTTGATGTAACCCCACAGATCATCGCTGTGGAAATGCACCTTTGGCACGCCGGGCAGGTGTGCAAGCGTTTCGGCGATTGTGGACTTGCCGGAGCCGGGATGCCCGGAGAGAAGGAGAATGTGGCCGCGGAGATTGTCTGTCATGGTCATGTTTCAGTCTCGGGTGCTGCCAGATCAATCGTCGATCGCTTGCTGTCGATATCCGTTGTCTGGCGGGCTGACCCGGATATGTATCGCGGTGCTTGTGGTCGCGCGAGCGAGGTCTCTGCGGTTATATCATCGAAGCGTCAAAAGGAGCGGTTCAAACGCCTGTCTCTGACGCCGGTTTGGCGAAACGGACGCCGACACCGCCGCCGTTCTCGTCAATGAAAACTAGGCCGGCTTCTTCGAATGCATTTCGAATCGCGCGAAGAGTCGAAGAGTAGCTCGGTTTTCCAGCCTCTATCCGCGTCACAGTTGCGGGCGTTACGTTGGCGCGGTTCGCAAGATCCCGTACGCCCCACTTCAGTGCCGCCCTAGCCATACGGACTTGATCTGCTGTTAACATTAACACCTTGACATAATCTTGGCGCGAAGTCAGACTCGCGATTGTAAATTGCAACGGCCAAGGAGGTGCTAGGCACACCGTCCTTGACCTGACCACAATCTAGCTATCAGGAGCTTGGATCATGGCTGATTCTGAGAATAGCAGAACTTTACCTAAAATTTCGTGCGCAAATGCATTCCCCAACGAGACGTTTGTCGACAACCTGCCAAGCGTGATCAACCGGCGCAATCTTCTGCCGCTGGCCGCACGGATCCTGCCGATGCTGCTCAACGATCTTCCCTCGCGCACGATTGCCGGACCGGTGCATGCCAAGGAGCTGTGGCCGGACTGGTATGACATGTATCAGCAGCGCCTTGCCGCCGAGCGGGAATGCCGGGAACTTGAGGCGCGACTGCTGGAAGAGACCGGCGGTCGTCCTGCTGTCGTGATTGTAGTTGACGATGGTGGTCCGTCGGTCGGGACGGTGTCCTCTTTCGGGGAGATCAGGGAACTGGCGCCGCGCATCGGTGCTGGAGCTGCAGAAAGCGCGCGTCTGGAGTTGCTGAGACTGAGACGGGTATGGAATGCGGCTGACCGTCGCATCGGTTACAGCGCCAGTCTTGCGAAGGCGCAGGACCTTGCCCGGTTCGAGGGTATTGCCGGGCGTGTGCTGATTTCGCTGCAGCCCTATTACATCCACGACATTGCCGCCAAGCTTCACTGCATGCTGGTGATGTATGATCCGGAGCTTCGCAATGAAGAGACCCCATGGCCGGAACTGCGCAAGATGCTGCGTGAGCTGATCCAGCCGCACTGGTCTGTGATCGAGCCGCAGTCGCGTATCCGCCTGCTGAGGCCGAAGACGCGCGAGAGGCGGTTTCAGGAGGAACGGGACAGGATTGCCGTGTGAGCGGCGCTGGAGCGGGCTGAGAGGGCGCGGCAGCGGTCTGTGGTGACGCACAGTATCGTCACCGGGCCTTCCGCGCCCTGCTATGGTCAACCAGCGAAACACACCCTGCCTATGCGGCGAGGCTCGTCACAAGATAAGCGGATGCCAGAAGCAGGCTGACGACGGTGAAGAATATCAGGGCTGCCGCCAGTTCATCGAACCTGCCGTCGCGTTCACTGCGATTCCAGTCGTAGGCCATAACCAACCTCCATCGTTGCTGTGAGGGAAGGGTGGTCCGGTATGGTTAATGAAATCCTGATATTTGCGGGCTGAATATTGCCGGTATGATTTTGCATTTGGCCGTCCGACGATGGCGCCGACCCTCAACCGGCTGGCTTGACGAGGCTGATTTCGGTTTCGCTGTCGAGGACGATATGCAGGTCGCGTATCATGGCGGCTGCCTGCAGCAGGGCGATCGCTGCGCCATCCGCGTTCGATTGACAGGGCAACGGTGTGGATGTCGAGGAGACTGTCACGGCCAGGACCGGATGGAATTCCGATTGTTTCGCGCATGTCGCGGATTGTGGTGACGGCCCGTTCCAGCATACGCCGCTTCTGCCAGCCATGGAGGTGATCGAGCCTGTTGGCGTCGCGGATGAGCTCGGCAATGAAACTGTTGGTCGGGGTCATGGGACGAGGTTGCCGCGTTGGCTGACTGGCGTCAACGCAGGACCGGCAAAGAAAAGTTGAGGGTCGAATGATGCTGTGATGCCGGTGCATCAGGACAGCGCACCAGGGGATGGTGCTTTTTCGAAAATATCAATGATGTATTATTAAAAGATATCAGAATATTATGATGTTTTCTGAAAGTTGTTTATAAAAGTGTGGCGCCAAGTAATCCCACCGCGAAGTCCATAGAAGATCGCGTTGGGGAATTTCACGACCGGCCATTGGCGAGGAGGCGTGATCCTACCGAGCACTATCTGTAACAGCGCGCAGGGTAGCGTGATGCAGTAGCCATCCGCGACCATCCAGGAGTTGCAAGAATAACTCCCACGGCCACAAGATCACGTCGTGTCAGCATAAATGTGCATATCTCCATGACATTACCATTGGCGAGGTGCCTGCCGAACAATGGGACCAGAAACCGCTCGCAGCGATGCTTTCAGATAGATTTATCGAATGCATCTGCCTCGCTTTGAGTGGTGAACGTGAATGTGACCCGTTCACTATCATCGTCCTGACGGATGCCAATTGCAGTCACAATCAACCGGGCGATCTCATCCTGAGCTTCACTTCCCGACCGAAACGAATTCACCGCTTTCTCGATGGCTGGTGCGAATACTTCGCTGATTACACCGAGGCGCATGTTGTGTTTCATGATGATGTCCCGATCCTCGATGATCGCTGCCTGTTCAGCTTTCGGGATTCCGGCATTGTCCATTGCGGTTATCGTGGCATTGGTCGCAAGCTTGATCGGACCCTCCTCAAGCCACCGATCAACCATCTGATGGAACTGGCGCATACGCGCAGCGGGGATTATTTTCTCTATAGTGATCGACATCTGCGTTCCTTTGTCAGCTTCCATGCATAACGATACACACTCCCTAAATAAGGGACCGGCTATCGTAATCATCGAGTACTTGCGCGAGCAGTGTGTATGGGGTCGAACAATAAGCTTCAACGCATTTGTGTTGGAGGTCAGCCCGCCGAAGAAAGTCGTGCGGAGCGAAAACGACGGTTCAGGGTGACCACATGCGCAATGGTCGACCATGGAGAGGGTGAGGCACCACGCTATCTCTTTGAAATCGGGACAACGAAAAGGATTTTGAGCATGACGCAATCAGTCCAGAGCGTCGAGTTAGTCGAAATTCACGGCTTCGGGAGCCCAGGTGAGTATGAACGTTTTAATCGTTGGCTAGATGCCGTCATCACGAGCGGCGCGTGTATTGAGAAATCGCGGGGTCTGGTTGCCGATGGGTTGAAACACGGTCGCCGCGAAATTCAGTTTCAGAACGGCGAAACTTGGAGACTTGATCCGCCCGATTTTCCTTTTCGAGGATCATGGCAGGCGATATCGACCAGTGCTTGAAGACCGCGGTGCGCCGATATTGTTGATTTAGTCGGACATATGAAGCGTTGAACGGCGCTAGTGATGAAAGTCCTGCCTGATTGCCTCGTTTCCGGAGCTTTGATCGTTAATTATGGGTGCCTCGTGCGGCACCATCAGGTGATTTATGCCGTCGCCGGGCATGGATCGGCTAATGGAGGTCGCAATTTAGCGAGCTTCCTGAGGTGCCATTGAGGCCAAGACGGGAGAACCAGCGATAGGCAAGATTGAGGTGGACCTCATCGCAAAGACGCCGCTCCGACCGGATGCCCATGCAATAGCCGACGAGCAGCATCCGCATCATCAGTTCCGGATCGATGGAAGGCCGACCGATCGAACGGTAGAAGGGCTTGAGCTTCTCTCTGATATCACCGAGGTCCAGGAAGCGATCGATGCCACGCAGCATGTGATCGCCGGGAACATGATCGTCTAGGCAGAAATCGTAGAACAACTGCGCAGGTTCATCTTGAATGCCCATCATCGCGATGCTCTCCTCTCGAAGCCACGCAACGTGAAGCACAGCCGAGTAAGCCGATCAATTGCAAACTAAAAAGAAAACAAAGGGTTGGCAGTTCAAACATCGGAAAGTGGCTTGCCGGCATATCGTGATGCAAATAGTCTCATTGGAATGAAGCATTCCGAGCTATGTGCCATCGCCCACAACATCGCTGACTCGCTCGCGAGCGGACAGGGGTTTCTTATTGGCTATTTTCCAACAGAAATTTTTGCCGAAGTGGCCCAAAGCGCCGAAGGCCATATATCCGTTGATTTTTTAACTGGGCAGATCACCGGGGGTCAACCTTCAGACACTCTTCGCAAAGCAATTGCTCTCTATGTCGAGGCAACTCCCGCGTTTTTCGAGAAACATGGAGCTTCAATTTCCGACGTCCGCGAGGTCATTGCTCGTTATCACGTAAAACGCTTGGAAAATCGGTTCTCAGTGATTGTCGAGGACGCTCGTGGACGAAGGTCGTCCGCGGAGTACGGAGGCATACCCGGACAGCGGCTGAAGACACTCGATGAACTTGGCCGCATCCGGCCGAAGACGGCCTGATACCCGAGTGAAAAACCGCCCAACTAAATCAACAGTATCCGCCAATTGCTGTCATCCGTGCCGCGCTAGATCAGTGGCGAGAACAATATTCGGCACCTGGATGCCTTCGAACTCGAACAAGAAGTCGCCAGCTTGGTGGAAGCCTTGAGACCCATAGAAGGCCAACGCATCTCGGTTGGCGTGGTGTACAGTGAGATACATGCTCCGGTGTCCGCCCGCAGCGGCTACATCCATCGCGTGGCGCAGAAGCTCCGTACCGATACCCTGTCGCTTGTGATGCCGACGCACATACAGCGTCGCCAGCTCTACCGTGCCATATCGCAGATCGAGCGCCGTCGGTTCGGTGGTCAGCTTGAGATAGCCTTTGACGAAGTTTCCGGCCGTGTACACGAACATATGGATGCTTCTATTCGACAAGGCTTCCGTGAACGCTCCAGGGGAATACTCCTCCAGCAGATGCGCCGCGAAGGCCGGGGAAACACCCTCCGTCGCGTAGGTGTCCAGCCACACCTCGGTCGCCAGTACCGAAAGTATTCCCGCATCTTCGACATCGGCTTTTTGAATGGCTGGATGCATAACCTACCCCTTGGACCCCTCGTATGGAGGTTGAGGATAACTCATCTCCGACTCACTAGGCTATCTTCATGGCGCAGAAGCGCCAGAAGCGGACATCTAACGCAATCGTATTTCTTGTTACACCACGACCGGCGGAGGAGCAGTCAGGACCCAGTCACCAAGGCGGTAAAGTTCGTGAGCGTCACATGGTCGGCCATACCCGCCAAACTGGAATTTTATCAAGTTGGTGGCAGAGGGATGAGGAACGCCATTCCAGCTTTGGAGGTATAGGCTATGGAGCAAAAAATAGGCCGCCCCACTTGTTGCGCTGGTTCATTTTCCGCCGGCGTCGGCTTTTAAACGAAACCCAAACATCGCGTATATCATATCTTCGAAAGTTGCCTCGTCTCTGACGAAGAAGGTCCTCATGCCAAAGAAAATGGCGAAAGCATTCATCATCAAAAAAAAGCTAACGACGCACCCCAGCCAGACGGGGAAAGCGAAGTAGACATATACCGGAATGAGAATAAAGAACCCTCGATAAACCTCCTCGTACAAATACGTCAAACACATTGCCGGTAGGCTGAAGGCGCTTGCAAGGACAAGAAGATAGGGCAAGAGCAAATATGTCTTGTCGCCTTTGTAAATTTTGAACGCTCTGCGAGCTAAATCGGTCTTCCTCACGGGCACTCCGCAAATTTAAAATGAACAAAGCCGAGCAAAAACACCAAAATCCATACGACTTTGAAAACCTTTTGTCACTTCAGGTTTTCTCACGTCGGACACCCACGCGGCCGCTTGCAGAAAATGCGCCAGCACGGGTCGTCACAAGGTCGACTGCGGCGACCCCGTGTGCGGCCATCACGGTAGTCGAGCACGTTGGGCCCACGCGTCGAAGCTGGCCCCACCGTTGTGCAGAAAGCAGGCTTTGGTGATAATTCCTAAATCGACAAGATTGTGTAGGCGAATGTCTCAGATATCCGGCGAAGCAGTCCTGTCCTACGGCCACCAGGTGTCAGTTACTCCAACCAATCTGAAACCGGTCAAATCGGACTTCACTAATGGGATGTCCCGACGGGTCGAGTCTGATCGAGCGAAGCACGAGGTTCAGGTTGGCAGAGTAATATTGTTCAAAGATTATCGGAGACAGTCCTTGCAGCTCCACGCGGCTTTTCACCACCCAAACCGGATACGAGCATAATCCAATTGTTTCCTCGGCCCATTTTTCGAAGGTGATGGTGGTCGTGCCCGCAACCGTTTTCTGACCATTTAGGAACAGCGTTGTACCGGATCGCCAATTTCCCTTTAATGGTAAATCATCGAGCGTCGTCGCATCCGAGTAGGTCAGCTCTTGCAAGCCCTTCGCGCTGATCCGTTTGGTGACGAGCAAGGGGTGCAGATATTCCGCCGATATCGGCTCTAGTGAAGCGTGCCGTGCCATCAGGCGCTGCTCGGCTAACCCTGATTGCGTCGGTTTGTAGAAAACGGAGAAAAATGGTTGCTCTCTGGTGAGGAGCACGCCCTGCTTGGTTTCCTTTGGGGTCAAGCAATGTCCAAACGCTGGAACAGCTGAAACTATACCAGCCAACAGAAATAAACTTCTCAGCACAGCCGACCTCCCTAACCTGCATCGCGTACCGCTACCATAACGCGTAAAAATAGTCATTCGAGCGAATTTTTGTGCCCCGCACGGCTTCGGTCCAATATCGACGAATGATGATATAGGCCGGTTCGTGCCCATGGTGCGATGAGGCAGGGGGCGTGGCGGAGATTTGGTCATGGACACCGCCACACTGCATGCACGCTATCCTTGGAATAGAGGCATTTTAGCCGGCCAAAAGCGTCCACTTCAGCCGAAGAACGTCTGTTCAATCCGAGTCCGTCTGGAATTGAGTGGAGCGATCCGAGAGCTGGCCCTCTTCAACCTTGCCCTCGACAGTAAGCTTCGCGTTTGTGATCTTATTAGGCCGAGGGTCGAAGATTTGTGGTCCTGCAGCTCTATACGTGACCGAGCTACGATCATTCAGAAGACAACAAAGCGGCCTTTTGCAGATTGAGGTTGCCGAACAAACGAAGAGCTCGATCGCGGCGTGGCTCCCATTGGTGCAAAGGCGGGCGGTATCTATTCCCGAGCCGCCGGAAAACCGCTTCGGGCCAAGAGGCGTCTGCCGCTCAGCGCCGAATCCGGATATCGTTCGCAACCGCCGAAAAGCCGACTGTCATCGAGGCAGATAGTTCGTCACACAAGGTGGTATGGTGATTTACGATTGACGGTTTACAAAAGTCTGTCATTGCGGCTAAATCGCCCTATGAGTACGCGACACAACATGACCGTCAATAATAATGCCCCCTCCGGGGTCATGGATGGTGTGTGCGCGGTTTAGCGTAGCTCATTAATCACCATAGCCCTGCCGGTTTCGGAAGGGCTGTAGGTTTGGCTTCTCCGTATCGGTTTTTTCCTGGAGAAAGTCATGTCGCATCCCTTCCTTTCGCACGATTGCCCGATTTCAGAACTGCCCCTTAGCATCGGGCAGCGTGTCAAGCTGCACGGATTCGTCGATGCCATTCGCGATCAGAAACACATGCGTTTCATTATCCTGCGTGATGGAACAGGCAAGGTTCAGCTTACTCAGAACAAGGACAATAAAGCTCTCACCACAGCACTCGACGCACTGACACCCGAAAGCGCACTCATGGCCACCGGTACGGTCGTTGCTGCCCCGGCAGTAAAACTCGGTGGCCTGGAAGTCATGCTCGACGGCGCTGAAGTGTGTGGGCTGGCCGATAGCCTAATACCCATTGCGCGCGATTCCGGCCTCGAAAAATGGCTGGACCACAGGCAGGTAAGTTTGCGCTATCCGGAGCAGCAACTGGTATTTGCTGTACAGACGACCTTGGAAGAGGCGATGCGCGAGTTCTGGAAGCAGTACGGCTTCCGCGAGATTCACTCGCCCAAGCTGATGGGGACTGCAAGCGAGTCGGGAGCTGAAGTATTCTCCGTCAAATACTTCGACACCACGGCCTTCCTCGCTCAGTCGCCGCAATTCTACAAGCAAATGGCTATTGCCGGTGGCATGGAAAAGGTATTTGAGATCGGTCCGGTCTTCCGTGCTGAGCCCTCCTTCACATCTCGGCACGAAACCGAGTTCACCTCCATCGACATGGAAATCAGCTGGATCAAAGACCACCATGAACTGATTGACTTTGAACAACACTGGCTGGCTCATTCCATCCAAG
The DNA here is from genome assembly GCF_053522385.1 of Agrobacterium sp. 22-223-1. Lineage (NCBI taxonomy): Bacteria > Pseudomonadati > Pseudomonadota > Alphaproteobacteria > Hyphomicrobiales > Rhizobiaceae > Agrobacterium > Agrobacterium sp. 22-223-1. The sequence goes on from NZ_JBNWCN010000003.1 coordinate 412,769, forward strand.
TGGTCGCGGAGGTTCATGGCCCCGATATCGAGGCTCGTTTCGGCGTAAAGGTGAATACACCTACATTACCGTTTCCCCAGGTGACTTTTGCCGAGGCACGCGAAATCCTTGACCAGCTCGGTCACGTACCGACGCGACAGGACGACCTTGACGCTGAAGGTGAGCGAATCCTCTGCGAACATATTGCGGCACAAACGGGGCATGAGTTCTTGTTTATAACCGACTACCCGGCGAGCAGCCGGGCCTTCTATCATATGCGCCATGAGGGTTGCCCTGACATTACGAAGGGCTTCGATCTCCTCTGGCGTGGCCTTGAAATCACGACTGGTGCGCAACGGGAGCATCGCCGCGACCGCCTTGTTGCGCAGGCAGAGCAACGCGGATTGAAGCTAGACGGCCTATCCGACTATTTTGATTTCTTTCGGTTTGGCTGCCCGCCCCACGGGGGTATGGGGGTTGGGCTTGGTCGCATCATGATGCGCCTTCTCAACGCCGCCAGCATAAGGGAGGTCACATTGCTCAGCCGGACACCGAAGCGGCTGCGGCCCTAAGTGACCGCTACATGTACCAGACGGCGCGCGCTGATCGCGCGTCGTCTGGTGCTGCTTCAGAACCCATAAGTCCGCTTAGGCCACATGAAGCCGTGGGGGAACGCCCTGCAAGAGAACTTCTGTGGTTGCCGCCCGTTATGCAAGAAGTTTTTGTCCATCTGAACGTGTGATCGAGTGCGGTCTTCTGTCAGGCCTTTAATTGCGGCATTTCGAAAGACCGCTGGCCGGTATGGTGATCTGCGGATCAGGTCCAAATCTACTTTCCGAGCTGTAAAGCTCATAGTCCTAACTGGTTTTCCGGATCCAGATCGGTTCGATCATTGCGCCCATTCAGGTCATCGACTTCTCACACCTCTTCACCAGCATCAGCGTATTCAGCTCGCATGGATCATGCCGCCGCTGACAACGCTTGTTCCCGGTAAGCTTCCTGTTTCGTCAGCATGGCCCAGATTCTCCGCGCCATCTTGTTTGCCAGCGCGACAGCCACGAGCATTTTCGGCTTGCGCGCCAGCAATCGAGCAAGCCATGAACCTGGTGCCGCCGGTTTACGGCTTGCCACTCTTACATGCGACATTGCGCCGATGATCAAAAGCCTGCGTATGTCAGCTTGTCCCGCCTTCGACACGCGGCCGAGCCGCTCCTTCCCGCCAGAAGAGAATTGCCGTGGTACCAGTCCGAGCCACGCGGCAAAATCACGGCCGGACCGGAATGTCGTCATTGCCGGTGCGAATGCTTCAATCGCCAGCGCGATCATTGGACCGACACCGGGCATGGTCTGAAGGCGCTGTGCAGCGGCACTATCTCTGGAGGCATTGGTCAGTTGTACCGTCTTGTCCTCGATGCGGGTCGTCTTTTCGTCGATCTGCGCGAGTAAATCCCGGCATTCCTCCCGCACGATATCCGGCAAGTCTATCGCTTCATCGCGGATGATCGCATCAATGCGCTTAATATGGCCGATACCTTGCGGAACGATTTGTCCAAATTCGTAGAGCATGGCTCGCAGGGCATTCACCAGTTCGGTGCGCTGATGAACAAGACGCTCTCGTCCCCGGAACAGAACAGCCCTTGCTTGCTGATCCCGCGTTTTGGGTTCTACAAACCGCATTTCCGGCTGGCGTGCCGCAATTGCGATCGCTTCAGCGTCGGCCATATCGTTCTTCTGGCGTTTGACAAACGGGCGAACATATTGCGTGCAATCAGCTTCACCTCGTGGCCATAGGCCGTTAATTCCCGTGCCCAGTAGTGTGCACTGCCACAAGCTTCCAGAACAACAACGGCTGCCGGCTGACGCTGCATGAATTGAACGAACTGACCGCGCGACAGCTTCTTCCGAAATCGCAGTTCGCCCGTCATCGATGTTCCATGAAGCACGATGATATTCTTTGCCAGATCAACCCTGATCATTGTATCCTTCATTTGCCGCTCTCTCCGTTTCGTGGCCTCAACACCACCTTTTTGGCACATTGCGATGCCGTCTGGGGAGGGCGGCAACCATCCCATCTACTTTGGGACGCTTGCGAAAAAAGTCAGCTGCCTTTCTCGCTACGATGTCATGGATAGCAGTTCTTGAAAGTCCTTTTGGATCGGCGAAAAGTTCCGGGGCAGCGGTCAGCCCGGTTTCAGAACCTTCGGGCAAGAACGTGTAGTGGCCAACGCCGCCGCTTAGAACCTCGGTCTTACAGAGCGGTATGTGTTCGGACGGCCATTGGCAGCATTGCCTGGGTGGAGCGATCGTGTCTTCGTCCCCACCTATCAATTGAACCGGTATCCTGATGTGCCGAAGACTGTCTTGTGAGAAGCCTAAGACAGAACGTCCCGGCGCAATGCCGAGCGCCGAACGGACTCTAGCCTCCGAGAAGTCCGCGCGGCGTCGATCCCAGGACGCCCGGAAAACCGGATTTCCATAAAGGTTTGGGAGTTCATCGGCGAGGCTCGGAAACTCTCGTGGCCCTCTGACAGGGCTTTTCGACGGGTTGTCCGGCTCGAACTGTGAGAACGCAACGCGCGCACCGGCCAACAACAGAGCGGTGTAGGCTCCGGCGGAAAAGCCCGCCGCAAATATCTGATTATTGATCTCAACTCCTAACTCGCTCCGCCAACTAGACTGGTCAAGAATGGCCTTCAAGTCAGCGGCTCGCTCCCACATGCAGAGAAACCCTTCGGCGCGGTACGGTTCTGACCCTGTGTTGCCGTGATGATCAATCGCCAATGCGATGTAGCCTCGCTGAGCCAGCCGAAAGCCAAGCCACTCAAGAGCGGCCGCTGTGGCTCCTGTCCCATGCGAAAGGAGGACTAGCGGAAAAGAATCATAGGCGCGGGATGCTGGCGCATTGACAATGACGGCTTCTCTTCTGAACCACGACGTTTCCAAAGGGACATCCGCGACTGATCCTACATCAGCGGGATACCACGCAGTCCATACCAAAGGACGAGCGGCTGTCCCGTCCCAACTTCGACGTAGAGGATCGACTGTAAAGCCTGACTTTAAACCAACTAGCATGCGATCCTCGGGAGTTCCCGTTATCGTAGCATAGTTTTAGCGCGATGCGGTCCGACTAACTAGAGACCCACCTCAGATGTCTCCATTGGGCCGAAAGCGGAAGATCGGTCGCTTCCGGAAATGCGCCAGGTGGCGCCAGGCTCGTCTCCGCGTTGCCATTTTCGCTCCTGCAATCGAATACCGTGGCAAGCCGGACCTGGTGTTCGCCGTCTCGCAGTGCGGGCGTCAGGTCGGATATATTGACCCATTGTAACGGGTCATTTACGGCGGGTTTCCAATTAATTGACCCATTATAATGGGCGCTTCAGGCTCATTCTTGCTGGCTGCGGAGATTGCAACACCGGTTTCCAGGCGTGTTCAGCGTGACAAGCGCTGCTCATCATCGATCAGGATCAGCTGATGCGGGAGAGTGTCTCCCCATGTCCAGAGAACGACGTTGAGGTCGGTATCAGTCGCCCCCGGAGCAAAGCTTCTGACGATCAAACCGCAAAAGCCCTCGTTTTTCAGAACCCGGGCAAGACCTTGTGTGGGTGCTTCACCGAAGACATTCATGTCGTCTCGCCAGGTCGGGGTGCCGAGAGTTTGAGCGTCAATACCACGATCATGAAGCAGGGGAACATCGCGCGTGTCAAACAGCGGTGTAATGTCCGCATCGCAGGAGACGAGAGTTGTGGGCTGTAGGCTGCCCGCCTGATTTGCTTCCTTCAATGCCGTGAGGACTGTCACTGACGTGTAGAGGGCAGGCATACCTTTCGGATTGAATCTGCCGCCATAAAGCCCGGCCCCTCGTCCGGAGAGCGGCTCACGAGCGTAAACGGGATTAAGCGCCCGGTAGAGTTTACCCTGGTAGTGCATCAGGTCAGGCATGCACGCCAGCGTCGATTGCGTCGATGTATTCGAGTACTTCGTGAGCGCGCCCGTCTCGAACAAGCTGCATTGCCGTGTGGCCAGAAAAGCCTGAGAGAGGCTGTGAGCGATACCATGCATATGCCATGAGCGCGGAGCCGAAACGGGCCTCGACCTTGTTGATGACTTCAATCATTTCGCGCAGTCGCCGTTGGGTTTTGTCCGACTTGATGCGTTCCTTGCGTTGTACGGCATCTTTGCCCAACCCGGCACTGCGAGCGATATCGTCGCTTGTTGTATGAAGAACGTCAGCGATTTTTCCTGGCGCGAACAGCCCGTTGTCAGCATATTGTGCGAGAGCCATGATCGCCTCCTTTGGTTAGCCAAAGATATTGACGCAATATAGCGTCAAAATTACAGGCGTTCAAGGTTCACGTGCCCTTATCTCTGCAAGCGGCTATGTCTCAACGCTGGATGCTGGTGGCTTGGATAAGACGGACGTTGCCTACATTGCGCTTTGGCTGACGTTCCCCGTGGTGGTAGTTGTGGCTGCCTGTGTCTTTGAGAGGTTTTATCGAGCGGCCCTCTACGATGTGCTGAAGCTGTCCTCGAGCCGATCTGAGGTGACGGATGGCTGATTTCAGCTCTTCCATTACCAATCAGCGAGGTATTGACTTCCAATTGTCATGGTTGATAATTCCAATCGACAAGGAATTGGAAACGGGTATGTTTGAGCGTCTGGTTGAGTATCGGGTGGTGGAGGCCCTTTCGGACACCCCGGTGGTCCTGATCGTGGGGCCACGCCGGGCGGGCAAGACCACCCTTGTGCGGAAGATGGGTGAGGCTGGGCGGAGCTATATCACACTCGATGACCAGACGGTGCTTGATGCCGCGCGGTCCGATCCGGTTGGTTTCATTCGCGGTCTCGATCGTGCCATCATCGATGAGATTCAGCGCGCGCCTGATCTGTTGCTGGCAATCAAGAAGACGGTTGACGAAGACTATCGGCCCGGCCGTTTCCTCCTGACCGGGTCTGCGAATGTGCTTACATTGCCGCGGGTTGCGGACAGTCTGGCGGGCCGGATGGAAACCATTCGGATGCTCCCTCTGGCTCGGGCGGAAATAACAGGCCAGGCGCCGCATTTCCTTGAGCGCCTGTTCGCAGGGAAACTGCATGGGGACCGTGAGGCGATTGTCGGTGATGATCTTATCAAACTTGTGCTGTTTGGAGGTTTTCCCGAGGCGATCAGCCGTGAGAGCGAACGGCGACGGCAGGATTGGGCCAGATCTTATCTGACGTCGGTTCTGACACGCGACCTCAGAGATATCGCCGAGATCGAGAAGCTGACCGAGCTGCCAAAATTCGTTCGACTGCTTGCGGAGCTTTCAGGGCAATTGATTAATTATTCGCGGCTCGGCTCCAGCATTAACGTCAGCCACAAAACGGGACAGCGCTATGTCGCGCTACTGGAGCAGGTCTTTCTCGTCTCGACATTGCAGCCCTGGTATACGAACGTGCTGAAGCGGATCGCCAAAACGCCGAAGCTGCATTTCCTCGACTCCGGCCTCCTCGCTACGGCGCGTGGGTTGACCTTTGATCGGGTGAAGGCGGACCGCGGTGTATTTGGTGCGCTTCTGGAGAGCTTCGTGTTCGCCGAGGTCCTGAAGCTCATGACTGCGTCCGATCTGCGGCTGACACCGTATCATTTTCGTGACCAACAAATGCATGAGGTGGATATCGTCCTGGAACGGGACGATGGCATGATCGTCGGGATCGAGGTCAAGGCGTCGGCGACGGTGAAATCGAGCGATTTTGCCGGACTGCGGACCTTGGCCGAAGCGTGTAAGGATCGGTTTGCCTATGGCGTTGTGCTTTACGATAGCTCTGATCTCGTGCCCTTCGGCGAGAGGTTAGCCGCCGCGCCTTTATCCGTCTTGTGGAGATGAGTGCAGCAATCAGTGGTCTGATCAGGCTGCCGCTCTGAGGTCGAAATTCGCGTGGATCACGTCGTAGGGTACGTGAACCTTTCCGTCTTCGGTTTGTTCGAAGATACCCCAGTCCGACAACGCGGACACGTCCTCGTGCACACGCTTGACGTCACGTTCGACGGATCGGGCAAGTCCGCGTATGCTGGATGGGCAGATCTTCTGGAGATGTTCAATCAACTCCCGCCTTTTGGGTGTGATGACAGAAAAAAGCTGGGCAGGCGACGAGAAGGTGAAGACTGCCGCGGGCTCTGAGGGATTACCTGAGCGCATTGCGTTCGTTGCCCTGTCAAAGGCCTCATCGAGGGCCGTTTCGCTGTCTGCTCTGATTTGAATCAAGGCTTCTCTCATGGTTTCTGCCTCCTCGTGATTATCTCCTTCCGAAAATCGGACAGGAGGGCATCGGTCGTTGTGAACATGTAGGGATGCTCTTCGCCGTCAAGATGACGATGATCGCCTTTGCCGCGTTCGTTGTCGAACCCGACGATACGCCTGCCGTCCTTGCCATAAAACAGTCGATACTCGAACAGGTGCGTCCTACCGCGAACGGGTTCCGGCACCTGTAGCAAAATTATAAAAATTCTTGAAACTTTCACAAATTGGAAGTATCAAGAATTATGTCTTCGTTGGTGGACCAGATTTCTGCAGCCGGATTGGCTGATCGTTTTCTGAATGACCGGCAACTCGCCGAGTTGCTGGGCGGCAGTGACGCGCGCCGTTATGGCCTTGTCAACCGCGCTTTGAAAGACGGGTCCCTCATCCGCCTGAAGCGTGGTTGTTATGTGCTGGCGCGACGCTATCGACGTGACCCGGTTCATCCGTTTGCCGTCGCCCAAAACCTCGTGCCGGGCAGCTATATCTCTTTCGAAACAGCACTGTCGTTCCATGGATGGATTCCGGAGGCGGTGTTTGTTACGGCCAGTGTTTCACCTGGACGGAAAAGCCAGGATTTTTCGACGCCCGGGTTCGGGACCTTCAGCTATCATCCTCTGGCGATCAACGATTATCGGTTCATGACGAGTGTTGACCGTGTCCCGCTCAACGGCTCGATTGCGTTCGTTGCCCGGCCTCTTCGGGCGCTTATGGATCTGGTAGCGCTTCGCAAGGTGGAGTGGAGCGGGCTTGAATGGCTGACGATTGGTATGAGGATCGAGGAAGATGCCCTTTTCGGATTGCGACGTACGGATTTTACGGCATTGAAGCCGGTGTACAAGCACAAGGCTGCGAATGCCTTTCTCCGGGCGCTGGAAGGCGCCCTGATGCCTTCCAGGCGTCTGCATGATCTCGAGGTCAGGGCATGATTGAGATTATCCGGGACAAGCTTCGGCAATACGCGGCGGAGAGTGCAATAGAGGAAGAGAATGCCGTCAAGGAGATACTGCAGGAGGTCGTACTCTACGCTTTGTGGCGGGGCGATTTTTTCGATGTGGCTCTTTTTCAGGGGGGTACAAGCCTTCGCATTCTTCATGGCCTGCCGCGTTTTTCCGAGGACCTCGATTTTCTTCTGCGGGCTCCCGACACGGGTTTCAACTGGTCTCCTTATCTCAAGGTTCTGACGGATGTTGTCAGCCAGTTCGGGCTGGAATTGGAGGCACATCCCAAGGTGCGGATGGATACGGCGATCCGGCAGGCTGTTATCAAGGATGATTCCATCGCGAGCCAGTTGGATCTGTCATTTGCGGGAAGAGGTAGACCCAAGACAATTCGTATCAAGCTTGAGATTGACGTTAATCCGCCTGCGGGATCGGGTGAGGCAACTACCTATCTTGATTTTCCGGCTGATTATGAGGTCCGCCATCAGGATTTGCCTTCCAATTTTGCGCTCAAGATACACGCTCTGCTATGCCGCGGATTTCTCAAGGGGCGTGATTGGTTTGACTTCTCCTGGTATGTGTCCCGCAGCGTCTCGCCGAATCTGGACCTTTTGCGCAATGCGCTGATGCAGGCTGGTCCATGGGCGGGAGATGAGACTGTCCATGTAGATGCTGCCTGGCTGAAAGCGGCTCTTTCAGAAACGATCAAACGTATCGACTGGAAAGAGGCTGCCGGGGATGTTCGACGGTTTCTTCGTCCAGCTGAGCTTAAATCCACGGATCTTTGGAGTGATCGTTTTTTTCTTGCCAAGCTGGAAAAGCTTTGAAGCTTTCCGATATTCTTGTGTTCGTAGAAGGCAGGCGAATTGTTTCGTCGGTTACGTTTTGCAAATTATATATTTTCGTTTTTTTTGATTTGACGGATTTATCAGTAACCTGAATCCGTGCTGACGAGGGCGTCATTCAGAAATGCGCCTGCGGCGCGGTGGGTCGATGGGGAATGGTTTTGCTGCAGCACCCGAATCAATACATATATTTTTATATTTATACTTTTTGGATGGAATATTGTTTCACATTGTGACGTGGTGAGGGCGATTCCTGCCGGTCGCAAAATGAAGTTGGTTTAAACATATATATACATATGGATGGCCGAGCAAACATATAATTTATGTACTTGTTTACCTGGCGGATTGCTTTGCCTGGACGGATGATTTATGCAGGTTTGTGCGGAAACTAGGGATTTTACCGGGAATCTGACTGGGGACTGATTGAAAGAGTGGGTTTGTTTTGGTGGCAATCGATCATAATAACAATATCATGATATTGTTATTATGATCGATCGTCACTCGAATCTGATCTCTGCTTCAATCAATTCCATCTCACTCATATAGTTTCCGCGCACAACCATTCTCCAGCAAGATCGACAATTTCAACATAAAAATCATATATTTACACGTTATCGTCCCGCAATCCGCAAATTGCAGGCCGTAAAAGCAAGATTCTGGTCACAGATTTTCATCCGCCCTCAAATATTCCTATAGAATTCAACGCAGCGTATATTTTATATGTATCTGCATATGTATCTATATAAATATATGTTTATGGAATCCTCCCAGGTCGAAGGGGTACTTCCCTCTTCATCTCGGTTTTCAAATCCAAATTCTTCTTCTGGTTGTGTAAATATTGCTTTTTGCGTCGACGATTCATAATCTTCGCCACCCTTCGCCTCATCAGGGCTGTATCTGCACGAGCTGCAAGAACGTACATTTCATAGAGACCCATTTGAACACGCCTTTCCTATCACGCGACGCAGTTGCGACCGTGTCTTGAGCTTCATCTCTTTTCCCATCAGCCTTTCAGCTCGATGGGCATTGCAACAGGGCACTGAAAATTGCCACCTGGGGAAATAAAGACACTTATCAGTGCCCCGCATCCACAATCCATCGCGGAATAGGGAGAGTATAGGGCAGGCAAACAGGCCGGGGATGAAACAAAGAAAACGAGGGTGTTCAATAACCACACAGCGGAAAAGCCGACGCATCGAAAAAAGATTAACTAATTGAAATTATTAAATTAAAAAAGACCCTCGAAAAATAAAAATTGAAAATAAAACTTCCCGTTCACGAAATCGGTCCCACGCATCTTTTTGACCGCTCTGCGTCCAAGAACACATCCAATGTCAGAAACATGTTTCTGCAATAAACCATTAGTCGTAAAAATTTTATTTTACAATCAATTCGATTAGTATACCATAGGTATTATTCTATTATATAAATCAATCATAAATTGAATAATGCGAAAGAATTTTTGCCTAGGGCAAAGCACTTGAACATCATTTTAACAAGTCGACGAGTGCCCAAGGAGAATTGACTATGCGACACGTATGGGTCGGATTCTGGGTGTTTTCCGGCATCATCAATTTGCTCGGTTTAGCGGGCCCGTTGTTTATGCTGGAAATCTATGACCGTGTGATTCCAAGCCGTAGCGTCCCAACAATGGTGGCGCTACTGATTTTGCTTGCTGGTTTGTATGCTTTCTCGGGCTGCCTCGATATTCTTCGTGCGCGCATGTTAGCCAGAATAGCCGCAACAATCGACTTGCAGATTTCAAACCGGGTGTTCGCGGCGATTGCAGGTTCACCCTTACTGATCAAGACGAACAATGACGTGCTTAAACCCGCGCAGGAGGCCGACCAGATCAAGGCCTTCTTAGCTGGACCGGGGGTGGCAGCATTGTTCGATCTGCCATGGACGCCGGTGTTCCTGGCTATCTGCTTCTTCCTTCATCCATTGATTGGCTGGCTAGTCGCAGGAACGATGGCCGTGCTCATCACGTTAACGCTGCTATCAAGCATGCTGACGAAACATCGCTCCGCAGAGAATGCCACAGCACTCACCCAGCGGAACCGTGTGGGTGAAGCCGCGCATCGAAATGCTGAGGCCATCGCAGCCATGGGCATGCTGGATCAGGCGACTGACCGCTGGAACGCCGCTCATGACAACGCCAGTTCCATTCAGCGTAAAACCGCCGATCTCTCCGCTCTTTTTGCCGGCATATCAAAAGCACTTCGGCAGATGGTGCAGTCGACAACTCTCGCGCTCGGTGCATGGCTGGTCATTCAGGGCGAGCTATCGGCAGGTGCAATCATCGCAAGCTCCGTTATCGCAGCCAGAGCCTTACAGCCGATCGAACAGATTATTGGTGTCTGGCGTCATATGATCTCGGCTCAGCAGGCGTGGCAGCGACTCAAGGCATTGTGGACAAATTTCCCCACCACCCCAACAGAACGAACAACACTGCCAGCACCTACGAAAACGCTGCGAGTAGAAGCCGTGTTCGCTGCACCTCCAGGCGAGCGACAGCGTATGACGATACAAAATGTAAGTTTCAGAGCAGAGGCTGGAAGCGTAGTAGGTATTATAGGGCCAAGTGCATCCGGCAAGTCTACCCTAGTTCGGGCCATCACCGGCGCATGGCCTATAGCACGCGGTCGCGTCTGCATTGACGGGGCAGCGCTCGATCAATGGCCCGCTCACGACCGTGGTCGCCATATTGGATATATGCCACAAAGCTCAGACCTCTTCCCGGGCACGATAGCGGAGAACATAGCCCGACTTGATCGCTTTGCCGATCATGCTGATATCATCGCCGCCGCCCAGGCCGCCGGTGTGCACGACATGATCGTATCCTTGCTTAACGGCTACGAGACGCAGGTAGGTGATGGTGGGGCAAACCTCTCAGCCGGTCAGCGCCAACGGATCGCTCTTGCTCGCGCCCTATTTGGCAAGCCTTTTCTGGTCGTCCTCGACGAGCCAAACTCCAATCTTGATGTCGACGGCGACCGGGCACTGACCGAGGCCATTGCCGGCGTTAAAGCCCGTGGCGGTATCGTCCTTGTGGTGGCACACCGTAACAGCGTCATGTCGCAAATCGATTTTCTGCTTGTCGTGGAACAGGGTACTGTCCGCGCCTTCGGGCCACGAGATTCAGTCCTGAAATCACTACAGCAACAAGCGCCAAGACAGCGTCTCGCGACCGCGCCAGCTCTAGCAGTTGTCGCAGGAGAGGATACGTAGCCATGGCAAACGAGACAAAATCTGACCTCGCACGCTCTCTGCACCGGCATCTTCTCGCCGGCACAGCCGGCATCATTCTCCTGTTCGGCGGTGTTGGCGGATGGGCAATGAACACCGAACTGTCTAGTGCGGTCATTGCCCCGGGAATCTTGATGGTGGATGGCAATGCCAAGAAGGTACAGCACCTGTCTGGAGGCGTCGTCTCTCAGATTCTCGTCAGGGAGGGGCAGACAGTTGAAACAGGTGACGTCTTGATACGGCTCGATGCAACCGTAGCACAGGCGAACCTGATCACCACTTCCCACAAGCTCAACCAACTTTACGCCCGTCACGCGCGACTGGAGGCAGAACGTGATGCAAAACTGCTCGTTGCTGTTCCCCCAGAACTTCTATCACGGCTATCGCTTTCCGATGCAGATGCATTGATGGCCAGCGAACGACGGCTGTTCGAGGATCGCCGTACCTCACGAGAAGGCCAGAAGACCCGGCTGCGTGAGCAAATCAAACAGCTTCAGCAGCAGATCGTCGGCGTTGAAGAACAACGGAATGCGAAAACCGAAGAAACAGACCTCATAGAACAGGAGCTCTCTGGCCTTCGCCGGCTGTATGCATCGGGCGCTATTCCGTTGAGCCGTGTGAACAATCTCGATCGCAATGTGGCACGTCTACGCGGCGAGTACGGGCAGCTCGTGGCATCGATAGCATCGGCACGGACCCGCATTTCCGAAACAGAGGTGCAATTGCTACAGATCGATCAGCAAATGCATGCTGAAGTAGCGACGGAACTTCGCGACGTTGAGAACCAGCAGGTCGAGCTCCGCGAAAAGGAGGTCACGGCTCTTAATGAACTGAAGCATCTCGATATCAAAGCGCCAATTGCGGGGGTGGTCCATCAGCTTATGGTTCATACCGTCGGTGGCGTGATCACCGCTGCTGAACCTCTAATGCAAATTGTCCCGCAAGAAAGCACGCTCACTGTGGAGGCACGCATCGCACCGCAGGATATTGACCAGCTGGCTGTCGGCCAATCAACAACGCTCCAGCTGACGGCGTTCAACCGTAATACGACGCCGGAGATCGCAGGCTCAGTTATCCGCATCTCCGCCGACTTGGAAACGGACCAAGTTACCGCCACAAGTTTTTATAAGGCAGGAATTGCCATACGCGACAGCGATATCCGGCGAAACGAAGGCATCGAGTTGGTTCCCGGCATGCCTGTCGATGTCTTCATACGAACGGGAGACCGCAAGGTCATTTCATACTTCACCAAGCCCATGCGCGATCATATGCAGCGTGCGTTTCGGGAAGAATGACAACGACATTCGCGACGGGTTTGTCGCGAGGCAGATACGGACGCAGCAGACTATGGCCTGGAAAGCAGAGCTGCCGCGCCCGTCCGAAACCGGCGAAATGGTTCGCCGGCAACCCAAGGAGTGTAACATGCCTACACGCAACGGAACCAATGTAGCAGAACTTATCGATCTAAGAAATGAACCGTCAACTCCTCCCGCCGACTGGCCAGAACATCAGGCTTGGTGGAGTGTCTATGCGCTCGGCGGCAACGATACGGTCTACGGTACGGCACACAATGACTGGATCGACGGCGGCGCCGGCAACGACCTTCTCCGTGGCTATAACGGCAATGACAATCTGGAGGGCGGTGCTGGAACCGACTATCTCTACGGTGGCTATGGCAACGATCGCCTCTCTGGTGGAGCAGACAACGACAATCTCTACGGTGAGGCCGGCGATGATTGGTTGGACGGAGGAGACGGCAACGACCGGTTGGAGGGCGGAGCAGACAATGACGTCCTCGTAGGCGGAAACGGGAACGACGTCATGCTGGGCGGATCAGGAGACGATCAATTTTTTGGTGACGCAGGCAACGACATCATGCTCGGTGAAACTGGAAACGATCGGCTCTGGGGCAATGCCGGTAACGATGAATATCGGTTTAACGGCCAAGGATTTGATACCATTAACGATGGCGTTACAAACGGCGGCACAGCGCGGACTGACGCAACGTATGATACCCAAGATGTTCTCGTCGTCAGCTATGCTGCTAACGATCTGGCGTTTCAGCAAAACGGAGATGATCTATGGTTCTATTCTATTGCCGATTCTGCCGATTCTACGCTCAATAGTGCCGCTATTATCGAGGATTTCTTCCTCGGCGGCCATTTCGTCGTGGAGTATATCGTTACAGCAAACGGTGCCGGACCGTCGTACGATCTGACGGGCCTTTTGGCAGCTTAACCAAAGCTACGCCGCGACAATCGAGGGGACCTGCGGTCCCCTCACCAAACAGCTCTCGACCACTGTAGGTATCGTCGGATTACTGAGAGGCCAGATATTCTGCACGCCTATGCTTCATTTCCTGAATAAGACCATATTTAGGATCAGCGCGCATGGCATCGTAGTCAATCCAAGGCTTCGGCTGTTCAATCTTGGGCAATGCAGAAAATTCTGCCTGTGTCAGCGCCGTCTCGGATTTGACGACACGGCCTCCCAAAAGTTCTGCAATCTGATCAGCACGAGCGTGTGCCAAGTTGGGGCCATTCGTTCCATCCACCTCGCCAGCAAGGATGCCGTGCAGCCTGCGGCCAAGAGCATCATCACTGGAGACGCCTCCCTGATTGTCGATTGTCGCCACAATTTGACCGCCGACAACTACGGTCGCATAGGGCTTGATCCCACCATAATCCGAGAGATCAGGCGCTTCTGGAAAGCGTGTATAATCCGCTTCCAACAGCATCTCACGACTGCTGACGATTCTCTGAAAGAAGTCTTCGGACATTTCCCAAACAGGCGTCCCTTTCAAGACGGAGGAAACCGCAGTAGGGCTTAGGGCTGAGAGCTTTTTCTGAAAATTGAGTGTCGCGGCTGAAGGCCTGCTGTCAATGATGGTATCAGGGTTATCAGAGCCAATCTGGCTTTTTTTATCCTGCCATACCGCAGAGGAAGCGTGAGCCTCACGACCCTTGGCGGTTGCTTTTTCCGTTCCGTTGTAACGAAGACCGGAGGTATAATCTTCTGTTGATCCAATCGTAGACATCGAAATAACTCCAAATGTATTTTTATCTTCGCTCAATCGAAACTGTAAAATCTATTGTATTATCTGCCTTAAATACTTAACGCGACCGTCCTCATACCGCGCATAATCTTGCTTCCAGCCTTGGATTTCCGCATAACGCAGGTCAGCCTTCATAGCCACATGATCAATCGTCACCTTGGTTTCTGGTATTGGCGGCAGCGAATTAAACTCCCTTTGTGTCAGGGCTGTGCGGGCTTTCTGTACTCGCCCCCCAACGAGATTGGCGATCCGCTCCGCAATTTTTTGGGCAAAATCAGGCCCAGATACGCCATCCAGACCCGACAACAGGTTACGGAGCCGGTTACCTAAAGCGTCGTCGCTTGTCACGACGCCTTGATTATCGATGGTCGCAACTACACTCCCACCGATAACCACGTTCGCATAGGGTTTAAGGCCGGCATAGTTGGAAAGATCAGGAGCTTCATGGGTGCTATACTCGCTTTCCAAACTGCTCATACTAGTCTCGATAAGCTGTTCTTTTGCTTGCATAAATTCATTGTATTGATCCTGCGGCAGAGCAGCGATATCTATCGGCTTAGCATTCGATAAATCGAACATGTACAAGCTGACCAGTTTTCCCTGGAGCTTAAGAGTGACCGTCGAAACGCCAGAAGAATTGTCTCCCCCGGCCACCGACTTTCTTCCACTTTCTTGCTGTGACGCCGTATATGTGCTGGCGGTGCTGTTATCCGTCTTTTCAGTCCCACCGTAGCGACCAGTGGAGCTATAATATGCTGTCGATCCAATAGTGGTCATGGCAATTCTCCTACATCTACGACCCAAATCTGGCAGATGAGGCTTGCGCCAACCTATCCGTGTCATATTTAAAAAACACAACCATAAAATCTAAAAAACAACATACTCATTTAGCATCACCTCATTCCTTCGCCCAACGCCTCCAAAATCTCATATGCCGCAGAAACCCGCTCCTCATTGGGATAGTTTTTATTGGCCAGAATGACGATGCCCAATTTCTGCTTGGGTATGAACGCCGCATAAGCGCCGAAACCATTGGTGGAGCCGGTCTTGTTGATGAAGACATCCTGCCCCGGCTTCATGGGTGGTGAGATTTCAGATACCGGAACAGTCTTGAGCAGGGCGCCGGAGTTCAACTCTCTCAATGTCTTCAGCGGTGCGGGATGGGCATATTGCTCCCAGACCATGTCCTGCGTCATGGCGCCGACGCTGAAATATCCCGTATGGGTGTTGGTGAGCGCCTGCTGGATTTTTCCGTCCAGCTTTTCCAGTCCCATATTCGCATTGACGAAACGGATCATGTCCTCCGCTGTCGATCTGACGCCGTAGGCTTCCGAGGAGAGAACGGCCGGTGTCATGCGGGCGGGTTCGCCGGTTCGCTTATAGCCCTGCGCGTAATCGGCCATCTTTGCCTCAGGTACCACGGTGAAGGTGTTCTTCAAGCCCAGCGCAGGGAACAGAGTATCTTTCATGGCGTCATCGAAGCTTTGGCCCATGGCCTTTGCGGTGATGTATCCGAGCATGCCGATGCTGGGATTGGCATAAGTTCTGTGTGTTCCGGACTTGTATGAGGGTTTCCAGGCCTTGAGATAGGCCAGCAACTGCTGTTCCGTCTTGACGTTATCCGGCACCTGCAACGGAAAGCCGCCGGCGGTGTGGGTACCGAGTTGCATCAGTGTGACATCACCGAAGGGCTTGCCCTTCATGGAGGGAAGATAATCTTCAACTTTGCCGGAGAGCGAAAGCTGGCCATTCATTTCGGCATAGGTGCTGAGGGTGACCGTGAAAGTCTTGGAGATAGAGCCGAGTTCGAAAAGCGTCTGCGCCGTCACCGGCTGGCCCGAGCTTTTGGACATGACGCCATAGGTGAAGACGTGGCTTTCACCGTCGACACTGATACCAACGGCAAGACCCGGAATGCCGTTTTTCTCCATGACCGGTTTGATCGCGGCATCCGTTATCGCTTTCAGCTTCGCATCATCGGCGGCGAGCGCCTGCGAAAACAGGCCCGTCGAAAGCAAAGTGGCCAGTGCGATATGTCTGCGATTAAGTTTCATCTTTCGCGTTCTCCAAAACCTTGGGTGGATTTTCAGCCCGTGGGCCGTTCCCAGCGAAAGACGTTTAACCGGCCTACATTGCACGAACAAATCATGATATCTCGGAGGAGACACAAGAAAATCTAGGTCTTGAATGGTTCGGCAATTTCTTCCCCTGAACGGCTTACGGGCTTTTGAAGCATCGGCGCGGCACCTGAGCTTCACCCGCGCGGCCATCGAATTGTGTGTGACGCAGGCGGCTGTGAGCCAGCAGGTGAAAGGGCTGGAAAAGCGGCTTGGCGTTTCGCTTTTCCAGCGGCTTCCGCGCGGGCTGAAGATTACCGCCGAAGGCGAGGCCCTGCTGCCGACGGTAACCAGCTCCTTCGACCAGATGGCGACGACGCTCGACCGGATCGAGGCCGGGCAGGTGCGCGAATTGCTGTTTCTGGGTGTTGTGGGAACCTTTGCCGTGGGCTGGCTGCTGCCCCGGCTGAAGGCGTTTCAGAAGCAGCATCCCTTCATCGATGTCAGGGTTTCCACCAACAATAACCGGGTGGATATGGCGGCTGAAGGGCTGGATTTTGCCATTCGTTTCGGCCAGGGCTCCTGGCATGGCACAGATGCCTTTCGGTTATTCGAGGCGCCGCTCTCCCCGCTCTGCACGCCGAAGCTGGCGGAGACGCTGAAAACGCCCGCTGATCTGATGGAAGCGACGCTGCTGCGCAGCTACAGGGCCGATGAATGGAGCAACTGGTTTGCGGCGGCAGGGGTGACGCCTGCGGCGCAGGTGAATGCCGGCATTGTTTTCGATACGTCTCTGGGCATGATGGAGGCGGCCCTGCAGGGGCTGGGCGTGGCGCTGGCGCCGCCATCGATGTTTTCGCGGCATCTGGCCTCCGGCGCGATCATCCAGCCTTTTCCGGTTACCATTTCGCTCGGGAGCTATTGGCTGACCCGGCTGCAATCGAAACCGCCGACACCCGCCATGCAGGCCTTTTCCGGCTGGATGTTCGAGAGCATCGGCGCTGCGGGATAAGGCTTATGCCAGGGCGAGCAGAACGCCGCCGGCCGCGCAGAGGACCACAACGGCCCATGGCGGGGTTTTCCAGATCGTCAACAGGATGAAGCCGGTGAGCGCCAGCGTGAAATCCTTCGGGGTGAAGATGGCGCTTGTCCAGACCGGATCATAAAGTGCGGCGCCCAGAATGCCGACGACGGCGGCATTTGCACCGCGCATGGCGGCCTGCGCCACAAGGTGCTTGCGGAACCCTTCCCAGAAGGGCAGTGCGCCGACGAGCAGCAACATGCCGGGCAGGAAGATCGCGACAAGGGCGATCGCCGCGCCTGTAACGCCGTTGGGCTGTGGCCCCACCACCGCACCGAGATAGGCGGCAAAGGTGAAAAGCGGGCCGGGCACGGCCTGGGTTGCGCCATAACCGGCGATGAAGGCATCTTCCGTAACCCAGCCCGTGGCGACGACTTCCGATTGCAGCAGCGGCAACACCACATGGCCGCCGCCGAAGACGAGCGCGCCCGCACGATAAAAGGCATCGAACAAGGAAAGGCCCTGTGACGCCGCGACCGCCGCAAGCAGCGGCAGGAGGCCAAGAAGCAGGGCAAAGGTAGCGAGCGCAATGTATCCGGCGCTTTTCGGCACCCGGAAGGCGAGATGGGTGGCCTGCCGCGCGGCATCCGCGCGACAGAAGACAAGCCCCGCGAGCGCGCCGACGGCAAGCGCCAGGATCTGTCCGAAGGCGCCGGCGACAAACACGACGCAGATGATGCCGGCAAGCGCGATGCTGGCCCGCTCACGATCCGGCGCAAGGCTCTTTGCCATGCCCCAGACCGCCTGCGCCACGACGGCGACGGCGACGATTTTCAGCCCATGCAGGAGGCCGGTGCCGACCGGCCCTTCGATGGAGGCGGCGACCATGGCGAAGAAAAAGAGGAGAATGGCGGATGGCAGGGTAAAAGCCGTCCAGGCCGCCAGCGCACCGAGCGGGCCTGCCCGCAGCAGCCCAAGCGCAAACCCCACCTGGCTGGAGGCCGGGCCGGGAAGAAACTGGCACAGCGCCACGAGATCGGCATAACCGGCTTCGTCGATCCATTTGCGCCGCACGACCAGCTCATCGCGAAAATAACCGAGATGGGCGATGGGGCCGCCGAAGGAGGTGACGCCGAGCTTCAGGAAGGCCGCAAAAACCTCACCGGGTGTGCCGTGTCTCTGGCCGTGCACTTCGGTCTCCATGCTTCGCGTTGACGATTTCACCAAAGAACTCCCTGCGTGCAACGGCTCGTCGTCAACACATATCAGCCTCAAAACGGTTTCGGTATCAGACACCATTATGACAGGGATATGAAGGGGCTGGCGGCATCGACGCCGGAACGTTGCGATAAGGTTCCGGCGTCGTTTGGCGATTATCCGGCGAAGGACCTATCTCTCGGTGGGCAACAATGCGGTGAAGTGCGAAATCCAGCCATTTTCATCGGTGCCGCCGGAAAAGCCCGTCGCATCCCAGATGATGTGATGCCGGTTGCTGCCGTTGTGGATGGTCACCGCGGCGGCGATGGGGGTTGGGGATCGCCATGAGAAGTTTTGGTTGGCGCCCGGCGCGAGGTTGCTGAGGGATTCAAGCTGGACATCGTCGAGGAACAGGACAGTGCTCATCTGGGTCTCATAGAGATATTCCCATCGCGCCTGCGCCAGCCCATTCGCGGCGGCAACGAGAAGGCTGCTCTGCCCCATGGGATCGGCCAGGGCCGCAAGACGCCAGGCGGCGAAGATACTGGCGATATCCCCGCCGCTGAGCCCGAGACTTGAGAGGAACTCGATGGTTTGATCATTGCCGAAAGCATTATAGCCTGCTTCACCGAAGGGCCGGATATGCTTGACGACGAAATTGCCAAGAAGTGGCATGTGTATCTCCTTTTGGACATGGACCACCTGTTCCCGGACGTTGGCGTGCAGGATAGCATGGTGGGATCTGTGGTTGATTGGGCGCCGGATAAATCCGGCAATCGATGGAAATGCGGCCGGTGTTCGGCTTAGCGGCTTAGCCAAAGGTGATGGCGACGCGGGCCGGCATGGCCAAAAACGCCTGCAGGCCGAGCCGCGTTCTGGCACCGCCCTGCCCGGCTGGCCATGGATCGAGGATATGAAGTTCCAGATCCTTGCCATTCACGGTGTAGCCATAGACGAGGTAATAGTGGTACTCCGTTCCGATTACGAAGACGCGGTTGTTATCGATCTCGTGTCTGACGATATCGGCCGTCAGGCCATTGACGAAGTGGCCGCCGGTCGTTTCGTGATCGAAGGCGTTCCACTGGCTGGAAACCAGCTGGACGATATTGCTGTTCTGATTGGCGCCGGCCTGTTCATTGATGCCGCCGGTTTGATCCAGAACCTCCGCCAGTTCCCAACGCTCGCGAACCTCGGGATCGACGGTGGCGAGTGCTGCCGTGTTGCGCCTTGCAATGACGTATTGCGTCGCCGCGGGAAGTCCGTAATAGGCCCGCACCATCTGTTCGACGGCGGCAAAGCACCAGGCGGGGGTTAGCTGGGGCACCAGGGCGGGAGAGTTGTTGACTGTTGGCATGGTCTTCTCCTTGTTGAAAATGACGGGGTACGGGTTACAGCCGGGTGCCCGTCGTTGATTACATCTGCTGGGTGTTGAGGTCTGGGTGGTGTTGGCCGTCCTGCCGGCATCTGCGCCGGCAGGACATTGCCCATGATCCCATGCCCGAGGGGACGTGTTCGGCCGGGATCATGGAGACGCTTCCTGTCGGGCCGGAACAGGAGCGGCAGGCTCTCAGGGGATCAGGCAGTTTTGCTCAGATCCTGACGATAGGCCTGCAACGACGCGATTTTTGCGTCCGCGGCGGCCTCGCGTTCGGCGACGATGGCCGAGAGCTTCTCCGCGACACCCGCCAGATAGGCCGGCAGATTGGCACTGTCGATATATCCGCCCTGCAACTTGTTGAGCTTCGACCATCCTTCGGCAAAGCTGCGGTTGAAGCGGTCGGAGACGATCACCACCGCGTGCCACTGGGCGGTTTGCCTGACGAAGAACTCGTCGACGGAGCGGATGAGCTGCGCGAAGCGGTTCTTTCGCAGCGTCTCCTGCCCGGCGACATTTTCAATGCCGGTGATCTGATGCTGGGCATCATCTGCAACCGCCTGCATGAAATCGGCGAAGCCCTTGAAGAAGAAGGCGATTTCTTCAACGATTTCCTTCATGCGTTTCAGCGCCGAAATGCTGACGTTGAGCGATTGCACCGCAAGCTTGATCTTGTCATCCTCGGCCTGCTTCCCCTTCAGCAGGGCGTTGATCCTGATGAGCTCGGCCGCCTGGGTTCGGCGTTCCTTCTCATAGGCCTCCGCCTTGTCGATCATCTGCATCTGGATTTCGCGCAGGCTGGCCGCCTGTTGCTGCTGCTCTTCGGAGAGCTTGCCCAGCCCCTTGTCCAAAGCATCGAGCGAAGCCTGCAGGCTGGAAATAACCGTTTGCTGAGCGGCGATCTTTTCTTCCTGCGCCTTGAGTTCCGCGGCACGTGCAGCCAGACGCTTGTCGAGTTCGGCAAGCTCGATGGCCTTGCTCGATTTGGGGTCCGCGCTCTCCGCGTCCTGCGCAAGCTTCGCCTTGGCGTCCTCGAGCGACTTGACATCCCCCTTCAGAGCGTCGCGTTTTTCCTCGCTCTTGCGAAGCTCGGCTTTCTTTTCGGAAAGCTCGCTCTGCTTGGCGGCCGCATCGGCCTTGCTTCCGCCGCCTGACGGGGTGCGGGAGCCGCCGCCCTGCCCCTGCCCGTCTGCATCCTGCCCGGCCTTGGACTGTCCCGAAAGCGCGCCGCCAACCGACGAGGCCAGCATGGAGGCAGGACCGCCCGCCACCATGGCGATGGCGGGAATTGCGCTTGAAATCATCTGCGCGCCGACGCGGACGATCGACATGACAAAAGCACGCTGCTCGGCCGTATTGGCCCGCTGCTCATATTCCCGGGCCTTCTTTTCGAATGCCGCAACCTGTTCCTTGAGATCGTTGACAAGCGACTCAAGCTGTTCCCGCCGTGCGTCCGCCTCCCGGATTTCCCGTTCCATCACGGCTTTATCGGCGAGGCGTTTGCTCAAGGCCGTTTCGCTCATATCCGTGGTTTGCGCCGTGTCCCTGATGATGGCGTCATAGGTTGCAGCGAGGGCAAGAAGCTCGTCTCGAACGCTGAGAGCCCTATCCCGGATATTCGTTGCGAGCTTTATCAGATCGTTGGAGACAAATGCCTTGATTTCGGCCTGATCGTTTTCTTCCCTGACATCGAGCCAGTCCGGGAAAAGATCGGCGATGGACAGGCCGATGCGGGTGGCCGCCTCCATCGCGTTCTTCATGACTATTTCGCTTTTCTGCTGGGACGTGATCAGCCTGTTCATGATAGCGCTGATGCGGACGCGAATATCGCCGTTTTCCTGCGGCGTGGTGTTATAGGCGATGTAAAGCAGATCGATCGCGTTGTCGGTGTCGCGCTTGGCGCGCTCGACATCATAGGTTCCCTGGATCTTATCGACATAAGACCGGACAAGCGCCGTATCCGACTTGGGAAGGCTGAAATTCGGTTGCGAAACGATCGCATCGACGCCGGCATCGATTGCGCTGTTGATCTGGGCGGTCCGGCTTTCGAAAGTCACGACATTGTTCATTTTCATGCTCCTGTTGATGGGTGGTTACGGAGAGTCATGGGGTTGATCGTTCACGATCCGCATTGTTTCTTCGCGTCCTCCGGCAGTCCGGCCTCGGTGGAGGAAATGAACTGCGGCACGTCTTTGGTCAGGCCGTCGATCTCGGCGGACAGCCGCGTAACCTGACGTATTTTCGCGTCGTCAGGATTGACCTCGCTCGCTTCCTTCAGAGCGCCGGTGAAGTTGCCGACCTGAATGTTGAAGTCCTGGACCTTGACGTTGATGGTGGAGATCGCCGCCTTGAGCCTGGTGATCTGCTCCTCCAGAGTTTTCACCGCCTTCTGGTTTTCCGCGTGGCTCTGCTGTGCCGCCGCAAGCTGGCGGCGATTGTTTTCGAGCTGGTTGCGAACGCCTTCAAGAGCCGCACGGGCATTGTCCAGACGCGGCTGCGCGGTGCGGTATTCCCGCTCCGCATCATTCATCCAGCCCAGCGCTTTGACCGCGGCGTCACCGGCCTGGCAAATTCCCGGCAGGAAGAAGAGGACGCCGCTGCATATTTTTACTCGCTTGGCCTGCTCGTCCATTTCCCTCCGGGCTTTTTCGAAAGTGGCCTGACGCGCCCTGACGTTCTCGCTCTCGGACTGAACCAGCTCCTCATAGCCCTTCACGCTGGTTTCGGACTGCACCACCTGCCGCTCCAGCTCGATCTGCAGGTACATGGCCTGCCCCAGCGCCTTCTCGCGGTCGGCGCTGAGCTGCTGTTGCGCCGTCAGATGTTCCATCAGGCACACGGATCGGCGGCCGAGCAGCTCGCGGCTCGCTTCCGCCTGCTCCAGTTTCGACTGGAAAGCCGCCGTCTGCTCGGCGGTGAGGGTTGCAGCGTTCGCAAGGGCCGGCTGGCCCATGGACGGGATATCGAATTGCATTGCGAAGGCCGCAAGGCCGGCAAGAACAACATGTTTAAGTTGCATCATTTCAACCTCCTCTGGAGAATTGGGGATGAATAAAAGGCATGACGGGCTCCATGCGCCGCCCGGCATCGCTGCCGACCGTGCCAGAGACATGGCAGTAACATTCGGATATCGGGTGGTTTCGGACGCATCGTCTGCAACGTCGTCAAGACCTAAAAAGCAACCATCAAAGATTGCATTCAGGGCAAATGGACGAAAGATTCCACATCCGACACTTCATTAAATTATGCAATAAAAACAGCATATAATGCTATTGTCAGCGTTACTCCCGCAAACCGTCTCAAAAGGGAACACATTTTTACGCGTCCCTTAACATTCAATTTATGAGAGTATTTTTTAATACCGCTCAACAGGGCCTCGGGGGAGTGCAACAAAATGCACGCATCTTCCGGAGCGGAACCTTTCGGCTGTCACGACTGCCCTGCGCGGCCGTCGCCAGCGAACAGAACTCACGTTTTCGAATTCGCCATAAAGTAGCGAAGAGCAAAAAACCACGGGAGAAAGGTATCCGGAAAAGCAGGCGCCCCAGCTTCAAAGACGCACCCGAAAAGGGACTTCGCCCGGCCTCGGCCGGACATGCTTCGAGAGAGGCTGGGCCTACTTGCGAACCGAATCCTGAATGACGATGCCTTTGGTGATGCTGCCGCCTATCTTTGCACCCACATATCGACCGCCTTCAAACAGGAGCAGCGCCTCGTTCGCGCGCTCGGAGACTTCGGCGCATTCGCCACCGTCATGTGCACCGTGGGCATCGCATCGGTCCATGGCGGGCAATTTACGCTGGCGGCGGTTCAGGCAGTCGTCGTTCCGCCCGGCTGGGCATCCAGCCGCAGGACACGCGCACTGATCGACTGGCTGGAACTGGAAAATACCGCGCAGCGTCACTCGCCCGGCGACGATAACCGCGAGCGGCCATGGTCGCTAAACGGCTGGATTATTTCGGCAATCGAGACGCTTGCCAGCACCTATCGCGTCGCGGCCTCGCCGTGGCAAACCCTCCCGGCAACGGAGACGCCGGCGGAAGAAGCCATCGGAACGGGCGTGCTTATCGACGGTGTGAGCTGGCTTCTGCGGCACGCGCTGGATTTGCCTTTTCTCTCAGAGGAAATGCGGATGTTCCTTGGGCATGCGCCGGGTTTCCTGATCCTGTTGGATCTACTGTCTGCCGCGAAGACAGATGCGTGCGATGGGACGGGTTGCGTGTTCTCCCGCAAGGCGACGGCGCGCGCCTATGGGGTCAGCCGCGCTCATGTCACGGCCATACTCGCCAGGGCCGAGCGGTTGAACATCTTGCAAAGAAACGGACCCAGAATAGTTCTGAGCGATCTGGCATTGCAAAACGTCCAGCGCGATCTGGCCTATCAGCTCGCCTTCGTCGTTTTATGGGCGGAGACGATGAGAACGTCTCCGCCGTCTGCCGATGCCCCGGAGAGCCTGTCCGGCCGGAATGGCTCCAGCAAGCCTCGATAGGGCTTGGCGAGCGGCGTGGCATAGGCGCCGCGCTTGGCAGTGGACAACCCCATGGACACCAGCGATTCCGCCTGCTTGACGGCCGCCGCGACACCATCGACAACCGGGACGCCGAATTCATGGCGCAGTTCGGCGGCAAGGTCCGCCATGCCGGCGCAACCGAGCACGATCGCCTCCGCCCTGTCCTCTTTCAGGGCCAGCGAGATTTCCTCGCGCAGCCTTTCACGAGCGTTCGAGGCGGGGTCTTCCAGCGACAGGACCGGAATATCGGCGGCGCGCACATTGCAGCGGGCGGACATGCCATAACGGTGGACAAGGTGTTCCAGCGGCAGCCGCGAGCGTTCCATCGTCGTGACGATGGTGAATTTCTGGGCGATGAAGGCGGTGGCGGAAACCGCCGCCTCGCAGATGCCGATAACGGGAATATCGGCGAGAGCCCGGGCCGCATCGAGCCCGGTATCGTCGAAACAGGCGATGACCGCCGCGTCGGCTCCAAGCGCCGGCGCCTTTGCCAGCTCCAGCAGCAGGCCGGGCACGGCGAAAACCTCGTCGTAATAACCTTCGATGGAGACAGGCCCCATGGACGAGGTAACGGCCAGTATGTCCGTATCGCGGCCGGCTATCCGCGTCGCGGCGTCGGCGATGGTCGCGGTCATGGATTGCGTGGTGTTGGGATTGATGACGAGAATGCGCATTTTACGTTTCTTTATCCGCGTGAATGGCGGCGATTGAGCGTGACGATCAGGCCGAGCGTGGCCGCAATCACCAGGAAGGAAAACAGGGTTGTAACAGCACCGAGCGCATAAAGCACCGGCGTCGTGACATTGGTGGTCATGCCGTAGATTTCCAGCGGCAGCGTGTTGTAGGTGCCTGACGTCATCAATGTGCGGGCGAACTCGTCATAAGAAAGCGTGAAGCCGAAGAGGCCGACGCCGATCAGGCTGGGCGCGATCATTGGCAGCACCACATGGGCGAAGGTCTGCCAGGAGGATGCACCGAGATCCCGGGCGGCTTCCTCATAGGACGGCGAAAACCGGTTGAAGACGGCCAGCATGATAAGCACGCCGAAGGGCAGCGTCCAGGTGAGATGCGCGCCGAAGGCGGACGTATACCATGACGGCTCCAGCCCGAGCTGCTGGAACAGAACGCCGATGCCGAGCGAAATGATGATCGACGGCACCACGAGGCTCGCGACCGAAAGATAGAACAACGGCGTGGCACCGATGAATTTGCGCCGGAAGGCAAGGCCCGCCAGCAGCGAGACCAGCACGGTAACGGCCATGACCATCAGCCCGAGACCGAGGGAACGGCGGAAGGAGCCGCCGAAATCGCCCACCGCCTGCTGTTCGAAAAGATTACCGAACCAGTGCAGCGAAACGCCATTCAGCGGAAAAGTCAGGCCGCCATTCGGTCCCTGAAAAGCGAGGATGAGGATGGCCGACAGCGGGCCGTAAAGGAACAGCACGAAGAGGGCGAAAAAGAAGGCGAGGATGTAGAATTCGCGGCCGCGTTTTTCCTGATGCATGGGATTAGAGCTCCTTGCGGATATCAACGATGCGCAGGATGCCCGCGACCATCAGCAGAACGAGAATGAGCAGAATGACGGCGTTTGCGGCGGCCGCCGGATATTGCAGCAGCGACATCTGGTTCTTCATCATCAACGCCACGGAAGCGCTTTGCCCGCCGGACATGACCTGAACCGTCGAAAAATCCGCCATCACCAGCGTCACGACAAAGATGCTGCCGATGGCCATGCCGGGTTTGGCAAGGGGAATGATGACGTTCCAGAGTGTCTGCCAGCCCGTTGCACCGGCGTCACGCGCCGCCTCGATCAGCGATTTGTCGATGCGCATCAGCGTATTGAAGATCGGCGTGACCATGAACAGCGTATAAAGATGCACCATGGCCAGCACCACGGCGAAATCCGAATAAAGCAGCCACTCAATCGGCGCGGGCACGATGCCGGCGCTAACCAGCGTGCTGTTGACCAGCCCGTTGCGCCCGAGAACGGGTATCCAAGAGATCATGCGGATGATGTTCGATGTCAGGAACGGCACGGTGCAGATGAGGAAGAGCACCATCTGCATGGTGGTGGTACGAATGTGAAAAGCGAGGAAATAGGCGACCCAGAAACCGCAGAACAGCGTGATGGCCCAGACGACGGCGGCATATTTCAGCGTGTTGAGATAGGTCTGCCAGGTGACCCACGAGCCGAGCGTTTCCAGATAGTTGAAGGTCACGAAATCGGGATACATCTGGGCGAAGTCATAGTCCCAGAAGCTGACGACGGCGATCATGAGGATCGGCAGAGCCAGGAAAAAGCCGAGGATCAGCAAAAGCGGAGCGGCCTGCACATAGGATACGAGCTTTTGCGGCAGCGCGAAGCTGCGGGGCGGCCTGTCCTTTTTGTCGCTGACGCCGATGAGTCTGACCGTCACCATGGTGGAGCCTTTCGCTGGATTTAGAGATGCACCGGCATTGGCCGCCGATAAGACTATTTACGAGGCTCCCTCCACCCTCCCGTCATCCTCGGGCTTGACCCGAGGATCCACAACCCGGCGTGACCATGGATCCTCGGGACAAGCCCGAGGATGACGGCGGAGAGGTTTGAACGCTCTGTCGTTCTCAAAACCGGCGGCCTTCACCGCCGGCTTCGTCCTTCAAAAACATCAGGCCGCGATGAATTCGTTCCAGCGACGAACCATGTAGCGGTCCTCGTCCATGACGGAGTTCCAGCATGCGACCTTGCCCATGCGCTCCTCGAAGGAGCCGCCATCGCGCACCGCGCCGGCCTTTTCCATGACCTTGCCGTCGGGCGCGATAATATCGCCCTGCGCCGGCTTGCCTTCGACCCAGTAGCCCCACTCGTCGGCGGTCATGTGCTCCTTGGCCGTTTCCATGGCGGCGGAATAATAACCCTGACGGTTGAGGTAAGCGCCGACCCAGCCGGAGGTGTACCAGTTGATATATTCATAGGCCGCATCGAGTTTCGCGCCCGAGAGGTGCTTGGCAAGGCCAAGACCGCCGCCCCAGGAGCGATAACCTTCCTTCAGCGGCTGGTATTTGCAGGCGATGCCCTTGGAACGGACCGCGGCGACGGCGGGCGACCACATGGACTGGATGATGACTTCTCCCGACGCCATGAGGTTGACGCTTTCGTCGAAGCTCTTCCAGAAGGCGCGGAACTGGCCGTCCTTCTTCGCCTTGATGAGGAAGTCGATGGTCTTGTCGATCTCCTCCTTGGTCATGTTGCCCTTGTCGGCATATTTGATGTTGCCCATGGCTTCCATGATCATCGCCGCATCCATGATGCCGATGGAGGGGATGTTGAGAATGGAGGTCTTGCCCTTGAACTTCGGGTCCATGATATCGGCCCAGCTGGAGATATCGCGGCCGACGAGATCGGGGCGGATGCCGAGCGTATCGGCATTATAGATGGTCGGGACCATGGTGAAATAATCGGTCTCGCCCTTCGCAAATGTCTTGTCGCCGGGCTTTTCGACGAAACCGACGGTGTGCGGGGCCGTGCCCTGCGCCACGACGCTGTCCGGCTTCAGCTTGCCGTTTTTGAACAGCGGCACGATCTTGTCGTAATATTTCAGCTTCTTGATTTCCATCGGCTGGATGACGCCGGCCGGATAGACCTTCTTCAGGATCCAGTATTCGATATCGGCGATGTCGTAAGAATTCGGCTGGGTGACGGCGCGCTGAGCGGCGGCATCCGAATCCGTCGCCGTCATTTCGAGCGTGATGCCGAGATCGGCCTTGCACTTTTCGGCAATGGCGTTGAGGTTCGACACACCGGTGCCGAACTGGCGAATGGTGATCGGGTTCTGCGCCCAGATGGTCGGGAAGCCGGTGATGAGGCCGGAGCCGATTGCCGCGCCCGTGGCGGCAGCGCCCGCCTTCAGGAGGCCGCGGCGGGACAGGCCCTTTTTGCTGTTGGTGGTATCTGTCATTTCAAAGTTCTCCTCTGGTTATTTTTGGGGTCACTTCTCTACCCGGCCGAGCACGATGGCATCGGCCGCATTCCATGAAAGCGGTATGGCGTCTCCGGTCCTGACCGGGTTTTCGAAGAAGGCGGCATCGCTGAGGATGACGTTGAAATCCTCGATGCCCGCGCCGGTTACGGCGATCTTCACACTTGCGCCGCGATATTCGACATTCGAGACGATGCCGGTGAAACCGAGGCCCGGCTGCTGCGCCTCCCCGACGCGGACGCGGTCGGTGCGCACGGCGATATCGACCGCGCCGTCATCCGGGGCGACGCCGCTTGCGGTGAAAATACCGCCGCCCGCCACTTCGAGCGTGACGAGATCGTCCGTTTTTTCCCGGAAACGCCCGGGAATGACATTGTGGTCACCCATGAAGCGGGCAACGAAGGCGGTGGCGGGACGCTCGAACACCTCGCGCGGCGTGGCCGCCTGTTCGATGCGGCCGTCATTCATGACGACGATGATATCGGCCAGCGCCATGGCCTCTTCCTGGCTGTGGGTGACGTGGACGAAGGTGATGCCGAGCGAGGTCTGCAGCTTCTTCAGCTCGGCGCGCATGCGGATCTTGAGAAACGGATCGAGCGCCGAAAGCGGCTCGTCCAGCAGCAGCGCCTCGGGATCGGTAATCAGCGCACGCGCCAGCGCCACGCGCTGCTGCTGCCCGCCGGAAAGCTGGGCCGGACGGCGGCTGGCATAGGGTTCGAGCTGCATCAGCCGCAGCATTTCGAGCGCCTTCGCCCGGCGAGTTTCCTTGTCCATGCCCTTCATCTTGAGGCTGAAGGCGACATTGTCGACGAGATCGAGGTGCGGAAACAGCGCATAGGACTGGAACATCATCGCCGTACCGCGCCGGGCGGGCGGCAGATCGGTGACGACTGTATTGCCTAGCCGGACGTCGCCGCTGGAGATGCTTTCGTGGCCGGCAATCATCCGCAATGTCGAGGTCTTGCCGCAGCCCGACGGGCCGAGCAGGCAGCAATAGCTCCCGGCCGGAATCTTGAGGCTTATCGCATGCACGGCGGTGGTGTTGCCGTAAATCTTGGATACGGACGCGATGTCGATTGCTGCGGCTTTGCTCATAAACACTCTCCTGCGACGTCCTTGTCATGCAGGAGGCGTGCCAATCGGCTTAGCCATTGATGTAAAATGATATTTTTCTGCGCTTCGTAAAGCCTTGCGCAGACCTGCCCAATTTTACAGCGATTGTTTTCGATTCATTGCAGAAATTGTATGCAATCTGAAAGCCCGAAATGCCCCGCGCTTCACCCGGCCTTGAACCGGTCGAAAGCGGTGAGATATTTGACCGTCGGATCGGCGTCCCAGCGGTAGATTTCGGTCCGCAGGAAATGCAGTTCCTCTTCGAGCTTTTCCTCCGGCAGTTCTACCCACCAGGATTTCGGCCGGCCATCGGAACCGTCCGACCAGCGATAACCCCGCTTTTTCAGATGATCCTTCATGTCGAACGGGCTGTTTTCCGCGTAGAGGCGCACCCTTGAGCGCCGGCTCGCCTCATGGAGTTCGGCAAAGGGCGTGCTGCTCTGGCCGGGGCGCGTCTGCTCCAGCACTTCCAACAGGGCGAAACAATCGTCCACGGCGCGATGGCCATCGTGGAAATAGCCGGATTGCCCGATCAGATAACCGAGCTTGTTGCCCTCGAAACCACGCGCGCGCCAGTCTATTTCCGAAACGGAGCAGGCCCATGCCTTGTCGCGGAAGATCGGCGAGAAGGCCTCGCAAAAGGGGCGGTCGAAACCGGCATTGTGGGCGATGATCAGATCGGCATGGGCAATGAGGGAGGTCAGCCGGTCCATGTCTATCGACTGTCCCGCGACCATCTCGTCGGTAATACCGGTCAGGCGGGTGATTTCTTCGGGAATGGCGATACCCGGCTGTCGCAACCCGCCATAGATGCCGGTGACATCGCCGAGTGTGCCGTTATCGTCGAATGTGAAGGCGATGACGCCGATTTCGATGATCTCGTCGGTGCGATGGTCGAGACCCGTCGTTTCCGTATCGAGGATCACGCCCTGACGGGCGAATTCCGGCCTCGGCCGATCGACGACCGCGCGCGGCTGCAGCCGGCGCAGGACACGATAATTACCGGTGGATTCAAGATGTGCAGCAAGGGCCTCATCGTCCGTACCGGTCTTTTGGGCCGTTTCGCGACCACCGGCTTTTCGCCCTCTTTCAGCCTGCGGAAGCCGCGCTGCCGCGGGTGCGAAAAAATCCAACTGGGAGGTCATTATGCGCCTGTCCGCCTTGCCCGGAAATCAAGATTGAGTATTCCAACATATGCGCACAGGCTCACAGTAACAACAGCGGTCGCTCTCATCCACAGAAACGGCATATCTCACGGGGTACAGTTAAGGGTTGCGGCTTCAATTTACGATGGTAAAAAAAGCGCACCGTTCCCGTGTTTCAGGAGAGAAGAAGAATGCCGCTTCCATCGCCTTCCAACCCGAAAACGCTCGCTGACCAGAGCCGGCTGAAGCTGTTTCCGCTGCAAAGCGGGCCGCATTTCGCCAATGCAGGCCTTACCAACGGGGCAAGCGGCATTGTCTTTACGGGCTATACGCGCGATGCGAGCCTCGACAATGAGGCCTTCTCCTGCTGTGGCAGTTACACCCTGCGCAATTCCGTCCACGCCGCGATTGCCGGCACGACCAGCGACAATTGCACGGTCTTTGCCCTGAAGAGCATCATCAACCAGCGCCCGTGCCTCGCGGTTGGGAAGTTCGACCCGGATGGCAAGCCGCTGGCATTGTCGAAGTCGGAATTCGAAGAGGTCACCAAACCCCTGTTCCAGTTCGCGGACAAGGTTTCGCCGATCCTCGGCAGCGAACCGGCGCCGGGCATTCAGATCCGCAGCGGCGACGCTTCCTATAATTATCAGGTGGACGCACGCAGCGGCCGCTTCCGCTTCACCTATAAGGACGCCATGAACGGCGGTCGTTTCGGACCTTCGGCCGACGGCAATTTTTCCCTGGAACATGACGGCCATCGGCTCGCCAGAATAAGCGCCGGAGGCAGCTATAGCAGTTCGGACAATTCGATTGCCGCCTCGGCCTATCGCGACCTCGAATCCCGCGGCTTCGAAACGACGGTGCGCAGCGGCCAGGCTTCCGCCATGTTCGGAAGAACCTACACGGAAAGC
Source organism: Agrobacterium sp. 22-223-1 (assembly GCF_053522385.1). NCBI lineage: Bacteria > Pseudomonadati > Pseudomonadota > Alphaproteobacteria > Hyphomicrobiales > Rhizobiaceae > Agrobacterium > Agrobacterium sp. 22-223-1. The sequence goes on from NZ_JBNWCN010000003.1 coordinate 444,402, forward strand.
GCCATTACCCGCAAAATCGGCGTCGGTTACGGCGACACCTCGTTCCGGCGCGAGGATACGCCGGGAGGAACCATCAAGGAAACCCTTGGGCACAAGCTGGATAAGGTCACGCTTGAAGTCTCCCGCACGCGTGACCGGGCGAAGGGCACCGAATATATGCTGACCATCAAGATGGAGCTTTGAGGCTTCGGCAAGCGGAGCGGCCGCGACAGCAGGTCCTCAGGAGGCCTGCCTGTCGAGAAGGTTTTCGCAATTGGCCGGATTGCCAATGATCTCGCTCGTCCTGACGATGGAGGCGGCATCCGCGGTTATCTTTATGATGCAGTCGCGGCGATGTTCCTTGATCTTCATGCCCTCGGTTTCCGAGACCTGCGCCTGCCCGTCGACGGTCTTGACTTCGCGCCTGTTGCTGAGACCGGCATAGGTCTCCCTATCGACTTTCAGCCAGTAGGATTCGGTTTCGCCGTTTTCGATGATGACCTTGTTCGGGCGGCCGAGTCGGGCGATTGCGGCCTCGCGCGGTTGGCCCACGAAACCTGCGACAGTGCGGGAAATCTCCGTCTCGCCGGCGCTGGTGCACGCCGCAACGACGACCAGCACGGCCGCCAGACATCCTCTTTCAAGCCATCTCATTTCCAGATCATTCCCTATAAAACGTCGCTGGCCCCAGTTGTCGGCCAGCGTCCGGGGGCAAATCTAGGCACGATTATTTTGCACGGAAAGATGGAGCGGCCGCAAAGCCGATCAACTTCTTATGATCAGCCCTGTCGCGGGAAGACGATTTACCGGTCCGGCGCGCGCCGCTTTTACCTGTTGCGGAACACGGTGCAGGGAACGCCCGCCCGTCGGATATCCCCACAAAGTGCATTGGCTTCGGCTCTGGTTTCCCGGCCGATACGGGCGGCATAACGCGGCCGCGAACCGAAATTCCCGCCCCGCTGCCGCACGATCAAAGCCCGCTCGGCATTCAGCGGCTCCGAAAGCTGCAGGATCGCCCGGGTGAAAAGCCGGTTCGCCACGGCCGGATTATAATGCGCGGCAAGCTGCACGCCCCAGGGCGCCCAGTCGGCCGATGCAATGAGAACGGGATCGTTCATGGTGCGGGTGTCGGCGAGACGCACGCAGGCATCGAGAAAGGAGCGGTTGTCATCCAGCGCCGGTGCCGCCTTTTCCGGCGGATTGTCCTTCCATATCTCCACCGGATAACCGGTGATCGCGAACACATAATCGCGGGTTTCGGTGGGCAGGCGACCGTTGGCGATGAAGTTCCGCAAGCCCGCCTCCCCCGCATTGTAAGCTGCGGCGGCAAGGCCGAAATTGCCGAACTGCACGTTCAATTCGGAGAGATAACGGGAAGACGCCTCAAGCGCGGCGATGATGTTGAAACTGTCTTCGAGACCGCGCAACCGCGCCGTTCCCGGCATGAACTGGGCAATGCCCTCCGCCCCCTTCGGACTGACCGCATTGGGCCGGAACAGGCTTTCCCGCCAGATCAGCCGGGCGAAATAATCCGGCGGAACGGCATGGCGGGCGGCGAGCACCTCGATGGCATGGCAAAGATCGTTATTGTAACTGCCGGCATTGATGCACAGGTCCGGCGCGACATCATGGGTATAGGCGCAGGCGGCTTTTTCCCCGGCGGGCTCTTCGGCTTGCGCCGCGCCGAAGGCTGCGGTCAGCAGACACAGGGCAAGAGCCATGCGGCTTGTCGATATCCCTGCCAAGCGAAAGTCCCCGAAAACTCCAGACGCGATCTGCCGATTATCGGCCAATCCGGAAGATATGCCCAGCTTTCCGGCTTGTCATCACGTATCGAACATCGAATGGACTGGCACCATCGGATGGGGCGAGGACGGCGGGCAGTCCCTTTCAGGTCAGTAATGGAGGGTCAACATTCTCTCGACGTCATCCTCCGCCCTGTGCCACTGCTGTCCGGTTTAATTTCCGGACGGCCCGCAGCCCCTTTCAAGTCAGTCGTGAGGACCAACATTCTCTCGGCGTCATCCTCGGCCCTGTGCCGAGGATCTAATCACGTCGAATAAAATCAATACGTTGCAGATCCTCGGGACAGGCCCGAGGATGACGTCGGCGTGACTGGCTAGACTTGCCTTCCCATCTGACGACGCTGCCTTCTTCGAGAAATTTAAACCGGACGACAGTGGCACAGTGCCGATGATGAGAGAATATGGGCTCACCACCGGCTTCAAAGCAACTGAGGCCTCACTCTAGAAGTCCTGCCACTCCTCATGCTTGACGGCAACAGCAGCGGAACCGCGCGCCGCAAGCGGGCGGGATGCGCTGCGATGCGAACTCACCGGCGCGGATTGCTGCTCGAAGCCGCTGCGCGCAGAGGCGGAGGAGCGCGGAGCGTCCTCGAACCGGAATTGCCCGAGAAGCTCGAACAGGGCCGCCGCTTCCCGCGCAAGGCTGTGGCTTGCGGCGGTCTGCTCCTCGACCATGGCGGCGTTCTGCTGGGTGCCCTGATCGACGGTGTTGACCGCCTGATTGATTTCCGCAAGCGCCGTGGACTGTTCGCGCGCGGCATCGACAATCGCAACGACATTGGTGTTGATATCCCGCACCTGCTCGGCGATTTCCTGCAGGGCCGAACCCGCCCTGGTGACGAGGCCGACGCCGTTTTCCACCTGCGCGCCGGATGCATTGATCAGGCTCTTGATTTCCTTGGCGGCCGTTGCGGAACGCTGCGCAAGTTCGCGAACCTCCTGCGCAACCACGGCAAAACCCTTGCCCGCCTCACCCGCGCGGGCGGCTTCCACGCCTGCATTCAGTGCCAGAAGATTGGTCTGGAAGGCGATTTCGTCGATCACGCCGATAATGTTGGAAATCTCCCGCGATGATTTTTCGATCTGGTCCATGGCGCCGATCGCATCGCGCACCACCTGGCCAGAATGTTCCGCATGGTCACGGGCGCGGGCGACGATCTTGCCGGCCTCTTCGGCGCGGCGGCTCGAATCGTTGACGGCGGTGGTGATTTCTTCGAGCGCGGCTGCCGTCTCCTCGATGGAGGCGGCCTGCTGCTCCGTGCGTCTGGCGAGATCGTCGGCAGCGGACCTGATCTCGTTGGAACCGGACGAAATGGCGCCGGCATTTTCAGACACCAGCGTCATGGCCCTTTTCAGCTTTTCCGAAGCCGCGTTGAAATCCGTGCGCAATCTTTCAAGCGAAGGGATGAAGGGTTTGTCGATGCTCTGGGCAAGATCGCCCTCGGCCAGATCGGTGAGGCACTGCGCCAGCTTTTCGACGTTTTCGACGCGGCCGGTCACGTCGGTCGCGAATTTGACGACCTTGAACACCTTGCCGTTAAGATCGAAGATCGGGTTATAGGACGCCTGAATGAAGACCTTGCGGCCGCCCTTGCCGAGCCGCATGAACTCATCCGCCACGAGATCGCCGCCGGCCAGCCTTTCCCAGAACTGCTTATATTGCGGCGACTGCGTATAAGCCGGTTCGCAGAACATGGAATGGTGCCTGCCCTGCACTTCCGCCAGCGAATAACCGAGAGCGGCGAGAAAATTCTCGTTTGCGGTCAAAACCTCGCCGTTCGGGGAGAATTCGATGATGGCCTGCGCTCGTGACAGGGCGTCGATCTTGCCCGCATCTTCCGCCGCCTTCAGCTTGCGGTCGGTAATATCGGTGGCGATCTTGACCACCTTCACCGGCTTGCCGCGACGAAACACCGGATTGTACGACGCCTCGATCCAGACTTCCCGGCCGCCCTTGCCGATACGCTTATATTGCCGCTGATCGAACTGGCCGGCCGAAAGCTTGGACCAGAAGGCCTTGTAATCCTGCGAGGACACGACCGCAGGTTCCACGAACATGCTGTGGTGCCTGCCGACGATTTCCGAAAGCTCATAACCGAGCGCCCGGCAGAAATTCTCGTTGGCGTTGAGAATTTTTCCCGAAAGATCGAATTCGATTATGGCCTGGGATTTGGAAAGCGCGGCGAGAACCGCAAAAGCATTGGCACCACGATCAAGAATACTCACGCGCGTTTCTCCGATGGAAAGGGATGATTCCTATTCAAAATCATTCGTGAATATTATGATTACATTATTAAATAATATTTAAGGATAAAGTTGATGTTCGTCATCTGAAGTTGCAGATACCGTGACAGTGTGTTGCCTGCCGGTTTTTCTCGCCGCCGTTTTTTTGGGAACGTTCGGCGCATGGTCGCATTCTATACCGAATGGGGAACCGGCAATGGCCGGCGAATTTCCGCGCCGGCTCGATGACGATTTCAATTTGGGAGGAACACACAAATGGAAAAGAACACGATCTGTATCTGGTACGACAAGGATGCCGAGGCCGCGGCCAGATTTTATGCCGAAACCTTTCCGGATAGCGCGGTAACCGGCGTTCACCATGCGCCGAGCGACTATCCCTCCGGCAAGAAGGGAGACGTGCTGACGGTGCAGTTCACCGTGGCGGGCGTTTCCTGCATCGGCCTCAATGGCGGGCCGGTCTTCAAGCAGAGCGAGGCTTTCTCGTTCCAGATATCGACCGAAGATCAGGAAGAAACCGACCGTTACTGGAACGCCATCGTCGGCAATGGCGGTGAGGAAAGCGCCTGCGGCTGGTGCAAGGACAAGTGGGGCGTTTCCTGGCAGATCACGCCGCGCGTGCTGATGGACGCCATGGCCGCCGGCGGCGCGGAGGCCAAACGCGCCTTCGACGCGATGATGGACATGAAGAAAATCGATGTCGCCGCCATCGAGGCTGCACGTCGCGGTTGACTGGCGAAAGCTGTTCAGCAGCAGGTAGCGAGGCGGGCCAAAAACAGGAAGATACTGATAAATAATTCTAAATTCCGATTTTCCGTATTTATCGCACTTTTTTCGCCGCGCAGAATGGGCTGCGCGGCCAGTCATCATAAAACGTTCAACAAACTGTAAGCCATCCGTCAAAGACGGCTGTTAGCAGAGCCTCCGTGGCTTCGTGCCGGGGACTTGGAGTCCTTGCCGAGCAGGCCATCATTCCAGCAACGGGGCTCAACTCATGAAATCTTCCGCTCTGACTTCCTTCGTGGCCGGCGTCGCCATCGCCGCCGCCTTCGGCGCCACGGCCGCCCAGGCAGAAAAGACCAAGTTCGAATTATGGCACGGCCTTTCCGGCGATCTCGGCGACCGCGTGCAGGACACCTGCAAGAAGTTCAACGAATCCCAGGCCGAATTCGAAATCGTCTGCACCTCGCAAAACGATTACGAATCCACCCTGCAGAACACCATTGCCGCCTATCGCGCCAAGAAGCAGCCCGCCATCACCCAGATTTATGACGCCGGCACGCTGGACATGATGCTGTCCAAGGCTTTCGTTCCCGCCAAGAAGCTGATGGCCGACAATGGCTACAAGATCGACTGGAACAATTATTTCCCCGGCATCGCCAATTACTACGCCACGGCCGCCGGCGAGCTGAACTCCTTCCCCTACAATTCCTCCACCGCCGTCATGTATTACAATGTCAGCGCGTTCGAGAAGGCCGGCATCACCTTCAAGCCGGACACCTGGGAACAGGTCGAGGAAGCCGCAAGGAAGCTCAAGGCCGCCGGTTTCGAATGCCCGATGGCGTTCAACTTCGACACCTGGATGTTCATGGAGCAGTTCTCGGCCATCCATAACCAGCCCATCGCCACCAAGGGCAACGGCTATCAGGGCCTCGACGCCGAACTCACGGTCAACAAGACGAAATTCGTCGATCACGTGAAATTCTTCAAGAAGATGCAGGACGAGAAGCTGTTCGTCGTCAAGACCAAGCAGCTCGGCATGGATCTCCTGCCCGCCTTCACCTCGCAGACCTGCCAGATTTTCACCGGCTCGATCGCCAGCCACGGCTCGGTCGGCAAGGGCATGCCGGAAGGTGTCAAGTGGGACGTCGCCATGCTGCCGGTCTGGAAGGGCACCGCACGCCAGAACTCGCTCGTCGGCGGCGCTTCGCTGTGGGTCATGGCCGGTCGTCCGGAAGCCGAATACAAGGGCGCTGCCGCGTTCCTGAACTTCATCGCCCAGCCTGACATGGTTGAGTGGTGGTCCACCGTCACCGGCTACATCCCGGTCACCAAGACCGGCTACGACGCCATGAAGGCCAAGGGCTTTTACGACAAGGCCCCCTATAAGGGCCGTGAAAAGGCCATCGAAAGCCTGACGTTTACGCCGCCTTCCGAATATACCCGCGGCATCCGCCTCGGCAACTTCACGCAGATCCGCAAGGAACTCTCGACCTCGCTCGAAGCCATCTTCATGCAGAACGCCGACGTCCAGGCCGAACTCGACAAGGCCGTCGAGCGCGCCAACACCGGCCTGCGCCGCTTCGAAAAGACCTATGAAGGCGCCAAGCTGAACTAAGCGTTCTTTCATCGCCGTCAAAGGCCTGTCCGGACAGTCGTTCGGGCAGGCCCGCCGAAATCTCGAACCCTGCCGGACTCCAATGGAAAAGCGTACCGTCTTCAAAAGCACATGGCTGCCTGTGCTCTTCGCCCTGCCGCAGTTTCTGCTTATCCTTCTGTTCTTCTATTGGCCGGTCGCGGCGGTGCTGAACTGGGCATTCACGCTGGAGCCGCCCTTCGGCGGCCAGGCGGAATTCGTCGGTTTAGCCAATTTCATCGAAACCTTCGGCGATCCGCTTTATTGGCAGTCGATCCTCACCAGCCTGATCTTTGCGGTCGCCGGTCCGTTTTTCGCGATCCTCATCGGCCTCGTGCTCGCCCTTGCGGTCGATCGCCAGCTTCCCGGCTCCGGCTTTTTCCGGGTGCTTTATATCCTGCCCTATGCGATTGCCGGTCCCGCCGCCGGCATGGCCTTCCGCTTCATCCTGTCGCCGGAACGCGGCATCGCCGCATCGCTGAATTCCTGGTGGCCCGATATCTGGAACCCGGCCAAATACGGCGAGCACGCGCTCATCCTCGTCATCGTCATCTTCATCTGGAAATGGGCGGGTTACACCTTCATCTTCCTGTTCGCCGGCCTGCAATCCGTGCCGCGTTCGCTGACGGAGGCCGCCGCCATGGACGGTTCCGGGCCCATTCGCCGCGCCATCGACATTCAGGTGCCGCTGCTGGCACCGACCCTGTTCTTCCTCACCGTCATCATGATGACCGAGGGTTTCGTCGGCGCCGATACGTTCGGCATCGTCGCCTCCACCACCGAGGGCGGCCCGAACCACGCCACCGAAGTGATGGTCTACCGCATCGTCAGCGAGGCCTTCGAGGGGCTGAATTATTCCGGCGCCTCGGCGCAGAGCCTCGTCCTCATCGGCCTCATCATGGTCTTCACCTTCATCCAGTTCCGCTTCGTCGAGCGGCAAGTCCATTACAAGTGAGGCGGCGATGATCCAGCGCACACCCTATGCCGACGCCCTGACCTATGCGATCATGGTGGCCGGCTTCTTCCTGCTCATCGGCCCCTTCATCGTCGTCATTTCCGGCGCCAGCCAGTCGGTCCAGCAGGTCAACAGCGTTCCCTTCAACTTCATGCCGCAGGGCGAATTCTTCACCAATGCGCAAGCGGCCTGGCAACGCGCCAATCTCGGCAACGCCCTCCTCAACAGCATGATCATGGCGACGCTGGTGACCATCGGCAAAGTGGCCCTCTCGGCCTTCACCGCCTTCGCCATCGTGTTCTTCCGCTCGCCGCTCAGACACCTGTTCTTCTGGACGGTGTTCATCACCCTGATGCTGCCGCTCGAAGTGCGCGTGGTGCCGACCTATTCCGTCGCCGCCGATCTTTTCCAGCCGTTCCGCTCCGTCCTCGGCCTGTTCGGCATCGAGGTCACCTTGGAATGGAACCTGCTGAACTCCTATGCCGGCCTTACCCTGCCGCTGATCGCCACCGCCACCGGCACCTTTCTCTACCGGCAGTTCTTCATGACGATCCCGGACGAGCTGGCGGAGGCCGCGCGCATGGACGGTTCGGGTGCGGCGCGTTTCTTCGTGGACATGCTGCTGCCGCTGTCGCGCACCAACATGCTGGCGCTCACCACCATCATGTTCGTTTATGCCTGGAACCAGTATCTGTGGCCGCTGCTGATGGTCACCGACCCGTCCTACAAGACGGTGATGATGTCGCTGCGCGCGCTTCTGCCCGCCGATGACGGCACGCCGGACTGGAACGTCACGCTGGCCGGTTCCCTCATCATCATCCTGCCGCCGCTTCTCGTCGTGGCCTTCCTGCAACGCTGGTTCGTCCGCGGCCTCGTCTCGTCCGACAAGTAACAGCGCGGCTTTCAACAACAAGGTTTTCCCATCATGGCTCAGATCGATATCCGTCAGGTCCGCAAATCCTATGGCAAGACGCCCACCCTGCACGGCGTGGACCTCACTTTCGACTCCGGCGAATTCGTCGTCATCCTCGGCCCGTCGGGCTGCGGCAAATCCACGCTTCTGCGCATGATCGCCGGTCTGGAGGACATCACCTCCGGCGAGATCGCCATTGGCGGGCGAGTGGTCAACACGCTGGAACCGCGCGAACGCGGCTGCGCCATGGTGTTCCAGAACTACGCGCTTTACCCGCATATGTCAGTGGCCGGCAATATCGGCTATGCGCTGAAGGTCGCCGGCGTTCCCAAAGCCGAACGCCAGCGCCGCATCGAGGAGACCGCAAAGATCGTCGGCCTTTCCGATTATCTGGAGCGCAAGCCCGCGGCCCTTTCCGGCGGCCAGCGCCAGCGCGTCGCCATGGCCCGCGCCATCATCCGCGAACCTGCGGTGTTTCTGTTCGACGAGCCGCTCTCCAACCTCGACGCCAAGCTGCGTGTGACCATGCGCGCCGAAATCCGCAAACTGCACCAGCGCCTCTCCGCCACCTCCATCTTCGTCACCCACGATCAGGTGGAGGCCATGACGCTGGCCGACCGGCTGGTGGTGATGAACAAGGGTAATGTCGAGCAGGTCGGCCATCCGCTGGATATCTATCACCGCCCGGCCAGCACCTTCGTGGCCTCCTTCATCGGCTCGCCTGCCATGAACCTGTTCAACACGAGGGTAGAGGTGGAATCCCCCGCCGTGATGCTGCATGGCACGCCCGTAAAGCTCTTCCCCGAAACCGCGCTGGAACTGCGCGGCCGCGACGTGACCGTCGGCATCCGCCCGGAACAGTGCGTGGTCAGCACGGATGGCGCCGGCGTGCCGGCAGTCGTGGATTTCGTCGAAGAACTGGGCTCGGGCCGCATCGTCCATGCCGATATCGCCGGCGAGACCTTCTCCGCCGCCATCGGTGAGGACCTTTCGGTAAAACCCGGCCAGCGCATCCACCTCGATCTCCCCGCCGCCCACCTTCATTTCTTCGATCCGGCCACCGGAAAACGGATCGAAACCGAGGGCGCCGTCGAAACCACCCGCATCGGCAACGAGAAGCTGCTGGCGGTCTAGAACATTTCCCGTGAACGGGGGTTCGCGGGGGAGTGCACTGACCTTCTGTTTTAACGCATTGTCCGAACGTGAAAGCGATTTCGCTTTTTACTCAAAAATGCTCCAGCGGCCGCGCAAAGCGCGTCCGCTGGAGTCTCGGATATAGTCGGCCGCACCTGATCGGATTGGGCCGGGCCGAGTCCGGCCGGATTTGGGAACACTATACTATAGGCGGCTGGCGGCTGGCGGCTGGCGGCTGGCGGCTGGCGGCTGGCGGCTGGCGGCTGGCGGCTGGCGGCTGGCGGAACGCACAAACTACATCAGGAAATTCAATCAAAATTTTGAATTTGCGATATTTTATCGTAAACAAGCGCCTGGGGAATATCTGACACCAGCCGTCTTGCCATGGCCACAAGCTGCTCCACCTCGAAGATGACCGGCCGGCCGGCCGCCGTCACGAGGCCCCACTGGAACGGGATGTGGAACGAGAGCGGTATGACGCGGACACCCTCCACCGGCAGGCCCCAGAGGGTAATCGATTCGACGATTGCGACACCGAGACCCATGCGCGCCAGCGAAAGCGAAACATAGGTCGCATTGCTGTCGATCACGGAGGAAAGGTCGACGCCGAGGCTGGAAAGCACATCGTTGATCCGCATGCGCAGACGGAAGGGGTTTGCCGAAGCGATGAGCCGGTTTCCGGCAAGGTCTTCGGCGGAGATGACCGCTTTCCGGGCGAGCGGATGATCTTCCGCCACCACGGCCACGCACGGCACCTCCCCCAGCCAGTGAATGTCGACACCGGGATTGTCGAGCGGAAGGCTGACGGCGCCGAGATCCGCCGTGCCTGCCATCACCGCCTGCACGACATTTTCCGAAGAAATGCTCTGGAGATGCACATGATCGGGAAACCGGTCGGCCGGCAGGGCGGCGAGCGCCCGTGGCAGGAGGCTTGCGGCAATCGCCGGAATGGAGGCGACCTCGATGGCGGTGCGGCGCGCGGCGTGGATGCGCCTTGCGCTTTCGCTGATCGTTCTGAGACCGCCAAGGAACAATTCCGCCTGCGCAAAAAAGGCCACGCCCTTTTCGGTTGGCGTGATGCGGGGGCCGTTGCGATGCAACAGTGCAAAGCCGATTTCGCCCTCAAGGTCCTGAATGAGACGTGTCACGACGGGTTGAGACTTGCCCAGCGCCCTGGCTGCGCCGGTGATGCTGCCGATAGACACCACGGCCACGAAAGCCTCGAGCTGCCGCGTATCGAGATAGTCAGACGCCATTTTCCACTCCGCCCCAAGGCCTGTCTTCAAGACCTGTGTTTCTGCCTCATCGTCACCAAGCGCTATACCGGCCCGCAATCCTCATGGCCAGCCGGCAGCCAAAGCGCCTCGCGCCCGTCGAAAGGATCGGGAGTAGCGCCAAACCCGGCCGGACCCGCCCGCAGAACCATTGGTTTTTCGGCACGATATAGCGGCCACTCACCATTCGGGGCACGGGGCCGTTCGTCCTTTATGAAGGAGGCCCACAGATCGTGGATCGCTCTTGCAAAGCCCGCATCCGCCACCCGCTGGCGCTCGGGCAGTTCGCGGCCATTCGAACCATCGCGATACCAGACCGAGCCGACCTCCGCCCCGTGCGGCGCGCCCAGCTCATCGGCCTCCAGCGGGCCGTAGAGATATTTATAGACCGGATTGAAACGGGCATGCAGCCCGGCGAAACGCATCGCCGGAAGCTGGAAGACGAGATCGCCGGCAACCGCGCGCCAGATGCCACGCGGGCTGTGGCTCGGCAGCGCCCTGCGATAACGCTCGACAATAAGGGAGCCGGTGAGACCACGCGGCAGAACCCGCTCATGCAGCAATTCCGCACAAAGCGCGAAATCCATTTTCGGCTGCGCCGTCGCATGGGTCACATATTCTCCCGTCGTGCAGCCGATCATCATCGGCACGGCGGTGATGTGGCCTTCGCGGGCGGCAGTTTCCGGATGTTCCGGCAGGCTTACCCCATCGATGACCGGGACGAAGGGCACGCCGAGCATCGAGGCTGCGCCGTCGCGGGCGAAATCATGCTGCTCATAGGACTGGTTGCAGAGATCGCGCTGAATTTCGAGCAGCCGGTGCATGGGCAGAGCTGCAAGCGAAGCCTCATCCGCATTTGCGGCCGCCAGAAACCGGCGCGTCAGTTTCGCGGCATCGTCCATCGAGGCGACGCCCGTGCTTGCGCCGCTCTGCGGCATGGCCCGGTGGAAAAGCCCCTGCGCGCCCGGCATGGCCATCAGCGCCGCGACGGCAAAGCCGCCCGCCGAGCGCCCGGCCAGCGTCACCCGGTCCGGGTCGCCACCGAAGGCGGCAATATTGTCGCGCACCCATTCCAGTGCGGCGACAAGATCGAGCAGACCGCGATTGTCGGGCCTGCCTTCAAGATGGAGGAAACCGAGCGCACCCAGGCGGTAATTGACCGTGACCTCAACGATGCCGCTGGCCGCGAAAGCGCCGCTCTGCAGCACCGGTTCATTGGCGGAACCGACCGCGTAGCCGCCGCCATGGATCCAGAACAGCACGGGCGCCCTGCCCGCCGGATCGGGCGTGCGGATATTGACGGTGAGGAAATCCTCGCCGAAGGCCAGTTTCGAGGTCGCGGCGGTGCCCACCGGACCGTAAGTGGGAATTTGCGGGCAGACGGGGCCAAGCCGGGTGGCGTCCCGCGCGCCCTGCCATGGCGACACGGGCTGCGGCGCTTCGAAGCGGCGTTCGGGCGTGACGGGCGCGGCATAGGGCACACCGAGAAAGGCGTGAATTCCGTTTTCCAGCCTGCCCTGCAATGTACCGGCTGCCGCTTTCACCATCGTCATGTCACAGCACCTTGCGCAGCCCGATCAACCGCTCGACCGCCACCACGACGATGACCGAAATCAGGATGAGGATAACGGAGAGAGCAGCAATCTGCGGATCGGTGGAATATTCCAGATAATGATAGATTTCCGTCGGCAGCGTCGAGGATTTGACCGAGACGATGAAGAGCGAGATCGTCGCCTCATCGAAAGAAATCAGGAAGGCGATGACGGCACCGGCGATGAGACCGGGCCGGACCAACGGCAGCGTGATGCGCCACAGCACCATGGCCGGCGAGGCGCCATGAACGCGCGCCGCCTCCTCGACACGGCGATCCACCGCCATCAGGCTCATGGTGATGGTGCGCACCGTATAGGGCGTGGTGATGCCGAGATGCGCGAGGAAAATGCCGGTATAACTATCCAGCAGGCCAAGCGGCCCGAGCACCAGCATCACGCCGACGGCGAGCACGATATGCGGCACGAGGAAGGGTGCGAGGATGAGGAAGTTGATCGCCCCTTTGCCGCGGAATTCGTGCCGTGAGAGCGCCAGCGACAGAAGCAGCCCCGCGAAGATCGAGACGAAACCGACAAGCAGACCGATACCGAGGCTGCGCCAGAAGGCGCCGATGAATTTGGCATTGGCGAAAACCTTGGCATAGGAGCCGAAGGACAGGCTTTCCGGCGGAAAAGCCAGATATTGCCGCGTATCGAAGGAAATAATCAGGACGACGATGATCGGCGCCAGAAGAAACAGGTAAAGCAGTGTCAGCAGAAGCGCGTGGGCGAGGCGTCCGAATTTCGCATCCATGGCCGGCCTCACGTCTCAAGCGCGCGCATGGCGCGCTGGTAAATCACGATCACGCTGCCGAACAGCACGAGCAGCAGCACCGAAAGGGCAGCCGCCAGCGGCCAGTTCAGCGTCACAGTCGCTTCGTTATAAACCTCCGTGCCGATGACGAAGACACGTCCGCCGCCCATCAGGCGCGGCGTGACGAAGGAGGAAATCGCCAGCACGAAGACGAGAAGCGCTGCGGTGAGAACGCCGGGCAGCGAAAGCGGCAGCACGATGCGGGTGAAGACCCGCAGGCGGTTCGCGCCGAGCATCGCGGCGGCTTCCTCCAGCTGCGTGTTCAGCCGGCCGAAACCGCTCAGCATCGCCAGGATCGCATAGGGCATCAGGATTTCGATCAGCGCGACGGTTGCGCCGAAATAATTATTGGTGAGCCGTATGACACCATCCGTCAGCCCGGAAGATTGCAGCGCCGTATTGATGACGCCCCGATCCCCCAGAATGACCATCCAGCCATAGGTACGCACCACCGAGGAGGTGAGAAGCGGCGCGACGGCAAGCGCTGTCAGCACGCCGCGCCAGCGGCTTTGGGTGCGGGCGAGGAAAAGCGCGATGGGATAGGAAAGAACGACCGCGAAAATGGCGACATTCACCCCGAGATAAAGCGTGTTCCAGGCGATCTTCCAGTAAAACGGGTCGAACAGCACGGTTCTGTAGGATTCGAGCGTCCAGTCGCCGCCGCGAAGGGCCGCCATGGACGAGGAGGCGAAGGAGGCGCGCACCAGCCAGATGAGCGGCAACAGAAACGTCGTCAGCAGTGCGACGAGGCCCGGCAGAAGCAGGAGAAGCAAAACGCCGCGATGCGACGTGCCGCCGCCGGAAGCATGGCTTGCCGCCGCCATCAGGCCGCCTCCCCGATCAGCGTCACATCCTCCGGCGCAACCGACAGCGTCACGCGCTCGCCCTTTGCCGGCAGAGCGGCGGCATGGGTGGGCAGATCGGCCTGCAGGCGATGATCGCCCGCACGCACGCCGAGCGTCAGCATCTGCCCGCGATAGGTGACGTGCTCGACAATGCCGGAGAAAGCATTGACGCCATCGCCAAGCAGAAAGCGATGCGGGCGGACCAGAAACCGCGCTTTCTGGCCGACCGGGACAGCGCCCGAGAAATGCAGGAAGCCGAGACCGGGAATCTCAGCCCGGCCCGGCGCAACCACGGTGCCCGTAAGGAACGAGCCGGCGCCGATGAAGGAAGCGACGAAATCGGTTTTCGGCCGGTCGAAAATTTCGCGCGGCGTGCCGATCTGCTCCAGCCGGCCTTCGGACATGACCGCGAGCCGGTCGGCCATCGAAAGGGCCTCATCCTGATCGTGGGTGACGAAAATGCTGGTGACGCCGGTGCGGTTCTGGATATCGCGGATTTCATCGCGCATCTCGTCGCGCAGCTTGGCATCGAGATTGGAAAGCGGCTCATCGAACAACAGCAGAGCGGGTTCGATGACGAGAGAGCGGGCAATCGCCGCCCGCTGCTGCTGGCCGCCGGAAAGCTGGGAGACGCGCCTTTCGCCGAAACCGGAAAGCTTGACCAGATCGAGCGCCTTCGCCACCCGCTCCTTGCGCTCCGACTTTGCGATGCCGCGCATTTCCAGCCCGAAGGCGATGTTTTCGGCAACATTCATATGCGGAAACAGGGCATAGGCCTGAAAGACCATGCCCATATTGCGCCTGTGGACCGGGGTTGCGGAAATATCGCGACCGTCCAGCCGGATTTCGCCCGAGGTTACCGGAATGAGGCCGGCGATCATGCGCAGGATCGTCGTCTTGCCGCAGCCGGAAGGCCCCAGCAGCGCCAGCATTTCCCCGCGCGGCAGGGAAAGGCTGACGTGATCCACGGAGGGCTTGAGGGCGCCCGGATAGGTCTTCACGAGATTGTCGATCTCGACATGATGATCGGCCATGGCGTCCTCTGCTTCCTGTCTCAATTCGCCGCGATGACCTCGCGGTTGATCCGCTGTATCCACGCCGAATATTTGTCCGCCACGAAGTTCCAGTCGAGGGAAGACTGCGCGGCCTGGGCTTCCTTGCTGCCATAGATGCGGGCGGCGACCGGTTCGCTGAGCGCAACCTTGCTGTTGACCGGACCGTAGAAGCTCTTTTCGGCGAAGGTCGCCTGCGCCTCGGCGCTCAGCGCATAATTGACGAAGAGTTCGGCGGCTTGCCTATTGGCGGAGCCTTCGACCAGACCGATCGTGTTCGTCTGGCCGATGGAGCCTTCCTTCGGCAGGGCGATCCCGATCTTGCCGCCCTGCGTGTCGTGCAGATATTGCGCGCGTCCGTTCCAGCAGATGGAGAGATCGACTTCGCCGCTCTGCACCACCGCATAGCAATCCGGCGCAGGTTCGAAGGTCGAGACGCTCGGCGCGACCTCCTTCAGGAAATCGATGGCCGGATCGATGGAGGTCTTGTAGTCGCCGCCCTTCAGCTTGGTGAGGATCGGCAGGAGAATGACGCCGCGCGTATCGGAAAGCTTGGCGGCGATCTTTCCCTTGTATTTCGGATCGGCGAGATCGGCCCAGCTTGTCGGCGGCTCCTTCACCGCGTCGGTATTGTAGAGAATGGCGAGATTGTCCTGCGAGAAGGCAACGGCGCGGTCGCCATCGATGCGCGCCCATTCCGGCTGTTCGGCAAGGTTCGGCACCTTTGCGGCATCAAGCTTGGTGAACAGCTCCTCCTTGTTCGCCTTGATCGCCACCGAAACGTCGATCAGGGCGACATCGACCTTCGGCTCGGCGCGCTGAAGGGTGAGAAGCGCCAGCGTTTCGGCCGAATTTTTGCTCTGCTGATAATTCACCTCGATGCCCGGATGTTTGGCCTTGAAGGCGTCGATGATGAATTTCTGGTAGTTATCCGCAAAAACGCCGGAGAAGCCGACGATGTTGACGGTGCCCTTCGTCGCATCCTGTGCGAAGACGGTGCCCGAGAGCGATGCGATTCCGGCGGCAACGATGCCGACGACGAGAGCGGCCCTGCGGCGCTGATGAGCATTTTTCATTTCAGTTGCCTCCGTTTGTTTTCGATATTGTCAGTTTACGGGCCGCCAGGCGGCATCCAGCACACGCAGCCAGTTCTGGCCGAGAAGTTTGAGAACGAGCGTTTCGCTCCAGCCGCGCGCCAGCATGCGGGCGGTGATATTGGGCACCTCGCCGATGCGCTCGATGCCCTTCGGCTTGGAAATCTTGACCGTCGCGAATTCCGTCAGCGTGCGGGCCGTGCCCTTGTCGCGGTTGGCCCAGAGCTGCCAGGGGCCGGGACGCGGTCGCTCCTGCGAAAAATCCGTGCCGATGCCGACATGATCCTCGCCGACGAGATCGATGACATAGGCCATGGCGTCGAGATAATCCTCGACCGTGGCGTCGTTTCCAGCGGCAAGTCCCGGCGCGAAAAGGCTGATGCCGACGATGCCGCCCTTCTCCGCGCAGGCCTTGAAGAGTTCATCCGGCTTGTTGCGCTTCACATCGCGCAGCGCCCGCGGCAGCACATGCGAGATACAGACCGGCGCTTGCGAGCGGGCGATGACATCGGCCGTCGTTCTGTCGCCGACATGGCTCAAATCGCAGAGCACGCCGACGCGGTTCATCTCCGCCAGCACCTCGCGGCCGAAGCCGGTCAGGCCGCTGTCGTTTTCTTCGAGATATCCGGCGCCGGAATAGTTCTGGGTATTGTAGGTCAGCTGCATGATGCCGACGCCGAGATCCTTGAAGATTTCGACGTAATCCAGCTTGTCCTCGAGCGGCGAGGTGTTCTGCCAGCCGATGATGATGCCGGTTCTGTTCTCGGCCTTGGCCGCATGAATATCGGCGACCGTCCGCACCGGACGGATCAGGTCGTCGTTTTCCCGCAGGAAACGCTTCCATTCGCTGACATAACCGATGCCCTCGCGGAAGTTTTCCCAGATCACGCTGGAGACATTGACGGCGGTGAGGCCGCCGGCGCGCATGTCCTCGAATATCGACCTGCTCCACTGGCAGGTTTGCAGACCGTCGATGACGATGGCGTCATTATGGAGTTTTGCGGCATCGGTCATGCGGATGTCCTCACTGCGGATTGTGAAAGCTGCTCTTTGAGCGCCCCAAGGGCGCGGCTGACGAATTCCAGACGGTCCTGCCCCCAGAAAAGTTCGCCATTCACCACATAGGTCGGCGTGCCGAAAATCCCGAGACGTTCGGCCTCTGCCAGATTTCCCTGCCATTCCGCCACGATGTCTTCCGGCTGCGGATCGCGCACGAGGGCAGCACCTTCCGAGCCGAGGACCGCCTGTGCGATGGTGCGCAGTGTGTCGAGGTCGGCAATGTCGCGCTCTTCGCTCCACAAGGCGCGCTGGATGGCGAAGGACAGGCTGATCGCATCGAGCCCGGCCTTCTGCGCGGCGATGACGAGCTGTGCGGCCCTTTCGATGGTGGCGCAGGGGTAAAACTTCGGCGTCAGGTTGAGCGGCATATCGAGATAACGCCGCCACCGGTCCAGTTCCACGGCATGATAGCTTTGCCGGGCATCCGGGCGGCTGCGCAGCGGAATGCCGCCATTGGCCTCGATGATGCGGATGGGCCGCAACACGATTGCGGCGCCATGTGTGCGGGCGACTTCCACGGCCCGTGGCGCGCCGAAATAGGCCCATGGCGAAGAAATGCCGTAAAATATCTCCAGTTTCAGCGCCGCTTCAGCCATTGGCATGCTCCTTGATCCTGTCCTGCGCGTCCGCATCGCGCCATTCCTCGCCGGTGATTTCAGCGGCGTCGTGGTTCATGAAAGTCTCGAAATGACGGGCGCGGTCTTCGACGAAGAAAGACCTGGCGATGCCCTGCGCCAGACGCTCAGCGCCCGGGCTGACGGCCGGAATGCCGCTGGTGATTTTCCCGTGGGAGGGAACAGCCGGATAGGCGAAGCAATGGATGCGGGAAATCGCCTCCGCCTCGGCGGCCGGCAGACCCGGTTTCGGCAGAAACTCGAAAGCCGGCCCGAGATAGGGATAGGACCCCAGCGCGTCATTCTCCTCACCGGCCGGCGGCTGATAGGCGTCGCGCCAGAGCAGGACGCGGCCGCTCAAGGCGGTAAATTCCGGCCGCCGGGCGAAATCGACATCGAAGCCAGTGGCGAAAATGATGAGATCGGCCGAATAGCGCCCCTTCGGAGTCTCGATTTCCACCGCATCTCCCGCTTCCGTCAGGCTGAGAACGGGACTGCCCAGATGGAAGAACGCATTGTCATGGCGCGAGACCCTGAGGACGCTGTGGCGCGGCGGCGGAATCTGTGTGCGCTCCGCCTCGACCATGAAGGCCCAGCGGTCGGCATCGGGCAGGCCGATATAACCATGGGTCATGCCGAGGCTGGCGATACCGCCGAATTTTTCGACCCGGGGGATATCGGTCCTGCGAATGAAAAGATCGACGCGGGCCGCCCCCGCCTCCAGTGCTGCGGCTGCATTGTCCATCGCCGAAGCACCGGCGCCGACCACCGCGACACGTTTGCCACGCCAAGCGCCCATATCGAATACATCGCCGCTATGGCGCACGAAGCGGGCGGGAACCGTTTTCGCCACATCCGGCATGCGCGGCGCACCGAGGCCATCGAGCCCCGTCGCCAGGATCACCCGGCGCGCCAGAACCTTGGCTGGACCTTCCGGCCCCAGAAAATCGAGAGCGAGCAGGCCATCCTCGCACAGAACGAGACCGGCAAGTTCGGTTTCGTTGCTCACCGGCAGCGTCAGCACATTGCGATACCAGACCATGTAAGCCATCCAGGCTTCACGCGGTATGAGCACCATCTCCTCATAGGCGCGCGCGCCGAACTGCGCCTCGAACCATGCGCGGAATGTCAGGGAGGGTACGCCGAGCGCCGGCCCGGCCAGCTCCTTGCGGGTGCGCAATGTCTCCATGCGCGCACTGGTCACCCATGGGCCTTCCCGCCCGCTGGGCGCCCTGTCGAAAGCGCGGATATTGTCGATACCGGCAAATGAAAGGGCCGCAAGCGCGGTCAGCCCGCAGAGCCCGGCGCCGATGACGGCGACATCCAGCACCTCGGAACCGTTGAGAGAGGTGCGCGGCACCCACGGCTTTGCCGGTCGCTCAAGCAGGGCGAGTTCCTGCGCAAGCCTCGCCTCCAGCGCCGGCAAGCCGCCCGCATTCACAGACACTGCGTCGGTTTTGCGATCTTCCATCATGTTATTTCTGAATTAATGAGCGTTAAAAATTCTATTTAAGCATTATAAGAAACACAGAAGCGGAAATCCGGAAAGCAAAAATCTTCTAATCATTCGCAGTTTTCGGCAAATTTTCGCGCAAGCGGCAAGGAGTGAAGCTCGGCCCGCCGATTCTTGCGCTCGACGGGATGGAAACGAGACCGGCGCGGGTGACCGGATCATCGCCAAATGCAGAATTTCAGCAAAAATCTTTCGGTTCGGAAATCATAATCGGAATAGTCTTTGCCGCGCCAATCCCCCGGCGGGGATATCGTCGCGACGAGCAAAGACCTGCCTGCGGCTGCAGCCCTCCGCAACGCGCCGCGCAAGCCAAAACATCGACGAAAGTGAAGCCCAATGGCAAATGATCGCAAACTGCATCTCGGCGCCTTCATGCGGCCCGTCAGTCTCCACACGGGTGCATGGCGTTATCCGGGCGCCTTTCCGGATGCGAATTTCAATTTCGCCCATCTGGCGCGCTTCGCACAACAGCTCGAAGCCGCGAAGTTCGATGCATTCTTCATGGCGGATCATCTGGCGGTGCTGAACATGCCCACGGAGGCGCTGCGCCGCAGCCACACCGTCACCTCCTTCGAGCCCTTCACCCTGCTTTCGGCGCTCGCCGCCGTCACCTCCCGCATCGGGCTGGTCGCCACCGCCTCCACCACCTTCGATGAGCCCTATCACGTCGCCCGGCGTTTCGCCTCGCTCGATCACCTCAGCAACGGTCGCGCCGGCTGGAACATCGTCACCACGTCAAACCCCGACGCGGCCCGGAACTTCGGCCGCGAGGAACAGCCTGATCATGCCGAACGCTATGGCCGCGCGCGGGAATTTTACGATGTCGTCACCGGGCTCTGGGATTCCTTTTCCGACGACGCCTTTATCCGGGATGTCGACAGCGGGCTCTTCTTCGATCCCGAAAAGATGCATGTGTTGGACCACAAGGGACCTGAATTTTCCGTGCGCGGGCCGCTCAATATCGCGCGCCCGGTGCAGGGTTGGCCCGTCATCGTGCAGGCCGGAGCTTCCGAACCGGGACGCCAGCTTGCCGCCGAGACGGCAGAGGTGGTTTTTGCCGCAACACCCACGCTTGCGGCGGGAAAGGCTTTTTATAAGGACGTCAAGGACAGGACTGTCGCCGCTGGCCGTTCGCGCGAGGGAATTGTCATCCTGCCGGGCGCTTTCGTTCTCGTCGGCAACAGCGTCGAAGAGGCCAAGGCCAAACGCGCCAGGCTCGACAGTCTCGTCCATTATGACAGCGCAATCGCCTCGCTCTCGATTGCGCTCGGCCACGATGTTTCCGGCTTTGATCCGGATGGCCCCCTGCCTGATATTCCGGAAACGAACGCCAGCAAATCCAGCCGTGAAAGGGTGATCGAGCTTGCCCGAAGCGAGGGCCTGACGGTGCGCCAGCTTGCCCAGCGGCTGGGCGGTTATGCGGGTCTTGCCTTCGTCGGCACGCCAAAGACCATCGCCGACGAGATGGAACAATGGCTCCATGAGGAGGGTTCGGACGGTTTCAATGTCACCTTCCCTTTCCTGCCTGCCGGCCTCGACGACTTCACGACGCAGGTGGTGCCGGAACTGCAAAGACGCGGGCTGTTCCGCAAGGACTATGAGGGGCCGACATTGCGCGACCATCTCGGCCTGCACCGACCGGCCAATCGTTTTTTCACCTGAATAAAGCGCCGTCGCGCCGATCGCGCTCCCGGTAGGGAGATTTTCCACGCGGCTCGCAAAGTTTGGCATGAGGTTCCAGAAGGGCGGATTGACCTCGAAAACACCCGCCCATACCCTTTAAATACACAAAATACATAAATTAGGTGAATTAATATGAAGGCTGAACATTCCCGCCGCCAGATCCTCAAATTCGGCATTGCCGGCGCTCTTGCCGCACCGCTTGCCACGGGCAAGGCGCTGGCCCAGAGTTCCCCGGAATTTCCTGCCGAACTGAAGCTGGACTGGGGATTTTACTCCTCCCATACGCTGCTGATAAAGAACAAGGGGTGGCTCGAGGAGGCTTTCAAGGATGTCGGCACGAAGATCACCTGGGTGCAATCCCGCGGCAGCAACAATTCGCTCGAATTCCTGAAGGTCGGCTCGACGGATTTTGCCGGCTCGGCCGCCCTTTCCGCCTTTCTCGCCCGCGCCAACGGCGTGCCGCTGAAGGTGATCTATGTCGCGAGCTGGGGCGGTTCGTCCATCATTCAGGTGCGCCCGGATTCACCCATCAAAACCGTCGCCGATCTCAAGGGTAAGACCATTGCGGTCACCAAGGGCACCGCGCCCTATTTCACCCTCGTCCGCGCGCTTGACCAGAACAAGCTGTCCATCGACGACCTGAAGGTCGTGAACTTGCAACATCCGGAAGGGTTCAACGCGCTTCAGCAGGGTCAGGTGGATGCCTGGGTCGGCATCGATCCGCACACATCCCAGGCCGAGCTTGCCGGCGACCGGGCGATTTTCGACGAGCGCAGCTGGCGCGACGGCAGCGTCTTCAGCGTCTCCGAGGAGTTTCTGGCCAAATACCCGAAAGCGGTCGACAGACTTCTCGGCGTCTGGGTGCAGACGCAGAAGTGGATTCGTGAAAACAAAAGCGAATTCATCGATTTCGTCACGCAGGTCACCGGCAACGATCCCAAGATCACCAGGCTGACAATCGAGAAGCGCGACTGGAATAATCCCGTTCCGGGCGAGGAATTGCTGAACTCGATCCGTATCGTCACGCCGCTTCTGGGTGACGACGTCCTGCGCCCCGGCGTCAATGTCGACAATGTCCTGTCCTCGCTGAGCGATCCGGCACCGGCGAAAAAGGCGCTTGGCGCATGAATTCCCATCCGCGCGAATTCCAGCGCGTGAAACAGACTGCGGGACAATTCCCTTCCCGATTGCCGCTTGTGCAAAGGGTGGGGAATTTCCTTGGCCGTTTCGACCTGCGTGGCGCAATCGTGCCCGTCGGGTCGCTGCTGCTGCTTGAGCTTTTCGTTCGCCTCGGCTGGGTCAGCCCCTATGTGCTGCCGCCGCCTTCCGAACTTTACGATACGTTCCTGCGGCTTGCGGAAGGTCCCCTGTGGGCGAATGTTGCGGCCAGTACCGCGCGCGTCTTCGTCGGCTTCGTCATCGGCTCCCTGCTCGCCATCGTCGTCGGTTCGCTCGTCGGTCTGGTGATTGCGGCCGAACGTTATCTCGAGCCGACGTTTCAGGCGCTGCGGGCGGTTCCGAGCCTTGCATGGGTGCCGCTGCTAATGATCTGGTTCGGCATCGGCGAAACCTCGAAAATCGTGCTTATCGCCAAAAGCGCATTTTTCCCGGTCTATCTCAACCTCTTTTCCGGCATCAGGAATGTCGACCGCAAGCTGGTGGAGGTGGGCGAGATGTATCGCCAGCCGCTGCCCGTGCTGGTGTGGCGGATTTTCATTCCCGCCTCGCTGCCGCATCTCTTCACGGGCCTGCGTTACGGGCTGTCGCTCGCCTGGCTGAGCGTCGTTGCGGCCGAGCTTTTGGCCGCCTCGGAAGGTATCGGCTACATGCTCTCCGACGGGCGGGAGCTTTCCCGGCCCGATCTCGTCATGATCGCCATCATCTGCCTTGCGGTGCTGGGCAAGATTTCCGACAGCCTCTTCAAGATCGTCGAAGACCGATGCCTGCGCTGGCGCGACACCTATCCGCTTCAGCAGGGAGGACGCCTGCGATGAGTTTGCTGAATGTCGATGTGCACGAAAAGGCTTTCGGCGACACGGTGATCCTTCAGGATATCCAGCTGACGCTGGGCGATGGCGAGGCGGCGGTTCTTCTCGGCCCCAGCGGCTGCGGCAAGAGCACATTGCTGCGCATCGCCGCCGGCCTCGACCGGCGTTTTTCAGGCGCAGTCAGGGTTCAGCAGGACGAGGAGCAGGCATCCAACTCACCGCCCATCGCATTCGTCTTTCAGGAACCCCGCCTGATGCCCTGGCTGACGGTTGCCGAAAACATCGGTTATGCGGCGGGGAGGAAATATGATGTCGGGCGCGTGGAAAGGTTGATCGACGATGTCGGTTTGAGCGGCCATGGCGGGGCGCTGCCGAAGGCCCTTTCGGGCGGCATGGCGCAACGTGTGGCAATCGCAAGGGCGCTCTATACCGAGCCGCGCATTCTGCTGCTCGATGAACCCTTCAGCGCGGTCGATGCTTTCACACGGATGAAATTGCAGGATCTGGTGCTGAAGCTCGTCGAACAGCGCGGCATCTCCTTCCTGCTCGTCACCCACGATATCGACGAAGCGCTCTATCTCGGCGACCGGATTTACATGATGGGCGCCCATGACGGCCGTATCCAGCAGCGGATAGAGGTGGACGTACCGCGCCCGCGCGACCGGCGGTCTCCGCAGCTCGCAAACCTCAAGAACGAGGTGCTGACCGCCCTGCACAATGCCCACGTCATCTGAGGAACATCTCACCCCTTCACACCCGACGAAATCATGATCGCCTCCGTCACGCGCCGCTGGAAGATGACATAGGCGATGATGACCGGCAGGGCCGCCAGCATGGCGACGGCCATCAGCCGCGCATAGGCGACGCCGAAAGCATCGTTGACCTGGGTGATACCGACCGGGATCGTCATCATGTTTTCGGAGGTGACCACGAGGAAGGGCCAGAAGAAGGCGTTCCATACCGTAATGAAGGTCACGATCGCCATGGCGGTCGTGATGCCCCAGTTGAGCGGCAGATAGACCCGGAACAGGATCGTGTATTCGCCGCCGCCATCCAGCACCACGGCTTCGCGCATCTCTTTCGGCACGCTGTCGAAAAACTGCTTGTAGACGATGATGACGATGGGCGTGATCAACTGCGGCAGGATGATGCCCGCCCAGGTGTTGATAAGGTTGAGGTTCTTCATCAGGATGAACTGGGTGACGACCAGCGTTTGCGCCGGCACCATGAAGCTTGCCAGCACGATGCCATAAAGCAGCCGCCTGCCCGGAAAGCGTATCTGCGACAGCGCATAGGCGCAGAGCATGGAAATGAACAGCACCGAGATCGTGACGATGACCGCCGTGCCGATGGAGTTCACATACCAGGTCATCAGCCGGGTATTGAATATTGCATTGAAATAAGCGCCGAGGCGAAACTCGTCCGGCAAAAGCGACATATTGCCGGCAACGTTCTCATCGGCGCGAAGCGAGGTGACGAAGCTCCAGTAGAGCGGAAAAATCCAGACGAGGGCCGCCGAAAAAGTCAGCAGCGTCAGAACGAGGTTCTCGAATTTTCTCATCGGGCTCATGAATTCCTCCGGATGCGCAGCAGCTGGAACTGGAAAACGGAAACGATGACGATCAGCAGGAAAAGCACCGTCGCGACGGCAGACGCATAACCGCCATTGTTCATCTGGAAGGCCTCGCGATAGACCTTGAGGAGCAGCACGAAGCTGGAATTGAACGGCCCGCCGCCGCTTAAGAGATAGATCTGGTCGAATATCTTCAGTTGCAGGATCAGTTGCAGCGTCAGCACCAGCGCCGTGACCGGCCACAGAAGCGGCCAGGTGACGCGGCGGAAGCGCTGCCAGGTCGTCGCGCCATCCAGAGACGCCGCCTCATAAAGCTCGGCCGGTATATTCCGCAATCCGGCGATGAAGAGCAGCACATTGAAGCCGTTCGTCCACCAGATGGTGACGACGGCGACCATCGGCATGACCCAGTAGGGGTTCTTGAAAACGGCGACGGGTTTGCCCGCCAACAGCGATATGACCGGCTGGAGAATGCCGAACTGCAGATCGAGCATCCACGCCCAGATTTCCGTGACGACCGAAACCGGAAGCACATAGGGCAGGAAAAACAGGCTCATGGCAATCGTCTGCTTCACGCCCGAGAGGCGGCTGACGGCGAGCGCGATCATCAGGGCGATGACGGTCGTGGGCACAACGGTCAGAAGCACGAAATAGCCGTTGTTCTTGAGCGAGGTGACGAACAGGCGGTCGCTCAGCAGCTTCGCGTAATTCTCCAGGCCGACCCAGTTTCCCTCACCGATCAGCGGCGCATCGGTGAAGCTGATGCGCACCATCTCTATCAGCGGATAAAGAAAGAAGGTGGTGAAGACCAGAACGAACGGCGTCACCATCGACAGCGCGATCAGCGATTTCTTGCGCCGGTTTTCAATCATAGCCATGGAATGTCTCCGCGAGCTTGCGCATTGCACTCTGCCCTCCGGCCTCAACCGGAGGGCAGGCTGCCGATTACCTGAGCTTGCCCTGCAGCTCATCCTTGATCTGCTCCACGGCGTCGGTGCTGCTCATGAAGCCCTGAATGGCGGGGGCAATGACGTTGAGCGCCGCATCATAGGCGGGCGAAGCGACCCCGGTAATGGTGGTCTTCGGATCGAACACCGCCGCTTCCGCCAGGGAGGCATAGGTGGCATTCGGCTGCATCGCTTTGTATTCGCTGCTTTCGGTGATGGACTTGTAAGCCGGAATATGCCCGGCATCGGCCCAGCTGATGGCGTGTTTCTCCATCCAGCCGATCACCTTCATCACCGCAGCGCGTTTTTCGCCGGAGACCGTTTTGTCACCTTCATTCGGAATGGCGAAAGCATGGGAATCCGCCCAGGTGGCGCGCTTGCCCATCAGGGGCGGCACTTCCACCGCACTCCATTTGAAGCCGAGCTTGCCGTTCTTTTCCAGATCCTTGTAGGTCGGAACTTCCCAGACGCCGTTCAGCTGGAACGCGGATTTACCGGCGGAGAAGAGCGCCACCGAGGCTTCATATTCCGCCTGTTCGGGGGCCCAGCCGTTTTCCCGCCATCTGGACAGGGTTTCGATGGCCTTTGCCGCCTTTTCGGCATTGTCGCCGGCCAGAACCTCTTTTTCAGTGACGAGTTCGCCGCCCTGTTGCGACAGCAGCGTATAAAAGACGCGCCACACCCCGCCTTCGCCACCCGATTGATAGGTAATCGGCGTCTGGACGCCATTGTCCTTCGCCCAGGCCAGCGCCTTCTCGAAATCCTCGATCGTCTCGATGCCGGTCAGCTTGCCCTCGGCATCGAGATAGAGCGAGCCTTTGAGAAGATCGGCGTTGTAATAAAGGACAAGCGCATGGATATCGAACGGCACGGCGTAAAGTTTGCCGCTCTGGGTGGCCGCATCCACGGGTGCGCTGAAGAAGTCTCCGGTCTTCAGCCCCGCATCCTCGAGATCCTTTTCGGTGATTTCGCTCAGCACTTTTTCTTCAAGGCCAAGCGGCGCGCGTGACAGGTGATAGGTCATGATATCCGGCCCCTCACCCACCGCGGAGGCCGTGCGCACCTTGGTATAAAAGGGCACGCCCCATTCGAGCGTCGTTCCCTTGATCTGGATGTCGGGGTGTTCCTTGTTGAAGGCATCGATCAACGCCTTCATGCGCACGCCGTCACCGCCCGACAGAAAGTCCCACCAGACGATATCCTGCTTCGCGAGAGCCGGCAGGGCGCTGAGACCCAGAGCCGCACCAACAAGCAATGTCTTGATCAGTCGCATCGTTCACTCCTCCCGTTTGATCGAACATCCCGTTGAGGGATGGTTTGCTGTTTCGAAAGACGCCTCCTCGCGCCTATCGCAACCGTCTGCCGTCATCGTCGAAGACAAGGACATGGTCGGGCGAGGCGGTAAGCGATACCGACCGGCCATCCAGCCTTTCCCGCGTGCCTTGCCGCTGCACGATGATTTCCTTCCCGGATCCGGTGCGGGTATAGAGGTAGGAAAGATCGCCAAGCTCCTCCGCGACCTCGACGACGACCGGCAGGGCGCCCTCTTCCGTAATCGTCAGATGCTCCGGCCGAATTCCGATCTCGACCCGCTGGCCGGGGGAAACGGACTGGGCAAGCCGGGCCCTGAGATGCCCTGCCCCGCCCTCGGGCGCGAGCGTCACGATGCCATCCGCCTGGGAGACGATATCGGCCCGCAGGAAATTCATCGCGGGCGATCCGATAAAACCGGCCACGAAGCGGTTGTCCGGATCGTCGTAAAGGGTGAGCGGCGCCCCCGCCTGCTGCACGATGCCGCCCTTCAGCACGAAAATCCTGTCCGCAAGCGTCATGGCTTCCACCTGGTCATGCGTGACATAGATCATCGTCGCGCCCAGCTTGCGATGAAGCCGGGTCAGTTCCAGCCGCATCTGCACACGCAGTTCGGCGTCCAGATTGGACAGCGGCTCATCGAACAGGAATACTTTCGGCTGCCGCACGATGGCGCGGCCGATGGCCACGCGTTGCCTCTGGCCGCCGGAAAGCTGCGAGGGCCGTTTGTGCAGATGCTCCTCAAGCTGGAGGATGCGCGCGGCCTCGCCCACCCTCTCCGTCACCTCCGCCTTCGGCCGGCGGGCAAGACGCAGGCTGAACGCCATGTTCTCGAACACCGTCAGATGCGGATAGAGCGCATAGTTCTGGAACACCATCGCAACGCCGCGATCCGCCGGTTCGACCGCGGTGACATCACGCTCATCGATGGCGATGCGCCCGCCGCTGGTTTCCTCAAGGCCGGCGATCATGCGCAACAGGGTGGATTTTCCGCAGCCGGAAGGCCCCACGAAGACCGCAAAGCTGCCGGCTGGAATTTCCATCGAAACATCCCGGATCGCCGCGAAAGATCCAAAGGACTTGGCGACATTATTGAGACGGACACCCATGGCCGCCTCACTGAACCTTCAGCCGCAGCACATGGTAGGACAGCGCAGGCACCGAACCCTTCAGCGCCCCGTCCTCCACGGCGACGCCGCTGCCCGGCACCGGCACGACGCGATCCGGTTGATCCGGGCCGTTGCCGAGGCGCAGATCATATCCCGCCATGGCAAGATGCAGGCTGAGAGTGGCGGATGAATAGCCGGTGAGGCTGACATCGATCTCCGCCGCTTCTGTCAGATGGCGGTTGAGCACGAACAGTGTCACGACGCCTTCCGCCTCGTCATAAACACCGGCAACATCGAGATATTTGACGTCGTCGGCCGCGTTGCAATCGTAAGTCGGGCAATCGACGGCGACGTTCAGCGCGACGCCGCGGCCATAAAGCGAGGCGAACTGATAGGGATAATAGATCGTCTGCCGCCAGGCCGGCCCGTTCTTTTCCGCCCGGATGGGGGCGATGACATTGACGAGCTGGGCGATGCAGGCAATGCGCACGCGGTCCGAACGGCGGATGAACTCATTGAGCAGACCGGCGACAAAAAGCGCATCTTCGAAGTTGTATGTCTCTTCCAGAAGTGCGGGCGCTTCCGGCCAGTCCCAGCTCTTGATGCGTTTGCCGTCTTCTTCGCGGATATGATACCAGACGTTCCATTCGTCGAAGCAGATGGAGACCTCGTTTTTGGCGCGCTTCTTGGCCTTCACGTAATCGATGACCCCGGCAATCGTCTGGATATAGCGCCCGGTTTCCTCGATCTTGCCGAAATAATTCAGCGTGTCGCGGCTGTTATTGCCGAAATATTTGTGCAGCGAGATGTGGTCGACATTCTCATAGCACTCCTCCAGCACCTCGCGCTCCCATTCGGGATAGGTCGGCATGCCGTCATTGGAGCTGCCGCAGACAATCGCTTCAATCGTCGGATCGAAACCCTTGAAGGCCTTGGCGGTTTCATTGGCCAGACGGCCATATTCCACCGCCGTCTTGTGACCGATCTGCCAGGGACCGTCCATTTCGTTGCCGAGGCACCACATTTTCACGCCGTGGGGTTTTTCCGCGCCGTGGCTGCGGCGCATATCGCTGAGCGTGGTGCCGCCCGGAAAATTCACATATTCGAGGAAATTGCGGGCGTCATCCAGACCACGGGAACCGAGATTGACGGCGAGCATCATCTCGATGCCGGCCATCTGCGCCCAGTCGGCGAATTCGTTGATACCGATCTGGTTGGTTTCCTTGGAGCGCCATGCGAGATCGAGACGGATGGGGCGCTGGTCGCGCGGCCCGATGCCGTCTTCCCAGCGATAGGCGGAAACGAAGTTGCCGCCGGGATAACGGATGGCCGGAATTTTCAGGTCCTGCACGAATTTCAGAACGTCCCTGCGGAAGCCGTTCGCGTCCGCCTGCGGATGGCCGGGCTCATAGATGCCGCCATAGATGGCACGCCCCATATGTTCGATGAAGGCGGAATAAAGACGATCGTCGATACGCCCAATCCGGAAGTCCCGGTGGACTGAAACCCGCGCTTTCATAAGGCTCTCCTCCCCTGCGCATTTATATCTAAAAATATGATATAAACCATATTTAATAATATAGTTGCCGAGGGAATCCGCGCCTGTCAACCGCGAAAATCATACTTTTGAAAATTGGCTGGATCAGCCTGCGGTGCGCAGGCGCAGAACGATGTCCTGATCGTAATTCCCGAAGCCGCGGCCAAAGATATTCAGCCCGCCCGGATGTTTTGCATCGGCCTTGACCTCGATGCGCAAGCGGATGGAGCGGTGGCTGGTCAGATCGATATCCGCCAGCGTCACATCCGAAATCCGGGTTCCGTCGACATAGGTTCCCTGCGCGGTGATGCGCCAGGTCTTGAGCATGCCATATTGGGAACCGGAGAGCTTCCACCAGTCCGGCGTAAACGCACCGCGCTTGTCGCCGAAGTCGCCGGGTGAGGTCCAGACCCCGATTTCCCTGCCGTTGACGGATAGAGTAATATCGGACGGCCAGTTGCTGTGCGTTCCCGGCACTTCGGAGCTGACCTCCATCGAAAACTCGATTTCCTCGACTTCTCGCCCCTGAATCTTGGCATTATTGGGAAATTGATATTCCACGAAGCCGGAGGTCAACCACAGCAGCGCCGCCTTCATACGGTCCGGATCCATGAATGTATCGGGCACATCGAGAAGGCCGATGATGCCCTCCGGCGAGCAGATGCCGCAGGGCGCGGTTACCGAACTTTGGGTGTAAAGACCGAGCGGCATAGCGACCGCGATGTAATTTGATGCGACCGGCGCCTCGGGTTTCCGGAAAGAAACAATGAGTTCGTCACAGGTGGCGAAACAGATTTTCTGGTTGCCCTTGCGCGCCTTGCGCGTTTCGGTTCGCAGCAGCCCCGCTTCCTCAAGAACGGCCACGCCGGCGGAAACGGTGGACTGGGGAAGCTCCAGTCTCTGCGCAATTTCGTTGACGTTGAGGCCGCTCGCCTCATGCAGCAACTTCAATATCTGCACGCGGATCAGCGACGCCGCCGCTTTCAGGACATCAAATTCTTTTTCAGCATCAACGAGGAGGAAATTGGGCGCCATATTCTAATCTTCAGATTTATCGATCCAGATCAGAATTTCTGGCTTAAATGCCATGCACTTGTCCAGTGCTGTTTCTCATGCGGACGCTTTTGAAAGGCGTGAAGCGCCATTCACCCCTGGCACTTCACAAAAAAGAGCACCGCCACACGGTCTCGATACCGCGTGGCGGTGCCCGTTTCGTCGTCAGCCGCGCTTGCGCAGGGTCCGCGTGCCGGTGTCGACGAGGTTTTGCGCCGCTTCATCCACGCTGGCGCGGCCGAAGGCGAGCGAATCGGCAATGGGGCGCATCACGCCACGGTCGAACTCATTGGCGCCGATCGGCGCGGGTTCCGGATAGGTATCGAGCTTGCCCGACAGGCTTTCGATATAATCCACCGTCTTGCGCTCGGTCTCGTTGAGGCTCGGCAACAGGGCCTCGCGCACGACCTTGGCCGGCGGTACGCCACGCTCGACGCCGAGCACCTTGCCGGCTTCCAGATCGTTGACGAAGAAATTGATGAATCTCGCCGCCGCTTCCGCATTGGTCGAGGTGGACGAAATGGACCAGATGAGGCCCGGCCGGTAATAATGCCCGGTCGGCTTGCCCGGCCCCTCGCCCGGCAGCATGCCGATGGACAGCGTTTGCTTGTTGAGTTTCTGATAACCGACAAGCTGGTTGGAATAAGCAAAACCGATAGCCGAATTGCCGAGCGTCAGGGCGTTGGATTCGATAGTGTTGTCGTCACGCGTCTGGATATCGGCGGAAACGCAGAGCTTGTTCTCGCGCAGGTCCTCCCAATAGGCGAACCATTCCTTCGCATCTTCCTTGTTGAAGCCGATGGTACCGTCCTGAAACAGCAGCTTGCCGCGCTGGCGCAGCCAGACATCGAAAACATAATGATAACGCGCGCCATAGGGCACCGCCCAATAGTTCCGTTTTGCCGGACCGTTCTTCTTGAAATCGCGCGCCAGTTCCGAGAGCGCCTTCCAGGTGATCTGCTCCTGCGGCACGGAAACGCCGGCTTCCTTCAGCGTATCGGCGTCATACATCATGCAGAAGGAATTCAGCCCAAGGCCGACGCCGTAAAGCTTGCCGTCGATGCGGCAGAGATCGACCTCGCTTTTGCCGAAGGTGGAAAGATCGAGCGACTTGCCGACGAACTGGTCCAGCTCCATGCAGGCGCCACGGCCGGAATAATCGGCAATGGTGGAAGGTTCGAGCTGGAAGATATCGGCGACGTTGCGCCCCGCCATCGATGTCGCAAGCTTGGTCCAGTAATCGGAACCGGCGATCATTTCGCCGCTGATCTCCGTTTGCGGGTTAGCCTTCTGGTAAAGGGCGATCACGTCGTTGGTGCGCTTGCTGCGGTCGGCCGATCCCCACCATACGCAGCGAAGCCGGGTCTCAGCCGCGGCCGCGCGAAAACCACCCGCCGCCACGCCGAGACCGGCCAGCGCCGCCGTCACCAAAAATCCACGTCTGTCGATAGTTTGCATCTGCTCCTCCCGCGTTTTGCAAATTTTTCACTGACTACTTAAATTCTTGCAAATTTTCTTTGTTTGCAATATTTGCATCATATTAGATTTTTTTGCAAGCGCAGGAGACGATATGAACGATACGCCCGACATCAGCCGCCCGCGCCAGTCGGATATCGCCCAGCGCGCCGGCGTTTCCATCAGCACCGTCTCGCGCGTTCTTGCGGGAGAGAAAGGTATCAGCGCGTCGATCCAGACCAAGGTTCTGGGGGTGGCGGCGGAGCTTGGCTATCCGTTGCGACCGGTCGCAAACCAGACCGGCGGCGTGCCGCTGGAGGGTAAGAAAATCCTCGCACTCATGTCCGCCGAAAGGGCGACCGGCGATATCGGCGCTTTTTATCACGATATTTTCGACATGCTGCGCAGCCTTGCCCAGACGGACGGTTTCGAACTCGATATCCGGCTTTTGCACCAGAAACAGGTGGATGATGCGCTGACCCAGCGGGTCTGCGAGGTGGACGGCCTTCTCGCCATCGGCCTCGATCCCGAGGACGAAATCATCCACCGCATCACGCAGGGTGTGCTGCAACCGGTTCTGGTCAACAGCGCCGATCCTTCGATGATGCTGGATTGCGTCTCGCCCTCCAATTTTTACGGCGGTGCGCTGGCGGCGCGGCGGCTGCTGGAACTCGGTCACCGCAAGGTCGCCTATATCGGCCCGCATCATCGCCACACCATCAGGGAGCGTATGCGCGGCTTCCGCCACACGATCCTCGAGGAAGAGGGAACGACCTATGAGGAGTTCCTGCTTTCGACGGCGGATAGCGGCTTCGGGCAGGCGGGCGATGCGGTTCGCCAGCTATTGGCCAAAAACCCTGAACTCACCGGCATTTTCTGCATGAATGACGCGATTGCGCTCGGGGCGCTGGGGGCGGCGCAGGAGCTTGGCCTCGCCGTGCCGGACGATCTTTCCATTATCGGCTTCGACGATCTGCCCTTTGCCGAACTCTCCACGCCCCGTCTCAGCACGATCCGCGTCGACCGTCGCGAAATCGCCCGCGAGGCGGTGGAGCTGCTGCGACGCCGGCTGACGGAACCCTCCGCCAATGCCCGCCAGGTGCAGCTTGGCGTGCAGCTGGTGGAAGGACAGACGGCCGGCGAGGCGAAAAAGACGGGAAAGGCGGCACGCGATGCATGACACCATGAGTAAGCCCACCATGGCCAGATTCAATCCACTGCATGGCAATCCGCTCAAAAGCCGCGCCGATGTCCGGTGGGCGCTGGATGAGAGTTTTACGCCGCTTCTTCCCTATTTTTCACCGGGCGGCGCAAGAGTGACGCTGAGCGGCACCGCCGCGCATTTCGACCGGGCGGCGGCCGATCTGGAAGGTTTCGCCCGGCCGCTCTGGGGCATCGCACCGCTTGCGCTGAGCGGCGATCATTTCGACCACTGGCCGCTTCTGGCACGGGGAATAGCCAACGGCACCGATCCTTCCCATCCCGAATATTGGGGCGACGTGCGCCAAAGGGATCAGCGGCTGGTAGAGCTTGCAGCCCTCGGATTCGCGCTGCGGCTTGCGCCGCAGCACCTGTGGGAACCGCTATCCGACGCACAGAAAGACAATGTGCGCCGTTATCTGCTGACGGCGCGCGAGCGCAATTACGCCGATAATAACTGGAAGTTCTTCCGGGTGATGGTCGATATGGCGCTGGATCATCTCGGCATCGATTTCGACCGCAGCCTGACCCAGACATTCCAGAAGGAACTGGACGAATTCTATATCGCCGACGGCTGGTATCGCGATGGCAATTACCGCCGCATCGACCATTACATCGCCTTCGCCATGCATTTTTACGGCCTGATCTACGCGAAACTCAGCAAGCCTGACGATGCCTACGCCGCACGCTACCGGGAGCGAGCGCGCCTCTTCGCCGGCGATTTCGCCAGCTGGTTCGATGAGGATGGCGGCACGCTCGCCTTCGGCCGCTCCATGACCTACCGCTTCGCCTGCGGCGGCTTCTGGGCGGGTCTCGCTTTTGCCGATGAGGAGGCGTTGCCCTGGGGCGAGATCAAGGGGCTTTATCTGCAACATCTGCGCTGGTGGGCGAAAAAGCCGATTGCCGACCGCGACGGCGTGCTTTCCATCGGCTACGCCTATCCGCAGCTCATCATGTCGGAAAGCTATAATTCGGCGGGCTCGCCCTATTGGGCCTTTAAAGCCTTCCTGCCGCTCGCCCTGCCGGAAAGCCACCCCTTCTGGCAGGCAGAGGAAAAGCAGCCCGAAACATCCGCAAAACCAAAGCCGCTCATTCATCCCGGCATGGTTATGATGCAAACGAAGGGCAACGTCACGGCGCTTTCCAGCGGCCAGGAAAACCTCTCCATGCGCGGCGGGCCGGAGAAATATGCCAAATTCGCCTATTCCTCCCGTTACGGTTTCGGCGTCGAAGTGGACGAACGCGGTTTCAGGACCAACGGTTTCGACAACATGCTGGCCTTCTCCGAAGACGGCCTGCATTACCGCGTGCGCGAGACCAACGAGAAGGTTCTGCTGGCCGGGGAAAGCCTGCGGGCGACATGGAAGCCGTTCCCGGATGTGGCGGTTGAAACGACGCTGGTTGCGGCTGGCGGCTGGCATATCAGGCTGCACCGGATCACCTCCGCCCGCCCCCTTTCGGTGACCGAAGGCGGCTTCGCGATCAATCGCAACGATGGCGACCGCGATGCCGTGCGCGAAGAGACCAACCGGGCGACCGCCGATTGCGGCGCAGACATATCCGCCATTGTCGATCTCGGCTCCAGCATAATCCGCCACGGCGTGGCACTGAAGGCTCTGCCCAACACCAATCTCATCAACGCCAAGACCACGGTGCCGCAACTGCGGGGCGAGATTCCGGCGGGCGAAACCCTGCTTGCCTGCGCGGTCTTTGTCGGGGTGACCGGGCCAGAAAGCGAAACAGCGTTGGCGACAGTTCCCGCACTTCCGGATATGGAGGGGCTCGACCGCCTGTTTGCGGAACGGGGCGTTCCGGTCAGCAGCATGGCGGCAACGGGAGAGCCGCAATGACGAGCCCGCTTCCGCGTCTCAGCCTTGCCATGGACCCGGAGCGAACCCAGCATGTGCTGACACCGCAGGCGCTCGAAAGGCTGTCGCAGAGTGTCGATATTCTCGACACGGGGCGGATCTGCGATTTCCACGATCCCGCAGTGAAAGAGCAGCTGGCGCGGACGGATATTCTTCTGACCGGCTGGGGCTGTCCGGATATCGGCGCGCGGGAACTAGCGCTGATGCCGCGCCTCAGGCTGATTTCCCATGCCGCCGGCACGGTCAAATATTTCCTGTCGCAAGCGGTGTTCGATCGTGGCGTTACCGTGTGCAGCGCCGCGGAGGCGAATGCACAGCCGGTCGCCGAATTTTCGCTGGCCATGATCCTGCTGGCCGGTAAGCGCACCTTCGGTTTCCGACGCCTTTATCTGGAGCATCGCGACCGCGCCCCTGTCGAGCGATTGCAGGCGCAGGCCATCGGCAATCTCGGCCTGACGGTCGGCATCGTCGGCGCATCGCGCATCGGACGCCGCGTCATCAATCTGTTGCAGCCCTTCGATCTCAACCTCATCCTTTTCGATCCGCTTCTCAGTGCTGCGGAGGCGGAAAAGCTCGGTGTACGTCTCGTCTCGCTCGAGGAGCTGATGGCGGTGAGCGATGTTATTTCCCTGCATGCACCCTCCCTGCCGCAGACGCAGCATATGATCGGCGCAGCAGCACTTGCCCGCATGAAGGACGGCGCGACGCTGATCAATACGGCACGCGGCGCGCTGGTGGATGAAAACGCGCTGCTGGCCGAGCTGAAAACCGGACGCATCGAAGCCGTCATCGACGTCACCGACCCGGAAGTGCCGCCGCCGGATTCACCCTTTTACAACCTGCCGAACGTGTTCCTGACGCCGCATATCGCCGGCGCCACCGGGCTTGAACGCGCAAGGCTCGGCGACATGGCGATTGCCGAAATCGAACGCTTCTGCCGCGCGGCACCCCTGCAACAGCAGGTGCGGCCGGAACATCTGGAACTGATCGCATGAGATTTTTCGAGCCGGGCCTCTGCTCCGTCACCTTCCGCTCCCTGTCGCCACAGGCCGTCATCGAGCTTGCCGCCGCAAACGGCATCAGGTCCATCGAATGGGGGGCGGATATCCATGTACCGCCCGGCGATCTCGAAAATGCAAGGGATGTGGCGGCGCGGACGGCGCAAGCCGGCCTCTCCGTCTCCTCTTACGGCTCCTACATCTTTGCACCGGATTTTGCGCCGGAAGATGTGACCGCCGTGCTGGAAACAGCAAAAGCGCTCGGCGCCGGCCATATCCGCATCTGGCCCGGCAGCCGCAAACGCCCATCTGCCGATTACTCCCCCGGCGAACGCCGCGCGGCAACGGAAGCGCTGGCGACAATCGCCCGCCGGGCGCACGACCATGGCATGACAATCGGCCTCGAATATCACCCCAACTCACTGACGGACACCCTGCCCTCGGCCCTGCAACTCATGCAGGATTTGCCGATGCCCAACCTCTTTTTCTACTGGCAGCCCGCTCCCGGCCTGCCGCTGGAGGACGCACTCGCGGAAATATCCGCACTCGGCCCACGCATCTGCCACCTGCATGTCTTCGCCTGGCTCGCCGACGCAAGCCGCCTGCCGCTTCACGAACGCGCGGATTATTGGCGGGCGTGCGTGGATGCATTGCCGGAAGGCGACTGGAAAAAACCGGCTTTCGCGATGCTCGAATTCGTCAAAGGCGACGATGTCGGGCAGTTCGCGGAAGATGCGGTGATACTTGGAGAAATTTTTGATAAGTCATAATCTCGACCGATCAATGTCTACTCTTACCGGTTAATGGGAGAAGGTTATTATACCACGGGTCAAAAGCATTACAGCGAAACCTCATGGCTTGCTCACGGTTGAATGGGCAGACGGCGGCCAGTCGTCTGCTGATCTGACAGGGTGGATCGCCACCGGTGGAGGATTACTGGCTCCACTACTATCGGAGGACATCTGGAAAACCGCGACAATTGCAGATTATGGTGCGAGCGTTAAATGGGATGGCCAGAATCTCGAAATTGACGCCTACCATCTTTGCCAAATCGCCGAGAACCAGCAGGCACGCAGACGTTAAACTCACTTCGCCCTATAGGCGTCAATTGCATACATTAAGACTTGTTCCTTTTTCCTCGCTGCCTCAGATCGACCCGACATCAGACCTGCCGCAATTCCTTGCCAGCTGAAAAACCAAGGCATCGCTAAAACGATCGCTAGAAGTAGAGGAAGACCAGTGATCAACAAGAAAATTGTCGCAGCACTCTTGGAGTAAGCCTGCAATATTATATGCGGCAGCATCACTGGCGTTGCCATAACAAACCACCAAAATGAGACCACCAACGAGATTGGAAAGCCTGCCACGAGCGGCATCTGCTGCGCCTTGTTAAGCGCCCAAAGCTCACTACGATGACGATAATATGTGATGCGCTGCCATAATCTCAGCATTCGTCTCTCCAGTCTTAACTTTCACACTGGACAGATTTTCCTCGTTACGCAATCGGACCTTGCCACGTGCGTCCACCTTTGTTCTTCACGATCATCATCGACGCACTGTGCCCTCGGCTCGAGATGCAGCTTACCGAAGTCTTTGGTCGCGAAAGAACCTCTTCATCGCGTAAGCACGCAATCGCTCGAAAAGGCCTGCAAAGCCAATATGACTGAAGGGGGCTTTTCTCTTGTCATCTACGTTAGACGCTAAATACAAGTGTCATATCCGCCGCCCATCCGCCCCGAACAGATGCGTCTTCGAAAGATCGAACGCAAAGGGAATGGTCTCGCCGATGCGGATATGGCGCTGGCCGTCCAGCAGCACGGTGGCGGGCTGGCCGTCGGGGGTCGCGGTGTAGACCACCGTTGAGCCGCCGAGATGTTCGACGAGCTGGATGGAGGCCTCACCCAGCGAGGCCGATTGCGCCTGCGGGTTCACATGTTCCGGGCGCACGCCGAAGGTGAGCGGTTCGCCCTGTTGCGCGGCGACCGGTTTTTCCAGCACGATGCGCTGACCGGCTACCTCGATGGTGCGGTTGGAACTGTCGCCTGAAGCCACCTTGGCGGAGAGGAAATTCATCTTCGGCGAGCCGATGAAACCGGCGACGAACTGGTTGGCGGGATTATTGTAAAGATCGAGTGGGCGGCCGACCTGCATGATGCGGCCGTCGCGCAGAACGACGATCTTGTCGGCCATGGTCATGGCTTCCACCTGGTCGTGCGTCACATAGATCATGGTGCTGCCGAGCGTCTGGTGCAGCTTGGCGATTTCGACGCGCATCTGCACGCGCAGTTCCGCATCGAGGTTGGACAAAGGCTCGTCGAACAGGAAGATTTTCGGTTCGCGCACGATGGCGCGGCCGATGGCGACACGCTGGCGCTGGCCGCCCGAAAGCGCCTTCGGCTTGCGTTGCAAAAGCGGGCCGATCTGCAGGATATCGGCGGCTTTCTGCACCCGCGCCTGAACTTCCGGTTTCTTGTAGCCTGCCGTCTCCAGACCGAAGGCGAGGTTCTTGTAGACGCTCATATGCGGATAAAGCGCATAGGATTGGAAGACCATGGCGATGCCGCGCTTGGAGGCGGCGGTTTCATTGACCCTTTCGCCATCGATACGAAGATCGCCTTCGGAGATTTCCTCAAGCCCTGCAATCATGCGCAGAAGCGTGGATTTGCCACAGCCCGAAGGGCCGACGAAAACGGTGAACTCGCCCGGCTCGATCTTGAGATCGATGCCGTGAACGACCGGAAAGGCGCCGAACCGCTTGACGATTTTTTCGAGCGTAATGCTGCTTGCCATGCTGTTTCTCCCGACTGTCGCGCCGCATGCAGGGCGGCAGCGACAGTGTTGATTGTCTTAAAATGCGTTCCCGATCCGGGTTCCGTTCAGCGTTTCATTCCGGTGGTGGCGATGCCTTCGATCAGCAGCCGTTGGAAAAACAGGAAGAACAGGAAGACCGGCACCAGCGACAGGTTGGACATGGCGAAAAGCGACGTCCAGTCCGAGCTGCCGGTGGAATCCACGAAGGATCTGAGGCCAAGCTGCACGGTGTAGGTGTTGATGTCGTTCAGATAGATCAGCGGCCCGAAGAAATCGTCCCATGTCCAGATGAAGGAAAAGATGGCAGCCGTCGCCAGCACCGGCAGCGACAAAGGCAGCATGATCTTCCAGTAGATGCGGAAGGGCGAGCAGCCATCCATCACAGCCGCCTCGTCCAGCTCGCGCGGGATGCCGCGGAAGAACTGCACCATCAGGAAGATGAAGAAGGCGTCCGTTGCGAGGTATTTCGGCACGATCAGCGGCAGCGAGGTGTTCACCCAGCCCATTTCCAGAAACAAGATATATTGCGGGATGAGCACGACGTGATAGGGCAGCATCAGGGTGCCAAGCATCAGTGCGAACCAGAAATTGCGCCCCCCGAAGCGAAGCCGGGCAAAAGCGAAGGCGGCGAGCGAGCAACCGACCACGTTTCCTATGGTGGCCAGCACCGAGATGAAGAAGGAGTTCCAGAAGAACTGTCCGAAGCTCACCTGCAGCCCGGTCCAGCCGCGAATATATCCGCCGACATCCACCGCCGAGGGGATGAGCGAGGAAGAGCCGAACAGCTCGTCCTGCGGCCGGAAGGAACCCGAGATCATCCACAGGATCGGATAGAGCATCGCGAAGGACGCGATGATCAGCGCCGTGTGGAGCATCACCGATTTCAGCGGCGAACGTTGCAGGCCCTGGCCCGGCCGGGGGGCGGTAACAGCATCAGTCATCGTAGTGCACCCAGTATTTCGCGCTGAGGAACGAGAAGGCCGTGAACAGCGAGATGATGATCACCAAAATCCAGGCAAGCGCCGAGGCATAACCCATGCGGAAGAAACCGAAGGCCTCCTGGTAGAGGTAGAGCGTGTAGAACAGCGTCGAGTTGATCGGCCCGCCGGTGCCTTCGGAGATGATGAAGGCGGGGGTGAAGGCCTTGAAGGCGTCGATCGTCTGGATCACCGCGTTGAAGAAGATCACCGGCGTCAAAAGCGGCAGGGTAATGCGGAAGAACTGCCGCACCTTGCTCGCGCCGTCGATTTCGGCGGCCTCATACATGTCCTGCGGGATTTGTCTCAGACCCGCGAGGAAGATGATCATCGGCGAACCGAACTGCCAGACGGACAGGATGACCAGCGTGTAGATC
>NZ_JBNWCN010000004.1:0-399114 GCF_053522385.1 Agrobacterium sp. 22-223-1
CGGGCTGTGGCAGGGCAAGGTCACCGTCGCCGAACATCTCGGATCGGATACTTTCCTGCATCTCGAGGTGTCAGGCATCGGGCCGATCACTGCCCGCACGGACGGCGAGTTCGAATGCAGGCATGGCGATACTGTGTTCATCACGCCGGATGAAACCAAGATCCACAGGTTCGATGAAAAGGGCAAGGCAATATGACGGGAAGACTGGAAAGGATAATCTGACGCCAGCTTCGCGGCGTTTGCGAAGGCTCCCAACGTCTCCAACTTCCCGTCATTCCGGCCTTG
Organism: Agrobacterium sp. 22-223-1; assembly: GCF_053522385.1. Classification (NCBI taxonomy): domain Bacteria; kingdom Pseudomonadati; phylum Pseudomonadota; class Alphaproteobacteria; order Hyphomicrobiales; family Rhizobiaceae; genus Agrobacterium; species Agrobacterium sp. 22-223-1. The sequence continues at coordinate 286 of NZ_JBNWCN010000004.1, forward strand.
AGCCGGAATCCAGCCAGCCCAAGTCCTTGGGCTGAAAAGACTCATCCCGCCGCGCAGACGCGCGTCGGCTGGATTCCGGCTCAAGGCCGGAATGACGGAGGTGGATGTGTACAGGAAATATTCCTCCGTACTATGCCAAACCTCAGCCCTCCCCGATCCTCACGCCATTCCGATCAAAGACATGCAGCCTTTCCTGCGGGAAACCGACCCGCAGGGACTTGCCCGGCTGCAACAATGCCCGGTCTGATGAAAACAGCTTGAACGGCAATCCATGCACGGTGAGATGCAGGATGACGCCGAGGCCGGTCGGCTCGACGAGATCGACGGTTGCCTCGACACCGCCCTCAGCCGGTGCAACGACGACATGTTCCGGGCGAATGCCGAGCGTGACCGGCTCGCCATCGGTAAGCTTCACATCGCGGCCGAGCGCAAGGCGCGTTCCGTCACCCAGCACGACGAAGCTACCGCCATTCTCCTGCGCAAGCCGCCCTTCCAGAAAATTCATGCCGGGCGAACCGATGAAACCAGCGACGAAAAGATTGGCCGGACGATCGTAAAGATCGAGCGGTGCGCCGATCTGCTGTACATGGCCGGCATTCATGGCGACGATACGCGAGGCAAGCGTCATCGCCTCGATCTGGTCATGGGTGACGTAGACCGAGGTTGCGCCAAGATCGGCATGCATGCGCTTGATCTCGGCGCGCATCTGCTCGCGCAGCCGGGCATCGAGGTTGGACAGCGGCTCATCGAACAGGAAGGCCTTTGGCTGGCGCACGATGGCGCGGCCCATGGCGACGCGCTGACGCTGGCCGCCGGAGAGCGCCTTCGGGCGGCGGGCGAGATAGGGATCGAGGCCGAGTTTGGCGGAAGCACCGGCCACCGCCGCAGCGATGGTTTCTTTCGGGCTGCGGCGCAGGCGCAGGCTATAGCTCATATTGTCGGCGACGCTCATATGCGGATAGAGCGCATAGGACTGGAACACCATGGCGATATCGCGATCCTTCGGGCGGCGATTATTGACGCGTTCGCCGTCGATGGACAGGTCGCCGGACGTTATCTCTTCAAGCCCGGCGATCATGCGCAGCAGCGTCGATTTTCCGCAGCCGGAGGGACCGACGAGGACGATGAACTCGCCATCCCTTATATCAAGATCGACGCCATGCAGCACGGCGAGGTCGCCATAGGTCTTGCCGACATTCTTCAGCTCGATGGAAGCCATGGGATTATCCTTTCACCGCGCCGGCCGTCAGGCCCTGCACGAGATAACGTTGAATGAGCAGGAAGAAGAGGCAGGCCGGAATGAGCGCCAGAACGCCCGCCGCCATCATCTGCCCGAAATCGACGGAGAATTTCGAAACGAAGGTCAGAAGGCCAACCGGGAAGGTGGCGCTCTGGTTGCCGGAAATCAGCATCAGCGCAAACAGAAGCTCGCTCCACGCGGCGGTGAAGACGAAACCAAGCGTCGCGGCAATGCCCGGCAGCGTCAGCGGCAGAATGATCTGGCGGAAGGCCGTAAACCGGCTCGCCCCGTCAATCATCGCCGCTTCTTCCAGATCCTTCGGAATGCCATCGAAGAACGACTGCATCAGGAAGGTGGCGAAGGGCACGTTGAAGGCGGTATAGACGATGACGAGGCCCGTCAGGCTGTTGGTAAGCCCGAGCGGCGACAGCATCTTGAAGATCGGCGCGACCAGCATGACCAGCGGAAACATCTGGGTGATCAGCATTAGCGCGACGATCCAGTATTTGCCCTTGAAACGGAAGCGGGACAGCGCGTAACCCGACAGCGAAGAAAGTATCGTTACGGCAATTGCGGTGGAGCCCGCGACGATGACGCTGTTCTTAAAAAACGTCGGGAAGGCACTGTTTTCAATGACGAAACGATAATGATCCCATGTCGCCCGCGATGGCCACATCCTCACACCTTCGCTATAGAGAAGATCATTCGGCGTCACGGACACCTTGAGCAGCCAGAACAGTGGGAACAGTGCAAAGGCGATATAGGCAAGGATCGCCAGACGATGGGCAAGGGTGAGAAATATCCTTGATGTCATCGGTCAGTCCTTCTCGATCAGGCGCTGGCGCAGCAGCACGATCAGCATGGAATAGGCAAGCAGCAGCACCAACAGCACCAGCGCGATGGCCGAGGCATAACCGAAATCCAGACGCCGGAAGGCCTGGGTGAAGATGTAGCTGGCGACGATCTGAGTGCGGTCGGCCGGCCCGCCATTGGTCATGACGATGATGAGGTCGGCGAAATTGGCGATCCAGACGGTGCGCAGCAGGATGGTGATGGCGATGGTGGGCGCCAGAAACGGCAGGGTGATGGAGGTGAAACGCTGCAGCGGGTTCGCCCCGTCAATTTCCGCCGCCTCGTAAAGATCGCGCGGGATCGCCTGCAATGCGGCAAGCAAAGTGATGGCGAAGAAGGGAATGCCCCACCAGACATTGGCGATGATCGGCCCCCACATGGCAAGCTGCGGATCGGCGAGGATATTGTTGGGTGCGGAGAGAAGTCCGAGCGAGACCATCCAGTGCGGCAGCGGCCCGATGACCGGATTGAACAGCCATGCCCAGTTGAGGCCGGCAAGGAAGGTCGGCACGGCCCATGGCAGGAAGACCAGCGCCTGCGCCAGCCCCCTGCCCGCAAAGGGTTTATCGAGCAGCAGCGCCAGAATGAGGCCGAAGAAGAATTGCAGGAAAACCGAAGCGCCGGTCCACCACAGCGTATTTTTCAGCGCCCGGTAAAAGGCCGCATCCTGCGACAGCGCCTCCAGATGCTTGAGGCCAACGAAACCGCCGGAAAACGGATTGAGCAGCTGCACATCGCGAAAGGCATAGGAGAGGCCAAGCACCAGCGGCACCAGCATGACGGCGACGATGAGCACCAGCACGGGCGCGCTGTAAAGCCAGGGTTCGGCCCAATCGGCAAACCGCCGCATCGCGGGCTTGCCAGCCGGTTTGCGCGCAGCCACCGGCCCGGCGCCATGGGCATAGGACATTGTATCGCTCCCTGATCGGACGACGGAACGGACGGGTTTTCCAGCCTCTCGGCTTACCGATCCGAAAAATTGCGAGGAAAAGGCCTGTCGCAGCGAAGGCCGGCAAGACCGCCGCACGGGCATTTGCGCCCGCACGGCCGGTCAATGTCGTTACTTGGACGCCAGGAACTTCTGCTGCGCCTTGGTCATGTAATCAGCCCATTGCTTGGCAAGGTCTTCCGGCGTGATGTCGCCGAGCAGCGCTTCCTGCGATGTCTTGATCACAAGCGAATCCTTGAAGAAGGCGAATTCCTCAAGATAGGTCGGCATCGTCGTCGGCACGGCGTTCTTGTCGGCCAGTTCGTCGAACCAGCCCTTGAACTGCTCGCTGGCATAGAAGGGGTCCTTCTCCGCCGACTTGTGCACCGGCAGAGCACCGGTCTTCTTGTTCCACTCGATATTGCCTTCCGGCCCTTCAAGCGTCTCGATCAGCTTCCAGGAAAGGTCCTTGTTTTCGGATTTCGACATCATCGACCAGCCGGCGAAACCAATCGTCGGGAAGGTCTTGCCGTCGGGGCCCTTGGGCATGGTCATGACGCCGAAATCTTCCGGCTTCATGCGCTGGGCAATGGCGATCAGCGCATCCGGATCCTGATCGAGGAAGGCGCAGGTGCCGGAATAAAAGCCGGCGACGATCTCGTTGAAGCCCCAGTTGACGCTGTCCTTCGGCGCGTAACCGTTCTTGTAGAGATCGACCACATAGGTCAGGCCCTTCACCCAGCCGGGGCTATCGAAGGTGGAGGTGCCGTCCTTGGTGAAGAACTCGTTCGAACCGGCCATGGATGCGCCGAACATGACCCAGCCGTTAAGGCCGCCCGGGCCGCCGCGCAGGCAGTAGCCAGATTTGCCGGGAAGGGCTGCGACCTTCTTGGAGGCATCGGCAAATTCCTCGAGTGTCTTCGGCGGCTCATTCACGCCGGCTTCGGCCAGCAGTTTCTTGTTGTAGAACATGGCGCGCAGGTAGAAACCATAGGGCAGCATATAGGCCGTGTCCTTGACATCGCGGCCGAGTTCGAGCGTGCGCTCGCTCAGGCCCGCGGTGTGCTCCCATTTGGCAAGATAGGGCTCAAGGCTCTCCAGCATGCCGTTATTGGCATAAAGCGACAGCCATGTGTCGGGCATTTCCATCACGTCAGGCACATCGCCGGCCGAGACCATGGTGGCGAATTTCTGGAAAGCTTCGCTCCAGGGAAGCGAGATGATTTCCACCTTGGTGCCGGGATTGGCAGCCTCGAATTTCGAAACGATGCCCTTCAGCGTTTCGGTGCGTTCCGGGCTGGTGATGACTTCCACCAGCTTCAAGGTCGTGTCCGCCAGCGCCGTTCCGGTCATCAGGGCGGTGAAGATTGCTGCTGTTACCAGTTTTTTCATGTCGTTCTCCCCTTTTTTGTCGTCAGTTTAAAAACACGTCAGGCGGCGGTGGCCGCCTTGATCGCGGGTTCGAGATCGTTCCAGAGGGCTTCCGTGCCCTCCAGCCCGACATGCAGGCGCACCGAACGCGCGCTGATGCCGAAGGTGTGGGCGGAGTTTGGCTGCGCCTTCTGTTCGAGCACCACTTCGCCGGGGACGATGAGGCTTTCATGCCCGCCCCAGGAAACACCCAGTTTGAAAAGCTTGAGGCGGTCGGCAAAAGCGCGCACATCCACCCCTTCCTTGAAGATGAAGGAAAACAGGCCCGACGTGCCGTTGAGACCGGGCGGCAGGCGGTTCGCCAACCCCGGATGGCAGACCTTCTCCACCACATCCAGCGCCTGCAGGCGGGTTGCGATCTCAAGCGCCGAGGCCTGATGCGCCTTCATGCGCAGCGGCAGGGTGCGAAGCCCGCGAATGAGCAGCCAGGCATCGAAAGGCGACATCTTGCCGCCGAGATAGGGATAGGTTTCCGCCCGGATGCGGTCGATCATCGCCTTCGAACCGGCCACCACACCGGAAACCACGTCGCTGTGACCGCCCAGATATTTCGAGGCGGAATGCACGACGAGATCGACTCCGAGCGAGATCGGCTGCTGGAAGACCGGGCTTGCCCAGGAATTGTCGATGACGGTGACGGCACCATGCCGCTTGGCGATAGCCGCCAGCGCGCCGACATCATGAGCTTCCATCACCCAGCTCGTCGGGCTTTCCATGTAGAACAGCTTTGCGCCCGGCATCGCCTTTTCAACCGCCGCCTCATCGCGGCCGTCGACATAGACCACCTCGATATTCATGCGCTGCATGAAGGTGCCGAACAGGCGGAACGCATCGGGATAGACATGGCGCACTGCGACGATCCGGTCGCCCGGCGAAACGAAGGAGAGCACGGCGGAGGAAATGGCCGACATGCCGCTTGCAAAACCAAGCGCATCTTCGGCCCCTTCCAGCTTCGCCAGCATCTCCTCGAACAGCCGCACGGTGGGGTTCAGCCCGCGGGTATAGACCGGCCGCACCTTTTCGCCGCGATAGGTGGAGACCATTTCGTCATAGCTGGAAAAGGTGAAAAGCGAGGTCTGCACGATGGGCGGCACCACGGCTTCGAAGGCGTGGGCCTCGTCATGCGCAACTATAAATGAGGCGGGATCGAAGAGATCGTTGCCATGGTTCATTTCGACATGTCCTTGATATCCTCCTCGACGACAGCGAGGATTTTCAGTGTTTCTTCACGCGCACCCGCCGCATCGCCGGCGGCGATGGCGTTGAACAGCGTGCGGTGAAAGGGAAAAGAGCGGCCGGCGAAATCCGGGCGGTCGAACGGCTTCGACCAGAAGCGTTCGAAACCTTCGCGCATCTGCTCCAGAAGCTGCTTGAACAGCGTATTATGGGTGGCGTCGTAGATCGACAGATGGAAGGCAAGGTCTGCCTTGCCGGAGGTGCCTTCGGCCAGATGCACCCGCTCCATCTCGTCAAGCCGCGCTTCCATCGTGGCGATATCGTCTGGCGTGCGGCGGCGGGCGGCGGCCATGGAGGCCTCAACCTCGATGCCGCGCCGTACTTCCAGCGTCATCAACAGCGCATCACGCAGGCTTTCGGCATCGATGGAAATCGGCATATGCACGGTGGCGGCGGAAATCGGCTTCAGCAGATAATTGCCGCTGCCCTTGCGGCTGTCGATGACCCCGAGCGCCTGAAACTTGCGAATGACTTCGCGGATGGTGGACCGGCCGACGCCCAGCGCCGCCATCAGTTCCCGCTCGGCCGGCAGCCGGTCTCCAGCCTTCAGCCCTGCCCGCTCCACATAGTCGGAAAGCGCGGCCTCGACCTGGCGCACGCGGTCGCTCGGCGGAATTGGCTGCATGAGTTCCCGGCTGGACCTGTCCAAGACGCATCCTCTAAATTGGTCTGACATCTTACCATTTCAAACGGGACGGCGATTGTCAACCGGCAAGGCGGCCGGGCGTGCACACCATTCGGTTGGAGTCGCGAAAGAGTACCGGCGCAACCGCTCGATACGGAAAACGGTCGAGATGGGGATGGCTGAAGTGAAGAGATTCATGCGCCGAATCACGGCGACTGACGGCCTCCGGCTAAGTCACCGTCGCGGAGGAAACTCCACGCGCCAAAGCATCGGCATGCTCGTTGCCGACAGTGCCGGAATGCCCTTTGCACCATTCTATAACCACATGGGGATGCCGCTCCAGCAGGCTGTCGAGCTGCTGCCAGATGTCCCTGTCGGGGATCGGTCTTCGGCGGCTGCGCTGGTTGGGCGTGATCCGCTTCCAGCCGTTGTTGCGCCAGATCGCCCTATATCGGCGGCAGCCTTCGATGACATGAACGGCATCCGTCCAGAGTGTGACTGCCCGTGTTGGCGCCTCGACGGCGATCCAGGATAGTGCGTTGAGAACGGCGAGGACCTCGAACGTATTGTTCGATGTGCCGACAGTCCTGCCTGAAGCGGAATGGACTTGGTGGCCCGCTTCATGAACCACGAACGCCCATCCTCCGGAGCTGGAAGCATCGTCGAAGGAGCCGTCGGTGAAGATGTGAAGCGCATCGGACATGAGGAGGCTTTGTAGCACCAATATGGAAATCGCTAAAGGAAGAGTTCCAGGGCCGTTGCATAAACACAAAAGCAGAGAGGGCGGCACAAGCCACCCTCCCCGAACTCACAGCGATATGGTCGAACTTACTGGCCGAGCACGGCCGCCGTGATCGTCTCGATATTGTGGTTGATCATGTCGATATAGGTTGCAGCCGGGCCGTCAGCGGTCGAAAGCGCGTCGGAATAGAGCGTGCCGCCAACCTTCAGGCCGGTTTCGCTGGCGATCTGGTCGATCAGCCGCTTGTCGGTGATGTTTTCGACGAAGATCGCCGAGGCCTTGTCGTGCTTCACCTGATCCACCAGCTTGGCGACATCGGCGGCCGAGGCTTCGGATTCCGTCGAAACGCCTTCAGGTGCGAGGAAATTCAAGCCATAGGCATGCTCGAAATAACCGAAGGCGTCATGCGAGGTGATGATGACGCGCTTTTCCGGCGGGATGGCGGCGATCTCGGTCTTCACCTTCTCGTTCAGAGCGGCAAGCTTGGCGATATAGGCATCCGAATTGGCGGTGTAGGTCGCGCAACCGGCCTTGTCGACCTCGCAAAAGGCGCCGGCAATATTCTTCACGTAGATTTCGGCGTTCTTGATCGACTGCCAGGCATGCGGGTCGAACTCGCCGTGATGGTGATGTCCTTCATGTCCGTGGTCGTGATCATGGGCCTCGGCGGTCTCATGGCTGTGGCCGGCTTCCTCTGCCTTGTGGTCGTGACCTTCCTCTTCCTCGGCTTCCGGATGGGCGTGACCTGCCGGCTCTTCGGAAAGCTTGAGCGGCTCCACGCCCTTGGTCAGTTCCACCACCGGCGCCTTGGTGCCGCTGGTGTCGATCAGCCGCTTCAGGAAGCCTTCGAATTCCAGACCGTTGACCAGCACCACATCCGCCTTGCTGACGGCGACGGCATCGGCCGGGCGGGGTTCATAGACATGGGCGTCGCCATCCGGCCCGACCAGCGTGGTGATTTCGACGCGGTCGCCGCCGACGTTCTTCGCGAAATCGGCGATGATCGAGAAACTGGCAACGACCTTGAGTTCGGCGGCGGAGGCCTGCGCCATCAGAACCGGGGAGAGGGAAAGAAGGCTGGCGCAGGTGGCCAGACGGAAGGTTTTGAACATGAAGGTTCTCCTTTTTCGAACGCTGTTTTCAGGCCGTCCTGTGACGGCCGGAACCGAGAAGATCGCTGAGCACGCCGCGCGTGCCGATGAGGATGGAGAGCGCATAGATGACGCCCGCGGAAAGGATGATCGCCGGGCCGGATGGCAGCGACGCGTGATAGGACAAAAGCAGACCGGCAAAGCAGGACACCATGCCGATGCCGATGGAAATGAAGCACATGGGCGCGACACGGTTGGACCAGAAGCGGCTGGCGGCGGCGGGCAACATCATCAGCCCGACGGAAAGCAGTGTTCCCAGCGCCTGAAAGCCGCCGACCAGATTGAGCACGACGATGGCAAGGAAGAGGAAATGCACCGGGCTGCCCCAGTTGCTGACCGAGCGCAAAAACAGGGGATCGAGGCATTCCGCCAGCAGCGCCCGCCAGAAGGTTATCATCACCACCAACGTCACGATGCAGATGCCGCCGATCAGGCCAAGCGCCTCATTGTTCAGCGCCAGCACGGTGCCGAACAGCACATGCATCAGATCGACGCTGGAACCGCGCCATGAGACGAGCAGCACACCGAGCGCCAGCGAGATGAGATAAAAAGCGGCAAGCGAGGCGTCTTCCTTCTGGATGGTGAAGCGTGACACAGCACCGGCACCCAGCGCGACCAGAAGGCCGACGGCCAGCCCGCCGATGGTCATGGGCAGGATTTCCAGCCCGTAGAACAGAAACCCGATCGCCGCTCCCGGCAGGATGGCGTGAGACATGGCGTCGCCCGTCAGGCTCATGCGGCGCAGCATCAGAAACACACCGACCGGGCCGCAGCTGATGGCAAGGATCAGCGCACCGGCAAGCGCGCGCTGCATGAAGACATATTGGACGAAGGGTTGGATGAAGATATCAGCCATGGACATTCGAATTCGCGTGGGAGTGGGCATGGGAATGGGCGGATGCAGCCTGCGGACTTGCCCCGACGATCTGCAGCGAAGGCGCCTCGGCCGGCTCGCACCAGGGCGCATTCTCCTCCCACGCCTCGTGGAAATGCCGCGCCTGCCGGATGTTCTCCGCCTGCAGGACCTCGGCCGTCGGACCCAGCCCGACAAGCTTTCGGGCAAGGAACAGGGTCTCCGGAAAATGCTGCCGCACGAGCTGGAAATCATGAAGGACGGCCAGAACCGTGCGCCCCTCCGCCACCCATGATTTGATGAGGACCATAAGGTCGGAAACGGTGCGCTCGTCGACGGCGTTGAAGGGTTCGTCGAGCAGGATCAGTTGCGCATCCTGCAACATGGCGCGGGCAAACAGGGCGCGCTGCATCTGGCCGCCGGAGAGCGAGTCGATATTGCGCTTTTCGAAACCGGAAAGCCCGACCGCCTCCATCACGCGGCCCATCGCCGCCCGGTCTTCGGGACGGTGGCGGCCAAGCAGGCCGCGTTTCGGCCAGAGACCAAGCGCCACCAGATCCCGCACTTGCGCCGGAAAAGAGCGGTCGAGTTCCGATTGCTGCGGCAGATAAGCGACGGACAGATTTGGGCTTACCCGGCATTCGCCGCCGAGCGGCTTCAAAATGCCGGCAATGCCTTTCATCAGCGTGGATTTTCCCGAGCCATTGGCGCCGACCACCGCAGTGAGCGAGCCTTTGGCGATATCGCCATTCAGATGATGCACGGCCGCGCGGCCGGCATATCCAAGCGTCAGATTTTTGAAGGCGAGGCACGGATCGCTCATCGATCCCTCCGGGGCAGGATGTCATTCGATGGCCCTTGATATGTAATGTTATTACATTCGTCAAACGAATATGTAATGAAATAACATTAACTATCGGAAAGATACGTTGCGCTTCGCATAAGCCGCAGCTCCGCATTGCGGGGACGCTTTTTTTCTGTCGCCCGTTGACAGGCGGTCAACATGTAATGTTATTACGTTACAAAACAAAGACGGGGCAGCACCGAACCCGTCGTTTCCAGATCGTGCGCGTGGTCGCCATGAGGTCCACGCGAGCGTTGCCAAAGAACGAGGTCCATATGTCGCAAAAACTTCCCGTCACCGTGCTTTCCGGCTTTCTCGGCGCCGGCAAAACGACGCTTCTCAACCATATTCTCGCCAATCGCGATGGTCTGCGCGTGGCGTTGATCGTCAATGACATGAGCGAGATCAATATCGACGCCGCACTGGTGCGCGATGGCGGCGCCAATCTCTCCCGCACGGAAGAGCAATTGGTGGAAATGACCAATGGCTGCATCTGTTGCACGCTGCGCGACGACCTCCTGACGGAGGTGCGGGCGCTGGCCGAACAGGGCCGTTTCGATTACCTTCTGATCGAATCCACCGGCATCGCCGAGCCGCTTCCGGTGGCCGCGACCTTCGATTTTCGCGATGAAAACGGCCGCAGCCTTTCCGATGTTGCGCGTCTCGACACCATGGTGACGGTGGTGGATGCCGCCAATCTTCTCAACGATTACGGCTCGTCCGATTTTCTCGCCGACCGGGGCGAAACGGCGGGCGATGGCGACAACCGCACCATCGTCGACCTTCTGGTGGAGCAGATCGAATTCGCCGATGTCGTCGTTCTCAACAAGATCGGGACTGCCACACCGGAACAGCGAGACGCCGCCCGCAAAATCATTGTCGGGCTGAACCCGGATGCGAAATTGATTGAAGCCGATTTCGGCAAAGTGGTGCTGAAGGAGGTTCTGGGCACGGGGCGTTTCGATTTCGCCAGGGCCGAAGAACACCCTCTGTGGTTCAAGGAATTGCACGGCTTCAAGGACCACATTCCCGAAACCGAGGAATATGGCATCCGCTCCTTCGTTTACCGCGCCCAGAAACCCTTCGACCCCGTGCTGTTCCAGCGTTTCATCGACCGCGCCTGGCCCGGCGTGGTGCGCGCCAAGGGCTTCTTCTGGCTGGCGACGCGTCCGCGTTATGTCGGTGAGATCAGCCAGGCCGGCGCGTTGGTGCGTACCGGCAAGATGGGCCTGTGGTGGTCCGCCGTGCCGAAGGAGCAATGGCCGCGCGAAAAGCAGTTCCTCGATATGATGAAGCCCTATCTCGATCCGGTCTTCGGCGACCGCCGACAGGAAATCGTCTTCATCGGCTCCGACCCGATGAACGAGGCGCGCATCCGCGCGCAGCTCGATGCCTGCCTGATCGATACCGAGGCATTCACACCGGATGCATGGCGGCATCTACCCGATCCTTTCGCAAGCTGGGACCGGCAGGCGGCTTGATTGTCTCCACCGCCCGCATTTCAGCCGAGCGGTTGCGTCTTTCGCCTTCTCCCCGCCGGGGAGAAGGTCGCGGCAGCGGGATGAGGGGGCAAGGGCAGTGAGTTACGGCAGCGTTGCCCCCTCATCCGACCCTTCGGGCCACCTTCTCCCCGGCGGAGAGAAGAAACAGGCCGCAGCGTTTCTTGCGAAACACTACAGAAAATTCAGCGTCACCAGCGCCAGAACGAGATAACGCCCGACCTTGGCGATGGTGACCAGCAGCAGGAAGACCGGCAGCGGTTCCTTCATGATGCCGGCGGCGACCGTCAGCGGATCGCCGATCAGCGGCGCCCAGCTGATGAGCAGTGACCATTTGCCATAACGACGATACCAGTTCTGGGCGCGCTCCAGCGCCGCCTCACCGACCGGAAACCAGCGTTCATGCCGAAAGCGCTCGATGCCTCGGCCGAGCAGCCAGTTCGCAAAGGAGCCGGCGACATTGCCGGCGCTGGCCACGACGACCAGCAGCCAGACGGGCTGCGATTTCAAAACGATGAGGCCGGCCAGTGCGGCCTCCGACTGCATGGGCAGAATGGTCGCCGCGATAAACGCCGTCAGGAACAAACCCGCATATACCGCCAGATCGGCCATTGCCCGCCCTTCATCATCCGCGAATCCCGCGCTGCCCCTGAAGTGGCGGATGAGGGCGGCGGCGGTCAAGCGCATCCTGAGCCTGAAGACGGGTTCTCAAGCCGAATTCGCGGCGATGGCGCGCACGATATCGTCATGATCCACCGCGAGAAGCGCCTTGTGGATGGATAGTTGCCGGCTGGCACCGGAAGCCGACAGGATGACGATCACCGTTTCGCGTGGTGGGCAATCCGGCAGGGAGCAGGAAAGCTCGCTGACGGTGATAATGTCTTCGGGGTAGAGATGCAGCAGATCGCGGGACCATTGCTTCAGAAGACGGGCCTGCGAGACGATTGCCGAGCCGCTACGCGCAAGCGGATTGTTCATGCCCTGCCCTTTCGCCCCGCCCGCGAGGCCAACGTATCGAAGAGAGCGCGGATCGGCTGCTGCGGCATATCCATGCCGATCAGCACGATGCGCGTGGAACGATTGCCATCCGGCCAGCGCTCCAGGCGGGTCAATGGATAAAGCCGGTGCTGCACCGCATGGGCGACAACCGGCCGCTCCGGGTCATCCGTCGCGCCGAAAATTCCCTTGAGCCGCAACAGGCCGGAATGCACATTGCTGGTGACGAGCTCCAGAAAAGTGACGATCGCCTGCGGATCGAAAGCGCCGTCGAAGGTGAGATCGAAAGCCTCGACCCCGACCCCATGGCGATTGATATCGTGCTGGTGGGCGGCATGAAGGCTCAGCCTGTCGGCCGCAAGCCACCCCGGCGCATCCTCCGGCTTGCCGCGCAGCGAATAATCCGACGCTGCAAACAACGACATCAGATCGAAATCGGCGGCATTACGGTCATGAAACGATGCCGCAGGATTGAGATCCGCGAGGCTTTCGCGGTCCACGGCCGCAGCATCGGCAAGATCGGTTTTCGTCAGAACGATATGATCGGCGAAGGCAAGCTGTTTCCAGCCTTCGATAAAACTGTCGAGCATCGCCGGACCGGAGACAACGTCGAAAGCCGTGACCACGCCTGAAAGGTGGAAATGCCGGGCCACGATGTGATCGCGCAGGCCAAGCGCCGGCGTGCCACCGGCGATCAGGCTGTTGATGATCGGCGCGGGATCGGCAAGGCCGGTGGTTTCGATGACGACCCGCGATACTTCCGGCATCATCCCTTCCAGAAAGGCCTGATGCAGCTCGTAAAGCGAGGTGCGGATATCGCTGGTGGCCGTACAGCAGATGCAGCCCGTCGTCGTTCTGAAATATCGTTCAGAACCCGTTCGCACCAGACCGTGATCGATGGGCACCGAGCCGAATTCATTGACGATGACCGCGGCATCGCGCATGGACGGCTCAGTCAGAAGCGCGTTCAGCAACGTCGTCTTGCCCGCGCCCAGAAAACCGGTCAGCAGGGTAACCGGCACCGTGCGGACAGGTGGCGCGACGGCCGAATCGTCCCTGGAATCGACCGCATTTTTCCGCTTCATTCCGAACACATCCGCACCTTCGCCATCCATAAATTCGCCGCACCATAATACGTAATGTAATAACATATCAATGACGATTATTGGATTTCCGGCGGGAGCTAATCCCGCGCCGGCATTCCCCTAACGGTCGGGCGCATGAAAAAACCATGGAACGCAGGAAATGGAATAATAAATCCGTTTCCTTCACTTTCGTTTTAATCGTTCCACGTTCTCTTGCATTTTCGTTAGAGTTCGCTTTTAATCAGATCGCTAGTACAGAAAAGATCGCCCGCAGCCGGATCGAGGAGGAACGACTGCAATAAGGGGCTGTATCTTTTACTGTTTTCATAACGGGAGGAATGACCTTGAAAAAACTCAGCTACCGCCTCGCCGCGGCATCCGCGCTTTCGTTTTTTGTCACATCGAATGCATATGCAGTAACGGACATTCAGTGGTGGCACGCCATGACCGGCGCCAATAACGAGGTCGTGGATACGCTTGCCAAAGAATTCAACGATAGCCAGAAAGAATACAAGATCACGCCCGTCTTCAAGGGCACCTATCCGGAAACCCTAAATGCCGGCATTGCGGCGTTCCGCGCCAAACAGCCGCCGGCGATCATTCAGGTCTTCGACGCCGGTTCGGGCGTGATGATGGGTGCTGCCGGCGCCATCAAGCCGGTGGCCGACGTGCTGAAGGAAGGCGGCTATACCTTCAACAAGGCCGACTATCTGGCCGGCATCGTGGCCTATTATTCCAAGCCTGACGGCACCATGCTGTCCTTCCCCTATAATTCGTCCTCGCCGATCCTCTATTACAACAAGGATGTCTTCCAGAAGGCCGGCCTCGACGCCGCCAACCCGCCGAAGACCTGGCCGGAAGTTTTCGAAGCCGCCAAGAAGATCAAGACCAGCGGTGCGGCCCAATGCGGTTTCACCTCCACCTGGCTCACCTGGATTCAGACCGAAAACTTCGCCGCCTGGAACAACGTCTCCTATGGCAGCAATGAAAACGGCCTTGGCGGCACGGATGTGAAGCTTGCGGTCAATGCACCGCTCTTCGTCGAGCATTTCCAGGCGATTGCCGATCTCGCCAAGGACGGCACCTTCCGTTATGGCGGCCGCACCTCGGAAGCCAAGCAGCTGTTCATGTCCGGCGAATGCGGCATCCTGACCGAATCTTCTGGCGGCCTTGGCGATATCGTCAAGACCGGCATGAATTACGGCATCGGCCAGCTTCCCTATTATGAGGGCCATGGTCCGCAGAACACCATTCCCGGCGGCGCCAGCCTCTGGGTCTTCGGCGGCAAGAGCGACGCCGAATATAAGGGCGTAGCCGAGTTCTTCCACTTCCTCTCCCAGACCAATATCCAGGCGCGCCTGCATCAGGTCTCCGGCTATATGCCCGTGACCATCGCGGCCTATGAGGAAACCAAGAAATCCGGCTTCTACGACAAGAACCCCGCCCGTGAAACGCCGCTGCTGCAGATGATGGGCAAGCCGCCGACAGAAAACTCCAAGGGCGTGCGTCTCGTGAACCTGCCGCAGGTGCGCGACATCATGAATGAAGAGTTCGAGGCGATGCTGGCCGGCAAGCAGGACGCGAAAGCGGCACTCGACAAGATCGTCGAGCGCGGCGATGCGGCCATCAAACAGGCTGCCGGCAACTAAACGATCCCCTGCCCCGCCCGCATCCTCAAAAGGGTGCGGGCGGCATTCCCATTTCATCAGGAGATCGCCGTGCAAAGCGTCGTATTCCCCAACAAGATCCTGCCCTATCTGCTGGTCGCGCCGCAGATCATCCTCACGGTGATCTTTTTCTTCTGGCCGGCAAGCCAGGCGCTTTACCAGTCGACCATGCGCGAGGACGCCTTCGGGCTGAACAGCAATTTCGTCGGGCTGGCGAATTTTTCCGCCGTGCTGTCGGATGAAAGCTATCTGAACTCGCTGCAGGTCACCGTCATCTTCAGCATCCTGACCGCGCTCGTCTCCATGGGGCTGGCGCTGCTTCTGGCGACGGCGGCGGACCGCGTGGTGCGCGGCAAGGGTTTTTACCGCACCATGATGATCATGCCCTATGCCGTCGCCCCCGCGGTGGCCGGCATGTTGTGGCTCTTCATGTTCAACCCGGCCATGGGCACCTTCTCCTACATCCTGCGCCGCAACGGCATCATGTGGGACCCGCTGCTCAACGGCGATCAGGCCATGCTGCTCGTCGTCGCGGCGGCGGCGTGGAAGCAGATCAGCTACAATTTCCTGTTTTTTGTCGCAGGCTTGCAGGCAATTCCTAAATCATTGCTGGAAGCAGCCTCCATCGACGGCGCGCGCGGTTCGCGGCGCTTTTGGACCATCGTTTTCCCGCTGCTGGCGCCGACAACCTTCTTCCTTCTGGTCGTCAACACGGTTTACGCCTTCTTCGATACCTTCGGCATCATCCATGCCGTCACCGGCGGCGGCCCGGCCAAGGCGACCGAAACGCTGGTCTACAAGGTCTATAATGATGGTTTCGTGAACCTCAATCTCGGCTCTTCCGCCGCGCAATCCGTGATCCTGATGGTGATCGTCATCGCGCTCACCGCCTTCCAGTTCCGCTTCGTCGAGAAGCGCGTGCATTACGGCTGAGGATTTCCCATGATTGAAAATCGCCCGGTCGCCCGCGTGATCGCCCATCTGATGCTGGTTCTCGGCATCATCATCGTGGCCTTCCCGATCTATTACACCTTCGTCGCCTCCTCCATGACGTCGACGGATATCATCCGCCCGCCCATGTCGCTCCTGCCCGGCGATCATCTGAGCGCCAATTACACCGAGGCCATGGTCGGCGGTGTCGAAAGAGTGGTCGGCGTCAGCCTTGAGCGGCTGCTGTTCAACAGCTTCGTCGTGGCGCTCGCCATCGCCATCGGCAAGATCGTCATTTCGTTCCTGTCGGCCTTCGCCATTGTCTTCTTCCGCTTTCCCTTCCGCATGGGCTTCTTCTGGATGATCTTCATCACCCTCATGCTGCCGGTGGAAGTGCGCATCCTGCCCACTTACAAGGTCATCGTCGATCTTGGGTTGATCGACACCTATGCGGGATTGACGCTGCCGCTGATGGCATCTGCGACGGCGACGTTCCTGTTCCGGCAGTTCTTCCTGACCATTCCCGGTGAGCTGGTCGAGGCGGCGCGTATCGACAATGCAGGGCCGTTCCGCTTCATGCGCGATATTCTGCTGCCGCTGTCGAGAACCAATATCGCCGCCCTTTTCGTGATCCTGTTCATCTATGGCTGGACCCAGTATCTCTGGCCGCTGCTCGTGACCAACGACGCCAAGATGAACACGATCATCATCGGCCTCAAGCGCATGGTGGATTTCACCGACGCTTCGACGCCCTGGAATTATGTGATGGTGACGGCGATCCTCGCCATCATCCCCCCGATTATCGTTGTGGTGCTGATGCAGCGCTGGTTCGTCAAAGGTTTGGTGGAGACCGAGAAGTAATGGCAAAAATTGCGCTGAAAGACGTCCGCAAGGTTTATGGCGGCAATGTCGAGGCCATCAAGGGCGTGTCGATGGACATTGCCGACGGCGAAATGATCGTACTTGTCGGCCCCTCCGGCTGCGGAAAATCCACACTGCTGCGCATGATCGCCGGGCTGGAGGGCATTTCCGGCGGCCAGATCGTCATCGGCGACCGTGTCGTCAACGATCTCGAACCCTCCGACCGCGATATCGCCATGGTGTTCCAGAATTATGCGCTTTATCCGCATATGACGGTGCGCCAGAACCTTGCCTATGGCCTGAAGAACCGTAACACGCCGAAGGAGGAAATCGAACGGCGCATCACCGAGGCGGCCAAGGCGCTGGAGATCGAACAGTTCCTGGAACGCAAGCCGCGCCAGCTTTCCGGCGGCCAGCGCCAGCGCGTGGCCATGGGCCGCGCCATCGTGCGCAAGCCGGCGGCCTTCCTGTTCGATGAGCCGCTCTCCAACCTCGATGCCAAGCTGCGCGTGCAGATGCGTGTCGAAATCCGCCGTCTGCAACGCTCGCTCGCCACCACCAGCGTCTACGTGACCCATGACCAGATGGAGGCCATGACGCTGGCCGACCGGCTGGTGGTCTTGAATGCCGGCCGCATCGAGCAGATGGGCACGCCGATCGAGCTTTACGAAAAGCCGGCAACCACCTTCGTCGCCACCTTCATCGGCTCGCCTTCCATGAACCTGCTGAGCCATGGCGCGACATCGGCAAACGGCTCTTCCGGCTGGTCGGTGCAGGGAACCGCGGCACTACCGCAGGGCGTCGCCACGCTCGGCATTCGCCCCGAAGACATTACCCTTGCCGATGAAGCCCCCGCAGACGCCGCCTTCACCGGCACCGTGCAGGTGGACGCCGTGGAACTGGTGGGTGCGGAAAGCTACGTGCACGGCTCCTTCGCCGACGGCACCACCATCGTCTTCCGCGTCCACGGACGCTCGCAGCTGCGCATCGGCGAAACGCTGAAGATTGCCGCCCAGGCGAAGGATTTTCACCTGTTCGATGCGACGGGGAAGAGAATCTAAGCCTGCCGACGAAAAAGGGACACCCGCCACTCGGCGGGTGCTCGCACTATCGCAAGAATCTCCGGCGGCTCCTTACCAGACGAGTTCCACCTGCGGCCGGCCATTAGAGGTTTTCTCCACCGTGCGGCCGGATGTATCGACATTGCAATGAACGCGCTGCCGGAAAGCGGAAAAGCTTTCGAAAGTCACCACATCCACCGGATCGTCGAGATGCAGGGTCAGCCGGTAACGTTCGGGATCGCCGCCGAGCGCCTGCACGCCCAGAACGGAGGCCACAAAAGGCTGGCCGAGGTAAAAACCTTCCACCCTAGACCCCAGAAGATAGGGGTTGAAAGCGGGGCGGTTGCCGGCCGTGGCGTGCAGGGTATTCCAGTCGCGGAAGCCATATTGCGCGGCGATGAGTTCCAGCGCTTTCGAATGGGTGATTGCCTGCCCCTGATCCTCGAGAGCGGCGCGCAGGCGTTTCGCCTGTTCTTTCAGCCCCTCAAGTGCGGGGAGCGGTTTGGACACGTTCATAACGGTTCTCCAACATGCGCATGCCGACTATTCCGAAGGGGGTCCGCGTTGCCATCGACGACATGCAAAACATGGGATGACCGTTATTTAATAAAGAGCTTCACCAGGGGCGCAAACGCCTGCGGACGGCCGGGGCTCTTATGCCCGTGGCCGTCCCTATAGCCCAGAAAGCGCCGCCCGTCAAAGGCGACGCTTAACCGATCCCCTAATCAGAAGCGATAGGTGATACCCGCGCCGATCAGCCATGGATCGAGCTTGGCCTTGCCGCTGATCGGTGTGCCGCCGAGTTCCGCCGTCCAGTCGGTCTTGAGGAAGATTTTCTTCACGTCGAAGTTCACGCCCCAATGCTCGTCCAGCATATAGTCGAAACCGACCTGCACGGCTGCACCGACCTTGTTCTTGACGTCGAGATTGCTGAAACCGGGCTTTTCCGTCTGATTATAGAACAGCGAATAGTTCACGCCCGCGCCGATATAGGGCTTGAAAGCGCCGAAATCGGTGAAGTGGTATTGCAGCGTCAGCGTCGGCGGCAGCAGCCACGTCTTGCCGACCGGCGTGCCGGCCAGCACACCTTCGCCATTGATCTTGGCATAGGTGGTGCCGAGGATAAGCTCTGCGGCGAAGTTTTCGGTGAAGAAATAGCTGATGTCGAGTTCAGGGATCACGGTGTCCGAATAGGACAGGCCCGCTCCCGGCAAACCGTCGACGCTGCCACTATCATGGGTGATGACGCCGAGACCGCGCACGCGCAGCATCCACGGGCTTGCCGCCGCAATCGCCTCTTCGGCAGTGGGGGCCGGCGCTGCCTGGGCCAGATCGGCAGCCATGGCATTGGCGGATACCAGCATGGCCGCAACACCGACTGCGACACTGGCAAGCAAGGCGGTTTTTTTGTTTCTGTTCGTCATTCCATCTCTCCTATAGCGCACCGCAGCCGGGCAAGTCCCCGGAACCGGCTGATGACGGCGGGCTTTCGCGAATCTTCGCCGGCCGCAACCGCTTGGGGCCACTATGACGAAGGGAGAGGCGGGCCGATTGAGATGGATCAAACCGGGACGCCGATCATGGATCGGAACGATTAACCGGCAAGCATTGTGACAATTACGCAACAAATGCCATCCAGCGATCGAGAAGCGGATGCACAACGAGCCCGGCAGATGTCGGAAAAATACGAAAAAAGCCTGCATTTGCAGGCCTCCTTCCAGTGCATCACCTCTATTACGCGGCCTGCGGCGTCAGGGTTGCGGAACCCGGCTTGCGCAGAAGCAGAACCGAGACGGCCGCGATCATGCACATCAGACCGGCAATCTGCAGCGCGGGCATATAGGTGTCGAAGTCGCTCTTGAAGAAACCGGCACCAAAGGCGGCGGTGGCGGCTCCCAGCTGATGGCCGGCAAACACCCAGCCGAAAACGAGACCGGCCTTTTCGCGCCCGAAATTCTCGGCAGCGAGCTTCACCGTCGGCGGCACGGTCGCCACCCAGTCCAGCCCGTAAAAGACAGCGAAGACCGAAAGCTCCACGAAGCTGAACCCCGAGAATGAGAGATATAGCAGGGAAAGCCCGCGCAGACCGTAGAACCAGAACAGCAGGAAACGATTGTCGAAGCGGTCGGAAAGCCAGCCGGCGAAGATCGTGCCGAAGAAATCGAAAATGCCGATCACCGCCAGCGTGCCCGCCGCCGTCACCGCAGCCATGCCGAAATCGCCGCAGATCGAAATCCAGTGTGTCTGGATGAGACCATTGGTCGAAAGTCCGCAGACAAAGAAGGTGCCGAAAAGTACCCAGAAGACGGGGTTGCCCGATACGCTCTTCAGGGTCACCAGCGGCGATACCAGTGTGGCAAGAAGATTGTGATCCTGCTTGACCGGTTTTGCCACCACCGTCTCGCCATAGGCCGGCAAGCCGACATCGGCAGGATGGTCACGCATCAAAAGCAGGACGAGGACCATGGCCGTTGCGATTACCGCAACGGACAGGGTCAAGGCGGTTCGCCAGCCATAGGCTTCCGTCAGCGCCGCCAGCAGCGGCAGGAAAACCAGCTGACCGGTGGCGTTACTCGCCGTCATGAGGCCGATCACCAGTCCGCGACGCTTGGAGAACCAGCGTGTCGCCACGGTGGCGCCCAACACCAGCGCGGTCATGCCGGTGCCGACGCCGATCACCACGCCCCAGAGCAGCAGCAATTGCCATACCTCGGTCATGAAGAAGGAGGCGACAATGCCGCCCATGATCAGGGCAAGCGCGGTGGACACCACCTGCCGGACGCCGAAATGATTCATGAAGGCGGCGGCAAAAGGCCCGAGCAGGCCAAAAAGCACCAGCCTGACGGCCATTGCGGAGGAAATATCGGCAATATCCCAGCCGAATTCCTGATGCAGCGGCTGGATCATCACCCCCGCGGACCCCATCGCACCAGCGGTGGCCAGCATGGTCAAAAAGGTGGTTGCGGCAACGAGCCAGCCATAATGCAGATTTCTGCCGGCCATCCAGCTGGCGAGGCGTGTGGAGAGCATGTTCAAATTCCCTTTCCAGCGGCCGCGGCCGATTTACGGGTATATACCCTGTATTGCGGGCAGATACCCGCTTATGTCCCCAAAAATCACAGTGCTGCGAGCAGTTCCTGCAATTGTGCTGTCTTCTCAGGCCCAAGCCGGGCCTCGATTTCATCCTGCACCCCATCCCAGAGCGGCGCGCCCGCTTTCAGGATCGTGTGGCCTTCCTTCGTCACGGTCAGCATCGCTTCCCGCTGATCCTCGCCGTGACCGATGGCAACCAGACCCATACGAGCCAGCACCTTGGCGTTGCGGCCGACGGTGGAACGATCCAGTTCCACCCGCGCGGCCAGATCGGTCAGCGAAACCGGCGCGGTGCGATTGATATTCCGCAACAGGCTGAACTGACCGATATTCACGCCAAGCGGCGCCAGGGCCTCGTCATAATAGGACGAAACCTTGCGGGATGCTTTGCGCAACAGGATGCAATGGCAACTATCGTTTGGCATTTGTCTCGGGTATATACCCGTAAATTTCTGTGCGCAAGAGGCGCCCCGAGAAATTATCGGCGAGCAACGGCCGGCCCCATGGCCATAGAGCAGAAACAATAAACCCCGGCTTTGGGCCGGGGTTTGATATCAGCAGCGAGGCCAGTCTCAGGCCGAGAGCCTGCGGCCGCTTGCCACCAGCAGGCCGGCAGCGCCTTCAAGCCAGCCGGATTTCAGTTCCAGCGCCAGGAAACGGCTGCGCTCGAACGGGCCGGGCATGATGAGGTGCTGGGCCTTGTCGGCGAAAAAGCCGAAGCGCTCGTAATAAGGTGCATCGCCAACCAGAAGAACGGCGCCGTGGCCACGCTTGGTGGCTTCGGCAATGGCGGCGCGCATCAGCGCCGAGCCGATGCCCTTGCCCTCATGGGCGGCATCGACGGCCAGCGGGCCGAGCAGCAGCGCTTCGACGGCGCGGCCTTCACGCGAGATTCCGGCCTCGACATTCCACAGGCGCACCGTGCCGATGACATGGCCATCCTCATCGCGGGCGACGAGCGCCAGGCCTTCGGCCGGAACGCGACCGGCGCGCAGCTTTTCGGAAGACTTGCGGCGGCGGCCGGCGCCCATGGCGCGGTCGAGCAGGTTCTCACGGGCGACGACATCGCCCGGATTTTCCTGATCGACATGAAATGTCTGCGGCGTGAAAAATGCCCGTACCGAATTCAAAAGAGCGGCCATCCTTGGCCTCCCGTCACACTACCGCCCACACGCGGCCCTTGATGAAAAATTGGTGGAGCCGTTCCGGCCCGCCGACACGCTTTCCTCGGCTGGAAGAGGTGCAGCAAGCAGGGATTTGCGCATCAGCACAATCGGCAGGGCCGGAACGGAAGCTTGGTCGAAACGCCGCTCTGCTCAGCGGACGGCGTTCGGACTTTTAAGGAGCATCGGATTTTCCGAAAACCGCGTAACGCTTTTCGGTTCGATGCTTTAGATGACGTAGGCCTTCAGCGGCTCGAAACCGTTGAACGCGACCGCCGAATAGGTGGTCGTGTAAGCGCCCGTGCCTTCGATCAGAACTTCGTCGCCGATGGTCAGCGAGACCGGCAGCGGGTACATGTTCTTTTCATACAGCACGTCGGCGCTGTCGCAGGTCGGACCGGCCAGAACGCAGGGCTCCATCTCGTCCTGATCGCGTGTCGTGCGGATCGGGTAACGGATAGCCTCGTCCATCGTCTCGGCGAGACCGCCGAACTTGCCGATGTCGAGGAACACCCAACGGTGGTTGTCATTGTCGGACTTGCGCGACACGAGAACGACTTCCGCCTTGATGACGCCGGCATTGCCGACCATGCCGCGGCCCGGCTCGATGATCGTCTTCGGGATCTGGTTGCCGAAGTGCTTGCGCAGCGCCGTGTCGATCGCCTGGCCGTATTCTTCGGCGGCAGGAACGTCGCGCAGGTACTTGGTCGGGAAACCACCGCCCATATTGACCATCTGCAGGTGGATGCCCTGCTTGGCAAGCGAAGCGAAGACGCGCTTGGCATCGGCCAGCGCCGCATCCCATGCGTCGAGATTCATCATCTGCGAACCGACATGGAAGGACACGCCGTAGGATTCGAGGCCGAGCTGATGTGCGTAGACGAGAACGTCGACAGCCATCTGCGGAACGCAGCCGAACTTGCGCGACAGCGGCCATTCCGCACCTTCGCCATCCGTCAGCACGCGGCAGAAGACGCGCGCGCCGGGAGCCGCACGGGCAACCTTCTCGACTTCCTCATGGCTGTCCACGGCGAAGAGATCGATGCCGAGCGCATGGGCGCGCGCAACATCGCGTTCCTTCTTGATGGTGTTGCCGAAGGAGATACGGTCGGCCGTCGCACCGGCATCGAGCGCCATCTGGATTTCAGCCACGGAGGCGCAATCGAAGTTGGAGCCGAGCGAAGCGAGCAGCTTCAGGATTTCGGGAGCCGGGTTTGCCTTGACGGCGTAATAGATGGCGCTGTTCGGCAGGGAATGCCGGAAAGCGTTGAAATTGTCGCGCACGACGTCGAGATCAACCACGAGGCAAGGGCCTTCGGGACGTCGGGTCTTGATGAAGTCGAGAATGCGTGCAGTCGTCATCGATGTATTCCCTGTTAAACCGGCTTCGGAAAAATCCGAAGGACAAAGGACGCTCGAGATATGCATTCGAATCAGCCGGTGGAGGCGCAGAATCGATAGCATACGCTCAAGGCGCGAATGTGAACGATGCCCTGCCAGAGCATCATTCGGCTTTGTCTGCCATGGATTGGAGGGAATGACCCGACCGCACTTCAGGCAATGATGGTGTGCCTCTTTAGTACCCCGGCTGATGGAAAGCCGGCAGAGAACCAGAAAGGCCCGCACCGTCGTTGCTTCGTATGTCCTCGCATTTTCCGGTTGGCCGGAATAGCGACTGGAGGGGTTAGTTCCAGGTACCTTACCTAAATCCTCACCACATCGAGGAATCGGCGGACACACATGGGCACGTGCGACTTTGGGCAGCACGGGAAATAAGAATATTCGCAGTCATAATCAAGAGGATTTTTTCACCAAAGAGCGGATTTTTTCGGCAATGAATTAAGGGTTGAACAGTCCGTCCTCGCCGTTCAATTATATGGAACGAACTGGAGGGTTTTCATGGACACACTCACCCGCATCCGCGCCTTTATCGATGTCGTCGAAGCGGAGGGTTTTTCCGCCGCTGCGCGCAAGACGGGGCGTTCCAAGGCGCTTCTGTCCAAATATGTGCGGGAACTGGAGGACGATCTCGGCGCGCTCCTCCTCAACCGCACCACCCGGCAGTTCTCTCTGACGGAAGCCGGGCACACCTATTACCGCACCGCTTCAGACATTTTGAAGGAGATCGATAACCTTGCCGATCTGGTGCGCGAAAAGAATGCCGATCTCAAGGGCAAGCTCAGGATTTCGGTTCCCCGCACCTTCATCGATGCCGATGTCGGCCAGAGCCTGATCGACTTCGCCAAGGAAAACCCGGAGCTGTCGCTGGAAATCGTCGCGGAAGACCGATTCGTCGACCTGATCGAGGAGGGTTTCGATCTCGCGGTTCGGATAACCCGGCTGGAGGATTCGGGCCTCATCGCCCGCAAGCTCTCCGATTTCCGGGTCTATGCGGTGGCGACGGCGGATTTCGTGGCGAAACATGGGCCGCTCGACGGACCGCAGGATTTCTCCCGCGTTCCCTTCATCATCGACACCAATACGCGGTTTCACAATACGGTGCGCTATCTCGAGCCGGATGGCGGCTCGAACTCCGTCACCATCAGCGGACCGATCGAGGTCAACAGCCCACAGGCCACGCTGCGCGCCGCCCGCGCCGGCCTCGGCATTGCGCTGGTGCCCGATTTCATCGCCAGACCCTATATCCAGTCCGGCGAGCTGGTGACGCTGTTCGACGATTTTATTTCCAAGGACAGGGGTATCTATGCGGTCTATCCGCATCGCCGCTACCTGCCGGCCAAGGTGCGCAGCTTCGTGGATTATCTCTCGGCCTGGTTCAGGAAGAACGGGTGAGCCACAAAATGAAACGCCCGCCTTTTGGCGGGCGTCGGTGTTAGCGGAAAATCAGATCAGAACGGCGAATCCGGGAAGTAGAACTGCTCGGCATTGTCCTTGGTGATGAGCGTCGCATCGAGGATATATTCACCCGCGACCGGCACCTGATCGTAGAAATGCCCGGCTGTCAGCTGCATGGCGGTCGCCACCATCGCCGGCGGGTAGAGAACGTCGACCGGCACCAGCTTGTCGCCATCCATGACCTTCTTGATCATGTCCTTGGAACCGGCGCCCGCGACGATATACTGGATATCGGTGCGTTTCGCCTGCTGGATCGCCTCCAGCACGCCGATAGCCATGTCGTCATCCTGACACCAGACCACGTCGATCTTCTTGTACTTGGTCAGATAGTCCTGCATCACGCGGAAGGCGTCGTCGCGGTTCCAGTTGCCGTATTGACGGTCGAGAACCTTGACGCTGGAACCGGCGATACCCTTGTCGAAACCGTCCTGCCGCTGCTGATCGATCGGGATCGGCAGGCCGCGAATGACCACGACTTCGGCGTCAGGCGTGGTCTTCTTGATGTATTCGCCTGCCACCTGGCCAAGTGCGGGGTTGTTGCCGGCAACATAGAGATCGCGGATCGAATTGTCGTTGACGCTCGGCGCGCGGTCGACCAGCGCGACGAAGGTGCCCTTGTCCTTGATCTCCTTGATGGCGTTGACCAGCGGATCGGGATCGGACGGCAACACGACCAGCGCATCGAGCCCCTGCACGGCAAGGTCCTGCAGCGCATTGGCCTGATTGGCGGCGTCCGGCGACGTCTTGACGATGACATTGAGCCCCGGATGTTCCTGCATCAAAAGCTTCGCCACACGCTCGGCATGGTAGACGACGCCCGCCGTCCAGCCATGGTCGGCCGCTGGAATAGAAACGCCGATGGTGACCTTCTTATCCTGCGCATGCGCTGAAGCGGCAAGCACCGTGGCCAGCGCGGCAAAGGCCACGCCGATGAATTTACTACGCATAGTCTCTTTCCTCCCAAGACCGGGGCGTTCCTCCTTCGACCGCGCCTGCCCCACATGGCGCGGCGTGATACGTCACCTGCGGCTGAGCGAACGCTGCACCAGCATGGCGATGATGATGATGGCCCCCTGAATGGCGCCGATCAGATATTCGCTGACGAAGTTCGACAGGATCATGATGTTGCCGACGATCTCCAGAATGAAGGCGCCGCAGATCGTCCCCCAGATGCGCCCCACCCCGCCCCTCAGCGCCGTGCCGCCGACGACGACGGCGGTGATGGCCTGCAACTCCCACAACATGCCTGTCGTGGCCGAAGTGGATGCAAGACGCGGCACGTAAAGCAGCACCGCAACGGCGACACACAGCCCCTGCACCACATAAGCGATGGTGCGCACCCGCGCGACCGAGATGCCGGAATAACGCGCCACATCCTCGCTCGACCCTACTGCGGTCAGATGCCGGCCGTAACGGGTGCGGTAAAGCACGAAAGCGGCGATGGCGGCTGTGACGAAAATGACGATGACCGGCACCGGCACGCCAAGGACATTGCCGAAATAGACCGGACGATAAAGCGTCTGGATTTCCGGATTGCGCAGCGTGATCGCCCCGCCCTGCGACAGCCATGTGGTCAAGCCGCGATAAATGCCCATGGTGCCGAGCGTGGCGATGAAGGGTTCGATACGGCCGATGGTGGTGATGAGGCCGTTCGTCAACCCGCAGGCAGCCCCGATGGCGAGCGCCAGCGCCGTGGCGGTGAGCAGCATTAAAAGCGGACTGGCGATGACGCCGCTATTCATGAACAGGATCATCAGGCTGGCGACGAAAGCCACCATCGCGCCAACCGAAAGATCGAGCCCGCCCGATGTGATGACGTAAGTTGCGCCGAGCGCGATGATGGCGATGAAGGCGCTGCGGGTGATGACGTTCAGGAGATTGTCGATGCCGATGAAATTGGGATTGGCGATAGTGCCGAGAACCAGCAGCAGGGCCAGCGCCACGAAAGGCGCGACGGCGCGCAGATCCCAGTCCTTCGAGGTCTTCGGCGTTTTGCCGTTGTCAAATGCGGCCTCAGTCATGTTTCCCCTCAGTCTCTTTTGTCAGGCCATGTTTCCCGGCAAACGGGCGCTCAGGCGGGTTCCTGCGTGTGAACGCCCGTCGCCAGCGCCACGATGTCGTTTTCGGTCATGCGCTCACCCGTCACCTCGCCGACGATCCGGCCCGAACGCATCACCAGAATGCGGTCGCAGATGCCGATCAGCTCCGGCATTTCCGAGGAAACCACGATGATCGAGCGCCCCTCATCCGCGAGCCTGGCGATGAAGCGGTAAATCTGTTCCTTGGTGCCGATATCGATACCGCGCGTCGGTTCGTCGATGATGACGATGGACGGATCGATGAGCATCATCTTGGCCAGCAGCAGCTTCTGCTGGTTGCCGCCGGAAAGCTGGCCCGCCAGCAAATCCTTGCGGCCGGTGCGGATGTCGAAATCCCGGACCGCATCATCGAGCGCCGCCGTTTCCCGGCGGGTGTCGATCTGGAACAGCTGGCTGAATTTCTTGAGCGAAGCAAGCGTGAGATTGACACGCAAATCCTTGGTAAGCAGCAGGCCCTTGCCCTTGCGGTCCTCGCTCAGATAAACGATGCCGGCCTTCAGGCTGTCTTCCGCCTTTGCGAAATGCACCGGCCTGCCGTGATGACGCACCGCTCCTCGACCGGCGCGCAGGCCGAGTATTCCTTCCATGAGCTCCGTTCTGCCCGCGCCGACCAGACCGGCAAAACCGAGGATTTCGCCCCTGCGCAGGCTGAAACCGGCATCCTGAGCATAACCCGGAACGGTAAAACGCTCCACCTGCAGAACCGGCTCGTGCTCTCCGCCGGCGGCGCGGTCCGGATAAAGCTTGGCGACATCGCGCCCCACCATCAGCCGCGCCATATCGGCAGGCTCCAGCACCGATGCCGGATGGGAAGCGACCAGCCTGCCGTCTCGCAGAACCGTCACACGGTCGGCGATCTCCTTCACCTCCGGCAGACGATGCGAAATGTAAAGCACGGCCACGCCTTTCGCCCGGATGTCCCTGATGACATTCAGCAGCGCATCCGTTTCGATGGGCGTAAGGCTCGCCGTCGGCTCATCGAAAATGACCACGCGATGCGGCACGAGCAGCACACGGGCGATCTGCACCAGCTGCCGCTGGGCAATCGACAGGCTGCCGACAATGGCGTCCGGATCGATCGTAGCGCCGAGATCGGCGATTGCCTTGCGGGCGCCGGCGCGCATGGCGCGGTCGTCCACCATGGCGCCCCGCCGCACTTCGCGGCCGAGATAGATGTTCTGCGCCACCGTCAAATCCGGGGCCAGCAATATTTCCTGATGCACGAGAACGATGCCGCGATGTTCGGCATCCACCGGACCGCTCAGCGTAACGGCTTCGCCATCGATGCGGATTTCGCCGCCCGACGGCTTTTCATTGCCGGCCAGCAGCTTCATCAGCGTCGACTTGCCGGCACCGTTCTCGCCAATGATCGCGTGGACCTCACCGGCGCGCACCGCGATCTCTATATCCTTGAGAACCTGTACCGGCCCGAAAGACTTGGACAGCCCAACCGTCCGGATAAGGGCGTGGTCTGGAGATTCGTCAGCAAAAGCCATGTGCCGTCACCGGAATCCGGCGCGAACGGACGGCACTTGCCCCTTGATTTTATCTGAAACGACCATCTGCGAACTCCTCCCAAAGCTCGAGGAAGAAGCTAGCCTTCGTTTTGAGGTACGTAAAGCAAATTTCGTCGGTGTTTTAGAATACACTCAAATTTGACCGCCGCGCGGGTCCGGGAAATCCGTTCGCTATGCCGGGGAGCGTCGAAAAGCCTTCATGAGACGATGCACCGCTTCCGCACCCTCATTGGCCAGATCGAAACGCTTGCCGAACAGTAGCCAGTCCGAGCACATGCCTTTCAGCAGCCAGTAGAGCGCCCCGAGCGCGGACTCGGCTGTCCAGTTATCGTTGAAAGCCCCTTCCGCCTGCGCCCGTTCGAAAGCCTCCTCGAGCAGCCGCTTGTGGTAACGGTCCAGCTCCTCCTGCGCGCGCAGCACGGGGGCGAATTCATCGGAATAATTGGTGCGCAGGCTGATGGTCATGATGCGCTGGCGCTGTTCGTCTTTTGAAAGAAGCGAAAGCCAGTTGCACGCGGCGTCCTCGATCTTGGCCAGCAGCGCCTCCCCCTTGAGGTCCGGATCGCCGAAATCGAGCAGGTCCGATTCCGGCAGCGCCACCGATTCGTAAAGGCCGATGAAAAGGTCGCTCTTGCTGGAAAAATGCCAGTAGATCGCCCCGCGCGTAACGCCGGCCGCAGCCGCCACCTCATCCAGAGAGCTGTTGGCCACGCCCTTCTTGAAGAACACCCGCTCGGCAGCGGCAAGGATCGCCTGACGCGTCTCTTCTGCCTCGGCCTTGGTTCGGCGCATGCTGATGTCTCCTTCCAGTCGCGGCACGGCGCTTTCGCACCGTGCCTTGTTTGCGATGCCGGGCTGTCAGTCAGATGAACGCATTCACGTGACTTTTCGCCCAGCCGTCACACCCGTTTTATTCCGCCGGCGATACCGCGTCAGCAGCAATCTCATTCTCCTTCTTCCGATCCCCGAAAATCTTCATGACGAAGACGAAGAAGACGGGAACGAAGAAGATCGCGAGGATCGTCGCCGAGATCATGCCGCCGAGCACGCCGGTGCCGATGGCGTTCTGGCTCGCCGCGCTGGCGCCCGACGCAATCGCCATCGGCAGCACGCCGAGCGAGAAGGCCAGCGACGTCATCAGGATCGGCCGGAAGCGCAGATGCGCCGCCTCCACCGTCGCATCATAGGTGGATTTTCCTTCCGCCCGCAAATCCTTGGCGAATTCGATGATCAGGATCGCGTTCTTGGCGGACAGGCCGATGATCGCGACGAGGCCTACGAGGAAATAGACGTCGTTCGGCATGCCGCGCAGCATCACCGCCGCCACCGAGCCGATGACGCCGAGCGGCACCACCAGCATGACGGAGAGCGGAATGGACCAGCTTTCGTAAAGTGCTGCAAGCAGCAGGAAGACGAACAGAACGCTGAGCCCGATCAATGCCGGTGCCTGCGAACCGGACTGGATTTCCTGCAGCGACTGGCCGGTCCATTCGAAACCGAAGCCGCTCGGCAACTCACCCGCTAAGCGCTCCATTTCGGCAATGGCGTCACCCGACGAATAACCGGGGGCCGACTGGCCGCCGATACGGACCGCCGGATAGCCGTTGTAACCGACCACCTGCGAGGGACCGCGCACCCATTCCACTGTGGCGAATGAGCTCACCGGCACCATGCCGCCATTGGCATTGCGGACGTTGAGGTTCAGGAGATCCTCCGTCTTCATGCGCTGGCCCTGTTCCGCCTGCACCGTTACGCGCTGCATGCGGCCGGCATTGGGGAAGTCGTTGACGTAGGACGACCCCATATTGGCCGAGATGGTGGCGTTGATGTCGCTGAAGGTGACGCCGAACGTATTGGCCTTCTCACGGTCGATGATGAGATTGACCTGCGCCGCATCCGGCATGCCTTCGATGCGAAGGCCGGCGAGGATGGGGCTCTGACGGGCGGCGGCCATCAGTTGCGCACCGGCGGCGCTGAGAGCCGCCTGTCCCGCGCCCGAGCGATCCTGCAGGCGGAAGGTGAAGCCGCTGGAATTGCCGAGGCCCTGGATCGGCGGCGGCGACAGCGCAAACGACATGGCGTCCGGAAGACCCCACAGCTTGGCGTTGACGCGCGCCGATATGGCGGCGGCGGAATCGTTCGGTCCGCGTTCGCTCCAGTCTTTCAGGGTGGCGAAGGCGAGACCCGCATTCTGGCCGGAGCCGGAGAAGGAGAAACCCGAAACCGCAATCACACGATCCACCGCCGGCTCTTCCATGAAGATCTTTTCGATCTGCTGGATGGATTGCAGGGTGCGGTCGCTGCTGGCTTCCGCCGGCGCCTGAATGTCGACGATCAGGTAGCCCTGGTCTTCGTTCGGAAGGAACGAGCTCGGCAGTTGCATATACGCCCAGCCAAGACCGACCAGCAAAGCCGCGTAGATGACCATGAAGCGACCGGAACGCTTGATGATGCTGCCGACGGACGAGGAATATTTGTGCGACGCCTTGTCGAAGCCGCGGTTGAACCAGCCGAAGAAGCCCTTCTTCTCATGGTGCCCGGCCTTGATGGGCTTCAGGAACGATGCGCAGAGCGCCGGCGTGAGCGACAAAGCAAGGAAGCCCGAAAACAGGATCGACACCACCATGGTCAGGCTGAACTGCTGATAGATGATGCCGACGGCGCCCGGGAAGAAGGCCATGGGCACGAACACGGCGGTCAGCACCAGCGTGATGCCGATGATCGCGCCGGAAATCTGGCCCATGGCCTTGCGGGTGGCCTCCTTGGGCGACAGATTCTCTTCCGCCATGATGCGCTCGACATTCTCGACGACGACAATCGCGTCATCCACCAGAATGCCGATGGCGAGAACCATGGCGAACATGGTCAGAACGTTGATCGAGAAACCCGAGACATACATGATGGCGCAGGTGCCGAGCAGCGCCACGGGCACCACCAGTGTCGGGATGATGGTGTAGCGGATATTCTGCAGGAAGACGAACATCACCACGAAGACGAGGATGATCGCCTCCACCAGCGTGTTGATTACCTTCTGGATGGAGATTTTCACGAAGGGGCTGGTGTCATAGGGAATTTCATATTCCAGACCCGGCGGGAAATATCGGGACAGTTCTTCCATGGTGGCGCGAACGCCCTCGGAGGTCTGCAGCGCATTGCCGGTGGGCGAAAGCTGCACGCCGATGGCGGCGCTCGGCTTGCCGTTCAGGCGGCTCGAGAAGTTATAGCTTTCGCCGCCCACTTCCACACGTGCGACATCGCGCAGCCGCACGGATGAGCCGTCCGGATTGGCGCGCAGCACGATGGAGCCGAATTCTTCCGGCGAGGTGAGCTGCCCCTGCACGTTGACGGTTGCGGAAATCTGCTGGCCGATGGGATTTGGCGACGCGCCGATGCGGCCGGCGGCAACCTGCGAATTCTGCGCCTGAATGGCGCCGATGACGTCGTTCGATGTCAGGCTGAGGCCCAGCATCTTGTCCGGGTCCATCCAGATGCGCATGGAGCGCTGGGTAGCGAAGAGCTGCGCACTGCCGACGCCGGGAACACGGCGCAATTCGCCGAGCACATTGCGGCTGAGATAATCGCCGAGACCGATGGCGTCCGTGTTACCGTCGACGGAGGTCAGCGCCACCATCATCAGGAACGACGTGCCCGCCTGCTCCACGCGCAGGCCCTGCTGCGTCACCGCCTGCGGCAGGCGGGGTTCGACGCGCGCAATGCGGTTCTGGACCTCCACCTGGGCTTCACCGATGTTGGAGCCCGGCGCAAAGGTAACATTGATGGAAATGCGACCCGAGGATTCCGACGTCGATTCGAAATAGATCAGGCCTGGAACGCCGTTCAGCTCTTCTTCGATGGGACGCGTGACGCTCTGGTAAATATCCTCCGGCGACGCGCCCGGATAGGTCGTCGAGACGGAAATCTGCGGCGGTGCGACATTCGGATATTGCGCAATCGGCAGCATGGGAATGGCGAGCAGGCCCGCCAGCATGATGAAGATGGCGACGACCCAGGCAAAAATGGGCCGATCGATGAAAAAACGTGCCATGAAATCGGTCCTTATTGCTTCGCAGCCGGAGCCGCGCTCTCGCTGTCAGCGGCGGTTGCGACATCGGCCTCATCGGACCACGGTTCCGGCTTCACTTTCGCGCCCGGAGCGGTCTTCTGGAAACCTTCGGCCACGACGCGGTCGCCGTCCTTCAGGCCCTCGGAAATCACCCAGCGATCGCCGATGGAGCGGCCGACGCTGACGCGACGCTGCTCCACCGTGTCTTCGGCATTGACGACAAGCACGCTCGCCTGGCCGCCGGCATCGCGCTGAACCGCCTGCTGCGGCACCGCGAAGGCCGCCTTCTGGATACCCTGTTGGATCTGCACACGGACATACATGCCCGGCAGCAGATCGCCGTTCGGGTTGGGGAACTCACCGCGCAGCGTCACCTGACCGGTGGTTTCATCTACCGCCGCTTCGGAAAACAGCAGGCGGCCGGGCAGCGGGTAACGGCTGCCGTCATCGAACAGAAGGTTGACTTCGGCTTCGTTCGGGCCGGTCATCAGCTTGCCATCCTGCAGGGCCTTGCGCAGGCGGATAAGATCGGCCGCCGGCTGGGTGAAGTCGGCATAGATCGGATCGAGCTGCTGGATCGTCGCCAGATTTTCAGAGCCAGTGGCGCTGACGAGGGCGCCTTCGGTAATACGCGCGCGACCGATGCGGCCGCTGATCGGGGCTTTGACATCGGCATATTGCAGATTGAGCTTCGCTTCCGCGACGCCGGCTTCGGCCACGGCCACCTCGGCATCGGCCTGCGCCAGCTGGGCGATGGCGTTGTCGAATTCCTGCTGGGAACCAACGTTGGAACGGCGTAGCTGCTGCTGCCTGTCGGCCGTCTGCCGCGCCTGAAGCTGCGCGGCCTGCGCCCGGCGCAACGTGCCCTCGGCGCTATCGACGCGCACCTGGAACGGCGCGGGATCGATCCGGTAGAGAACGTCGCCCTCCGTCACCAGCGAGCCCTGCTCAAACACCCGTTCCACGATGATGCCGGAGACACGCGGACGCACTTCGGCAAGCCGCGTCGGCGCAATACGTCCCGGCAATTCGTTGGTGATGGGCAGTTCTTCCTGGCTCACCGTCACGATCTTCACCGCACCGGGCGGCGGCGCGCCGGGCGCGGACGCCTGCTCATCGCTACATCCGACCAAAACGATGCCCGCCAACAACACCGCCGCGATCTGCCCCAATCTCTTCGCCATACTGCGCTCCGAATCCATGAAATAAGCCATATTTACATACATACTAAGACGTATGTAAATTTCTGACAACGGATTTATTGCAGTGCAACAGCCCTCTCACGCGCTTGTGAAGGCGGGTGAGAGGGGTGGGACAGGACGTTGTGATTAGGATAGAGAGGTAAACGGCGTCCAAGGCGGGACATATCGCGACTAGCCGGAGGCGACAGCCGGACCAATGAAGTCCCGCCCCTCCTTCCGTCATGCTCGGGCCTGTCCCACCGCTGTCCGGATTCCGGGCGGCCCGCAGCCAGCTTGAAGTCATCGGCGGAGGGTCAACATTCTTTCGACGTCATCCTCGGCCCTGTGCCGAGGATCTAATCACGTCGAATAAAATCAATCGGTTGCAGATCCTCGGGACAAGCCCGAGGATGACGTCGAGGCTGAGGGAAAGCGCAATAAGCAGAACGCCCCGCACGTCAGAGCGCCCTCCCCCCTTAGGACAGACGCTTCAGCGAGGTGGCTTCCGACTGCGGGTCGGATTTCGTCGTGTCGTTATTGTCGGCGGATCTGCTGCGCAGGGCCGCATAATAGGCGTTCTTCTGCTCGTACATATTCATATCGGCACGGCGCACCAGCGATTCCATCGTCTCGCCGGCCTCGCTGGTCGCCACGCCCAGCGACAGGCTGAGCGGCGCGCTGGAATAGAACTGGTTGTTTATCTTCAGCAATTCATAAACGGTCTCGACCATGGCGGCGGCCACCTGCCTGTCGGCGCCGGGAAGAAGGATGGCGAATTCGTCGCCGCCGATGCGCGCGGCATGGTTCGGCGCGGTCACCACGCCGTTCAGCACTTCGCCTACACGCCGCAACAATGCGTCGCCGGCATCGTGTCCCAGTCTGTCATTGGCGTCTTTCAGGCCGTTGAGATCGATGACGATGGCCGAAACCGGCCTGAGCGCGCTGCGCTCCAGCCGGTTCAGCTCGTCCGAATAGAAGGCGCGGTTGTGCAGCTTGGTCAGCACATCGTGCTTGCCGAGATATTCGAGATAGGCTTCCGCCTTCTTGCGCGCGGTAATGTCCGTCAGCGCCACCTGCACCAGCGACCAGTCGTGCTCATGGCCGGGGAAAACCGAAAAATGCAGGAGCACATGCCGCTCCGAACCGTCAAGCGCGTAATTCACCACCTCGCGATGGTGGGTGAGATTGCCGTTCCAAAGCTCCATCAGCTGTTCCCGGAACGGCTTTTCCATCTCGCCGCGAAAAATATCGCCGAGCCGCTGCAACAGAACCTGCCGGTCCGGCGCGCAGAACAGGTCGAGCGTCGCGCGGTTGACGTCGATGACGCGGATTTCGCTCATGCATTGCCGCACGAATTCGGGGTGCACATCCATGAACACCCGGAAATCGATGATGCCGCGGTCCCTGACCTCCTCGATCAGCCGTCGCACCCGGCTGAAATCCTCCACCCACAGGGAAACGGGCGAATGTTTGAACATGCCTTCGGCGTAACGGCGGTTGAGAAGTTCCTTGCGGCGCGCCTCCTCCCGCTCCGTCACATCCTCGGTGGTCAAAAGCAGCCGCCCGAGGGTTTCTTCATGGCCGGGTATGACCGCGCCGCGCAACTGGATATCCAGCCGCTTGCCGCCGATTGAATAATTGACCGCGTTGCTGGTGAATTCCGTCTTGCCCGCCCAGAGTTCTGAAAGCTCGTTCACATGGCTTTCCAGCATGTCGTCACGAAAAATCCGGTGGAGATTGTCGATGAGATGCGCCTGATCGCGGGCCTCGAACAGTTCCAGCGTCCTGGCGTTGACCTTGATCACGCGGATTTTCTGCGAGCAGGCCGCCACTCTCGATAAATCTTCCAGAAGAAACGCCCGGATATCCTCGACGCCCTGCGATCGCCAGATATCGAACTGGCTTTTCACCTCGCTGAAATCCTCGATCCACATCGCCACGGGGGCAAGATTGAAGACATTGGTATCGATTATCTCATTCATACGGGAGGTCTTCTCAAGGATAGCAGGCGAATGCCGAAACGGTGCGGAACAGCGATAGCCGCCCGCATAACCGGATTTATTAGTGATATTCGATTTAACGCAAGCATTTATCGCGCAAACCGCCGGATTGCGCGATAATTCATGGGTTTTGCGGATATGATGCCCGTTACCAGAGCTTTACGTGCCGGTTCACATCCTTGTAGAGCAGGTAACGGAAGCGGCCCGGTCCACCCGCATAGCAGGCCTGCGGGCAATAGGCGCGCAGCCACATGAAGTCGCCCGCCTGCACTTCCACCCAGTCCTCGTTCAGCCGGTAGACGGCCTTGCCTTCCAGCACATAAAGGCCGTGTTCCATCACATGGGTTTCCATGAAGGGAATGGTCGCGCCCGGCTCGAAGGTGACGATGTTGAGATGCATGTCGTAACGCACATCTTCCGGATCGATGAAGCGGGTCGTCGCCCATTTGCCGTCCGTATCCGGCATGGCCGACAAAGCGTGCTCATCCTCATGCGTGAAGATCGCCGGCGGCGGCTCCAGCCCCTCGACCGCCTGAAACGCTTTGCGGACCCAGTGGAACTTGACCGGCGCCTTGCCCGAATTGCAAAGCTGCCAGCGGGAACCGGCCGGCAGGAA
Organism: Agrobacterium sp. 22-223-1; assembly: GCF_053522385.1. Taxonomy (NCBI): domain Bacteria; kingdom Pseudomonadati; phylum Pseudomonadota; class Alphaproteobacteria; order Hyphomicrobiales; family Rhizobiaceae; genus Agrobacterium; species Agrobacterium sp. 22-223-1. Next base: position 36,875 of record NZ_JBNWCN010000004.1, read on the forward strand.
GGCGAAGGAGCCTTCCCGCAACGCATGCTGCACGCCCTCGAATTCCACGGTCATTTCGCCGTCGACAACGAATATCGCCGCTTCGGCCCGTGCGTCCGGTTCCGGCCGGTCACTGCCGCCGCCCGGCTGCACCTCGACGATATATTGCGCAAAGGTTTCGGAAAAACCCGTCATCGGCCGGGCGATGATCCACGCGCGAGTGCCGGTCCAGTGCGGCAGCACGCTGGTTACGATATCGGACATGACGGTTTTGGGGATGACCGCATAGGCGGTCTTGAACACCGCCTTGCTCGACAGAAGTTCCGTCTGTCCCGGCAGACCGCCCATATCCGAATAATATCTCTTCATTTCAGCCATTCCATTCTGCAACGCATTCGGCGCGGATTCTTAGGCCCGCGCCGGCGTTTAATCAAATGGTTATTGGCAAGCAGAGACTGGCCCGAAGGATGTCACGCCTTCTTACGCATCGTGGCGTAGACGATATTGTGGTTCTCACCGAAGAACACATCCGCCTCGATGCTTGCGGGATCGGCGCTGGCATTGACGATCCGCCACATATCCGCCTTGGAGCGCAACAGCAGCGCCCAGTTCATGAAGGTTTCCATGTAACCGTCGACGACGATATCCTCCGAGAAATTGGCGAAGAGGAACATGCCGCCGGGCTTCAGCATTTCCATGCAGCGCCGCGTGAGTTTGATCGCCACGCGGTCGTTCAGATAATCGTAGAGACCGGCCGCGTAGATCAGGTCGAAAGTGCCGAGTTCCTGCGTGCGCAGGACGATATCGCGCACGGAACCGTCGATCGCCTCGATGCAGCTACCGTTGAAATCGCGGGCGACGGAACCGACGCTCAAGGGGTCCTGATCGAGCGCCACCCAGCGCTTGATTTTACCCTCTTTCAGCGCAACGGAGGCATCCGCTTCGCGCAGATGGCCGGAAGCGATGGTGAGGATTTCCGTCTCATTGCCATGCCGGGCCGCGGCCTCATCGACGAACCGCGTCAGCAAATCGCGCCGCTCGCGCACGGCGACCGAGGAACTGGCATCCCTGGTGTAGTCGTAAAGGGCCGCACCGAGCGGCGTGGCATTATTTACCAGTTCGGCAACGCTGTCGTGGCCATAAATGAAATCGAGCAGCTGCGCATCGCCCGAATAACCCCGCGGCTTTTCGAAAGACCAGCGCGTGAACGGGTCCTCCAGAAAATGGACCGAAACGGGGTGATTCTGCACCAGCGGAATCAGTTCAGCCCACACGCTGGAGTGGAGCTTCTCCCGCAGGGCATGCAGTGCACCCGCCGTTCTATGTATTATCTCACGTGCTGAAACACGATTGTCGAATTGCTGCTGTGCCAATTCGAGAATGAGCGCAATCTCTGCTTTCGCAACTGCGAACTGCTCATCGAATGTTTCCGTTCTGCGTGCAAAAATCTCTTTTGCGACAGTATCCGGGGTAATCAGACTTGCCCCGTCAAGATTTTTCTTCTTTACCCGCACCACTTCAGCCTCCAGTATTAACGCATTGTTAACTATACGTTTCTGGGAGGCGGAAGGCCACTCGCTTTCGATTTTTGAGCGGTGTAGGGATACATTAGTAGATTAGCGTATTTTTTTGGTCACACTCGTGAGGACGGGAGAAAGCAGATACGCGATTTAGTGAAACTTAATGTTGCGAACGTATGATGCGTTCTTCCTTTCCATGTTCTCCGCACGCATCGGCAGAGATCGACGGGAACCCGCACTGGGTGCGACAGCACACGGAAAAGTGGAATAAGCAGTTACTTAATAAAGTATACGCAACACTATGGGAAAGTGCATGAAGCACACATTGGGAGAGGTGAGTGGACAGCAAGACTATCGGCGGCCGGACTCCCGGTTTTCTGATGAACTCCTTGCCCTTTACCAGCAGGAAGGTGAGCGCAGCCGCCGCGGTTCGATCCGGCGGGGCCTGTGGACCGCTGTCTTTATCTATCTGCTGTTTGCCGCAACCGACATCATTCTGATACCCGACGTCGCTTTTTTCACCATTATCGCACGTCTGATTGTTGTCCTGTCATCCCTGCTGACGCTGGAGATTCAGCTAAGCAAGGGCGCCAGCACCACGGCGCTCGATCTCACCTGCGCCACCGCTCTCGTCATGGGCTATATCGGCTGGCTGCTGCCTTCGCTGTTGACCGACAATACCGAAAACATGTCCTATTACATGGTTTTCGGGGCGATCTTCATGATGGGCGCCAATCTGTTTTTCACCTTCCGCTTCCATCTGTCGCTGGTGTCTTCAGGCATCATTCTCGTTACCTATTTTCTGGCGGCAACGCAGTTTCCCGAAGACAGCTTCTACAAGTTCGCCTTCGGCACCTTCTACATATCCTGTTTCGTCTTCACCTCTTACGTGAACTGGAACCTGAACCGGGAGCGCTACCACGTCTTCGTCAACGGGCTGGAGGCGAAGGCCCAGCAGAAGGCGGCCGACGAACGTGGCCAGGCGCTGCTGCGGCTTTCCAATACCGACTCCCTGACGGGCCTGCAGAACCGCCGCGCCATCGACCACCATCTGCGCCTGCTGTGGGACAACTGGATCAGGAAGGAAGAAGGCTTTGCTGTTTTTCTGATCGATGTCGACTTCTTCAAGAAATACAACGACCGTTACGGCCACCAGGAAGGCGACAAGTGCCTGGTGACGGTGGGCAACGCCCTGCAGGATGCAATCACCGAACACGGCGCTTCCATCGGCCGCTATGGCGGGGAGGAATTCATCGTGCTGGCGCCGTTCAAGTCCAAGCAGCAGGTGGGTGAGCTTGCCGAGACGATCCGCCACACCGTTGAAGACCTGTCGCTTGCGCATGACCAGCGCCGGGATGGCACCTTCATCGTCACCGTCAGCATCGGTGCATCCTTCACCCGTCCCAATGCGGACGGCAAGCTGGAAAAGATTATCAACGAGGCCGACCGCGCGCTCTATATAGCCAAGGGCAATGGCCGCAACTGCATGAAGCTGTTCGATCCGGACGATCCGCAGACCAGCGACGAGACGGAAAACATTGCCGCCCTCCTGAAAATCGCCGTCGCGGAAGATCTCGTTTCCCTCGTCTATCAGCCTATTCTCAACATTTCGACCAACGAGACCGCGGGGGTCGAAGCGCTGATGCGGCTCCGCCTGCTGGATGGCAATCCAGTCGCACCCGGTATTTTCATTCCGATTGCCGAACGCACCGGCACGATCATGGAACTGGGCCTGTGGACCATCAAGACCGTCTGCAAGCAGATACTGGCCGATGACAAGGTGGCCGTCGTCAGTGTCAACGTGTCGCCGATGCAATTGAAAAATCCGGGTTTCGCCACCTCCGTGGCGGCCATTCTCGTGGAGGCGGGAATTGCCGGCAACAGGCTTGCCTTCGAAATCACCGAAGGCGTCGACATGGAAATGCATTCGGACGTGCTGCGTTGTCTGAACGACCTGAAAACGCTCGGCATCAATATCTGGCTGGATGATTTCGGAACGGGTTTTGCCGGCCTTTCGTGGCTGCGCATGACGGATTTCGATACCGTCAAGATCGACCGCTCCTTCCTGCACGACAGCAAGACCCCGCGCGGCCGCGCGATGCTGCAGGACATGATCCGCCTCATCCGAAATCGCGGCCACAAGATCCTGATCGAAGGCGTAGAGACCGAGGAACAGCTGAGGCTCGTGCGTCAGATGGAGATCGACTACGCGCAGGGTTATTATATCGGCCGCCCCATCGGGGCCGAAAGGCTGGGCGCGGCGGCAGCGCCCTATCCGCGCCCGAATATGCTGCTACGCCCCGCCTAATCCTGTATGACGGCAGAACGCCGCCGTCAGCCGCAGGCCGCTTTAATGATAAGCGGGCGGGTTGACCGAGAATTTTGCAGCAAGCTCCGAGAAGGCCGCCCGCGTGACGGGATCGACAGGAGCCCCTTCCCTTTCCCGTCTTGCCGCCACCGCCCACTCCCGGTCACCCGGCGCCATGACCTTGCAGTCTTCCCGCACGGGGGATCCGCGCAGGACCTCGAGATAACGTTTCATGCCCTCGTCGAACACCTCGCGCTCCAGGAAGGCTTCCGGCTTCAGCACCAGAACGAAGGCCCCAAGCCCGCGCGGCGTGGAAAAATCCGGCCCGCCCATCGGAGCGATATCGAAGCTGAGTTTCATGCCCGTTAGAACAGCGCTGAAAATCTCGACCATTCCCGCAAGCGCCGCACCCTTGAAACCGAACTCGCCGCCGACCGGGGCAAGCATTTCAACGGCATGGGGATCGCGGGTATCGACGCCGTCGCCGTCAGAGGCCACACCTTGCGGCAATTGCTGGCCGAGGCTCCGGTAAAGCAGGACACGGTTATAGGGCACCGCGCTGGTGGCCATATCCAGCAGCCAGGGCATGTCATCCGCCGCCGGCACACCGATGGCGATTGGATTGGTGCCGTGGAAACGCATGGCGCCATCATGAAGGCGCACGAAACTGTCGGAATTGCAGAAGGTGAGGCCGATATAGCCCTGCCGCGCCGCTTCCAGGGCATAAGCGCCGGCCGGGCCGAAATGCGATGAGTTGCGGATCGCCACCGCGCCAATGCCGAATTTTTCCGCGAGCGCCATGGCGCTGTCCATCGCCGCATAGGTGGCGCGGGCGCCATGGGCATGGTCTGCGTCGATCGTCTCCACCGCGCCGAAGCCCGAAACGCGGCGGATCTGCGGCCGCCGATTGAGACGCCCGCCTTCGAGCGCGGTAATATAATGTGCGAGCAGCCGCACACCGTGGCTGTCTACACCGAGCCTTGTGCCGTGCATCATGGCGCGTGTCGCCGCATCGGCCGTTTCGTCATCGGTGCCGGCGGCCAGGAAAACGGTGCGGCAAAACCGCTCCAGCTCATCCAGACTCGCCAGAACGGTGGCTTTTTCATTGCTGTGCGCCATGAGGGAATCCTCCCAATTCCAGAATCCATGCCGCACAAGCTATTCACGGGGCGCGTTTTTGCAATCGAATATCGCGCGCCCCGAAAGCTCAATCAGTCTTCCGCTCCCATGGCATCGTAAGAAGATCGTTCGCCGGCGATGATCGCGCGTTTGCCGACATGGTTGGCAGGCCCGACAATGCCTTCCTGTTCCATTCGCTCGACCAGCGAAGCGGCACGGTTATAACCGACGGACAGGCGGCGCTGAATATAGGAAGTGGAGCACTTCTTGTCGCGCATCACCACCTTGACGGCCTTTTCATAGAGATCGTCGCTATCGTCCTCACCCATGGCGGTCTTGTCGAAAACAGTGGCTTCTTCTTCCACCTCTTCGTCGGTTTCGTCGGCGTCTTCGGTAACGGTGCCGAGATATTCCGGGCGTCCCTGCGTCTTCAGATGCGCGACCACCTTTTCCACTTCCTCATCCGAAACGAAGGGACCGTGGACACGGGCGATGCGGCCGCCGCCCATCATGTGCAGCATATCGCCCTGGCCGAGCAGATGCTCCGCGCCCTGTTCGCCAAGGATGGTACGGCTGTCGATTTTCGAGGTCACCTGGAAGGAGATGCGGGTCGGGAAGTTCGCCTTGATCGTACCGGTGATGACATCGACCGACGGGCGCTGGGTTGCCATGATGAGATGGATGCCGGCAGCACGCGCCATCTGCGCCAGGCGCTGGATCGCGCCTTCGATTTCCTTGCCCGCGACCATCATCAGGTCGGCCATTTCGTCGACGATGACGACGATATAAGGCATCGCCGTGAGGTCCATTTCCTCCTGCTCGTAGACCGCCTCGCCGGTGGCGCGGTCAAAGCCGCTCTGCACGTTGCAGAACACCGTCTCGCCCTTGGCGCGTGCGGCAGCGGCCCTTGCATTGTAGCCGTCGATATTGCGCACGCCGAGACGCGACATCTTGCGATAACGGTCTTCCATTTCGCGCACGGCCCATTTCAGCGCCATGACCGCCTTTTTCGGATCGGTAACCACAGGCGTCAACAGATGCGGAATACCGTCATAAACGGAAAGCTCGAGCATCTTGGGATCGACCATGATGAGACGGCATTCTTCCGGCTTCAGACGATAGAGCAGCGACAGGATCATGGTGTTGATGGCAACCGACTTGCCGGAGCCGGTGGTGCCGGCGACCAGCAGATGCGGCATCTTCGCCAGTTCGGCGATGACAGGTTCGCCGCCGATGGTTTTGCCGAGGCAAAGCGCGAGCTTCTGGCGGGTCTCGGCATAGTCTGTCGCTTCGATCAGTTCGCGCAGATAAACCGTCTCGCGCACCGGATTCGGCAGTTCGATGCCGATGACATTGCGGCCGGGCACGACGGCGACACGGGCCGAGAGCGCCGACATGGAGCGGGCGATATCGTCCGAGAGACCGATGACGCGCGAGGACTTGACGCCGGGGGCGGGTTCGAACTCGTACAGCGTGACGACCGGGCCGGGACGAACGTCGATGATCTCGCCCTTGATGCCGAAATCCTCCAGCACGCTTTCGAGAAGCCCGGCGCTCTGCTCCAGCGCTTCCGGCGTCATGGTCGTGGTCTGCTGGACGCGGGCCTCCTGCAGAAGATCGATGGAGGGGTATTCATATTCCCCCTCGGCGAAGACAGGCGCTTCGCGGAACATCGGCTGCGAGGCCTGGATAGGCGCGCGCGGCGTGAAGCGCGGCTCGGCCGCAATTCTCTCAACCGGCTGAACCTGCTCCACAGGTCTCGGCGTCTCGACAACCATCGGCGCTTCCGCGACGGGCGGCGGTATGACTTCCTGTTCCGCGACCGGAAGGGCGGCAGGAACGACGGACTGGCGCACGCCGATCTCGCGGTAAAGCCGGATTGCCGAACCGCCCGGCACGGTGACGACAGGAGGTTCGGACGAAAGCACGATCGCAGCGGCTGCCGGCGACACGACGGCGACCGGCGCGACTATCGCTGGCGCCGTGACGACCGAATTTGCAAGAACGGCGCGCGTGGACGCGGAAACGCCCTCGCCGGCGCTGCCCGGCAGATCGAGCGTCATCACTTCCCAGAAAAGCTCATCCGGCAGATGGGCGGCGAAAGCAGGAATGACGGCCTGAGCGGCCTCGACAGCAGGTGCGACGGATTGCGGCTGAACCGACGGGAATATCTGCGGCACGGGCGCTTCCACGGCTACGGAGATACCTTCCTGAACCGGCATCTGCGCAGCGGCAGCCGCCTCTTCCGCCTGCTTGCGGGCAAGCTCCAGCCGCAATTTGTAAGTCAGCGCTCTGGCGCCCCGGGCCTCCGGCGGCTGCGGCAGAAACGGCATGCGCGGCGGCGGCACGCGCTGCTCCGCCGGCTTCACGACGGGTTGGGAGACAGGAGCAGCCTCCTCCTGCACAGCCTGCTGCTGCGCCACCGCTTCCTGCTCCACCGTTTCAGGCGGAGCGGCAACCGGGATTTCCTCTTCCGGAATATTGGGTGTCTCGACCGGCATGCGCCGGGCAAAGGCGCTTTCCGGCGTGCGGGTGAAACGCACATTCGGGCCAAGCACGAAAGCATTCTGCCAGCCGGGCATCTCGGCGCGGCCTTCAATGGCGTCGGCTGCACTGACATCGGCATTCGGCCGGGGTGTCGCGCCCACCTTCATTCCCGCCGTCTGCTGCCCGGCAACCGACTGGCCGCCGGCATGACGAGCCTTCTCGCTCCCCTCCCCTACGCTATTGGACGAATTCTGGAATCTGGATCGGGAGAAACTCATGGCAGCGTGCACACTCATCATAAACGTACATATTTCGGTCTCCCTGAAATAGAAAATAAAGGTTAATTACCCCTTTCCAAACGGGGTCACCGCGGCAGATTTTCGCTCCGCCCACAGGCGCAACGGGGCACACACGGCCGAAGCATCGGTATCCCAACCACCTAATTTCATTGCGTTAAATCAATTTTCCGGAACATCGCCGCCGGTAGCACCGCAGCAGGAGAAAAGCGTATTACCGCCGGAAAGCATATTGTTTCCGCAAAGGCCCACGCAACGTAAAATCATTGCTGTAAAGCCCGCGAATTAACGTGGACACTGCCGAGGTTGCAGTCTTAAGATCGGCCGCCGCGGACCAAGTGGAAAGGCCCGCCCAGCCCTCATTTCCGGAGTGAATCATGTCGCCTGTCCACCTGTCCCGCCGCTCGCTTCTCAAGACGTCACTCCTTCTTGCCGCAACCACGGGTTTGGCGGGCATCGCCGCCGCTCAGCAGGCGGCACCCGGCGGAAGGCTGATCGTGGCGGCCGATTCGGAGCCGAAGAACCTCAACCCGGCGATCGTCGCCTCAAACGGCGTGTTTTATATCGCCAGCAAGATCGTCGAGCCGCTGGCCGAGGCCTCCTTCGATGGCAAGGATGGGCTCACGCCGCGGCTTGCGACCGAATGGCAGGGATCGGATGACGGTCTCAGCGCCACTTTCAAGCTGCGCGAAGGCGTGTCCTGGCATGACGGCAAGCCGTTCACCTCGGCGGATGTGGCCTTTTCTGCGCTCTCCATCTGGAAGCCGTTACAGAATCTCGGACGGCTGGTCTTCGCCAATCTCGAGAAGGTGGACACGCCGGATGAACACACGGCGATCTTCCGCTTCTCCAAGCCCACGCCCTTCCAGCTCATCCGCAACGCGCTGCCGGTCGTTACTAGCGTCGTGCCGAAACATCTTTATGAAGGCACCGATATCGCCACCAACCCGGCCAATACCAAACCGGTCGGCACCGGGCCTTTCGTCTTTGCCGAATACAAGCCCGGCGAATATTATCGCCTGACCCGCAATCCCAACTACTGGGGCAAGGACGAACCGCAGCTCGAAGAGATCATCTACCGCGTCCTGCCGGACCGGGCCGGTGCGGCCTCCGCGCTCGAAGCAGAGGAAATCCAGCTCGCCGCCTTCTCCGCCGTGCCTTTGGCCGATCTCGACCGCATCTCAAAGGTGGCGGGCATCAAGGTCATTGCCGATGGTTACGAGGCGCTGACCTATCAGCTGGTGGTCGAAATCAACCATCGCCGCAAGGAACTGGCCGATCTCAAGGTCAGAAAGGCCATCGCCCACGCCATCGACAAAAAATTCGTCATCGACAAGGTCTTCCTCGGTTACGCCACGGCATCCACAGGCCCGGTACCGAAAAACGCCCCTGAATTCTACACCGACGATGTCGAGACCTATGATTTCGATGTGGCCAAGGCCAATGCCCTGCTGGACGAGGCGGGTTATGCGCGCGGCCCGAACGGAACACGTTTCTCGCTGAAACTTCTGCCGGCGCCCTATTTCAACGAAACCAGACAGTTCGGCTCCTATCTTCGTCAGGCGTTGCAGGAAATCGGCATCGATGCCGAGTTGGTCAATAATGATTCAGCCGCTCACCAGAAGGCCGTCTACACCGATCATGCCTTCGATCTCGCCATCGCGCCGCCGGTCTTCCGCGGCGACCCGGCAATTTCCACCACCATTCTCGTGCGTTCCGGCATTCCGGCGGGCGTCGGCTTCTCCAACCAGGGCGGTTACGAGAACAGGACGCTGGACGAATTGATCGACAAGGCGGCGATAACGGTCGACACCGCCGCGCGCACGGCGCTTTACAAGGATTTCCAGAAGCAGGTCGCCGCCGATCTGCCGCTGATCAACGTTGCCGAATGGGGCTTCATCACAGTGGCGCGCGATACCGTCAAACATGTCGCCAGCAATCCCCGCTGGGCCGTTTCCAACTGGGCGGATACGGCGGTCGATACGTAAGGACGCATCGTGAAGCGTGCAGTAACATTGCTGAAGCGAAGGGCAGTCAGCGCCATTCCGGTGCTGCTGATCGTTCTCATCTTCACTTTCGTACTGCTTGAAAATGCATCTGGAGACGCGGTAGACGCCTATCTCGTCTCCATCGGCGGCGGCGATGCCGGGCTCAGGGATGTATTGCGCGAGCAATATGGCCTGAACGGTTCGGTGCTGGCCCGTTTCTGGCTCTATGCCAGCTCGGTGCTGCGGCTCGATCTCGGCTGGTCGCTTGCCTTCGACCGGCCGGTGCTGGGGCTGATCCTCGAGCGGTTGCCGAACACGCTTCTCCTGATGGGCAGCGCCACCGCACTCGCCTTCATTCTCGGCACCGGGCTTGGCATTGTGGCGGGTGCCCGTCCCGGAGGGCTGACGGATCGCGTGCTTTCAACGCTTTCGCTGGCGCTTTACGCCACGCCCGGCTTCTGGCTCGGCCTCGTGCTGGCCATCGTCTTTGCCGTTCAACTCAAATGGCTGCCCACCTCAGGCATCGAAACCATCGCCTCGGGCAAGCAGGGATTTGCAAGGGCGCTCGATATTGCCCGCCATCTCGTGCTGCCGGTCGCCAGTCTCGGCCTCATTTATCTCGCGCTTTTCCTGCGCGTCATGCGCACTGCCATGGCTGCGGTCTGGCCGCTGGATTTCGTGCTTTTTGCTCAATCCAAGGGACTTTCCAGGAGACGGATCGTGCTGCGCCATGTCGCGCGCAACGCCGCTCTTCCGCTTGTCACCGTGCTTGGCCTGCAGGCCGCAACCATGCTGGGCGGCAGCGTGGTGATCGAAAGCGTCTTCGCGATTCCCGGCTTCGGCCGGCTGGCGCAGGAGGCGGTCAGCGGCCGCGATACGCCGCTTTTGATGGGCATTATTCTGACAAGCGCCGTCTTCGTCATCCTCGTCAATCTCGCCGTCGATATTGTCTATGCCGTTCTCGATCCGCGCATCGGCAGCGGGGAGCGACAGGCATGAGTTTCGCTCTCCGGCTGCTGCGCAGTTTCGAAGGCGCTACGGGCACCATCATTCTGGTGCTGCTTGCCGTGACGGCGCTTGCCGCCCCCCTCCTCTTTCCGGGCGACCCGCTGGCCATCGTCGGCGAACCGCTGATTGCGCCGTTTACGGATGCCGCCCTGCCGCTGGGCACCGACCGGCTGGGCCGCAATGTGCTGGCCGAGCTTGCCCATGGCGCGCAGGCCTCCCTGCTCGTCGGCATGGGTGCTGCCGCCGCCGCGCTGGTGATCGGCACCGTCATCGGCACCATTGCCGGTTTTGCGGGCGGTCTCGTGGATGAAGCATTGATGCGCGTCACCGACGCCTTCCAGATCGTGCCGAATTTCCTGCTCGCGCTCGCCTTCGTCAGCACCATCGGCCCCTCAATGCCCATCGTCATTCTCGCCATTGCGCTCGGCGCATGGGCGGATCCGGCGCGGCTGATGCGGGCGCAGGTGTTGAGCATCCGCGAGCGCGATTATGTTCAATCCGCCCGCGCCATCGGCATGCATCCGCTGGAAATCGCCTTCCGGCAGATTTTACCGAATGCCCTGCCGCCGGTTCTGGCGCTGGCCGCCATCATCGTCGCGGCAGCCATTCTCACCGAAGCGGCACTGTCCTTCCTCGGGCTTGGCGATCCCAATATCGTCACCTGGGGTTCTATGATCGCCGAAGGACGCAACGTCCTGCGCTCAGCCGCGTTTTTGTCCATCATCCCCGGCATCGGCCTTCTGGTCACCGTTCTCGGCGTTTACCTTCTCGGCGAAGGCATCAACAGGGCGATGGCGACGAGGAGGCAAGCGCCATGAGCGGAAATGCGCTGTGCCGGATCGACGATCTCAGCGTTTTTTATGCGGCGGGCGATGCACCGGCCTTGCAGAATGTTTCGCTGACGATTCGGCAGGGGCAGAGGCTGGCGATCATCGGCGAAAGCGGTTCAGGAAAATCCACGCTCGGCAGAGCCATTGCCGGGCTTCTTCCCGGCAATGCGCGGGTTTCCGGCGATATTTCCTGGAGCCGCGATAGCGGCCTGTTTCATGGCAGGCCGCTGCCAGGGCGCGATATCGGCACGATCTTTCAGGATACCGGCGCGACACTCAACCCGGTTCTCACCATCGGAGAACAGGTGGCGGAAGGCGCCGTGCGACATCTCGGCCTGTCATGGAGGCAAGCGCGCGATCTTGCCCGCGACCTTCTGGAGCGGGTGCGGCTGCCGCATCCTTCCCATCTGCTTGCCGCCTATCCGCACCAGCTTTCCGGCGGCCAGAGGCAGCGCGTGGCGATTGCCGCCGCCATTGCCGCCAGTCCTTCGATCCTTATTGCCGACGAGGCCACGAGCGCGCTCGATACGGTCAGTCAGGCCGCCATCGCCACGCTGCTGGACGATCTGGTGCGGCAGGAAAACAAGACGCTGGTGTTCATCACCCATGATATCGGCCTTGCTTCCAGCCTTGCCGACGAGATCGCGGTTCTGCGCGCGGGGCTGCTGGTGGAACACGGCCCGACGCGGCGGGTGCTTTCCGCACCCAGCCATGACTATACGCGTGCGCTGCTTGCCGATTATCTCGATCTCTCCACCCCGCCGCTCATCAGCGAGGCCGCGTCATGAACGAAGCCCTTCTGAGCGTCGACGGACTGTCGAAAACCTATCGCACCGGCGCAAGAACGGTGGCGGCGCTTTCCGACATCTCCTTTTCGCTTCAGCCGGGCGAGACCATGGGGCTTGCCGGTCCCTCCGGCTGCGGGAAATCGACACTGGCGCGCATTCTGATGCGGCTGATCCCAGCCGACGAAGGCACGATCCATTTCAAAGGCCGTGACTGGCTGGCGCTTGACGACGGCAAGCTTCGCCCCGCCCGCCGGCACATGCAGATGGTGTTTCAGGACACGCATGGCGCCTTCAATCCGCGCGCCAGCGTCGAGGATGCCATCGGCGAACCGTTGCGCATCCATCGCACGGTCAAAAGACGCGAGCGTGCGGCGGAAATACGCCGCCTTCTCGAGCGCGTGGGCCTGCCCGCCAGCTATGCCGGCCGCTCGGTCTTCGAGCTTTCCGGCGGCCAAAGGCAGCGTGTCGCGATTGCACGGGCCATTGCGCTCAAACCGTCGCTTCTCATTCTGGACGAAGCTGTCTCCGCGCTCGATGTTTCGGTTCGCCGGCAAATCCTCGAACTGCTGGTGGAAATACAGCGGGAGACGGCTGTTTCCTGTATTTTCGTTTCCCATGATCTCGCGGTCATCCGGGCCGTCTGCCACCGCGTCGCCATCATGGAAGCGGGACGGATCGTTGAAATCGGCAGGACGGGAAATATCGTCTCGGCGCCGCAATCCTCGACCGCCAGAACCCTGATCGACGCCGCACCGCGCCTGACCATTGCCACGTAAGGAAAAGACATGCCCGTTCCGGATTATGCATTGCTGCTCGACCCACCCGCTTTTCCCGCGGAGCGTTACGCCATTCTGGCCGACCGGCTGGCAGCCTTGATGGGCACGGGGAACGACGTCCTTCTCATACAGGCGGAAGCCGTGCTGGCGCTTGAGGCTGCGGCGACGAGCCTTGCCCGACCGGGTCTTAGAGCGCTCAACATCGTCACCAGCCCCTATGGCGCATGGTTCGGCGGCTGGCTCGCGAGAGGTGGCGCGACGGTGCGCAACCTGACCGCCAGCCCGGCAAAGCCGGTCACGCTGGAGGAGGTGGAGCGGGCGCTGAACGAGGGTCCGGGCTTCGATCTTCTCGCCATCGTCCATGCGGAATCGGCAAGCGGCATTCTCAACCCCCTGCCCGCCATTGCCGCGCTCGCTCGGCAAAGGGGCATCGTAACCCTTGTCGATGCCGTCGCCTCCATCGGCGGCCATGCCTTCGAGGTCGACCGGCTGGGCATCGATATCGCCGTGATCGGCCCGCAAAAGGCGCTGGCCGGCCCGGCCGGGGTTTCAGCCATTTCCGTCAGCGAAAAAGCCTGGGACCTACTTTCCCATGGTGATGCGCCGGCAAACTCCATGCTCTCGCTTCTGGACCAGAAAAAACTCTGGCTCGATGCCGGCCGCGGCGTGCTGCCCGGAACGCCCGCTCCGCTGGAATTCTACGCGCTGGAGGCCGCCCTCGACCGGATAGAGACAGAAGGTCTGGCGTCTGCCAATGAACGCCATGAAAGAGCGGCCGCGGCCACCCGGAACGGCATCAGGGCGCTCGGTATCCCGACCTGGGTGGAAGAGGCACACGCCTCCGCCCTCGTTTCCACGGCGATCCTGCCGGATACCGTGGAAGCCGGAGCGTTCCTCGCCGCTGCATCCCAAAAGCAGGGCGCGGATCTTTCCGCCGGTGTCGGCCCCGGCGCGGAACGGTTGATAAGGCTCAATCACACCGGTCGGCGGGCGCATCCGGAGGCGGTAAAAGCCAATATCGCGGCCTTCTCCAGCGCCCTGAAGAGCCTCGGCCATGCCGCAGATACCGATTCCGCACTGGAAGCGACTGAAAAAACCTATTCTGACGGCCCTGCGAACGGCGTTTAATGCGGCTAATAAACGTTCATTGCGCCAAATCCGGCAGCGGTGGAATGTCAGTCACGACATTGTTGTTAAAAATGGTAGACAAATTCCTCGGCCAATCTTGACGAAATCATGGCAACGCGCGAAACTTAACGCTACGTTAACTCGCGTGAAGAAGGGAAATGGCCATGGTAGCAGGGTTCAACATGCTCTCCTTTGACCTCTTTGGCATCGGCCGAAGGATGCCCGTCGTCAATGAGCGGGTGGAGACGGAGTTTCAGGACAAAACACCGCGCAGACCCGATGACGAGTCGCATGACGATGACCGCGATCAGGAATATGAACTGTTCTTCTGGTCGCTTTACCCGGTGATCTGAGCCACTCACAGCGGCTTGCAGGCATGAACCTTGCCAAGGACCGCGGGTTCATTCAATGATTGCCGCATGCGCCGGTCCGGAAATGAAAAGAACTCTGCAAACAGAGACTTGAAACTGCTGCGCCGCCTTCTGCGGGCCAAGGATCATATGGACGCGGCGCCCCATGAGGCGTGGCCTGTTTCACGCCTTGCAAGCGTCAGCGGCGCCTCGCAGGCGCACTTCGCGAGATCGTTTCGCGATGCTTTCGGCATACCTCCTCACCGCTATCTGCTGACCCGCCGGGTGGAGCGCGCAGTGGCGCTGTTGCGTGACACGGATTTTCCGGTCATCGAAATCGCGTTGCAAACCGGCTGGAACAGCATCGGCACATTCGGCCGTGTTTTCCGCGACGTGACCGGGGAAAACCCGAGTGAATTGCGGCGCAGGATGCGGCTTTTGCCTGCCGACCTTGAGCAGGTTCCCCATTGCTTCGTCAGCGCCGCACATCGTCCCCATCTCACAATCGCAGTTTCGGAGAAGCGCCGGCGAACGGAAAGCGGTAGGCACGGTGAGTGAAAGGGAGATAGCTCATGAAAAATGGTGTTCAACTTGTCGGGCTTTATGTTCATGACCAGGACGAAGCGCTGCAATTTTATGTCGAAAAAGTCGGATTTCGTCTGCATACGGACGCACGTAACGGCGATTATCGCTGGTTGACCGTGCAGCACCCGGACCAGCCGGATTTCCAGCTGGGCCTGTTTCGGCCGCAGGCCCCGACCGTTGATGAGGCGACGGCGCAGGATCTGAACGAAGCCGTGGCCAAAGGCGCCATGCCGCCGCTGGTTCTGGTGGTCGAGGATTGCCAGAAAGCCTTTGACGCCATGCACAAACGCGGCGTCGAATTCACCCAGGAACCGATCGCCCGCTACGGCTCGGTGGATGCGAGCTTCCGCGATCCTTCCGGCAATGGCTGGAAGCTCGTTCAGGCCCGCTGAAGCGCCGATGTGTCACATTCCATCATGGATGCTTTTTCTTGGGGGCGATTTTGATCTTGCGAAACTGGATAAGGCAGGGCCATCGGTGGCTGGGCATTCTGCTGACCATTACCATTCTGGCGAACTTCGCTTCGATGGCCTTCGGCCCGACGCCGCCGGTGATCGTCTTTGCTCCGCTGCTGCCTCTGACTTTGCTTGTTTTCAGCGGGCTTTACATGTTCTTCCTGCCATATCTGGGAAAGCCGCCAGCCCCATCGGAGAAGTAGGCAGATAAGCAATGATGCTATCGCGCTCTTCGGCCGCCGTGCAGTTTATGCGGTTGCGAAGCACGGTATTCAAAATGTTTCGGCCCCGGGTTTTACCCCGGGGCCGATTAAAAAGCGGTCGGCCGAAACTACCTGACCTTAGTGGTTGTCGCGCGGCAGGCCCTTGGTCTGGGCGATGCGCTGATACTTCACGGCCGGCTCCAGAACCGCGCCGGTTTCCATCTGGCTGACGATACCGCGCTGGATTTCCTGCCATGGGGTCTGGTGATCGGGGAACTTGTAACCGCCCTCGGCGGAAAGCGCCTCGTAACGCTTGGCCAGCTCTTCACCGGAAATCAGGATATCCGCCTTGCCGCGGCCCACATCGATGCGGACGCGGTCGCCCGTCTGAAGAATGGCAAGACCGCCGCCTGCCGCCGCTTCCGGGGAAGCGTTGAGGATGGACGGGCTGCCCGACGTGCCGGACTGACGGCCATCGCCGATGCAGGGCAGCGAATTGACGCCTTCCTTCAAAAGATAATCCGGTGCGCGCATGTTCACCACTTCCGCCGCACCCGGATAACCGATGGGGCCTGCGCCGCGCATGAAGAGGATGGTATTGGCGTCGATCTTCAGCGACGGATCGTCGATGCGGTGATGGTAGTCCTCCGGACCGTCGAACACCACGGCGCGGCCTTCGAAGGCTTCCGGATCGTTCGGGTTGGAGAGGTAACGGTTGCGGAACTCTTCCGAGATCACGCTGGTCTTCATGATGGCGGAGGAGAACAGGTTGCCGCGCAGAACGCGGAAGCCGGCGCGCTCCTTGAGCGGCTGCTCATAGGGGCGGATGACCTTCTCGTCTTCGATGATCGCGCCACGGCAGTTTTCGCCGATGGTCTTGCCGTTGACGGTCATGGCGTCTTCCATGATCAGTCCCTGTGTCATCAGCTGGTTGACGACGGCAGGAACGCCGCCGGCATGGTAATAATCCTCGCCGAGATATTCACCGGCCGGCTGCAGGTTAACGAGCAGCGGCACGTCTTCGCCATAGGTCTGCCAGTCATCCACCGTCAACTCGACGCCGACGTGGCGGGCGAGGCCGTTCAGATGGATCGGCGCATTGGTGGAACCGCCAATCGCCGAATTGACGCGGATGGCGTTGATGAAGGCATCCTTGGTCATGATATCGGAAGGCTTCAGATCTTCCTTGACCATTTCGACGATGCGCAGGCCGGTAAGATAGGAGACTTCCTGACGGTCACGGTAAGGCGCCGGGATGGCGGCGGAGCCCGGAAGCTGCATGCCGAGCGCTTCAGCAAGCGAGTTCATGGTCGTTGCCGTGCCCATGGTGTTGCAGTAACCCGTGGAGGGAGCCGAAGAGGCGACGAGCTTGACGAAGCCCTGATAATCGATCTCGCCCTTCGCCAGCAGTTCGCGCGCCTTCCAGACGATGGTGCCGGAACCGGTGCGTTCGCCACGGAACCAGCCGTTCAGCATGGGGCCGACGGAAAGGGCGATGGCCGGAATGTTGACGGTGGCCGCCGCCATAAGACAGGCAGGCGTGGTCTTGTCGCAGCCGATGGTCAGAACGACGCCATCGAGCGGATAGCCATAAAGCACTTCCACGAGGCCGAGATAGGCAAGGTTACGGTCGAGACCGGCGGTCGGGCGCTTGCCGGTTTCCTGGATCGGATGCACCGGGAATTCGATGGCGATGCCGCCCGCTTCACGGATGCCTTCGCGCAGGCGGTTCGCCAGTTCCAGATGGTGGCGGTTGCAGGGCGAAAGGTCCGAACCGGTCTGCGCAATGCCGATGATCGGGCGGTCGGACTGAAGCTCGGCCTGGCTCAGACCGAAGTTCATGTAACGCTCGAGATAAAGCGCGGTCATATCCGCGTTGGCGGGATTGTCGAACCACGCGCGCGAGCGAAGCTTGCCTTGGGTTGCAGGCAGATTGTCGGATTTGGTCATTATGCAGGTCTCCAGCCGGAAGTGGCCAACGGTAAAATATTACGAAATGCGACAAGCTTATGTTGTGCGCAAGGAAAATGGAATCAGCTTTCGGAGATCACGCATAACCGACAGAGCAGCCCCAGACGAGTGATTTGGAGCTGTTCTTCGGCTTTAACCGAATATTTTTCGGCATTTACGATGATACCGGTTTCGCGCAACGGCCTCTTCCTCCCTGCCTTGCCTGAATGCGGCCGGCCCGATGGCCCGGCACTCCGCCTCAGTCTGATCTCTTTATTTGTATTACTATTAGATGCCATCATTGGCTGTCAAGCCACATCACGGGCCATTTTCGGCGTGTTCAGACAGGAAAAAAGCGCAATTAATTTCCATTCAAACCATTGATTCATTGTATTTTATGACAAAATTTCGTCGCAGCTCGTGAAAACCAAATTGCGAAAAGGCCAAAAAACCACTTTTCAAGAGTATTACTATATGCTCATAGTGTCGCCGTCACGCTGACATCATCTCTGGGAGGATAAGATGAGAAAAGCTCTTGCGGCATTCACTGTCGCCGTTTCCGCATGCCTTGCATCCAGTGTTTCCGCACAATCGCTTACCGTCGGCTTCTCGCAGATCGGTTCGGAATCCGGCTGGCGCGCGGCTGAAACAACCGTCACCAAGCAGCAGGCGGAGAAGCGCGGCGTCACGCTGAAATTCGCCGACGCGCAGCAGAAGCAGGAAAATCAGATCAAGGCCGTTCGCGGCTTCATCGCGCAGGGCGTCGATGCGATCCTGATCGCTCCGGTCGTCGCAACCGGCTGGGACGCCGTGCTGAAGGAAGCCAAGGAAGAAAAAATCCCTGTCATCCTGCTCGACCGCCAGATCGAGGCTTCGGACGATCTTTACCTCACCGCCGTGACCTCCGATCAGGTTCATGAGGGCAAGGTTGCCGGCGACTGGCTGGTCAAGGATGTCGGCTCCAAGGACTGCAAGGTCGTTGAATTGCAGGGCACGACCGGCTCTTCGCCCGCCATCAACCGCAAGAAGGGCTTCGAAGAGGCGATTGCCTCGCACAAGAACATCAAGATCGCGCGCTCGCAGACCGGTGACTTCACCCGCACCAAGGGCAAGGAAGTGATGGAAAGCTTCATCAAGGCCGAAGGTGGCGGCAAGGATATCTGTGCGGTCTACGCTCATAATGACGACATGGCCGTCGGCGCGATCCAGGCGATCAAGGAAGCCGGTCTGAAACCCGGAACCGACATCAAGGTCGTTTCCATCGATGCCGTGCCTGATATCTTCAAGGCCATGGCGGCCGGCGAAGCCAACGCCACCGTCGAACTGACGCCTGATATGGCCGGCCCCGCCTTCGACGCGCTCGAAGCCTATCTGAAGGACAAGAAGGCCCCGCCGAAGTGGATTCAGACCGAATCCAAGCTCTACACGGCGTCCGACGACCCGATGAAGGTCTACGAGGCGAAGAAGGGTCTGGGTTACTGATACCCCATTCTTCGGAAGGAGCGGCGCGCCGTTCGTGCCGCTCCATCATGGCATTTTTCATGCGGAACCTGCTCAATGTCCGAAACGGCACCACTTCTGGAAGCACGCGCCATCGGCAAATCCTTTCTGGGGATCACGGCGCTCGATGGCGTCGATTTTTCGCTTGGACATGGTGAAATCCATGCCCTGCTCGGCGAAAACGGCGCGGGTAAATCGACGCTCATCAAAATCCTGACCGGCGTTTATCACCGCGACAGCGGCTCGATCTTTCTGGAGGGCAGCGAGATTTCGCCCGCCAATGTGGGCGAGGCGCAGGCGCTCGGCATCGGCACGGTCTATCAGGAAGTGAACCTTCTCGAAAACTTGACGGTTGCCGAAAACCTGTTTCTCGGCCGCCAACCGCGCCGCTTCGGGCTGATCGACCGCAACACGATGCAAAAGAATTCGCAGGCGCTGCTTGCCCAATACGGGCTTTCCATCGATGTCAACGCGCTTCTTTCAAGTTATTCCGTCGCCATCCGGCAAATCATCGCCATTGCCCGCGCCGTCGATCTTTCCGGCAAGGTGCTGGTGCTGGACGAGCCAACCGCCAGCCTTGATGCCCATGAGGTCGAGATGCTGTTCGGGGTTTTGAAAAACCTGCGCGCCCGCGGCATCGGCATCGTCATCATCACCCACTTCCTCAATCAGGTCTATGATATCGCCGACCGGGTGACGGTGCTGCGCAATGGCCGCCTCGTCGGCACCCGCGACATCGGCAGCCTGCCGAGATCCGAACTCATTTCGATGATGCTCGGTCGCGAGCTTCAGCACATTACCCATGACCATCAGGCGACCGAAGATACGGTTGCCGAGGGCGAGCCGCCGATCCGTTTCGAAGGTTACGGCAAACGCGGCAGCATCGGGCCCTTCGATCTCGGCATCCGCCCGGGAGAAATCGTCGGCGTCGCCGGTCTCCTTGGCTCCGGCCGAACCGAAACCGCCTTCCTGCTGTTCGGCATCGACCGGCCCGATACCGGCACGGCGACAATCGACGGAAAGACGGCGGCGATTTCGTCTCCTGAAGCTGCGATCTCGGCCGGGTTCGGATTCTGTCCGGAAGAGCGCAAGACGGACGGCATCATCGGCGACTTCTCCGTTACCGATAATATTGCCCTGGCGCTGCAGGCACGGCAGGGCTGGGCACGGCCGCTCTCGCGCCGGCAGAAGGCTGAGCTTGCCGAAAGCTTTATCAAGTCGCTCGATATCCGCCCGGCCGACCCCGACCGGCCGATCAAATTCCTGTCCGGCGGCAATCAGCAGAAGGCCATTCTGGCGCGCTGGCTCGCCACCCAGCCCCGGCTGCTGATCCTCGACGAGCCGACACGCGGCATCGATATCGGCGCGCATGCGGAAATCCTGAAAATGATCGAAAAACTCTGCAGCGAGGGCATGTCGCTTGTCGTCATCTCCTCCGAACTGGAAGAGCTTACCGCCGTCGCCCATCGTGTCGTCGTGCTCTCCGACCGCCGCCATGTCAGCGAATTGAAGGGCGGCGAGGTGACCGCCGACAACATCATGCGGGCGATTGCCGATGCGGCGAAAACGGAGGCGGCGTGATGACAGCAATGACACGACGCTTCAAAAGGCTTGCTCCCCAGCTTGCCGCGCTCTTCATCATTCTGGCAGCGATTACAATCCTTTCGCCGGGTTTCCTGCATGTCTCGTTCCAGAACGGCCGGCTCTATGGCAGTCTGGTGGATATTCTCGTGCGCGCCGCACCGGTCGCGCTGTTGACCATCGGCATGACGCTGGTCATCGCCACCAAGGGCATTGATCTTTCCATCGGCGCGGTCATTGCCATCTGCGGCGCGGTCGCTGCCACGCTCATCAGCAACGGCCATTCCATTCCTTCGGTCATTGTCATCTCGCTTGCGGTGGGCATTGCCTGCGGTCTGTGGAACGGCGTGCTGGTCGCCCTGCTCGACATACAGCCGATCATCGCCACCTTGATCCTGATGGTGGCGGGGCGCGGCATCGCCCAGCTCATCACCGAAGGCGTCATTCTCACCTTCAACAATGACAGCTTTGCCGCCATCGGTTCCGGCGCATTCGCTGGCATTCCGCTGCCCGTCATCATCTGGGTGGCGGCCGCACTGCTGATCGGCCTTCTGGTGCGCAAGAGCGCGCTCGGTTTCCTGATCGAGGCGACCGGCATCAATCGCCGCGCCGCAGCGCTTGCCGGTGTGCGGGCGCGCTTCCTGCTGTTTTTCGTCTATGCCGTCTCCGGCCTCTGCGCGGCCATCGCCGGCATGATCGTGACCGCCGACATTCGCGGCGCGGATGCCAACAATGCCGGGCTTTGGCTGGAGCTGGACGCCATCCTCGCCGTTGTCATCGGCGGCACCTCGCTGAATGGCGGGCGCTTCTCCATCACCGCCTCGCTGATCGGCGCGCTCATCATCCAGACCATCAATACTGGCATTCTCGTCTCGGGCTTTCCGCCGGAATTCAACCTCATCATCAAGGCCGGCATCATCATGGTGGTGCTGACGCTGCAATCGCCGGCGATCATGACGGTGCTGGGCTTCGTGAAAGCGCCCAAGCCACACGCCAAACCGGCCGCCGCCAATGGCATGACCAAGGAAGGAACCGCGCGATGATCCACAGCCGCAACCTGCCCTTCCTCACCACGCTGACGATCTTCGTCATCGCCTATCTCCTCTGCGTGCTGCAATATCCGGCGATCTTTTCCACGCGGGTGATCGGCAATCTTCTCACCGACAACGCCTTTCTCGGCATTGCGGCGGTCGGCATGACCTTCGTCATCCTGTCTGGCGGCATCGATCTCTCCATCGGTTCGGTCATTGCGTTTACCAGCGTCTTCGTGGCCGTGATGGTCGGCACCTATAATGTGCATCCGCTGCTCGCCTTCGCCATCGTGCTGGTTGTCTCGACATTGTTCGGCTGCCTGATGGGGGCGATGATCCGCTTCCTCGCCATCCCGCCCTTCGTGGTAACGCTGGCGGGCATGTTTCTGGCGCGCGGCGCGGCTTACCTCATCTCCACCCAGTCCGTGCCGATCTCGCATCCCTTCATCGATGCGATACAGGGTTTTTATTACCGCTTCCCCGGTGGCGGCAGGCTGACGGCGCTCGCCATGCTGATGCTTCTCGTCTTTGCCGCAGGCATGCTGATCGCCAGCCGCACCCGCTTTGGCGCCAATGTCTATGCGCTCGGTGGCAACCCGCAATCGGCCGAGCTGATGGGCGTGCCGATCGGGGCGACGACCATCGGCATCTATGCGCTTTCCGGCTTTCTCTCCGGCCTCGCCGGCATCGTCTATACGCTCTACACTTCGTCAGGTTATTCGCTGGCGACGGTGGGCGTGGAACTCGACGCCATCGCCGCCGTCGTCATTGGCGGCACGCTTTTGACCGGCGGCACGGGGCTGGTGGCGGGAACCTTCATCGGCCTTCTGATACAGGGCTTGATCCAGACCTACATCGTTTTTGACGGGACGCTTTCCTCCTGGTGGACGAAAATCGTCATCGGTGTGCTGCTTTTCATCTTCATCGTGTTGCAGCGCGCAATCATCTGGTATTCAAACAGGAGACTGGCCGGACCGCATCCGGCATAATTGCCAAGGGAGGCTTGCTTGGGGCTGCTCGAAACGACGATAAGCGGGCGAAAACGCCGGAACAGCCACGCCCATGTGGTCTCCGAACTCGGCAGCGCCATCGTCTCGGGCAGAATTGCGGAAGGCTCCCTGCTGCCCAATGACGCGGAACTCTCCATGCGCTTCGGCGTCTCGCGCACCGTGCTGCGCGAAACCATGAAGACGCTGGCGGCCAAGCGGCTGGTGGAGCCCAAGGCGAAGGTCGGCACCCGCGTTCTCGACCGCTCAAGCTGGAACTTCTTCGATCCGGATGTGCTGGGCTGGCGCTGCGAGGCCGGCATAGACCAGGAATTCGTCACGCATCTGGCGGAGATCCGCCTGGCGCTGGAACCGGCGGCGGCGGCGGCAGCGGCCCTGCAGGCCTCCAATGACGATATCGTTTCGCTTTACGTCATCGCCGCCAAATTCGACAATCCGAAACATACGCCCGAAAGCATCGCCAAGGTCGATCTCGAATTCCACCTTGCCGTGGCGCATATGTCCGGCAATCCCTTCATGCGCTCGGCAAGCGGGCTGATCGAAGCAGCACTTGCCATTTCCTTCCAGCTCTCGTCGCCGGCCGCTTCGCCTGGCACCATCGCCGAAATCGCGTCCAATCATCTGCGTATCGTGCATGCGATTGCGGCGCGTGACGCGGATGCGGCGGTGAAAGCCATGCGCCACGTGATCGAGGTCGGTAAAGACCGGACGCAGAAGGCGATCAAGACGGTTTGAGGAGGAGTAGGACCCGCAGGAATGCGGGTCCGGTTTCTTCGACCAATTACCCCTGCGATGCCTCGACCTGCGGCACCACGCCACGGCGCGACGCCATCAGCGATGCGCCGAGAAGGGCGGCAATCGCCACGAAGACGAAAACCATCGTCGCCCCCTGAAGATCGATCAGCAGGCCGCCCAGAACCGCACCGCTGGAAATGGCGATCTGGAACGTGGTGAGCAGCAGCGCACCGGCGCTTTCCGCCTCATCGGAAGCGGCCCGCGTGATGAAGCTCTGCACACTGACCGGAAGCGCACCGAAGGCAAAGCCCCAGGAGGCAATGGCAAGGCCGGCAATCAGGGGCGACGCACCCGCAACGACCAGAACGGAAGCCGATGCCGCGATGAGAGTCGCGGCGAACGTCACTGCCCATGCCGTGTTTTTCTCGGAGAGGAAACCGCCGAAAAGATTACCGAAAAAACCGCCGACACCATAAACCAGAAGGACGAGGGAAATCGCCTCGACGCCAAGAAGCGTCACATCTTCCAGGAACGGACGGACATAGGTGAAGCCGGCAAAGTGACCCGCAACGATGAACAGCGTCGTCAGAAGGCCGATCCGGACCTGCGGCCGCTGCAACAGGCGGAACATGGTGGAAAGACCGGGTGCGCCAGCCGGCGGTAGCGACGGAACGGTGAGCAATTGCACGAGAAGTGCGATGACACCGAGCGCACCCGCAACGACAAAGGCCGAGCGCCAGCCAAGCGTCGCGCCGATCCACGCGCCCACCGGCGCTGCACAGACGGTGGCAACCGAAACCCCTGTCAGGATGATGGCCATGGCGCGCGGCATCTTTTCAAGCGGCACGAGCCTCAGCGCCAGCGCCGCCGACATGGCCCAGAAGCCGCCAAGGCCGATGCCGAGCAGGACACGCGAGGCGAACAGCATGAAAAGACCGTTGGCGAAGGCGGCCAGCGTGCTGGAAATGATCAGCAGCGTGGTCAGCCCAAGCAATGTCCAGCGACGGTCGATGCTGCGTGTGCCGATGACGACGCCGGGGCCGGCGACCGCCGCGACCAGCGCCGTAACGGTGATGGATTGACCGGCAATGCCGGAGCTGACGGCGAGATCGGCCGAAAGCGGCGTGAGAAGGCTGACCGGCAGGAATTCCGCCGTCACCAGCCCAAAAACGCCGAGCGAAAGCGAAACCACGGCCGCCCATTTCGCATCCGGCTCTGTCTTGCGCGGCACATATTCAAGCTCGTTTATGGTCCGGTTGTTCATGAAAATCTCCTGATGCGCATTCCCGGAATGCGTCCTGAAACGGAAAGGCGAAATGGTGAAACCGGTGGGAGTCCGGTTCAACAACCGCAAATCGATGCACATAAGCTATGCGTGACATCCCGGCGTTTCCATGCTAGAAAATCCATATTCCTTAACCAAACATCCGAATTTGCGAGAGCGCCATGAATGATGCCCTGACCGAAATGTTGCGTGGCCTGAGGCTCGATGGTGTCGAATACGGCCGGTGCCGCATGGCCACACCCTGGGCGACGGCCTTTCCCGAACAGGAAGCCGCGCGGTTTCATTTCATCGGCGTCGGTCAGGCGAAATTGCAGAAACCTTCCGGCGAATGGCTGACGCTGACCTGCGGTGACGCCGTGCTTCTGCCGCGAGGGCACGCCCATGTGCTGGGCAGCGGCGAGGATGTGAAACCCACCCTTTTCGACCGCTTCGGCAAGAAGGAAGTCTGCCAGGGCATCTTCGACATGGAATGCGCGAGCGCCGGCGGCGATACCGTCGCCTTTACCGCCTCGATGCGTTTCAACATGGACAATCTGCACCCGCTGCTGCAGCTGATGCCGGATGTGATGCTGACCAGCGATCTGGCCAAAAGCGACCCGGCTATCCCCCATCTGCTGGAAGCCATGACGCGCGAGGTGGAACTGAACCGCGTGGGCGCGGGCGGCATTCTGGCACGGCTTGCCGATGTGCTGACCGCGACGTTGATCCGCACATGGGTGGAATATGGCTGCGGCGATTCCAGCGGCTGGCTGGCCGCCGTGCGCAATCCCGAACTCGGGCGGGTATTGGCCGCCATCCACCTCAACCCCGAAAAGGACTGGAGCGTGGAGGAGCTTGCCTCGCTGATGGGCGCATCCCGCTCCAGTTTCGCGGAACGTTTCACCCGCATAGTGGGCGAAAGCCCGGCCCGTTATGTGGTGCGCGTGCGCATGCATCAGGCGCGGCTGTGGCTGCGCGAAGGCATGCGCGTAACGCTGGCGGCGGAAAAGCTCGGTTACGATTCCGAAGCCTCCTTCAGCCGCGCCTTCAAACGCGTGCTCGGCGCGCCGCCCAGCCAGTTCCGCAGGAAGGACACGGCCGGGCTGGAGGATGCGGCTTAAAAACTTCAAATAAAACGGATATGGATACGGGGTGAAATCAGATCCGCTTGACGCGAAAGCGTGAGGTTCGGGGAGCATCCACCATGAGCATTGCCGACGACGCCCGTTTCTGGAACCGGTCTGCCCGGAAATATGCCGGGGGCAAGATTTCGGACGAAACCGGATATGCGCGCACGCTGGAACGGACCCACGCCCTGCTGAAACCGGATGACAGGGTACTGGAACTGGGCTGCGGCACCGGGACAACGGCAATCCGGCTGGCAGGCGGGGTCAAAAACTATCTTGCGACGGATATTTCCGCCGACATGATTGCGATTGCCGAGGAAAGAAAACACGCCGCCGGCTCTCTCACCAACCTCGTTTTCAGCATGGCTACCGTGGAAACGCTTGTGCCCGACCCCGCGCAGTTTAACGCGGTTCTGGGTTTCAATTACCTTCATCTGGTCCGCGATCTGCCCGGCACATTGCGGCGCATCCATTCCCTGCTCACCGCGCAGGGGCTTCTCATTACCAAGACACCCTGCGTCGGCGATATGAACCCACTCATCCGCCTTGTGTTGCCAGCCATGCGCGCAATCGGCAAGGCGCCCTATGCCGGCATCTTCACCGCCACCGAGTTGAGCCGACATATAACAGCCGGAGGCTTCGACATTCTGGCCACGGAATTCCACGCGACAAAGGGCAATGACAAGCGGCCTTATATCGTGGCGCATAAAAGATAATCTGAACCGCCTTTTCAATGAAAATTGCGGGAAATGACCTTTATCCGCTCCACATCATCTTCATCATCGACTGTAGCCGGCGGGTGTTTCCTAATAGTGCGATGATCCTCCGGCGGCATGCCGTGGTGGAACTCATCGCCACGCCCATGCGGCAGGGGAAAGGCACGGTTGCGCTCGCCCACACTTGCCAGCGCTTCCGACAGATCGGCCAACCGGTGGGCGACCAGATGCACCACCTCGCCTTCCCGCTGGATCTTGCCGTAAATGCCGACCATGCCGGCAGACAGCACCACACGCCGGTATTTTTCGAAGGTATTGACCCAAAGGACAGCGTTGGCAATGCCCGTCTCATCCTCCAGCGTCATGAAAATCACGCCCTTGGCCGAGCCGGGGCGCTGGCGCACCAGCACCAGACCCGCCGTTTCCAGCCATGTGCCATCCCGCACACGCACCGCCTCCGCACAGGTAACGATGCGACGGCGGGAAAGATCGCGCCGCAGGAAGGTCATGGGATGTTCGCGCAGGGTGAGCCCCACATGACCGTAATCCTGCACCACCTCGCCGCCATCCGTCATGGGCCTGAGCGCGACGGCGGGTTCCTGAAGCTCGTCCACGACAGCATTTTCCCGGCTGGCGGCGGCGGCAAAAAGCGGCAGCGGCTCGTCCCGCAAAGCCTTGATGGCCCAGAGCGCTTCACGTCTGGCAAGCGAAAGCGACGGCAGAAAGGCATCGGCTTCGGCCAGACAGACGAGGGCAGCGGCAGGAGCGCCGGCCCTGCGCCAGAGATCATCCACCGAGGCAAAAGCCCGGTCCTGCCGGCCGGCGACGATATCGGCAGCGTGTTTGTTGGAAAGTCCCTTCACCAGACGCATACCTAGCCGCACGGCATAACGCTCTCTGCCATTGGTGTCCCTCTTGCCGGTCGGTTCCAGCGTGCAGTCGAAGCGGCTATTATTGACGCAGACCGGGCGCACCTCCACGCCATGATCACGCGCATCGCGCACGATCTGCGCCGGGGCGTAAAACCCCATGGGTTGCGAATTGAGAAGCGCCGTGCAGAAAATATCAGGATGGTGGCACTTCAGCCATGAGGAAGCATAAGCAATCAGCGCGAAGGAAGCCGCATGGCTTTCGGGGAAACCATAGCTGCCGAAACCTTCGAGCTGTTTGAAGATACGTTCGGCGAATTCCTGCTCATAACCGCGCGCGACCATGCCATCGATCAGGTCTTGCCTGAATTTGGAGATGGTGCCGACATTCTTGAAGGTTGCCATGGCACGGCGCAACTGATCCGCCTTGCCGGGGGAGAAACCCGCGCATTCGATGGCGACGCGCATGGCCTGCTCCTGAAACAGCGGAACGCCGAGCGTCTTGCCCAGCACTCCTCTCAATTCCTCCTTCGGATAATGTTCATCCTCTTTCTTGTCACGGCGTCGCAAATATGGGTGCACCATATCACCCTGAATGGGGCCAGGACGAACAATGGCGACCTGAATGACGAGGTCGTAGAATTTTGCCGGCTTCAGACGCGGCAGCATCGACATCTGCGCCCGGCTTTCAATCTGGAAGGTGCCGAGCGTATCGGCCTTCTGGATCATCTCATAGGTGGGATCGTCATCCTGCGGCACGGTAGCGAGATCGTACTTATCACCAGTACGTTCTTCCAGCATGTTGAAGCCGCGCTTCATGCAGGAGAGCATGCCGAGCGCCAGACAGTCCATTTTCATGAACCTCATGATATCGACATCGTCCTTGTCCCATTCGATGATCTGCCGCTTGTCCATGGCAGCGGGTTCGATCGGGACCAGTTCATCCAGCCGGTCATGGGTCAAGACGAAGCCCCCCGGATGCTGGCTGTGGTGACGCGGCGTGCCTACAAGCTGGTTGGCCAGTTCAAGGGCAAGCTTCAGACGACGATCCTCCATATTGAGGTTCAGCTCCTTCACCTGCTTCTCGTCTACCTCTTCGCTCCAGCCCCAGACCTGTGAGGATAGAAGTTTCGTCAAATCTTCGGGCAGGCCCAGAACCTTGCCGACATCGCGCAAGGCCCCGCGCCCGCGATAACGGGTGACGACCGAGCACAGTGCGGCCTTGTCGCGACCATAGGTATCATAGACCCACTGGATGACCTCCTCGCGCCGCTGATGTTCGAAATCCACATCGATATCAGGCGGTTCGCGCCGCTCCTCAGAAACGAAACGTTCAAACAGGAGATCGACCTTGACGGGATCGATGGCGGTAATGCCAAGCACGTAACACACCACCGAATTGGCGGCCGAGCCACGTCCCTGACAGAGAATATCCAGCGAGCGTGCATGGCGAACGATAGCATTCACCGTCAGGAAATAGGGAGCGTATTCCAGTCTGCCGATCAGGCCAAGTTCGTGATGCAAAGCCTTTTCAACCTTCTCCGGCAAACCATGCGGATAACGCCCCGGCACCGCCTCCCAGACCAGCTTTTCCAGCGCCTGCTGCGCCGTTAGCCCTGGCAGGGTGCGCTCCTCGGGATATTGATAGACCAGTTCCTTCAGCGAAAATTTGCAGCGCTTCGCGATTTCAAGGCTGCGGGCCAGCGCTTCGGGATAGCGGGCAAACAGCCGGTGCATTTCTTCCGACGGCTTCATATAGCGGTCGGCATGGCGTTCGCGCCGGAAACCCGCCTCATCGATGGTGCAATTGTGCCTGATGCAGGTGACGACATCCTGCAGCATGCGCCGCTCGGGCACATGAAACAGCACGTCATTGGTCACCACGGTCGGGACATCTGCGGCTAGCGCCATGTTCGACAGTTCGAAAAGACGCATCTGGTCGTTGGGCCGTCTTCGGAGGCTAAGCGCCATATAGGCCCGGTCCGCAAAGGCTGTCTTCAGCCGGCGCAGGCGAAGCGCGCAGAGATCGTCTGCCAGATCGGCGAGCAGCACCACGATCAGGCCTTCGCCATAGGTAACGAGGTCATCCCATGTCAGCCGGCATTTGCCCTTGCCCCCCCTTTTCTTGCCAACGGAAAGCAGCCGGCAAAGCCGGCCATAAGCCGCGCGATCCATGGGATAGGCAAGCACGGAGATATCATCATCCAGATCGAGCCGGCAGCCGATGACGAGGCGGATGCCATGATTATTGGCGGCTTCGTAAGCGCGGGGAATGCCCGCAAGGCTGTTGCGATCCACGATGCCCAGCGTCTCGATGCCAAGATTTTTGGCCTGTTCGAACAGCTCCTCACAGGAGCTTGCACCGCGCAGGAAGGAGAAATGCGTGGTCACCTGAAGTTCGGCATAAAGCGGCGTATTCATGCGAAAACCCCGTGGATGAACCAGCCCTGCGAGCCGGTCTCGGCATGTTCGCCGTCACCGGAACGGAAAATCCAGAAGCGCTCGCCGCTTTCATTTTCCACCGTGAAATAATCGCGCACAGCGGCCTTTTCCCGGTCGCGTTTCCACCATTCGCCGAACACCCGCTCCGGCCCATCGGCGCGGCGCACATTGTGGCGAATGCCCTTCCAGAGGAAATAACGCGGCGGATGGTCCGGCAGCAGCGCCAGCGTCTCGATGGCTTCCGGCCTTGCAAAAAGCCTGACCGGACGCGGCCAGTGACCGGGCCAGCCGAGCGTATCCTCAGGCGCAAGCGCCGCAACGGGGGCAACGGAGCGCTCCGGCACATCGCTCGCCACCGCCGCATAACGATAGACCCTGTGACCGCGGTTGAGGATAACATCGACCGTATCGGCGATGTCCACGCGTCCCTCCTCCAGAAGCGAGGAACGGGCCTGCGCGGCGACAAGCGGCTCGGCATGGGTGGCGGTCAGCACCATCATCTCGATGCCGAAACCGGGATCGATGGTGTCGATACGGTCGGTCAGAAGCCGGACAAGCTGCTTGACATCGCGCACCGGTCTGGAGGTGCCGGCCCGCACCGCCTGCAGGCCGCTATCCACCCGGTGCAGCACCAGATCGACACGGCGGGCGCCGAGGCCGCGCTTTTCCAGTGCGACACAAAGCTCCGCAACCAGCTTTTGCGTGTAACGGGCAATCGTTTCCGCCGCCGCAATCGGCTCGGGAAAGGCGCGGCGCACCTCCACCAGCTCGGCCACGCGCACCGGTTCTATGGGTTCGCCGATCTCTCCGAAAGCCTGGGAAAGACGGCGCACGAGCTCGGGGCCGAAACGCAGGGTCAGCGGCGCGCGCGGGGCTTCGGCAAGCTCGCCGATGCTGCGGAAACCGAGCACCTTCAGCCCGGAAACGATACGCTCTTCCAGCCTGAGCGCAGAAAGCGGCAAGCCGCTGATCGCCACCCGCTGCCCGCCCGGCGGCACGATGCCGATCTCCTCGCGGCCAAAGCGCGCCAGCGCATGGGCAGCCCCCCAGCTATCGGCAATGGCGGCGCGGGCGGCAAAACCGGCGGCATGCAGGCGGTTGACCATGCCGCTCAGCATCAGCGCCTCATTGCCATGCAGATGGTCCGCACCCGCTGTGTCCAGCACCAGCCCGTCCGGCGGGTCGGCGGCGACAATGGGGGCATAGATGCGCAGGAAATGAAAGGCCAGCTGCTGCAGCGCGCGGGCATCACCAGCCGTATCCATATCTTCCACGATAAGGCCCGGCACCAGCGCCTGCGCCTTGCTGACCGGCGTGCTGGGCCGGATGCCGGCCGCCTTTGCCGCCTTGTCGAGCGCCAGCACCAGCCGGCGGCTGCCCTGGCGGCCGATCATGACCAGCGGCTTTTCAACCGGCGGCGCGTCCTTGCCCGAAAGACGCCGGAAACGATCCGTCGGCCATGTCGGCAGGTAGAGCGAGACGACCCTTTGCATCACAGGCTTCCACTTCAAATTCGGCACTTTCGCCGCCACGACATCGCAAAAGTTCCAGAAACCAGCGCGGTCTGCCCACCCCCGGCACCGGCAAGGGGGATGAGGGCCGGACGGAGATGCGCCAGCGGGTCACCGCCGCCGTCGGCTCTCCGAACAGCGCCGCATCGGCCGCACGCCGGAAACGGCGGATGGCAACGCCTGTAACACCGGAGGTTTCCGCCGCCAGTTGCAGCCGCCGCGAGGCGTTCATCGGCAGTTTTGCCACTTCGCCCATCACCGCGCCGAAGCCGTTGCAGCGCAAACCCTCCTCGAAACAGTCGAGCACACCTTTCTCATCACGGCATTCAACGATGATGACCCGGTTCTGCGACAGGCCCGCCTGCGTCAGCCCCGGCATGAACAGATCCCGGCGGGTGACACACCATAAAACCTTGCCGGAAAGCCGTGCTGCCACACCGGCCGCAAAAAGGGCGGCCGCCGCGCCATCGGCAGCGCCATTGCCGCCGCCGCTCACCTCATGCAGACAACCGAGCTTCAGCCCGCCTCCCGGCAGGTGGTGGTCGATGGCATCCACGCCGAAAGGCAAGGTCTCGTGCAGGCGCGGAGCGCCGTTACCGATCCTTTCCAGCCTTTCACGCAGCTCTTCCACAACGAGCAACTGATCCGCGCGCTTTTGCATGGCATGACAGGTTTCAATTCCGGATTTTCAATTCTATTGTTCCTGTTTTGTTCTTATTTCAGCAAAGAGTCAAGCAATGCAGTGCCGCTCTTCAACAGTTTGCACGGGAAGAGCGGGATTATGGCCTTGCGGCCATACGTGCCGCCGCTAAAACGGAATTGTCCGGCCGGCCGTCTGTTTTCGCATGAAGACGACCGAGGCAGGACCTCAAGGTTTTTGGAGGAAAGCCGCCCATGATCGCCAGCATTCTGATTGCCGTGGTTGCGGCCATCCACATCTACATCGTCATTCTGGAAATGCTGCTGTGGGAAAAGCCCGCTGGCCGCAAAGCCTTCGGCCTTTCTGCGGATTTTGCCCGGCAGACAAAAGTGCTGGCCGCCAATCAGGGCCTTTATAACGGGTTTCTGGCGGCGGGGCTGATCTATGGGCTGATGCAGGGCGATGAAGGGCTGAGTTTCAAGGTGTTCTTCCTCGCCTGCGTTCTGGTGGCCGGTATTTTCGGCGCCATGACAGCCAATATGAAGATCCTGTTCATTCAGGCATTGCCGGCATTGTTCGCGCTCGGCTTCCTCTGGATCGGAGTATGAACCGATGAGCGCATGGAACGACACGTCCGCAAGAGACGCTCTCAACCGCATATTCATGGCCGCCGTCGCGAGCGCCGATCCCGCAAAGGTGCTGCAACACCATCTTCCTTCCCCGCCCAAGGGCAGATGTGTGGTGGTGGGCGCTGGCAAGGCTTCGGCCGCCATGGCCGCCGCGCTTGAAGCGGCATGGCCGCATGTCGATCTCTCCGGTGTGGTGGTGACACGTTACGGCCATGCCGCCCCGACCACACGCATCGAGATCATCGAGGCCTCGCACCCCGTGCCCGACGATAAAAGCGCGGAAGCGGCAAAACGCATTCTTGCCGCCGTTGAGGGGCTGACGGCGGACGACATGGTGATCGCGCTGATTTCCGGCGGCGGTTCGGCGCTGATGGTGGCGCCTGCCGAAGGCATGACGCTTGCCGACAAGATGGCCGTCAATCGTGCCCTTTTGGCCAGCGGTGCGACGATTTCCGAAATGAACGCGGTGCGCAAACATCTCTCCCGCATCAAGGGCGGACGGCTGGCGCTGGCCGCCAAGCCGGCCAAGGTTGTTTCTCTGCTGATTTCGGATGTGCCGGGTGACGATCCGTCCGAAATCGCCTCCGGCCCGACGGTTGCAGATCCGAGCGATATTGAAACCGTGCGGGAAATCGTCTCCCGTTATGCGCTCGATCTTCCCGAAACGGTGCGCAGGGTGCTGGAAAAGGGTGAGGAAACACCGAAAGCGGGCGATATTGAAGAGGATATCCGGCTGATCGCAGCCCCCTCGCTCGCCCTGCAGGCAGCGGCGGATGAGGCCGTAAAGCTCGGGCTTACGCCGCTTATCCTCGGGGATTCGCTGGAGGGCGAGTCAAAAGATGTCGGCGCTGTCATGGCCGGTATCGCTCTTTCCGCCAGCCGCAAGGGCCTGCCGGTCAAGGGCCCGGCCGTACTGCTTTCCGGCGGCGAAACCACAGTGACGATCGGCAAGGGGCCGGCCGGCAAGGGCGGCCGCAACACGGAATTCCTGCTGAGCCTTGCGCTGACGCTCAAAGGTGCGGAAGGCATCTGGGCCATTGCCGGCGATAGCGACGGCATAGACGGCGTGGAGGATGCGGCGGGTGCGGTGGTGACACCGGACACGCTTGCCCGCATGCGCAAAGCCGGTGTCGATCCGCGTCAGTCGCTCATGAGCCACGACAGCTACACCGCTTTCAAGGCAGCAGGAGACCTTGTCGTGACGGGGCCGACGCTGACGAATGTGAATGATATCCGCGCGATCTTGATCGGATGATAGCGGAGAAGTTAGCAGCGATTACGGGCTTTCCCGCGCGTGGATCGCGGAGGGAAGACGTTTTGACTATGCCCTCGGACAGGAGTAATCTGGCAGGATATCCTTTGGAGCCTCAGCCATGCGTCCTGGAGTGCTCATACTTGGCCTGATCATGGCCCTTATTCCGACTTTGGCGGATGCCCACAATTGCAAATGCCGAAATCGCGGCGTCATGTTCCAGCTCGGCCAGACATCCTGCCTGAAGGTCGATGGCGGCTCTTATCTCGCGCGCTGCGAGATGAAGCTCAACGTTTCGTCCTGGACCAAGCTTCAGGACGGTTGCCCCATAACGGAAAGGGTGCAGACGCAGACGACACGCGTTAATTGATAACGTCGTCAGATGGGGCAGACCAAGCTCCACATCCCGGCCACCCTACAGCCGTCAACTTCTGCCGTTAACCGATAGTCCTGAGCCCAAAGAGCTGCGCGATGACGCAAGCGCGCGCCGCTTGTTTCTTCTCCCCGTCGGGGAGAAGGTCGCGGCAGCGGGATGAGGGGGCACCGGTAGAGATAAACCGAGAGCTTGCCCCCTCATCCGACCCTTCGGGCCACCTTCTCCCCGGCGGGGAGAAGAAATACGCCGCGCACAATCTTACAGCTTCACCCAGCCGCCATTCTTCTTGGCGGACTCGATGCAGGCCGTGACGAAAGCGACACCTTTAACCCCGTCATCCACGGTCGGGTAAATCACCGCCTTGTCGAGCGCCGAGCCGGTGCGGCGGGCTTCGATGGCATGCGCCGCCTCGGTGTAGATGGTGGCGAAGGCTTCGAGATAACCTTCAGGGTGGCCGGACGGAATGCGGGTGACGCGCGCTGCGGCAGCCCCTGCCCCGGCGCCGCCACGGGTGATCAACTGCTTGGGCTCGCCAAGCTTCGTGAACCAGAGATAGTTCGGGTCGGCCTGCGTCCACTCGATGCCGGCCTTGTCGCCATAAACACGAACCTTCAGCCCGTTTTCGTGGCCGACCGCAACCTGGCTGCACCAGAGCAGCCCCTTGGCCGCCTGCTTGCCGCCCTTCGGCTTGAAGCGCAGCATCACATGCGCATTGTCGTCAAGCCGGCGGCCTTCGACAAAGGTGTGCACATCCGCCGCCAGCTCATCCGCTTCCAGACCGGAAATGAAGCAGCCGAGATTATAGGCGTGGGTGCCGATATCGCCGGTGGAGCCGCCGACGCCCGATTGCGCCGGATCGGTACGCCAGACAGCCTGTTTCGCACCGGTCTGTTCCACCGCCTCCGTCAGCCAGTCCTGCGGATATTCCATCTGCACCAGACGGATATTGCCGAGTTCACCGGCCTCCACGATTTCCCGCGCGTGCCGCACCATGGGATAGCCGGTATAATTATGCGTCAGGATGAACAGCGCATCGGCCTTGTCGGCCACCTGCTTCAGCTTTTTGGCGTCCTCCAGATTGGAGGTCAGCGGCTTGTCGCAGATGACATGGATGCCGCGCTCCAGAAACGCCTTGGCGGCCGGATAATGCACATGGTTGGGCGTGACGATCGCCACCGCCTCTATGCCATCCTCGCGCAGCGCTTCCTTTTCGGCCATTTCCTCGAACGAACCGTAGCAGCGCTCGGGATCGAGCCCCAGCTCACGGCCGGAAGCGAGGGATTTTTCCGGCGTCGAGGACAGGGCCCCCGCCACGAGATCGAAGCGATTGTCGAGCCGCGCGGCCATGCGGTGAACGCCGCCGATAAATGCACCCGAACCGCCCCCCACCATGCCAAGGCGAATCCGCCTGTTCGCCTTGTCGGTTGTCTTTCCTTCAATAGCCATAATATCTCCCCTGAAATGCTCTCAAAGCCCAAGCATACGGCGGTTGGCCGCGTCGTCCGTGCCGCTCGATGCGAAATCGTCAAAGGCTTTTTCCGTGACACGGATGATATGCGCCTTGACGAATTCGGCTCCTTCCCGAGCACCGTCTTCAGGGTGCTTCAGCGCGCATTCCCATTCGACTACGGCCCAGCCATCGAAATCATTGGCCGCCATTTTCGAGAAAACCGCACCGAAATCCACCTGCCCGTCGCCCAGCGAACGGAACCGGCCAGCCCGCTCCACCCAGCCCTGATAACCGCCATAAACGCCTTGCCGCCCGGTCGGATTGAACTCCGCATCCTTGACGTGGAACATCTTGATACGGTCTTTGTAGATGTCGATATTGTCGAGATAATCGAGGCATTGCAGAATGTAATGCGAGGGATCGTAGAGCATGTTGGCGCGCTTGTGGTTCTTCACCCGCTCCAGGAACATCTCAAACGTCACGCCATCATGCAGGTCTTCGCCCGGATGGATTTCGTAGCAGACATCCACACCCTGCTCATCGGCGTAATCGAGGATCGGCGTCCAGCGTTTCGCCAGTTCGTCGAAGGCCGTTTCCACCAGACCAGCCGGGCGCTGCGGCCACGGGTAGACGAAGGGCCAGGCAAGCGCTCCGGAGAATGTGGCGTGGGCCTTGATGCCAAGGTTTTTCGACGCCTTCAGCGCCAGCTTCACCTGCTCCACCGCCCATTGCTGACGCGCCTTGGGGTTGCCGCGCACTTCCGGTGCGGCAAAACCGTCAAAGGCCTCGTCATAGGCGGGATGAACGGCGACAAGCTGGCCCTGCAGATGGGTGGAAAGCTCGGTCACTTCCACGCCGTTCTGGCGTGCGACACCGGCGAACTCGTCGCAATAATCTTTCGATTCCGCTGCTTTTTTGAGATCGATCAGCTGCCCGGCCCAGGTCGGCACCTGCACGCCGAGGTAGCCTTTTTCCGCCGCCCATTTGGTAATGCCGTCCCAGCTGTTGAAGGGTGCGGCATCGCCGGCAAACTGGCCGAGAAAAAGACCCGGCCCCTTGATCGTTCTCATAAAAATCTCCTCCTGCATCGATACAGTTTCGCGGTAATCCGCTTTTTTCCCAAGCGCCAAGCTAACCGCTCGTGATTTTCAAACAAGCCCCAAAAGCGGAGGGACGAGAGAATTTCCGCATTTCGTTGAAAATGCGGAAGGCGCTTAAAGCGCCAGTCCGCTCGCCCTGTCGAAGACATGCACACGCTCATGGTGCACGGTGGCGGCAAAGGGAGTGTTGACCTTGACCGGCTGCTCGCCATCCACCACCGCCGTCACATGATCGCCCGCCAGTTCGAAGATCACATGGGTCTGCGCACCTGTCGGCTCCACCAGCAGCGTCCGGCCGGAGAGCGACACATCGCCGCCGATGGCTGAGCCGATATGTTCCGGCCTCAAGCCAATCGTCACCGGCTGGCCGCGTTTGACCTTTCGGGAGGCGGCAATGCGGATCGCGGTTCCGTCCTTCAGCCGGGCCGCCGGCTGGTCTCCCTCGCCATCGACCACGCATTCGATGAGGTTCATGGCCGGCGAGCCGATGAAGGCCGCGACGAAGAGATTGGCGGGCGTCTTGTAGAGCTCGAGCGGCGTGCCCTGCTGTTCGATACGACCGTGATTGAGCACCACGACCCGGTCCGCCAATGTCATCGCCTCGATCTGGTCGTGGGTGACATAGATGGAGGTGGTGCCGACTTTCTGATGAAGCGCCTTGATTTCGCTGCGCATCTGCACGCGAAGCTTGGCGTCCAGATTGGAGAGCGGCTCATCGAACAGGAACACGGCCGGATTGCGCACGACGGCGCGGCCCATGGCGACGCGCTGGCGCTGGCCACCGGAAAGCTGCGAGGGCTTGCGATCCAGAAGCTTGCCAAGATCGAGCATGCGGGCGGCCTCCGCCACGCGCTCCTCGATGACGTTTTTCGGCTGGCCGGCAAGCTTCAGGTTGAAGCCCATGTTTTCGGCCACCGTCATATGCGGATAAAGCGCATAGGACTGGAACACCATGGCGATGTTGCGCTCGCGCGGGGTCATGCCGTTGACGACGGTGCCGCCGATGAGGATATCCCCATCGGTGATTTCCTCCAGCCCGGCGATCATGCGCAGAAGCGTGGACTTGCCGCAGCCGGAAGGGCCGACCAGCGCGATGAATTCGCCATCCGTAATATCAAGCGAGATGCCGTGAATGACATCGAGCGCGGCGTAGGACTTGGCGATATCCCTGAGTTCGACGGAAGCCATGTTTTGCTCCTTTCAAGTCACGATTTGACGGCACCGGCCGTCAGGCCCGCGATGATGTGTTTCTGTGCAAGGAAGAAGACGATGACGGTCGGCAGAATCGTCAGCGTGATGAAGGCGAGAACGAGTTGCCATTCCGTGCCGAATTCGCCGCGATACACCATGATGCCGAGCGGCCAGGGATATTTCGATTCCGAATTCAGCATGATCAGCGGCAGGATATAGCTGTTCCAGCTGCCGACGAAGGAAACGATGCCGACGGTCGCCACGATCGGCCGCGAAAGCGGCATGGAAATGTGCCAGAAGAACCGCAGATAGCCGCAGCCATCCACGAAGGCGGCCTGAAACAGCTCCTCCGGCAGATTGCGGAAATAATTGCGGAACAGGAGAATGCTCATGCCCAGCCCGAAGGCCACCTGCGGCAACACCACACCCCAATAGGTATCG
This sequence comes from Agrobacterium sp. 22-223-1, assembly GCF_053522385.1. NCBI lineage: Bacteria > Pseudomonadati > Pseudomonadota > Alphaproteobacteria > Hyphomicrobiales > Rhizobiaceae > Agrobacterium > Agrobacterium sp. 22-223-1. The sequence goes on from NZ_JBNWCN010000004.1 coordinate 75,507, forward strand.
AGGAGGCCCAGATCGCGAATACGGATGAACAGCGGCAGGATGGCGGTGGCCGCCGGGAACATCAGCCCCAGCAGGAAATAATTCAGCAGGAAGGACGAGCCGAAGAACTTCACATGCGCGAAGGTGAAGGCGGCCATGGCCGAGACGGTCAGCGTCAGGAACACCGTCAACAGCGCGATGACAAGCGAGTTGAAGATTTGCAGCCAGTAGCGTTTGCCGAAAAGGATATCGCCATAATTGGCCCATTGCCATTCGGCCGGAATGCCGAACGGGTTGACGCGCAGGTCTCCCAGCGTCTTGAAGCCGCCAAGCGCGGTGGTGAGCAACGGGATGAGCACGATGGCCGCGATCAGGCTCAGCGATATGTAAAGATAAAGCTTGGTTTGCAGCGGCATACGGACGGAGGTGGATGTGTCAGTCATGGCGCATGAAAATCCTTTTGTAACCGAAGGCGAGCGTCACGCAGATGATGAAGAGAACGACGCCGACCGCGCTGCCAAGCCCCACCTGCATGCGCATGACGCCATAGGTGTAGAGAAAGGTGACCATGGTCTGCGTGGAGTTGGACGGCCCGCCGCCGGTGAGCGGCATGATCATGTCGAAGAGCTGTAGCGAGCCGATCACCGCGAAGAAGACGGAAAGGCGAACGGTGGAGCCGAGCATCGGCAAGGTGACGTAACGGAACTTCTGCCAGCCGGAAGCGCCGTCGATTTCGGCTGCTTCCAGCACATTCTTGTCGACGGATTGAAGGCCGGCGATGAACAGCATCATGTGAAAGCCGAAATATTTCCAGACGATGACGCCGAGCACGGCATAGATCGCCACATCCTTGTCGGCCAGCACGTAAGGATTGGCAAAGCCGAAGAAATTTGAGATGGCGGCGAACAGACCGTAATCGCCGTCATAAACGAAACGCCAGATCAGACCGGCTGCGACATCCGCCAGCACATAGGGCAGGAAGAAAACCAGCCGGAAGGCGACGACGCCGGGAATACGGTGCGCCAGCATCATGGCCAGCCAGATCGCCAGCGGGATCTGGATCAGAACCGAGATCAGGATGATGAGGCCGTTATTGAGCAGGGCCTGCGAGAAGGCGGCATTGCCGAACAGGACCTGAAAATTCCGCAGGCCCACGAAATCGGTCGGCGTGCCATAGCCGTTCCAGCGGTAAAGGCTGTACCATGCCGCCTCGCCCATGGGCAGGATGACGAACAGGGTAAAGAGCAGCAGGGCGGGTGGCAGGAAGACCAGAAGGGTCAACGCCCGGTCATGCGCGACCGAACTTTGCTTGCGCTTTGTCTTCGCCGCGCCGCGCGCCGGTATCGACGCAGAAGTCATGGAAATATCCGTCATCTCTATCCGCTTTCATGGAGGCAGATATTGCGGCGCCGCGTCCCGCGCAGCGCCGTCATGGAACACAATCAGCGAAGCTCGAAAGCGTCCTGAATTTGCTTGGCGCCCTCTTCCGCGCTCATCTGGCCGGAAACGATCTCGACGGAGACATCATTAACGACGCGGCCAACGGCAGCGCCCAGCGTCTGATCGAAGAAGTTCTGGTGCCAGGTGGAGCCGGCAAGCTGCTTCGCCGAATCCGCCAGCAGCGGGTTCTTCACCGCGCCGTCCGCCCCGCTCGCAACCGGCAGAATCATGCCGGCAGCCGCCATCTTTTCTTCGCTCTCCTTGCTGGTCAGGAAGGCCGCGAAATCGATTGCTTCCTTGGACGCGTTTTTCGTGACCGCCCAGCCGTTCAGGCCGCCCAGCGTATCTGTGGCCTTGCCCGCGCCGCCCTCGACGACGGGGAAGGCGAAGCGACCGATATTGTCGGCGGCCAGCCCCTTGCCGTCACCGGCATTCTTGCGCTGATTGGCTTCCGTATTGTCGAAGCCAAGAATAATCGCCGCCTTGCCGTCGCCGAAGACGCCAAGCGCCTGTGGCCAGGTGGAGCCGAGATAACCGGGCTGGAAGGGTTCGAGCTTGCCGAACTCCGCCAGCTGTTCACCCGCCTTGATGATCGCCGGATCCATAAAACCTTCGCCCTCGCCCTTGCGAGCGGCATCGAACACGGCCTGCCCGCCATTGCGCATGACGAGATAGCTCCAGTAGAAATGGATCGGCCATTTCTCACCGCCGCCGCCGGCAATCGGGACGATGCCCGCTTCCTTGATCTTCTTGACCGTGGCGCTGAAATCGTCCCAGGTCTTGATGTCCTCGGCCTTCACACCGGCCTTGGCAAACAGCTCCTTGTTGTAAAAGAAGCTGACGAGGCTGACCTTGTAGGGCACGGCCCAGACCTTGCCATCGAAAGACAGGCCGTCGATTGCGGATGCATTATAGGCCTGACGCAACTTGCCGCCATCGGCGTCGAAAACCTCGGTCAGATCCTTCAGCGCACCGGTCTTGGACTGCTCCTCGAGAACGCCGCCACCCCAGCTATAGAAGAAATCCGGCACGTCATTGGATTGCAGCAGCGTCGGCAATTTTGCCTTGAAAGCCTCGTTTTCGAGGAACTGCAGCTGAATATCGACATCGGGATGCTTGGCCTCGTATTCCTTGGCAATCTCCTCCCAGACAGCCACGGATTTCGGGTCCAATTCCACATGCATCCATTTAACGACGGTCGCCGCCGAGGCGCTGGCCGCGCCGAGCATCAGGGCTATGCTTGTCGTTGCGGCAAAGGCGATCCGCCTGCCGCTCAGGCTTGCGCCTGCGTGCCAATAGGTCATGTTCGTGATCCTCCCTGGGGTTCCTCACCATTTATTCCCCAATGCGGATTAATTCACCCCACACCCTGCCCAATGTCAAGGCGGGTTGCTGATTTTTTACCCTGATGGCTTGACACACCCCTCCCGGCAGACGTTATTTAATCCGCAATCCGATATAAATTCGTTTTAGATCGAACCCGATCGCAGCAGGACCCCATGAAGACCGCAGACCCCGAATTAATGCGCGCGATCAACAGGCTGAGCGTGCTGGACAGCATCCGCCGCCATGGGCCGATCTCGCGGGTGGAAATCAGCGAAAGAACGCAGCTCTCCACCACCACCGTTTCGGCGATCACCGCCTCGCTGCTCGATGACGGGCTTATCCTCACCCGTCATATCGGCGATATCCGCACCGAAGGCGCACGCGGCAGGCCCCGCGTGATGCTGGAGCTGAACCCGGATGCCGCCCGCGTGGTGGGCGCGAAGATCGCCGCAAGCCGCATGGTCTTCGTCGTCACCGATTTCTGCGGCAACGTGCTTTCGACGCTTGCCCTGCCGATCCGTGTCGACCGACAGCCCATCGGCGTCATCGCCGATCTGGTGGAGGACGGGGTGCGGCGCTGCGTGGTCGATGCCGGGCTGTCGCTGGAAGATGTGGACATGGTCTGCCTCGGCCTGCCCGGCGTTATCGAGCATCGCACCGGGAAAATTCGCAGCAGCCCCATATTGCGGGAAGTGAACGTCAATTTTGCCGAGGAAATGACGGCGCGGCTGAATTCGCCGACCATCATAGAAAGCGACGCCCACGCCATCACGCTCGCCCACCACTGGTTCGGCCATGCGCGCGACCTGGAAGACATGGTGCTGATTTCGCTCGAACAGACGCTCGGGCTTGGCGTGCTGCATCAGAACCAGCTTTTTCGTGGTGCGGGCGGTCTCAGCCATAATCTCGGCGATCTCGTCATCGGCCTTGCCAATGAAGGCACGGTTCGGCTGGCGAGCCAGGCGGGTGAAAACGCCATTCTGGGCTCCCGCCCGGCGGATGGGCGCTTTGCCGAAGCGATCCGGCTCGGCCGCGGCATGCAGCATGCCCATGCATTGATTGCGGCGGAAGACCACGATCTCATCGCGGCAGCCTTGCGTGCCGGCGCAGCGCTCGGCCTGACGCTTGCCAATATCGTCACGCTGTTTGCGCCGCCGCGGGTCATCATCACTGGCTCCAGCCTCGAGCTCGGAGAACCCTTCATCGCCAGCATCCGCGACAGCTACAACGCCGCCGTGCCGCCTTCGCTGGCCGGCGTCGCCGAGCTGGTTTTCGACATTGCGAGCGACGAATTATGGGCGCAGGGGGCTGCGGCCGTTGCGCTTTACGAGCTTTACGAATCGCCATGGAACACCACGGGACCGGCACTCTGACCAGCAAGGTTGAGCACGGGCTTCGGCATTTCTGATTTACGGGAGGAAATCACATGAACAGGGTCGGTATCGGCATCATCGGCTGCGGCAACATCTCCAGCGCCTATCTCAAGGCCATGGCGTCGTTTCCCATTCTCGACATTCGCGGTCTTGCGGATATGAACGAGGAGGCCGCGAAGGCCCGCGCCGATGAATTCGGCCTCCAGGCAAAAAGCATCGACGCGCTTCTCTCCGATCCTTCCGTGGAGATCATCGTCAACCTGACCATCCCCAAGGCGCATGTGGAGGTTGGCCTGCGCGCGCTTGACGCGGGCAAACACGCCTATTCCGAAAAACCGCTCGGCATCAATTTCACTGAGGGCAAACGGCTTGCGGATGCAGCAAAGGCAAAGGGCCTTCGCATCGGTTCGGCTCCGGATACCTTCCTCGGCGGCGGGCACCAGACCGCACGCCGGCTGATCGATGAGGGCGTACTGGGCCAGCCGGTCGGCGGAACAGCCACCTTCATGTGCCCCGGCCATGAGCGCTGGCACCCCAACCCGGCCTTTTATTACGAGGTTGGCGGCGGGCCGATGCTGGATATGGGACCCTATTACATCACCGATCTCGTCAACCTGTTTGGCCCGGTCGCCAAGGTGGCGGGCTTTGCCATCGCGCCGCGTAATGAACGCCTCATCACCAGCGAACCGAAGAACGGCGAAAAAATCCCCGTCCATGTCGCCACACATGTGTCCGGCGTGCTGGCTTTTGAGAACGGCGCTGTGGTGCAGGTGGGCATGAGCTTCGATGTGGCAGGCCACAAACATGTGCCGCTGGAACTCTACGGCACGGAAGGCACGCTGATCGTCCCCGATCCAAACCATTTTGGCGGCGAGGTGCAATTACTGAAAAAGGGCGGCCAGTTCGAGCCGCAGGCACTGTCATCTCCCTATGCCGACGGCAATTACCGCTCGATAGGCGTAGCGGATATGGCCCATGCGATCCGCGAGAACCGCCCGCATCGCGCCAATGGCGATCTTGCCCTGCATGTGCTGGAAGTCATGGAAGCCTTCCAGACCGCATCGGACACCGGCACCGCCGTTTCCATCACCACCAAGGCGGAGCGCCCGGCTCCGCTCGAAACATCGCTGGTCGACGGCCAGCTCGGCAAATAATCCGGAGGAGGAAATAATGCGCGAAGCACTCATCGTCTGGGGCGGCTGGAGCGGCCATGAGCCGCAGGAATGCGCCACCATCGTCAAGGACATGCTGGAGGAGGACGGTTTCAAGGTCTATGTAGAGCACAGCACGGAGGCCTTCGCCGATCCTTCGGTGCATGATCTCAGCCTCGTCGTACCCATCGTCACCATGTCGAAGATCGAGAAGGAAGAGATCAAGAATCTCACCGCCGCCGTGGAAAACGGCGTCGGCATTGCCGGTTTCCACGGTGGTGCGGGCGACAGTTTCCGCGAATGCGTCGAATATCAGTTCATGATCGGCGGCCAATGGGTTGCCCATCCCGGCAATATCATCGACTACCACGTCAACATCACTCGTCCCGACGACCCGCTGATGGAGGGGATTGCCGATTTCCCCTATACGTCGGAGCAATATTACATGCATGTCGACCCCTCCAACGAGGTGCTGGCGACGACGAAATTCACCGGCGATCATGCCTGGTGGATTGACGGCGTGGTGATGCCGGTTGTCTGGAAACGCAAATACGGCAAGGGCCGGGTCTTCTATTCGGCGCTCGGCCATCAGGCCAAGGAGTTTTCCGTGCCGCAGATGAAAACCATGTTCCGCCGTGGCGCGAATTGGGCGGCGCGGTGAGGCTATAGGGGGAGGCGGCCAAGTACTCTCTCCGTCATGCCGGACTTGATCCGGCATCCAGCAGCCGCGCGTCTGCGCGGCGTCAGGAGTCTTTCGCGATCAAGGATTTGATCGCGCTGGACCCCGGATCAAATCCGGGGTGACGGAGAATGGCTGTGTGAACCGCCCTCTCCTCAGCCGCGAATAATCTCTTCCGCCGCCATCGCCACGCTGAGAACATGATCGTCCGTGCCGTGCAGGCCGGAAAGCAGCAGGCCGACCGGCATGCCCGCATCGCCCGTTCCACAGGGGATCGAAACACCGCAGAGATCGAAAAAATTGCCGATCTGGGTGTTGCGCAGTGTCTTCGCATTCATGGCGAAAAAGGCATCGTCACTCTCGAGAAGCGGCGCGACCTTGGCCGCGACATGCGGCAATGTCGGCGACACCAGCAGCTCTTGCCTGCCAATCATGCCGGAAAACGCCGCCGTCATCCGTTCGCGCGCCTCGATGATGGCGATATAGTCCGGCATGGAAATATTCGCGCCGAGCCTCGCTCTGGCCACCACGCGCGGGTCCATGCGGGCGGCGGCGGCACCTTCCAGCCGGGTCTTGTGCAGGGCGAAGGCTTCCGCCGTCACCAACGCACCCTTTTCCCTGATAAGATCGAACAATTCCGAAAAAATCGGGAATGCCTGCCGCCGCACCGAGGCGCCGGCGCGGACGAGACGTTCCACCGCCTGCTCGAAAGCGGCTGCGACGCCATCCTCGATGCCATCGAAAAAGACCGTTTCCGGCACCACCAGCGACAGGCCGGAAAGAGGCGCGCGCGTGAAATCGGCAGCCGCCTTGCCGCGCATGGCGGCATCCACCCAGACGGCGTCCTTCACGGTATGCGTGAGCGGGCCGAGCGAATCGAGGCTTTTCGCCAAGGGATAAACCCCGCGCATCGAATAACGGCCACGGCTTGCCTTGTAACCCACCACACCGTTGAAGGCGGCGGGAATACGCACCGATCCGCCGGTATCGGTGCCTATCGCCACCGGCACCAGACCGGCAGCCACGGCGACGCCCGCACCCGACGAAGAGCCGCCCGGCAGACGGTGACCATCCGTAGAAGCAGGATTGCGTGGCGTACCGTAATGCGGATTGATGCCGAGACCGGAAAACGCGAACTCGCTCATATTGGTCCGGCCGATGCAGATCATGCCCGCCTGTTTCAGCGCCGTCACCACATCCGCGTCGCGAGACGCAGGCTTATCGTTCGCAAGCACCGTCGATCCGGCCGTGGTCGCCATGCCTTCAAGGTCAAACAGGTCCTTCCAGGCCACCGGAATACCATCGAGCACACCACAGGAACGGCCCTCACCAATGCGTTTTGCCGCAGCTTCCGCCTCCGACATCGCCCGCGCTGCCGTCAACTCGACAAAAATCGCCTGATCGTCCTCTCCGCCAACCGCATCCAGCGTCTCTTCCACCAGGGCACGCGGATCGAGATGGCCGCTCTGGAGGAGAACGGAAAGCTGCGCGATGCTTTTGCCTTTATGAGCCATGATATCTTCCCTGAAAGCGGCATGTTGCGCACAACATGCCGTTTATCGGCCAGTTGGCAAGGCCAATCGCCGCGCTATCGATGAGAGACACACCGGATCGGGAAACATGGCGGAGATCGCAGAATTTTGGAGTTTATCCTTGACGATTCATTTCTAACCTCCGATTTTTTCAACCTGAGGTGCAGGAACGCCATCTCTTATATAAGCTACGACTATAAAAAGACGGATTAATTCTTAATCGCATCTAAACTTTGTTGAATTATTTAGCAGACAGCATTGAAATGCATGCCCTATAAAATTCCATAAAACAATTATAACGCGACATCGCGGGGGACTATCGCGAATGGAAGAGACTGCCTATCGCGGGACAGATAGACAGGTTGAACCGGGCCACACGCTTCGCTCGCCAACGCAGCCGGAAACAGGCCGGTTTTCGCGGCGGCGCTCGCTCGCCAGCAAGATAACCCTGATATTCCTCGGCGGCGTGATCTTTTCCTACAGCATCGGCGCACTTGTCGGCTGGTATATGTTCGTCGCCGCCACCAGCGAGCAATGGCTCAACCAGGCGCGCGTCAATTCGCAGATCGCCAGCGCCACGCTTCGCAGCATCTACACCTATGTCAGCGTCACCGCCGATGCCGACGGGCAGGTCAACGGCATATTGACCGACAAGCCCATCGGCGACGACGAATCCATTCTCGTCACCGGCTTCAACCCCAGCGACGTTCTCGCGCTTATCGGCGCACAGACCAAGAATGCCGTCTGGCTTTTCCGGTATGACGAGGCGGATTCCGGCTTCCGGCAGATCGCGGCGGCTTTCGACAACGCCACCGACGACGATGAAAAGCCGCTCGCCACCGATCCCATCTTTTCCCGGGATGCGGTCGCCGCGCGTTTTTCTACCGGTTTTGCGACCATCGGCGAATCCAGCCATTATATCGGCCTGCTGCCGATCATCAGCACGGAAACGAAGAAACCCATCGGCGCGGTCGCCGTCAGCATCGGCGGCTCGGACGCGCTTTATGGCGCGCAGCGCAAGCTCATCTATAATTCGCTCGCCGCGCTGATCGTGGTCTTGACCGTCACCGGCGCGCTGGTGACCGTCATCGCACGGCATTTCCTGAAACCGGTCCCGGCGCTGGTGCAGGCAACGCTTCGGATCGCCCGCGAGGAAACGGATGTCGCCACGCCGTTTCAGGAGCGGCGGGACGAGATCGGCGACATGGCCACCGCCATCGAGACACTGCGCGAAGCGGTTCTGGAACGCGGACGTCTGCGGCAGATTCGCGATATGGCGCAGCAGCTGGAACATATGGCCCATCACGATGCGCTGACCGGGCTGCCCAATCGCGTATTGCTGATGAAGACGCTGGAAAACCGTCTCGAACAGCTTGCCGCGTCAGGCCAGCCGTTCAATGTCATGCTGCTCGATCTGGACCGCTTCAAGGCCGTCAATGACACACTCGGACACGCCGCCGGCGATGCCCTGCTGGTGGCGGTGGCCTCACGGATTTCCGCCGTGCTGGGTGAAAACGACATGGTAAGCCGTCTCGGCGGCGACGAATTCGCGATCATACAATCGGCAAACGGTGACTGCGAGAGCGATGCGGCGATGCTGGCCGCGCGGGTGGTGCATGCCGTCTCGCGCAGTTTCAGTCTCGAAGGCAGCGATATCAGCATCGATACCAGCATCGGAATTGCCTGCGCGCCGGGCCACGGCACATCCGCAACGCAGCTTCTGCAACATGCCGATCTCGGCCTTTACCGGGCGAAATCCATGGGCTGCGGCTATTTCGTCTTTTATGAGCCCGGCATGGACATGGCGGCGCAGCACAAGCATGCGCTGGAAATAGACATGAAATCCGCACTCGAAAACCAGGAATTCGAGCTGCACTACCAGCCGGTTGTCAATCTGCAGAGCGGTCGCATCGTCGCTTATGAAGCGCTGGCCCGCTGGCGGCACAGCAAGCTTGGCCTCATCGCACCGGACCGCTTCATCGCGCTTGCCGAAGAAAACAACTTCATCAAGCCGTTGGGCGAGTGGGTTCTGGCGCAGGCCTGCAGGGATGCGATGACATGGCCGAAGGATATCAGGCTTGCGGTCAATCTATCCGCCGTTCAGCTCAGCAATGACGACATCGTACCGATAGTGGACCGGGCGCTTGAAACATCCGGCTTCCCGGCGGAACGGCTTGAACTGGAAGTGACGGAAACGGTGATGCTGGAGCGCGATAACAGCGCCCGAGCCCTGAAACTGCTGAAGGAAAGGGGCGTTCGCCTCGCGCTTGACGATTTCGGCACCGGCTATGCGGGCCTCAGCACGCTCACCCATGTCGCCTTCGACAAGATCAAGATCGACCGGGAATTCGTCTCCGGCCTGCCGTCCAATCCCATGTGTTCCGCCATCGTCAACACCGTCATCGACATGGCTGAACAGATCGGCCTGAAGGTCACCGCCGAGGGCGTTGAAAACAGGGAGCAGGTCGAAGCGCTCAAGCTTTCCGGCTGCGACGAAGCGCAGGGCTATTATTTTGCCGAGCCCGCGCCGCTTGCCCGCATTCTCAAGAACCGCGCCGTCATCGCTCCGATTGCGAAGGATGAATTCGGCGATATCGGTCGACCGACACAGGAAACCTATTGCCCACCGCAAAAAGCCATTTGAGAAACCGGCCGCCGGCCCAGAGGACATAAAATGCGTCTTTCAGTATTTTGCCTTTTCCTCACATGCCTTGCTCCCATCACGCCTCTCCAGGCTGCCGGCGAAGGCGACACGCTTCAGCAGATCGCCAAAACCGCAAAGATCCGCATCGGCTATCGCGAAGCCGAACCGCCCTTTTCCTATCAATTGCCGAATGGGGAGGTCACCGGTTTCTCGACCGATCTTTGTCGGGCGATCAGCGAAGATATTCGCAGGAAGCTGAAGCTCGACAGGATCGAACTCGAATATGTCAAGGCGACGCCCGCGACCCGTTTCATCCTTGTCCGCGGCGGCCAGATCGACATTGAATGCGCGGCCACGACCAATAATAGCGAACGCCGCAAGATCGTGGATTTCTCCTATCCCAACTTCATGACCGCAACGCAGTTTCTCTCACGCAAGCAGGACAATCTGAAAAGCCTTGCCGATCTCGCCGGACGGTCCGTCACATCCGCCTCCGGCACCGTCAATATCGAGCAGCTAAACGCCGTGAACCGGGCGAAGAACCTCAATATCTCGGTGATGCCGACGAAAACCAATGAGGAGGCCTTCGAACTCGTGGTCTCCGGCAAGGCCTCCGCCTTTGTCATGGATGGCATATTGCTCGCGGCGCTGGCGGCAACCTCAGAGAATCCGGACCTCTATGCGCTTTCTAAGGAAACGCTGAGCGCCCCCGAACCTTATGGCCTGGTTTTCCGGCGCAACGACCCGGGTTTCAAGGCGGCGGTCAATGAAAGCCTTCGGCATATTTTCACCGGGCCGGTCATTCATGGCCTTTATGAAAAGTGGTTCACCAAGCCCATTCCCCCAAACGGCATGAACCTGAACCTGCCGATGGCCGCCTCTCTCAAACAGGCATATGAACATCCGAGCGAATACCAGGACTGAGAGCGCAAGGCGTCCACCCGTATCGATTTTCATGAAGATGTTTGACGGATTATTTTGGCTGGAGATGCGCGATGCAGAGATCGACATTATGGCTTATGCTCGTTTTTTCAAGTCTTCTTCCCGCCCAGGCGGTGAGCGAGGATGCCCAACCGCCGACACTTGAAACCATTGCCAGAACCGGCACCATCAAGCTCGGTTATGCCGATCGCAATATTCCCTTTTCCTATCTCGGCACCGGGCCGGAGCCTATCGGCTACAGCATCGAGCTATGCCTGAGAGTGGCGGATTCCATCAAGAAAAAGCTCGGCCTGCCGGAACTGAAGGTCGAGTTCGTCAAGCGCACGCCCAGCAACCGCATCATGCTGCTCAATGACGGCACGATGGACATGGAATGCGTGGCGAGCACGAATACCGAGGAGCGGCGCAAGGCCGTGTGGTTCTCCTACAGCCACTTCATCACCGGCACCCGTTATGTGGCGCTGAAATCGAGCGGCCTGAACACCGTCGCCGATCTCGCCGGGCGAACGGTGGTGGTGACGACGGGAACCATCAACATCACCCAACTCAACGTGCTCAATCGCAAACTGGGGCTGAACGTCGCTGTTCTGCAGAATGACAGCACCGAGGGCAGTTTCGACATGGTGACGGAAAACCGCGCCTCGGCCTTCGTCATGGATGATATACTTCTGCGATCCTTCGTTGCCGAGACCGGCAAGCCGGAAGACTACGTCATCTCCGATGAATATCTCGCTCCACCGCAGCCCTATGGCCTGATGCTCCGCCACGGCGATACCGGCTTCCGCGACGCCGTCAACGAGGCGCTCGGCCAAATCTATGAGAGCGGCGAAATCGATAAAATCTACGACAAATGGTTCAACGCGCCGATCCCGCCAAACGGCATCAACCTGAAACGCCCGCTGCCCGGCGATCTGGCCGAGGCATTTCGAAAACCCGTCGATACGACAGCGGAATAAAAACGCCGCCCGGTGGCGGGCGGCGTTTTTCGACACGTATCTTACGCGGCGCGCAGATCGGCACCCAGAGGAATCTCGACATCGATCTCCAGAATGGAGACATGCTCGTCGCGATCCATCTTCACATGCACCCGATCATTGTCGATCTGCACATGTTTGGCGATGACGCCGAGAATTTCTTCCCTGAGGATGGCGACGAGATCGGAGCCGGAGGATGCCCTTTCGTGGGCGAGCAGCACCTGCAGGCGTTCGCGCGCAAGCGGTGCCGACTTCTGTTTGCGGAAAAGACTGAAGATGCTCATGCAGCCCTCCTTGCGAAGATCTTGGAGAAGATGCCACGCTTCTCGCCCGGAATGACCACCGGAATATCCTCGCCGGACAGGCGGCGGGCGGCATCGAAATAGGCCATGGCCGGCGCGCAGCGGGCATCCGCCAGCGTAACAGGCGCACCAACGTTCGAGGCCCGCAGCACATCCGTGCTTTCCGGAATGATGCCGAGCAGCGGAATGGAAAGGATTTCCAGAACGTCGTCGACCTTCAGCATGTCGCCACGCTCGGCGCGGGAAGCGTCGTAGCGCGTCAGAAGCAGGTGCTTCTCCATGCGCTCGCCGCGTTCCGCCTTCAGCGTCTTGGAATCCAGCAGACCGATGATGCGGTCGCTGTCGCGCACAGAAGAGACTTCCGGATTGGTGACGACGACGGCCACATCCGCATGGCGCATGGCCAGCGTCGCGCCGCGTTCGATGCCGGCGGGGCTGTCGCAGATCACCCAGTCGAAGTGCTTCTTCAGCTCGTTGATGACCCATTCGACACCTTCCGGCGTCAGATTGTCCTTGTCGCGCGTCTGCGAGGCAGGCAGCAGGAACAGCGTCTCGAGGCGCTTGTCGCGGATCAGCGCCTGCGTCAGCTTGGCATCGCCCTGGATGACGTTGACGAGATCGTAAACCACGCGGCGTTCAGCACCCATGACGAGATCGAGGTTGCGCAGGCCGACATCGAAATCGACGACCACGACCTTCTCCTTGTTCTGCGCCAGTGCGGCGCCAAGCGCTGCGGTCGAGGTGGTCTTTCCCACCCCGCCCTTGCCGGAAGTTACAACGACTACCTTCCCCATATGGCTCTCCTGTTCCTGTGTTGTTTCTCTGTTATCAGCCGAGCTTTGCGGCCTTGATCGTATCGTTTTCCAGCCAGAGCTGAACGGGCTGGCCGCGCAGCTTGTCGTCAATGTCCTCGGCCACCTTGTAGACGCCGTCGATGGCCAGAAGCTCCGCTTCCAGCTTGCGGCAGAAGATGCGCGCCGAAACATTGCCGAGCGAACCGGCCATGGCGCGACCGCGCAGGGCGCCGTAAATATGCACCGAACCGCCGGCGATGATTTCCGCCCCCGAGGCGACCGAACCGATGACGGTCACGTCACCCTCGGGAAACATGATCGACTGGCCGGAGCGAACCGGCTCGTTGATGACCAGCGACGGCACGACGGCCCTGACCTCGCCGGCAGCACGCGGCTTTTCCTCCGGCAGCTCGGCAGCGATGGCGACCGGCTCAACCTCGACATCGGAAGCGGGCTTTCCGCCCTTCAGCGACGGCGGCATGCCCGGCTCGATCATGGAGGGGCGAACGCCCTCGATACCCATGATGCCGACATTGCGCTCCGTCAGCGCCGCCAGCAGCTCCTTCAGCCCCGCCTTGTCGAGCGACAGGTCCGACACATCCAGAACCACCGGACGCGACAGGAAGAAGCCCGCCGAACGGGCGGCGAGATCATCGAGCCTTTCCAGCCATTGATCGACCGGAGATTCGGGGGACAGGACGACTGCGAGGAAGGAGCGGCCTTTGATACGGATCGAACGCTGGTCTGTTAGCACTTTGGTCATCTTGGTAAACAAATCGTTGACAATTAGGTACCTCGAATATGGTTAACAAATGGTTAACGCCGCCCCTGAAGCGGCGGATTCGTTAAGAAAATTCCGCCCCGAAAAACCTCATGCGAAACATTCAAAATCCATCATTACCTTTTGATTTAACGCGTTTCCGGCGCTCGTTAAAACTCACGATAGCAGCTCATCCTTGCTGCAACCTGACGCCCGGCATCGCGAGGTGGCCCCCCCATGTCCCCTACCCCAACCCGGCGAGTCGCGGAACACGCGAACGTCCGATTCCGGGACAATATCCGCCTTCGGCCAGATGGCCGCATTATGCCTTCAAGGTGGAAAAGCGATTCCGTTATGTCCGCCGATGCTGTAGAGACAGGCGTCCCGACAGCTTCAACGGAAGAATGAGATGCACAGCAAAGTCCCGCCGCAGAACCAGATATTTTCACAAGACTATGCGGCCTTCCTGTTCGACATGGATGGAACATTGCTCAACTCGATTGCGGTGGTGGAGCGGGTCTGGCGCGAATGGGCCGTCGACAACGGCATAGAGCCTAACGCTTTCCTGCAGCGCATCCATGGCATGCGCGCGTCGGAAGTGGTGCGCCGCGAGGCCGTTCCCGGTCTCGATGTCGCGGAACAGGCGGCGATGCTGCTGCAGAAGGAAATGGACGATGTCGACGGCATCCTCCAGATTCCCGAGGCTGCGGCATTTCTCGAAAAATTGCCGGCCGGCAAATGGGCCATCGTCACCTCCGCCGCCCGCGCGCTCGCCGAACGCCGGCTGGCGGCCGCAGGCCTCACCCCGCCTGCGGTGATGATCTGCGCCGAGGATGTGGTAAACGGCAAGCCTGATCCGGAAGGATATAAAAAGGCGGCGGAAAAGCTCGGCGTCGCGCCTGAAAACTGTGTCGTCTTCGAGGACGCCCCCGCCGGCATTCAGGCTGGGGAAAGCATGGGCGCAACCGTGGTCGTCATCAACGCCACCCACTCCCATCTCATCGAAACGCCGCATCTTTCCATAGGCGGATATGGTGAGCTGGATGTTGTCATCGGTGAGAATGGCGCTCTGAGGCTCGCAGGTGGCAGGGGCTGAAAAGCCGATCTTTCTATCTGCTAACAAGCCATCCCACCCGGCGTCATCCTCGGGCCTGTCCCGAGGATCTAACCACCTATCGTAAAACTGACCGGTAGCAGATGCTCGGGACAAGCCCGAGCATGACGGAGGCAAGGTTTGCGAACTTTACCATCCTCTTATGCAACAAAGACTCGGGCTGGCTGAAGCCCACTCCAAGCCGGAATGACGGAAGGGGTAAAGCCCGGAATAAGACAACGCCCGGCCTGCTGAACCGCCTCAAACTCCGCCCCACACTTTTCCACCAGCGGCCAATTGACAGCACCGCATAAATGCGTCCTAATAAAATTGGTAAGACCATCTTACCGCTTGCGCGATCGGGGGAGACTTTCGCGCTGGGAGGATATCATGTTTGTGGCTCTGGAGCCGCGCCGCCTTTACCGGCTGGTCGCGGAACAAATTCGTTTGCTCATCGAAAGCGGGGAACTGACCGAAGGCCAGCGCCTGCCGGCGGAACGGGATCTTGCCGAACGCTTCGGCGTATCGCGGCCGACCGTCCGCGAAGCGCTTATCGTTCTGGAAGTGGAAGGCCATATCCATATCCGCATGGGTTCGGGCGTCTATGTCAGCGCAGCCGGCAAGCAGGCCAAGGAAAAGCCGCCGGTGCCGGATGCGCATGGGCCATTCGAAATCCTGCAGGCGCGCTGCATCATCGAAAGCGCGATTGCGGAGGAAGCCGCACGGCTTGCCACGCCGGAATGCATCGCCAAGCTCGATGATATCATCGAACGCATGGCCGGCGCGCTCAACAGCTCGCCACAGGCGCTCAATTTCGACCGGGCCTTCCACACCGCGATTGCCGATATCATCGGTAATTCGGCGCTGAACCGCTTTACCGGCCTGATCTATGACGAGCGCAGCCTGTCACCCTTTTTCGAAAAGCTCGCCAGCTATTTCGAGGGTCCGCATACATGGAACCTTGCCGTTCAGGAACACCGCGCAATCCGTGACGCCATTGCTGCCAACGACCCGGAAGGTGCGCGTGAGGCGATGCGGCAGCATCTGACGCTGTCGCAAAAGAGATTTTCCGAAAGTTTCGGGGAGGAAACGATCGGAGAAGAGTGACCGCGCCGCAACCGGCGACGGGAAAAATGAGAAATCTGGCTTTAATTCGGGAGGAGTTAAGAATGAAAATCAGATTGTCGACTTTGATGGGCGCAACAGCCGCCATCCTGCTTTCCGCCATGGCGGCACAGGCGCAGACCACGCTGAAATGGGCGCATGTTTACGAGACCTCCGAACCTTTCCACACGGATTCGGTCTGGGCCGCGGAAGAAATCGCCAAGCGCACCGACGGCCGTTACAAGGTGGATGTTTTCCCCGCCTCGCAGCTCGGCAAGGAAGCCGATATCAATCAGGGCCTGAAGATCGGCACCGTCGATATCATCATTTCCGGTTCGAGCTTTGCCGCGCGTGACTTCAAGCCGATCGGCGTCACCTATTTCCCTTACATCTTCCGCGATCCGAGCCATCTGATCGCCTATACCAAGAGCGATATCTTCAAGCGTCTCGCCAAGGGTTACGAAGACAAGACCGGCAACCACATCGCCGCCGTCAGCTACTACGGCACGCGTCACACCACGTCGAACAAGCCGATTGCCGCCTGCGCCGACATGACGGGGCTGAAGATGCGCGTTCCTGACGTTCCGGCCTATCTGGCCATGCCGCGCGCCTGCGGCGCCAACACGACCCCGATTGCCTTTGCGGAAGTCTATCTGGCGCTCCAGAACGGCACGGTCGACGCCCAGGAAAACCCGCTGACCACCATCGAGGCGAAGAAGTTCTTCGAAGTGCAGAAGAACATCGTCCTGACCGGCCATATCGTCGACCACCTCAACACGGTGATTTCGAAGAACCTGTGGTCGCAGCTCTCCGATGAAGACAAGAAAATCTTCACCGACGTCATGCAAGAAGCCGCTGTGCGGACCACCAAGACCATCGAAGGCCGCGAAAAGAGCCTCGTCGAAGACTTCAAGAAGCGCGGCCTGACCGTCGCCGAGGTCGACAAGGCCGACTTCGAGAAGAACGTCCTCGAAAAAGTGAAATTCGAGGATTTCGGTTACGACAAGGCCGACTGGGAAGCCATTCGCGCCGTCAAGTGAGCCAAGATCCGGTGCGGCCCCGTTGCCGCACCGCCCTTTCTCTCCAGACGGGATATCTCAATGTCGCAGGAAATCCATACTCAGGTCACGCCTGAGGAACTCGCCCATACGTTCGACGAGGCGCCGCCGGAGGTCGATCTCAAGGTCTATTCATTCGAAGACTGGGTCACGCTCGGCCTCTTCTGGCTGATGACGGGCTGCGTGTTCCTTCAGTTCTTCACCCGCTACGTGCTCAACGACAGCTACGCCTGGACGGAAGAAATCGCCGTCAACTGCCTGATCGGCGTCGTCTTTTTAGGTTCGGTGATGTGCGTGCGCATGTCGCGCCACATCCAGGTGGATGTGCTTTATCACTATGTGCCGCCGCAGGTGGCCCGCACCATGTCGATCCTTGTTGATGTGCTGCGCATCCTGTTCTTCGCCTATACGTCATGGCTGATGTGGCGCTATCTGGAAATCGTCGCCGATGAGGAAATGGTCACCGTGGCGCTGCCGCGCAACATCGTTTTCTATACGGTTCTGGCCGCTTTCGTTCTGATGTTCTTCCGCTCGGTGCAGGTCTTCATCGCCAATATGCAGCGTGGTTATTCCGTTCTGGAACGGCCCGAAGAATTCCAGAGCGCGGGGGATTGATCACATGCTGCTTCTTATCGGCTCCTTTCTTCTCCTGATGCTGATCGGCCTGCCGGTCGCCATTTCCATGGCCTCGGCCTCGCTGCTCTACATCGTGTTTTACAATGTCGCGCCTGACATCATCGCCGCGCAGCGCCTGATTGCGGGCGTGGAAAGCTTCCCGCTTCTGGCCGTTCCCTTCTTCATCCTTGCCGGTAACCTGATGAATACGGCAGGGGTGACGGGACGCATCTATTCCTTCGCGGTCGCACTCGTCGGCTGGATGAAGGGCGGCCTCGCACAGGTCAACATCATCGGCTCGGTGATCTTTTCCGGCATGTCCGGCACGGCGCTTGCCGATGCGGCCGGTATCGGCACCATCGAAATCAAGGCCATGAAGGATCACGGTTATCCGGTCGAAGCGGCCGTCGGCGTCACCGCCGCCTCCGCAACGCTCGGCCCGATCTTTCCGCCATCGCTGCCCTTCGTCATCTACGGCATGATGGCGAATGTCTCGATTGGCGCGCTGTTCATGGCCGGCATCGTTCCGGGCGTCGTCATGACGCTTCTGATGATGATCACGGTTGCGGTTTTCGCCTATATCAAGGGCTGGGGCTCCGATACGCCGTTCAGCCTCAGAACCATCTTCGGCGCATCGATCGAAGTCTTCGTGGTGATGATGGTGCCGCTCGGCATCTATATCCTCACGGCGTTCGGCCTGTCGCTCAACCTGTCGATCCTGATCGTGCTGGTTATATTGCTCGCCTGCGACTGGTATTTCGACTTCTCCGCCGTGATGGCGCTGATGACACCGGTGATCCTGATCGGTGGCATGACCATGGGCTGGTTCACACCGACGGAGGCCGCCGTTGCCGCCGTTCTGTGGTCGCTGTTCCTCGGGCTTGTCCGTTACCGGACGATGACTTTCAAGACGCTGGCGAAATCGACCTTCGATACGATTGAAACGACCGCTTCGGTGCTCTTCATCGTCGCGGCGGCCTCGGTCTTCGCATGGCTGCTGACGGTGAGCCAGGCAGCGCAGCTTCTGTCGGCGGCGATCCTGACGATCACCGACAGCAAGTGGATTTTCCTCGTGCTGGTCAATCTCCTGATGCTGTTCGTCGGCTGCTTCCTCGATACGATTGCGGCCATCACCATCCTCGTACCGATCCTGCTGCCGCTGGTGCTGCAGTTCAATATCGATCCGGTGCATTTCGGCCTCATCATCACGCTCAACCTGATGATAGGGCTGCTGCATCCGCCGCTCGGCATGGTGCTGTTCGTGCTCTCACGCGTGGCGAAACTCTCCGTCGAACGCACGACGATGGCCATCCTGCCCTGGCTGGTGCCGTTGTTCGTGGCGCTGCTGCTGATCACCTTCGTTCCGGCCATCACTTTGTGGCTGCCGACCGAAATGGGCCTGATCCGCTAACGCCAACATCATCGCCCGCGCGGTTTCCCGCGCGGGCTTCTTCATCCATACACATATGAGGGCATCGTCATGCAGACACGCGTGGCACGTCTATACGGCCAGAAGGACATTCGCGTCGAAACGCAGGACCTTCCCGCACCGGGACCCGGCGAAGTGCTGCTTGCCATGGCGGCGGGCGGCATCTGCGGCTCCGATCTGCATTATTATCAGGATGGCGGCTTCGGCCCTGTCCGGGTGCGCGAGCCGATCATCTGCGGGCATGAGGCATCCGGCCATGTGCGGGCGCTGGGAGACGGCGTCAGCGGCCTTGCCATCGGCCAGCTCGTCGCCGTCAATCCGTCCCAGCCCTGCGGCCATTGCCATTTCTGCCTGAAGGGCCAGCCGATTCATTGCCTTGAAATGCGCTTCATGGGCAGCGCCATGCGTCTGCCGCATGAACAGGGCATGTTCCGCGACCGGCTGGTGGTTCCGGCCAAACAATGCGCGACATTTTCAGAGGATACCTCACCGGCTGAAGCCGCCTGCACCGAGCCGCTCGCGGTGTGCCTGCATGCCGTCGCACAGGCCGGCGATCTGGCAGGTGCAAAGGTGCTGGTGACCGGCGCCGGCCCCATCGGCCTCCTGACCATCGCCGCCGCCCGCCACGCCGGGGCAAGCATCATCGTTGCCACCGACCTCACCGATGCCGCACTTGAACGCGCCCCCGCCATGGGTGCCGACCGCACGATCAATGTCGCGAAGGACGCCGAGGCGCTTTTGCCCTATCAGGACAATAAGGGTTATTTCGACGTCATTTTCGATTGCTCCGCAGCCGGTCCGGCACTTCGCACCGCCTTTGCCTGTGTCCGCCCGCGCGGCACCATCGTGCAGGTGGGCGTCACCGGTGACATCACCATTCCGCTCAACGCGCTGGTGGGTAAGGAAATCCTCTGGCGCGGCTCACAACGCTTTCATGAGGAATTCGCCGTCGCCGCCGGGCTCATCTCCACCCGCAGGATCGATGTACGACCGATCATTTCCCACAGCTTCCCGCTCGGCGAAGCGAAAGCGGCCTTCGAACAGGCCGGAGACCGCTCCGCCGCCTGCAAGGTGCAGCTGACATTTTCCGCAGACTGATATTTGAGGATTTAAGATGAGACATACATGGCGCTGGTTCGGTCCTGTCGACAAGGTCACGGTTCAGGATGCGGCTCAGGCGGGCGCGGAAGGCATCGTCAGCGCGCTGCATCACATTGCCACCGGCGATGTCTGGCCGGTGGACGAAATCGCCAAACGGCATGAGGCGATCAAGGCCGGCGGTCTTTATTGGGACGTGGTGGAAAGCGTGCCGGTCTCCGAGGATATCAAGACCCAGACCGGCGACTGGAAAACCCATATAACCAACTGGCAGGAAACGCTGCGCCGCCTCTCCGCCTCCGGCATCCGCACCGTCTGCTATAATTTCATGCCCGTGCTGGACTGGACCCGCACGGACCTGCGCTGGGAAACAAGGCACGGCGCAAAGGCGATGCGTTTCGATCTTCCTGATTTCGCCGCCTTCGACATCCACATCCTGAAACGCCCTGAGGCGAAGGCCGATTATCCGGACTGGCTGAAGGAGGAAGCGGCAAAACGCTTCGCCGACATGCCCGACACGAAAATCGCCGCCCTCGGGCGCAATATCGGCGCTGGCCTGCCCGGCTCGGCGGATGGTTACACACTCGCCCAGCTTCTCGAAAAGCTGCGCTCCTATCACGGCATCAACCGCGAAAGGCTACAGCAGAACCTGATCGAATTTCTATCGGAGGTGACGCCGGTTGCCGAGGAGGTGGGTATCAACATCTGCGCCCATGGCGACGATCCGCCATGGCCGCTGCTCGGCCTGCCGCGTATTCTTTCAACGGAAGCGGACTACGCCCACATGCTCTCGCAGGTCGACAGCCGCGCCAATGGCGTGACACTCTGCACCGGCTCCCTCGGCGCACGGGCGGATAACGATCTGCCCTTCATCGCCAGTCGTTTTGCCAATCGCATCCATTTCGTACATCTGCGCAACGTGACGCGCGACACCGACACCGTGCCCTGCTCCTTCTTCGAGGATGAACATCTCGAAGGCGGAACCGACATGGTCGCCGTCATCGCCGCACTCCTCACCGAAGAGGCGCGCCGCCGGGCGGAGGGCCGCGAAGACCACACCATTCCGATGCGGCCCGATCACGGTCAGGAAATCCTCGACGACCTGACGCGCGGCGCACAGCCCGGTTATCCCGCCATTGGCCGGCTGAAGGGATTGGCTGAGCTGCGCGGCATCGAACGCACATTATCGCACAGCCGTTTCGGGCTGGCGAAGGGTGATCGCTGAGCGAAAGCGGCGCATTTGATCGGCTTCCTATCCGTCATTCCGGCCTTGAGCCGGAAACCAGCCGACGCGCGTCCGCGCGGCGATAAAGACTCCTTTCAGCCCAAGGACTTGGGCTGGCTGGATTCCGGCTCAAGGCCGGAATGACGGATGAGAGAACCTGCGGTCAATCGCGCCTTGAACTGAAGCCAGAAAAAAGCCCCTAGCCCGCCGGCAATGACGCCGGCGGCTTTCACGGCGGCGTCCATCAGATGCGGATGGCGGGTGGGCGCCAGGAATTGCAGCGCCTCGATGCCGAAAGCAGCCGCGATGCCTGCCATGATGATCGCCAGCCAGTAACGCGGATAGGCGAGCACGAAGGCGGCCGAGCAGAAGGCGAAGGCCGCGGCGCGGTCCAGGCCCACCGTCGTCAGCGTGTGTGGACGAAAGCCGATAGGGCAAACTGTAACGATCACGATCAGCAGAAAAACCGACCAAGCGACATATTTCGGAAGTCTATTTGTCATCATGGCGTCACAATAGAGCGCCGTGCGCGTAAACGGAAGCGCGTCTTTTTCACGCCTCGCCCAATTAATCACACTTTTCGGTCAGATAGTTGAAAAACCGGCTTTCGCTCAGGCCCCACACGGGCTAAGGCAGAAGGCAACCGGACGAGGATCGCGGCTGATGGCGTTTGCGCTGTCGCCTTTCGGTGCAACGTCACGGTGTCGGGTGGATTTTCCACACAGGATCAGATTTTCAGGGAAGAGCACAATGAGTTTCAAGCCGCATGGCAAACATCTGGTTGCAGGAGAATGGGTCGCAACGGAAGCTAAATTCCGCAGCGAGCCTGCACATGGCGAAGCTTTCGATTTTTCGGTCGGCACCGTCGATCTGGTGAATGCAGCCTGTGAAGCAGCCGAAGACGCCTTCTGGAGCTACGGTTACACCACCCGCGAAGAGCGCGCCGCATTCCTCGACACCATTGCCGACGAGATCGAAGCCCGCGCCGACGCCATCACCGAAATCGGCTCCTCCGAAACCGGCCTGCCCGCAGGACGCCTGCAGGGCGAACGCGGCCGCACCGTTGGCCAGCTGCGCCTTTTCGCCTCGCATATCCGCAAGGGCGACTATCTCGACCGCCGCCACGACGAGGCGCTGCCGGACCGCCAGCCCCTGCCGCGCCCGGATATCCGCCTGATGCAGCGTCCGATCGGCCCCGTTGCGGTCTTCGGTGCCTCCAATTTCCCGCTCGCCTTCTCGACAGCCGGCGGTGACACCGCAGCGGCTCTGGCAGCCGGCTGCCCGGTCGTCGTCAAGGGCCATTCCGCCCATCCTGGCACCGGCGAAATCGTTGCCGAAGCCGTTCTCGCCGCCGTCAAGAAGCACAATCTGCATCCCGGCGTCTTCTCGCTGATCCAGGGCGGCCGCCGCGATGTCGGTTCCGCGCTCGTGCAGCATCCGCGCATCAAGGCGGTCGGTTTTACCGGTTCGCTCGCCGGCGGCCGCGCGCTGTTCGATCTCTGCGCCCAGCGCCCCGAGCCAATCCCCTTCTTCGGCGAACTCGGTTCCGTCAACCCGATGTTCCTGCTGCCGGAAGCCGTTGCGGCTCGCGGCGAGGCCATCGCCAAGGGCTGGGCGGGTTCGCTCACCATGGGTGCGGGCCAGTTCTGCACCAATCCCGGCATTGCCGTCATTCTCGCCTCGCAGGCGGATGCCGTTGCTGAAACCGCCCGTGCAGCCCTTTCCGAAGTCGGCCCGCAGGTCATGCTGACCGACGGCATCGCTGCCGCCTATCGCGACGGCCGCGACCGCATCGCCGCCGGCAATGGCGTGCGTGACGTGCTGACCACCACCTGCAACCTGCGCAACGCCACGCCTTATCTCTACCGCGTTTCCGGCAAGGACTGGATTGCGAACCACGCGCTTGCCGAAGAGGTCTTCGGACCGCTCGGCCTGATCGTGACGGTAGAGAGCCCGGAAGAGATGATCGCGGTTGCGAAAAGCTTCGAAGGCCAGTTGACCGCCACCCTGCATCTCGATGCCGGCGACGCGGAACTCGGCCGCAAGCTGCTGCCGATCCTCGAGCGCAAGGCCGGCCGCGTTCTCGCCAACGGCTTCCCGACCGGCGTTGAAGTCTGCGACGCCATGGTTCACGGCGGCCCTTACCCGGCCTCTACGAACTTCGGCGCAACTTCGGTCGGCACCATGTCCATCCGCCGCTTCACGCGCCCGGTTTCCTACCAGAACATCCCTTCGGACGTTCTGCCGGAAGACATTCGCTAAATTGAACGACGGCAGGCGCGGCAACGCGCCTGCCATTCTTTCAGTCGGCCTTTAAAGAAGGCTATCAGCCTTTCGAAAGATGCGGCCCAACGCCGGCGCGTCATCTGCTTCTTCCAGCCTCTTCCAGATTTTCCACATTGCGACGTCCTGCTCGGTTGACATCGACCCTGCACGTAATGCTAATACGTGACTCGTAACGTAATAACATTACAATCATCCTCAAAAGACCGCCATCGGTTCAACTCCGCAAGAGGATGACAACGTCTGGAAGGAACACCATGAGATTTTCCCTTCATCACCATCTCGGCATGAGCGCGCTTGCAACATGCCTTGCCCTCGCCATGCCCCTTGCCCCAGGCATGGCGCTGGCCGAAGAAAGCGGCGACAGCGTCAAGGAATGGCGGCTGTTCGTCGCCGATCACAGCCAGCCGGTGGTGCGCGCAATCGATTTCGAAACCGGCAAGGAACTCGGACGCTACGATCTCAAGGGCTATGCGGCGCTGACCGCCAGCGCCTCCGGCAAGACGGTCTTCGCGACGCAATCGGATGCCGACATGGTGCATGTGATCAAGACCGGTATCGTTTTCTCCGATCACGGCGAACATCGCGATCTGGATGTGGAAGACGCGGCGCTTTTGCCCGTCACCTTCGAAGGCAAGCGCCCTTTCCACGTCGTGCCGCATGACGATCATGCGATCCTTTTCTATGATCGTGGTGGCAAGGCGGAGATCATCGACGAGGCGGCCCTGCTGGACGGCAAGGCCAAGGTCCGTACCGTCGACACGACTGCGCCGCACCACGGCGTGGCTGTAACGATGGGACGTTACGTTCTGGTTTCCGTGCCGAATACCGAGGTCGAAACGAAACCCGATACGCTGCCGCCACGCATTGGACTTCGTGTTCTCGACAGGGAAGGCAAGCAGGTCGGCGAACAGGCGGCATGCACCGATCTGCATGGCGAGGCGACATCCGCGCGGCTTGCCGCTTTCGGCTGCAAGGAAGGCATTCTCGTTGCCCGCCCCGGCGGCACGGATGGCCCGAAGCTGGAAATGCTGACCTATCCGGAAGATTTCCCGAAAGCCTATACCGGCACGCTGCTCGGCGGCAAATCCATGCAGTTCTTCCTCGGCAACTACGGTGAAGACAAGGTTGTCCTAATCGATCCGGACAGCGAGGACGCCTTCCGTCTGGTGGAACTGCCGACCCGGCGCGTCGATTTCATTCTCGATCCCGCCAATCCGCGCAACGCCTACATCCTGACAGAAGACGGCGATCTGCATGTGCTTGACGTGCTGGAAGGCGCCATCACCCGCAAGGCGAAGGTGACCGAGCCTTACAGTAAGGACGGCCATTGGCGTGATCCGCGCCCACGTCTCGCCGTTGCCGATGGGCAGGTTGCAATTTCCGATCCGCGCCATTCGCTGATCCGCGTGGTGGATGCGGAAAGCCTGAAGGAAACCCGCACGGTTGCGGTGGAAGGCCAGCCCTTCTCCATCGTCGCCGTCGGCGGTTCCGGCGCTTCGCACTGATCCTGAACAAAGAAAACCCCGTGCGCCGACCGGCGCACGGGGTTCTTCAATTTCAAAGACCCTGTCCTCAGGCGGACTGGATCGCCTTGATCTTGTCGATGCCGCCGACGATGCCGGCAAAATCCTGCCAGACGCCTTGGGCACCCTTGCGCCATTCATCCAGCGCTTCCGGCTGCAGCACCTTGCCGCCCTTGGAGAGCGCTAGCTCAACGGACTTCGTTTCGTCTTCGACGATCAGCTGGTTGAAATATTGTGCACCCTCGCTGGAGGCTTCCGAAAGAACCTTCTTTTCTTCGTCGTCCAGCTGGTTCCAGAAGGTCGCCCCGTAATAGACGACGCCCGAGGCCCAGATGTGGCCGGTTTCCGTCAGATAGGGCACGACCTCGTAAAGCTTGAAGCCGGCATAGGCGGATTTGGTCAGATCCATGGCATCGGCCACGCCGGTCGCCAGCGCATTATAGGTCTCGGTGATCGGAATACCGACCGGCGTTGTGCCGAAAGCGCTCCAGAGCTTGGTGTGCAGCGGGCTCTGGATGACGCGGATCTTCTTGCCTTCCAACTGCTCCGGTCGGGTAACAGGCTCCTTGGTCAGAAGATGGCGAGCGCCGTAATTGATGAAATCGGCGGCGACGAATTGCTGCGCGCCGAGTTTCGTCTTCAGCTCGTTGCCCGTCTCGCCCGTCACCACCTTGCGCACATGCTCGGCATCGCGGAACAGGAAGGGCAGATCGAGGATCTGCAATTCCGGCACCCAGCCGGAAAGCGAGGAAACGGTGGAAAGGCTCGCCTGAACCGATCCCAGACGGATATTTTCCGCCACTTCCTTTTCGCCGCCCAGGGCACCGCTCTTGACGATATTGAAACGGAAACGGCCGGGCAGCTTCGCCTCCACCAGCTCGCTGATCTTCACCCAGATTTTCGTCTCCGGCTTGTCGTCGGCGAAAAGCGACGCGACGGTGAGGCTGCGCGTTCTGGCATGTGCCGTCCGCACGAAGGCGGGTGCGGCAAGCGTTGCCGCGCCAATGGCGGAAAATTTGAGGAGATTGCGGCGATCGATAATAGTCATGAATGAAACCCCGGATTTAGAAGAAAATGGCCCAGGCGCACAGAATGGCGAGGGAAACGAGAAGAGAGACGAGATAGGGAACGACCGCCCGGAAAAGCGCGGTTGCCGGAATGCGAGTGACGCCGCTGACCACGAAGATCAGCATGCCGAGCGGCGGCGTCAGGCCATGGATCATCAGATTGACCACGAGAATGACGCCGAAATGGATCGGATCGATACCGGCGGCCACGGCGGCGGGCAGCAGGATTGGCCCGAACAGCAGGATGGCCGCGCCAATATCCAGCACCAGTCCCACCACGAGCAGGATAAGGTTGGAGAGCAGCAGTACCGCGATCTTGCTGCCGCCGAGCAACGTCACGAAATCCGTGACGAGGCCCGAGACATTATCGACCGCCAGCAGGAAGGCGAAAGGCCCCGCCGTGCCGATCAGAAGACCGATGGCCGCCGCTTCACCCGCCGATTGCCGGAAGGTAGCAAAAATGCGGCCCGCGCCCAGCCGGTAACCGAAGCCGAGAAGCAGCGTGTAAAGTGCGGCAAGTGCTGCGGCTTCCGTGGTGGTGACGATGCCGATGCGGATGCCGACCACCACGATGACGCCAAGACCGAAGGCCGGTATGGCGGCGACGGCCGAGCGCCAGCGCTCCGCTCCCCTGGCGCGCGGCAAGGTATCGACGCTGCGCACGCTGAAATGGATTGCCACCGCAAGGCAGACCGCCATCAGCCCGCCGGCAAAGAAACCGCCGACCAGCAACGAGCCCACCGACAGGTTGGTGGCCGTCGCAAGGATCAGGAATGCGATGGAGGGCGGAATGACATTGTCCAGCACGGAGGTGGCGGCGATGATCGCGCCGGCCTGCGCCGGCGGATAGCCGTGCTTGACGAGTTCCGGCTGGAAGGTGGAAGCACCGAAGGCGGCATTGGCGACCGATGAGCCGGACGCGCCGGAAAACAGCACGCTGGTCAAAAGCGTCGTCTGCGCCAGGCCTGCGCGCCGGTGCCCGACCATGGAGGCGGCAAAACGGACCAGCTGGTTGGCGACGCCCGATTCCGTCAGCAGGCTTCCGGCCAGCAGAAAGAAGGGAATGGCGAGCAGCAGGAATTTCGACATGCCGGTCACGGTTGACGAAACGATGGCCGGTTCCGGCAAGGTGCTGCCGAAGGCGATCGCCACATAAGCAGCGGCAAGGAAAGCATGGGCGAGCGGCGCGGCGAGCACCAGCCCCACGGCCGCCGTCAGCGCCAGAAATAGGCTCGGGGGCAGGCTCGTATCGACGAAAACTTCCGGCAGGCCAACATAGGCCACGACTGCGATGGCGAGAGATGCGAGAACGGCAAACAGCTTGCCTTCACTGACACGCTGAAGTGCCAGATAAAGAAGGATAAGCGCGCCGCCTGCACCGAGAAAGCCGAAACGCACCCATTCCGGCAGGCCAAGCGTCGGAGACGTGCCGCCGAGCATCGCCGCGATCTCTACCCCGCCGAAGGCGAGGATGAGTGCTGCGACGAAGGAGAAGGCATCGGCCAGCACTTCGGTTACCGCGTGAAATCGCTGAGGCAAAAACCGCACAAAAACGTCGAGCCGCATGGCGAGAGCGCTTTTGAGGCTGAGCGGCGCACCGACCGCGATCATGGCCACATGCAGCCAGATGCCGAGGTCTTCCGCGCCGATAAAGCCGGTATGGAACAGGTAACGCAGGGTGACGTTGACCAGCACCACCACGAGAAGCGTTGCAAGGATCGCGGCGGCGACTGCGCCGAGCGCCTTGTCGAGAATGGCAAGCGCCCGCTCCGCTGCGAGCTGCGGGCCGATGCGCCGTTGCGCGATTGTTGTTGCCGGACTTGCCGTCATGTCTTGTCTCTCCACTCCCGCACCATGCTCAGGAAGCCTTGGCCGAGAGGTCGCGATCGAACAGGGTCGACCATGTGAATTGTTTTGCCGTCGAGACCTCACGCGATACGTCAAGACGCGGCAGAACCTTTTCGCCGAAGCGGAAAGCCTCTTCCAGCAATGGCATGCCGGAAAGGATGAAGGTATTCACGCCCGCCTTCTTATAGGCCTCCAGCGTGCGGATGACAGTATCCGGCGAACCGACAATCGCGGTTCCCGGCCCCGGCCGCACAAGGCCGATGCCGGCCCAGAGGTTGGGTGCGATTTCAAGATCGCGCAGGTTCTCCGGCTTCTGCCCGCCATGCATCGCCGTCATGCGCTGCTGGCCGACGGAATCTGTCTTGCCGACGAAACGCTGGTTGGCGGCAATGGCACGCTCATCCATGCGGCCGTAGAGATCGGCAGCGGCGGCCCATGCTTCTTCATCCGTATCACGCACAATAACGTAAAGGCGAATGCCGTATTCCAGCTCGCGGCCAAGCTTCTCCGCCCGCGCCTTGACGAGATCGACCTTCGCGCCGATCTGATCCGGCGTTTCCCCCCAGGAAAGATAGGTCTCGACATGTTTGGCGGCAACGTCGATGGCCTTGTCCGAGGAACCGCCGAACCACAATGGCGGCGGCTCTATGCCTTGCCCCACCGGCAGCGCCAGCTTTGCGCCCTCCGTCTGGAAATGCCGCCCCTTGAAATCGACCGTTTCGCCGGCAAAAAGACGGTGCCAGATCTGCAGATATTCATCCGCCATATCATAGCGCTCGTCATGCGGCATGGTCATGCCGTATGCGCCGAGCATCTTGGCATCGCCCGAGACGACATTGATCAGCAGGCGTCCGCGCGAAAACTCCTGAAGCGTTGCCGCCATCTTGGCGAGCAGCGTCGGCGCGACAAGGCCCGGATGAATGGCGACCAGAAGCTTTAGCCGCTCGGTATAGGAAAGCAGCGCGCCCGCCAGAACCCAGACGTCATGCGCGCCGGTGGCAAACAGCGCACCGGTGTAACCCAGCTGGTCATAAGCAAGCGCCAGCTGTTTGTAATAACCGAGATCGACCTTGCGAGACCCTTCCGGCTGCCAGGGATAGGCGCCATCGGGCGCGCACATGTACCAGAAAACATTCATCTGCCGCCTCCCACGCTGGCTGATTGCCCGGTCAGAACCGGTAAAGAGAAATGACCGTGCCTGTAAAGCGTATCGGCCTCCTCCTGCTGTTCGGCAAGGATATTTTCGGCAGCGGCCACGACCGAAAGGTCTCGCGACCTCAGCACCTTGGCCCAGGACTGTGCATCACCTTCGCTGCCCGGTTCCGCGGCGAGAAGGGCGGCGGCTTTGTCGATATCCGCCATCACGGCCCGGCCGACGCGATCCAGTTCGGCCGCAATTGCCTGCCCTGTCTCGCCCCCTATGTTGTGGCGCGCAAGCGTCCAGAATAGCGAACGGTTGGGAATGGTGGAGCCGCAACGGACAAGAAGGCTGATCTCCTCATGGGTCAGAGCCTTTTCCAGTCGCGGCGACATCGTCACCCAGGCATCGACACGGCCTTCCACGAGATCGCGCAGGCTATCGCTGTCGCCGCTTTCGATACGGGTCACATCCGCAAGACCAAGCCCCGCCCCTTCCAGGCTGCGCGCCAGAAGATAGGTATGAAACGATCCGTCAATCAGCGATATGCGTTTTCCCGCAAGATCCGCTGCGGAGCGGATCGTGCTATCGCGCCTCACGAGGATCGCGCCATTGGCGGGCCGTGGTGCGGACGCGGCGATATATCTTGCGGAAAGCCCGCGTGCATCCGCCTCGATGGGTGGTGTCGAACCCGTACCGCCGAAATGAATTTCGCCCTTTTCCAGAAGCGCTGCCGTATCTCGGCCTTCACGATAGGCCACGAATTCCGGATCGAATTCTTCAAAGGCGCCGGGCCAGAGCCGGGCGAGACGTAAATGCAGATTGTTGGGATGGACCCCGATTTTCATGTCGACACCTCATTTCGCAATCAATCTACTTTTTTATAGAATGTTTTCGAGGAACGTTTTGGCGATCCTCGGCCGGAAAGCGAAAGAGAAATCTACCAATCCTGTAGATTTTGAAAAATGCTTGATCGGGTCGAACTAGCTTTCATCAAGCCATTGAAATTTATCGTCATACATTCTACTTTTTTGTAGTTTGAAAAATGGGCCTGTAGTCGTGACGAAACCGGTTTCCAATCTCATCTGCCGCAGCGTGGTGGAAGCGAGCGAGCTTTTGAAGCTTGTCGCCAACGCCAATCGTCTGGCCATCGTCTGTTATCTCATGGAAACGGAGGCTTCCGTTTCCGCGCTGGAATATGAACTCGGCATCCAGCAGCCAACGCTTTCGCAGCAACTTGCCGAATTGCGCGACGCTGGTGTGATCGAAGGCTCGCGGGAAGGCAAAGCAGTGATCTATCGTGTCACCGATCCGCGAATTATTGAGCTCGTTCTGACATTGCGCGGTCTTTACACGGACCTTTCCGATGTGACCGGCAAGAAAGGCAGACGGGCACTGCCGCTTGATGAGGCAATGTTCGACTAGCATGATCGACCTTTATACCTGGATCACGCCCAACGGCCTTAAAATCTCGATTGCACTGGAAGAACTTGGCTTGCCCTATCAAAGCCATGCCATCGACATCGAAAAAGGCGAGCAATTTGCCGCCGATTACGTCCGCATCAATCCCGGCTCGAAAATCCCTGCGATTGTCGATGATGAAAACGGCACCGTCCTGACGGAATCGAACGCGATCCTGATCTATCTTGCCGAAAAGGCGGGCCGGCTTCTGCCCGCCTCAGCAATCGAACGACTGATCGTCACCGAATGGCTGATGTGGCAGGCCGCCAATTTCGGCCCGACACTCGGTTATGCCCATTATTTCCTGACCTACCATGCCGGACAGGCCCCCTTTGCCGAGACGCGTTTTGCGACGGATGTGGCGCGGCTTTACCGGACATTGAACGACCGCTTGAGCGGGCGGGAGTTTGTGGCCGGCGATTTTTCAATAGCCGATATCGCCATCTGGCCATGGGTCTCACGTTTCACGCGCCACAGGATTAACCTCGACGACTTTCCAGCCGTGCAGACATGGTATCGCCATCTCGGACAGCGAGAAAGTTTTCAGCGCGGTTACCGTATACCTTTCGCGACATCGGACGTGCCGGGCCTATAACCAGTTTCAGCAAGCAACGAGGTGGCCGGGCGAAACCTCACGATATTCACGCGGCTTGACGACATAATCGACGGCGCGGATCGGGCTTTTCAGCTCGTCATTCGCCGCACCGCGCCTTGTGTTGCGGCGATCCGGGTCCGGCACCGGCACGGCCGCCATCAGCTTGCGGGTATAGTCATGCTGCGGATTGTCGAAGACAGCGGCGCGCGGACCGATCTCAACGATCTCGCCGAGATACATCACCGCCACCCGGTGGCTGACGCGTTCCACCACCGCCATGTCATGGCTGATGAACAGGAAGGCAAGGTCGAGGCTCTGTTGCAGATCCAGCATCAGGTTGATGACCTGCGCCTTGATGGAAACATCCAGCGCCGAAACGCTCTCATCCGCGACGATCACCTTGGGCTGGAGGGCGAGCGCGCGGGCAATGCAGATGCGCTGGCGCTGGCCGCCGGAAAATTCATGCGGGTAACGCGAAGCCATGTCCGGTGAGAGACCAACCTTTTTGAGCATGTCGGCCACCACATCCTTCGCCTCGCGGGCGCTTCCCATGCGGTGCTCCAGAAAAGGTTCGGCAATCGCCGCACCCACCGTCATACGCGGATTGAGCGAGGCGAAGGGGTCCTGAAAGATCATCTGAACCGTCTTACGCATGTCCCGCATGCCCGTCTTGTCCAGCGCGAGAATGTTCTCGCCGTTGACCACGACCGAACCGGCATCCGGCTCGATCAGCCGCATGATGGCGCGTCCGGTGGTGGATTTGCCGCAGCCGCTCTCACCCACCAATGACAATGTTTCACCGGCCCTGAGATCGAAGGACACGTTTTCCACCGCGTGGACGCGGCCGCTGAGCCGACCCAGCAGGCCGGAGTGGATGTCGAAACGCTTGGTCAGCCCCTCCACCTTCAGCACCGGCTGGGCGCTGGCGTCAACGGTATCGGCCGGACGCGCTGGCTCCTGCATTTCCCCCGTGGTGGTGTTGACGATGGGAAAACGGAGCGGCCTCTCTTCGCCTTTCATCGACCCCAGAACCGGAACAGCGGACAAAAGTGCGCGCGTATAGGGATGTTTGCCGCGATGGAAAATATCCGCCGTCGCACCGACTTCGACCTGCTCGCCGCGATACATGACGACGGTGCGGTCGGCGATTTCGGCGACCACACCCATATCATGGGTAATGAAGAGGACCGACGTGCCCTCCTCTTCCTGCAGCGCCTTGATGAGGTCGAGGATCTGGCCCTGAATGGTGACGTCGAGCGCCGTCGTCGGCTCGTCGGCGATCAGGAGCTTCGGTTTGGAGGCGAGCGCCATGGCGATCATCACGCGCTGGCGCATGCCGCCGGAAAAGCGATGCGGATATTCGTCGAAACGCGAGGCGGCAGACGGGATGCGGACCTTTTCGAGAAGGCGGATCGTCTCCGCCCGCGCATCGGCTTTCGACATCGGCTGGTGGCACAGCAGGGCCTCGGAAATCTGGTCGCCAATGGTGAAGAGCGGATTGAGGCTGGTCATCGGCTCCTGAAAGATCATAGCGACCTCATTGCCCCGCACCCGCCGCATGGCGTCTTCGGAAAGGGACAGCAGGTTGCGACCGCCGAGCAGAATTTCGCCCTGAACCCTACTGCTTTCCCGATCCAGCAGCCGCATGATGGAAAGCGAGGTAACGCTTTTGCCCGAGCCGCTTTCGCCGACGATCGCGACCGTCTCGCCCGGTCCGACATCGAAGGAAATATCACGCACCACCGGTTTCCAGCCGCCATCCACGTGAAAGGACGTGGTGAGATTGCGGACGGAAAGTACGGCATCTTCGGCACCAAGCGGTGCTGCCTGCGGCATGGTCATGATCGTTCCCTTCTTTTATGTTTCAACTCAGGCACGGCGTTGCGGCAAATTTCTTCTCCCCGCCGGGGAGAAGGTGGCCCGAAGGGTCGGATGAGGGGGGCAACGCCAGCGATAGACCGCACCCTCGCCCCCTCATCCCGCTGCCGCGACCTTCTCCCCCTCGGGGAGAAGAAATACGCGGCACCCGCTCGTTTCACTTAGTCAGGCCAGCGCAGCATGCCGTCGAAACGGTGGCGGCTGCGGTCCTCGAACGGCGTGGCGATCACCTCGTTGGAGGCGCGCGCCTTGTCCAGCTCCTCGGCCAGCCGGGAAGCCACAATGGTTTCCTGGCCGGGATGCAGGTTGCAGGGGTCGAGATAGAAATAGCGGTGTTCCACCTCGTGATCGCGGGCAATGATCGGCGGGTTACCTTTGGCAAGCGCCGTCGTCAGGTCCCAGGCGGTGATATGCGCTTCTTCGGCATCGATGATGACGCGCAGCCGGTCGAGCGGATTGTTGGTCGGGTCGGGCTCGATCAGCGCCGTCACGCCGGGGCGTCCGTCCAGCATCTTTTTCCAGAGGTTGAGATAGCCGGTTTCGCGCTCGCGAATGCCGTCATGATCACGCTTTTCCCAGGCTTCCAGCGCCGCCATGACACCATAGATGCTTTCCTTGCCGACCTTCATGCCGCGACCGATGCCCATATTCTGCAGAAAGGCGTTGCGCACCAGCTCCTTTTTGCCGGCGACGATACCGGAAGTCGGGCCGCCGAGGAACTTGTGGCCGGAATAAAGCACCACATCCGCGCCCGTCGCCAGAAACAGTTTCAGATCATATTCGGAAGCCGCATCCACGATGACAGGCACGCCCCTGGCATGGGCAATCTCGACGAATTCAGAAAGATGCAGCAGGCCGTAATCCACCACATGGTGCGAGACGACATAAACCGCCGCCGCCGTCTTTTCGGTGATGGCGTTTTCCATGTGGAAACGATGGGTCGATGTTGCCTGCCCGATCAGCACCACCTTGCCGCCGCCGAGCCGGATTGCCTGATCCACCGGCGCGCCGTAGCTCACCACATGGCCCATCTGGACCAGAACCTCATTCTTTTCCGGGGTCACATCGGGCAGTTTTTCAATGGCCAGCAAATTGTTGCCGGTGATCGCACCCGCAACCGCAAGGCTGATGCCCGAGGAGCAGGACGCCGTGACGAAACCGGCCTCGCCTCCCGTCAGCCTTGCAATGATCGCGCTCGCCTTGCGTTGCAGATCGTTGATCTCGACGAATTGAGGCAGGATCGCCGCCATGGCCTCAACCGCTTCCGGAACGACAATCGACGCGCCGAGCGAGGTCATGGTGCCCGAGACGTTGATGACCGGGCGAAGGCCGATCCTGCTTCTGATATCCTCGGTCATGTCTTTCTCCTGTCTTTGCGATGCGATGGGCATCGACATATATGCCATAATAATGTAATAGCTTCTCAAAATTCATGAGGAGCCAAAATTGGACGCCCATAAACCGGACGAAACGCCTTCAACCGCCCTGTCCGACGCCGCCGAAAACGCGGACGCGAAGGCGGCCAAGCGCTCGCGCGTCAGCGGTATCGACCGCGCCCTTCAGGTTATTGATTACCTTTACGAAACCGGATCGCCCGCCGGCGCTTACGCCATCGCCAAGGCGATCAAGGCGCCGCTTTCCACCGTTTATGTGATCGTCGACGATCTCGTCGAAAAGAACATGCTGGCGCGTAATGCCGATGGCAACATCTGGCTCGGCGCTAGGCTTTACCACTATGGCCTCGCTTATGCCCGCTCGCTGGATTTCATGGGTGTCGCCACCCACGAAATGCACGATCTGTGCCGCCATGCGGGCGAAACCGTGCAGCTTTGCGGCCGCGACGGCGACCATATGCTGGTGCTGGCCATGGCGGATGGTCCGAGCCATTTTCAGGTCGCCTCGCGCGTCGGCACCCGCGTTCCCCTGAACTGGACGGCGTCCGGCCGCCTGCTCGTTGGCCATCTGCCGGAGGCGGAACGTGTCGAGCTTTTCCGCCGTTGCGCCCGCACTTCTCCCACAGGCCGTGCGGAAATCAACCCGGAGACCCTGTCGCAATCGGCAGGCGCCGCTTTCCATGACCGCCTGTCGATACAGGTCGCCGAATCCGATTACGCCGTCGCCTGCATCGCCTCGCCGATCTGCGATAACAGGGGCGAATGCGTTGCGACGATTTCCATCGTGCTGCCGGAACAGAAGGTGCTGGCGGACGAAAACCATTATACCGAACAGGTCAGGGTTTCGGCGGAACGGATCGAAAAGCTGATGGGCTGGCGCAACCATTGAACGGCCTCAATCCTTGAGCGCGACGATGGCTTCAATCTCAACGGTGATGTTACCCGGCAGCGAGCCGAAACCGACGGCGGAGCGGGCATGTTGTCCCGCATCGCCGAACACATCGATGAAGAGATCGGAGCAGCCATTGATGACGCTCGGATGATCGCGGAAATCGCTGACGGCATTGACCATGCCGAGCAGCTTGACCACCTTTTTCACCCGCGACAGATCACCCAGCGCCTCATGCATGACGGCGAGGAGATTGATGCCGGTGAGCCGCGCATGGTTATAGGCCTCTTCCAGCCCGATTTCCGCGCCCACCTTGCCGGCGTAAAGATGGCCGTTTTCCTCCCGCGGCCCCTGCCCCGAAAGATATAGCATGTTGCCTTCCACCACATGGGTGACGAAATTGGCAATTGGCGGCGGCGGCGGCGGCAGGGAAATGCCGAGCGCGGCGAGCCGGTCATAGGGCGAATGGCGCCCCTCTGCCTCAAGCGAAGACTGTTTCACGCGAATTCCTCATAATATAGGGACGGGTATCCCTTAATCTCTGCGGAAGACGGAGGGGATTGCCCTCCTCCGCCTTGTCCATTTGGGTTCAGCGCCAGGAATAACCATGGCTGTGGCGCACCAGCTTGCGCGCTCTTGGAATATAACGGCTGGCAGCAATCGCTTCCGCGCCGATGACCGCGTAACGCGGCTCGAACAGACGCGTCAGGCGCGCCACATCGCCGTTGGAATCGGTCGCTTCCAGATCGGAATCCACTAGATCGAAAATGGTGAAGTCGGCGCGCTGGCCGACATCAAGGCGATTTTCCATATCGAGGCGGATAATGGAGGCCGGGTTGCGGGTGACGGCCTCGACGACATTTTCGAAAGGCATGTCAACCGACAGCAGCTTCGACATTGTTGTCGCCAGATCCCAGACCGGAAAATTCATCGAGTGCCCATGCAAATCCGTCGAAATCGAGAAGGGCAACAGGCCGCGCGCAATCGCCGCTTCCGCCACCTTGAAGGAGAAGGAGGCGCCGCCATGGCCGATATCCAGCCGGATGCCTTCGCCCGCGCAGCGTTCGGCAAGGTTGAACAGGTCCTCGTCTTCCATGATGCTGGAACCCGATTTGCCGTTGAAGCAATGGGTCACGACATCGCCGGGGCCGAGAATTTCCAGCACCTCATCATAAAGTGCCGGCGGTTCGCCCACATGCACCATCATCGGCACTTTCAGGATCTTGGCGATCTTCTTGCCGAGCTTGACCGGCGTCACACCCCAGGAGCCGGTGATGACATGGCTCGCCCGCACCTTGAGGCCGACAATATGTTCGCTGTTTTCGGCGTAACATTCGAGGATACGATCGAGATCGATATCCTTGATATCCCGCAGTTCCGGCACCCGGTTGCAGGCGACGAGCCCGATGGAGCCGAGATTGAGGAAGGCCTTGATGCGCTCCCTCGAGGGCTCGATGATATATTCCCGGAAACCGTGGAAATTCGCCTCGCCCGCCGAACCGGCATCCACCAGCGTCGTCACGCCGCGCTCGGCCCCGCATTCGGAGGGGCGAATGGAGATATCGGTGCCGCCGTGCCAGATATGCACGTGCAGATCCACCCAGCCGGGCGAGACGAAGGCACCCTTGGCATCAATTCGCTGCGCATCCGCAGGTGCCTGCATGCCAGGCCCAACCGCGGCGATCTTGCCATCGCCGCCGATCAGAATATCGGTCGAAACCTGTGGAGCACCCTTTCCGAAACCGACGGGTTTGACATTGGTGAGAAGAATGGGAGCTTGAAGAGGCGTTTTCGCCTGTTCACGGGACGTCATATTACAAATCCCTTCGCAGTCTTGGATCGAGCATGTCCCGCAGCCCGTCGCCGACCATTTGCAGCGACAGCACGGAAAGAATGATGGCAAAGCCGGGGAAATAGGTCATCCAGTCCGCCTGGCCGATATATTGGCGGCCGGCGGAGATCATGGTTCCCCAGGTCGGAATTTCAGGGCTGACACCAAGCCCCAGAAACGACAGGCCGGCCTCGGCCAGCATGGCGCTGGCGAAAAGGAAGGTGCATTGCACGAGGATCGGCGAGACCAGATTGCGCAGCACATGCCGCGTCATGATGTGGAAGGTGGAGATGCCGAGCGCCTTCGCCGCCTCCACATAGGGTAATTCGCGGATCACCAGCGTCGAGGCGCGCACGATGCGGGCAAGGCGCGGCGAATAGACAACGGCAAGCGCGATGATGACAGTCGTCAGCGACGGGCCGAGCGCCGCTACCAGCGCAATCGCCAGCAGAATATCCGGAAAGGCCATCATCGCATCGATCAGGCGGGCAATCGGCGTATCCAGCTTCTGGAAGAAACCGGCAAGCAGGCCGAGCGTGATGCCGATCAGCGCCGAAAGCGCCACCACGGCGGCACCGACCAGAAGCGACAGCCTTCCGGCATAAATGGTGCGCGAGAAGACGTCGCGACCGAACTCGTCGGTGCCGAACCAGTAAAGCTCGCTTGGCGGCTTCAGGCGGTTCACAATCGACAGTTTCGATGGCGAATACGGCGCAATCATCGGCGCGAAAACCGCGAGAAGCACGAAGACCAGCAGCACGATGAGACCGGCAGCGACCGTCTTGCGCTTCAGGAGGCGCCGGATGAACAGGACGGTCGGGTTGCGTGCCGGCGGGGCGGTGGAAACGATATCGGCCATCAGTAACGAACCCTCGGATCGACCAGCAGATAGAGCATGTCGATTGCAAAATTGATGAGCACGTAAAGCCCGGCGATGACGAGAAGCGCGCCCTGAATGACCGGATAATCGCGCCGGAGAACGGCCGAGACGACGAGATTGCCGACGCCCGGCAGGCCGAAAACGGTTTCCGTCACCACTGCGCCGGAAATCAGCACGGCGGCGGTGAGCCCGAGCACGGTCAGGATGGGAATGAGTGCGTTTTTCAACGCATGTTTCATCACCACGCGGCGCTCCTTGACGCCCTTGGCACGGGCGGTGCGGACATAGTCGTCACCTAAAACATCCAGCATCGAGGCGCGGGTGAAGCGCAGGATGAGGGCGGAGGAAACGAGGCCGAGCGCGATGGCCGGCAGCGTCAGGTGATACATGCGCTCAAGGAAGCTCGCGCCCGGACCGCCATAACCCGACACCGGGAACATATCGAGCCTGACGGCGAAGACCTGCATGAGAATGAGGCCGAGCCAGAAGCTCGGAATGCTCGCCGCCAGCATCGCCACGGTGGTCGCGGCCTGATCCACGAAGGAACCGCGCCGGTAAGCGGCATAGATACCGATGGGAAGGGCGATGACACTGGCGATCAACAGCGAAAAGATCGTCAGGAAGAAGGTCGGTTCGGCCCGGTCCAGCAGCGCTGAGCCAACCGGCATGTTGAGAAAGATCGACTGGCCGAGATCGCCCTTCAGCAATTGCCCGATATAATAGACATATTGCACGCCGAGCGACTGATCGAGGCCAAGCCGGCTGCGCAGCTCCGCAATGTCCTGCGCCGAGGCATCCGGCCCCAGCATCACGGCCGCCGGGTCTCCGGGTGTTACGCGCAGGATGACGAAGACGATGGTGACGACAAGGAACATCACCACAATCATTCCCGCAAGTCTCTGGAAAATATACCGTATCACGTATGAAGGCTCCGAAGCGCGTGATTGCCGCTATCAGGCGACGGTTGAACCGGGTTGCTTAAAGATCGACTGCTCACTTCCGTCATGCCGGATTTGATCCGGCATCCAGCCACCACGCGTCCGCGTGGTGAAAAGGTCTCTTGCGACCAAGGACTTGATCGCGCTGGACCCCGGCTCAAGGCCGGGGTGACGGCGTGCGGTGTCGGCCTTATTTCGTAACCGATGCATTCCAGAAGTAAGGCCATGGAGCCGGATCGACGCCTTCCAGCTTGTTGGACTTGGCCGCCACGGCATTGAAGTCGCCGATCTTGATGAGCGGCAGCTCGGCATAGATCGTTTTCTGCACATTGGCCCAAAGCGCGATACGCTTGTCCGGATCGGCTTCCGAGGTGAAGGCGTCAACCGCCGCCTTGCGTGCCGGCGTATCCCACCAGCCCGGCGAGCCGGTGGAGAGCGCGCCGATCAGCGCCGGCTCCGGCAGGAAGGGGCTGTGGGTGATGTAGATATCCCAGAGCTTCGGGTCGGCGCGGCGCTGCGTCAGCGTCGCCCAGTCCACCACCTGCATATCCACCTTGAAACCGGCAAGCTTCAGATATTCCGCCGCGACCTGCGCCATCTTGTAGTGGAACTCATACTGGCGGCTGGTGAGGATGCGCAGCGGCTCGCCGTTGTAGCCGGCCGCCTTCAGCTTTTCGGCGGCGGCTTCCGGGTTGCCGAGATTGTAATTGCCCTCGACGCCCTCTTCCGAATGCCAGGAGAAATTATCGGGATAATAGGCGCCGTCGAGCGCATAGAAATCCGTGCTGCCGAATGCAGCCGCCAGCATATCCTCCATGTTCAGCGCTTCGGTCACCGCCTTGCGGACCTCCAGCTTGGAAGAAAGCCCCTCCTTCGTGTTGAACACGAAGACCGGATAACCGAAAGGCTTCAGCATCAAAGGCTGCGAGGCAGACGACGACTTCACCTTGTCGAAGGATTCCACCGGAATGGAATCGACATAATCATATTGCCCGGAAACGGCGGCTTCGACGCGGGTATTCGGATCGGGCACCGGAACGAAGCGGATTTCATCGAGATACTGATGGCGTGCACCGCCATAACCATCGCTTTCGCCGTCGCGGGACTTGTAGCCATCGAAACGGACGAGCTGGATATACTGGTCGGCCTTGCGTTCCTTCAGCATATAGGGGCCGGTGCCGATGAATTCGGCCATCGGCTCCGCCTGCTTTTCGGCCGGCAGGATGATGGCTGCGGAATTGTTGAAGGCGAGCAGCGAAGCGAGCGGCGCATAGGGCTGCTTGAGGGCAATCGTGACCGTTCCGGCATCCGGCGCGGAGATATTCTCGATAAAGCCGGCTGCCTGCTTGCCGCGCGAGGCGATCTTCATCCAGCGGCCGAGCGAGGCGACGACATCTTCGGACGTCATGTTGCTGCCGTCATGGAACTTGATGCCCTGCCTGAGCTTGATTGTGTAAGTTTTGCCGTCCGCACTGATCTCGGGCAGGCTTTCCGCCAGAAGCGGTGTCACCTTCCAGCCCTTGTCGAAGGTATAGAGCGTTTCGAAAATATGCTGCGTGACGATGCCGACGAGATCGGCAGTAGACGCCATGGGGTCGAGGGTCGGCGGTTCGCCGATCGTGGCGACATTGATGACGCCACCCTTCTCCGCAGCCATCATTACACCCGGCGCAAGCAGCAAAGCGGCGGTGGCGAGAAATGCAAGTTTACGTCTCATGGTCAAGCTCCCAGCTCTTATGTGTTCCATTATTATGTTATATGCATCTTTATAACAGAATATCTCGATAAGACGCCTTGTCAATGACAATGCGGCACGATGATGGGTTTCCATGATCGGCGAAACGCAGGACAGGTATTTGCGAAAGAAGGCGGCATCGTTTAAGGCGATGAAAAAACGGGAGTTTCGCCAAAAATACGGCGTGCCGTGATAACCATCTCTTCCGGCTGGGAGAGAGGGAATGACGACCGGCGTTTGACTGCAAAGGAAGAAAGGGAATTAAGAAGGTTGGATATTTCGCATTTGCGAACAAAGTGCTATTAAAGAGCGGACTAACGCTAGGCCACCACAGACATACCGGCATATTCTTATTAATCGTTACGCTATTTGACGCCGCCAGCCGTATTTTCAAGGGCTGCAGACAGACCTGATATTCTACACCGCCAAACTTTATTCCATGGCGGAACATTAATTTTTATTACGTTGAAATTATTGAGGAAATTATGAAGACGGCAATCGTGCATGACTGGCTCACCGACAGAGGCGGGGCCGAAAAAGTGCTTCACAACCTTCTTGAAATTTACCCTCACGCGGATCTGTACTGCCTTGTCGATTTCATGAGCGAGCGCGACCGGGGGTTTCTCGGCGGCCGTCCCGTCAACACTTCCTTCATCCAGAAGCTGCCTTTCGCCCGGAAAAAATACCGCTCCTATCTGCCGCTGATGCCGCTCGCCATCGAACAGTTCGATCTGAGCGGCTACGATCTGGTGATTTCCTCGAGCTATGCGGTTGCCAAGGGCGTCATCACCGGCCCGGGCCAGTTTCACGTCTCCTATATCCATAGCCCCATCCGCTACGCCTGGGACCTCCAGCACCAGTATCTCAAGGAAACCAGACTGACGCGCGGCTTCACCTCATGGATCGCGCGCGCCATTCTGCACTATATCCGCATGTGGGACATCCGCACCGCCAACGGTGTCGACCTGATGACGGTCAACTCCAAATTCATCCGTAACCGGGTGCGCAAGTGTTATGGCCGCGATTCCACCGTGATCTATCCGCCGGTGGACACCTCCCATCTTTCCCCGTCCGAGCTTAAGGGTGACTATTTCGTCACAGCATCGCGGCTGGTGCCCTACAAGAAGGTGCACCTGATCGTGGAAGCCTTTGCAAAGATGCCCGACAAACGGCTGGTCGTCATCGGCGACGGGCCGGACATGAAACGCATCCGCGAAATCGCCACGCCGAATGTCGAAATTCTAGGTTTCGTCGGCAATGACGAGCTTCACAAATACATGGCCGAGGCCAAGGCCTTCGTCTTTGCGGCAGAAGACGATTTCGGCATCGTGCCGGTCGAATCCCAGGCGCTCGGCACACCGGTCATCGCCTATGGCAAGGGCGGCGTGCTGGAAACCGTCGTTCCGCTCGGCGCCTCCAACCATCCGACCGGCCTTTATTTCGGTGAGCAGACACCGGAGGCGATCTGCGCCGCCGTACAGGAGTTCGTCGACAATTCCGACCGCTTCGACAAGAACGCCTGCATCAACAATGCCGCCCGCTTCTCACGCGAGCGTTTCCTGCGGGAATTCGCGGATACCGTGAATTTCGCACTGGCTGAGCGGGCATGACAGGCACATAAAAACATTTACAAAACAATTAATTAGTCTTCACGTCAGTCAACAGCAAAAGAAACCGCGCAAGCGTGACAAAACTGCACTAGCGCAATGCAGCAATCAAAGAGATTATGGCATCCGACTGAATATTGAAGCGCAACAATACTGACACCATCAGGGGATTCGAACATCGTGCCTCGCCCGGAATTTTTCGGCGCAGTTGAGCGATGATGAACTTGAAGCATCGTCTGAAATTGGGCATATGCCTGATAGGAGACGTAAACATCCTGGGATGCGATTCCGCTGAACGGATGTAATGCCGGTTTGGATTTCCTTTACCGGTGTCATTTATGAAGTGCTTATTTTTAAAAACTTATACGATGTCCGGATTATTTCTGCTTTTCGGACGACATTCATTTCGAGGACCAAATGCGTTTATTGAATGTTTCGATTCTGCTTGCCTCTGCAGCACTGGCGGGTTGCACGGTTACTGCGGCCTCCGGCCCCGATGCAGCCTCGATCGAATCTAACGCTTCTGTGAAATTCGCCTCCAAGGACAAGCAGAAAACCGCCGGTGTCGACTACGCGCTGCTCGACATCAACAGCTCCGTCCTCAACTACGTCGGCGACACCACAACCACCACCCTGCTCGGCAGTTTCGGCGGCGGCAAGGGCGGCGTTCCGGCGCTGCCGATGGGCGTCGGCGACGTGGTGCAGGTCGCGATCTTTGAAAGCCAGGCCGGCGGCCTCTTCATTCCGAACGACGCGGGCAGCCGTCCCGGCAACTTCATCAGCCTGCCGAACCAGACCGTGGACCGGGAAGGCAATATCAGCGTTCCCTATGCGGGCAAGATTCGCGCCACCGGCCGCAATGTCGAGGATGTGCAGAGCGAAATCGAGGAACGGCTCGCCAACCGCGCCATCGAGCCGCAGGTTCTCATCACCAAGATTTCCAGCCGCTCCGCACAGGCCTCCGTGCTGGGCGACGTCAAGGAACCGACGAAAGTTCAGCTTTCGGAAGCGGGCGATCGGGTTCTCGACGTCATCTCCTATGCAAAGGGCCTCAGCGCCCCGAATATCGAATCCTATGTCACGCTGATCCGCCGCGGCAAGACCGCCCGCGTCAATTACAACCACCTCGTCAGCACGCCGTCCGAAAATATCTATGTGGTTCCGGGCGACACGATCATGGTG
Source organism: Agrobacterium sp. 22-223-1 (assembly GCF_053522385.1). Lineage (NCBI taxonomy): Bacteria > Pseudomonadati > Pseudomonadota > Alphaproteobacteria > Hyphomicrobiales > Rhizobiaceae > Agrobacterium > Agrobacterium sp. 22-223-1. The sequence continues at coordinate 119,277 of NZ_JBNWCN010000004.1, forward strand.
GAACGTGAACGCCGCACCTACCTTGCCTTCGGCGCTTCGGGCCTCAACGGACGTTTCGAGTTCGAGGATGCCGATCTCAAGCTTTCGGATGCACTCGGCAAAGCGGGCGGACTGCTCGATTCCCGTGCTGACCCGGCTCAGGTCTATGTCTATCGTATCGTCAAGCGCGATCTTCTCGTGAAGCTCGGCATCAATACGTCGAAGTTCCCCGGACAGGACGTTCCGGTCATCTTCCGCGCCAATCTGCGCGATCCGTCGACCTTCTTCGCCGCCACGAAGTTCCCGATGCAGGATCGCGACATCATCTATGTCACCAACTCGCAGGCCACCGAACTTTACAAGTTCCTGGATCTCGTCGGCTCCGTACCGGCAACGACGGGCAATGTCGCCGAGGACGTGCTTGCGACCCGCAACGCCATCCGGGCCTTCTAATCGGAGGCTTTTCACCATCCATGCCAGAGCCGCCCCGGAAACGAGGCGGCTTTTTCTTTGGCCGGAACCAGTGGCGAAAGGGAACATGGTCAAGCATTGCATGGGGCAGGAACCGAAAACGTCAGTTCCCCAAAAGACAGGGCATATAGCGACGGTCATTGTCGCCGCCATTACAAAAGTTTAAGGTGATTTCGCAGCGCATTGGGTGTCTTGTGGGGGAAAGCTGCTCCCAAGGCTTACCGCACATGTTCGGGAAACATGTATCGCTCTCATTACGCGGAATCGTCAGATGAAACGTTTCTGGACCGCTCTCAGCGTTCTTGCCATCGCAGCCGCCGGTGCCTGGTATTTCAAGGATCGCCTGCCGCTCGATCAAGTCCCCTATCTCAAGCAATTTGCCAGCGTGTCCCCCAGGGCCGACGCCGAAACGGCGGCGAAGTCCTCCCAAAGCGGCCAACCAGCCCGGCAGCAGGGACAAAGACAGGGCGGAGGACGGCGCAATGGCGGGCCACCCACCGTCAGCACCATCGCCGTCGGCAAGGCGACGCTGCCGATGGATGCAACGGCGACGGGCTGGGCGGTTGCGGCCGACATCACCAATATCGCGCCGCTTCAGGCCGGCCTTGTCATGGAAATCGAGGCGAAGGACGGTCAGCATATCAAGGCGGGCGACCTTATCCTCAAGATGGATGACCGCATCGCCCGCGCCGCTGTCGACAAGGACAAGGCCAATATCGCCGCCGATCAGGCAACGCTGGAGCAGACGGAGGCCGCCTTCCAGCGCGCCGCCAACCTCGTCAAGCAGAGCGCGGAATCCCAGCAGGTGCTGGATCAGGCAAGGGCGGCGCGGGATAGCGCCAGCGCCAAGATCGATGCCGACAAGGCAACGCTTGCCTCCGACCAGGTGACGCTCGAGCACATGGAAATCCGTGCCCCTTTCGATGGGCGGCTCGGTGATATCAGCGTCAGCCCCGGCGCCTATCTCAGCGCCGGCGTCAATATCGTGACGATCACCAAATACGATCCGATTTCGGTCAGTTTCCGGCTCTCACAGCGCTATCTACCGCAATTGCGCGAAGGCGTGGCGAAGGATACCGCAGTCGATGTCGACCCCGCGGCGACGGGGGGCGAACCGATGAGCGGCGTACTGCGGTTCTACGACAATACGGTGGATCAGACCTCCGGTACGGTGCTGGCCAAGGCGGAATTCAAGAACGATCGCGGTCTTTTATGGCCCGGCCAGTCCGTCAATGTCACCGCGCACTTCGTTTCGGACGATGAAATGATCGTTGTGCCGACGGTCGCCGTGCGGCCGGGGCCGAAGGGCAATTTCGTCTATACCGTCGATAGCGAGCATCATGCCCATATGACGCCGGTGGAAGTCGCCCGCTCGAATGGCGATCTTACCGCCATCGCAAGCGGCCTCAATGGTGGCGAGCATGTGATTATCGAGGGTCAATCCGAACTTGCCGACGGCCAGTTCGTGGTCGAGCAATTTTCCGACAAGGGCGGCGCGGCCGGCAATCTGGCCGCCAATATTCCGCAGGAAAAGGTTGGCGACCAATGATCCCGAATTTCTGCATCAACCGGCCCGTCGCCACTACGCTTCTCGCCATCGGCCTGGTGCTGGCCGGGCTTGCCGGCTTCCGCCTGCTGCCCGTCGCCGCCCTGCCGAAGGTGGATTTCCCGACGATCAACGTTTCCTCGTCGCTTTCCGGCGCTTCGCCACAAACCATGGCCACATCGGTCACCACACCGCTGGTCAAGCAGTTCGAGACCATTCCCGGCGTCAGCGAAATCAGCGCCACCAATACGCTCGGCAACAGCTCGATCGTGCTGCAGTTCGATCTCAACCGCGATATCGATGCAGCGGCAGCCGATGTGCAGGCCGCGATTTCCCGCGCGCAGCGGCAATTGCCGAGCAACATGACGACGACGCCGAGCTATCGCAAGACCAATCCGGCCGATGCGCCGGTGCTGCTGCTGGCCGTCAATAGCAAGGAGATGCCGACCAGCAAGGTGGACGAAATCGCCGAGAACATCATCTCGCCGCTTCTTTCCACCATATCGGGCGTCGCGCAGGTGAGCATCTATGGCGCGCAGACCTATGCCGTGCGTATCGGCCTCGATCCGGCCCAGCTTCAGGCAAGAGGGCTCGGCGTCGACACCGTCACCACCGCCATCGCCCAGGCGAATAATCAGGTGCCCGTCGGGGCGTTGCAGAACGACAATCAGCGCCTGACGATCGAGGCCGATACCCAGCGCACCAATGCGGCCGCCTTCCGCTCGCTGGTCGTCTCGACGAATAATGGCGCGCCGATCCATCTCGGCGATATCGCCAATGTCACCGACAGCATCGACAACACCAATGCCGGCAGCTGGTTCGACGGCGAACAGGCCATCGTTCTTGCCGTGCAGCGCCAGCCGGACGCCAATACGGTCGATGTAGTGGACGCCATCAAGGCCAAGCTGCCGGCGCTTCACCAGCAGTTGCCGCCTTCGGTCAATATCAACGTCATGAATGACGCCTCGACCGCCATCAAGGACGCGATTTCGGACGTTCAGTTCACGCTGTTTCTTACCATCGGACTGGTGGTTGCGGTTATCTATCTCTTCACCGGGCACCTGACGGCGACCATCATTCCGGGCCTTGCCGTGCCTCTGTCTCTCATCACCGCCTTCGGCATGATGTATGTTCTGGGCTACAGCATCGACAATATCTCGCTGCTCGGCCTGACACTTTCGGTGGGGCTGGTGGTGGACGACGCCATCGTCATGCTGGAAAACATCCTGCGCCTGCATGAAAAAGGCCTGCCCATGCGCGAAGCGGCCCTTCAGGGCGCGGCGGAAGTCAGCAGCACCATTCTCTCCATGTCCGTCTCGCTGGTTGCGGTCTTCATTCCCATCCTGTTGATGGGCGGCGTCATCGGCAGACTCTTCAACGAATTCGGCATGGTCGTCACGCTCGCGATCATGGCCTCGGCACTGGTCTCGCTGACGGTGACGCCGATGCTCGCTTCGCGCCTCTCCGGCCACTCCTCCAGACCACCGGCGATCATCCGCTGGTTCGATGCGGGTTTCGAACGGACGCTACGCGCCTATGGCCGCGCCGTCGGCTGGTGCCTCACCCATCGCCGCATCGTTTTGGCATCGTTTCTTGCTTCGGTCGCGGCATCGCTCTATCTCTTCGAAACCCTGCCCTCCAGCTTCTTTCCCCAGGAAGATATTGGTCGTCTTTCGGTTTCGACACAGGCGCGTGAGGATATTTCCTATACGGCGATGCGCGATCTCCAGGCTCAGGTCGCCGATCAGATCCGCAAGAATCCGGCCGTGGTGCACGTCACCTCCATTGTCGGCGGCAATTCACGCAATCCGCTGAACAACGGCTCGATGTTCGTGGAGCTGAAGCCCAAGGAAGAGCGCGCGCCGCTGAGCCAGGTGCTGACGGAACTGGGGCAGGCCACATCGAAAGTGGCGGGCATCCGCACCTATATCAATCCGCAGCAGAGCCTGCGTTTCGGCGGGCGCAGCTCCGCCAGCCAATACCAGCTCGTCGTTCAGGGCCTGAATGCCGACACGACCAATGAATGGTCGAACAAGCTGATGGAAGCGATGCGCCGCGACCACACCTTCACCTCCGTCACGTCAGATGCCCAGAACGGCGCGATCGCCGCGACGATTTCCGTCGATCCGGAAAAGGCCGCCGCCTTCGGCATCACCAATGACCAGTTGCGCAAGACGCTGGAAATGTCCTTTGGCGGTTATACGGCGGCACAGATCCAGTCCACCGGCGACAGCTACGACGTGATTGTGGAATTCGACAGCTCGAAACCGTGGAATGATGATTTCCTCAGCGATATCAACATTCTTTCGGCGAAATCGGGCGTTCTGGTTCCGCTTTCAAACTTCGCCACGCTCACCCGCACACAGGCGCCTGTCACCATCAACCAGACGGGCCAGCTCGTCTCCACCACCATCTCCTTCAACCTGCCGGATGGCGTGGCGCTTTCCGATGCCACAAGCCGGATCGATCAGATCAAGAGCACGATAGGCCTGCCGCAGGATGTCTTCACCAGTTATGGCGGCACGGCGGCGATCTTCCAGCAGAGCCAGGGCAATACCGGCATCCTCATTCTGGCGGCGGTGCTGACCATCTATGTGGTTCTCGGCGTGCTTTACGAGAGCTTCATCCACCCGCTGACTATCCTCTCCGGCCTGCCGGCGGCGGCCTTCGGCGCACTGGTGGCGCTGAAGGTGATGGGCATGGATTTCTCGATCATCGCGCTGATCGGCCTGCTGATGCTGATCGGCATCGTCAAGAAAAACGCGATCATGATGATCGATGTCGCGGTGGAACTGATGCGGGAAAAGGCCGAACCGCCCGCAACCGCCATTCACGAGGCCTGCGTGCGCCGGTTCCGGCCGATCATGATGACGACCTTCTGCGCGCTGCTTGGGGCGCTTCCCATCGCGCTCGGCTCGGGCGCGAGTTCGGAACTGCGCCAGCCGCTCGGCATCGCCGTGGTCGGCGGCCTCATCGTCTCGCAATTGCTGACGCTGTTCATCACGCCTGTCATCTTCGTGGAAATGGACCGGTTCGGCCATTTCCTCACCGGGCTGTTTTCCCGCCGGAAAAAGGCGGAAAAACACGCCGAGCCGCAAAAGCCGGAAGGGACCGGCGAACCGGACTCCGTTGCCGCTTAACGCAGATTTTCGAGGCGCTTCAGCGCCTCGGCAAATCCCTTGCCCTGCAACTGGAACGAAATGATGCGCCCCTCGAGATCAGGGGCCTCAATCGTCAAGGTCTGCTCCGCCTTCAAGGCCGACGCGAGTTCCACGAATGGCGTGAAGGAAACAATGCAACCCACCGGCAGACAGGTGCTGACCTGCACTTCCTGCAGCCGGATATTTCCGGATTTCACCGAAAAAAGCTTCGTGACAGCCAGACCGAAAGGCATCACCAATACGCCGGAAAGCCTGTCCGGCCTTGCCGCATCGTCCAGCCGGAATTCGGCGGACATGGCCAGCTTGCGCGTTTTTTCCTCGAGCTGTATCTGGGCGATGGCGCAGAGCGGTTTTACGGCTGCAACGGCATCCCCTGTTTTCGCAAGCGCTGCACAGGCGACCTGCCAGCTGCCATAAACCTCATGCAAGGGCGCAACCGTCTTCGCAGCCTCCTGCGCAGGCGAACCATTCGCCCCACCGGTGACGGCGAAAATAAGCAGGAATGCTTTCCAGAGCCGGTTTAGAGTGCACGTCATCAGAAACGAACTCCCAGCTCGGCAAAGGCGGATTGCTCCACCACCCCCGCTCCGAAAACTGCACCATAATGGAATGTCAAAGTGGCGAAGGGATTGAGATCATAGCTCAGGCCGACATTCAGCAATGCCACATTACGCGCCGTCGCAGCACTTGCGACGGAAAAGCCGCTGCCGCCATCATAAAATAATCTGCTCTCCAGAGCCCTATCGCCATAGCCATGTCGCCACGCCACGTCGAACATCGCCCGCCCAAGCCCACCCTCAACGGCGAAATCGCGACTGATGCGCGCGCCGAGCGTGGTATAGAGCTGGCCGTGGTTTGCCGGGCCGGACGAAACGGCGGCAATGCCGCCAATCTCCTGAAAAGCATCCGTATGGGTGTTCACGTAGCTGATATTGGCATAGGGCTCGACATGGGTCGGGTCGAAATCGAAACGCCAGGCCGCTTCAGCAAAGGCCTGCGTGGTGGAGGCATCGTAACCGGCAGCGAGTTCCCCCTTCAGTGTCGAAAACGAAATCGCCCGTTGGGTTTCCACATTCTGAAAGGCGTGAATTGCGCCGAAGTTCAGGGAAGTGGGTCCAATCGCCGTGCCCGCATAGGCGGCGAGATAATAGCTGTCCACATTCGCCGACGCGGCGAGGTCGATCTGGCTGACGGTGTCGCGACCGTAACCGGCGGCCAGACCCGTGCGCCAGCCGTTGTCCCAATCTCCATCGACACCGAAAAGAACGCCGCCACCATTGGTCTCGACAGAAAAACCATGACCATCGCCACCGAGACGACTGCGCGAGCCAAAACCACTGGACCAGAAAGTGAGGTGGTCTTCGCCGATATTCTCTGGTTGCTTTCCGCCTGAACCGGCAATGGGCAGGATCGGTCGCGCATCGATACCGTTAAAGGCGCTGCGCATCCTGTCGAGAATAACGTCGCGCGTCAGCTGGCTACGGCTTATCAACGCCATTGCAAGCGAAGGCTGGAGCGCGCCCGCAAGCTGCGAGAAGGCGGATTGGGCTTCTCCCTGCTGAAGAAACACGGCTGCTTGATAAAGCGGTGCAGCCTCCCCCAGCGCCTCGACAGCATTCGCCGCGCCCGCATTTTCCGTCGACGTCGCGGAGGCAAGGAGCCCTGCCTCAAGCGATGTCCGGGTGAAGGAGAGATAGGCGGTACCGCTATCGGTGCTCTTCGTTACGCTTGCGATCAAATAGGCGAAATTTTCATCTATGCTGGAAAAAACGCCGGTAACGCCGCCGGTCGCCGTCAAGATGGTGTATCTTGTGCGGAGACTATAGGCCGAATGGCTCGAAAGCGTCGTGACGACGAGATTGACATTGTTGCCGATGGTGATCGTGCCATTGACATCGAGCCTGTCGGAATTGCCGGACGCATCGATTTCGACCGAATAGACCGAGCCGCTGGCGAATGTCACATCGCCGGTGGAGGTGAGCGTGCCGATGGAATTGCCAGGCGAAAGCGTGCCGCCGGAAGCAACGGTCAGGCCGCCAATGGTGCCGGAACCGCCAAGCGTCGCCCCGTCATCTACGAAAACGGTGCTGACAAGCGAGCCGTTGACGCTGAGCTTGCCGGACGAAACCTCGGTAATGCCAGTATATGTGCTGTCGCCGCTAAGAACCAGATTGCCATCGCCCGTCTTCTCAAAAGCGCCGGTGCCGCTGACGGCATTCGAAAAAATTCCCGCACCTTCCACGACAAGTTGCGAATTATTGATGATTTCTCCCGAACCGAAGCCTGTCGCCCCTCCCGTCAATGTGCCGGCCGCAATCGTGGTGCCGCCGGAATAGCTGTTGTTACCGGTAAGAACCAGATTGCCGCTGCCCGTCTTCTCAATGGCGCCGGAACCGCTGATGACATTCGAAAGCGTACCCGCCCCATCCACGACAAGCTGCGCATCGTTGGCGATCCTGCCCGAACCGAAACTCGTGGCGCTTCCCTTCAGCGTTCCGGCAGAGACACTGGTACCACCGGAATAGGTGTTCTGGCCGCTGAGCGTCGTCACGCCGTTTTCCGCATCGACATGGCCTGCGCCGAAAATATCGGCCGACAAGGTATAATTCGTCTCGGAATGGTTGAACACGATGCGGCCGTTGCCGGCACCGAACACGATCGCCTCCGCCTCGACTTCCCCGGCGGAACGTTCCGTCTGCCCGGCAGCGGCGCCAATATTCAGCACACCGGTCGATCCCGCTTCGGATGCAATGATGAGGATTGTCGCAGCAAGCGAAGCACCGCCCGTCACCTCCACCGCACCGCTGCCGGCGTGGCCTATAGTAAGGGCATTCTCGGTTTCGACGCGCGATCCTACGCCGCTCACCCGCAATATCCCGCTCGAACCCGCCCTCGTGCCCAATAAAAGCCGATAGGCATCGAGCGAACCGCCATCGGACACTATAGCCCTGCCGAAACCACCGTATCCGATATCCATATAGCCGGAATAGGCAAGATTATTGTCGACCCGCACGGTTACACTCGAGTCGGCCCCGTCTATTGTCATCGTGCCGGAAGAGCCAGCAAAATAGCCCAGCTTGACCTCGCCTGCCCGAATATCACCGCCAGTAGTGACCGCAACCTCTCCTTCCGCACCTCGCTGATCGCCGACGAACAGGGCCCTGGCCAGCGTCCAGCTCGATCCGCCGCCAGAGACGATCACGGAGGACTTCGAACCGGCGAGCGTCGCGACATATCCATTATCGCTGGTGACAGTGCCGCCCGCCCAGACATGCAGGGACGCCTCGCCGGCGCCGCCCACATAGAGGTCGCCGTCATTACGCAGGGTGGTTCCGGAACCGGAAACAGCGGCGGAGCCGGTGCTGCCAGCGTTTGCAGCAAGAACGGTGCGGGCGGAACCGACGATCCCCCCACCGGTTATGGCCAGCTCGCCGGCGCCGTCAACGCCCACGCCAAGGCCGCCGCTTCCAGCCGTCCAGGCAGAACCGCCGCCGTCCACAGTCACGTGACCCGTAGAGCCGGCAACAATGCCGAGGCGCCCGGAGACGCTTTCCACCGTACCGCCCGTCTCGACGGTAAGCCTGCCACTCCCGGCATTTCCGATGGGATCAGAAGCATCGCCACCGATCAGCAAGCCGCCTGTCATCCATTTGGTGCCGCCACCTTTTATAGTAACAATACCTACCGAATGGCGGCCGATAACTACGGTTCCGCTGTCAACGGTCGCCGCCGTGCCGACCGACATGGTGGCGGCACCCAAATTACCGACGACCAGAGTACCTTCTGTTTCCAGCAGAGAACCTGCGCCATTTATTGTGAGCGCACTCGAATCCGACGACTCCAAATCGCCAATCACGGTCGTGCCCCGGCTCGCAACCACCCCACCGCCAGCAATGGTGAAAACTCCAGTACCGCCACCGCCGACAACCATTCCGTCGGAAACGGTCAGGCTGCTGCCCTGTCCCTCCACGGATACTGTTCCGAGCATGCCGTCCCCGTTGGCCACGACCAGCCCGCCGGTTTCCAGACGGCTTGCGCCCAGTACCTCCAGCAGATTGACGCCACCGCCGTAGCCCACGAAAACCGTGCCGGAATTCTCAAAACTGGATGAATCGTCCAGCACGAAAGTGCCCTGTCCCGCCTGGCTCTCGCCAACATAGATATTTCCGCCGGAAACCGCCTGACTGCCTCCAATGAGGCGGAGTTCGCCGAGACCGCTTTCACCCACCAGCACATCGCGGTCGTTCGACCATGTTCCTCCAGAAAAATTCAGGGTGCCGGAGACGCCAAAGGAATTTCCGAGACGGGTATAGGCTGTCGACAGGCCACCTTCGACCGACATGGTGCCATCAGCTGTGATTCCTACAAACAAATGGTAGGCTTTGGCCTCTTTGCCGTCGGCGATCGTCGGCCCATCACCATTGATCATGGCCGCATCATCCGGCCCGGGCACCCATAGGTAAGAAGGCCAATTGGAAGTGGAAAACCAGTCGTCTGTCGCGGAGCCCTGCCAGACTATCGTCTCGGCTAAGGCAGGGTGAGCGATTGCAACGGAAAACAACAAAATGAGGAAGCTCGCCGGTGTCTGCCGGGAACGCCCGGGCGAAACTATCGCCCTTAAGCCAGTCTTTCGCGGCTTCCCCGTTTCACGGTAGAAACAACCGGACATCCAACCTCCCATACCGGCGCTTCGCTCCGCCCTCTCTCGATCCGGCGAATCATCCTCATATTCAACTCAATTAGCCCATTTGGAAAAATAATTGCCATAAATCATAATAGAACTCATATTTATTGATGATTTAAAAATAAAAAATGGAGTGCAACGAGTGCACCCCATGAAGAAATTGAAATATTTCTGTAATAATTCGCTTTTAAGCACTCAAAGAAATACTAATGGACATTTCCTATTGTCGCGAAAACCGGCCAAAGGCTCCGCCCGAAAAGCACAGCGGGTCCCCGTCGCGATGGGCGGCGCGCAACACCTCGCCGACGATGATGGTGTGGTCGCCCGCATCGTGGGACGCCGCCTGCCGGCATTCGAAACGGGCAAGCGTGCCGGGAATGACCGGAACGCCCTCGTCATTCATTTCCCAGTCAAGATCGTCGAAAGCACGGCCGTTGCGGGTGAAGCGGGCGCTCAGCACATCCTGATCGGCGCTCAGCACGTGGATGGCGAAATGGGTTGCACCGCTGAAGGCCTGATAACGCGACGAGCTTTTGGCCGGCGACCAGAGTACCAGCGGCGGATCGAGCGACACAGATGCGAAGCTGTTGACCGTCATGCCGATCGGCCCTTCCGGCGTCGTGGCGGTCACCACCGTCACGCCTGTCGTGAAAGCGCCGAGCGCATTGCGGAAGCTGCGGCTGTTTTCGCCGCCGGGAACGAATACATGCTCATTGGGCATTTTGATCGCCTCTGCCACTGTCATCACGGCACCTCTTTTCCAAGCGCAAGGGTGTAGAGTTCGAACCACGTCTGGCGGTCCATCGTCACGCGAAGCGCATCGGCCGCCGTTCTGATACGCTCGATATTGTTGGTGCCGAGCACAGGCACGATTTTGGCCGGATGCCGCAAAAGCCAGGCGATCGCCACTGCCGTGGCATCCACGCCCTGCTCCTTGCCGATGCGCTGCAGGGCGGCCATGGTACCGCCATGGGCACCGGAGAACAGCGAGCCGCCGCCAAGCGGCGACCATGCCATCGGAGAAACGCGCTTTTCCTGCAAGAAGGCCAGATCGCCATTGGTAAAACTATCCGTCGCGAGAAGGCTCATTTCGATCTGGTTGGTCACGAGCCGGTTGCTCATCGCCGATTGCAGCAGGGAGAAATCCCAAGGGCGGAAGTTGGAGACGCCGACGGCCTTGACCTTGCCGGATGCCACCAGCGCATCGAGCGCCTTGCCGGTTTCTTCCGCATCGATCAACGGATCGGGACGGTGAATGAGCAGCAGGTCGACGTGATCCGTCCCCATGTCGCGAAGCGACGCTTCAACCGAAGCGTTGATGTGGCCAGTCGTCGTGTCGTAATGCTTGACGCGGGCGGCGGCGTGACGGCCTGCGGGTGCAACGATGCCGCATTTCGTGACGATTTCTATTCTGTCGCGCAGTCCGGGCGCGGCTTTCAGGCCGGCCCCCAGAATGGCTTCCGCCGTGTATCCGCCGTAAATATCGGCCTGGTCCATGGTGGTGATGCCCTGCGCGAGGCAAGCCTCGATCTTGGCCTGCACATGGGCGGGCGAGGTATCGGCATCGTCACCGATGCGCCACATGCCGTAGACGATGCGGCTGAGTTCGAGTTTGTCGGAAAGAGCGATGCGTTCCATCAGTGGCGTTCCCCGTTGCCGAGCGGCGTGGCCGGCGTTTCAGAAGGCACCCGGCCATAGGCATGCGGCAGGGAGCAGGTTTTCATCTGCGGCAGAACCTTGGTGCCGAAGTGCTCCGCCTCATCGAGATGCGGATAACCGGAAAGGATGAAGGCGCGAATGCCCATCTTCTGGTATTCCTCCAGCGCCGAAAGCACCTTGTCGGTGGAACCGACCAGCGCCGCACCGCAGCCCGAACGCGCCCGGCCGATTCCGGTCCACAGATTGGGTTCGACATAACCGAACTTGTCGGCGAGTTCGCGGGCACGCGCCTGATGCGACACGCCGAGCGAGCCGCTGTCATGCGCGCGGTTGCGGATCAGTTGCCCATATTCGTCATCGAGCTTCGAGACAAGATGTTCGGCATATTCGCGGGCTTCCTGTTCGGTATCGCGCACCACCATATGGACGCGCAGGCCGTAATCCAGCGTGCGGCCATGGGCGGCGGCGCGCTCATTTGCGGCACGCATGCGGTCCGCAAGCTGGTCCTTCGTTTCCGGCCACATCAGATAGACGTCGCATTGCGCGCCGCAGAGTTCCAGCGCATCCGGCGAGTAGCCACCGAAATAAAGGAGCGGTCCGCCATTCTGCTGGTAGGGTCTTGCCGGCTCGGTGGAGACGCCCTTGAACTGGTATATTTCGCCGTCATGGTCGATGGTGTCGCGCGTCCAGGCCTGGCGCAGAATCTCAACGACCTCATGGCTGCGCTTGTAGCGAAAGGCGCTATCGGCCACTTCGCCGGGGAAATCGGAGCTGATGACGTTGAGCGTCAGGCGGCCTTTCAGCATGTGGTCGAGCGTCGCGACCGTGCGCGCCAGCATGATCGGCTGCATTTCACCGCAACGGATAGCAGCAAGAAAATTGATGCGGTCGCTGATCGGCGCACAGCCGGCGACGAAGCTCAGCGTATCCTGCCCGACCTGATAGGACGAAGGGCAGAGGATGTTGCGGAAGCCGAGTTCTTCGGCCTTTTTGACGATATCGGAACAATGTTCGAAACTGGAACGCAGGCTGCCATCCGGCACGCCAAGATAAGCGTAGTCATCGGAACACAAAGCGGAAAACCAGGAGACCTCGGCAGCATCGAGATCAGCGGATGTAACGGGTACGACGGTCATGCAATTCCTCCTCAGGGCCGCTCTCGTTTTTCTTGCATAACATCAAGAAATATGTAAATCAATGATGTATCAATTTTTGTTTCGGGGGAGGAAACGGCATATGAAACACACTGGCGGCAGCCTGCCAATGTATATGCAGATCGCGGAAATGCTGGTGCGCGAAGTGGCGGCGGGCCGGCTGATCGATGGCGAGAAGCTCGCGCCGGAGCGCGATATGGCGGCCGATCTCGGCATCGCCGTTGGCACGCTTCGCAAGTCGCTCGCCGAATTGCAGGAGCGCGGCCTGCTGGAGCGCGTGCAGGGCTCGGGCAACTACATCCGCGCCGTCAGCGATCCGCAAAGCGTCTACGCCTTCTTCCGGCTTGAACTGATCGAGGGCGGCGGCCTGCCGACGGCGGAAGTTCTGGATGTGGCGCGTCTTGCCAAGCCCGCCGACCTGCCCGCCTTCGGCACATCGGCCGAAGGACACAGGATTCGCCGCCTGCGGCGCATTGCCGGCAAACCGGCGGCCATCGAAGAAATCTGGCTGGACGGTTCTTACGTCGACACCATCGCCATCGAGAACATGTCGGAATCCCTCTATCTCTATTACCGCACCCGCCTCAACCTCTGGATATCGAAGGCGGAGGATCGCATCGATCTCGGCGAAGTACCGGAATGGACGCCCGAGGTCTTCGGTCAGAAATCAGGCGCGCTGGTGCCGCGGGTTCTGCGTCTCAGCCAGGCGCAGGATGGTGCGGTGGCCGAAGTTTCATGGACCTGGTTCGATCATAGCGTTGCCCGATACGTTTCTCGCATACGTTGAGACTGCGCAAAATTCGCGTGATCCAGATGAATGGAGAAATTTGACGGGAGGCAAGCAAGCAGCGGCCTGTCCCGCAGGCTGTTTTGCGACTATATTTCTTTAAATCAATGACTTAATAGTTTTTGATTTCTGTCAGAAATAAAATTGATACACTATTGATTTCCTTTTTTTGAAAGGTAATATCACGTCCTCAGGGAGACAGGCGTTTCGCCATCCCACGATATCGCCAGACAATCGGGATCGATTTTCGACGATGCGATGCGTGGAACTTGAAGGTTGATACCGGCAATGGCGTCCATCCGAATTCTGGACGCGCCGGTCGTGAGGAGGAAAATATGGCTTCGGTCAGCCTGCGCAAGCTGGACAAGAGTTACGGTGCGCTTCGCATCGTCAAGGGCATAGACCTTGAAATCAACGATGGCGAATTCGTCGTGTTCGTCGGCCCTTCCGGCTGCGGCAAATCGACGACGCTGCGCATGGTCGCCGGGCTTGAAAGCATTACCGGCGGCGAAGTGAAGATCGGCGACCGCGTCGTCAACCGGCTGCCGCCGCGCGAGCGCGACATTGCCATGGTGTTTCAGGACTATGCGCTTTATCCGCACAAGACGGTGCGTGAGAACATGGGTTTCAGCCTGAAGGTGCGCGGTGTCAGCGCATCGCAGGCCAATGCCAGTATCGATGAAGCGGCGAAGATGCTCGGCATCGAGCACCTTCTTGACCGCAGGCCCGGCCAGCTTTCCGGTGGCCAGCGCCAGCGTGTGGCCATGGGCCGCGCCATCGTGCGCCGCCCGCAGGTGTTTCTGTTCGACGAGCCGCTTTCCAATCTGGACGCCAAGCTGCGCGGACAGGTGCGCACGGAAATCAAGCGGCTACACCAGCAGCTTGGCACCACCATCATCTACGTTACCCATGATCAGGTGGAGGCCATGACGCTGGCCGACCGCATCGTCATCCTGCGCGGCGGCGATATCGAGCAGGTCGGCACGCCGGACGAGGTCTATAACCGGCCGGAAAGCGTGTTTGTCGGTGGTTTCGTCGGCGCGCCGGCGATGAATTTCGCTCGCGCAAAGGTGAGCGGCGACCGGCTGGCATTTTCCGACGGCAATTCCCTGCCGATGGCCGCAATCCGGCCATCCCGCGAAACGGGGCTCGACGGGCGTGAAGTCATCGTCGGCATTCGTCCGGAACATTTCGGCCCTGTCGAGGGCTTCGACACGCAGCTTGCGGTCAAAGTGCAGGTGGTGGAACCGCTGGGCTCGGACACGCTCGTCCATTTCAGCCTTGGCGATGCGGCGCTGACCGCACGCATGCCGCCGCATCTGCGACCTGCGCCAAATGAGGAACTGAAGATCGGCGTCGATCCGTCCAAGGTCCATCTTTTCGACGCCGCGACGGAGCGCTCTATCCACTGATTGCCGGGCGAAGAAACGCTGCGGCCAACAGGTTTAATAACGGGAGGAACACATGACATTTAAAACCATCAAGGGCAAAGCCCTCATGGGTGCCGCGCTCTGCGTAACCATGCTTGCCTTTTCGGGACAGGCCTTTGCCGACGCCGAACTGAAAATCTTCGTTTCCAGCCAGCACCAGCCGGATGTCTGGCGCAAGGCGCTGGATCAATATGAGGCGAAGACGCCGGGCGTGAAGGTTGTCATCGAAACCGGCGGCAACACCTCGGAAATGCAGGCGCAATATCTCAATACCGTGATGTCGGCCAAGGATTCGAGCCTTGACGTGCTGATGCTCGACGTCATCCGCCCCGCGCAATTCGCCACCGCCGGCTGGACCAGCAATTTCTCCGGCAAGGACATGTCCGCCTATCTACCGACCTATGCGGAAGCCAACACCGTGGATGGCAAGATCGTGGCGCTGCCCGCTTTTGCCGACTCCATGTTCCTATATTACCGCAAGGACCTGCTGGACAAATACGGCATTCAGCCGCCAACCACCTGGGACGAGTTGAAAGAGGCGTCCAAGAAGGTGATGGAAGGTGAAAAGAACCCCGAGCTTCAGGGCCTGTCCTTCCAGGGCAAGGCGATCGAAGGCGCGGTCTGCACCTTCCTCCTGCCCTATTGGAGCGAGGGCAAGTCGCTGGTTGAGAACGGCAAGCTGAATTTCGACAACAAGGCTGCCGTGGATTCGCTGAAGCTCTGGAAGAGCTTTGTCGATGAAGGCATTTCCAAGAAGAATATTTCCGAAGTGGCGACCGACGATACCCGCAAGGAATTCCAAGCCGGCAAGGTGCTCTTCGCCGTCAACTGGTCCTACGCCTGGACCCATTTCCAGGGCAAGGAATCGCAGGTGAACGACAAGGTCGGTGTCGCCCGCCTGCCGGCCGTCAAGGGCGGCGAGCAGACGACCTGCCTCGGCGGCTGGGAGTTCGGTGTTTCCGCCTATTCCAAGCAGCAGGAGGAAGCCAAGAAGCTGGTGGAATATCTCTCCGGTCAGGATGTGTCGAAGTTCATGGCCATCAACGCCGCGCTGCTGCCCACCTATGCCGCTCTCTACAAGGATTCGGATGTGACCAAGACGATCCCTTGGTTCGCTGACGCCCTGCCCGTGGTTGAAACCGCCAAGGCCCGCCCCGTGACGCCGCGTTACAACGAGGTCAGCGAGACGATCCGCACCACCGTCAACGGTGTGCTTGCCGGCGTGATGACGCCGGAGGATGGCGCAAAGCAGATGGAAAGCCGTCTGCGGCGCGTTCTGCGCTAAGCTTTGGGCCGGAAAGCGGCATGCTTGTCATGCCCTTTCCGGCCGCTTCGACTGACAGGAATAAAGCCGCCTGAAGGGCGCGATAAACGGGCCGGATAAGAACCGGTCCGATCGGGAGACGACGACGTGAATCCAGTTGCGGGAGTGGCAGACGTGACAATGCCGGAAAGAACCATGGTTCGGGTGGACGAGAAACCGCAGCCGCGCTGGACGCGGTGGCTCGATCTCGGCGACCGGCCGCTGGCCGTGCTTCTCTTGGCGCCGGCGGCGATCCTGCTGTCGCTCATCATCGTCTATCCGGTGGCGCGGCTCGTCTATACCTCGTTTTTCAGCCTGTCGCTGACATCGGGCCTGCCGGCGGAATTCATCGGCTTTGAAAACTATACGGCGATGTTCGACGACCCGATCTTCTGGGAAACGACCTGGAATACGGTGCTGATAACGCTGATCACCGTGCCCGGCGCGCTCATCATGGGCCTTGGCCTGGCACTGCTCGCCAACCTGCCTTTTTCCATGCAGTGGCCGATGCGGCTTTCGCTGCTGATCCCCTGGGCGCTGCCGCTATCCTTCGCCGGCCTCATCTTCGCATGGTTCTTCCATTACGAATATGGCGTGGTCAACGATGTGCTCAACCGTTTCGGCTTCGAAGGCATCATCTGGTTCAATTCGCCGAACTGGGCTTTTGCGGCCATCTGCCTGACGATCATCTGGAAGACATCCTCCTTCATGGCGCTGATGATCCTTGCCGGCCTGCAGACCATTCCGCGTTCGCTCTACGAGGCGGCGGATGTGGATGGCGCCGGCAAAATCCGGCAGTTCTTCGAAATCACCCTACCGCTTTTGAAGCCCTCGATTGTCGTGGCGCTCATCTTCCGCACGATCACGGCGCTGCAGACCTTTGATATTCCTTACATGATGACCGGCGGCGGTCCCGGCACATCCACCACGACGCTTGCCATGTACATTCACCAGAACACCGTTTCCTTCCTCGATCTGGGTTACGGTTCGGCCTTGGCGGTCATGATGTTTGCGCTCTCCATGTGCGTTACCGCCGTTTATCTCCGCATTATCAGGACGAAGGACTGATCCCATGAGCACCGTTGCGAATTCCGGTCTGTCCTCCTTCTTTTCCGGCAAGCCGCTGCGCTTCATCGCGGCCTCCATTCTTCTGGTCAACGGCCTGTTTCCGGCGATCTGGATCCTTTTCACCTCGCTGAAGACCGAAGCGGAACTGACGGTCAAGCCGATCACCTGGTTTCCGCACGCGCCGACGCTGGCCAATTACATGCAGGCCTTTTCCGACCAGCCGCTGCACCTCTTCCTGTTCAACAGCTTCATGGTGGCGCTGCTTTCGACCGCGCTCACCATCCTGATTTCAGTGCTGGCCGCTTACGCGCTGGCGCGGCTGAACCTGAAGTACCGGGCGCTGATCCTCTCGCTCATCATCGCCGTTTCCACCTTCCCGCTGGTGACGCTGCTGGTGCCGCTGTTCGAAATCATGCGGGCGCTCAACCTGCTCAACAGCTGGACGGCGCTGATCCTGCCCTACACGGTGCTTTCGCTGCCGGTCTGCACGCTGATGCTGGTCTCCTTCTTCGAAAGCATTCCGCGCGATCTCGAAAATGCCGCCATGATCGACGGCTGCACCCGCATCGGCGCGCTGTTCAAGGTCGTCGTGCCGCTCTGCGCGCCGGGCGTTTTCACCGCCGGCATCCTTGCCTTCGTGAATGCCTGGGATGAGTTTCTGCTGGCGCTTTCCTTCAATTCCAATCCGGCGCTCCGCACGCTTCCCGTCGGCATCCAGCTTTATCAGGGTGAATTCGCCTTCCCCTGGCCGGTCATTTCGGCGGCGCTGGTGGTAGGTATCGTGCCGGTCGCCATCCTGATCGTCATCTTTCAGGAGCGGGTCGTCTCGGGTCTCACCGCCGGTGGTCTCAAGGGCTAAAAGGTAAAGTCATGCATTTCGAAACGACCAAAGACGGCTTTGCGCTCACCATCGGCAACCGCACCATACTTTCCCATTCCCCTGAAAACCCGGCCTTCTTCGCCGGTTTCGGCAAGGAGCGAATGGATATGTATCGCGGCAATTTCGATATCGAGGACTACGTTGTCGAACGAAACGCCCTGCGCCACGCCGAGGTCAGCGGCGACAGCGTCACGCTCTCATCCGCACCGGGACAGGCACCGCGCCTTCGCCTGACGCTCGACGGCAACGCGATGCGGCTAACGGCGCTGGATGACACCGTCAACCGCCTCTGGCTGCGCGTCGTTGCGGAAACGGATGAGCACGTCTGGGGCGGCGGCGAGCAGATGTCCTATTTCGACATGCGCGGCCGACATTTCCCGCTCTGGACCTCCGAGCCGGGGGTCGGCCGCGACAAGACCACCGAAATCACCTTCAAGGCCGATGTCAGTGGCAAGGCGGGCGGTGATTATTACAATACCAACTACCCGCAGCCGACTTACCTGTCGTCGCGCAGATACGCCCTCCATGTGGAGACAAGCGCCTATTCGGTCTTCGATTTCCGCAACGGCGATTTCCATGAGATCGAAATCTGGGCCATCCCCGAAAAGATCGAATTCTTCACCGGCGATCATTTCACCGATATCGTTTCCGCCCTGTCGCTGCGGTTCGGACGCCAGCCGGAACTGCCGGAATGGATTTATGGCGGCGCGATCATCGGGTTAAAGGACGGCGTCAACTCCTTTGCGCGACTGGAGAAAATCCACGCGGCCGGAACGAAGGTGTCCGGTCTCTGGTGCGAAGACTGGGTGGGTCTTCGCCAGACATCCTTCGGCGCGCGCCTGTTCTGGGACTGGCAGGCGAATGATACGCGTTATCCGCATCTGCGCCAGAAGATCGCCGAGCTTGCCGATCAGGGCATCCGCTTCCTGGGTTATGTGAACCCCTATCTCTGCGTCGATGGCCCGCTGTTCCCGGTTGCCGAAAAAGCCGGCTATTTCGCAACCGACGCCGAGGGCAAGACGGCGCTGGTGGATTTCGGCGAGTTCGATTGCGGCGTGGTCGATTTCACCAATCCGGCTGCGGCCGACTGGTTTGCCGAGGAGATCATCGGCAGGAACATGCTCGATTTCGGCCTCTCCGGCTGGATGGCCGATTTCGGCGAATATCTGCCGATCGACATTACCCTTTCCAACGGTGTCGACGCTAAGCTGATGCACAATGCCTGGCCAACGCTCTGGGCCGAGGTCAACGCCAAGGCCGTCGAAAGTCGCGGCAAGACCGGCGAAGCGCTGTTCTTCATGCGGGCCGGCTTCACCGGTGTGCAGGCCCATTGCCCGCTCATCTGGGGCGGCGACCAGTCGGTCGACTTCTCCCGTCACGACGGTCTGGTCACCGTCATCTGCGGGGCGCTCTCCTCCGGCCTCATGGGCAATGCCTATCACCATTCCGATATTGGCGGTTACACCAGCCTGTTCGGCAATGTCAGAACCGCGGAACTCATCATGCGCTGGACGGAGATGGCCGCCTTCACGCCGGTCATGCGTACCCATGAGGGCAATCGGCCGCGCGACAATCTCCAGATCGATCAGGATGAGGCGGTTCTTGCCCATTTCGCCCGCATGACATCCATCTATGTCGCGCTGGCCCCTTATCTGAAATCGCTCTCGGCGGAAGCGGCCAGAACAGGCCTGCCGGTGCAGCGTCCGCTCTTCCTGCACTACGAGAATGACCTGCAGACCTATACCATTCAGGACTGCTATCTCTACGGGGCGGACATGCTTGTCGCACCGGTCTGGAAAGCGGGCGAAACGCAACGCTCGCTCTATCTTCCGGGCGACGGTGAATGGGTGCACCTGTGGAGCGGCACGCATTATCCCGGCGGACAAAACGCCACCGTCGACGCGCCGCTCGGCGAGCCGGCGGTATTCTATTCTGCCGATAGCAGCCATCGTCCGCTGTTTGAACAGCTTCGCACCATCGGCTGAACGATAGCCGAGTTCCTCACTGCCATCACCCCGTCAGGCGGGGTGATGTGATGGCCTTTTTGAAAAGGGCGGTCATCGCATCGCTGATGCCCTGCGACGGGCTGACTTCGAAGAACAGGCCCGGCGAAGCGCATTGCTGCATGCGTGCACCGATTTCCGGCTGAAAGGGCGCGATCCAGCTATTGTACCAGCCATTGGTCGGCAGCGGCAGATAGGTGGTATAAAGCACGGCGATGCGAAAACCCTTTTCCTTCAGCTTCGTGCAATATTTGATATCGATCGGTTCCTGACAGCGGCCGCTGGTGGTTTTTTTGGTACAGGAGGATGGCTTGTAGCTATCGCCGACGCCGTCTGACACGAAGAAAACGATCTTCTCCGGGCTCGCCGAACTCGCACCGGTGCCCGAAGAGCCGATCCTGTCTCCAATCTGGGTCAGCGCCCGGTCGAAGTCGGTCTGCTGGTCGTTATTATAGCCCTGATAGGGAATGGACATCAGATCGATTTCGCCCGCTTTTTTCTTCGCAGTCGCCAGATCAGAGGTCAGGGGAACGACTTCGAGCAGCTTCGTATCTTCCGCCTTCTCTCCGAAGGTATAGACAGCCATGCGATATTGATTGCTGCTTTTCCGCGTGGACTTTGCCGTATCCATCAGGCTCGCCGTAGCCTGCGCCACCACATTGATGCGCGTCGTAACCCCGAGGCTTTTGGCTTTGTAGTAATAGCTGTTTGTATCGACCACCCCGTTTTTCACGATGTGACAAGCGAAAGCACATTTGTCGCTCGTATTGGCAACCATGGTAGCAACGTCGGTTGGCGTCGCGCCAACGCCCATCGAAGGGGTGTTATCCAGCAGGACATAGAAGTCGCTGAATGTTTCCGTCTCGTATTTGGCGGTCGCCTTGCCCGAAACGGTAATGAGATCCTCTCCGAGTATCCGTGAAAGCGTGGTGCCGACGGATGCCGTGAAATTGACCGAGGATTCGATGGCGTTACCGTGTTTGATCACCGACACATCAAGAGACAGGAGCTTATAATCGGGATTGGCCCGCTCATTGCTTTCAAAAAATGCGGAGGCTTCATCAGTGCCAAGCGAAATGACACCGTCGCCCGACATTTCCTTTGCCTTCTGAACGCTCGACGACGTATCGGCAACCACAGCAAGCGCCGCAGCATCCGCCGCCATCTGCAGGTCCGATTTGACAGCCATGCCATGCGTCACATCAAGGGCCACGCCGGCCGCCCCGATCAGCGGCACCATCAACAGGGCGCTGAGAATGCCGAAATTTCCCGATTTATCCTGCCAGATGTTCTTCAAATTCGCCCCCGGAACCTTTCCCCGGAGCGAAAGTTAGCCGAATAATATTGAAAGGCAGTTTCAATAGATAACTAATTTTCGATAAATCTAATTTCCTCAATAACTAATACGTCAATGGGAGATGCGCACCAGCGCAAGCCCGTTCAGGCATTCACGATCACGCCTGACGACGGATCGCCGGCGGGACGTTGACATTTATGAAACTTGACCTACAAAACAAACTCTTCCGAGGGGAGCACCGAACGGTGCTGAGATGGCGATGAGCCGGACCCTTGAACCTGATCCGGGTCATGCCGGCGTAGGAACGGAACTGTCGCGCCAAGAGGCGCTGCCCTTTCTCTTCTCCGCTTTGCCTGATCTCCGGGATTGTCACATCTGGAGACGAATGATGATGCTGAAACCTTCCGCCCTTCGCACACGGTGCGTCTGCGTCTGAGGTCCGGCTCATGCGTGCCTCCCATGCGCTGAACGGTGTCGGTCTTCTGCTGGTTTTCTGGCAGGCGGGAACATGGCTGTTTTCGCCGCCCCGCTATATCCTGCCGTCGCCCGCCGATGTTGCCGGCGCTTTCTGGCGCCAGCCCGGCTTCCTGTTCGGGCAGGCACTGGTAACGCTCGGCGAAATGGCGCTCGGGCTTGCGGCAGGCATCGCCGCCGGCATTCTCGTCGCGTTCACGATTGCCGCCATCCCGCGCCTCGGCCGCCTCGTCTGGCCGATGGTTCTGGTGTTGCAGGCCTTTCCGGTCTTCGTGCTCGCCCCCATCCTCGTCCTCTGGTTCGGTTTCGGCATGGCTTCGAAAGTGGTCATGACGGCGATCATCATCTTCTTCCCCGTTGCCTCCGCTTTCACGGATGGCCTCAACCGCACCGATCGCGCCATCCTCGACGCCGCCTCGCTGACTGAGGCGAGCCACTGGCAGATCCTCACCCGGTTGCGTGTGCCGCTAGCGCTGCCATCGCTCATTTCCGGCCTGAGGGTGGCGGCGCCGCTTGCCCCGCTCGGCGCCGTCATCGGCGAATGGGTGGGCGCATCGGCGGGGCTCGGGTTTGTGATGATCCAGTCCAATGCCCGCATGCAGACCGACACCATGTTCGCCGCCATGGCCATTCTCGCCATCATGGCGGTGCTGCTGCGGCTCATCGTCGACTTCTCGACCGCCAATCTGGCCCCCTGGGCCAAGGAAACAGAACACACCATTCCTTTCAGATCTTTACGGAGACTTTCGGCACCATGAAACGAACTCTTCTTTCCCTCGTCGTCGCGGCAGCAAGCGTGCTTTCACCCATGCAATCGCATGCGGCCGACAAGCTGACCGTGTTGCTCGAGTGGTTCGTGAACCCCGATCATGCGCCGATGGTGATCGCGAAAGAACGCGGCCTGTTTGCCGATGCGGGGCTGGAGGTGGAACTGGTTCCGCCCGCAGACCCCTCCGCCGTGCCGCGCCTCGTCTCGGCCAAACAGGCCGATATCGGCGTGCACTACCAACCGAACCTCTATCTCGATCACGATGCCGGCCTGCCGCTCGTGCGTTTCGGCACGCTGGTCGAGACGCCCCTCAACACCGTCACCGTTCTGGCCGATGGGCCGATCAAGAGCCTGAAAGACCTGAAGGGCAAGAAGGTCGGCTTTTCCGTTTCCGGCTTCGAGGATGCGATGCTGAAGCGCATGCTGGAAAAGGACGGCCTGACGAAGGACGATATCGAACTCATCAACGTCAACTTCTCGCTCTCGCCGTCGCTGATCGCCGGCAAGGTGGATGCCACGCTTGGCGGCTTCCGCAATTTCGAGCTGACGCAGATGAAGCTAGAGGGACATGAAGGCCGCTCCTTCTTCCCGGAGGAACACGGCGTGCCGGCCTATGACGAGCTGATCTTCGTCACGCACCGGGATCTCGCAAAAGACAACCGCCTGCCGCGTTTCCTCTCCGCCGTGGAACAGGCCGCGATCTTCATCACCAACCATCCGCAGGAATCCTGGCAGCTTTTCATCAAGGCCTATCCGAACCTTGACGATGCGCTGAACAAGCAGGCTTTCTTCGACACGCTGCCGCGCTTCGCCAAGCGCCCGGCTGCACTCGACCGCGCGCGCTACGCCCGTTTCGGCGCCTTCATGCAGGAGATGCAGCTGATCAAGCAGGCACCGGCGGCGGACGACATCGCCGTGGAGCTGCAGCAGCCATGACCGCGACTTTTCCGACAGCGGCAAAGGCCGCCGAGATTCTGGAGCGGGTGCGGCAGACACGCCCGCGCGTGCATTGCCTGATGAACACCGTGGTGCAGAAATTCACCGCAGATGGCATCACCGTCGTCGGCGGAATTCCCTCCATGACCACCTCGCTCGAGGAAATCGAGAGTTTTGTCACCAAGGCGGATGCGCTGACCGTCAATCTCGGCACACTGGATGCCGAGCGGCGCAAGGTCATCCGGCTGGCGATCGAAATCGCCAATGCATCCGGCAAGCCGTGGATCGTCGACCCCGTGCATTGCGACTATTCGCCGTCGCGTCTGGAATTCGCGCGCGAACTCATCGCACTTTCCCCGACGATCGTGCGTGGCAATCACGCCGAGATGAGCCTGATCGGCGATGTGCCTGGCGTGGTGAGGATCGAGACCGGGCCTGTGGATCATCTCAGCGACACGACCCGCAGCATCAGGATCGTCAACGGTCATCCGTGGATGGCGAAGGTGACGGGAACGGGGTGCCTTTCAGGCGGCGTCATCGCCGCCTTCATGGCAGTGGAAAAGGACGCCCTGACTGCGGCGGCCTCCGCCCTTGCCGTCACCGGCGTTTCCGCCGAACTCGCAGCAAAACACACCAGAGGCCCCGGCACCTTCGAACCGGCGTTTCTGGATGCGCTTTCCGAAATTTCCGGTGAGGACATCACAAATCACGCGAGGATAGAGCATGAACAAGGTTGATTACCGCCTCAACGCGCTGGTTGATGCGAGCCTCAGTGACGTTGCGCCGCTGCAGGAGCTTGCTCTGGCGGCCGCACTGAACGGCGCGACCATTCTGCAATATCGCGACAAGCACGGCTCGACGCGCGAGATGATCGAAAACGCCCGCGCCATTCACGAGGCCATCGCCGGCACCGGCGTGCCGCTGGTCATCAACGATCGGGTGGATGTGGCGCTCGCCTCGGGCGCGGACGGGGTGCATCTCGGCGCCGACGACATGGACGCCAAAACCGCAAGGCGTATTCTCGGCGAAAAGGCGATCATCGGCCTCACCGTCAAGAACCGTCCCGATGCCGAACGAGCGGCCTCCATGCCCGTCGACTACGCCTGCATCGGCGGCGTGTTTGAAACCATTTCAAAGGTCAATCCGGACAAGCCGGTGGGTATCGACGGTTTTTCCATGCTGCGGGCCCTGCTGAAGGAGTGGAAGCCGGATATGCCGGTCGGCGCTATCGCCGGCATCGATCTTGCCCGTGTGCCACCCGTCATTGCCGCCGGCGCGGATGGTGTGGCGGTCATTTCCGCCATTTTCCGCGCGGGCGATATTGCCAGCGCAACCAAGGACTTCCGCTCCAGGATTGACGCGGCGCTGAAAGCGAGACAGCCATGACAGCCATTGCATTGACCATTGCCGGCTCCGACAGCGGCGGCGGCGCGGGTATTCAGGCGGATATCAAGACCTTCTCCGCGCTCGGCGCCTATGCCGCCAGCGTCATCACCGCCATAACCGCCCAGAACACCAAGGGCGTGACGGCGGTGGAGGATATTTCGGTCGCCACCATCGTCGCGCAGATGGATGCGGTATTCTCCGATCTCGCCGTCAATGCGGTGAAGATCGGCATGGTCTCGCGGATCGAAACCATCGCCGCCATCGCGGAACGGCTTCGGCGGCAATCGCAGCCGGTGGTGCTGGACCCGGTCATGGTGGCTACATCAGGCGACCGTCTGCTGCATGAAGACGCCATCGAGACATTGCGGCGCGACTTGCTGCCGCTCGCGACCATCGTTACGCCAAACCTGCCGGAAGCGGCGCTGCTGACCGGCACTTCGATGGCGAAGACGGAGACGGAGATCGCCCGCCAGGCTGAGTTGATCCTGAAGGCGGGCGCGAAAGCCGTGCTCATCAAGGGCGGCCATGGCGACGGGCCTGAGAGCACGGATTATCTGTTTGCGGATGGCACCATGCAGGCGCTTTCCGCGCCGAGGGTCGAGACGAACAACGACCACGGCACCGGCTGCACATTGGCGGCGGCGATTACCGCTCATCTGGCGAGGGGTAGTGAGTTGCGGGAGGCGGTTGGGCTTGCGAAGGAGTATCTGAATGGGGCGCTCGATGCCGGGCGGGGCCTTGCCATCGGGCATGGGCGGGGGCCGGTGCATCATTTTTATCGATGGTGGGGTTAGCGATGAGAGGGCGGAGTTTGGGGTTTACCCCCCTCTGTCCTGCCGGACATCTCCCCCTCAAGGGGGGAGATCGGGTGGGGCTTTCGCTCGTTCCCTTGCAACCGTCTTACTATCGATAAACTGTCATACTGAATATGGCGAGCAAGCCGCTTGTCGATCTCCCCCCTTGAGGGGGAGATGTCCGGCAGGACAGAGGGGGGTGGCCGCATATTCTGCCGCTCGTAAAATACGACTACCGCGCCTTCGGCGTCGCCAGCACATTCCGGATCGCAAAACTCGAATGAATGCGCGAAACCCCCGGCAGCTTCGACAGAATTTCCTTGTGAATCCGCTCGAAATCGCCAGCACTTTCCGCCTCGCAGCGCAGAAAATAATCCGAACCGCCCGTCATCAGATAACATTCGCGGATCTCCGGATAGCGCCGCACCGCATTTTCAAAACGGTTGAGAAAATCCTCCGTCTGGCGATCCAGCGTGATCTGCACGATAACCGAAATCACCTCGCCGCCGGCAAGGCCGCTGGTCAGCGCTGTATAACCGCGGATAATCCCTTCCCGCTCGAGAATATCGACCCGGCGCAGGCAGGCGGATGCGGAAAGCCCGACTTCAGCCGCCAGTTTCGCATTGCTGATACGGGCATTGAGCCGAAGCAGGCGGATGATGTGGCGGTCGGTCGCATCGAGTGACGACATAGAAGATTCCAATCAGCAAAAGAAAATTGCGCCATTGTGAATTCTATCGCATTTTCTTCGAACAATCGCCAAGAAATTCGACAATCGTTGCAATACCCTCATGGGATAAAAATGAGGGTGAACGACCATGGACATGCAGATCAGCCGCCAGCAGGCCGCCGGTGGTGCAAGCGGTCATCTGACCATCGATCTCGGCGCATTGCGCGACAATTATCTGACCCTTGCGGCCATGGCGCCTGCGTCGCAGACGGCAGCGGTCGTCAAGGCCGATGCATACGGTCTCGGCGCGGATATCGTCTCGCAGGTCCTGTTCGACGCGGGTTGCCGCAATTTCTTCGTCGCCCATATCGATGAAGCGCTGGCGTTGCGACTGCGGCTTTCGGCAGAAGCGCGGATCTTTGTTCTCAACGGTCTTCAGCCCGGCAATGAGACCTCCTGCGCCGCCATGGCCGTTACCCCGGTTCTGAATTCGCTGGAGCAGATCGCCCAATGGTCGACGCACGCCAAGAAGCTTGGCAAGACGCTCACCGCCGCCGTGCAGATCGATACCGGCATGTGCCGTCTCGGCCTCTCGCCCGAAGAACTCGAAATCCTCGCCTCCCGGCCGCAATTGCTGGATGGCATCGACATCGCCTTCGTCATGAGCCACCTCGCCTGCGCCGATGAACCGGACCATGCCTCCAATGCCGCGCAGCTTGCAGTGATGCGTAAGGCCGCCATTGCCTTTCCTGAAGCGCCGGTCTGCTTTTCGAATTCCGGCGGCATCTTTCTGGGCAATGATTACCACAACCACCTGCTGCGCCCCGGCATCGCGCTTTATGGCGGCGCGCCCTCCGTTGCACGCCCCAACCCGATGAAGCCGATCGTTCGCCTCGATCTCGCCGTCATCCAGACCCGCACTGTGCCCGCCGGTTCGCTGGTCGGTTACGGCGGCTCCTTCGAAGCGGCCGGGCCCACGCGTCTGGCAACCATCGCCGCCGGTTACGCTGACGGCCTGCCGCGTTCGCTCAGCAATCGCGGCGCAGCGTGGTATAACGGCGTGCGCCTGCCGATTGCGGGACGCGTTTCGATGGACAGCATCATTCTCGACATATCCGCCCTGCCCGAGGGAACATTGACCCAGGGCAGCCTTGTGCAGATGATCGGGCCTGAGCAGACGCTGGAAGACATCGCCGAGGATGCGGACACGATCGCCTATGAAATCCTGACCGGCCTCGGACGCCGCTATCGACGCAATTATATTCAGCCGGGAGAAACCCCGGCAGCCGCTTCAACATCAGTCAATCACAAGTGAGACGATCATGAACGTCACTATCCTCGGAGCCGGCGTCGTCGGCGTGACATCCGCCTGGTATCTGGCCAAAGCCGGACACAAGGTGACGGTGATCGACCGCCAGCCGGCCGCGGCACTGGAAACCAGCTTCGCCAATGCCGGCGAGGTTTCGCCAGGCTATTCCTCGCCCTGGGCTGCGCCCGGCATTCCGGTCAAGGCGATGAAATGGCTGTTCATGAAACACGCGCCGCTGATCATTCGCCCGACGGCCGATCCGGCCGCATGGCGCTGGATGGGCCAGATGCTGCGCAACTGCACCTCGGCGCGTTACGCCATCAACAAGAGCCGCATGGTGCGTGTTGCCGAATATAGCCGCGATTGCCTGATGGCGCTGCGCGAAGAGACCGGCATCGAATATGACCAGCGCATGCAGGGCACGCTGGAGGTGTTCCGCACCCAGAAGCAGTTCGACGCCATCGGCAAGGATGTCGACGTGCTGACGGCGGGCGGCGTGCCTTTCGAGATTCTCGACCGCGACGGCTGCGCCGCTATCGAACCCGGTCTTTCTCCTTCGAAGGAGAAGATCGTCGGCGGCCTGCGCCTGCCGGGCGATGAAACCGGCGATTGCTTCATGTTCACCAGCGAACTTGCCCGTATGGCGGAAGAGGCGGGCGTCACCTTCCTCTACGATACCGGCATCATGCGCCCCATCGTCGAGGCAGGGCGCGTCAAGGCTGTGGAGACCACCCGCGGGCTGGTGGAGGCCGATATTTTCGTGGCGGCACTGGGCAGCTATTCGCCGCAGTTCGTGCGCCAGCTTGGCCTTACCCTGCCGGTTTACCCGGTCAAGGGTTACTCCATCACGGTTCCGATCGTGAAAGAGGAGCGCGCACCCGTTTCCACGGTCATGGACGAAACGTTCAAGGTGGCGATTACCCGCCTCGGCTCACGTATCCGCGCCGGCGGCATGGCGGAAATCGCCGGTTTCAGCAAGGATTTGCCGGCAGCGCGGCAGGAAACGCTGGCCCACTCGGTGGAAGACCTGTTCGGCGGCGCGGGCGACCAGACCCAGGCGAAATTCTGGTGCGGCCTGCGCCCGATGACGCCGGATGGCACGCCTGTCATCGGCGCCACGCGCTACAGCAATCTTTATCTCAATACAGGCCACGGCACGCTTGGCTGGACCATGTCCTGCGGCTCCGCCCGGGTGCTCGCCGATCTCATCAGCGGCAACAAGCCGGAGATCGACACGCACGATCTCGCGATCAGCCGTTACGCCGCCTGACGCGCAATCAACCCGCCATTCCCGTCCCGCGACGGGATGGCGGCCAATCAGAGCGCCAGCGCATCCTTCAGCGCCAGACCTTCCATCATGCGCAGGTCAAGATCGGCCTCGATGTGGTCGAGATGCTGCAACATCAGCGCGCGGGCCTTTGCCGTATCTTTCGCCTCAAGCGCGTCCAGGAGATCGGCATGATCATTGTGCCCGCAGCTTGAAACACCCGAGCGCCCGTAAAGCGCAATGACCAGCGACGAGCGGGCGACCAGCTCGTCCATGAATTTTTCCAGAATGGCATTGCCAGCAAGCGAGGCCAGCATCAGGTGGAAATCGCCCGATGCCTTGATTTCCGCGCGTCTGGCGCTCGGGCCGCGTTCATGCTGGTGGCGGCTTTCCTGCACCAGATGCTCACGCAGCCGCTTCACCGCCGCAGGCGTTATTTTTTCGATTGCGGCATCCACGACGCCGGGTTCGATCAACCGGCGCGACGCGAACACCTGCCGCGCTTCATCCGGTGTGGGATTGGAAACGAAGGCGCCCCGGTTGCGTTCGGCCTTCACCAATCCCTCGTAGGCCAGCATCTGAAGTGCGGCGCGCACCACCGTACGGCTGACATCGAACAGCGTTCCCACTTCCGATTCCGACAGCTTGGTTCCCGGCGCCAGCCGCCGGTCGACAATGGCGTCACGCAGCGTATCGCGAATGGCCTGGGCACGGTCTTCATGCGAGGTGTCGGAATTGACGGTTATCTGGGAAAGGCTCATCGGTGCGTCCTGTTTGTTCTTGAGTTCTAGCGCGAAGTGCGGCGCGCGCAAACAGGAATTGCGGGTCGCCGCCGGTCTGCCACAATTCATTCAGCGCCCGTTCAGCAGCCCGGCTGTATTTCCTTAACCATCGAATTTGCAACTGGCAGCGCCCTGCCACCTGTATGGAAGAACACACCATGTCGTCCTTTGCAGCTAAAACAGTTCTGACAATCGCTGTCGCCGCCGCCACCATTGTTCCCTTGAGCAGCGCATCCGCCGGCGACTGGGACCGCCGCGACCGTCGCGATGCTGCCATTCTGGGTGGCGTGCTCGGCCTTGCCGCCGGTGTCGCCGTCGGCTCCGCAATGTCGCGCCCGGCGCCAGCCTACGATGAGCGCGTTTATGTCGACGAGCCGAGCTATGTTTATGAAGAGCCGGATTACCGTTATTACCGCGCAGCACCGCAGCCGGTTTACCGCCCGGCACCGGTCTATCGCGCCCAGCCGGTTTACGATAGCCGCCCGGTCTACAACCAGCGCCGTACCTATCGCACCATCGAGCCCTGGACCAACGCCTGGTACGATTATTGCTCGCAGCGTTACCGCAGCTTCAACACCCGCACCGGCACCTATACGGATTATGACGGCCAGCGTCATTTCTGCGTTGCGGGTTGATCGGGAAGACCTTCAACACGGTTATTACCGTTAATGTCAGGCCGCGGACGGAAACGTCCGCGGCTTTTCCATGCGCGCTCCGCGCCAACTCACGCCGTGCCGCTCTTCACATAATCCGCCCGGTTGATGCCGTGGCGCTGCAGCTTGTCGTAAAAGGTCTTGCGGGCGATGCCGAGCGTGGCGATGGTTTCCGCCACGTCGCCATTCGATTGTTCCAGCGTTTCGCGGATGATACGCGCCTCGATCTCATCCATGCGTTCCGGCAGGGTTCCAGAAGCGGGGATTGTGGATTGTAACGCAGGCGCCTCCGCTGGTTCCGTCTCCAGCCCCAGAACCACCCTTTCGGCGAAATGGCCGAGTTCGCGCACATTGCCCGGCCAGTCGTGATCATTGAGGCGGCGGGAAATGCCGGCGCTGATCTGCGGCACCGCCATGTTGAAACGGTTGGCTGCCTTGGTGACGAAATGGGAAAACAAGAGCGGAATATCCGCCTTGCGCTCGCGCAGCGGTGGAATGGACAGCGTCACCACATTCAGCCGGTAATAGAGGTCTTCGCGAAACGTGCCGCGTTCGGCAGGATCGCCAAGATCGACCTTGGCCGCCGCGACCACGCGAATATCGACCGGCCGCTCCTCATTCGACCCGAGCGGCAAGACCTCGCGCATTTCCAGCACACGCAGCATCTTCACCTGCACCGCAAGCGGCATGCTCTCGATTTCGTCCAGAAACAGGGTGCCGCCGCTCGAATGTTCGATGCGGCCGACGCGCTTTTTCTGCGCGCCGGTGAAAGCCCCCGGCTCATGGCCGAAAAGCTCGCTTTCGATCACCGTTTCCGGCAGCGCACCGCAATTCAGCGCCACGAAATTGCCCTTTGAGCGTTTCTTGCTCCAGCGGTGAAGGGCCGTCGCCACCACTTCCTTGCCGCTGCCCGTCTCGCCCGCCACCAGCACATCCACATCCGTATCGGCAATGTGCCGCAGCGTGGTGCGCAGGCGTTCCATGGCAGGCGTCTGGCCGATCAGCGGCAGATCATCCTCCGCTTGGGCCCCCGCCCGGCGAAGCGACCGGTTTTCCAGCACGAGGCGGCGTTTTTCCAGCGCCCGACGGGCGCTTTCCACCATGCGTTCAGCGGGAAATGGCTTGGCGATGAAATCATAAGCTCCATTGTGAAGCGCATCGACCGCCATCGGCACATCGCCATGGCCGGTGATGAGAATGACCGGCAGATCGGCATCGATCTTGCGCACATGGTCGAAAAATTCGAGCCCGGTCATGCCGGGCATACGTACATCGGTGATGACGACGCCATCGAAATCCTCGTTCAAAGCCGCAAGCGCCTGTTCTGCGCGGGAAAACGACGTGACCGGCAATCCATCGAGTTCCAGCGTCTGCACCATCGCCTTGCGCAGCTGGGAGTCGTCGTCCACCAGGAATATGGTTCCGTCCACCGTCATGTCATGCTCGCTTCAGAAATACGGAAAAACATGTGCCCGCCTTGCTGCTCGCCACCTCGATACGCCCGCCATAATCCGAAGCAATATCGTTGGAGATGACGAGACCGAGGCCGAGGCCGCTTTCCTTGGAGGTATTGAAGGGCGAAAAAAGCTGGGCGCGGATTGCTTCGGGAATGCCCGTGCCATTGTCGCTGACGGAAAGCACGACCATGTCGCCTTCCTCGCGCACACGAACTTCGACACGGGCCGCCCCAGTCTCTTCAGTGGCTTCCAGCGCGTTTTGCAGAAGATTGATGAGGATCTGCTCCAGCCGGATACGGCTGCCGAGCACCTTCAGGTCCTGATCCGGCAACACGATATCCAGGGCATCCATCTGCCCGGAGAAGCGGCTGCGCAACAGCATGACCGCACCTTCGATAACCAGTCGAACACTGACAGGCTCGGCGGCGGTGCGGCCCTTACGCGCCAATATCTTCAGGTCGCCGGTAATCGTGCCGATACGCTCGGTCAGTGCCGCGATGTTTTCTAGATTTTCGGTGGCCTCCGACATGCGGTCGCGCTTCAGTAGCGTGCGGGCATTGTCGGCAAAGGCGCGGATCGTCGCCACCGGCTGGTTGATCTCGTGCGCCACACCCGCTGCCACCTGCCCTAGAATGGAAAGGCGGTTGGCCTGCACCAGTTCGTGCTGCACATTGCGCAACTCGCCCGAGGTCTTTTCATGCAGGGCGATTTCGGCCTGTAAATGATCGCGGGTCTTGGTCAGATCACGGGTCCGCTCCTGCACCTTCATTTCCAGCTCGGCACGGGCGCGCTGCTCCTCTTCCTTTTCCTTGAGCGCCTTGTGCCTGCGCCAGAGCCACAGGGCCGAAAGTGCCATCAGCGGCATCAGCGTCGCCAGCGCCACCACCCTGCCCTCGCGGATGGCGGCATTCAGCGCCGGCGCGACCGGTTGTAGATAATGCAGCGTCCATGAAGTGGTCGGCACCGGCACTTCCAGCTGCAGATAGTCGCCGCGTTCCCTCCCCGGCTCATCGACATGAATGAGCGGAACACCCTCGCTCGCGCGCCGCGCCGCGCGAAACGGCAGCGTTGAAAGCGCCTCATTGCCGAATTGCAGGCTCTCGGAAATGATTTTCCGCCGCGCCTCATCGATCGGCGCAACGGTCTTGAAGCGCCACTCCGGCACGCTGGTCATCAGCACGACGCCGTTTCTATCCACCACATAGACCGGCTTGCCGCCAATGTTCCAGTCTGTCTCCAGCCGGTTGAACTCGACCTTGGCAATGACGACGCCAAGCGGCCGCCCATCGGCGGCATCGATGCGGCGGGAGATATAAAGACCCGGCCGACGACTGACATTGCCGAGAGCATAGTGCTCGGACATGCCGGTCTTCATCGCCGCCTGAAAATATTCGCGGAAAGCATAATTGGAGCCGACAAAGCTGTCGTCCTGCCGCCAGTTGCTCGACGCGATGGTCAATCCGGTCGGCCCGGTCACATAGATCACCGAGGATTGTGTGCCTTCAATCAGCCCCTCCAGCTTGCGGTTCAACCGGTCAAGGGCAGGAGCACCGCCGCCATCCAGCGCGGCGGCAAGATCGGGATCTCCGGAGAGGACAAGCGGAATGGCGCGCGGCCGCTCCAGCGCGACATTCAGGAGCGCGATCTTCAGTTCGGCGTCCGTAGCGGCTTCGGAACCGGCCATGCGCAGCGCCTGATTGCGGGCGAACTCATCGGCCACCAGCAGAACGCCAAGGCTGACGAGCAGCCACAGGCCCGCCAGCGCCAGCCATTGCGCCCGCCGCTTCGCATGGGAATGAGATGCCTGATCCTGATAGGTCATGCGACAATTGTGCGGATTTACACACAGACCGCAAGAGATTTTGTCCGGAATTCCGCACAAATGCATGTGGGCCGATGAAGCGCCAATAAAAACTACTTTTGAAATCAGCCAGTTACACCAAATAAGCAAGTCTGGCATGCGTATTGCACATGACTCCGCAATCGGCGCGAAGCCGTCAACGTCACGGCGAACCCGGGAGGCCAATAAAGGCAGGGTGAGGCCGAGGAGGAAAAAACATGATCGATACGACAGCCGTGGCCGCAGGCCACGCCAAGCAGCCATTCTACAAGCACCTGTATTTCCAGGTTCTGGTGGCCATCATCGCCGGTATCGCGCTCGGCCATTTCTATCCGGCCTTCGGCGAACAGCTGAAGCCGCTCGGCGACGGCTTCATCCGCCTCGTCAAGATGATCATCGCACCCGTCATCTTCCTCACCGTCGCAACCGGCATCGCCGGCATGAACGACATGAAGAAGGTGGGTCGCGTGGCCGGCAAGGCCATGATCTACTTCCTCGTATTCTCCACGCTCGCGCTCATTGTTGGCCTCATCGTCGCCAACACCGTGCAGCCGGGCGCCGGCATGAACATCGATCCGGCCACGCTGGATGCCAAGGCAGTCGCGACCTACGCCGACAAGGCCCATGAGCAGACCATCACCGGCTTCCTGATGAACATCATCCCGACCACCATCGTCGGTGCTTTCGCCAGCGGCGATATCCTGCAGGTGCTGTTCTTCTCGGTTCTGTTCGGTATCGCGCTCGGCATCGTCGGTGAAAAGGGCAAGCCCGTCACCGATTTCATGCATGCCCTGATGTATCCGATCTTCAAGCTGGTCGCGATCCTGATGAAGGCCGCCCCCATCGG
Organism: Agrobacterium sp. 22-223-1; assembly: GCF_053522385.1. NCBI lineage: Bacteria > Pseudomonadati > Pseudomonadota > Alphaproteobacteria > Hyphomicrobiales > Rhizobiaceae > Agrobacterium > Agrobacterium sp. 22-223-1. Next base: position 153,883 of record NZ_JBNWCN010000004.1, read on the forward strand.
CGCTTTCGGCGCCATGGCCTTCACCATCGGCAAATACGGCATCTCGTCCGTCACCAACCTCGCGATGCTGATCGGCACCTTCTACGTCACGTCCTTCCTGTTCGTGTTCGTGGTTCTCGGTGCGGTATGCCGTTACAACGGCTTCTCCATCGTCGCGCTCATCCGCTACATCAAGGAAGAACTGCTTCTGGTTCTCGGCACGTCGTCTTCCGAAGCCGCCCTGCCGGGCCTGATGAGCAAGATGGAAAAGGCGGGCTGCAAGCGCTCCGTCGTCGGCCTCGTCATCCCCACCGGTTATTCCTTCAACCTTGACGGCACCAACATCTACATGACGCTGGCGGCCCTCTTCATCGCGCAGGCGACCGGTATCCACCTGTCCTTCGGCGAGCAGATCCTGCTGTTGCTGGTGGCCATGCTCTCCTCCAAGGGTGCCGCCGGCATCACCGGCGCGGGCTTCATCACGCTCGCGGCAACCCTCTCCGTTGTGCCTTCGGTTCCGGTTGCCGGCATGGCGCTGATCCTCGGCATCGACCGTTTCATGTCGGAATGCCGTGCGCTCACCAACTTCGTTGGCAATGCGGTCGCCACCATCGTCGTCGCCCGCTGGGAAGGCGAACTGGATCAGGATCAGCTTGCCCGCGTGCTGAGCGGCCAGGAAGAGTTCACCGGCATCGCCGATGTGGATCAGCTTCCGGCTTCGGTGCAGCCCGCCGAATAATAAGACCTCCCAAGGTCCGGCCTGTCCCGGTTTCTCCGGGCAGGCACATACGGGAAGCCCGGCGCATCGACAGGATGCGCCGGGCTTTCATTGTTCAGGCTCGCCCCATCAAACGGGGTTTTTATCGGCCGGAAGATGCGGTAGAGCCGAAGCGTAACCAATGCGATAAGCGGAGTGGCGGCATGAAGAACCTGTTTCTGGCCTGGCAATTCTGGGCGCTGCTATCGGCAGCCTTTGCGGCTTTGACTGCCATCTTTGCGAAGATCGGCGTCGAAAATATCAATTCCGATTTCGCCACTCTCATCCGCACCGTCGTCATTCTCGCCGCCGCCGGCCTGATGGTTTACATCACCGGCAACTGGCAGCAGCCTTCCACCATCTCGGGTAAAACCTGGGTGTTCCTCGTGCTCTCCGGTCTGGCGACCGGGGCATCGTGGATATGTTATTTCCGGGCGCTTAAACTCGGCGACGCCGCCCGCGTCGCGCCTATCGACAAACTGAGCGTCGTGTTTGTCGCCGTCTTTGCGGTGCTGTTTCTGGGGGAAAGGCTGTCTTTGCCCAACTGGCTCGGCGTGGTGCTGATCGCCTGCGGCGCGGTACTTGTGGCCTATCGGGGATAGGCCGGCCGGATAAACCGGCCGGCATAATCGCTGGAGTTATCAGCCTCAGGCAGCCGCAACCTTGTCGAGACCGCGCTTCACACCGGCAAACAGCTCGTCCAGCTGTTCGGCCGTAATGATGAGCGGCGGGCAGAAGCAGATGGATTCGCCGATAGGCCGGGTGATGACACCCTCCTCTTCGATGGCCGCTGCAAGGGCGAGCGTCGTATCGCCCGGCTTCATGCCCTCCCACGGCTTCACCTCCAGCGCGCCGATCAGGCCGATACCGCGCGAGGAATGAATGAGCGGGTGATCGGCCAGCGCCTTCAGATGACTAAGAAACTTGCCCTCCAGCCGTGCGACATTGCCGACCAGATCGCGCTCCTGAATGATCTTCAGGTTCTCCAGCCCCACAGCCGTTGCGACGGGATGGCCGGAGGCGGTGTAACCATGGCCGAAGGAGCCGATACGGTCGGATTCATCGGCAATCGGCTGGTAGAAATTGTCATTCATGATGATCGCCGAAAGCGGCATATAGGACGACGAAATCTGCTTGGAGACGACAAGCACATCCGGCTTGATGCCATAGGTCTCGCAGGCGAACATTTTGCCGGTTCGACCGAAACCGCAGATCACCTCATCCACCACAAGCAGAATATCGTATTTTTTCAGGATCGCCTGAACGCCCGCCCAATAACCTTCCGGCGGCAGGAGCACGCCGCCGGCGCCCATTACCGGCTCGCCCCAGAAAGCAGCGATGGTTTCCGGGCCTTCGCGCAGGATCAGATCCTCCAGCTCCTTCAGGATACGCGCGGTGAAATCCGCCTCGCTTTCCCCTTCCTTTCCAAAATGCACATAGGAGGGGCAGGCCGTATGCAACATGCGGTCCAGCGGCAGGTCGAAACTTTCATGGTTGCGCGGCAGGCCGGTGATCGAGGCCGAGGCAATCGTCACACCATGATACCCCTTGATGCGGCCGATGATCTTCTTCTTGTCTCGTCTGCCCAGCGCATTGGAGCGATACCAGACCATCTTGGCGACAAGATCGTTAGCCTCGGAGCCAGAGGAGGTGAAATGCACCTTTGACATCGGCACTGGCGCAAGCTCGATCAGCAGTTCGGCGAGATCGACCGACGGACCGTGCGTCTTGTAGGAAAAGGTGTGGTAATAGGGCAGTTTCTGCATCTGCTTCGTCGCCGCTTCCACCAGCCGCTGTTCACCGAAGCCGAGCGCCACCGACCACAGCCCCGCCATCGCCTCGATATAGCGCTTGCCGCTGCTATCGGTGACATAGATGCCCTCGCCGCTCTCGATCACCAGACCGCCGGTCTTTTCGAATTTGCGCAGATTGACGTTCGGATGCATCTGATAGGCGATATCTCGTGCCTCGACGGAATTCGGCAGGATGGTCATCGATGAAGGCTCCATTTTCGGTTGATGCTCGGCGTGTCAGACGTGCTGGCCGCCATTGATGTGAATTTCCGCGCCGTTGATGTAGCTCGACTGTTCCGAGCACAGGAAATAGATGGTCTGCGCCACCTCGGCCGTGGTGCCGAGCCGCCCGAGCGGCACCTGGGCTTCCACCAGCTCCGCCGTTCCGGGGGAGAGGATGGCGGTGTTGATCTCGCCTGGCGCAATCGCATTGGCGCGCACGCCGCGCGGGCCGAACTCATGCGCCAGCTCCCGCGTCAGCGCCGCGAGCGCCGCCTTCGACGTGGCATAGGCCACGCCGGCAAAAGGATGCACCCGTGAGCCGACAATCGACGTGACGTTGACGATGGAGCCTTTTGCCGCTTCCAGTTCCGGCAAAAGCGTGCGGGCGAGCAGCGCCGTCGAAACGAGATTGACGTTCAGCACCCGCGTCCAGATTTCCGCCGTCGTATCCATCACACCGAGACGGCTACCGCCCTTCCCCTTCGGCGAAATTCCGGCATTGTTGACAAGCGCCGCAAGCTTTCCCTCCGGCAGGCGTGAACGCACCTCGTCCGCCAGATCGTCGATGCGGGACAGGTCCTCCAGATCGGCCTGAATATGGCTCTCCCGCGCCGACGGCCAACGGCATTCCTCGGAGAAAGGTTGCCGCGATACGGTGAGAATTCTCCAGCCCTTTTCCTGAAACAGCTTGACGGTGGCGTGCCCTATTCCGCGGCTTGCGCCGGTCAGAAGCATATAAGGAACAGCCATGTGAGAACTCCTGTGCCATGCGGACCGTTGAGCCGGCCGCGCATTCAGCCCCGCATGTTAGAGCGCTGCCACCGGCTGACAAGGTCTTTTTTGTCGCGGCGCAGCGATGGCGGATCGGCGACGGGCTAATCCCATTTGATGCGCGGCTTTCACCCGAAGGGAATATTTGAAGCCGACCGTTTACCCATAAAATGAAGCCTCCCGAATGTGTGATCAGTATTGGGAGGGGGACGAATGCGTATCGATATCATCGACACGGACGCCGGCTTCGAGGCGATCCGCGAAAACTGGGATGCGGTGTTCATGGCCGATCCCCATGCCCGGCATTTCCTCTCCTGGGGGTGGCTGAGGGACTATATGCCGCGCCGCAGACGCTGGTTCATTCTTGCGCTGCGCGAACGGGCGGAAGGCTCGCCCTATGTGGCGTTTTTCCCGCTGCGCATCGTCACCGAACCGGACAAGAAAACCGGACGCTTCCACGACAGCATCGTCATGGCCGGTAATGCGGCGGCGGATTACACCGGTTTCATCACCCTGCCGGACTATGAAAATCACGCAGTCGCCGGTTTCTGTTCCTATATACGCCAGCAGAACTGGACCGAATTGAAGCTCGATTATCTTTCCGGTCCGCCGGAACGCCGCGAGGCGATGATCCGCGCACTTCAGGGCCCGCTCGTCATGTTTCGCGACAACATGCCGACCAACCCCTACAACATCAACAATTGCATCTGCCCGGTGGTGGCCCTGCCGGAGACGTTCGACGGCTATCTCGACAGCCATATGAGCAGCCAGACCCGGCAGAAGCTGAGGCGTTTCCTGAGAAAAGTGGAGGGCGGCGACGAATATCGCATCACATTTGCAACGAGGGAAACAATCAAGCGGGACATGGACATCCTGTTCGATTTCTGGCGCATCCGCTGGGCGCCGCACAAGGGCAAGGAACGCACCGAACTCCTGATCGGCGCGACACGGCAGATGCTGATGGATGTCTATATCCGTGGCGATCTGGAAGTGCCGGTGCTCTGGTTCGGCGACCAGCCGCTCGGCGCGCTCGCCAATATCATCGACCGCCAAAAGAAATCGGTCCTGTTCTACATTACCGGCCGCGACGAGAACTGGAAGACCCCTTCCCCCGGCCTTGTGCTGCATGGCCATTGCATTCGCAGGGCGATCGAGCAGGGTTTCAAAACCTATGATTTCCTGCGCGGCAACGAGCCTTACAAATATTTCTTCGGGCCGGAGGAGCAGAAGCTGAGCTGCACGCTGTTTCGCACCCGCTCGGGCGACAATCTCGGCGGCACGCTTCACCCGCGCAGCATCCGTTTTGTCTACGAACAAGCCCTCAAACTCTATAAGACCGGCCAGAAAGCGGCCGCCAATATTGCCTTCGCGCAGGTGCTGACTGCGGCACCGGACCATCTCGGCGCGCAATTCGGGCTGGCCAATCTGTTGTTCGACCGGGGTGAATTCCGGGAGGCCGAAATCGCCTTTCTCAGCCTTCTGGCCGCCGGACAGGAACCCGTCGTCCTCTGGCTGCGTATCGGCGAGGCCCGGCTGGCGCAGCAGCATTACCATGAGGCATCCGAGGCCTTCCGCCAGGTGACCAATCGCGCGCCCTTCCACCGGGAGGCGCTTTACAAATGCGCCGTAGCGCTGATTGCCGCCGAAAGAACGATGGAAGGTGCGGAAATCCTCGACAGGCTGCAGCACTATCATTCGGACGATGCGGCGCATCTGGAATATGCGGAAAAGGCCCGTGCAGCCCTTGCCCGGCTGGAACTGGCAAAAGCCAAGGTTCCGCTGCCAGCCGATGTCGTCACGCTCGCCATCAAGCCGAAAGCGGCGGGCAAACGCTGGCACCCGCCAAAGGTTTTGCATTAAAGGCTACGCCCTGTAAGTTGCGGCAGGAAAAACCGGCCTGACGACTTGCAAGGATTTTTGATGTTTCTGACCAACAAGGACATGCTCGATCTCATTGAGCTTCGCCATGATCTTCACCGTCATCCGGAAATTTCCGGCGAGGAGAAGGAAACGGCGCGGCGCATCCGCGCTTTCCTCGAGCAGGCGCAGCCCGACCAGCTTTTCGCCGATCTCGGCGGCCATGGCGTAGCTGCGGTCTATGACAGCGGCAAAAGCGGCCCGGCGATCCTGATCCGTTCAGAACTCGATGCCCTGCCCATTCACGAAAAGAGTGACGTCGAATACCGCTCCGGCACCGATGGCAAGGGCCATCTTTGCGGTCATGATGGCCACTCCACCATTCTGACGGCGCTGGCGCTCGGCCTTTCACGGCAGCGGCCCGCAACAGGCCGCGTCATCCTTCTGTACCAGCCGGCGGAAGAAACCGGCGCGGGCGCCGCCGCCGTCCTCGCCGACCCGCGCTTTGGGCAGATAAAGCCGGATTATTCCTTTTCGCTCCATAACCTGCCCGGCCTGCCTTTCGGCCATGTCAGCGTCGTGGAGGGACCGGTCAACTGCGCGTCGCGCGGCATCAAGATTCACCTTTCCGGCAAGACGGCGCATGCGTCTTCGCCCGAACATGGCATTTCGCCGATGCGGGCAATATCCCGGCTGATGCCGGCCTTGGCCGAACTGGGCTCCGGGTTCCCGCCCAAACCCGATTTTTCGATGGTGACGATCACCCATGCCGTGATGGGCGAAGCCGCCTTCGGCATTTCCCCGGCCGATGCCGAAATCTGGGCGACACTCCGGACACTGACCGACGACCGGATGGAAAAACTCTGCGAGGCTGCAGAAACGCTGGCCAAAAAGGTGGCGGACGAACAGAAGCTGACGCTCGACATCACCTATGACGATATTTTCCTGCATTGCGAAAATGCGCCTGACGCGGTCGGGCATATCCGGCGAGCGCTGGATGAGGAGAAAATCTCCCACGGTTCGGAGGGTCTGCCCATGCGGGCTTCCGAAGATTTCGGCCGCTTTCGTGCCGTTTCGTCATCGGCGATGTTCTTTCTCGGCGCAGGCCGGGATTATCCCGACCTGCACAATCCGGATTACGACTTTCCGGATGCGCTGATCGGCACCGGCGCGCGTATCTTCATGCGCATCATCCGCAACCTCACCGACGCGGGATAGCAGCGGCCGGCTATATCCAGCCGCGATCAGCCGCCCATCAGCCGCCCTGGGGACCGTTGCTCGGCCGGGCGGCACGCACCGCAGCCAGCCCCCGGATGCCATCCTTGTTTCCGATAGCCGTCAGGCTTTCGAAAATCTGGGCGGCCTCACCATAACGGCGCATGGCGAGGTAGGAATAACCGCGCAGCACCATCAGGTCCGTGCGCTCATCCGCCAGCCGCGCCCGCTGGTCCAGCAGAAGAAGCGTTTCGGCATATCGCTTCGACCCGAACGCGGAAACCGCTCGATCGGCAAGGATCGAGACCTGCAGCTCCGTCGCGCGTGGGCGATCCATACGCGATTTCGTCGCCGAGACGGCTGCATGGTCCGTCAAGCCCATGCGCAGATAGGCAAGGCTCTGGCCGTAGGCTGCGTCGCTTTTGACATTGGACTGACCGCTTTCAATCGCGGATTCGAAAGCTTTGAGAGCCTCCGCCGGCCGGTTCGTCTCCATCAGGCACCAGCCGAGATCGAGCGCCTGCTGTGGCGGCAGACGTTGCGGATCGGGATAGGCCGCGCAGGAACGCGGGCGCGATGCGGCGCTGGTTTCCCTTTGCACCTGCACGGGGCGGCGCGCCTGCTTGCGCGAAGGTTCAAGCTGCTGAACGACAGGCGGGTCATACACCACCGCCGTCTCACCCTGCGGTGCACTGGTCTGCACGTGCGGCGCCGTTACCTGTGCGACAACCGGCGGCGCGGTTATGGGAGCAACCGCCTGCCCGGACTGGTCCACCATGCGCGCCGTTCCCACATCGGCTATACGTTGCGAACGGCTTCCCCATTGCTGCTGGATGCCACGCAGGCCGGCGAGATTGCGAAGATCGTGATAGCTGACCGCCATGCCGTAGGCTGACGGCTCATCATCGGGTTTCCAGCCAAGGGCCGTGCTGAACCATTGCAAAGCAAGCGGCGTCTGCCGGAAGGCAAGCGAATACCAGCCGAATTGCTGCGCCGTCGCCGCATCCTTGCGCGCCACCGTTTCGGCGGCGATACGTTGCAGCACCTCCGGCGGCAGAACGACCGGCGGCTCCAGCGCGAGAAGATTGGCCGTTGCGGCGAGATAGGTCGCAAGCGCATCGTCGGATGCCTTGCGCCATTTATACATGACGTCCTCGGCCTCACGCGGCTCGTTACGGTCGATCAGCGCCAGCGCCAGCCCCTGCGAGGCCGATGCGCTGTCTTCCTCTTCCCGCGCCTTGCGGAACCATTTTTCCGCCTCCGTCATGTTCTTCTGCCGGATATTGTACCAGCCGAGCAGGAGGGCGTCGCTTGCAAGCTTGTCGGTCTCGGCAAGCCGCTGAAGCCGCATTATATAGGCCGAAGGAACGGCAACGCCCTCTTTCTCCCCTGCCTTGGCCACGAACTGACGGGCAAGATCGTTCTTGACCGGTTCGAATTCCAGCTGACCGTCGGCGCCCGGTTTTTCCTTGGCCAGCAGTTCGTCCATCATTTCCGCCGGCAAAAGCGCGGATGCCTTCTGCACGGTGGCGAGCCTGTCGCTGGCGACCGTGCAATTGTTGAGGATGTAGAGATAGGCGTCGCGCGCCCGTCCCATCCGGTCGGTATTGGCGAAGGCATCGGCAACCCGCCACAGCACATCGACCTCGCCGCAGGTCAGCAGGCCGGGATTATTCGCGGCCGTATCCACCACTGTCGCATATTGCTTGAGATCGGAAGCATTGACGAGCCGCTGGCGCGCTTCGGCAAGGGCAAGCATGCCCGTCAGATTGTCGGGCGGCTGCCAGCCGGGCTCCGCCTGCTGGCGGTCGGCAATCGCCTTCCTCACTTCGGCATAACGGCCGTCGGTATAAAGTTGCCACATGGCGTCGAGCCGAGGATCGCCGTTTTCGGGAATGGCGAGAGGATCGGCAGGCGGCGTCCAGTTGGGATAAAGCGTGCGCAGGCGCGCGATTTCGGCCTGAAGACGCTGCGTATCGCCCCTCGCCGCGAAATAGCGCAACGCACTCAGATCGACCTCGGGCATATCGGCCGATGCAGGCTGGGTAGCACGGGGGGCCGGCGTCTGCGCCGTCTGTGTTTGCGGCGCCTGCCCGCCAGCCTGTGTCACCGGCAAGGGGTCGGTCGCCGGCACAGTGACCGGCGGTGTCGCGGGCTGCGTTACCTGCGCCATTTCACGGCTCTTGACGAAAGCGTTGATCTGCGCCGGATTGGCCGCCGTCGGCAAAACACGCTGTACCGCCCGGTTGTCGCCGACCGCCGAGGTATGCACGTCCGACACCCGCCCGAGAATGCTGTCGCGCCAGTGAAAGGCGGCGAGCGCTATCAGAAGCAGAATGAGAGCCGAGGTCGACAGTGGCTTGTTCATCGGCATTCCCCGTTATTCCTTGCCAGAAACGACAATGCCAGAAGATGCAATGTGGAAGGATAATAAAGTGTTGGCTGGAAGTTTTTAAGTTCGGCGGAAACGGCCGGCCCGCCGCCGATACAGGCCGCAAGCGCCGGAATGATGCGATAACCGGGATCGGACAGGACATCCTTGACCGCTCCGTTCTTCAGATCGAAGATTCCGGCAGCGCCGCTTTCCAGCGTCATGCCGCCTTTCAGCCGGGCGAGCAGCTCCGGCGAGCCCATATTCGCCCTTGCGAGGTAAAGCGGTATGCGCACCGCATTATAGCCGAATTCCGGCGGGAAGCCCGATGCCGGCTGCGGCTTCGTCTTCACCGATACCCAGTCGGCCGGCAGTTTTCTATCGCTGAAAGCGAATGTGCCGATCTGCGCCACACCGTCATCGGCAAGCGCTTTCCAAAGCGGCGATGGCGCAACAAGATCGAGCACCGGAAAGGCCTCGAAAATCAGATAGGAAGGATTGACCACTGGCCCATCCTCCCGGTCATCCTCGTCGAAACCGCTGGCCGCCGGCAGAAGCAGCGTTCGCCCGCCGCGTTGCACCACCGTCTTCTTGAGAATGGCGGATGCGATGGCCGCGGATGCTTCGGCATAATCCTGCCGGTTCCATTGCCCGGCCGCCAGCGCCAGCGCATAAGCGATCAGAATATCGCCATCCGTGGCGTTGTTGATATCGGTTACATGTGGTCTGGTGCGCGGATCCCATTTCCAGGCGGAAAGCCCGTCATCACGCACCAAAAGTTCGGTGCGCGTGAAACTCCAGATCAGCTCGAAGTCGGACAGATTGTCGGCAAGCACGGCAAGCCACATGCCATAGCCCTGGCCTTCGCTGTGGCTGATATTGCCGTTGCCGGTATCGATGACGCGGCCGCCGGGATCGAGAAACGCGCCTTTATAGGCAGACCACGCCTCCGGCGAAACCGAAGCGGCGCGGCTGACGGAAATACCTGCAATCACCGTCATCATGGACAGGAAGAAAATGCCGGCCAGTTTCGAGATCCCGCTCTTCATCGATGCCGTCCCATCATGCGCAACATCGTGAAAGTGGCGAGGCCGAGGAGAGACACGAAACCGATGAACGCCAGCGAATAGGAAAGAACGTTGGAAGACAGCCAGTTGGCGGCGACCAGCCTCCAGTTGGAAAGGGAAAACGCCCGCGTGACGTAAAAATACGGCCGTTCCACCTCCACCGTTTCAAGCTTTTCGGCAGCGGCATCGTAAGCGGCAACACGTCCCGTGACACCGCGCCAGCGGTTTTCCCGCGTCATCGCAGCCATGCCGTCAAGAAGTTCGGCGGACGTCGGCGCAGTGGCAAGCGTCCACACCCCTTCTCCGGAGGGACTAAGTCCCTGAGCAAGCATGAAGGAGACATTGCTTGGCGGCGCATAGAGCTGCTCGGCGGCTGGCAGGAAGCGCAGCGTATCCGAGCTCAGGTCGAAATTCCGCTTCATCCATTCCTCGAGAGAAGACACCTGCCCCTCCCAGACACCGCCGTCCACCCGCTCGCGCCAGTCATTGAAAAGGGTCTCGCTGCTCTGGGCGGGCGGCTGAACGCCGGTTCCCATTTTCCAGGATATCTGGCTGGAAGGAACGAGATTGAACTGGCCGATCAATGCCTGCGGGAATTGCGAAATCGTGCCGACGAACAGCGCGTCGCGATCGCCGATCACCAGCGGCGAGGCGACAGTCTCGATGTCGATGGGATGCCCCGCCACGCTTGCCAGCCGGCTGATCAGCGTGGCTGCCGCAGACATGGTATCGGTGTCGAAACGGTCGAGCGACAGGGCAACAGGCGCTCCGCCGGTCCGATAGGGCTGTCCGGCCCCCGCCATCGCGGCAAGATCCGGCTTGCGGCCGATCTGCGCATAGTCCGGAATATGAAGTTCAGACGTGTCGAACAATGCAAAACGCGGCGTCGTGCTGGCGGGGGCACCGGGGGCGCAGGCCTGATCCTGCGCCGTCATCAACACTGCCTCGATGGTGACCTTGTTCGGCCCGGGCTTGAAATGACGCATCGTCACATTGATCGGCAGATGCCGGAAAATGCCGCCGCCATTGTTGGAAATCGGTACGGTCGAGGCGATCTGGTCATTGACGTAGATATCGACGTGGCTGCCCGGCAATACCTGCGACGAATAGGCGGCATCAAGGAGAAGCGACGCCTCACCATAGGCGGACGCATAAAAATCGGCTGGCATGCCGACGTAAAACTCGTTGCGGAAACGCCGGCCGCCAAATTCGGTGCTTTCGAAACCAAGTTCGGAAAGCGCGATACGGCGATCCGACATGACGAGCGGCACATCCGGCGCATGCCAGCTGCGGGTCGAAAAAGTCGTTCTCTGCGCCCCGGGTGTGCGCGATATCGACGAAAACAGCGTCTCAATTGCCGCCTGCACCGCCTGCGGGGTGGGGCCGCTGACGAAAAGCGGCGAAAGACCGCCCGGCGCGGCGGCGCCAAAACCGGCGAAAGCGCCCGCCGAAGCCTCGGGTGGCAACGTTCCGGCAATTCCGGCAATCTCGCGGGCGGTGCCGACGAAGACCGTCAGCGTGCCCGCCTTGCGCTCAGCGGAAGGAGCGGCCACGAAACGGATCGTCTGGTTCGGCATCTGGGTTCTGAGCGCCAGTGCCTGTGAAAGGCGCAGGAGAGAATCCGCAAATGCCGGATTGGCGAGCGCCGGTGCGACAATCTCGATCGACGTCATCGCCTTTCCGTCCTGCCCCGTTGCCTGAATATCGTCGATATTGGCAAAGCTTCCGGCGACATCCGCATTAAAGCCGATATAGGTATTGGCAGGGTCTATATCGGTCCACAGATCGTAGGTGGACTGGATCGTGCAATCGGTTCTGTGGCGCTGCTGCACGCCCAGTCTCACGACATTCGAGCCGACCTGCAAGACGCCGGGCGGGATCTTCAAGGAGACATTGCCCTCGCTGTCGGGCGCTTCGATACGCGCCGGATCCAGCGCGACATTGTTCAGGCTGACCTGAAAATTCGAGCTTTCCGGCGCGACCACGATGGCGTTCTGATAACCGATATTGAGCGAAACGGCGGCATTCACCTGCTCCGGCGTCAGATAGATGCTCCATTGCCGCCTGTCCATCTCCCCGGAAAGGCTGAGCTTTTCATAGGGCAGGATGTATCGGCGGCGGCTGTCGGCGTTGAGCGACGGGGCCCTTGCAGGAACAGGTCTTGCGCCTTCCTGACGCGGAGGAGCCGCAACCGGCGGCGGCAACGGAACGGCGGGGCGCTGTTGCGGCTGCGGCGCGGGCTGAACCGCAAATGGTGACGGGGCGGATGGCTGAGACGGCGCCTGGACCGGAATTTGGGCCGGCATCTGGGCAGGTGGCTGCTGACGCGGCGCGGCAGGCGCGACGGCGGACGGGGGCACGGGTGTCGGAGCCGTCTGGGCGGGCCGTTCCGGCGACATGTCGAAGGGGGAGGACTGCGCCATCGCGCCCGTGGCGACGGCCCCCCATATCAACATTGCCAGAGAATCCCGGATGGGTTTACGGCCGGTCATTTTACCGCTCCGACAGGTTTGGCGTCTCTGGGAGCAGGCCGAAGCGTTCGGACCAGATAATAAAGGCCGCGCTGCGTCTGGAAGAGCGATATGGCCAGGAAGATGGCCGTACCACGGATAAGGCCGGGGTTCTTGCGACGCACCCGCTGGAATTCGCTCCATTGTTCCGAATTGGCGAAGATCAGGTCCGCGATCAGGCGGTGATCGACGGCGCGTTGCGGCGAGAAGGTGCAGCCGATCGAGACGAAACCCTCACCCTTCACCGTTCGCACGACGTTGACAGGCATGGTTTCCGGCACGCCCTCGCTATGCGGCTTGACCTTCACGATGGCCGTCGCGCCTTTTTCGATGGTTGTCGCGCTGTCGAAGAGATTGATCAGCAGACCATGCACCGACACGTTATCGATGGAAGCCGGCATCCAGGCGTCGCTACCCTCGAGCTTGACTTCGCAACGCCGTTTGACCGTGATGCGCCGCGACGCCGACTTGTCGCCACGCTCGGAAACAACACCGAGCGCACAGCCCGCGAAGATGAGATTGAGCAGGTTCCAGCCGCCGACCACGAGCGTGACATCCGCCTTGTAAGGCTCGCTGTAGATGCGCCAAGCGGCAAAGGCCATCGCCACCAGCAGCAGCGCAAAAATGACGAAGAACGGCCGGCTGATTTCCGAAAGCCGCGCCTCGGCAATGGATTCATCCTTCGCCGTCACCTTGAAGGTGGGCTTGCCGGGATTGAAAATCACCGAAACGACGGCGGGCAGGAGGTGAACCGTCTGCACATATTCGTAAAGTTCCGAAATCCACGGCCAGCGGAAGCTGCCATAGAGATAGTTCTGCATCATCAGGTTCACGAGCATATAGGCCGCCGTATAGGCCAAAAACTCGCCACCCGAGGCCACGAAAATCTGCAGGTCGAAGAACAGGTAGAACAGCGGTGCGAACAGGAAGATGGTGCGCGGGAACGGAAACAGCCAGAACAGCGTCGACGACATGTAGCAGAGGCGCTGCGTAAACGAGAGACCGCGCCGGAAAAGGGGCTGGCGGAAGATCAGGATCTGCATCATACCCTGCGCCCAGCGGCTGCGCTGGCCGATGAAGCTTGCGAAGGTGGCCGGCTGCAACCCGGCGATCAACGGCTTGTCGACATAGATGCTGTTCCAGCCGCGCGAATGCAGCGCCAGCGCCGTTTCGCAATCTTCCGTGATGCTGACGCCGCTGAAACCTTCGGTGTCCTGCAGCGCCTCGCGCCGCAGCACGGCGGCCGAACCGCAGAAGAATGCACCGTTCCACTTGTCGAGACCGCGCTGGATGATGCCGTAAAACATCTCGTTTTCGCTCGGCATCGTCTCGAAGGTGCGCAGATTGCGCTCGATGGGATCGGGATTGACGAAGAAATGCGGCGTCTGCACCAGAAAGAGCCGCGGATCCTCCTCGAAATAGCCAACCGTTTCCAGAAGGAAGTCGCGGGCGGGCGCGTGGTCGGCGTCGAACACGGTCACGAGCTCGCCGGTCGAATGGGCAAGCCCGTTATTGAGATTTCCGGCCTTGGCGTGGACGTTGCGCTCGCGTGTCAGATAACGCACGTCGAGGTCCTCGCAGAGCTTCTTCAACTCCTCGTGGCGGCGCTGCGCCGCCTGCGCCTCAACGATATTGCTGGCGTTGCGCTTCTGCACCGAGCCGCCATCGTCCAGCAGCCAGACGGTGAACCGGTCGACCGGATAATCCATGTTCTTGGCCGCTGCGAGCGTATTGGCGAGAAGCTCCGCATCCTCGTTATAGCTCGGCACGAAGACGTCGACCGTCGGCCGGTAATCGGGTGAACCGGGCCTCGTCTTGCGCGACGGCAGCGGCATCGACACGATGACGAGGCTGAGCGCCAGCATCACGACGCTGTACATTTCCGCCAGATAGAGCAGAAAGCCGGGAATGAAGTTCTCGAGCTGGTTGACGGGCGGCAACGTGCTGGTGGTGCGCCAGTAGACATAGCGCAGCACGATGGCCGTGCCGAAACCGAGCGCTACCAGACGCCAGGCCCCCTGCCCGTTGAAGCTCTTGATCGTCGCCAGCAAGATGAGCGAAATCGCCGTGGCGACCAGATGCGTCTGCAGGCTGACCGGCATCGTGACGATGGCCAGAACGCAAAGCGACACAAGTAACCAGACAATGATTGTGATGGCCTTGCTCATCCAGAAACTTTCCGTTGTCTTCCCCACCCGGAATTCCGGCCCGGAATTTTTGCGATCTGCGCCTTGGCGTGCTCTTTCCCGCTGGTTCCGGCGATCACCTGCATCCTGACGCCACCCCCGAACCGGACAGACATGCGGGTGACGGAATGGATACCTGCGGGACCTGCGACGGTTGCCGGCCGCTATCCGCCGGCACACCGTCAGCGCGCCTGCCCGCCACCGTGGGCCTTGCAGGCTGGAGGGGTACGCCAGCCGATGCGGGCGACGGGATACTGACCGCAGCAACGGGTGGAAGCGGCTGCGGTTCCGGCTGGGCGGGCGGTGCAACGGCAGCCGTGCGACGAACCGGCCGGGGCGGCACGCTCGCGGTCACCTCGCCGCCGGGCCGCATCGGCACCTCATCCGCCTTTATGGGATAGACCGGATGGCCCGGACGCCCGAGATTTTTATCCACCGCCTGCGGCGTGCCGTAAGGGTTCCAGCTGGGCGACGCATAGGTGCCGGTGATCGTGTAATTATACATAACCGCCAGCAGCCGCTCGACGCTGGCGCCCGACTGGCAAAGGCGCAGCCGCACCTTGATGCGCCCGAGATTGCGGAAATCCTGCCGCATGCTTTCCGGCGAGCGTATGTCCTGCCAGCCATAAAGGCAGGTATCGTCGCCACGGCCGCTGCCGGCGGCATAGGAGAACGCGCCATAACCGTTCTGCAGGTAATTTGCCGACATGGCGATGTTTTCGCCCGGAAACTCGGCGCGGATTTCCCGCGCGACGGAAGATGCCCTGAAACCGGAAAAAGCCAGGGCGTCGCCACCGGTATCGCCGGCCTGTTGCGGACCGAAAAACTCGGCCTTGATGTAATTTTGCCCGGGCGTGACGGCCTCGGAGCGCAAGATGACCTGCTGCGCCACGGCGTTGGAATAGGTGCGGTTGACCACGGTCACGATTTCGGGGCCACCGGGCGGCGGGAAAACCAGCGCCTCGGAAGGGGACAGCATCTGGGGTCCCCCGAAGGACCGAACGCCCGCGGGAGTATTGCAGCCCGACAGAACCGCAATGGAGAACAGCAATGAAGTATAGGCAGAAAAATTCACTGCCTTACGCCCCTTTATTTCCCCAACGCCGCCCAGGTTAAAAGGAGACCGAATCACTAATGACCAGACCATTGTTACGAAATACGTGAGGACTACGAATAAGCAATCTCAAATTTGCGTTGTAATTTCTGACACTTTATGGCTAGCGAATCACCATTGCCGCCCCATGTTCGCCATGGAAGAAGGTGGAACCAATCGCGCCGCCGGGGGTTGGCTTCCTGTCAGGTCGATAATTTTACGGTTGCAGCGCAATATGTCCCATGGTCTACTTGCCTCCATAATGACGTATTTTTATTGGTCCGCTTTTTATTCAACTGTAAAAACAGAGAGTTGACGCATGACATTGCCATTTCCGAGCATCGCGCAGACGCTTGCCGAAGAGATCGGAAGATTACGCAAATGGCTGGATGAGGACGCCCTGCCCCTGTGGTGGGAGGCGGGTTCGGCGCGGCCGGATGGCGGCTTTTACGAACGTCTCGGCCAGGATGCCAAACCGGTTTTTTCCGATGACCGCCGCGCCCGCGTGCAGCCGCGTCAGGCCTATTGTTTCGCCGCCGCCGGTCAGCATGGCTGGCAGGGACCGTGGAAAGACGCGCTCCTGCACGGGCTTTCCTGGTTCGAGAAGGTCTATCGCCTTGAAAACGGCCTTTACGGCAACCTTGCCGACCAGACCGGCCGGCTGATCGATCCCTCCTTCGATCTCTACAATCAGGCCTTTGCGCTTTTCGCCGCCGCACAGGCCGCCGCAAGCCTTCCCGAGCGCCGGGACGAAATGCGCGGCCGGGCGCTCGATATCCTCGCCATCCTCGAACGCGATTACAAACATCCAGTCGCCGGCTTCGAGGAAGCGAACCCGCCGCGCACGCCGCTCTGCTCCAATCCGCACATGCATCTCTTCGAGGCGATGCTGGCCTGGGAGGTGCAGGACCCGGACGGCCCGTGGTCGGCGCTGGCCGACGAGATCGCCGATCTTGCGCTTAACCGCTTCATCGATGGCGGCAATGGCGGCTTGCGCGAATTCTTTACCCATGACTGGACACCGCATGACAGCGACAGGGGCCGGATCATGGAGCCCGGCCACCAGTTCGAATGGGCCTGGCTTCTGGTGCGCTGGGGCAGCCTGCGTGGAAACGACGAAGCGATCGGCAAGGCAAAACGGCTGTTCGAGATCGGCGAGGCCTACGGCATCTGCCCGCGCCGCAAGGTGGCGGTGATGAGCCTCTATGACGATTTTTCGGTGCATGACGGGCTGGCGCGGTTATGGCCGCAGACGGAATGGCTGAAGGCTTCGGTGCGGCTTGCGAGCGTCACGGGCGGCGAGGAGCGGCAACGTTACCTCGCCTCCGGTCTCAGCGCCATCGGCGCGCTGCAGCCTTTCCTCGACACGCCGGTCAAGGGCCTGTGGTTCGACAAGTGGCCGGCCGACAGGCCGATGCTCGACGAGCCGGCACCGGCAAGCACATTTTATCACATCGTCTGCGCCATATATGAGGCAGAGGCTATGCTGGCGGCGGCCAGCTAATATTGGACCGCCGGCGAGCGGCATCGCCGCTCGCCGGTTTTCGGCGTCGATCAGGCCTTGGCCGGGCGCACGACGCGCCAGTCCGGTCTGCCGAGATTGTGCGGCCAGGCATGAACATCCTTGTCGTTGAAATAGACGACCTCTTCCAGCTTCGGAAAATCCGCCTGTTTCAGCGTCACGTCATTCATCCACGGACGAACATAGGAATCGCCGCCTTCATAACCCAGTTCGGCAACCCAGACCGGCTTGTTGAAGGTTTCGACAAGTCCATAGCCCTTGCGCAGCAGATCGGTGAAGGTCTTCGGTCCGCCATATTCGATCTTGTCGTATTCCTCAAGACCGAAGACCGAGAGGCCGACCAGATCGGCGTAGCTGTCGCCTGGGTAGTAGGCCTGCAGACCGTCCAGACCTTTCGGTGACCACATCACCTTGACGCTGGGAACCGCCTTGCGGGTCATGTCCACCATGCGTTTATACGCCGTGATGTAATCACGCGGGTTCCAGCCCGACCACGAGAAGCGGCCGGACGTGTCTTCCATTTCCTGTCCCCAGCGCAGGATCAGCGGACTTTTCATCGCCGACATGCGTGCGGCGATCGCCTGCATGTTCTGGTCGTAGTCGCCTCTCATCACCTTGCGGCGCAACTCGTCGGAGGTGAGCCGCCAGTTAACGTCCCAGGACCAGGGTTCGACCGTGATCAGCACGTTGCGCTTGCGCTCCAGAGCGTAGGCATCCGCAAGTGCGAGACTGTCGAGATCCACGTCTTCCCAGGGCAGGAACAGATGTTCCGACGCCACCCCGGTCTGGGCCGTGAAATCGCCGTGCGGATCGTAGGCACCGAAACGGATGCCGTCCGCATGCAATGTCGGTCTTTTGTCGGCAAGTGTCTTCATGCCCGTCGACGTCATGGGGGCGACACCCTGTGCGTCGAGCTTGAGCACCGGATACATGCCGGCGGTAAAGGCTGCGGCGGCACCACCTGCGAACAGAAGTTTTCTTCTTGTTATCTGCATGACACCTTACTCCCTACCTTGTTGCCGTCATCGCCTTGTCGTAAGCGGCGATCTGCGGCGTGACATCGTCCTTGCGGACGAGCTTGAGGAATTCATCGCCAGGACGTGGCGGGTTGTGCCGGAACACGTACCATGGCCCGCCCTGCTTGCGCTGGTAGAGCACCTTGCCAATGCGGCCATGATCGAAGCAGGTATCGGCCTTGCCGTTTCCTGCCGCGCTTTTCCAGGTGGCGCGCATGCACAGGGTGCCGTTGGCATCGACGGTCCAGCGGCCTTCACCGATGGACTTCTTGCCCTTTTCTTCCGTTGCGGCGATGAATTTGCGGTCTTGGGCGATGAAGCGTCCACCGCCCGTTTCCCATTTCCAGGTCTTGTCGAAGTACATGTCCACGACTTCGCTGGTTCTGAGCGGTTTCGGCGTCTTCGTGCCGCCTGCAGCGTGGACCGCGCTTGGCACGACCACCGCAAGACAGAGTACGAAAGCGGAGAATCCGCATTTGCTTATTGTTGTTTTCATCACAGCCTCCTCCTTCATTGTCCGACCCTATTGTCGGCCAGCATGATCTCTCCGGTCGCCACCGCCGGCGGCGGCGCCACGATGGGTTCCGCCTGCATTTCCTGCGGTCCGCGCAGTCCCGGTACGGTAATGCGCAGTTTCAGACGCACCGATCTCGCACCTTCCACGCCCGCCCCGGCGACCGTGAACCGCGTTTCGGTAAAACTGACATAGGGCTGCCCGTGCGACAGGGCCTCCAGCCCGCCGATCGCATGGGAGCTGAGCTGTAGGGCACTGCCCGCCACCAGCAGCAACGAACAGGCGGCCACGGTCGCTCCCCCGCGCAATGCCGGCAGCTTTGGCAAGCCGTTTTCCATCGCATGGCGGATGAGCAGAAACACCGAAAGACCCGCATAGATCGCCACATTGATGGCGGCGAAGACGAAGAAGCCCTCCGCCCCGTTTTCCCGCGGCGCCAGAACCATGGCCACGAGGCTGAGCGCCGCCAGAAGAATGTAAGGCGCGACGACCCTCAGCGGCAGCGGCGGTTTTGCCTGCGTGCCCTTGGGGGTGATGCGGAAATCGACGAAATCGCCACGGATCGTGTCGCGTATCGCCGCCAGCACGCCCATCAGCGACCAGGGCCAGCGCAGGAACAGAAATACCATGGCCTCCCAGCTGAAGAGCTTCGCATCATGCGGACGGAATGCGCCCGTGGCCCGCCAGAAGAAGGCAAATACGATCATGATCAGCGAAACCGGCAGGAAATGCGCCAGAAACGCCGGATAGGATGCGTTGACCAGCACATCGCCGCGCATCAGCGCAACGGCGGGAAGCACGAACATCAGCGCCATGAAGCCTGAAAACAGCGGATACCAGAGCTGCGAAAACAGGAACTGGAACTTCAGCCGCGGCGGCAGCTTCGGCACGTAGTGCCTTGAATATTGCAGCAGAATGGTCATCAGGCTGCGCGACCACTGGAACTCCTGCACGATGAGATCGGCAAAGGTCACCGGCCCGTCGCCATGGGCGATGGCGTTGACGGCGTGAACGCCGCGCCAGCCGCCGGCGTTCATCAGAAGCGTGGTGGAATGATCCTCGGCAAGCTCCGGCCCAAGGCCGCCGACCTCCCGCAGGGCTTTCGTGCGCACGGCATAATGAGAACCGATGCATAGAGGCGCCCAGCCATTATTGTAACCCAGTTGCAGCGCGCCATGCAGGCTCGCCTCGGCATAAAGCCTGCCGCGCGCGGCCCAGCTCTCACCGGCATTGGCGTCGCAGATGCTCGGGGCCGAAACATATCCAACCTTCGGATCGGCAAAGGGACGGACGATCTCGCGCAGATAATCCGGTTCCGGCACATGATCCGCATCGAACTGGGCGACGAAATCATAACGCTCGTAACCGTGGTGATCGTAGAAATAAGCGAGATTGCCTTCCTTGCAGCGTGTGCGCCGCGGCCAGGTCTTGCGATGATACTCCGCAACACCCTGTCGGGTGGAAACGAAAACGCCGTGCGCGCCACACCATTTCAGCGTTTCCGCATCCGGAGCCTCGTCGGCAAGCCAGACGTCGAATTCCAGGCCCTTCTGTTCGAGCATGGCCAGCAGCGTCTTCTGCACCACCGCGAAAGGTTCCGACGGCGCCTTGGTGACGACCATCGCCACCCTGCCCCGTGGCAGAGGGGAGCGCCGGTCGACAACCTTCGCGTTCAGAAAGATGAAGATGAAATAGGATGGCAGAAGCGTGATCCACGCGAGCGTCATCGTAACGACGGTATAATAGGGCCAGTCGATGACACGATCGCGATCGAGCCACCAGATCCAGAAATAAGCGAGCGTCACCAGCCAGCCGCCAATGCCGAGAAGATAGGCCGTGCGGTTCCAGCCGGCAAAGACCGGTAGCATCCGCAAATCGCTGGCGACTGCGACCGCACGGGCCGATGGAACGGAAGGGGTGGAATGGGCTTTCATGACCGCACCTCCAGTCCGAAACCGGGACCTGCCGTCCGGATGATG
This sequence comes from Agrobacterium sp. 22-223-1, assembly GCF_053522385.1. NCBI lineage: Bacteria > Pseudomonadati > Pseudomonadota > Alphaproteobacteria > Hyphomicrobiales > Rhizobiaceae > Agrobacterium > Agrobacterium sp. 22-223-1. The sequence continues at coordinate 174,735 of NZ_JBNWCN010000004.1, forward strand.
GTGTCGATATCCGAACGCTTCGGGATAAAACCGAGCGTCTCTTCCGCACGTTTGATATCCGCAAACAGGGCTGGCGGATCGCCGGCGCGCCTTGCGCCGAAATGGACCGGAACTTCCTGCCCCGTTACGCGGTGGATCGCCCGGATGATATCGCCGACCGACGTACCGTGACCGGAACCGAGATTGACGCGCAGCGTCTCTCCGCCCTCGGCAAGATAATTGACGGCAGCCACATGGGCATCGGCCAGATCGCTGACATGGATGTAATCGCGAATGCAAGTGCCGTCGCTGGTGTCGTAATCCGCCCCGAAGACATCCAGTTGCGGCAGCCTTGCGGCAGCCGCCATCAGTGCCCTCGGGATCAGATGGGTTTCAGGCTCATGGCGCTCGTAAAGCTCACCGTCCGGGTCGGCCCCGGCGGCATTGAAATAACGCAGCGCCACGAAACGCAGACCGTAGGCGGCGGCATAATCATCGAGCGCCATTTCGAATATCAGCTTCGTGCGCCCGTAAGGATTGACCGGCATTTGCGCCGTTTCCTCACGGATGGGCAATTGCGGCGGCACGCCATAGGTGGCGCAGCTGGAAGAAAACACCAGCCCGCCGATATTCTGGTCGAGACAGGCATCCAGCAGCGCGAGACTGCCGCCGACATTGTTGCGGTAATATTTGCGCGGATCCTCGACGGACTCACCGACATAGGCGTTGGCGGCGCAGTGGATGACGAAGGCCGGCGAGAACTCCTTCAGCGTGGCTTTCAAAAGGCCACGATCCAAAATGTCGCCCTCGATGAAGGGACCCCAGCGAACCGAATCCGCGTGACCCGTCGAGAGATTGTCGTAAGCGATGGGCTTGAAGCCGGATTGGGCCAGCGCCTTGCAGATGTGGCTGCCTATGAATCCGGCCCCGCCCGTGACGAGGATTGTGCGGGGCATCTCATACGGCCTCCGCCACAGTCTTGCCGGCCAGCAACGCATCGAAATAGACGATGGTTTTTTCCAGGCCGATTTCGAGCGGCACGCGCGGCTGCCATCTCAACAGTTCCTTTGCCCGCGAAATATCGGGGCGGCGCTGCTGCGGATCGTCGATCGCGGCGGGCAGATGCACGATGCGCGAACGGGAACCCGTCATGCGGATCACGATATCGGCGAGCTGCCGCACCGGAATTTCGCTCGGGTTGCCGAGATTGATAGGCCCGGTGCAATCCTTCGGCTTGGCCGAGAAGCGCAGGAAACCGTCGATCAGGTCATCGACATAGCAGAAGGAACGGGTCTGGCTGCCATCGCCGTAAATGGTGATGTCGGCGCCCTTCAGAGCCTGGACGATGAAGTTCGAAACCACACGTCCGTCATCGGGTCGCATGCGCGGCCCATAGGTGTTGAAGATGCGTCCCACCTTGATATCGACACCGAAGCTACGGTGATAATCGAAAAACAGCGTTTCGGCGCTGCGTTTCCCTTCATCGTAACAAGCTCGCGGCCCGATTGTATTTACATTGCCGAAATAGGTTTCCGGCTGCGGATTGACGTGCGGATCGCCATAGACTTCCGATGTCGATGACTGCACGACGGTTGCACCGCATCTGCGTGCCACTTCCAGTACATTGACCGCACCCAGTACATTGGTGAGCAGCGTACCGACCGGGTCGCGCTGATAGTCTGGCGGCGAAGCCGGCGAGGCGAAGTTGAAGATCAGCGAGACATCGATGTCATAGGGTTTGCGCACATCGTGCTCAACCAGCAAAAACCGCTTATTGTCCCGCAAATGCGCCACATTCGCGGTGCGTCCGGTCGAAAGATCGTCGAGACAGATCACCTCGTGACCGCAGCTCAACAGGCGCTCGCAAAGATGGGAACCGAGAAAACCGGCGCCGCCATTAACGAGAACGCGTTGGCCAGGTCTCCATTCGGAGTAGATGGTGACGCCGTTGTCGTGGTCGTTGGGAACGAAATTACGCATTACACAATCCTCCCCATGAGGAATCAGCGCAGCTGATTCACCTAAACTGGATCAAACTCCCGATTGTACGATATCTTGAATATCATCCTCCGGTTTTTACTTCTTCTGGAGGTTTAATATTTCGATCGGATAAATTTCAACTTTCATGATAGGCGCAGCAGAAAACAGGTCAACTTCATTTTATCAAAATATTACAATTGATTACCCAAAATTACTCAAAATAGCCCCTTGATTTAATACTTTTTAACTATGCCTCTATTATGCCTTTCTTATTGAGCATTAGCGCAAGCTTCGCTCAACCAGTCGGGGCTATCCTGGTTTTGTAAGGCTCGGTCCACCGGGAACAAAACCGCCCGGCGAGATGCGACAGACAGTCGATTTCAGGGGACACACATGACGAATGAAATGCCTTATTCCCATAGCGGCAAAGCAGCCCGCCATTGTCGCTTCGCGCTTGTTGCCGCAGCACTTGTAACTTTCACCTTCGCGACGGCTTCATGCTCCGTGGTCGAAGACGCCGTTCTCATCAAGACCGCGTCGGCCAATACCGCCACGACCAAGAGCAGGGTCGTTCCGGCAAAGGCGTCCTACGGTTATCAAAAAACCGGCAACGCGGCCGTTACGCTTGTTGCCGATGCCTCGGGCACACCCGCGGTATCGCGGCAGTCCTACTCGGGCTCCTCTCCCTATATCTGCTCACCGAGCGGATTCGGGCAGAAATCCCGCTGCTTCCTGAGGCCCTGAGCCTCCTGGAGAAATACCGGAGGGAACTGGCGTCCGGACGGCTCTAGCCGCCCTGACGCTCAGTTCTTCCAGCCGCCGGAGAACGTCGTGTCTTCATCTTTGTTGAAGAAGCGCGACGCCGCCTCCGTGCGGTTGCGCACGTTCATTTTCTTATAGATATTGCGAACGTGAACCTTGACGGTGTTCTCGGACAGATGCAGCCGATCAGCGATGATCTTGTTTTGCGTTCCCTTGCAAAGCAGGTCGAGGATTTGCACCTCGCGTGTCGTCAGCGCCGCCACGTCGCTCCTGCTTGCGGCAAGGGCATCGGCGCGGTTGGCGATCACGGCATTGCTTTGAACGCTCTTGCTGTTGACCGAAGGCGAATAGGGCGTGAGCTTGCCGAGAAGAGCAGCAGGAAAATGTTCCCCGCCCTTCATGAGCAGATCCACAGCCGCCATGAAGACATCGAGCCTGAGGTTGAGCGGCAGCACGCCATCGATGACGCGCATTCCCACCAGCCTTTTCAGCGGCTCCTCGAATTTATCGATGGTTTCGACGACGAGCGCGATCGGCGCATCGGGATGTTTTTCCCGAACCTCCGAAAGAACGGCATGAAGACGATCCCCCGACATCCGGTAAGGCAAAACCAGCCGTACATTGTTACCGTAGTCGTCCTCGATGCCCGCCGACGACCTTACGCTCACCACCGCGAATGTGGGGAACTTTTTGCCCAGCGCCTCCATGAGGCACTCGGAAAACAGGTCCGGATCCGCTATGACCAATAAAGTTCCATTTATAGGAGCAACGGCGTTTTTTTGTTTTGCCGCATAATCTGACGTTCCCATGAACATTGACGCCTCCCTCAAGCGCTTACGCATTACTTTCTTTTGGTTGTGCAGTCTGTTGTCCGCCGGCTATCTTTCCCCTGAATACTTGGGGGCGATTCTCCGCTTTAGGCCATGTCAACTATCATTAATTACCCGTTAATTAACACACGCTAATACGAAAAGCTGTGTAAATAAATGGCCCAAACGGGTTATTTTTTACAATTGACATACAAAATAGGTTACGCCGAGATAGAATCGTTCATTCTGTAACCGCTGCAAAAACAATCACATCGGAAAAGCTTTCGCTGTGGTTTTGCCTTCCGGGAAAATATAACTTTTAGTTGATATCCCTTTACATAGCTCGCCGGCGAAGCACGCTGGAGCCTGTTCCTTTTCGGGATAAAGGCCCTTTTCCACCGAAATAAACCATGTTTCTCGAAAAAGCCGCCCTGCCCGGACGAAGCGCCGTTTTTTTAAGACCAAACCGGCCAAACGACCCGCCGGACAACCGCCTGAGACATATATATTCGGGTAAAGCGCCGATATGTTTAGCCCGAATTGATATCTAGGAAGCGCGATTTTTCTGCGGCACAGTCTGACCGTCGCTGAACGGCGGCCGATGGAAAGACACCTCCGGCCTTGACGTGTGTTTGAAAAACGCCGGTCCCTTTTCAAGAAAACATGCAAGCGAAAAGACGAAGCCACCGCGCTCCCCTTATGGAGCGAGGAACGGATTTGTGCGCCGTTTTACCGAGTAGCGCACAAGGGCTGAACGAAAAGAGCCCGCTCACGGGCCACTACCGAACCGCAGATGATGCGTACCGAGTGCATCTGCAAAACATCAATCTTCATGCTACCTGGAGCAAGCGCGAAAAAATCCCGTTTGAGATGAGAGGGATTTCGAAAGCTGCTCCGAGCTTTTTCGGAGGAAATCGAAATGGGTTATGATCACAAGGCATCCGGCAGCGACGACGATATCACCAAGATCGGCGCGCTTTCCGATGGTTTCGCGAATACGTCGACCAATGACGCCAAGGTGGAAGACAGCAACGTCGGCACCGCAAACGGTGAAAACCGCAACAACGACAACAGCGACAACAGCACCAATGTGGATGTTGACGCCAAGATCGATGTTGAAGCCAATAACGGTGACAATCGCGACAACGACTATGACTGGAGCTATGACAGCAAGTCCTATAGCGACAACGACACGACCACCAAGACCAGCACCGAAACCAACACCGACATCAAGGTCGACTACGACTGGAGCTATGAAAGCAAGTCGTACAGCGACAACGACACCAATGTGAAAACGATCACGGATACGGACACAAAGACGTCCAACTATTCCGACAACGACACCTCCACCAAGACCACGACGACCTCCGACAGCTTCAACTCCGCAGACAGTTTCTACAAGTCGGATGACGACTTCGGCAACATCACGGGCGTCAAGGATGTCGGCAATCTCGGCATCGCCGGCGGAGACCTCACCTTCAACCTGGGTGACGACTTCTCCTTCACTCTCGATGTCGACAATATCCTCAACGGCTCGCTCAACGGCGATGGCAACGACACCGGCTTCAGCATGGTGCAGGCCAACCACCTGGCGGATCAGGATGAGGCCTACGACATCAAGATGCAGAATGGCGGTGCGGAAAACCACCTGAGCGCCAATGCCGGTGACGCCTTCGGCGCCGAAGGCATCGACGGCAAGGGATGGGACCTCAAGGCCGGCGACGACGCAGCAGGTACCAGCACTGCGGACGCATCGGCAATCCTTGCAAATTCCGGCTTCCATCTGGAACTGGTGCAGGGCGCCAACATGCTCTCCAACGCAGTTGATGTCACGATCACAGGCGGTAACTCGCATGTGTCTGATGTCGGTGAGGATCACTCCTGATAACCACCTCTTGACGAAAAGAGCTGCACCGGCACCCGCCGGTGCAGTTCGCGGTTGAAGGACCGGGGTTGCGTAAAACGAAGCACCGCCTCCAGGACGTGTGCCCTCCGCAGCCTTAAGGCTCTGCCGCGATGATCAGGGAGGGACCTCCAATGCATATCGACAAGATTTCGGACATGATTGCGCATTTCATCGGCCTGTTCGACACGGTGATCGAGGAAGCGCGTCTGAGAACCAACTACAGCGAAGGCCCGGCGCATTCCGATCCGGACCGTTTGCCGGACGATGAAGCAGCAAAGCTGCTCGACAAGAACTATGACGTTCCGCTCAAGGACTACGATCCCGGCGTCAACTACCGCGCCGGCTATTATGATTTCGATTATCTGCAGCCGCATTTCGCACGCATGGTCGAACACGACATGCAGCGGCTCGCAGATGCCATCCCTGTCGATATTTCCGGCGTCAATTTCCGTTTTCCCGGCCGGCTTTCCTTTGAGGAGGAATATGAACTGGTGGTTCACACCGGTCCCGGTTCGGTCATCGCGCATGTGGCGCAGGTCAATATTCTTCAGGACGACGACTATCTGAACATGACGGACGGCCCCTATGTGTGGCGCGACACCAGCTTCGTGACAGAGCGCACCGTCGAGTTCTACAATGAAGCGTCCGTCTTCACGCCTTTCGCCGGTTTCCAGCGCACCGACAGTTACGACGCCCTGCAGGCGCTCGCCAAATCCGCGCACGACTATATCGACCACGCCCGCGAAAACGACGTGACGTCGCTCGGCACCGGCGCGGATCAGGATTTCGTTCTGGCCGGCAATGACATCCATGGGCTTTACATCAATGGCTCGATAGCCAGCGAAAAGCCGATGCTCGACGACTACATGCCCGATCGCGGCATCGCCAAACCGGCGGAAGAGCCGGAAAAGAGCGATGTTTCGCTGCATGAGGACAGCCCTGCCGGCAACAGCCTCGACGTCGCCGCAGGCGCCAATGTCGTCGCCAACATCGCCACGCTGGTCAATACCGGCGTCATGACGTCGGTAACCGCCGTCATGGGTGACTATCACCAGATCGACGCGATCACCCAGGCCTATATCTATAGCGACCGGGACGAGATCGACTCCGTTTTCACACGGTCGGAAGATCAGGCGGCGACGGCAGCCTTCAATATCGCCAGCTTCGAGCGCAGCGTCTATCCGGGCGCGGAAAACACGGAGAACAGCAGCCAGGAAAACGGCGAACCGCCGATATTTCCGACCGCCTGGCGCGTCAGCGTGCTGGAAGGCGACGTTTCCTTCGTGCACTGGATCGAGCAATACCAGTTCGTCAGCGACAACGACACGATGACGATAACGACCTCGGGCGCAACCGTCAGCCTGCTGACTGGCGGCAACGCCGCGCTCAACATTGCGAATTTCCTCGGCATCGGCATGCAATACGACCTGATCATCGTCGGCGGCAATGTGCTGGACATGAACATCATCAGCCAGATCGCCGTGCTCTACGACAATGACTGGGCGCGCGCCAATCCCGATGCGCCGGACGGCGCCACCATCCAGTCCGGCAACAACCTGCTGTGGAACGACGCCGCCATTCACAATGTCGGCAGCAACGATCGTTTCGAAACCATGCCGGACTATATGAACCAGACGGTCAACGCCATCAACGAGCGCGATCCCAACATGCCGGATGCGCTTGCCCATGACGTCAATTTCGCCGGCTATGAGGGTCTGAACGTCCTCTATATCACCGGCAATCTCTACGATGTCAGCATCATAAAACAGGTGAGCGTCCTGGGCGATTCCGACGATGTGACGCAGGCCGCCGCCAAGGTTCTCGAAAATAACGAGGACGCCACAGTCCATATCGATACCGGCAGCAACGCCGTGGTCAATCTGGCGCAGATCGTCGACTACGACAGCTTCGGCTCCACCACCTATGTCGCCGGCGGCGTTTATTCCGATGCCATACTGATACAGGGCGGCATCATCGAAAACGACACGTCGCAACCCCAGCAAGGCCAACTGGCAAACGAGGTCATCGCCTTTCTTCACGACGATCCCGCCACCATCGAAAACGAATCCAATGGCGTCATCAATGCCGGTCACGACCTGTCATGGTCGAATGCCCATCCGGCCGACGTCATGCAGACGGTCGTTGCGTAACCTCTGGCAGGCGGGGCTGCAAACGCACCCCGCCGCAGCCGGAACCGCAAACACCGCTAGATCACCGAGGGGACCGATATAAAATGGATCATATTTCTAGAAAAACCATTGCCGACGGACGCTCGCTGGACTTGCCGCTGGATCAGGACGCGGAAGACAGCAAACTGACAGACGCTTGTATTTCAGCAATCAATGAAGCCGTCGAAAACCTGCGCCAATTATCCGGCGCGGAACAGACGGCGAAAGAAGTTTCCTCCCCTGCACAGACCGCCTCCCCACAAGTTCTCTCCCAACCGCATGCAAAAACGGAGCAGGCGGAACAGTTGCGGGATGTTCCCCCGGAAAGGCCGGCACCTCAACGGGACCGGCAACCTGCCTCCCCGCCGGAACCGCAGGCCAAGATCGACAATGCCGACCTGCCTTTCGTCAAGACCATCGACAATAATGACGGACCGATCCGTGAAAACGAACGCCGGCCGGTGACGGGCGGCGGCGGCAAGGAGCCGACGGACAATGGCGGTGGCGGCGGCGGTGGCGGCGGCGGTGGAAGCCAGAGCGGTTTTCACAAACGCAGCGAGCCGATCAACTTCGCCGCAAGCCTTGCCAAGGGCATCGCCGCCGTGCGGCGCAACATGGTGGTGGTGATGCTGTTCACGGTCGCCATCAACGTCCTGCTGCTCGCCATCCCGCTTTATCTGTTCCAGATTTCCGACCGGGTTCTGACCAGCCGCTCGATGGATACGCTGGTGATGCTGACGGTCGCCGTCCTTGGCGCGGTTCTGCTGCAGGCCTTCATGGACGCCATCCGCCGCTTCATCCTGATGCGCACCGCCGTCGAACTCGAGGTGCAGCTTGGCGCGCCGATCCTGTCCGCCGCCGCCCGCGCCTCCCTGCATGGCAGTGGCAAGGACTACCAGACCTTGCAGGATCTACAGCAATTGCGCTCCTTCCTCACCTCCGGCACGCTCATCGCCTTTCTCGATGCGCCGCTGATGCCACTCTTCATCGTGGTGGTCTATCTCGTCCATCCGCATCTCGGCATCATCATCATGGTCTGCTGCGTCGTGCTGTTCGGCATCGCCTGGCTGAACCAGCGCTTCACCGCAAGACAGTTCTCCGAGGCTTCCGGTTATCTCAGCCGCGCCAATTTCCACCTCGATTCCATGTCGCGCAATTCGCAGATCATCAATGCGCTCGCCATGATCCCCGAAGCGGTGAAGATGTGGGGCCGCGAAACCGCCGGTTCGCTGAAATCGCATGTGGCGGCGCAGGATCGCAACATTATGTTCTCCGGCGTTTCCAAGGCGGCGCGTATGATTACCCAGGTGGCGCTGCTCGGCTGGGGCGCGCATCTGTCGCTATCCGGCGAACTGACCGGCGGCATGGTGATTGCAGCCTCCATCATTTCCGGCCGGGCGCTGGCGCCCATCGAAGGCGCCATAGAAGGCTGGCACCAGTTCAATAAATCTGCCGCCTCCTATGGCCGCATCAAGCAGCTTCTCATCAATTCGCCGCTCAATTTCCCGCGCCTGCGCCTGCCCAATCCGGAAGGGCGTCTCGACGTCGAGCGCATCCTCTTCGTGCCGCCGCCGCAGAAGAAGGTGATTTTGAACGGCATTTCCTTTTCGCTGAAAAAGGGAGAGTCGCTCGCCATCATCGGCAATTCCGGTTCCGGCAAGACGACGCTCGGCAAGATGCTGGTCGGCTCCATCCTGCCCACGTCAGGCAATGTACGTCTCGATCTCATGGATCTGCGCAACTGGGACCAGCGACAATTCGGTGAAAGCATCGGTTATCTGCCGCAGGACGTGCAGCTTTTCCCCGGCACCATCAAGGCCAATATCTGCCGCATGCGCGACGATATCGAGGACCGGCAGATTTATGAGGCGGCGGTGCTGGCCGATGTGCACGAGCTGATTGCCGGTTTCCCGCAGGGTTATGAAACCGTGGTCGCCGCCGATGGCGCACCGCTTTCCGGCGGCCAGAAACAGCGCATCGCGCTTGCCCGCGCCTTTTTCGGCGATCCCAAATTCGTGGTGCTGGATGAGCCCAACTCCAATCTGGATACGCAGGGCGAACAGGCGCTGGCCAAGGCGCTGCTGCATGCCAAAAGACAGGGCATCACCACCGTCACCATCACCCAGCGGCCGGCGCTGCTTCAATGCGTCGACAAGATCATGGTGCTGAAGGACGGATCGGTCGCCATGTTCGGCGAAAGGATGGACGTGCTGAAGGCGCTTTCCGGCAATGGCCGCCAGGCCAACCAGTCCCCGCAGATCGAGGGTTGAGAACCGTCATGTTCAAAAAGAAAAACGCCATTGCCGAAGTCAAACCCCAGGGCCAGCTCGAATGGTACAGCGAGGTGCCGCGCTCGATCCGCCTGCACAGCTCGATCGGTCTTGCCGTGCTGCTCGCCTCCTTCGGCGGTTTCGGATTCTGGGCCGGCACTGCGCCGCTCTCCTCCGCCATCATCGCCCAGGGCAGTTTCGTCGCCACCGGCAACAACAAGGTGGTCCAGCATCTGGAAGGCGGCATCATCAAGGAAATGATGGTCAGCGAAGGCGACACGGTCAAGGAAGGCGACGTTCTTCTGACGCTGGACAAAACGACGGCGCTTGCCAACGAACGCATGCTGCAACTGCGGCGGCTTCGCCTCGAAACCATCGTGGTGCGCCTGCGCGCCGAGGCCCAGGGCGCAAAAAGCTTCAAGGTGCCGGATATCGTCATGAAGGAAGCCGGCGATCCGGATATCAATTCCATCATCCAGAGCCAGAACATCGTGTTCCACAGCAAGCTCATCAAGCTTGAGGAACAGATGAACCTGATCGACAAAAATATCCGGTCGCTGGAGTTCCGCTATGCGGGCTATGACGGCCAAAAACAGTCCTTCGACCGGCAATTGGCGCTTTTGACGCAAGAGCGCGACTCCAAGGAGCGGCTCGCCAAGGACGGCGTCATCCGCAAGACCGACATGCTGGCGCTGGAGCGCGCCATCGCCGACGCCATGGGCGACATCGCCCGGCTGAGCGGCGAAATGAACCAGAGCGAGGCGGAAATCGCCAAGTTCCGGCAGGAAGCGGTCATTGCCGTCAACGCCAACAAGCAGGCGGCGCTCGATGCGCTGGAAACCGCCGAATCCGATCTCGACAGCGTGCGCGAACAGGTTCGTGGCGCCGCCGAAGTGCTGGAACGCACCGTCATCCGCTCCCCCGTCAACGGAACCGTGGTGCGCGCCTATTACCACACGCCGGGCGGTGTCATCACCACCGGCAAGCCGATCATGGAAATCCTGCCCGCTCATGTGCCCCTTATTCTGGAGGCGCAGGTGCTCAGGACCTCCATCGATCAGCTGCATGAGGGCCAGACCGCCGCGATCCGCCTGTCGGCGCTCAACCGCCGCACCACACCGGTTCTGAACGGCAAGGTCTTTTACGTTTCCGCCGACAGCATCGAGGAAAATGCCGGCCTTCAGGTCAAGGACGTCTATATCGTGCGGGTGCAGATACCCGACGAGGAAATCGCCAAGGTTCACAATTTTCATCCCGTGCCCGGCATGCCGGCCGATGTGCTGATCCAGACTTCGGAGCGTACCTTCTTCGAATATCTGACCAAGCCGATCTCCGACAGCATGTCCCGTGCTTTCAAGGAAAGATGAAGAAATATCAGTAACCTACACTGTCTTTTCCGCAGCGGTCGGCATATAATATCCAAATATGTTTCGTCGGGGCGGGAGAAGCAGCATGGCGGCGATGTCGGATGTATTGCTGCTGGTCGGCAGGCTGAATTACGTGTGGACCAACACGGAAAGCCTGATGATCTATCTGATCGTCCATCTCCTGAAAGTGGAAAAGGAAGCGGCCATCGTCGTGTTCCTGACGCTCAACACCACGCGGGCGCGCATGGATCTGATCGAGCGCCTGGCGAAGCTTCCCTCCACCGATGCGAAGGACCGCAAGACCATCCTCTCCATCATGGCGCGGCTGAAGAAGGAAGCGAAGACGCGCAACAAATATAATCACTGCATCTATTCCTTCGACGAAAAAGGCGAAATCGCCAGCACGCAACTCATGCGGCTGGTGGAGGATGACAGCCAGGTGCGCTACGGCAAGGTGGAGCGCATGGACGAGAAGGAAATCGGACAGCTCGAAAAATCGATCGCCGACATCGTCGAGGTCAGCAAGGACATGTGGAGTTTCATCCACGCCAGTCCGCATGTCTCTGCGGATTATCTTTAGAACCACCTCGCCTACGTCATTCCGGCCTTGAGCCGGAATTCAGCCGACGCGGCTCTCGCGCGGCGAAGACGGGTTCTTTCAGCCCAAGGACTTGGGCTGGCTGGATTCCGGCCCATGGCCGGAATGACGGAGAGAGAAACCGCCACGAACTCCAGTCAGGTGAACGCTGCCCTCCGCAGCCCTTGCCGGAAGGCACAGTTTACCGGCTGCGAAATAAAGTAGGAACGAGCCGATCTGGTAGGGGAAGATGATGTCGATCTCCACGAAGGAACGCACGACAAACAGGGCGCAGATCGAAAACAGGATGACGCCCTGCGGATCGCTCTTGCGCATCAGCACCGAGCGCAGATGCCCGAGCAGCGTTCCGTAAAGCACCATGCCAAGCAGCAGCATGCCAACGAAGCCGTTTTCCACCACGGTTTCGATATAGGTATTATGGAAATGGAAGCCGCTGCGGCCGGTAATGAAGAAATCGTTCCACAACCGTTCGGCATCGGGAAAACCCGCAACCCAGAACCCCTGATAACCGACGCCGAGGATCGGCGTCTGTTTCGCCGCCTCGATGCCCTGCTGCCAGAGGTAAGTTCGGCCGGTCAGCGTCGAATCCTTGCCGAAAATGCCGAGAATTGCGTCCAGCAGGCCGAATTGCAGGGATGCGACAGCCAGCAATGCGCCGAGACCGCCCAGCACAAAAAACGTCATCTTTCGGTTCGCCGGCGAAAGCATGCCGATGGGAATGAAGCCGATGATGAGCGCGACCACCGCCGCCGTGGTAATAGTAGATGTGGCCGATTGGGACGCAAGGAGGCTATAGGCCGACAGAAGCCCGGTGACGCCGGCAATCGGCAACCAGATGCCCCTTTGCTTGAGCACCAGCGCCGATGCGGCGGCGAAAATGACGCCGAGCGAGGCATAAAAGCCGAGCTGGTTCTTGGAAGAAAAAGCGCCGACGAAACTATAGGTGCCATCCAGCGCATCGAAGAGATAAATGCCGAATAGCAGCGAATAGAGCAGAACGACGGCGATGCCGATCAGCGCCCCGCGCGTCAACGTCCGGATGGAGATCACCCGCATGGCGATCAGCGCGCAGACGATATGCGTCATATACTGGATGGAGGCGCGCATGGTCACCGACGCCGCTTCCGACCAGAAACTGGACAGAACCGTCAAGATGCCGAAGGCGAATATCCAGAGATAGCGCGGATAATTGCCAAGCACGCGCCGGTAATCGACCACCACCAGCGGCAGCCACATGCCATAATAGGCCAGAACCGAGATTTGCCCGAAACGCGACGAGTAAGCGAAGACGAAGAATGACAGCGCAACCGCCGCCATTCCGTAAATCTCATTGCGTTCGGGATCGATCAGCGCCGATTTGGCGATCCGCATTGAAACCTCACTGCATCAGGATTTCAGACGAGACCTTGATGACATCGCCGGGCTGGAGCATGGCGTTTTCATCCACCTTCAGCTCCTTCGGCTTGCCGTTTTCCTCACGCACCACGACATAGCCGATCGTCGCGGACTTGCCCGACGGGTCGAAACGGATCGCTTCGGCCGATTGCGCCAACGCTTCCGACATCAATTCGCGGCTGGTGGTCAGTTGCAGATTGAGCTTGTCCAGTTCCGCTTCCGTGTCCTGCAATTCCTTGGAGCGCTGCGCCACCCAGTCGTTACGCAGGTTGATCTCGTCCTGCGTCGCCTTGTTGATATCCTGTTTGGCGCGCAGCGACTGCGTATCGATATCGAGCAGGTTGGATTCCACTTCCGCCGCGCGTTCTTCCGCGGAAATACGCCGCTGCGACAGCGCGAGCCCCTGTTCGTTCAGCCGGTTGACGCGGTCGCGGTCCTCGTTGGCAAGCTGGAGCTGACGATTCTGCGTTTCCGATTTCTTCTTCAGGGATTCGACTTCGCTCTGCAGAAGAGCATGCAGGTCGGTCAGCGCCTTGAGCTGCAGGGTGTAACGTTCGGTGCGCGATTTCATCAGCGCGCTTTCGCTGGCCAGCAGCACATCAATCTCGCCGATCTTTTCCATTTCAGGCGTCTTGGCGATGGTCGCGTCACCCTTGACCTCTGCGACCAGCCGCGCCTGACGGGCGAGCAGTCTTGCACGCTGGTTGTCATAGACGGCGGCGTCACCGCGGGCATTGATGAAGTCGCGGGCAAAACGCTGCCCGGCATCCGAGCGCCGCAGGCCGCCGGCAAGGCTGACCGCCTTCAGCACTGTGAGATTGGCGGCATAGGGATATTCACCCGGCGTCTGCACGTCGCCGCTCAAGAAGATCGGCCGGAACTGCGCGATCTCGACGGAGGCCGAAGGCAGATTGCGAAGGGCGAACTTGCTCTGAAGCTGGGCTCCAATCTCTTCGCTGACCTCCGATGGGGTCTTGCCCGCAACATCCAGCTGACCGATGAAAGGCAGGGACAGCGCCCCCGACGGGCCGACGGAATAATCGCCGTTGATCACATCCCAGTTGCGGATGCTGCCATCCGCCGGCTGCCACTCGGCAACGCGGATACGCAGCTTGTCAGCGGTACCGAGCTTATATTGAGCACCATCCGCAGCCATGGCGGAGAGCGGCGCGGAAAGGGCGACGGAAGCGGCAAATACGAAGGCCACAAACGGGCGGCGGGCGGCAGACAAGCCGTTCATCGGGAAACTCCCTGTTAGCGGATCGCCACACGGGCGATCCGGCCGTCGCGCAACTGGGCAAGGCCGGCTGCACAGCGCCGCGAAAAGCGGCCGGTATGATTAGCACCAATGACGCACCCAAAGACCGGACTTGGGATCCCGGTCGGGGTGCGTGTCGAAACGAAGATCGATAAAGCCGAACTCAATATCGGTTTTCAGTAGCTTCCGCGTGAAAGGCACACGGCGGGAATGGTCTTGACGATGATGAAGACATCCTGCCGCATCGACCAGTTCTGCACATAGTGCGTGTCGAAAGCGACGCGGGTCTTGTAGGATACGTCGTTACGGCCGCTGATCTGCCACAGGCCAGTCAGGCCAGGGCGGGTGCTGAGATAATAAGCGGCAGCGCTTTCATAGTAGCTCAGTTCCTCATCGACGACCGGGCGTGGGCCAACCACGCTCATTTCGCCGCGGATGATGTTGAGGAGCTGCGGCAGTTCGTCGAGCGAGAGCTTGCGCAGCACGGCGCCGACAGCCGTAACACGCGGATCGTTCTTGAGCTTGCGGGTGGCGCGCCATTCTTCGGCGGCTTCCGGATTGGCGGCAAGATATTGCCGCAGAATCTCATCGCCGTTCATCGCCATCGTCCTGAACTTCAGGCAATGGAAATAGCGGCCATTATGTCCCACACGCCGGTGGCCATAAAAGATCGGGCCTGGATCGGACAATTTCACCAGCGCGGCGATCAACAGGAATATCGGGCTGAAGATGAGCAGCGCAAGCGCAGCCGATGTCATATCGAAGCTGCGTTTTGCGATGCCCCCGATAGGGAAACTGACATCGAAGTCTTCGGAGCTGCTGAGTGTCTGTTCAGCCGATTGGGTCGCGGACTTCATAGAGAGAACTCCATTTATGTTTTGCGATTGGTCGGTGCCCGGAGGCGCGTCTTTCCGTCTAAAAGAGATAACAAGTCTGTGTTCGGAATTTGATGCTAATGGATTTTTTGTAAGGCACATTGGCCATAACCGTCTATGCGATTTCTTGCGCGAGCGGCCGATCAACGTCCGGGCAATATTAACGGTTGCATAAAAAAGCAACAAATGTGCCGAGGGCCATGTGTTGAGAGCATGGGTACCGCCCCGGCATGTATTGGGTTTTGTGCCAGCGACAGTCTTTTCTTATGTGTTTCTTATGACTTGGCGAGATGAGACAGGAACGTTAAGAACAGCCACGTCTGTAACAGAATATAAAAATTTTTTGCATCGCAGCAAGATTGTGGCAATGCATATAAAATTTGACATATCCGTAGGGATTTTTTTGCCTGACATTGCCAGGCCGCCAAGAAAAAGCGATGGAAAAATTGCTAAAAGGGCGCAAACACGGCAAAAGAGTGGCAAGAAACTGCATTCTAGTCATGGCAGCCACGCAAAATTGCCGTAGCTGCCGGCCATTTTTTACCGAATTGCCCCGACTTGACCGTTCCAAGAGCGTTACGAGGCGCAAAAACCGCTGGAATCAGAAGGTTGGCGGTGTGCAGGCGCTGATGACCTCACAGGGCACGGGACCGACGCAACGGAAACGATGCGGCCTGCGGCTTTCGAAATAATAGGCATCCCCCGGCCCGAGCACCCGCCTCTCTTCGTCGACCGTCACTTCCAGCCGTCCGGAGAGGATGATTCCTCCTTCCTCGCCATCGTGAACCAGCGGCACCTTGCCGGTATCGGCACCCGGCTGATAACATTCCTTGAGGATTTGCAGGCTTCGGCCGAAGACATTCTCACCCACCTGTCGGAAGGATATCGGCCCCTTGCCGATTTCAACCAACTCATCCGCCCGGTAAAAAGCCTTGCGGCTCGTCTCCGGCTCGAAAGCGAAAAACTCGGCAAGGCCGATCGGTATGCCATCAAGAATGCGCTTCAGCGCGCCGACGGAAGGGTTCGAGGTGTTGGATTCGATCAGAGAAATCGTCGAATTGGTGACACCGGCACGCCTTGCCAGTTCCCGCTGGGAAATGTTGTGGCGCAGCCGCAAATGGCGCAAACGCCCGCCTATATCCACCGACATGCCTGAGCCCCCGTTGCCCTTGTTCGAAATATCGAAAACCCGAGTTCAGGCCTATAGCATTTTCAATGGCTTGGCCACAGAGAGAAAAGGGCTTGTTCAGTCGCGAAAATAGCATTCAATCACCGGCAACGAACAGGAGACCACAATGGACAACCCGAGCCGATCCAATTCCACCTCGCTTGATAGCTACTGGATGCCGTTTACCGCCAACCGGCAGTTCAAGGCCAATCCCCGCCTGCTGACGAGCGCCGAGGGCATGTATTACACCAGCAATGACGGTCGCCAAGTTCTCGACGGCACGGCTGGCCTTTGGTGCGTCAATGCCGGCCACGGCCGCCAGCAGATCGCATCTGCCGTCAAGCACCAGCTTTCGACAATGGATTACGCGCCCTCCTTCCAGATGGGCCACCCGGTTGCCTTTGAATTCGCCGAGCGGCTGGTGGAAATTGCGCCCGGCCCGGAAGGCGCGAAACTGGACCGTGTCTTCTATACCGGCTCCGGGTCGGAATCGGTCGATACGGCGCTGAAGATCGCCATCGCCTATCAGCGCGCCATCGGCCAGGGCACCCGCAGCCGCTTGATCGGTCGTGAGCGCGGTTATCATGGCGTCGGTTTCGGCGGCATCTCCGTGGGCGGCCTCGTCAACAACCGTCGCGTTTTCCCGCAAATTCCCGCAGACCACCTGCGTCATACCCATGATCCGGCGAAGAACAGCTTCGTGAAGGGCCAGCCCGAGCACGGCGCCGAACTTGCGGACGATCTGGAACGTCTGGTCGCCCTGCATGGCGCGGAAACCATCGCAGCCTGCATCGTCGAACCGGTCGCCGGCTCCACCGGCGTGCTGGTGCCGCCGAAGGGTTATCTGGAGCGCCTGCGCGCCATCTGCGACAAGCACGGCATCCTCTTGATCTTCGATGAGGTCATCACCGGTTTCGGCCGCATGGGCTCCACCTTCGCCACCAATTATTTCGGCGTTACGCCCGATATCGTCACCACCGCCAAGGGACTGACTAACGGCGCGATCCCGATGGGTGCGGTCTTCACCAGCCGCAAGGTGCACGATGCGCTGATGCATGGGCCGGAAAACCAGATCGAGCTGTTCCACGGCTATACCTATTCCGGCCACCCCGTCGCCTGCGCCGCCGGCATCGCGACGCTTGATATCTATCGCGATGAGGGCCTTTTCACCCGCGCGGCCGAATTGCAGGATGTCTGGCACGACGCCATCCATTCCCTGAAGGGCCTGCCGAATGTCATCGACATCCGCACCATCGGCTTCATCGCCGGCATCGAGCTGCAATCGCGCGACGGTGCCGCTGGCGCACGCGCCTATGATGTCTTCGTGGATTGCTTCGAGCGCGGCCTGCTCATTCGCGTCACCGGCGACATCATCGCCCTTTCGCCGCCGCTGATCGCCGAAAAATCCCATTTCGACGATATCGTCTCGATCCTCGGCGATGCGCTGAAGCGCGCGCAGTAAAAACCATGCAAACAAAAAGGCCGCGCCTGAAAGCGCGGCCTTTTTGTGCCTTTTCAGTAAGTCTGCATCGGTTGCGACAGGCCGTCGCCGATCACGCCGTTACCATATTGCGCCACGGGCACACCTTCCTGGCCGATCGGCACGCCCTGCTGTGCGGGGCCGAGCGCCGTCACCACGATCGGCGTGCCATCGGGCACGCGATTATAAAGGTCGATGATATCCTGGTTCAGCAGGCGCACGCAGCCGGAGGATACCGACTTGCCGATGGTCCACCATTCCGGCGAGCCGTGCAGGCGGTAGATCGTGTCCTTGCCATCCTTGAAGATATAGAGCGCGCGTGCGCCGAGCGGGTTCTTGAGGCCCGGCTCCATGCCGCCATTGCGGCTGCTATAGGGTTCCAGTTCCGGCTGGCGCGCAATCATCTCATCGGGCGGCGTCCAGCGCGGCCATTGCCGCTTGTACTGAATGACGCCGCGACCGGCCCATTCAAAGCCCGCGCGGCCGAGGCCGACGCCATAACGCATGGCCTGATTGTTCTCATAGGTGAGATAGAGGAAATGATTGGCGGTATCGACGACGATAACGCCGGGGCGCTCACCCGTCGGGTTCGCCACCATCTGCCGCAGGAACTGACGCGGAATCCGCTTGTAGGGGATTTCCGGCAGCGGGAACTGCTCGTCCGGCTTGGGGCCGTACATCAGGGCATACATCGGATCGTCAGCGGGCGCTGCAGGCCGGGCGGCCTCACGCGCGGTTGTGTTGCAGCCCGCAAGGCCGGCAAGCGCCAGTCCACCTGCTCCAAGCAGGAAACCCCGCCGGGTCGTCGTCGTCTCGTTCAATTGAAAAACCTCATTTACGTCATCTCACGCCGGCAAAGGGATCTGCCAGCGCCGCCTCTGGGCGGCTGATAGGGTACTTCGTGCCGGAAACCTGCGATGCCATGGCCTTGGCGCCGTTCGATTTCAAAATGGCCCGGAAGCTCGGATGCATGCCGCCATCTACATACGCGCTGAGCGGGCTGGAAGTTCCCTCACTCATGGCGGCGGCAAATTTTTGTTGCTCTTCGGCCAGTTTCGAAGCCACCAGCGGATCCTGCTGGTTGATGGCCGGTGGGCAGGCCGCCAGCGGATCGGCAGGTTCGCCTTCGGCAAATTCACTGTTGAAGACATAACGACGGCCGCAGACGGAAACCTTGGGCTGCCGGCGCGTCACCTCGAAATAGTCGTAGCCTTCCTTCAACGTCTTCCAGAACGGCATGTTGGGGTCGTCCCGATGCGCCACCATGTTCCTTGCGCTCATGCGGAAGGGATAGGCCTGTACCTGAAAGCGGTCCTGCCCGCCCTGAAGCGCACGCGCAACGATGGCGTAAATCTCGCCCACCTGGGCATCCGTCATGGCGTAGCAGCCGGAAGAGGAGCACGCGCCATGCACCATCAGCGCCTCACCGGTGTAACCGAGCGCCGATTCCAGCCGGTTGGGATAACCGAGATTGAAGGAGACGTAATATTGTGAGTTCGGGTTCAGCATGCCGGCGGAGACATGATAAAAACCTTCCGGCGCCTGCCGGTCGCCCGTTTTCATCTTGGGGCCGAGCTTTCCGGACCAGCGGCACATGGGATAGGCCTTGAGCAAGGCGTAATTTCCGGTCTTGTCGACCTTCCAGACCTCAAGCTCGCTTTCCTGCTTGAAAATGCGAACGAGGACAGGGCTTTCCGGGCGCATGCTCTTGGCCGACATCTGCGCCATCATCTTGGACGACAGTTTCGGCGGGTCTTTCTTGACGCTATCGAGCCCCATGGAAGTGCACGCGGCAAGGCCGCCACCGATCGCAACGATCGCAGCCATTCTTGCCCCTGCCCTTACCTTTTGCCGCAACCCCGCAACCGCGAAATCCAGCAATGCCTGCATGCCCATGGATTGTTCTGCCCGCCTGATTTGCCCGCCTTTCCGGCAGACGCTTAACTATCGAAGGTGGCCACAACACGGCAACCTCGCCCATGGACAAAGTCTCGTGAACAGACGTTACCCATTCGTTAATCATAAGGACACAAGCCCGTGATGGTGTGGGCAGTGACAGTACCGGCCGCGATTATCGAAGCAGGCCCTGACCGCCATCGATCCATACCGGCGTGCCGGTAATGTGGCGGGACGCATCCGACGCCAGGAAACCGATCAGCGCGGCGACATCCTCGCTCGTTCCGGCCATGCCGCCGGTTACCGGAATATCCCCAGCCGGAAAACGAACTGGAACCTCCGTTTTTTCCCGCCCGCGTATATCGGTATTTTCATCGATTGCCGTTTCGATTTCGCCCGGACACACCGCATTGACGCGAATACGATGACGCCCCAGTTCCAGCGCCAGTTGCTGCGCCATGGCGAATTGGCCGGCCTTCGTCACGGAATAGGCCGTAGCACCGGGCGATGTGAAGGTGCGGGTGCCATTGATCGACGAAATGATGACGATGGACCCGCCGCCGGCCGCTTTCAGATGCGGCACGCTGGCATGGACGGTGAGATAGGTGCCGCGCAGGTTGATGCGGATCGTATCGTCCCATTCGGACGGTTTCAGCTCATCGATGGGCGCCCAGACGCCGTTGACGCCGGCATTGGCCACCACGACATCAAGCCGGCCGAAATCTTCAACCAGCGCTGCGACCGCGTGACGCATGGCCGCTTCATCCGCCACATCGGCCAAAAGCACCTTCGAACAACCGGATGCTGCGCCGATTTCCCGGGCGACATCGTTCAATTCGGATTTGGTGCGGCCCAACAGACCCACCGAGAAACCCTGCGCCGACAGATGAAGGGCGGCGGCGCGCCCAATGCCGGAGCCAGCGCCGGTTACCAGAGCGACTTTGCGAACAACCAATGTCACCGCCCCCCTTTTCGGGAAGCAATGGACGTGACCGTCGCCGAAACGGGATCACTCGCCGGAAAGCTGTCCTCCAGCCCCTCTTCCAACTCCTCCTCCAGAATGTCGCGATCCTTCGATGTGCGGGCGCTCGCCTGTCCGTGCGGAGCTTCATCCTGCGCCGTACCCAGAGCGGAAAATTGCGAAGGCGCATCCGCACCATGACGCGTTCCGAACGCGGTCAGTTGCACCATTACCGCGCTCGCCCGCTTGATGGCCTCGGCATCGTCGATCCCTTCAAGACCGTCGGCGAGGCGAACCGAGACCTGATCGCCGTCGTTGCCGACGAACTCGACGGAGATAACCCCGTTATTGCGTTTTACATAGGTCGTCGAAAGTTGCATGACATGCCCTCCGGCTTGGAAAGCACCGGTACGAATCCGATGCTGGAAAACGGTTAGAACCTGAATTCACAACGACGGCAGAGCGGAAGGGTTCCAGATGGATCAGGCCTTTGGCCCGGAAATGCAGGAGAGTTTCTTCCTGCGCGATGCGCTGGATGTGGCCCGCGCCCTCATCGGCGCGGAGTTCCGCATCGGCAATACCGGCGGCATCATCGTGGAGACCGAAGCCTATCATCCGGACGACCCGGCATCCCACAGTTTTAACGGGCAGACCCCGCGCAACAGGGCAATGTTCGGCCCGGCCGGCCGTCTTTATGTCTACCGGTCCTATGGCATTCACTGGTGCGCCAACTTTGTCTGCGCCCCGGGTTCCGCCGTGCTTCTGCGCGCCATCGAACCCCTGACCGGCATAGACATGATGAAACTGCGACGGGGAACTGACAAGCCGAAACTTCTCTGCTCAGGTCCGGGCAGGCTCTGTCAGGCGCTGGCGATTACGGGGGAGATGGACGGCGCGCCGTTGAACGCAGCGCCGTTTTTTCTGCGGTTGCCGAAAGAAGCCGCCGCCGTCACCAGCGGCAGACGAATCGGCATCAGCCGCGCGACGGAATATCCGTGGCGCTTCGGGCTCAAGGGCTCGGCTTTCGTCAGCAAGAAATTCGAGAACGGAGAGGCGTGAAAGACGAGAGAACCTTTGGCGGCCCGTCATTTTCGTCGGGGTTGGGTGTCGGCGCCTCGTCCGGCAACCGGTCAGGTTCCGGTTCTTCCACCGGCGGAATATCCGGCTGCGGCGGCACGGGCATCGGCGGTTCGGGATAGGGTTCGACGGGAACGGCTGGCATCGCGGCCTCCTGATAAACACGCTTTGCCACAATGGGCACAAGCTGCGTTTTTATCTCGTGGGACAGCGCCTTTGCGCTGTCGCCAATCAGGCGGCGCAACATCCAATTCGCCCATCGGTCAAATGCCGGTCAGGTCCCTTCGGTCCGGTTGCGCCGCCCTGCGGGTCGTACAGGGAAAACGCAGGCACGACCTGTCCGTTCCGTTTTTAAGGAAGGTTTTTGCGATGGCTCAGGCGAAACCGAGCGCGCTGCGGGAAATGTCGCGATTTTCGCAATAGTCGCGGGAATGGGCTTCATGACCATGCTCGCGAGCGGTCGAACGGTTCAATTCCGGGCTCGGAACGTTGAGCAGCGCATCGGCATAGGTGCCGGTCGCCTCGACATCATCGATCACAGTCTGCTGTTGCGGTTTTAAAAATTCAAACATCCGTCCACCTCCTTCGACACGTCCCCTCAACGCGCCGGCCCGGGTCCTGTTCCATAACGCCCGTAACTGTTCCGATTATACATGAGACGGCGCGGACGTATAGATGACGAAAGGCGAACGTTATCAACTGACGTTCACAAAATGGAGTGGAATCAGTGAGCTATGGCAACAAGTTCAGGCAGGGCCGACCGATTCCCGCAAGATCAGTTCGACCGGCCACAATTCCTGAACCTCGCGGACGGGACGGCCGCCGATGATCTGCAAAAGCAGGTCCGTCACCCGCATGCCCGCCATGCGCATGGGCGAGCGGGTGGTGGAAAGCGGCGGCATCATGCTTTCCGGCGTAAGGTAAGGAAACACGTCGTCATGGGCGATGACGGAGACATCCCTGCCAATCGTCAACCCCATCTGCGTCGCGGCGCGATAGACACCCTGCGCCGTCATCATCGCACCCGCCACAAAGGCCGTTGGGCGCGGCGTCTGTTCCAGCAGCGAGCGGGCGAAGCGAAAGGCCGTCTCTTCGCTGAAGTGCTCATTCATCATGAAGCGCGGGTCCGGCGTAATGCCGTGCGTCGCCAGCGCCTCGCGAAAACCCTGCTCGCGGTCCTGCACGAAGGTGCGGCCGACCGGACCATTGATAAGGGCGATGCGCCTGTGTCCGCGCTCCAGAAAATGGATCGTCGGGCGATAGGTGACGTCGTGATTGTCGATATCGAGCCAGGCATGTTCGAAAGGCGTCTTTGAGCGGCCATGCACGATGAAGGGCACACCCAGCCGGTTGAGCAGTGCGATGCGCTCATCTTCCGGGCGGGGTGAATGCACGATGATGCCATCCACCCGGCCGCTCGACGCCAGCCGGCTGAAAATCGCCAGTTCCTCATCGAGATTATTGTCGACAGTAACGCTGACGAGAATATCGGTCTCCTCCCGTTCCAGACGCGTCGCCATGCCGCCCATGAATTCGGAAAAGAAGTGCCCGCCGCCCGAACGGCCCATGACGACACCGATGGCGCCTGCCCTGCCCGTCGCCAGCCTGACAGCATTGGCATTCGGCCGGTAGCCGTATTTCAGCGCAGCCTCCATCACCCGCTGGCGCGTTTCCTCGCGCACCTCGGGGTAGCCGCCCAGCGCCCGGCTGACGGTGGTGGGCGAGAGCCCGACTTTCTCTGCGAATTCCTTGAGCTTCATAATTTTTTGCCAATTTGCCCCTGCATGCGTCGCCGCCGCGGATTTTTCAAGCCGACAAAATTGAAAACGATTTCAATTTTCCTCCACCTGAAACCTTACAGTTGATCATCCCCAAAGGCAAACGCCGAAAAATTGCAGGCGAAAACAGCCGATTTCCGGGGGATTAGAAAGAGTATTGACAGATTGCTCGGCTTTTGAGAGCCTCGCGTCAGTCAAA
The DNA here is from genome assembly GCF_053522385.1 of Agrobacterium sp. 22-223-1. Classification (NCBI taxonomy): domain Bacteria; kingdom Pseudomonadati; phylum Pseudomonadota; class Alphaproteobacteria; order Hyphomicrobiales; family Rhizobiaceae; genus Agrobacterium; species Agrobacterium sp. 22-223-1. The sequence goes on from NZ_JBNWCN010000004.1 coordinate 198,661, forward strand.
AGCGCTTTCAATTTTGAGGACAATCGGAAGCGTCAACGGAGGAGTTTGACAATGAATATTTCCATGAAGACTTTGTTCCTGTGCGGAGCGGCGTTTTCCGCCGCCGTTTCGGCTGAGGCAGCTGAACTTTCCATCGCCGCCAATTCGACCGGCAAGAACGTCGCGTTCTTCCGCGAACGGATCGCCGCCTTCGAGAAAGAGACCGGTCACAAGGTCAATCTCGTCACCATGCCGTCATCGTCCAGCGAACAGTTCAGCCAGTACCGGCTGTGGCTTGCCGCCGGCAACAAGGATGTCGACGTCTACCAGACGGACGTGATCTGGGCACCGCAGCTGGCCGACCAGTTCGTGGATCTGACCGCAGCGACAAAGGATGTCATCGGCGATCATTTCCCTTCCATCGTCGCCTCGCAGACGGTTGACGGCAAGCTCGTCGCCATGCCGATGTTCACCGACGCGCCGGCGCTCTTCTACCGCAAGGACCTTTTGGAAAAATACGGCAAGCAGCCGCCGAAGACCTGGAAGGAACTGAGCGAGACCGCCAAGGAAATCCAGGACAAGGAGCGCGAAGGCGGACAGAAGGACCTCTGGGGCTTCGTTTTCCAGGGTAGCGCCTATGAGGGCCTGACCTGCAACGCGCTGGAATGGATCGCTTCCGCCGGCGGCGGCCATATTGTCGAGACCAACGGCGATATCTCCGTCAACAATGAGAAGGCCGCAGCCGCCATCGAAACCGCCAAGGGCTGGGTCGGCACCATCGCGCCGCAGGGCGTACTCGCTTATAAGGAAGAGGAAGCGCGCGGCGTCTGGCAAACCGGCAATTCCGTCTTCATGCGCAACTGGCCCTATGCCTATGCACTGGGTAATGGCGACGACAGCGCCATCAAAGGAAAGTTCGGCGTTACCCCGCTGCCGGCGGGCACTGAAGGCGAGGCCCCTGCTTCGACACTCGGCGGCTGGAACCTCGCCGTTTCGAAATATTCCGACGATCAGGAAGCGGCTATTCAGCTCGTGAAATTCCTGGCGTCGAAAGACACCCAGAAGATGCGCGCGATCCAGCTCTCCAACATGCCGACGATCGCATCCCTTTACGACGACAAGGATGTCGCTGCCGCGCAGCCCTTCATGCCGACATGGAAGCCGATCTTCCAGACCGCCGTTCCGCGTCCTTCCGCCTCGGCGAAGGTGAAATATAACGAGGTTTCCGCCAAATTCTGGGGCGCCGTGCACAACACGCTCTCCGGCAACGGCACAGCGGCTGAAAATCTCGAACTTCTCGAGGTTGAACTGACCGATCTCAAAGGCAACGGCTGGTAATCCGGCCCGCGCGGGAGGCGGTCTCGCCTGATCGTCTCCCGCGCCCCAACCGCGAGATATCCCCATGAACGACATTGCCCTTCAAAGACCGGTCGCGGCATCCGACGCCGGCACCGGCTCCGACCTGCAGTCGGAACGACTGAAATCCGCCTGGCTGTTTCTTGCCCCCACATTTCTGGTGCTGGCGCTGGTGGCGGGCTGGCCACTGGTGCGCACCGTGTGGTTCAGCCTCACCGACGCCTCGCTCACCAATCTCGACGGGGCGCAGTTCGTCGGCCTCAAGAACTACCTCACCTGGATCACGCTCAGCAGCGGCCGCACCATCTATCGCGGCCTGCTTGCCGATCCCGCATGGTGGGGCGCGGTTCTCAACACGCTCAAATTCACCATCCTTTCCGTCAGCTTCGAAACCGTGCTCGGCCTCATCGTCGCGCTGGTGCTGAATGCCGAATTCAAGGGACGTGGCCTCGTGCGTGCCGCAATCCTCGTGCCCTGGGCCATTCCCACCATCGTCTCGGCGCAGATGTGGGCGTGGATGCTGAACGACCAGTTCGGCATATTGAACGACCTGTTCCTCAATCTCGGGCTGATCTCCAGCAAGATCGCCTGGACGGCCAATCCCGAGACCGCGATGATCGCCGTGCTGATCGTCGATATCTGGAAGACCACGCCTTTCATGGCGCTGCTCATTCTCGCCGGCCTGCAAATGGTGCCGAAGGACATGTATGAGGCGGCAAAGGTGGATGGCATTCATCCCGTCAAGGTGTTCTTCCGCGTCACGTTGCCGATGATCCGCCCGGCCCTCATGGTCGCCGTCATCTTTCGCATGCTGGATGCGATGCGCGTCTTCGACCTCATCTATATCCTGACGCCCAACAACGCCCAGACCCGCACCATGTCGGTGCTGGCGCGCGAGAACCTGTTCGATTTCGACAAGTTCTCCTACGGTGCTGCAGCCTCCACCATGCTGTTCCTCATCATCGCCTCGATCACCGTCATCTACATGTGGCTCGGGCGCGTCAACACCGATGGAGCCGCGCGATGACCCTGCCAAGCATCCTGAAAACCACCGCTTTTTATGCGCTGGTCGCCGTCATCATGGTGATTTCGGTATTCCCGTTCTATTATGCGATCCTGACGAGCCTGAAATCCGGCTCGGCGCTGTTCCAGGTCAATTATTGGCCGCGTGACTTCTCGCTGACCAATTACAGCTTCGTCATCGGCAACGGCACTTTCCTGCGCAATCTCGGCAATTCGCTGTTCGTTGCATCTTCCGTCGTCATATTGTCGCTGTTCCTTGCGGTCACGGCGTCCTATGCTCTCGCCCGCGTCCGCTTCCGGGGTCGTGCGCTGCTTCTGCTCACCATCCTGTCGGTTTCGATGTTCCCGCAGATCGCCGTTCTCGCCGGCCTGTTCGAACTGATCCGCTGGGCGGGCATCTTCAACACGCCGCTCGCGCTGATCTTTTCCTACATGATCTTCACCCTGCCCTTCACGGTCTGGGTGCTGACAACCTTCATGCGCGACCTGCCGATAGAGATCGAGGAAGCGGCTATCGTCGATGGTGCAACGCCGTGGGTCATCATCACCCAGGTGTTCATGCCGTTGATGTGGCCGGCGCTCGTCACCACAGGGCTTCTCGCCTTCATCGCGGCCTGGAACGAGTTCCTCTTCGCGCTCACCTTCACCTCATCGAACGAACAGCGCACGGTGCCTGTCGCCATCGCGCTCCTGTCGGGCGGCTCGCAGTTCGAAATCCCCTGGGGAACGATCATGGCCGCGTCCGTCATCGTCACCGCCCCGCTCGTCGTCCTCGTTCTGATCTTCCAGCGACGCATCATCTCCGGCCTCACCGCCGGCGGCGTCAAAGGCTAGGAGAAACCAAATGACCACCATTCAACTGCGCGATCTTCGCAAATCCTTCGGCGCCTTCGATGTCATCAAGGGCATCGACATGGACATCCGCTCCGGCGAATTCATGGTCTTCGTCGGCCCCTCGGGCTGCGGCAAGTCCACGCTTTTGCGCCTCATCTGCGGGCTGGAGGAAATTACCAGTGGCACGCTCTCCTTCGACAGCGAGACGGTGAACCGCCTGCCGCCCGCCAAGCGTGGCGTCGCCATGGTCTTCCAGTCCTATGCGCTTTATCCGCATATGACCGTGTTCGAGAACATGGCCTTCGGCATGAAACTGTCAGGCGCGGACAAGGAACAGCGCAGGAAGCGCGTGGAAGCGGCGGCCGAGATGCTGCAGCTCACGCCCTATCTGGAGCGCTTGCCGAAGCAGCTTTCCGGCGGCCAGCGCCAGCGTGTCGCCATCGGCCGCGCCATCGTGCGCGATCCGAAGGTCTTCCTCTTCGACGAGCCGCTCTCCAACCTCGATGCGGCATTGCGCGTCGCCACGCGTCTCGAAATCGCCAAGCTGCATCGCTCGATGCATGACACGACGATGATCTACGTCACCCACGACCAGGTGGAGGCGATGACACTCGCCGACCGTATCTGCGTCTTGCGTGACGGCCGTGTCGAGCAGATCGGCACGCCGCTGGAGCTTTACGAAAGCCCGGTCAACACCTTCGTCGCCGGCTTCATCGGCTCGCCGAAGATGAACTTCCTCACCGGTAAATATGCGGAGGCCGAAGGGGCGAAAACCATCGGCATCCGCCCCGAACACATCGCCATCGCCACCGATGGCAGCGGCTGGAGCGGCGAGATCGTGCATTCGGAAATGCTGGGATCGGACAGCTATATCTATGTCGAGATCGGCGCGGGTGAACCCGTCGTCGTTCGTGAAGAGGGCGTGACCGGCCGCACGGCCGGTGAACGCATCGCCATCGCGCCGGATGCAACGCAGATACATCGTTTCGACGCCGAGGGCCGGGCGCTTGCCCGCAACCCTGCCCGGGGTGCCGCCTGAACATTCAACTTTCGCCGGGCTCACCCAAGGTCCCGGCTTTCACCGAGGAGCATGACAATGACCATCAACACCGTTGTATGGGGCGAAAATATCCACGAACACATCAATGAGACGGTGCGTTCGATCTATCCGAACGGCATGCACAACACCATTGCCGACGCGCTGAACCAGAATCCTGAGATCAACGCCACCACCGCCACGCTGCAGGAGCCGGAACACGGGCTTTCGCAGGAGCGCCTCGACAAGACCGACGTTCTCGTCTGGTGGGGCCACAAGGACCATGGTGCGGTTCAGGATGAAATCGTCGAGCGTGTCGCCAAGCGCGTCTGGGAAGGCATGGGCCTTATCGTCCTGCATTCCGGCCACTTCTCCAAGCCGTTCAAGCGCCTGATGGGCACGCCCTGCGCGCTGAAATGGCGTGAGGCGGGCGAACGCGAGCGCCTGTGGACCATCAATCCGCGCCACCCGATCGCCGCCGGCCTGCCGGAACATTTCGAGCTGGAAAACGAGGAAATGTATGGTGAGCAGTTTTCCGTGCCGGAGCCGCTGGAAACCGTCTTCATCTCCTGGTTCCAGGGCGGCGAGGTCTTCCGTTCCGGTCTCACCTGGCGCCGTGGTGCAGGCAATATCTTCTATTTCCGCCCCGGCCACGAGACCTATCCGACCTATCACGACGCCAATGTCCAGAAGGTCATCAGCAACTCGGTGAAATGGGCCTATAATCCCGTTGGCGCACTGAAAAGCATTCACGACGCCCCCAATGTTCCCGTCGACAAGGCTCTGGAGCCTATCGAAGAACGCGGCCCCAAGCTGCACAAAGCTGGCGAAGCAGGTTACAGGTAAATAGCCATGAGACTTCTCATTCTCGGAACCGGCGGCATGGCCAACAACCATGCCACATATTTCTCTGAAATCCCCGGCGTCGAACTCGTCGCGGCGGTGGATGTGGACGATGTGGTGGTGCGGGGCTTTGCGCTGCGCCACAACATTCCGCTCTCCTTCACCTCGCTGGATGACGCGATTGCCTGGGGTGAATTCGATGCGGCGGCCAATGTCACGCCGGATGCGATCCACCATCCCACCAGCCTGAAGCTGCTTGCGGCCGGCAAGCACGTCTTCTGCGAAAAGCCGCTGGCGGAAAACTACGCCAAAGCCGCCGAAATGGCCGATGCCGCCGAAAAGGCCGGCCTCGTCGCCATGGTCAACCTCACCTATCGCAATGTCGCACCCTTGCAGGCGGCGCGCGAGATGGTGCTGGCAGGCGAGATCGGCAAGGTGCGGCATCTCGAAGCCTCCTATCTCCAGAGCTGGCTCGTTTCCAAGGCCTGGGGCGACTGGATGACGGAGAGCAAGTGGCTGTGGCGGCTCTCCACCAAGCATGGTTCGAACGGTGTGCTGGGCGATGTCGGCATCCACATTCTCGATTTCGCCTCCTATGGCGCGGGCAGCGATGTGGAGCGCATCTTCACGCGGCTGAAGACCTTCGACAAATATGAAGGCAATAAAATTGGCGTCTACGACCTCGATGCCAATGACAGCTTCACCATGACCGCCGAGCTTGAAAACGGCGCCATGGGCGTCATCCATGCCAGCCGCTGGGCGACGGGGCATCTGAACGAACTTCGCCTGCGCATCCATGGCGACAAGGGCGCATTGGAAGTGATCCACACGCCGGATTATTCCAGCCTGCGCGCCTGCATCGGCGAGGATGTGGAAAAGGCGATCTGGAAGACCATCGATGTCGACCCGGTGCCGACGAATTACGAAAAATTCGCCAGATCCGTCATGGAAGGCGGCCCCGCCGATCCGGATTTCCGTCATGCGGCCAATCTGCAGAAGGTGCTCGATCTATCGATCATTGCGGATCGGGAACGGCGCGAGCTGGCCGTTTCGGCCTGATGTGAAAGACAATATGCGGCACGACGTTGCCGCGTATTCTTCTCCCCGAGGGGGAGAAGGTGGCCCGAAGGGTCGGATGAGGGGGCAAGCTCTCCGAATATCGCTGACGTTGCCCCCTCATCCCGCTGCCGCGACCTTCTCCCCGGCGGGGAGAAGAAGCAAGTGGCACCCGCTCGCTCAATCCGCTATGCGCTTTCTCAAAGACGTGGACTACGACGTGGAATTTTAATCCTTCCGCACAATCTACACCCCCCGCTTATTCCCCCACAACAGCACATGCAGCTGCGGCAGCACCCGGGCGGAAAACCAGCGATCTTCGCTCACCTTCTCCACCAGCCACAACATCCGGTCCATCACCCCATCGATATCCACACGTGCATCGTCGTCATCGGGCGGCGGCGGGGTATGGTTGCCGGTCTGGAGATAGACCGGCAGATGCGGGAAACGCGCGGATGCCGCCTTGGCATAGGCATAATCCGCATCGTCGAACACCACGATCTTCAGCGCCACCTGCGGTCCGTCGCCGGCGGCGGCAAGACAATCTTCGAAGGCCCGCCAGTCCGTTTCCATGCCGCTCGATGGCGGCTTGGGGCTCAGCACCAGATGGTCGAGAGCAGCAAACCAGTCTTTGGCGATGCTGCCCTGCGTTTCCAGCGCGAAGCGATACCCCTCGCCCTGCCCCTTCGCGATCAAGGCCCCGAGCGGCTGGATGGCCGGGTTGCCGCCTGAAAGCGAGACCGTCAGCGGCACGCCGCCGGAAAGCCGCCGCACCTCCTGCCAGATCGCCTCGACCGGCATCGGCTTCCACGTGTCGCGGTACTCGCTGTCAACGGCATGCAGCGTATCGCACCAGGAGCAGCGGTAATCGCAGCCGCCAGTGCGCACGAAAACGGTCGGCAGACCGATCAGCACGCCTTCGCCCTGAATGGTCGGACCGAAGATTTCGCTGATGCGGATCGTGGTTTCCTTCGCTGCAATCTTGTGTGCAGCCGCCGTCATGGCCGGTATTCCGCCCAGGTCTTGGCGGTTTCGCTGACGCGCACGGCGCTCGTTTCCGGCAGGCGATCCTTGCACCAGTCATAAAAATGCTTCGCCAGGCATTCCGCCGTCACCCGGTCATGGCCGAGAACGTCGTTCAGGTGGCGGTGGTCGAAATGATCGTCGATATAGCGCTTCAGCGGTGCAAGTTCGTGATAGTCGCGCACGAAACCGTGCTCGTTCAGCGCTTCGCCTGCCAGCTCGATCTCAACAATGTAATTATGCCCGTGGAGGCGATTGCACTGATGATCCGACGGCAGGCTTTTCAGCTGGTGCGAGGCGGAGAAGTGAAATTCCTTGGTGATGCGGAACATCAGCTCACCTCCTGCGCCGCATAGGCATGGGTGGCCGCCACCCAGAAATCCGGGTCCTCATAGTCGGTCGGATCGGTGACACCAGCCAGATGAAAGGCCTCACGCCGTTCCACGCAGGTGCCGCAGCGGCCGCAGTGGCGCAAGCCGCCCTTGTAACAGGACCATGTTTCGCCAAACGGCGTGCCGTATTTCACACCGTCGGTCACGATCGCCGCCTTGGAAACGGTGACATAGGGAGCAAAGAGCTTGACGTTCGCATAACCTTCAAGCGCATGCGCCTGCATCGCGTTGAAGCTGTCGATGAAGCCCGCCCGGCAATCGGGGTAGATGAAGTGATCGCCGCCATGCACGGCAATCGCCACGGCATCCGCCTGCTGCGCGGCGGCCAACCCGAAAGCGATGGTGAGCATGATGGCGTTGCGGTTCGGCACCACGGTGGAGCGCATGGTCTCTTCCGCATAGTGCCCATCCGGCACCTCCACGTCATCGGTCAGCGCCGAACCGGTGAGATGGGCACCGATGGTTCTGATATCGATGACATGATGCGGCACGCCGAGACGCCGCGCGCAATCGGCCGCGTATTCCAGTTCCTTCCTGTGGCGCTGGCCATAATCGAAGGAGACGAGAGCGAGAAGTTCGTGTTCCGCCGCGATTTTATGCGCAAGCGAAACGGAGTCCAGTCCGCCGGAGCAGATGACGATGGTTTTCATAATTTGGGATCCCTTGTTTTGACCGGGTGGGCTGCGACCGGATTACGGGGAGCGGCTTTAAACCAAACCGACGGGCTTGTGAAGGGCCTTGCGGAAATCGCGCAAAGCCGCGCCATCACGAAAATGCCCCGCGGCAGCAACAAGACGAAACAAACGGGACATATGCGGGAAACCGGCACGATCTAGAACGATGCGAAATCTGCTGTTCTTGAAGGGTCTTGCCAATGGTGGCGGCTGATACATTTATGTTTTCGCTGAGCAACCTCAGCTCTCTCGGCACCGGCCTGCTGATGGCGATGGCGGGCATGCTTTATGTCACGCTCACCATTCGCGGGCTGATTGCCGCTCTGCGCCATGGATAGAGCACTCGAGCCGAAACGTCACCGGTTCAGGCGCAATCTCACAACCGGCCTCCTCGTCGCTTCTGCAGCGCTCGTCACCGCCACCGGCATAGCTTCGTTCGTGTTCCTGATCTGGATGGTCAGGACCGTTGCGCGCTGGCTGGGTCTTTTTGTCGGCCTATGAAAATCTGATGAACACGCGACGCTCGCCACTACATGGCTGAGCGGAAAAGGCCCGGCGAACTGGCAGTGCGCCGGGCCTTTTTTAAACTCGACAGGCTCAGCGCAATAGCGCCTGCGCCTCCTCGATCCCGAGTGCAGCCGGCTGGGTGCAGGTCGTCGTCATTTCGATGAAACGGCCCTCTTCCCCGGATTTGAGGATCGAGGTCATCACATCGATACCGTGCAGGGAGCGATCCAGCGAGCAACGGGCATCACGCCCCTCCAGAATCGCAATCGCCATATCGGCAAGGCCCGCCGTGCGGTAATTGGCGCGCGGGCCATTGGGGCTTTCCTGATTGGCAATGCCGAAAGGATGCGCCCAGTCTTCCAGCGGCTGGATATTCTTGTCGCGACCGCTCGCTTCCACCACGCCGCCGAAGAAGTTCGGGTCCGGCACATAGATCGAGCCTTCCGTGCCGTAAAGCTCCATATTGGCGTGGCGATGCGACCAGACATCCCAGCTCGCCGAAAGCGTGATCGTCGCACCGTTCACGAATTCCAGCAGGGCATGGATATTGGTCGGCGTTTCGACCGGGATGATTTCGCCGTTCAGCGGCTGGCTGGTCACCGTACGGGTCGGATTTGCCATCGAGGTCAGTGCGCCGACGCGCTTCACCGGACCGATGAGGTTGATGAGATTGGCGACGTAATAGGGACCAAGATCGAGAATCGGCCCGCCGCCCTTCAGGAAGAAGAAGCCCGGATTGGGGTGCCACATCTCCATGCCGGGGCTCATCACATGGCAGGTGCCGGAGGTGATGCGCCCGACCTTGCCGTCATCGATATATTGCCGGGCAAGCTGATGCGCGCCGCCGAGGAAGGTATCCGGCGCGCAGCCGACGGAGAGGTTCTTCTCCCGGGCGATGCGCCGCAGCTCCTCGCCTTCCTCCAGCGAAAGCACCAGCGGCTTTTCCGAATAGACGTGCTTGCCCGCCTCGAGGGCGGCTTTCGACACCGGAAAATGTGCGGCGGGAATGGTGAGGTTCACCACCACATCGATATCCTTGTTGGCGAGCAGATCCTCGATGGACTGCGCGACAACACCGAATTCTTCCGCCCTCAGCTCCGCCGCATTGCGGTTGAGGTCAGCGCAGGCAAGCACCTTGATGCCCTTGAAGAGCGGTGCCAGCGAAAAATATGCAGACGAGATATTGCCGCATCCGATGATGCCGACGCCAAGATCCCTGGCCATGATGCAAACTCCGAAAATTGAAACTTAGTAGGTTTTGAAAGATGCGATCGAGCGGGTGATCAGCCGGTCGATATCCTTGGGATTGTCGTGCTCGACCACGAAATGTTTCGTGGCGGATTTCGCCTTCAGCGCCGCGACGAGGCCCTTCCAGTCCACGGTCCCATGGCCAACATCGGCCCAGCCATCCTCATCCGCATTCTCGCCTGCTGGTGCGATATCCTTCACATGTACCGCAGTAATGCGCTTGCCGTAGCTTTCGATCCAGGCGAGCGGATCGGCATTGCCGCGAATGATCCAGGCGATATCCGCCTCCCATTTCAAATCCGGGCCACCGGCAAAAATCTGCTCCTGCGGCGTCGAGCCATCGCCAAGCGTCTTGAACTCGAAATCGTGGTTATGCCAGCCGAAGACCAGCCCAGCATCGACGAAAGGCTTGCCAGCCTCCTGCAGGCGCTTGCCGAAAGCGAACCAGCCTGCGGCATCTGTCGGGCGCTGATCAGGCATCAGATAAGGGCAATAGATCGCCTCAACACCCAGAACTTTCGCGATGTTCAGGGCCTTTTTCGGATCGCCTTCCAGAAGGTCGAGGCCGAAATGACCGGTCGGCATGGCAAGGCCATTGGCGTCGAGTTCGGCGCGCAGGCCTTTCAAACCGGCGTCATCCAGCGAAGCGTACATCGCGCCATAACCTTCGACATGTTTATAACCCGCCGCCGAAAGCTTCTTCAGAATATTGGAAAAAGGCTGGAAATTACGGGCGCTGTAAAGCTGGAAACCGAGTTCTGTCATTGTCTCCTCCATAGAGATCTGGGTCTTGGGATTGTGTGGGGGGTAAATCGAAGCTGTTCTAGAGCCGGTCCTCGCTTTGCGCGTCGAACAGTGAGGCCATCGTCATGTCGAGGCCGAGGCGTACCTTGGTGCCCGGCGAAAACCGCCTGTGCCCACCGACGCGCACGGACATGGTATGCCCGGCATGTTTCAGCCAGATCAGATTGTCGGCACCCATCGGCTCCTCGATATCGACAATCGCCTCATGCACTTCGCCGCCAACGATATCGGCATCGACGCGCACATGTTCGGGGCGAACGCCCAGAACCACCGCACGGCCCGCGGCGAGCGGCGTTTCCGCATAATAGCCATCCAGCGCAAAAGTAACGCCATTGGTGGTGAAGACCACCTTGCCGTCCTTTTCGATCAACTCGCCGCGCAGGAAATTCATCGACGGCGAGCCGATGAAACCGGCAACGAAGAGGTTTCGCGGCTTGTTGTAGATGGTGACGGGATCGGCCAACTGCTGGATGACGCCGCTTTTCATGATGGCGATGCGGTCCGCCAGCGTCAGCGCCTCGATCTGGTCATGCGTCACATAGATCATGGTATTCTTCAGCGACTGGTGCAGCCGCTTGATTTCGACGCGCAGTTCCGAGCGCAGCTTAGCGTCGAGGTTGGAGAGCGGCTCGTCGAACAGGAACACATCCACATCCCGCACCAGCGCCCGGCCGATTGCGACGCGCTGGCGCTGGCCGCCGGAAAGCTCGGCGGGCTTGCGTTTCAGCAGCGGCTCGATCTGCAGGATACCGGCCGCCCTTTTGACGCGCCGCTCGATTTCCTCTTTCGGTACCTTGGCGACCTGTAGGCCGAAGGACAGGTTCTTCTCCACCGTCATCTGCGGATAAAGCGCATAGGACTGGAACACCATGCCAATGCCTCGGTCTTTCGGCTCCTCCCAGGTGACGTTGCGGTCCTTGATGAAGATTTGTCCGTCGGTCGGCTCCAGAAGGCCGGCAATGCAATTGAGAAGGGTCGACTTGCCGCAGCCGGAAGAGCCGAGCAGCACGAGGAATTCGCCGTCGTAAATATCGAGATTGAGGTCTTTCAGCACGGTAACGGCACCGAAGGACAGGGAAAGATCGCGAATGGAAACGCTTTTGTTCATATAGCTCAACCTTTTACTGCGCCGGCAGCAATGCCGCGGACGAAAAGCCTGCCGGAGACGAAATAGACGATCAGCGGCACGGCCCCGGTCAGAAGCGTGGCGGCCATGTTGACGTTGTATTCCTTCACGCCCTGCACGGAGTTGACGATGTTATTGAGCTGCACGGTCATCGGGTAATATTCCGGCCGCGTGAACACCACGCCGAACAGGAAGTCGTTCCAGATGCCAGTCACCTGCAGGATCATCGCGACAACGAAGATCGGCAGCGACATGGGCAGCATGATGCGGAAATAGATCTGCCAGAAATTAGCGCCATCGATGCGCGCCGCCTTGAACAGTTCCTCCGGCAGCGAGGCGAAGTAATTACGGAACAGCAGCGTCAGGATCGGCATGCCGAAGATGGTGTGCACGATGACGAGGCCGGTCAGCGTGCCATAAACGCCCATTTCGCGCAGCACGATGACGATCGGATAGATCATCACCTGATAGGGAATGAAGGCGCCGATGATGAGGATCGAGAAGAACAGTTCCGATCCCTTGAACTTCCAGTTGGCCATGGCGTAGCCGCTGACGGAAGCGACGACGATCGAGATCACCACCGAAGGCACGAGGATGCGCACCGAATTCCAGAAGCCGCGTGAAAGCCCATCACAGTTCAGGCCCGTGCAGGCATTGGCCCAGGCCTTCACCCACGGCTCGAAGGTGATTTCCACCGGCGGCGCGAAGATATTGCCAAGCCGGATTTCCGGCATGCCCTTCAGCGAGGTGACGACCATCACGTAAAGCGGCAGCAGGTAATAGGCGGCGGCCACAAACAGCGTGCCGTAAAGAATGATGTTGCGGCGGGAAAAGGTTTTCCTCGGCTTCCTGCCGCGCGGGCCGGAAAGGTCCTGGGCAACCGCATCGCTGGCGGCGACAACCGTGTTCAATGTGCTGATATTAGCCACGCTTCTTGCCTCCGAATTCGAGGTAGGCCCATGGAATGACGATGATCGCGACCGTCAGAAGCATCATGGTCGAGGCGGCGAAGCCCTGTCCCAGGTTCTGCGCCTGGAACATGTAGTCATAGACATATTTCGCCGGCACTTCGGACGCGATGCCCGGCCCGCCGCTGGTCTGCGCCACCACCAGATCGTAAACCTTAACGATGCCGCTGGCGATGATGACCAGCGTGGTGATGAAGACCGGCCGCATCATGGGAATGATGATGAGGATATAGGTCTTCCACATCGGAATGCCGTCAACACGCGTCGCCTTCCAGATGTCCTCGTCAATGCCGCGAAGACCGGCCAGCATCAGGCACATGACGAGCCCCGTGCCCTGCCAGAGCGCCGCGATCAGGATGCCATAAATGACGATCTGGGAATTATAGAGCGGATCGAAGGTGAAACTTTCCCAGCCCATCGAGCGAACCACGGACTGGATGCCGAATTCCGGGTTCAGCAGCCATTGCCAGACGAGGCCTGTGACAATGAAGGACAGGGCGAAAGGATAGAGGAAAATGGTGCGGAAGGTGTTTTCGAAACGGATTTTCTGATCCATCAGCGCCGCCAGCACGAAGCCGATGACGAGGCTGAAGATCAGCGACAGCACGCCGTAGATCGCCAGATTCTGGATGGACACGATCCAGCGTGGTGCTGCCCACAAACGCTCATATTGATCGAAACCGATGAAGCTCGCGCGCGGCAAAAGCTTTGAATTGGTGAAGGAATAAACCACCGTCCAGATCGTTCCGCCGAGGAAGATCACCATGGCGGTCAGTATCATGGGAATGGAGGCAATCTTGGAATTGAGATTGCGGAAAAGCTGGTTGGGGCGCCCCGAGCGCGCTTGACCTGCCATGTTACCTCCTCCTGTAACGTTACAGTCAACAGTCAGGCAAAAGCCTCACCGCATGAAACCCCTGCCCGTGCTGATGATTGTTGCACAGGCAGGACGCTGGAAAGGAAAGCGGCGAACCGCTTTCCCACCCGGAGAGATAAAACTCAGTCCGCCGAACCGATAATGTCCGCGAAGCGCTTCTGCCCGTCTTCCGCCGACATCGAGCCCGCGAAGAATTCGGCCATCAGGTCTTCCTTCTGTTTCTGCGTATCGGCAGAAATCAGCTGGTCGGTGCTGGTCAGCGCATTGCCCTTGGCCAGAATTTCCAGCCCCTTCTTCATGCAGTCATTGGCGGCGTTGAGATCGACGTCGCCACGGATCGGCAACGAACCCTTCTTGAGGTTGAAAGCAACCTGGGTTTTCGGATCGACGATGGTTTGCGCCAGCACATCCTGCGCCTTGGATTTCGCCTCATCCTTCAGGAGCGGAAAATAGAAAGCGTCGCCGCCGGTGGTGATATAATCGTTGAGGCCGAGACCCGGCAGGCAGGTGTAATCCGTGCCGGCCTTCTGGTTTGCAAGCTGGAATTCACCCTGCGCCCAGTCACCCATGATCTGGCCGCCGGCCTTGCCGGTGATGACCATATTGGTGGCCTGGTTCCAGTCCTGAACATTGGTGCCCTTGGCCATGTCGCGCGCCTCGACGGCAGCCGCGAAAATCTTCGCCATCTCAGGCCCGGCTGCCGCCTCGGCATCCTTGTCGCCATAGACTTTCTGATAAAGGTCCTTGCCCCCGATCGAAAGCGTCAGCGTGTCGAACAGGCCGTTGGCCTGCCATGCCTGTCCGCCCAGCGCGAGCGGCTGGATGCCGGCCTTTTTCAGCGCCGGCGCGGCGGCAACGAATTCCGTCCAGTTCTTCGGAACTTCGACGCCCGCCTTCTTGAAGGCTTCATTGGAAAGCCACAGCCATTGCCAGGAATGGATATTGACCGGCGCGCAGTAAATCTTGCCGTCGATGGTGCAGCTGTCGAGCAGGCTTGCCGGCTTGATGACGCCTTTCCAGTTGCCCTTTGCGGCAACATCGGACAGGTCGCGCATCAGGCCTGCCTGGACAAGCTCTTCCGCCTGCCGGCCGTGGTTGAACTGGGTCGCGCCCATAGGGTCGCCTCCGGTGATGCGGCTGATCATGATCGGACGGGCCGTGCCACCCGAACCGGCAATCGCGCCATCCACCCACTTGTTGCCGGTGGCGTCGAAAGCCTTGGCCAATTCGGCGACCGCGGCGGCTTCGCCGCCCGATGTCCACCAATGGGTCACCTCAAGATCGGTGGCCCCGGCGATACCCGCCGGAATCATGACGCTGGCCAAAAAGGCCGCAGAAATAACACGCATTCGCATGAGTCTCCTCCCTCACTGAAACGTTGCAGTTGGAACGTATGCGAAGATTTTTGATTAGGCAACCGCCTAAAATACGAATCTCACAGCGCCCTCAGGAGGCATTTCGAACGATTGGAAAATGCGCCGGATAAGCTTGCGACACAGGGGATTGCACTGCGTAATCCACACGCAATGCCAGTCGCTTATAAAACTTCGCAGCGAGGAAAACAGGTGAAGAGACCATGAAGCGCTGGCATATTCTTTTGGTCATCGGACTGGCCGGCGTCGCATCGCTTTTATTGGCGACATTTGAGCAGCTTGTACCGGGACAGCAACTTTCATTCGGAATGCGCCTGCTGATCCTCATCCAGCCGGCAATGCTGACCATTGCGGCGGTTGCAACCGGTCAGGCTCTGGCCGCAAAACTCGGACTTGGCGCGCCCTTGGTCGACAGCTTGCTGACGGGCGGCAACCCGCGAGCGGTTCTCCGAACACACGTGCCGCCCGCGCTGGCGGTGGGCATTGCCGTCGGCCTGCTGATGATCGCCTATTCATCGGCGATCCTGCCAGCGGTCGCGGATGCGGCCGCCGTGGCAAAAATGACCGCTTTTAATGTCCCGCTGGCGACCCGGATTCTCTATGGCGGGATTACGGAAGAGCTATTGACCCGATGGGGCCTGATGTCGTTTTTCGCCTGGGCGCTCTGGCGCATGACAGGAAAAGGACAGATTCGACCGGTGATTTTGTGGGCTGCCATTATTATGGCGGCGGCACTCTTCGCCGCTGGTCATCTGCCGTTTCTGTTTGCGATTGTCGCTCTGCCGCAAGCGGCGCTGATCCTTGCGGTCCTGCTCACCAATTTCATTCCCGGCCTGCTGTTCGGATGGCTGTTCTGGCGTCGTGGGCTGGAGGCGGCGATGCTTTCCCATGCCCTTGCCCATTGCGTGAACGCGCTGATCGCCTGAGCCGAAAAGGCGAGCCGAACAACTATCCGCCTCACCTTCTCCAAACCTTAAGCGCTGGCGGCAATTCTATTGCCTTTTATAATCGTCCTCGATGCGGATGACATCGTCCTCGCCGATATAGGCTCCGGTCTGGATTTCGACCAGTTCGAGCGGAATCTGCCCCTCATTGGCCAGACGGTGCGGCTGGCCGATCGGGATATAGACCGACTGGTTCTCCGTCAGCAACTTCGTCTCCTCGCCGATCGTCACCGTCGCCGTGCCCTTGACGACGATCCAGTGTTCCGAGCGGTGATAATGTTTCTGGAACGAGATGCGGTGGCCGGGATCGACCGTGATATGGCCCACCCGGTAACGCTCGTCCACATACATGTGCTCGATATAACCCCAGGGGCGATAGACGCGCTTGTGGCTTTGCGTCTGCGGTGCGTGTTCGCCGTCCTTCAGCGTCTCCACCAGACCCTTCACATCCTGCACCCGGTTTTTCGGCACCACCAGAACAGCATCCTTGGTGGCGACCACCACCATGTCTTTGGCACCCACCACCGTCGTCAGCAATTGCGTCGAATGGATGAGGCAGCCTTCGGAATCGATGAAGACGCCGTTGCCTTCCAGCGCATTGTCGTTGCCGCGCTTGTCGGCAATTTCCCAGATCGCATCCCAGCTGCCGATATCCGACCAGCGGAAATGGCCGTGCACCACCGCCATGCGTTTGGTCTTCTCGATCACCGCATAGTCGATGGAGTTTTTCGGGGAAGCCTCGAAGCTTGCCTGATGCAGGCGCACGAAACCGAGGTCGCTTTCATATTGCTCGACCGCCTGCGTCACCGCCGCAAGAATCTCCGGGGCGAAGGCCTTCAGTTCGGCGATCATCACATCGGAGCGGAACAGGAAGTTGCCGGAATTCCAGAGATAACCTTTTTCCAGATAGGAGATCGCCGTCTTCATATCCGGCTTTTCCACGAAGGCGTCGACGATGCTGAGGTCTTTTTCGCCATCGATCGCATCACCCGGCTTGATATAACCGTAGGAGGTGCGCGGTTCGGTCGGCACCAGGCCGAAGACGACGATATTGCCCTGATCGGCGGCTTTTGCACCGAGTTTCACGGCGTCGGAGAACTTGTCGGCATCGAGCACCACATGGTCGGCGGCAAGCGCCAGCACCAGGCATCCGGGCTCGCGGCGCTCGGCCAGCACGGCGGCGGCGGCCATGGCGGCGGCGCTGTCGCGGCGGGCGGGCTCCAGCACCACGGTTGCCGGCAGATCGATCTCTTCGGCCTGACGGCGGGCGAAGAAACGGAAATCCTCATTGGTGATGACGAGCGGCTCGGCATAAAGCCCCTTGTCGCCCACTCGCTGCAGCGTCTGCTGATAGGTCGAAAGATTGCCGACCAGCGGCTGAAACTGCTTGGGCAACTGATCGCGCGATACCGGCCAAAGCCGCGAACCAGCACCGCCGGCCAGAAGAACCGGCGTGATCTTTCGAGAGTGTTCCTTCACAACAAAACCTTTCCAACTCTAAAAATTTCCCGGCGCGCCGGACAATATACATATTTCGAAATACCGCCATCATCGGTTCACGGGCGGATAAGCGCAAGCTCATAAATTCGCCTTGTGAAAGCTTGGTGAACGGCGGGGAGTATTTGCCGGCAGGCCCGTTTTCCTAACGCAAGGGGGAGTGCGAGGTTCCGCACGGAATGGCCGCTCCGCCGGTCAAGGGCAAAGAAAAAGCCCCGGGGGATCATGCCCCGGGGCTCCTTTTCAAAACGATGAACCGTCCAGATCAATCCGGCAGCGCATAGGCGATCACATAATCGCCGCGATCAGGCGACTGGCGTGCGCCGCCAGCCGAGATGACCACATATTGCTTGCCGGTCTTCGGAGACTTGTAGCTCATCGGGCCGCCCTGGCTGCCGACCGGAAGGCGGGCCTTCCAGACTTCCTTGCCGGTCGCCGTATCGAAGGCGCGCAGATAATAATCCTGCGTGCCGGCAATGAAGACGAGACCGCCCTGTGTGGCAAGCGTGCCGCCGAGCGTCGGCATACCGATCGGGATGGGCAGACCCATCTTGATGCCGAGCGGACCCGTATCTTCAACGGTGCCAACAGGCACCTGCCACTTGATTTTCTGGGTATTCATGTCGATGGCCGTCATCGTGCCATAGGGCGGAGCCTGGCAGGGAATGCCGAGAGCCGAAAGGAAACGGTTCTTGTCGACGGCATAGGGCGTGCCCTTCATCGGCACGAGGCCCATGCCGGTATTGACGCTTTCGCCGCCGCTTGCCGTCGCCTTGCTGGGCGCGGCTTCCTTCATCTGAATCCAGAGGCCGAGGCGCATGTCATTGACGAAAATGGTGTTCGTCGTCGGGTCCGTCGAAAGACCGCCCCAGTTCATGCCGCCGAGCGAGCCCGGAAACGACAGGGAGAGGTCCGTACCCGGCGCCGTATAAAGCCCTTCGTAGCGCATGCCCTTGAAGGCGATACGGCAAAGAAGCTGGTCAAATGGGGTAGCACCCCACATGTCCGCTTCCGTCAGTGTCTGCGCGCCGATCTCGGGCATGCCGACCGAGCGCGGCTGTGTGGGCGCATAGGGCTCGTTCGGAATATTGGCAGGCTTGACGGGAACCTCTTCCACCTTGGTCAGCGGCTGGCCGGTCGCCCGGTCGAGGACATAGATCTGCGCCGCCTTGGTGCCGAAAACCAGTGCCGGAACAGTCGTTCCATCCGCTTTCGGGAAATCGATGAAGCTTGGCTGCATCGGCACGTCGAAATCCCAGAGGTCGTTATGAACCGTCTGGTAGACCCACTTTTCCCGACCGGTGGTGGCATCGAGCGCCAGCATCGAAGCACCATATTTATGGTCGAGCGGCGTGCGCGTCGCGCCGTACAAATCCACCGAAGGGCTGCCGACCGGCATGAAGACGGTGTTCAGCTCCGGATCGTAGGACATGGATGCCCAAACGTTGGGTGTGGAGCGCGTGTAGGTCTGCCCTTCGGGCGGCAGTCCGGTGATCTCCGGGTTGCCGGGGTCGAAGGCCCAACGGAGCGCGCCGGTCACCACATCGAAACCGCGCATCACGCCGCCGGGCATGTCCACCTGCACGTTGTCGGCGATACGGCCGCCGACAACGACGGTCGTTCCCGCCAGCGTTGGTGCGGAGGTCAGAACATATTGCGGGTCCGGCGCGTTTCCGAGGCCGATCTTCAGATCGACGCGGCCATTGGTGCCAAAATCCGGGCAGAATGCGCCGGTATCTGCATCGAGCGCGATCAATTCGGCATTGATGGTGTTCATCAGAATGCGGCGCTGGCAAAGCGCGCCTTCAGCCACCACCGCCGGCGTGACAGGTGTTGTGCCCGGCGCAGTCGGCTGCTTCAGCGGCGCCTTGGCATCGAAATAGGCAAGGCCGCGGCAACGCATCCAGACGGAGGATTTCGCGTTGATTTCCGTCTTCCACTTCTCGGCGCCGGTATCGGCATCGAGGGCGATGACATTATTGTGCGGCGTGCAAAGGAACACGGTGTCGCCAACCTGCAGCGGCGTTTCCTGATCTTCCGCACCATTCGCGCCGGGGCTGATCGGGGTATCGCCGGTATGATAGGTCCAGGCGACTTCAAGGTTCCTGACATTGTCCCGCGTGATCTCGTCAAGCGCGACAAAGCGGCTGCCGCCGGATGTATTGCCGTAATGCTCCCAGTTCTTCTGCTCCGTTTCCGGGGTTACAGGTGTCAGCGCGGCCGCCTCGCCATTGAAGGCGACGGTCGGATGCGGCACGAACATGCCGACAAAACCGGCACCGGAAGCGATGGCGAGAATGGCGGCGATGGCGAAAGAAGAGCCATATGCCGGGGCCTTGCCTGCCGCGCGGCGCAAGAGCGGATAGGAGAGCGCAACGACCGTGGCCCCGACACCCATCGCCAGAAGACGGGAAATGAGCGGCCAGAAGTGCAGCCCGGCTTCCCACACCGCCCAGACGCCGGTGAGAACGAAGACAAGGCCGAAGAGAAGCGCGCCGGCAGGCTTGCGCAACAGGATGAGCAGGCCGGAGACGATCAGCGCGATACCCGCCGCGATGAAATAAACGCTGCCGCCGAGGGCCACGAGCTGGCCGCCGCCAATGGCAAAGAACAGGCCTGCGGCGATGATGACCGCGCCGAGCACCAACAGCCATAATCTGGCTGGGAGCGATAATGAAGTTGCTGGATTACCCATGAAACAATGTCCGTTTGGAAGAGCCGCCCATAAGGCTGACGCCCGATGATCGTTCAGTGTCCGGCAAAACCCGGACAGTCCGCCGCCACTGCGGCCAGACGAAGTTGCGCCAGTGGCGGCGCGGCTGAACGGGGAACAATGGTGGGGAAGATTTCCGTCGTGACTGTCATTTTGACCCATTCACTGCAGGTAACCGCCGGCCCTATGGACGGCGGACAAGGTGCTTGAACAAATCCTCCCCGGTTCGCATCGCCAAATCCCGCATAAGCGGCAAAGACGACCGGAACACTGGCTGCGGTATAACGTCGCCTGCGACAAGATGACAATGCGCAAGATGGGCAATTTTGATAAGCTGTACTTATACCACATCAAGCCCCTCAACACAAAGACCTGTCCGCCGATGGATATTCGCCAGCTCACAATATTCGTGGAAGCCGCAAGGGCCAGGAACTTTCGCGCCGCCGCCCTGCAGCTCGGCAT
Organism: Agrobacterium sp. 22-223-1; assembly: GCF_053522385.1. Taxonomy (NCBI): domain Bacteria; kingdom Pseudomonadati; phylum Pseudomonadota; class Alphaproteobacteria; order Hyphomicrobiales; family Rhizobiaceae; genus Agrobacterium; species Agrobacterium sp. 22-223-1. Next base: position 219,396 of record NZ_JBNWCN010000004.1, read on the forward strand.
CGCTCAGCCCGCCGTGACCCAGCGTATCCGGCAGCTGGAGGAAAATCTGGGCTTCAAACTCTTTCACCGCATCAATCGCGGTGTCGAACTCACCCCGGCCGGTCAGTCCATGCTGATCGAGGCGGAAGAAATCCTCGCCCGCACCAAAGGCGCGCTGGAAAAGGCGCAGCAGATCAGGCGCGGCCAGCTCGGCACGCTGCGCATCGGTTACGGCACCAGTGTCATGGCGGAGCGCAAACTTCCGGCGCTGATCACCCGTTACGGCGATGAGCACAGGGATGTGACGCTGGAACTGTTGCCCGGCATGACGATGGAACAGCTGATCGAGCAGGTGGCGACGCGCAAGACCGACGTCGCCTTCATCCGCGCTCCTCTCCCCTCGCTACCGCAGACCCTGCGGGCCATGCCCTTCGATCGCTCGAGGCTTTGCGTCGCCCTGCCGGAACGTCACGCACTCGCCGGTCGCTCCCGGATTTCGGTCAACGATATCGTGCGGGAAAAACTGCTGCTGCCGGTTGACGAGATCGGCCTTGGCCTCAGCAGCAGCGCGCTTTCGCTTTTCGAGGATGCCGGCTGCGCACCGGAAATCGGCATGCGCATCGCCAACGTCAATACGATCCTCGCGCTCGTGGAGGCCGGCGCGGGCATTTCCATCCTGCCGGAAACCACGGTGCGCTCCGCAAGAGGCATTGTCGGCGTGCCGCTGGAGAGCGCCGATGCATGGTCCGATTGTGTGCTGGTCGTCAGGCGCGGCGCCCTCGCCCTGCATGTCGAAGCCTTCGTGAACATGGCCCGACAGGCCTATCGGCCAAGCCTCTGATGCGAACCAGGGGAATTAATCGATTGAATCGGCCGCAAATTTCATCACGCTTAAATTTGCTGCACTGAACAACATTCAAGGCTTGGCAGGCGCGCGAAAAATACAATAACAACGGCGGATATTTTTACACTGTTATCGACACGAAAGCACGCTCAGCCCATGTCCGACACGACGAAACCCGCCAGCACCAGAACATCGGTTACGGATCAGGAAGCCCTGGATTTCCACGCGGAAGGCCGACCGGGGAAACTGGAAATTACCCCGACCAAACCGATGGCGACGCAGCGGGACCTGTCGCTCGCCTATTCGCCGGGCGTGGCCGTGCCGGTGAAAGCCATCGCCGAAAATCCGGCGACCGCTTACGACTATACCACGCGCGGCAACATGGTTGCGGTCATCTCCAACGGCACCGCCATCCTCGGTCTCGGCAATCTCGGCGCGCTCGCCTCCAAGCCGGTCATGGAAGGCAAATCCGTTCTCTTCAAGCGGTTCGCCGATGTCGATTCCATCGATCTCGAGGTCGACACCGAAGACGCCGATGAGTTCATCAATTGCGTGCGTTACCTTGGCCCCTCCTTCGGCGGCATCAATCTGGAAGACATCAAGGCGCCGGAATGTTTCATCATCGAAAGCCGCCTGCGCGAGCTGATGGACATTCCCGTATTCCATGACGATCAGCATGGCACCGCCATCATCGCCGCCGCCGGCCTCATCAACGCCATCGAACTGACGGGCCGCGACTTCAAGACCACCAAGCTGGTCTGCAATGGCGCGGGTGCGGCGGCAATCGCCTGCATGGATCTCATCAAGGCCATGGGTTTCAACCCAGAAAACATCACGCTCTGCGATACCAAGGGCGTGATCTATCAGGGCCGTACCGAAGGCATGAACCAGTGGAAATCCGCGCACGCGGTGAAAACCAACAACCGCACGCTGGCGGAAGCCATGAAGGGCGCGGATGTGGTGTTCGGCCTCTCCCAGAAGGGCGCCTTCAGCGAAGAGATGATCCGCTCCATGGCGCCGAAGCCGATTATCTTCGCCATGGCCAATCCGGACCCGGAAATTACGCCGGAAGAAGTGTCGCGCATTCGCGACGACGCCATCATGGCGACCGGGCGTTCGGACTACCCGAACCAGGTCAACAATGTCCTCGGCTTCCCCTACATCTTCCGCGGCGCGCTCGATGTCCGTGCCAGCCAGATCAACGATGCGATGAAGATCGCGGCGGCACAGGCGCTCGCCGATCTTGCCCGCGAGGATGTGCCTGACGATGTGGCCGCCGCCTATCAGGGCAACCGCCCGCGCTTCGGATCGCAATATATCATTCCGGTTCCCTTTGATCCGCGCCTGATCTCGGCCATTCCGGTGGCCGTGGCGAAAGCCGCCATCGAAACCGGCGTCGCCCGCCGCGAACTGCCCGACCTCGACGCCTATGCCCGCGAGCTTTCCGCCCGCCGCGACCCGATGGCCTCAACCACGCAGCGCCTTTACGAGCGGGTGCGCCGCTCGCCGAAGCGGGTCGTTTTTGCAGAAGCCGAAGAAGAACAGGTCATGCGTGCGGCGATTTCCTTCACCGCGCAGGGCCTCGGCACCGCCATCCTGCTCGGCCGTGACGATATCATCAAGGCCAATGCGGAACGCGCGGGCATCGATCTCGACCGCGCCAACATCGAGATCACCAACGCCCGCCTTTCCAGCCGCGTCGATGCCTATGTCGATTATCTCTATGCGCGTCTGCAGCGCGGCGGTTTCCTGCTGCGCGACGTGCAGCGTCTGGTCCACAACGACCGCAACCATTTCGCCGCCTGCATGGTGGCGATGGGCGATGCGGATGCCGTGGTCACCGGCGTTACCCGCAACTACTCCACGGCGCTGGAGGATATCCGCCGCTGCATCAACACCAAGCCCGGCCATCGCGTCATCGGCGTATCGCTGGTGGTCTCACGCAACCGCACCGTCTTCGTTGCCGATACCGCCGTGCATGACATGCCGAATGCGGAAGACCTGGCCGATATCGCCGAAGAAGCAGCCCACCTCGCCCGCCGTTTCGGTTACGAGCCGCGCGTTGCCATGCTCGCCTATTCCACCTTCGGCCAGCCGACCGGCGAACGCTCCGACAAGGTGCGCGAGGCGGTGAAAATCCTCGACAGGCGCAACGTCAATTTCGAGGTCGACGGCGAAATGTCGGCCGATGTGGCGCTGAACCATCACCGCATGCAGAGCCAGTATCCTTTCGCCCGGCTTTCCGGCCCGGCCAATGTGCTGGTCATGCCCGCCATCCATTCCGCTTCCATCTCCACCAAGATGCTGCAGGAACTGGGCGGCGCAACCGTCATCGGCCCGCTTCTCGTCGGCCTCGACAAATCGGTACAGATCACCTCGATGGGGGCGAAGGACAGCGACATCGTCAATATGGCGGCAATCGCGGCCTATAACGCCGGACGGTGACGGCAGGGGCGGAACGTTTGCGGCACGTTTCTTCTCCCCGCCGGGGAGAAGGTGGCCCGAAGGGTCGGATGAGGGGGCGACGTTAGCGATAAACCGAGAGCTTGCCCCCTCATCCCGCTGCCGCGGACTTCTCCCCGGCGGGGAGAAGAAACAAGCGGCATTCGCTCGCTCTCCCTGTGGCCATTTGGCCCACACACGGCGTCTTGATTATCCTCCCGCCCTCACGGCCAGACATAAAATAGCGGAAGCAAAGAACAAGATTCTACGATCTCAAATTATTAGGATAATTTTTCCCTCCAAAAGATTTATTGGAACCGGATTTTATTCATACTATTTTTCACGCAATGCCAATTCTCGCTCTTGGCGGGTGCCTCATGTAGTTTCCACCTACAATCAAAAGGAAATACCCATGGCCCTCTCTTTCTCCAAATTTGCCGCAAAACTCATTGCCGGAACCGTTGTCATCGCTTCGATGGCCACCGCCGCTCACGCGGATGCAACGCTCGACCGGATCAAGGGTCGCGGCAAGCTCACCGTCGGTGTCATCCTCTCCGGCGCGCCTTTCGGCTTTATCGATCCGAAGACGCAGGAGCAGAAGGGTCTCAACATCGATGTCGCGAAGGCGCTGGCCGCCGGCCTCGGTGTCGAGCTGGTCACCGAAACCGTGACCCCGCCGAACCGCGTGCAGTTCCTGCAGCAGGGCAAGGTCGATATTCTGATCGCCAACATGCAGTACACGGAAGAGCGCGCCAAAACGCTCGATTACGTACCGACCCCCTATGACCGCCAGGGTGGCGCCGCCATCGGCCGCAAGGACAGTGGCATCAAGGACTGGCCGGACCTGAAGGGCAAGATCGCCTGCGTTTCGCAAGGCTCGAACTACACCCAGCCGCTGATCGAGCAATATGGCGCGCAGGTAAAGGCGCTGCCGAGCCAGCCGGAATCGCTGCTGGCGCTCAAGGGCGGCAATTGCGACGTCTCCGTTCACGTCAACGGTACGCTCAGCCTGATGCTTCAGGACCGCGCCGATGAGTGGAAGGATTACGGCATCCTCATCCCCACCGACTTGATCCCGTCTGATTCCGTGATCTGGCTGCGCAAGGGCGAAAGCGACACGCAGGCCGCTCTCGACAAGATCGTCAAGGAATTGCACGCCTCCGGCAAGATGCTCGAATTCGCCAAGGCCAACCGTCTGCCGAGCATCGGCTATATGGAAGAGCAGCAGAAGAAGCTTTCGGCGCAATAAGACAGGCGCAGGGTCTCTCCGTTCCTTGCCTGTCCTCACCGCAGGGTGAGGATGATGCCGAACAGGCGGAGTGATTTCCTATGACCATCAGGAACGGCCGGTTTCGCCCGCCGTTCTTTTCTGCTTTAAAGCAAGACAGGTCATTCTGGCGCCGCCTGCAGGGCGGCGCACCCGCGACAACAGCATGGATTTCCGATGCAGGATGGATTTATAGCGCGCTTCATAGAACTGGCCGCGCATCTCGGCCTCAACTATGACTTTCTGAACAGCGGTTACGAGGTTCAGATCTGGCTCGACGGCATGAAGATGACGTTGATCCTCGTCGCCGTCACTTTGCCGCTCAGCCTCGTCTTCGGCTTCATTTTCGCGGCCATGCTGACATCGGGCAAGGTCTGGCTTGCCGGCCCCGTGCGCGCCTATGTGGAACTGACGCGCAACACGCCGACGCTGGTGCAGCTGATGTGCGGTTTCCTCGTGCTCAACATGCTGATTTCCAATGCGCTGGGCGGCGCGCAGAACAATCCGCTGACACCCTTCTTCTGGGTCGTCGCCATTACCGGCCTGCACATTGCCGCTTTCCACGCGGAAGCGTTGCGCGGCGGTATCGAGGCGGTGCCGGCCACCACCATCGAGGCGGCGCGCGCGATCGGTTTCAGCTCCTTCGAGATTTTACGCTATGTGGAGTTTCCGCTGGCCATCCGCACGGCGCTGCCCTCCATCATCAACAACCTCGTCAATCTGGTGAAGCTCACCACGGTCGGCTCTGCAATTGCGGTGGGTGAAATCACCTATGCCTCGATCCTGATCTGGACGCAGCGCGACAATGTGGTCGAGCTGATGATCGTCATCCTGATCTTCTTCAGTGTCATCAATTTCATCGTCGCAAGGGCCGGTCTGTGGCTTGAACGGCGTCTTGCAGTCCCGGGGTTCGGTCAATGAGTGCGGTGGTCTCTCCAACACAGGCGGTGAAGAAGCCGCCCTTCGGCACCATTCTGCTGCTCGGCGTGCTGATATCAGTCATTCTGTGGCTGATCCTCGATCCCTCGCTCGGCCAGGTGCTGCTGCAATGGCTGCCCTATCTGGCCAAGGGTTTTGCCATGAACGTGCTGATCAGCATCCTTGCGATTGCCATCGGCACCTTCATCGGCGTCCTGCTCGGCATCATGGAGCTTGCGCCCTACCGCCTCGTGCGGGCGCCGGCGCTGACCTATGTGCAGATATTCCGCAACGCCCCGCATCTGGTGCTGATCTTTGCCGCGACCTACATCTTCCCCTTCGAGATCGTCGCCTTCGGCAACTACATTCCATTCCCGGACTGGATCAAGGCCGTCGTCGGTCTCGCCATTCCGGCCAGTGCCCATATCGCCGAAATCACCCGCGGCGCCATCCAGTCGATTCCGACGGCGCAATGGGAAGCGGCGCAGGGGCTGGGCTTTTCGCGCAACCAGACACTGCGCTGGATCATCCTGCCGCAATGCGTGAAGCGTTCGCTGCCGCCATGGATGAACCTTTATGCGTCGATCACCATGGGTACGGCGCTCGCCTCGCTGGTCGGCGTGCATGAACTTCTGCACGCCGCGACGGACGCCAGCACCGCCGTGCAGCGCAACGATTTCACCGTCGTGGTCTACCTCACCGTTCTGATGGCGTTCTTCCTGTTCTGCTATCCCGTCTCCCGTTTCACGCAGCGCCTCGAGCGGCGCTTCGCTTCCCGCTGATTGGAACAAGCCATGTCCGCACCCGCACCACAAACCGCCGCAAAAGCTCTGGTCGAACTGGAAGGCATACACCTGTCCTTCGGTGACAATCAGGTCCTGAAGGGCATCGACCTCACGGTGAACAAGGGCGACGCCGTCTCCATCATCGGCCCTTCCGGCTCCGGCAAGTCCACCATCCTGCGCTGCATCAACGGCCTGCTCATTCCGCAATCGGGCAAGATCACCGTTGGTGGCACGCGAGTGGACCAGCTGAAGACCGAGGCTGAGCGCATTGCGCTGCGCAAGCGCATCGGCATCGTTTTCCAGCAGTTCAACCTCTTCCCGCATCTGACGGTGATGGAAAACATCACCATCGCACCGATCAAGATTCTCGGCACGCCGAAGGCTGAAGCCGAGCGCCATGCCCGCGAATTGCTGGAAAAGGTCCGTCTTTCCCAGAAGGTCGATGCCTATCCCGGCCAGCTTTCCGGCGGCCAGCAGCAGCGCGTGGCGATTGCGCGCGCGCTTGCCATGCGGCCGGAACTGGTGCTGTTCGATGAGGTCACCTCCGCGCTCGACCCCGAAACCGTGGGCGAAGTGCTCGCCGTCATTCGCGATCTCGTCAATGACGGCATGACCAGCATTCTCGTCACGCATGAAATGCGTTTTGCCGAAGAAATCAGCGACAATATCGTCTTCACCGAAAACGGCCTGATCGTCGATCAGGGCACGCCGGAGCACATCTTCTACAAGTCGACCAATCCGCGCATCAACGCCTTCGTCAAGGGTCTCGGTGGGCAGGTGGCGCGGGTCAATGACGGCGAAGGGATCTGATGCCATGACCGCCGACGAAAAACTCACCCTTCATCTCGCCGAAGCGATTGCCGCCTCCGATCCCCTGCGTGACGAGGATGCTGTGGCCATCGCCCGCACGGCGCTCATCGATTTTTTCGCCTGCGTGCTGGGGGGCGCTGCCGACAGAAGCACGAAAATCCTGATCGACAGCTTTACACCGGGCGCGACAGGCACGGCGGGCATTATCGGCCACGATCTGCGCACGGATGCCTTTACCGCCGCCCTCATCAACGGTCACGCCGGGCATGTGCTTGACTATGACGATGTCCATGGCAGCGTGCGCGGCCACCCGACCGTTGCCATCATTCCCGCTTTGCTGGCTATCGCGGTCGAAGAAGGCTCCACGGCCGATGCCTTCATCGCCGCCTATATCGTCGGGCTGGAAACGATGGCGCGGCTTGGCCTGTCGCTCGGAACGAAGCATTACGAAAACGGCTTCCACGCCACCGCCACGCTCGGCCCCATCGGGGCTGCGGCGGCGATTGCCCATCTCCTGAAATTCGATCCGCAGACAACAGCCGTTGCGCTCGGCCTTGCCGCCACGCAATCGGCCGGGCTTCGCCTGCAATTCGGGTTTGATGCCAAACCGCTGCATGCCGGGCTCGCCACGCGCGCCGGCCTCACCGCCGCGCGGCTGGCGCGATCAGGTTTTCAGGGCGCTCCGGATTTTCTGGAAAACCCCATCGGTTTTTATTCCGCCTACGCCTTCGGCGCCGAGCAACCGAAACGTGTTCTCTCCGGCTGGGGCGCACCCTGGCAGATCGTCTCGCCCGGCCTCACCCTCAAGGCCTTTCCCTGCTGCACCGCCAGCCATCCCGTTGCCGTCGGCGCGCTGGCGCTGCGCAACAGCAATAATCTGACGCCGGACGAGATCGAAACGGTCACCATCACCTTCCCGCCGGGCGGCGATGCCGCCCTCGTCGGACCGGCCACGCCCACGACCGGCATCGACGCGCGCTTCAGCGCCGAATATGTCTTTGCCGCAGCGCTGACGGATGGAGCGCTCGGTATCGGCCATTTCGATGAGCGCCAGACGCGCGCCGATCTGCTTGCCCTTTCCGCCAAAGTCTCGCGCCGGCATGACGAGACCGCCCGCCGCCTCTCTCCCGATCCGACCACCCGGTTCGTGGTCATCGACGTGACGAAGAAGGACGGCACGGTGCTGTCGCGCCGTGTCGACGGCCTTCCTGGCATCGATGACCCGACCGAAAAATTTGCCGATGCGACCGGCGGCAATGAGAAATTCGCCGGCATTCCGGCACTGGTGCGGTCCATGAAAACCGCAGCCGACCTCAGGAAGCTCGAAACGCTTCTGGTATCGCAAATATAACTCGACCGACATGAAGGCATGATCCCCATGACCACCACGACACGCAAAAGACAGATGCATCTCGGCCTTTTCCTGCAGGGCGCCGGGCACCACGTTTCCGGCTGGCGTCACCCCGATGCCGAAGCCGGCAGCGAAAATTTCGATCTGCTCACCCGTGTGACGAAAATGGCCGAAGCAGCGAAGTTCGACATGGTATTCCTCGCCGACGGCCTGACCAGCGGCGTCGACGCCCACCCCTCGATGATCGCGCGTTTCGAGCCGCTGACCCTGCTGGCAGCCCTTGCCATGGTCACCGACAAGATCGGGCTGGCCGCCACCGCCTCCACCACCTATGGCGAGCCCTACCACACCGCCCGCGCCTTCGCTTCCATCGATCATCTGAGCCACGGCCGCGCGGCGTGGAACATCGTCACCACCTCCTATGCCCGCACGGCGGCTAATTTTTCCAAGGACCATCCCGAGCATGACGAACGTTATGCGGTGGCGGAAGAATATGTGAATGTCGTTCGCGGCCTGTGGGACAGCTGGGATGACGACGCCTTCGTCAAGGACAAGCAGGCGGGCCGCTACGTCGATCCGGAAAAGGTCCATATCCTCAACCACGAAGGCAAATATTTCACGGTCAAGGGACCGCTCAATATTCCGCGTTCGCCGCAGGGCCACCCGGTTCTCATCCAGGCCGGATCTTCCGGTCCGGGGCAGGATCTCGCCGCCCGCACCGCCGATATCGTCTTCACCGCCCAGCAGGCGATTTCCGAAGCGCAGGCCTTCTATACCAGCCTCAAGGCGCGCGTGGAGAAGTTCGGCCGCGATCCGGCCAGCGTCGCCGTGATGCCCGGCTTCATGCCGATCATCGGCAGGAGCTTCGAAGAGGCCGGCGAAAAGCTGAAGGAACTGAACCGCTGGACGGACATCAAGAGCGCCATGCCGCTGCTTGAAGAACGCATCGGCCACAGCCTCACTGATTACGATCTCGACGGTCCGCTGCCGGACCTGCCGATTTCCGACCAGCTGCGCAGCCGCGCCGAACTTCTGACCGAACTGGCGCGCCGCGAAAAGCTGACGATCCGGGAGCTTGCGCTGCGTGTCGCAGCCGGCCGCGGCCACCATATCGTCATGGGCACGGCCAAAGACGTGGCCGACCGGATGCAGGAATGGTTCGAAAACGGCGCAGCCGACGGCTTCAACGTCATGCCGCCCTTCTTCCCCGGTGGGCTGGAGGAATTCAACCGCGAGGTCGTTCCGCTGCTGCAGGAGCGCGGCCTGTTCCGCAAGGACTACGAAGGCTCGACGCTGCGCGACCATCTCGGTATCGAACGACCGGCGCTGCGGTGACAAAGCCATGCGGATGCCCGTTCAAAGGCATCCGCATCCACTGAACCTCATTTTCAAGCTGAAGCGGGCCTGAGCCCGCTCCTTTACGCGGCCGCCCGTGCCGACGTCTGGTCGCGCCGGGTGGTATTCGAAGTATCCGGGCGAGTGGACGATCCGTCTTCCCGCTGCACCGTACGGCGGTTCAGCTTGAACAGGCTGACAAGCTGCGCCAGCGCATCCGCGCCCTGCGCCAGCGTCGTGCTGATCACCGTGGTACGGGCGCTCATCGCGGCGTTTTCCTGTGTCATCCGGTCGAGCCGGTTGACCGCCTTGTTGATCTCGCTGATGCCGACGGCCTGCTCGTCCGCCGCTTTGGCGATCATGTCGACATTGCCGTCAATGTGCCTGACCAGCGCGTCGATCTGCTTCAGCGCTTCCCCGGTTTCGCCCACCAGCCTGACGCCTTCCAGAACCTCGGTGCCGGAATTGTTGATCAGCGCCTTGATTTCCTTCGCGGCATTGGCGGAACGCTGCGCCAGCTCGCGCACTTCCTGTGCCACCACCGCAAAACCCTTGCCCGCCTCGCCCGCACGTGCAGCTTCCACGCCGGCATTCAGCGCCAGCAGGTTCGTCTGGAAGGCGATTTCGTCGATCACACCGATGATCTGGCTGATTTCCCGCGAAGCCGTCTCGATACGCTGCATGGCATCGACGGTCCGCTCCACGACCTCGGTGGAGGCCACGGTGGATGTCCGCGCGCTCTGAACGAGCTTGCGCGTCTCTTTCATGTTTTCTGTCGACGAACGGACCGTCGCGGTGATTTCTTCGAGTGCTGCCGAAGTCTCCTCGAGCGCCACCGCCTGCTCACGCGAACGTTCGGCGAGATTGACGGAGGCTTCGCTGACTTCCTGGCTGCTGCGGGTCAGGTCTCCGGTCTGCCCGAGAACGTTTTCCAGCGTCTTCTGGAATTCAGCGATGGATTTATTGAAATCGCAACGCAGCCGTTCGAACTCGCCGACGAAAGGTTTGTCCAGCGTAATACGGATGTTGCATTGAGAAAGCCGCTCGAGCGCAGCACCAAGTTCCTCGACCGCATGCATCCGGTCCGTCACATCGAAAGCGAATTTCACTACCTTGAAGACGCGGCCCCGATCATCGATGATCGGATTATAGGAGGCCTGAATGAAGACGCGTTTGCCATCCTTGCCAAGACGCATGAACTGCCCCGTCGAGAAATGGCCCTTTCCGAGTTCCTTCCAGAAATCCCGATAGTCCTGGGACTGGACATAGGCCGGCTCGCAGAACATCGAATGATGTTTGCCGATGATGTCTTCCGCCGTGTAACCGAGCGTCGAGAGGAAATTTTCGTTGGCGCTGAGGATTTTTCCGTCCGGCGTAAATTCGATCATGGCCTGCGCGCGGGAGAGCGCCGCCAGTTTCCCGTCATCCTCGGCGCTCTTGCGCTTGATCGAGGTGATGTCGGTTGCAATCTTGACCACCTTGTAGGGTTTACCGAAACGGAACACCGGATTGTAGGAAGCTTCGATCCAGATTTCGTCGCCATTCTTGGCCCGACGTCGATACTGACCCTGATCGTATTCGCCACGCGACAGCTTCGCCCAGAAGCTCTTGTATTCGGGCGAGGCCGCATCTTCGGGAGACAGGAACATGCTGTGAGTACGCCCAACGATTTCAGACTGCTGATAGCCGACGGCCTTGCAGAAATTATCGTTCGCTTTCAAAATCTTGCCGGTCAGATCGAACTCGATGATGGCCTGTGAGCGGCTCAGCGCATCAAGCACCGCGGAAGCATCCAGACCGAGTTTGGAAAAGTGAGACATCTTTTTGAACCCTCAAACAGTAATCCATATGCAGACCTGCTTCACCCTCGAAATATAGAGATGAAAAACGGTCGGCCCGCCTGCACGCGAAACTAGCCGGACACCGTTAAATTGCGATTAATAATGAACTATAACTATTGATCCGGAGCCTCAATCGACTGCCGATATGCTTCATCGCGAATATATTCGCCTTGTCTATTTCGGACCGCTTATTTGCCACAGTGCTGATATTTCTGCGCCGGCAATACGATACGGCCTTTCATCGGGGCGGCATTCATTGTTATGCGGGGTTGAAAGATTTGTGTTGCAGGAGCGCCGATGACCAAAACCCTGAAATGCGATGTGCTGGTGATCGGCACCGGCATTATCGGTTCCATGGCGGCGCTTTATCTGCAGAATGCCGGACGCGAGGTGGTGCTGCTGGAGCGCGGCGAGGTTGCCCGGGGCGCGAGTTCCGGCAATGCCGGCATTCTGGCCTTCCCCGAAATCATCCCCATTCCGGCTCCCGGCATCATGAAAAAAGCGCCGCGCTGGCTGTTCGATCCGCTCGGCCCGCTCAGTGTGCCGCCCGCCTATGCGGCAAAGATCGCACCCTGGCTGTGGCGTTTCTGGCGCGCGAGCGCCGAGCGCAACTTTCGCCATGGGCTGAAGTCACTCACCGACATCAACCGGCTGGCTGCCGTGGAAATGGCCCATGTCGCGGCGATGCCGGAACTTTCGCATCTCGTTTCGAAAACCGGCACGCTCGATCTTTATGACAGCGAGGCAAGCCTCAATGCCGCCCGCAGGGACTGGGACGAAAAGGAAAGCGCCGGTTTCACCTTTCAGCGCGTCGGCCGCCCTGAAATCGAGGAACTGCAGCCGGGTCTCGCGCCGCAGTTCCGCCATGCCATGTTTTCACCGGATGGCCTGCAGGTCTCCGACCCTTACGATTTCACCCGCGCCATTTTCGATCTGGTAATCGCCCGCGGCGCCAGCCTGCGCAAAGGCGAGGCCGAACGCATCGACGCCGTCGGCGAAAGTACGATCGTGACGCTGGAAAATGGCGACAAGATCGATGCCGACAAAGTGGTGATCGCCTGCGGCGCCTGGTCGAGAAAACTTGCCGCTACGCTTGGCAACATCGTGCCGCTAGAAACCGAACGTGGTTACAATACCACGCTTTCCCCTGAGGCTTTCAACCTCACACGCCAGCTTTATTTCAACGACCATGGCTTCGTCGTCACCCCGCTATCGACGGGCATCCGCATTGGCGGCGCGGTCGAACTCGGCGGGCTGGAACTGAAGCCGAATTTCCGCCGTGCGGAAGCCATGCTGAAGAAAGCAGGACGTTTCCTGCCCGGCCTCAAACTGGAAGGCGGGAAACAATGGATGGGGTTCCGCCCGTCCATGCCGGACTGTCTTCCCGTCATCGGCACGGCACGCGCCACGCCCTCCGTCATCTATGCCTTCGGCCATGGCCATCTGGGGCTGACACAATCGGCAGCAACCGCCCGTCTGGTGATGCAACTGGCCAGCGGCGAGGAGACGGAAATCTCGGTCGATCCTTTCCGGCCGGGACGTTTTTCCTGAGTTCAGGAAGACGGAGCTATTTCACCGGCTGCATGGAATCGTCGGGAAACACCACCTCGGCGAAGGACGGATAGACCTTGCGCAGGATGGTGACCTGCTGCTGGTCGCTTACCCGCAGCAAATACCAGTCGGCACCGTCCATCAGCGCCAGCGTATGGGATTTCGCCTCGATCGTCTGGCCACCGGTTTCCATGACCGTTTTCGTCGGAACAAGCGCATAGGGCGTTCCATCAGACGTTTGCGCAAGGCTGATCGCCTGCGTATCCATGGTGAACTCGGTTATCTTGACCGCCGCGAGCGCCATCTGCATCTGCGCAGTCAAGGCGCTGCGCAATTGCTCCACGGTAATACCCGCTTCGCCTGCGATGAATTCAAAGATTTTCGGCGGCACCGTCTTGCCGACGACATCGAAATCCTGTGCGCTCAAAGCCGTCTGAAATCGCTCTATCTGTGTGCGAAGACTGTCCTGCTCGGCAGGTGAGAGATCGCGTGACAAAGCGGGATGCGCAATCGCCACCAGCAGAAACAGACAATATAGCAGACGCTTCATGGCTTGGCCTTTCCGGTTATCCGGCATCGCCCGGTCCCCGCAACGGGAACCGCTCATGAACGGGATCGTTCAGCGCAGCAGGAAGAAACCCGCAGCCGACAGCACGACGAAGACGACCAGGCCACCAAGGAAGCCGGCGGTGGTGAAGAAACCCGCGACCATGGCCAGCATCAGCACGCACAGCATCATGGTGCCGTACTTCGTCAAGGCCAGAAAACCGTTATAGGTCTTTTCGTGCTCGGCATAGTTCATCTCGGCGCCGACTTCGACAGGACCCGTGTGGTGTTCGCTCATTCCGCTTCCCCTTGTGCTCCATCCGTCATGCCCGTTGTGCGGGAAAATCTGCCCGCGAACGATCACGGGCCCATGCCGGATTCTCCGTAGCCAGAGGTAACATGAAGTCGCCGAAAAGCGCAATGCGTTCTCAGTGAAAGAGCGGCAACGGCATGCATCGTTGCCGCTCAACCGGGCAAAACATGTCATAGGGCAACATTCTTTCGCAAACGGTTGAAAAGGGCGGTCCGCCAAGCCGTTTCATGGTGGTTTTGGTTGCTTTTCGAACCGCCTGACCATACACGGGATTCTGTGGGGAGGAACTCTGGAACCTGTGGCAGCGGAAGCACGTGGAGGCGTGGCCGCAGCAGGGGCGCCCGGCTTTGCTCTCCGCCATAAACCCGCAAAGGGCCCGAAAAGGGAAGAGGGGAAAGTTATGAAATCGCTTTTAAAACTAAGTGCGCTGATAGACCTTGCAAGCGAAGCTCTGGGCAAGGTTGCCGGTTATCTCGTGCTCATCTGCTGCCTCGTCAGCGCCGGCAATGCCATGGTCCGTTACGCCCTGAACTACAGTTCAAACGGCTGGCTGGAAATCCAGTGGTACATGTTCGCTTTCATCGTGCTGATCGGCGCATCCTACACGCTGCGCATGAATGAACATGTGCGAGTGGACATCATTTATGGCGCGATTTCACCGCGCAGCCGCATCTGGGTGGACATTATCGGCATCGTGCTGTTCCTGCTTCCCGGCTGCTTTTACCTCGCCTGGCTTTCCTGGCCCATGTTCACGCTATCCTGGCATCAGAGCGAAATGTCCTCCAATGCCGGCGGCCTCATCCGCTGGCCGGTGAAATTCATCATCTTCGCCGGTTTTGCCCTTCTGGTTCTTCAGGGTTTTTCCGAACTCATCAAGCGCATAGGCGCCCTCAACGGGCTTTATGCGCTCGATACGAAGTACGAAAAACCCCTGCAATGATCGCACCGATCTGAACCTTCAGGATATTTCCCATGTTCGAATATGGTATTCTTCCGCCACTGATGTTCCTCGGCATGATCATCTTCATGCTTTACGGATTTCCGGTTGCTTTCTCGCTCGCTACCGTCGGTCTCGTTTTCGGTGTCATCGGCATCTTCACGGAGCATTTTTCGCCGGCCTTTCTTCAGGCCCTGCCGCTGCGCATCTTCGGCATCGTCTCGAACGACCTTCTGCTCGCCATCCCCTTCTTCACCTTCATGGGCGCGATCCTCGAGCGATGCGGGCTTGCGGAGGATCTGCTTGAAGGGACGGGCAAGCTGTTCGGCGCCATTCCCGGCGGCCTCGCTTATGCCGTCATCATCGTCGGTGCGATCCTCGGTGCGATTACCGGCACGGTTGCGGCTTCGGTCATCACCATGGGCGTCATCTCGCTGCCGATCATGCTGAAATATGGTTACAACCCTCGGCTTGCCACCGGCGTCATCGCCGCATCGGGAACGATCACGCAGGTCATCCCGCCTTCGCTGGTGCTGATCGTGCTTGCCGACCAGCTCGGCAAATCCGTGGGCGACATGTATCTGGGCGCCATCGGCCCCTCGATCCTGCAGGTCGCCATCTTCATGCTCTTCATCCTGTTCATGTCGGTCGTGCGGCCGAAGGACCTGCCGGCGCTGCCGCCGGAAGCGCGGGGAGAACTCAACCGGGCGCTGGTGTTCCGCGTGCTGGCGGGCATGATCCCCTCTATCGTGCTGATCTTCCTCGTGCTCGGCACCATCTTCCTCGGCCTTGCAACACCCACCGAAGCCGGTGCGCTCGGGGTCGTGGGCGCCATGGCGCTGGCCGCCGCGCACCGCCGCCTTACCTGGGACCTCATCAAGCAGGGCATGCATTCCACCATGCATATCACCTCCATGGTGGTGTTCATTCTGGTCGGCGCCACCTGCTTCTCCCTCGTCTTTCAGGGCATGGACGGTTCGCTCTGGATCGAGCATATGCTGTCGGGCATTCCGGGCGGCCCCATCGGCTTCCTGATCTTCGTCAACATCTTCATCTTCTTTCTCGCCTTCTTCCTCGATTTCTTCGAAATCGCCTTCATCGTCATTCCGATGCTGGCGCCGATCGCCCAGTCGCTCGGCATCGACCTCATCTGGTTCGGCGTTCTGATCTGCATCAACATGCAGACGAGCTTCATGCATCCGCCCTTCGGATTTGCGCTGTTCTACCTGCGCTCCATCGCGCCGCGCACGGTCAAGACATCGGATATCTACATGGGCGCGATTCCCTGGCTCGGCATGCAGCTCATCCTGGTCGCCATTGTGATCTTCTGGCCGGAATCCGTCACCTACTGGCTGGACAAGGCGCCCGAAGTCGATCTGAATTCCATCAAGATCGAAGTGCCCGCCTTCGGCAATCAGGATGGCAACACCATGCCCAATTTCGGCCAGCCGGGTGGATTGCCGGGCATGCCGAATCTTGGCGAGCCCCCGAAGATCGGACCCTGATCGGCGTCTTGTAAGGACTGGGCGAAACGCTTATGATTGCGGAGTGGAAGACAGGGTTGCGCCCCTGCCTTCCGTTTATTCTCTTTAGAAATGGAACCGGACAGTCACTGACCAGCCTGTCCGGTTTTTCCTAATGACGAATGCAATGCTCAGCGTTTTCCACATCGCATCACCTCCACAGTTGAGAGCAAGGCCTTTGCCGAGGTCGGCGTGGCCAATCCCCGCCGACACTCCGGCTGGTCGCGGAGCCTGCTGCTTTTGCCCACAACGGAATTGATCGTAAATCATCCTTTGTTGTCGGATGCGTGAAGGCATGCGCGCACAACAAAAACCCCGGAGACCGAAATCCCCAGGGCCTTTGCTCGGTCCGCCGTCACCGAATAATCAGAGCTTGCCGTTACGCTGCTGGATCATCATGAAAGTATCGAACGTGTATTCCGCAAGCTGCATCCACAGATAACCTTCGCGCTTGAAGGCGACCTGATCCTCGTAGATCTTCTTGAAGTCCGGATTGGAGGCCGAAATATTGGCATAGACTTCCAGCGCGGCCTTGTAGCAGGCCTCGAGGATTTCCTGGCTGAACGGCCTCAGCACCGCACCTTCAGAGACGAGCTGCTTGATGGCGATCGGGTTTTTCGCGTCGTATTTCGCCATCATGCTGGTGTTGGCGAAGGCGCAGGCGTCCTGCAGTGCCGTCTGGTAGTTTTTCGGCAGGCTGTTCCACTTCTCCAGATTGACGAAGGAGTGGATGACCGGGCCACCTTCCCAGAATGCGGGATAATAGTAATATTTCGCCACCTTCTGGAAGCCGAGCTTGTGGTCGTCATAAGGACCGACCCATTCCGCCGCGTCGATGGTGCCTTTTTCCAGCGCCGGATAGATATCGCCGCCGGCGATCTGCTGCGGCACCACGCCGAGCTTTTCCACCACCTTACCGGCCAGACCGGCGATGCGCATCTTCACGCCCTTGAAATCGTCGACGGTGTTGATTTCCTTGCGGAACCAGCCGCCCATCTGCGCGCCGGTATTGCCCGAAATCATGCCGTAGAGATTGTGCTTGGCGTAAAACTCGTTGAGCAGCTTGTTGCCGTTGCCTTCATAGAACCATGAATTGGTCAGGCGGGCATTGAGGCCGAAAGGTATGGCCGTGCCGATGGCGAAGGTCGGGTCCTTGCCGACGTAATAATAGGAGCAGGTGTGGCACATTTCCACCGTACCGGATGATACGGCATCGGCCGCCTGCAGGCCGGGCACGATTTCGCCGGCGGCAAAGGGCTGGATGGTGAAATTGCCGTCGGTTGCGGCGGCGACATGCTTGGCAATATCTTCCGCGCCGCCATAGATCGTGTCGAGCGATTTCGGAAACGACGACGTCAGGCGCCAGTTGATCTTGGTATTCTGCTGTGCAATAGCGGGCGCGGCCAGCGCTGCCGTGGCAGCTCCCGCAAGCGCACCTTTTTTCATAAAGGAACGGCGATCCATCTATATCCTCCCAGATATGAACGCTGCCCGCAGCTTTGAATTCCCCTCGTTGCTGTTCAGGCATCGCAGCAAAGTAAGCACGGTTAAGGCCCGGCTGACAAGCACCCGCACCAAGAATTAATCGCGGAAAAACCGGCCTTTCCGGGAATTTTCGGAAACTCTGCTTCGTATTTTATTTTCAACTGAAATATCCCGGCATCGCCTTATACTTTAGGCGCATAAAGGATCGTCATAACGCAAAACGCATGCTTGACTTGGCCAGCCGGCAGTCGCACAAATTTCGAAGATTCGTCCCGGAGCCACCATGCCAAAACCCATTATCGCCGTTCCCGCCGACATCCGGCATTTCACCGGAGCCGACTGGCACGCCGCGCAGAACCAGTATGTTTCCGCCGCGCTGAAGGTGGCTGGTGTCATGTCCTTCATCGTCCCGGCCTTCGAAGACGGGAACGAGGTCGACGCCATTCTCGACCGGGTGGACGGCCTGCTCGTGTCCGGCTCCGCCACCAATGTGCATCCTGCCCTTTACGGAAAAGAGGCGCAGGAAAGCGACGGCCCGTTCGATCAGGCCCGCGACGCCACCAGCCTGCCGCTCATCCGCCGCGCCATCGAACGCGGCATCCCGATGCTGGCCATCTGCCGCGGCATTCAGGAGCTGAACGTCGCGCTGGGCGGCACGCTTGCGTCCGAAATTCAGGAGCAGCCCGGCATATGGGACCATCGCAAGCCGGAACATGACGACCGCGACGTGGCCTTCGCCATCCGCCAGCCGGTGCATGTGCGCGAAGGCTCCTGCATTGCACAGCATCTCGGCATGTCGGGTGAAATCCAGATCAATTCGCTGCATCGGCAGGCGATCGCCGAGACCGCGCCACGCCTGCAGGTGGAGGCGACAGCGGCGGACGGCACCATCGAGGCCGTTTCAGTCATCGACGCCAAGGGATTTGCCGTCGGCGTGCAATGGCATCCGGAATATTGGGCTGAGACCGACGCCCCGTCGCGCGCTTTGTTCGAGGCCTTCGGCAAGGCCGTCCACGATTATCGGAACAGCAAGGCATGAACCTTAGCTGATCCCCCTCGGCTCACAGGAACACAAAAAAGGGGCAAACCTGAAGGCCTGCCCCAAGTCTGGGAGGAGGATTTAGCGCTTTGCGCGTTTCTTCTGTCGGTAGACGTCGGCAACGACCGCGGCCACGATGATCAGGCCCTTGACGATTTCCTGATAATAGGCATCCACCCGGAGGAAGGTGAAGCCAGACGTCATGACACCGAGGATGATGGTGCCGATCACCGTTCCGGTGATGCGGCCTGCACCGCCGGCGAGCGATGTGCCGCCGATGACGGCTGCGGCGATGGCGTCGAGTTCATACATCACGCCCATGCCGGCCTGCGCCGTCTGTGCGCGGGCGGCGGTGACGACACCGGCGAGACCGGCGAGCAGGCCAGCGATGGCATAGACCTTGATCAGATGCGCCTCGATATTGATACCGGACACGCGTGCCGCCTGCTGGTTGGCGCCGATGGCATAGGTGAACTTGCCGTAGCGAGTGTAACGCAACGCCACGTGGAAGATGACAGCGACGACGAGGAACACCACAACCGGCCAGATGCCCGTGCCGATGAAGTTGAAACCGTCCGTCAGACCGGAGATCGGCTGACCCTTCGTATACCACTTGGAAAGACCACGCGCCGTCACCATCATGCCAAGCGTTGCGATGAAGGGCGGGATTTTGGTGCGGGCGATGAGTTGCCCGTTGATGAAGCCCGCAAGGGCACCAGCCAATATGCCGACGGCGAGCGGTATGAAGAAGGGCAGATCGGTCAACCCCGGATAAAGCGCCCGCGGCCATGTGGACGATTGCGCCACGCTGGCGGACAGCATCGCCGTCAGGCCGACGACGGAGCCGGAAGAGAGATCAATACCGCCGGTGATGATGACCTGCGTGACACCAACCGCGATGATGCCGATCACCGAGACCTGCAGGATCATGATCGTCAGGCGCTGCTGGTTCATTAGAAAGCTCTGGCCGATGAAAATCCAGCCGAGAATTTCGTAAACCAGCGCGATGCCGATCAGCACGAAAAAGATATTGGCCTCCGGCGGGATGCGCCGGTGCGGCTTGCGTCCGGATTTTGCGTCCAACTCTGTGTTGGCGGCGGCGTTCGTATTCATAGTCATTCCTCCTCGAGAAATCCCGACGCGCCTCACCGCGATGCGAGATCCATCACTTTAACCTGCGTGGCTTCACTTCTATCGAGGAAGCCCGTCACCCGACCTTCATGCATGACCATGACACGGTCGCTCATACCCAGAACCTCCGGCATTTCGGAGGAAATCATGATGACGGCGACGCCCTGGCGCGCCATCTCGCAAACCAGCTTGTGAATTTCCGCCTTGGCCCCGACATCGATGCCGCGTGTCGGCTCATCCAGAATGAGAATACGCGGCTTGGTCAGCATCCAGCGGCCGATCAGCACCTTTTGCTGGTTGCCGCCCGACAGGTTCTCGATGCGCTCGTAAAGATGCGGCGTCTTGACCCGGAGCTTGCGGCACATCTCCTCGCAGGCATCCGACAGCGCATTTTCCTGCACGAAGCCATTGGCGACATATTTGTCCTGCAGGACGGCGATCTGCATGTTCTCCAGAATATTCAGGATCAGCAGGCATCCCGTGTCCTTGCGATCCTCCGTCAGAAACGCCATGCGGTGACTGATGGCCTTCGTCGGGCTGTCGATCGAAACCGGCTTGCCGTCGATTGCAATCGTGCCCGAGGATGCGGGCGTTACACCGAACACCGTTTCCGCCACATTGGAGCGGCCCGATCCGACAAGGCCGGCAACGCCGAGAATTTCACCGGCGCGCACCTCGAAGGAAATGTCGTGGAAAACGCCGTCAAGCGTGAGATTCTTGACCGAAAACACCACGTCGCCGATCGGAACCTCTTCCTTTGGGAACATCTGGGTGATTTCACGGCCCACCATCATGCGGATGATGTCATCACGCGTTACATCGGTCGAGGCGTGGGTGCCGATATATTTGCCGTCGCGGAAAACCGAAAATTCATCGGCGATCTCGAACAGCTCGTTCATCTTGTGGGTGATGTAGACGATACCGATACCGCGTTCCCGGAGATCGCGGATGATGCGGAAGAGATGCTCGACCTCGCGCTCCGTCAACGCGGATGTCGGCTCGTCCATGATGAGAACGTCGGAATCATAGGAAACCGCCTTGGCGATCTCGACCATCTGGCGACTTGCCACCGAAAGCTCGCCGACGCGGGTTTCCGGGTCGAGATCGATGCCGAGTCTTTCCAGCAGCGTTTCGGTGCGGCGATACATTTCGCCATGGTCGATGAGGCCCAGCCGGTTCTTCGGCTCGCGTCGTATCCAGATGTTTTCCGCCACCGTCATATAGGCCATCAGGTTCAGTTCCTGATGGATCATGGCAATGCCGTTTTCCAGCGCATCGAGCGGGGAATCGAGACGTATGTCGGCGCCTTTCAGGCGAATTTCTCCACTGTCCGGCTGGTAGATGCCGGCCAGGATCTTCATCAGCGTCGATTTTCCGGCGCCATTCTCGCCCATCAGCGCATGCACGGTGCCGCGCTTCAGCTTGAACTGCACATCATCAAGCGCCACGACGCCGGGAAATTCCTTGCGTATGCCTTCCGCAGCGAGAAGATACTCCGCATTCGGCACGGCTCCGCTGGCGCGCACGGCGGCCATTGTCGATGGACTGACGACCATCTCATCCTCCACAATAGACAAAAATGACCGGAAACAGGCTTTGCCAGATGGCGCACCTTGCCTCCGGGGAGGCTTGCAGCGCCATGTCGATCACGACACGAAAGGCGCTGCAACACTTTGAATTCACTGAAATTCAATCGTAATCCGCTTGCGCACCGAAGCTTGTCTTCGGTGCCGTCGGAAACCGGCATCTGCCTCCAATATCGATCTGAACGGGCGCAGATGCCGGAAGGCGGCCGTTAGTTCTTGGCCACGTAGTCCTTGACGTTTTCAGGCGTGACGAGCTGGAAAGGAATGTAGACCTTCTTCTCCACCTTGTCGCCCTTGACGAGCTTCAGCGCGGCATCGAGAGCGCCCTTGCCCTGCCCTGCCGCATCCTGGAACACCGTCACATCCAGATCGCCCGCCTGCATCGCGGCAAGGGCGTCCTGCGTGGCGTCAACGCCGGCGACGACATGGCTCTTCATGTCCTTGCCTGCGGCCTTCAGGGCCTGGATCGCGCCAATCGCCATTTCATCGTTGTTGGCGATGACGGCATTGAATTCGATGCCGCTGGAGAGCCAGTTGGTCACAAGGTCGGAACCCTGCGTGCGCTGCCAGTTCGCGGTCTGCTCTTCAACAACCGAAATGCCCTTGCATTCGTCGGTCTTCAGAACGTCCTTGGCAGACTGCGTGCGCATGCGCGCCGCCTGATTGGAAAGCTCACCCATCATGATGACCGCATTGCCCTTGCCACCGAGAAGGCGGCAAACTTCTTTCGCTTCAAGCGTGCCGGCCACCGTCTCATCGGAGGCGACGAATGCCTGGCCGTCCGGCAGGCTATCGACGTTCACCGGCTGGCGGTTGACGTAAACCAGCGGAATCTTGGCGTCGGCGGCGAGCTTCGACATGGCCGCCGTCGCATCCGTATCAACCGGGTTGACGATTATCGCATCGACCTTGGACGCGATGAAATTCTGGATCTGGCTCTGCTGCTTGGCAACGTCGTTCTGGGCGTCCTCGACCTGCAGGGTCACGCCCTTCAGTTCCTTGGAATAATCCTGCATGCCGTTGCGCAGCACGGTCAGGAAGTTGTCGTCGAACAGCGCCATCGAGACGCCTACGGTCTCCGCATGCGCCGCCGTGCCCAGAAGCACAGACATGGCTGCGCCGATGATAAATTTCTTCATTGTTTTCTCCTCCTCGGTGTCCGGCGCCACCTCTCCCAGCCGGAGGCGAACCCGAGAGCCCGCCGCTACCTCCTCACAGCCAGAAAACGGAATAATGAAACCGATTTTCTGTCTGTTCGATATATTTATTCCATTTTTGGTCCGAACGTCAATGCTTTCTTCACGGCAGGGCGGCGAAGCGGCACACAAGGCGGTGATTAAGGAGGATTTCAGGAGGAAGGAGTTCCGGGGCGGACTGCCGGGAACCGTACTGATGCTTTTTCAACGTCGCCCCCGCCCGTCAGGCGAGGATCGATAAGCTGTTGAAATCATGGATCCTCGGGCCGAAACCGAGGATCACCAAGAATATGGCAAAGGGTCCGTTTTCAATGCCGGACCCGCAGACCCCGCCATTGGCAAGGCCACCGGCAGATCACATCTTTTCGCTTGCCGCGCCCATGTGAGGCACCATTCCACCGGCGAAAATACGCGATAAGGGAACGGGTTCAGCAGAATGGGCGTGTTGGTGCACCACGTTCTATCGATGGGAACCGGGCATGACATCGGCGGGAATCGGGCAGACATATTTGCTGCCCTCGGTCTTTTCCTGCCATTCCCTTTTGGCACTGGCGAGCAGTTCCGGCGAGGTCATCAGCGCAAAGCCGGTCGACGCGAGTGCTTTGGCGGCATGGGCCATGGCCTTGTGAGCGGCGGGGCTTTTGCCCTGCGCCACCACCTGCCAGGTATGCGGATTGGTGCCGATCGCCCAGGCGGGCGTCCAGCACTGTGCGGTTGGCGTCACCCAGCTGACATCACCGACATCGGTGGAACCCGCCCGGAAATGCGACTGGCCCTCGAAATCGCGCAAGCCGAGATGCAGGGGTGTCGATCCGTCGATCTTCCGGTTGGAAAAGACATCGCCCTTTATCTGGTAGAGCCTGATGCTGCTTTTGATCGCCTCGTCAGTGAAAGTGTCCTGAATGCGTT
The DNA here is from genome assembly GCF_053522385.1 of Agrobacterium sp. 22-223-1. Taxonomy (NCBI): domain Bacteria; kingdom Pseudomonadati; phylum Pseudomonadota; class Alphaproteobacteria; order Hyphomicrobiales; family Rhizobiaceae; genus Agrobacterium; species Agrobacterium sp. 22-223-1. Next base: position 243,184 of record NZ_JBNWCN010000004.1, read on the forward strand.
TGGCAAAAGCGATATCCGCCTCATCAAAGGCGATGGGGCCTAGCGCCACCATGTTTTCATGCATCGCCGTTTCCAGCGTGATGTTGGGCAGGAGATTGGTGGAGGCGGTATCGAAGACGATTTCCACCTCTGTTTCGGTCATCATCGCCGCGCCGCGCGCGACCTTATCCACCCGCGCGGCAAGATCGAGCGCCTGACGCATTTCCGGGGCGCGGATCAGGTAGAGCGCTTCGGCCTTCGCCTGCACCACATTCGCCGCCTTGCCGCCGGTATCGGTGATTGCATAATGCACCCGGCAATCCTGCGGCATGTGTTCGCGCAGGAAATTGACGCCGACATTCATCAATTCGACGGCATCGAGCGCCGAACGCCCTAGATGGGCAGCGTTGGAGGCATGGGCCGCAACACCCTTGAAACGGTAAAAATATTCCAGCACGGCCAGATTATTGGTCGAGCGCACGCCGTTGAAGGGCGCGGGGTGCCACGTCAGCGCCGCATCGACATCGTCGAACAGCCCGGCACGCACCATGAAGGTTTTGCCGGAACCGCCCTCCTCGCCGGGGCAGCCGTAATAACGCACGGTGCCGGGCAGATTATTGGCTTTCAGATGCCGGGCGAGCGCAATAGCGGCCATCAATGAGCCGACGCCAAGCAGGTTGTGGCCGCAGCCATGGCCGGTGGCGCCCGCCTCGCGCGGCTGCACCTCGGCCACGTCGGCCACCTGGCTCATGCCGGCCAGCGCATCGAATTCACCGAGAAAAGCAATGACCGGCTTGCCGCTGCCGAATTCGCCGATGAAGGCCGTCTCCATGCCTGCCACGCCACGGCGAACCGCAAAGCCATTTTCCTCGAGCGCGCCCGCCAGAACGCCGGCAGATTGCTGTTCCTCGAATTTGAGTTCGGCAAAATCCCAGATTCTGTCGCTCAAGGTGGTGAAATCGGGCTTCATCGTCTCGACTTCGGCGGCAATCGACATCACGGCGTCACGGTTCATGGCTTGTCCTCGCATTTCCGCCCTTTGCGGGCACGCGCAAGCGCTTCGGCGGGCGCACCGCCAAATTCCTGCGCTTAATATTGGAAAGCCCGCGCCGGGGTCCGCCTCCGGCGCGGGCATAGTGGATCAGTTGTCGACCGAGACTTCCCAGAGGCGGGCGTTCGACTGCCAGACCGGCTGGCCCTTCAACTTCTTCGTCGCGCCCCAGACATCGACCATGTCGTAAAGGAAGATGCCCGGCATTTCCTTCAGCATCAGTTCGTGGAACTCGTCGAAAATCTTCTGGCGTTTCGTCTGGTCGGCTTCGACATAGGCCGCCTTCATCAGTTCGATCGCTTTCGGATCGTCCCACATCAGGGAGGCGTTCTTGTCCTTGTTGCCGACATAGAAGGCATACATCAGCGCCGGGTCGAGACGCGGGGCGACCGACTGCGAGATCACCTGATAATTGCCGGAACGGCGACGGTCCACCTGCGTGGCATAGTCCAGCACCTCGATCTGCACGTTGAGACCCGCCTGCTGCATCATGGCCTGCGCCATGACGGCGGCCGGGAAGCTCGGCACGTTGCCGCGCTTGTTGGCGATGATGGAGATCGGCTCTCCCTTGTAACCGGCGGCCTCCAGCTCCTTCTTCGCGGCCTCGACATCATAGGCCGGGCGCTTTTTCTGGGCCTCGTCATAATAAACCGAGTCCTGCGAGACCATCGAGCCGTTGGCTTCGCCAGTACCGTTCGATGCGGCCGCGACCAGCTCATCGAGATCGAGCGCCATCGCCATGGCGCGGCGCACGCCGGGATTGCTCAGCACCTTGTCGCGGGTCTGGATATAGAACAGGTTTTTGCCGTTGTTACGGGCAACGATCAGCTGCATCTTCTCGTTGGTCTTGAACTCCGGAATGAGATCGGGCGAAATTTCGGCCGTATCGAGCACACCCGATTCAAGCCCGGCCTTCACCGTCGAAGCATCGGGAATGACCATGAACTTGATGCCATCGGCCAGCGGCCGCTTGGAGCCGACCATACCGTCCGGCTTGCCGTCATTTGCCGGCGAAACATAATCGGCAAATTTAGCGAGGCGGATATATTCGCCCTTCTTCCACTCGTCCCACTGGAACGGTCCGGTGCCAATGGGCTTGACGAAACTGCCGTCGGCAGCAACCGATTCCGGCGAGATCATGCCGGTATAACCGCATTCCGGCCGCGACATGAGACCGAGGAAAACGGCAGAGGGTTTTTCAAGGGTGATCTCGACCGTGGAGGCATCCGTGGCCTTGACGCCGTTGACATGCGCTGCCCCGCCCTCAGCAAAATCGTTGAGGCATGCCCATTTGGTTTCCGGCTTCAGATAGCGCGTCCAGTTCCAGACGACATCCTCTGCGGTGAGCGGCTTGCCATTGTGGAATTTCACGTCCTTGCGCAGCTTGAACGTATAGGTCAGGCCGTCAGCCGCAACCTCGACGCTTTCGGCCAGAAGCGGCTTCACCTCTCCGGCATTGTTATAACCGACAAGGCCTTCCACGATGTGCAGGATAACCCCGTCCGTATTGCCATCGCGGTTCACGCCGGGATTGTTACTGCGCAGATCCGAGCTCTGCGCGATGGTGATATCACGAGCCGCCGCGATATTGGCCGTTACCAGCAGGGCAACGCCTGCGAGAAGAAGTTTTTTCACTGTTCTACCCTCTTTGTTGTCATTGATTGTCATTGTTGAAAGCCATCCCAGCAGGCCTGTGCCAGCCGGCCGATCGTTTCGAGCGCGACGGTATAGCCCGGCGTACCATCAGGCATGGTTTGCGGCACCTCATCGGTATAGGTGGTGATGATGAAGGACGGCGCGCCGTTTCTGTAGACGATGCCGGCATCCATGCGCCCGCGCTTGCCGCGCCCACTCTTGCTGGCCACCACAGCCTCGAAAGGCAGGCGGGAGCGGATTCCATAACGCAAAATCTGGTTCTTCAGCGTCTGCATGGCCCATTCGCACAATTGCGGGCTGCAGCCGAGCTTTGCCTGCGCCTCGGGTGAGGACTGGGCATCGAGAATGGTCTGCAGCAGCAGTACCTGATCCGCCGCCGAGGTGGTGGTGACGGTTTTCAGCGGATGGTCGGCCGCCAGCGCCAGCGGCGGAATGAGGAAACGGTGGTGGGTATTGGCCATGCCGAGCGATTTGCAATAGCCGTCCACCTCTTCCAGCGTCAGCCTCTCCAGCACCATCTTGGTGCAGACATTGTCGCTCAGCACCATCATTCCGGCGACGGCATCGCGCAGCGAAATGACGATGCCCGGCGTCATGTACCGGAACATGCCGCTCGCAACCTCTTCCGCCAGCCGCTTTTCATAGGTGACGGGCTGGTCGAGATCGATCCGCCCTTCGCTGGCGGCCTTGAGCACGGCCATCATGATCGACGTCTTGCGGGTGCTGCCCGATGGCGTCTCCTCGTTTTCTCCCCGGCCGATCTCTTCACCGGTCAGGAGATTGCGCACCATGAAGCGCGTCACGAAAGGCTGTGCATCACAGATCGCATTCAGTTGGGCAGCCACGGTCATAGTCATCTTCCTGTTAAACTTCATCTTCGAGACGCCATTTGAGTGTCACCCCGCCCTTTTCATTCTGATCGAGGGCGGGAATGGCCGAGAGCAGCCGGCGCGTATAGGCCTCTCTCGGGCTGTCGAAAATCGTGTCGCGATCACCCTCTTCGATGATGCGGCCGTCCTGCATGACGACGACACGGTCCGCCACCTGCTCCACCACACCGAGATCGTGGCTGATGAACAGGCAGGAAAAACCGTAACGTTTCTGCAGATCGGAAAAGAGATCGAGCACCTGCGCCCGCACCGTCACGTCGAGCGCCGAGACCGGTTCGTCTGCGATCAGGAACCGCGGACGGCGGGCAATGGCGCGGGCAATCGCCACGCGCTGGCGCTGGCCGCCGGAAAGCTCGTGGGGATAGCGGGCGGCAAAATCGGCACCGAGCCCCACTTCCTCCAGCGTTTCCAGCGCCCGCTTGCGCTTGGCGGCCTGGTCGAGACCCGGCACGAGGCGCAGCGCCTCCTCCACCAGCGCCTGGATGGTCATGCGCGGATCGAGCGAGGAGTAGGGATCCTGAAACACCATCTGGCAATTCAGGCGATAATCCTTCCAGTCCTCGTTGCGCTCCCGGCCCTGAAAGCGGATATGTCCTTCGCTTTCCTGCACAAGCCCGGCAATGGTGCGGCCGAGCGTCGTCTTGCCGGAACCGGAACCGCCGACGAGCGCCACGACCTCACCCTCATGAATATCGATGCTGACCCCATGCAGCGCCCGCTTCGGTTTGACTTTTTTCAGCAGCGATTTGCGGCCGGCATAATCCACAACGATATCGCGGGCCGAAACCATTGGCGCCTTGGAGGTGTCGATACTGCGCGGCTCGCCGCGGAATGGCAGGGAGGAAAGCAGTTTCTTCGTATAGGGGTGCTGCGGCGCATCCAGCAGGTCCTCGGTGCGGCCCTGTTCGACAATCGCGCCTTTTTCCATCACCACGATACGGCTGGTATAACGCGCCACCATCGGCAGATCGTGGCTGATGAGGAGAACGGCAGTGCCTTCCGCCCGTGTCAGCTCCACCATCAGCTCCATGACATCGCGCTGGATGACCGCGTCCAGCGCCGTTGTCGGCTCGTCGGCAATCAGCAAAGCGGGTTTCAACAGCATGACCGAGGCCAGCATGATGCGCTGGCGCATGCCGCCGGAAAACTCGTGCGGATAGGCCGTCAACGCGCCCTCGGGATCGCGGATTCCCACCCGCCGCAGCATGTCGAGAATTTTCTCGCTGCGCTCTTCCGGCGACAACTTCGTGTGAAGGATCAGCCCCTCCTCAAGCTGCCGGCCAATCGTCATCGATGGGTTGAGCGAGGTCATCGGCTCCTGAAACACCACGCCGATCTCCGCCCCGCGCAGACGCCGAAGCTCCTTCACTGGCAGGGACATGACATCCTGCCCCTTGTAGATGATCGACCCGCCGGTGACGGCGATGGCCGGCGGCAGAAGCGAGATGAGCGCGCGGGTTGCGAGCGTCTTTCCCGAGCCGCTTTCGCCGACGATGCCGAAGATTTCGCCTGCGGCAATATCGAAGGAGACATCCTTGACCACCCGGTGGCCGGTTCTGGCGACTTCGAGCGAAAGGCCACGAACAGTGAGAAGTGTATTAACAGTCATTTGAGACCTCTCATGCGCGGGTCAAGCCTGTCGCGAAGGGCATCGCCCAGAAGATTGATGCCAAGCAGCGTCAGCGCGATGCAGAGACCGGGGAAAAGCCCGAGCCAGACAGCCTGCTGGATGAAGGGACGGCCGGCGGCCAGCATGTTGCCCCAGGTGGGCGCCGGCGGCGGCACGCCGAGGCCGAGGAAAGAGAGTGCGCTTTCCGACAGGATGGCCCAGCCGAACATGGAGGTGGCAAGAACCGTGATCGGCGCGATGCAATTGGGCAGGATGTGGCGGAACATGGTGTAGATTTCACCATTGCCCATCACCAGCGACGCCTCGATGAATTCCCGCTCACGCAAAGAAAGCACGGCACCGCGCACCACACGCGCCATGGATGGCGTATAGGCGATGCCGAGCGCGAAGATGATGCCATACTGGTTTGCGCCGAAAACTGCGAGCAGGCCGAGCGCCAGCAGAATGCCCGGAAAGGCCAAGAGCGCATTGTTGATGGCCATGATGACGCCATCCACCCAGCCGCGCGCATAACCGCTGACAAGGCCGATCAGCGTGCCGAAGATTGTCGCGAAGCTGACCGTCAGGAAGCCGATCCAGACGCTGGCCCGTGCGCCAACCATCAGGCGGCTCAAAACATCGCGTCCGAATTCGTCGGTGCCAAGAAGATGGCTGGCGCTTGGACCGGCCAGACGCGAGGCAAAGCCGAGCTTCATCGGATCATAGGGCGTCCAGAACAGGCCGGTTACGGCGGTGATGAGCAGGAGGGCGATGAGAAAGCCGCCGATAAGCCCGTTAAGTGTGAACTTTTTCATTCGGCAACCACACGCGGATCGAAGAGGGGATAAAGAAGGTCGACGAACAGGTTGACCAGCACATAGGACAGCGAGACGAACAGCAGGCAGCCTTGAATGACGGGGTAGTCGCGGGCGAAAATACTGTCGACCATCAGCCGCCCGAGGCCGGGAATGGTGAACACCGTCTCGATGACGGCGATGCCGCCGAGGAGATTGCCGAGGATGAGGCCGATCATCGTCCATGTCGGGCCGAAGGCGTTCTTGAAGGCGTGCCGCCAGAGAACCGCGCTTTCCGAAAGGCCCTTGGCGCGGGCGTGGGTGATGTAATCCAGCCGCAGCACTTCCAGCGTCGAGGCGCGCGCCATGCGGATCAGAACGCCCATTTCATGGATCACCAGCGTCATGACGGGCAGGACGAGATAAAGCATGCCACCGACGAGATTGTCGCTGATCGACACATATCCCAGCACCGGCAGCCAGCCGAGCTTGAGGCCGAACAACAGAAGAAGCAGAAGACCCAGCCAGAATGTCGGAATGGACAGAAGCAGGGTCGCCGTTCCCACCAGTGCCAGATCGGTGAGGCTGTTCTGTTTCCAGGCGGCGATCACACCCGCCGGAACCGCAATCAGGCTGGCGAGCAGCACGGCGACAACGACGATCTCGGCGCTGACGAGAAAACGCGACACGACCAACGGCAGCACCGCCTCGTCATTGACGATGGAGCGGCCGAAATCGCCTTGCACCACGTTGCCGGCCCAGATGAGGAACTGTTGCGGCATGGATTTGTCGAGGCCGAGTTCGGTCCTCATGGCTTCGATCTGCTCCGGTTGCGCCATATCGCCCAGCATCAGGGCAGCCGGATCGCCCGGAATGAAGCGGATGAGCGCGAAAACCGTGATCGACACGAATGCGATCGTCGGCAGCGCCATCAAAAGACGGCTCAGTATGAATCTTATCATCGGTTCCCCACGATTGATGGCGGGGAATGGTATCCCGCCTCTATCGGTTTCGTTGCTGGTGACTATGACGGATTGACAAATAAGGCGCAATATTATGCATAAACGTCATATATCTATGCAGAATGACGGCGCGTTTCATCCTGATGAGGACAATGAGATTTTCAGCCCAAAATCCCGTTTTCAGTCGATTTTTTGCGAAAGCTGGATTTCCCGCTTCAAGGCATCGCTCAGCGCCTGCGCAGCGATGGACAGCGGTGCGCCGGAAGCACGGGCTAGGCCGAATTCCTGCGTCGCCTGCGGAACGAATGGCCGGGCGACGACCGGAAGGTGCCGGTAAAGATTCGCATAAAAACTGCTGATGATCGTCACTCCCAACCCATGCGCGACATAGGCGCAGGCAGAACTGTTGGTGTGGGTCTCAATCTTCACCATCGGCTTGACGCCGGCCTTCTTGAAAACCTGATCGAGCGCCATGCGGTTCGGCCGCTGCCGGCCGATCAGGATGAGCGGAACATTGCGCAGGTCCTTGACGGTAATTTCATCAAGCGCGGCCAAGGGATGATCCTCCCGGACCACACAGACGCTCTTGCCGGTCGCAACGCGCTCGACATCGATGCCTGGTCCGATCTCGCCTTCCATCCGCAGGAAACCGAGATCGATCACCCGCTCGCCGACGAGCTTGTTGATTGCGGTCGTCGTTTCGAAAAAAGTCTCGATGCGAACACCGGGAAAATCCCTGACATAGTCGATCAGCATGGCGGGCGCGAAATTTTCCCACATGCTGCTCGGCAGGCCGATGCGGACGATTTCCGGACCGGCTGCGCCATTGCGCAAATCCTCGGCGTGGCCGGACATGCGATCGACCGCAAGCAACACGCTTTCCGCATCCCGCGCAAGCACCACCGCCTCCGGCGTCGGGATCAGTCGCCCCTTGTCACGGGCAAACAGCGTCAGCGACAAATCCGCCTCGAGCTGCGCCAGAAGCCGGCTGATACCCGACTGGCTGAGCCCCATGGCCTTGGCCGTGGCGATGGTGGAGCCGGTGGAAAGAAGCGTGCGCAGAACTTCGAGCTGCTTGATGTTCATGAGGCCAGCACCATGGGTGAAGAGACGAGCCGGTTTCGGTTCAAACGTTTTGCCGCCGATAAGCCTTGATGTCACCGGTTTTTTTGCGTCGCCACTTGGCCGGCACGGTCGCCGGTTACAATTCCACCTCATAGATCGTGTCATGGGTGGCCACACGCGCCTCTCCCGATGGCGTCACCCAGCCGCGAAACATGCCTGATGTATTGTATGGTGCGGATATGCCGCCTTCGGCATCGATTGCGACGAGACCCGCGCCGATATCGTAGGGCGCCAGATCCTTGTGGACGAGATCGCCGGCGGCGGTCTCCAGATCCTGCCCGAGATAGGCGACGCGGGACGCGATCTCGTGGCCGACGACATAACGGATGAAAAACTCGCCCTTGCCGGTGCCGGAAACGGCGCAGGCCCCATCACGCGCATAGGTGCCGGCCCCGATCACCGGGCTGTCGCCCACCCGGCCATCCGGCTTGTTGGTGTAGCCGCCGGTCGAAGTGGCCGCCGCGAGATGGCCCGCCGCGTCAAGCGCCACTGCGCCGACAGTTCCGTGCTTTTCGTTTTCCGTCGCCTCCGTGCCGCTGGCGGCATGACGCTTCATTGCCGCCAGCGCCTCAAGGCGCTTTTGCGTGGTGAAATAGGATTGAGGCTCGGTGGCGAGTCCCTTTTCCTTCGCGAAGCGGTCGGCCGCCTCCCCCGTCAGATAGACGGCACGTTCATCCGCCATCAGCGCGCGGGCCGCCTTTACCGGGTTGCGAATGGCGCGGGATGCGCTGATCGCACCCGCCGCCAGCGTTTCACCATCCATGATCGAAGCATCGAGTTCGTGAATGCCGTTTTCGTTGAGTGCGGCACCATGCCCGGCATTAAAATGCGGGCTGTCCTCCATGACGACGACCGCCGCCTCAACCGCTTCAAGTGCGGTTCCGCCAGCCTTCAGCACGGCATAACCGGCGCGCAGCGCCGCCGCCAGATCGTCGCGCGCGGCAGCCCACTCCCCGGCCGTCATGCTGTCTTCCGGCATCACGCCGCAACCACCGTGAATGGCCAGTGCGATCTTCGTCATTGCTCACTCCCTCGTCGCCCCGCCAGCGGCAGGGCCTCTTATCATCAATGAAAGGCGATATCGCCGATGACCCGCACCCGGACCCGCCGCGCGCCGCCCGGCAGATAGGCGATCGGAATATCCTCCACCTCAAGCGTCTTGAGGCTCGCCCGCTCCGCGCCGCATGCGACCGCGGCGTTCTGCGCCTCAGTCTCGGCTTTCGCAAGGGCTTCATCGCGGCTCAGGCCGGAAAAGACCTGATCGACCTCTCCGGAAACCTGCGCCATTGCCGCGCCGAGCGCATTGGCAACGCCGGCATTTTCAACACGCAACACTTCCGACGCACCCGGAACCGTCTCGGGAATCAGGAACGCCCCGCCGCCGACGGCAACAAGCGGCACGTCTTCGGCCGACGTCTTCATCTGGTCGAAACTGTCGGCCACCATGTCACGGATGCGTTGAAGCGTGGCCTGCACGAAAGACGGATCAAGGTCTTTCACACGGTCGCGGTCACCCATCTCGATCAGGCCGGCGGCAACGGCGATATCCGATGTCGTCAGCGTCTCGCCGCCGAAAACGCGGGCTTCCGTCAGGATGCGATAACCGACCGAGCGCGGACCGATCTTGCCCGTCTCAGGGTCGACGATGGTGCCGCCGCCGAGTGCAATTGGCAGGAGGTCGGGCATACGGAAGAGCGTGCGCACCCCGCCAATATGAACGATATTGTTCGCCTCGCGCGGAAAACCGCCGACAAGGCAGCCGATATCGGAGGTGGTGCCGCCGACATCCACCACCATGGCATCGGAAAGACCGGTGAGGAAGGCCGCACCGCGCATCGAGTTCGTCGGGCCGGAAGCGAAGCTGTGCACGGGGTTGGCGGCGGCCACATCCGCAAGCGCCACGGTGCCGTCATTCTGGGTCAGATAAAACGGCGCCTTCACGCCCGCTTCGCGCAGCGCATCCGAAAATGCCTGAACCGTGGTCTTGCCGAGCGTTTGCAGCGCTGCGTTCAGGAGAGCTACATTTTCCCGCTCCAGCAGCCCAATGCGGCCGAGCGTATGGGAAAGCGTGATGCGTGCATCAGGGATCACCGAACGGACGATTTCCGCCGCCCGCACCTCGCACTCCGTCGTCAGCGGCGAGAACGTTGCAGAAATGGCAATGGAGGTGATGCCCGCATCGCGGATTTTCATCGCCGCTTCGCGGATTTCATCGGGAACCATCGGCACCAGCGGGCTGCCGTCATATTCATGGCCGCCATGGACCATGAAGATCAGCGGATCGACGGCATCGCGCAGATCTTTCGGCCAGTCGCACATGGGCGGCAGCGAAGAACCTGTTGGCAGCGCGATGCGGATGGCCGCAACCCGCTCCAGCCGGGCGCGCTCCACCACAGCATTGGTAAAGTGCGTGGTGCCGATCATCACCGCATCAATCGGCCGGTCCGCCGCGCCGACATGGCCTGCCACATGGGCAAGCGCCGCCTTGACGCCGGATAGGACATCCTGCGTGGTCGGAACCTTGATGGAAGCGACGATGGTGTCTCCATCGATCAGAACGGCATCCGTATTGGTGCCGCCAACGTCAATACCGATGCGTTTCATGGGAATACCGATCTGAAATCAATGTCATAACCGAAGGCGCGCGGGCCGACGGCGGCGATGCCGGCAGGTGTCGTCAAAAGCTCCGGCGCCGGCAGGGCGACAACCGTGACGCGCTGGCCGTAACGCACCGATTCCGTACCGATGGCGCCGCCGGAAACAGTATCGAGAAGGCAGAGCAGGTCCGGCGTCATGGCGACCGGCTGGCCATCGCGGAAGGCGACCGCCCATTCGTTCTGGAAGGCGAGTTCCATGCGCGAACCGCGGTCGGCATCGATGCCTTCAATCGTCGTGCTGCCGCGCAGGAAACCGCCGGTGGTCTCACGAGCAACATCCACCACCTTGCCGCGGAACAGCTGCTTGCCGCCCTCATGGTCAAGAACCGCCAGAACCGGATCGTCATGGCGTGCACGCGCTGCCATCACTGCGCGCCCGAGTTCGGTCGCCTTGGTGACGGTGTAATGAATGCCCCACTCCTTCACTTCCTTGCCGGTGCGCGGCGCCTTGCAGGTGGCGGCAGTGGAACCGACTTCGGTGCAGACCTTGCGCGAGATGCGTTCCATCCATTTCCACGAAGCAGCGCGCGTCACGATAACCTCATTGTCGCGCACATCGACCAGCGACAGCGGAAACATCGGCAGGTTGCCGATGGCAAAGGATGTCATCTGCGCTTCGGGATAGGCGCGTCCCATGGCATCGGCATTCACGACCGGCCGGTCGAGTACGGCGGCGGCGAGGAAGGATGACAGCGCGTTCGAACCGCCGATTTCCACGCTCATGATCGCCCGGAACGGCTTGCCGAGATAATCCTCCATCACCTCGACGGCGCGGGCGAGATGCACGGGATCCCCCAACCGCTCCTGACCGACAAGCGGTGCACCCATCTTGGAGACGACGGCAACCATGTCGTCATCGGCGAGCGCCATGGGGTCCATGACCTTTACCCGCCTGCCCTCGGCATAAAGACGGCGCAGGTTGAGCGTCGAGATATAGGGGTTGCCACCGCCGCCGGTTCCAAGGATCCAGGCGCCGGTGGCCAGAGGTTCGATATCGTCTTCGGAAAATTCCTGGATCATGCGTCATCCTCGGGCATGCCGCGGCCTTTCCGGCCGCAGGCGATGCTCCTTCCCTTTGAAGTTCCAAGTCTGGCCAACCCCGCCTTTGTGGCGGGGCCGGTTTTCATGAGGCGGAGATCACTCCGCCTTGCAGTCCCAATGGAAGTTGGAGAAGTTCAGGTCCCAGCTCTGCATGGGAATGAACTCGTATCCCTGAAGGCACTTGTTCGCCGCATAACGGCGGTTCGGCGCAACGGCCCAGACGTCAGGCTGAAGATCAGCGATCTTCGTCTGCAGCTCCTTGTAAGTGGCGTTCTGTTCGTTGACATCGGTGGTGGCGCGAACCTTGTCGATCAGGCCGTCGATTTCGGCATTCTGCAGCCATTCCATTGACATCCAGGTGCCGGAAGCCTTGGAATGATACTGATTGTAGAACATTGAATCCGGCGACGGATAGGTCGGCGAGATGTTCACCTGCGTCGATGCCGGCGTGGTTTCGGGCTTGGAGGACAGCTCGACGATACGGTTCCACGGCTCGGGCTTGATATCGAGCGTGATGCCGATCTGCTCGAGGCTGGATTGCAGAAGCAGCGCCACTTCCGCCTCGAAGGCCAGCGAAGCGACATAGCTGTTGACCAGCGTGATCTTCTGGCCGGCATATTTCGACTTCGCCAACTCTTCCTTGGCCTTTTCCAGATCGTAGACGCCGGGCTGGATATCGCCGTTATGCGCATCCTTGAACGCGTCAGAAAGCGGTCCCTTCATGTCGAAACCGGGATAGATCACTTCCTGGATCGTCTTGTAGTCGGTCGCATAGGCGATAGCGCGGCGAACGTGCACGTCGTCGGTCGGATAGACCTTGGTGTTGAGCTTGATGACGAAACCGCCGGCGGTGCGGGTCTGGATCAGCTTGTAACCCTTCATCCGGCCGATGGATTCGTAGGTGTCGTTGCCAAGCCCATGCGAGGAAAGGCCGAGTTCGCCCTTTTCCGCCAGCGCCTTGACGGTGGCGTCGTCGCTGGTCTGCACGAAGCGCACTTCATCGATAGGCTTGCCCTTGGTCCAGCCGAGGAAATAATCGGCATTGCGGGCGATGACCATATCGGCGGAACGGTTGTAGCTGACCAGCTTGTAGGGGCCGGAACCGGCGGAATGTTCGCCGACATAGGCCTCGCCCCATTTGTCTTCGGGCTTGGCATTGGCTTCGATCAGCGTCTTGTTCATCGCCATCATCAGCGGCGTTGCCGCCATGAAAGGCGAGAACTGGCGTTCGATCTTCATGACCAGCGTGGCATCATCAGGCGCGGTCACGTTTTCGGGCTTCAGAACGCCGACGATGAGGTTCGAAGGCCCCTTGTTGATGCCAAGCAGGCGCTGGATCGACCAGGCAAGATCGGCAGCCTTTACCGCCGTGCCATCCTGGAACTTCGCATCGTTGCGCAGGTGGAAGGTATAGGTCAGGCCGTCCTCGGAAATCTCCCAGGATTTCGCCAGATGCGGCACGATTTCGCCCTTGGCGTTCACCGTGGTCAGGCCGTCATACATGTTCACGATGGCCATGTAGCCGGTGTAATCAGTCACCTTCGCCGGATCGAGCGAGCTGAATATCTGCATGGTGTTGACCGCGACCGATACCTTGTCTTCCGCAAGGGCTGCGGAAGAAACAAGCGGCAACGCAAGCGCCGTGCCGAGCGCCAGCGCGGCGAGACGGGAAGAAAGTACAGGCATTTTCATTATCGTTCTCCTCTTTATTGCGGGTCATTGGCCCCGCTTATGGTTAGGCAGCCTTGCTGACCGGAACGGGCAGCGGTGAGAAAGGAATGTCCGGGTAACCGAATGCCACCGGCCCGACGACCTCAAGCGCGCGGGCGCTACGCAGCAGGTCGTGGCAGGGGATGGCGATGACGGCCACGCGTTGGCCATAGCGCAGGACTTCGGTGGTGATCGGATAACCCGTATCGACATCGAGCAGGACGATCAGGTCAGGAACCGTCACTTCCACCTTGCCGTCACGGGAAAACAGCAGGAATTCGTTCTGGATGGCGACGCCCGCCGTCTGGCCGGCGCAATCGTCGAAGCCAGAGAGCGTGAGATCGCCGACCGCGAAACCGCCGCGCAGGTGGCGCTTCAGATCGGTGATCTTGCCGTTGAAGATGCGCCTTCCGCCTTCCAGCGCGCAGACCGCGGCAATCGGGTCTTCCTGCTGCTTGCGGGCGCGGATCACCGCCTCACCGATGGCAATCGCCTTGGTATAGGTTTTCGGAATGCCGTATTGGTGCACGTAATGTGCCTGCATCGGCGCGGTCGCCAGCATCGCGCCACCGCCCTGCGAAACGACGCAGGCGCGCGCCATACGCTCGTGCCAGACTTCGGAAACGGCATGGCTGAAAATGACGGCATTGCCATGCAGATCGCACATCACCGACGGTGTGGAACTATGACCATAGATGGAGAAGGTGGTCATCTGCATTTCCGGGAAAGCGCGGCCCATGCCGTCGCAATCGAGGATCGGCAGACCGCCCAGCGCCGCAGTCACCAGCGGGTTCATGGAATTGGAACCGCCGATTTCCTCGCAGACAATGGCGTCTACCGGCGTGCGGATCAGCTCTTCCATCGCCCGCAGGCAACGCAGGCCTTCGCGGCCTTCGCGAATGCGCTCGACGCCGACGACAGGCGCGCCGATGCCGCCGATGGACATGCAGAGCGCGTCCGGCTCGATGGCTTCGGTTGCGAGGATCTTCATCTCGTAACCGGCCTTCATGGCCTCCAGCGCCAGAAGCTTGCCGAGATAAGGATTGCCGCCGCCGCCCGTGCCGAGAATGCCGGCACCGATTTCCAGCGCGTCGAGATCTTCACGGGTCAGCGTCCGCAATGCCGCTTCGTCATATTTCAGCTTGCGCGTCTCAGCCATGATTGGCTCCCATTTCTCCAACGACTTTCACATGAATGCGGGTGGCATTGCCGGGCAGATAGGCAAGCGGCATATCCTCGCGCTCGATGACCTCCAGCGTTTCGGCCACTGCGCCAGCCGCAATCGCCTTTTCGCGTGCCTCGGCCTCCGCCTCCGCAAGCGCGCTTTCACGCGTGCGCCCCTCGATCAGCAAGAAGACGCGGTCCGTCTCGCCGCTGATCTGCGCGATCGCTGCACCCACGGCATTCGCCACTGCGAAATTCTCGGGGCGGATGACGTCCAGATCACCGATACGGTCAGGCATGAGAATGGAGCCGCCGCCAACGGCGATCACCGGCACCGGTGATGACGAGATGCGGCTGCGCTCCACACAGGACTCGAGCATGTCGTTGATCTTTTTGACTGCGGCATCCACCAGCCGCTTGTCCAGAGTGGAAACCAGAGCCTTCTCGCCTACGTCCGCGTTGCCGGAGGCGACAGCGATATCGGTTGCAGTCAGGGTCGTGCCGCCGAAGCAGAGCGCCTCACGGCGCACGCGGTAACCGACTGATTTCGGGCCAACGGTGAGGCCATGTTCGCCATTGACCACCAGCGAGCCGCCACCGAGACCGATCGAGAACACATCCGGCATGCGGAAATTGGTGCGCACGCCACCAATATCCACCGTCGTGGACGCCTGGCGCGGAAAGCCGTGCGACAGCGAGCCGACATCGGAGGTGGTGCCGCCGACATCCACGACCACGGCATCCTTGAGGCCGGTGAGGAAAGCAGCGCCGCGCATGGAATTCGTCGGGCCGGAGGCGAAGGTGAGCACAGGGAAGCCGCGCACCACATCCGCCGCCATCAGCGTGCCGTCGTTCTGGGTGATGTAGAACGGGCAGGTTATGCCCGCTGCCTTCAGCGCCTCGCCGAAAGCGGCAACGGTGCGGTCCGCAAGCGAAAGAAGGCTGGCATTCATGATCGCAGCACTTTCGCGGGCGAGCAGACCATGCCGTCCGATATCCTTGGACATAACCACCGGCAGGCCGGGGCAGCGCTCCTGCAGGATATCCTTCGCCCGCACTTCCATCGCATCATTGATGCCGCTGAAAACGCAGGTGACGGCCGCGGCCTTCAGGCCCTTTGCGCGGATATCCGTGGCGATGCGGACGATTTCGTCCTCATCGAGGGCTGAGATTTCGCGACCGTCGAATTCATATCCACCGCGGACCTGGTAACCGTGGTTACCGACGATTTCCCTGAGATCATCCGGCCAGTCGACCATGGGCGGCAGGCCGGCGCCAGACGGCAGGCCGAGACGGATGGCGGCCACCTCGTCCATATGCCGGCGCTCGATCACCGCATTGGTAAAATGCGTGGTGCCGATCATCACGGCGCCGATGCGCGCCCTGTCGATGCCCGAAGCCTCGATGACCTTTTCAAGGGCTTCGATGACACCGGACGTCACATCCTCTGTCGTGGAGGCCTTCACCCCCGCCAGAACGGTTTTATCCTGCAACACAACGGCATCGGTATTCGTGCCGCCGACGTCAATTCCAACGCGATACACGTCAGGCTCCTCTTTCATCAATCGGTCGTTTTTACGAGGAAGCGCATGCGCTCTTCCTCGGTCACGGTGGGTTTGAGACGTTCTTCCTCGTCGGTGACGACGGGGATGGCCGCGATCAGGGCGCGGGTATAGGGATGGGACGGCGCAGCGAAGACCGCCGACGTCACGCCCTCCTCAACGATCTCGCCGCGCAGCATGATGGCGATGCGCGAGCAGAAATTGCGCATCAGCGACAGGTCGTGCGAGATCATCAGATAGGTGAGGCCAAGTTCCTCGCGCAGCTGCAGCAGAAGGTCGATCACCGTCTTCTGCACGGAGACATCAAGTGCTGCCGTCGGCTCATCAAGGATGAGGATTTTCGGTTCTGCCGCCAGCGCACGGGCAATCGCCACGCGCTGCTTCTGGCCGCCGGAAAGCTCATGTGGATATTTACCGAGATAGGATTGCGGCAGCCGCACCAGCCCCATCAGTTCCTGCATGCGGCTTTCACGCGCGGACGCGTCCATGCCGATGGATTTCAGCGGCAGGGAAAGCGTCTGCCTGACGGTACGCTTCGGATTGAGCGAAGTACCCGGATTTTGATAGACGATCTGCGTCAGCCGCTTGCCGCGCTCAGGCGCCGGGGCGTCAATGACAAGATTGCCGGAGGTGGGACGCGACAGGCCCATGATCATGCGCGCAACCGAGGTCTTGCCGGAGCCAGACTCACCCGCCAGGCCAAAAACCTCGCCCTGCTTCAGCGTCAGGTTCACGTCGCGCACGGCATGGTAACCATTGCGCCTGCCGTAAATCTTGTTCAGGCCTTCGATGGTGATGATCGGCTGCCGCGTGCTTTGCGTGAGGTCCGTGACGCGTGGGCCATAGAGCGGCGGCACCGCATCCAGCAGCGAACGCGTATAGTCCTTGGCAGGGCTATGCAGGATTTGCGTGCATGGACCGGTCTCGACGATATCGCCGTGATGCATGACCACGACCCGGTCCGCCACCTTGCGCACGACGCCGAGATTGTGGGTGATCATCAGCAGCGCCATGTTTTCTTCGGCAACAAGCTGGTTGATGAGGTTGAGGATTTCATCCTGCGTCGTCACGTCGAGCGCCGTGCCGGGCTCATCGGCGATCAGGAGCTTCGGCTGGTGCAGCAGCGCAAGCCCGATCAGCACACGCTGACGCATGCCGCCCGAAAGCTCGGACGGATAGGCGTTCATGACCCGCTCAGTATCGGCGAGCTGCACGCGGCGTAAAACGGCTGCGATGCGGTTGCGACGCTCCGCCTTGGACGAATTGACGCCGTCGCGTTTGTCGGCAAAACGCATGACATCATCGAGATGCGTGCCGATCTTGAAGACCGGATTGAAGGAAGAGAGCGGGTCCTGCATGATCAGCGAAAACGCCGTTCCTTTCAGGGCCTCGCGCTCCCTGCGCGGCAGGGCAAGCACATCCCGGCCATCGATGACGATCGCACCTGATGTGATCGCGGCATTCTTCGGCAAAGTGCCGATGATCGCCTTGGCGGTGACGGATTTGCCCGATCCGGTTTCGCCGATCAGCGCCACGCGCTCGCCGGCGGCGACCGTGAAGGCCACGTCGCGCAGCACCTGCCGGGTGCGGCCGTAATTGGTGAAGGTGACGTTGAGGTTTTCGACCTTGAGAAGCGGTTCAGTCATGGCCTTAGCTTTCCACGTCGAACATGTCACGCAGGCCGTCGCCCAGCAGGTTGAAGCCCAGCGTCACGTAAAGCACAGCCGCACCGGGGCAGAGCACTTCCCACCAGAAATCCGGCATGAACTGGCGCCCGTCGGCAACCATCGAACCAAGGTCAGGGGTCGGCGGTTTGACGCCGAAACCGAGGAAGCTCAGCGTCGCGCCGAACAGAATGACGAAGGCGGCATCCAGCGTGGTCTTGACCGATATGACCGAGACGCAATTGGGCAGGATTTCGCGGAAGAGGATGTGCAGCGGGCCGGCACCGGCAAGACGCGCCGCCTCGATATAGTCTTCCGAAGCGATGGACTTCGACACGGAATAGATCAGCCGCGCATGCCAGGTCCACCACAGCAGCGTGATCGCGATCATGGCGTTCATCAGTGTCGGTTCCAGGAGGTTGGAGACCGCGAGCGCCATGACGAGTGGCGGCATGGCCAGCATCACATTCGTCAGGCCGCTGATGAGCTTTTCAGTCCAGCCACCGAAATAACCGGCGACGAGGCCAAGCACCGTGCCTACAGGCACCGAAATGCCGAGCACGCCGATGACGAGAAGCAGCGAGACCCGCAGCCCGAAGATGGTACGGGAAAAGATATCGCGCCCGGCCTTGTCGGTGCCGAACCAGTGCTCCAGATCCGGCGGCATATGGCGGGCGCGGAAATCGACGACCGCGCCGATATGTTTCGGATAGGGCGTGAGCCATGGCGCGAAGACCGCCAGCACCAGCACCGATAGCAGGATCAGCGAACCGATGACGGCTGCCGGATTGCGGCTGAAGCGATACCACATCATGTAACCGGCGCTTAGGCCGCGATCGGTGGGTTCAAGCATTTTCATATCGGCCATCAGCGAGCCTCCTTGCGGCGCAGGCGCGGGTCGATGATCGAGATCAGGACATCCACAATCAGGTTCGCAACGATGAAGAACAGGCCGGCCACCAGCACCACGGCGGTCACGGCATTGAGGTCTTTCTGCAGGATGGCGTTCAGCCCGTAGGAAGCGAACCCGCCCCAGGCGAAGACCATCTCGATGACGAAGGCATTGCCGATCAGCGACGCGAATTCGAGACCCATGATCGTCAGCGGCGCGATGGAAGAGAGCTTCAGCAGATAACGGAAGATGATGACCCGGTCCGGCACGCCGAAGCTTTGCAGGGTGAGCACATGGTCCTTGCGCTGGTTCTCGATCATCGAGGAACGCGTGATGCGGGTGATCTGGCCGATGCCTGCCATGGAAAGCGCAAATGCCGGCAGTGCAAGGTGTTTCAGCGCATCCAGCACCACATCGAACCGTCCGGCCAGCGTGCCGTCGATCAGGATGAAGCCCGTCGGGCCGCCCTGCCAGCCAAGCCCGTGGTCGAGCCTGCCGATGATCGGCCAGTCGGAGAGAAAGCGGGCGGCCAGCAATTGCAGCGTGATGGCGAAAAGAAAGCTCGGGATCGTGACCCCGGTGAGCGACAGGATGCGGCCAATATGGTCAAGCGGCCGGTCGCGGTAATGCGCCGTGATGACGCCGAGCGGGATGGCGACGGCAAACATGAAGATGACCGAGACCAGCACCAGCTCGACTGTGGCCGGAACGGTCTGCGCCAGATCGGTGGTGACCGGGCGTTGCGACACCAGCGAGAAACCAAGATCGCCATGCAGGGCATTGCCGATATAGTCGAGATATTGGACGGCGAGCGGCTTATCGAGGCCCATCTCGCCGCGCAGCGCATCCACCTGCTCCTGCGTTGCCGCAGGACCGAGCGCCATGCGGGCGGGATCGCCCGGCACCACGCGGGCCAGCACGAAAATCATGATGGACAGGGCGATCATGACCAGCACGAAGGTGCCGAGCCTGTTCAAAATCGCGACCAGCGGATGTTGCTGCATCGGTGGGACGTTCCTTGTGCATCGGTTGCGTGAGCACAAGTTTTCACCACATGTCCATTTGAACAATCTGGAAAAGGTATAGTTCTTTGAAAGATGAGTATAGGTTTTTAGGCTTAAATCCCCTATGCCTTTGCGAATGACGCTCCTGCCCCGCTCCCGCCTCTGCCGCCGCATCGCCAGCGAAACCGCCGGCGTTGTCTTTCTGCGGGCGCCTGCGGGTGCGGGAAAAAGCGTGCTGCTGGAAATGCTCGCAAAAGAGCTCGGAACCGAGGTGTGCCGCACGCACCAGCCGCGAAGCGACGAGATCGAAAACGGCTGTCTCCTTTGGGACGTGCCGGTTTTCGCGCGGGCGGCGCGCATGCCCGCCGCGCTTCTGGAGGCGGTGCGCTTGGTGGTCATCGCCTGCCGGCCAGATCAGCGGATCAGCGGACTGGCCCGGCAAATCCTGCATCGCGGCTCGCTTACCATCGGGCCGAATGAACTGCTTCTTGGTGAGGACGAGGTGGGAGGCCTGCCACCTGAGCAGAGGCGTCTCGCCCTCCACGACTATGCCGGTTGGCCGGCTTTTCTGTCACTGGCCCGTTTTCCGAATGAAATGCTGTGTGCCGACTATCTGCGGGAAAACTACCTGCCGCATCTTTCTCCCGCCCAGACGGTTGAACTTTCGTTCTGGCTGGAAAATCCCTCTGCGGAGCCAGAGGCGGACTGGACCGAACTGCTGCCGCCTTTCCTGACGGGAAACCCCGAAAACCACCCCACTCTGATACGGCTTCTGAGCGTGGCTGCTCGGGAACGTCTCGCCACCCTGCAGGCAGGCAGCGCCGTGGTGGAGGTCGCATCGGCTTTCGAAAAGGAAGGACGGGCGCTTGCGGCCATGGCGATGCTGCTCGACCGTGGTTATGAGACCCATGCCGCGCAAATCCTGGAACGCGCCCATGGCCGTGAACTCATCTACAGGAGCAGCGTCGACAGGTTTCGCGAGATCATCATGCGGTTTTCGCAGGATATGATCGCAACGAATGAAACCGTGCTCTTCGCCGTTACCCGTGCCCTGCTGAAACAGGGGGAATTGCAGCGCGTGCGCCATCTGCTCGGCAAGAGTCTCGGGTCGGATTATCTCGATCCGCTGAAAGTGCTTGCCCGTGGCTCACGTTTTTCCTTCGCCGCACGCACCTTCCGACTGAACCTGATGATTGCCGAGGACCTGACGCCCAATGACGCGGTAATCACGCGTCTGGGGGAATTCATGGCCGACTATCCCATGAACGACCACGGCAAATGGGCGGCCTATTACAATGCGCTGCTGGAATTCGAAATCCGCCGCCGCAATTTCCGCGAGGCGGAGGCCGCCGCCGCACGCGCTCTGATCTATCTACGCAAGATGGGTGGGCAGCCCCTGCTGGAATTTTTCATCCATCTGCACCAGATCGTGCTGCGGCTGATGAGCGGCGATGCGCTTCTGGCGCGCCACGCGGCGCAGGAGGCGCGTGCGCGGCTGGAACAGGTGCAGCATGATGCCGTGCAGGAGTTCCGGATGCTGCGGCTGGCGGAAGCCTGTCTTGCCTATGAGGCGGGAAAACCGCGCGATCTCCTGCATTTCGTGGAACATGAATTCGATCATTTCGCTGCGGCCGAGATATGGCCGAGCCTGATGCAGTTCGCTCTGCATTATGCTTCGCAGGTGCTGATCGATCATTTTCCGATGACCGTGCGCCCCGGTTTTCTAGACGGTCTGTGGATCCATCTTTCGGAAGGGCTGCAATTCCATGCGATGATGGAGATCAGGACGGCCATCGCCTATCAGAACGCCAACCGCTGGGCGGATGCGGCCGCGACGCTTTCGGCGATCCGCATGCCCATGGGCCGCAACTGGGTGGAGAGCGCACATGAGGATCTCTCCCGACTGATGCGCCGCGATGAGATCGCCTATGTCATGGCCTGGCTGCGCGATGCCGTGCATCTTTTCACACCGCGCGCCTATCTCTCCCGCCAGATCGACGCGATGATCGCCAATCCCAAGGTCACCAACCGCGAAAAGGTCGCGCTGCGAATCTGGCAGAGCTACGCCGCGCACCAGCGCCGCGACAACGCCGCCGCCCGCGCCCATATCCTCACGGCCCTTGAATCGGCAACCCGCCTTGGCTGCAGCGGCGTCCTGTCGGAGGAGCGTGTCTTCCTCTCACCGCTCCTGAACAATCGCCGCATCCGCAGTTTCATCGAAACCTCGTCCGATGTCCGCACCGCGCTGTCGATTTTCGCCGCTTCGGTGAATTCACCGCAGGCGCGTGCCCTGCATGGCGGGCTTTCGCAGCGGGAGGCGCAGATGCTGCAACTGCTCGCCAGCGGCATGTCCAACAAGAAGATCGCCCAGACGCTCAACATCTCGGAAGTGACGGTGAAGTTTCACCTCGGCAACCTTTTCCGCAAGCTGGATTGCAAACGCCGCGCGGAGGCGATCCGCGCGGCGAAAGCACTGGGCTGGCTGTAAGGTTCAGCGGTTGTTCTTCTTGCGCCATTCGGCAAAAGCCGTCTGGTGCTCTTCCTTCGTGCAGGGGTAAAGCCCGATGATCGTCTGGCCTGCCTTGACCTGTTCCACCACGAAATCCTCGTAAGCCGTCATTTCCACCGCCTCGGTCGCCACGTCGTCGGCAATGCCCGCAGGGATGACGATGACGCAATCGGCGTCACCGACGATGATGTCGCCCGGAAACACCGGCGCATCGCCGCAGCCAATCGGACCGTTGATTTCGATTGCCTCGTGTTTGGTGAGGTTGGTGGGGCTGGAAGGGCGGGTGTGGTAGGCCGGAATATCCAGCTCGGCGATAGTGGCCGCATCACGGAAACCGCCATCGGAAACGATGCCGGCACCGCCGCGAACCATCAGGCGGGTCACAAGAATATCGCCGGCCGAGGCGGCGGTCGCATCCTTGCGGCTGTCCATGACAAGCACATGGCCCGGCGGGCATGTTTCGATGGCGACGCGCTGCGGATGGGCGGGATTGCGGAATTCAACAAGCTGGTTGCGGTCTTCACGGGCCGGCATGTAGCGCAGGGTAAAGGCCGGGCCGACCATATTCTTGCCCTTGTAGCCCAGCGGGCGCACGCCCTGAATGACCTGGTTGCGCAGACCCCGCTTGTAAAGCGCCGTCGCCAGGGTAGCGACGGAAATCGTCAGCAGTTTTTCGCGCGTTTCATTATTCATATCTGTCTCCTCGCAATGGGCGGATGGATGTGTTTCAAGTTCTGTGAATGGGCTCGTCTGTGAAGATGCCGCCCTGATATTTCGCTATCGCGGCCTCCGGGTCGGGGCGCGGTACGTCGCGTTCGATTTCCGCCCGGTAATGTGCAGCATTGTCGCGCCGCTGCCAGCCGAGAAAATCGACATGGGAATTGTCCCACCAGCTGTCGTCATTGGCCGAAACGCCCCAGATGACCGGGCAGCCGAGTTTCGGCACACGGAAGGTGGCCTCGATCAGCGAGACGAAGTCGCCGTAGCTGAGCCAGGTCGACAACATCCGCCAGTTCGAGGGCTTTTCTTCGCACGACCCTATACGGACGATGGCCGTCTCCTGGCCGAATTTGGAGTGGTAGAGGCTCGCCATGGCCTCACCGAAAATCTTCGAGACGCCGTAAAGGCCGTCCGGCAGAAAGGGCGTTTCCGGCTCGAGCTGCTGTCCCTGTGGGTAATAACCGATCGTGTGGTTGCTGGAGGCGAAGAGAATGCGCGGCAGGCCGTTTTGTCTCGCCGCCTCGTAAAGATTGTAGACGCCGCGAAGATTGGCGGCCTCGATGGGATCAAAAGCCCTTTCCACCGAAATACCGCCGAGATGGACGATGCCGTCACAGCCCTTCACCAGTTCACGAACCGCCGCCTCGTCTTCGAGCCGGCAGTGAAAAAGCTCCTCATGGGGGGCTGTCTCCCCGAGATCGACGACGTCGGAAAGACGGATCGTCTCGGCGACATGGCCAAGCCGTCCGCGCAGCATGCTGCCCAGCTTGCCGCCGGCGCCTGTGATGAGCAATCGCTTCAACATGATAGGGCCCCTTAGAAAATATCGGGCTCGCCGGCGGTGCGGCCGAAATCCGTCTGCAGGAAGTCGAAATCGCAGCCTTGATCGGCCTGGGTGACGTGTTTGGAGAAGAGATAACCATAGCCGCGTTCATAACGCGGTGCCGGCGCCTGCCAGGCAGCCCGGCGCTGAGCGATTTCCTCTTCGCTGACCAGCATGTCGAGGCGACGCTGCGGCAGATCGAGGCGCACGATATCACCGGTTTTCAGGAGCGCCAGCGGGCCGCCGACGAAGCTTTCCGGCGCGACATGCAGCACGCAGGCACCATAGGAGGTGCCGGACATGCGGGCATCGGAAATGCGCACCATATCGCGATGGCCCTTCTTGATCAGCGCCTTCGGGATGGGCAGCATGCCCCATTCCGGAAAACCGGGACCGCCGAGCGGACCGGCATTGCGCAGCACCAGCACATGATCCGGCGTGACATCGAGATTCTCATCGTCAATCGCCTTCTTCATCTCCGGATAGCTGTCGAAGACCAGCGCCGGGCCTTCATGGATATGGTATTTTGGATCGCAGGCGGCGGGCTTGATGACGGCGCCATCAGGGCAAAGATTGCCGCGCAGCACCGCAAGCGAGCCTTCCGCATAGACGGGATTATCGAGCGAGCGGATGACGTCGTCATTATAGACCTTCGCACCCTCGAGATTTTCGCCCATGCTGCGGCCGGTCACGGTGAGCGCCGAACAGTCGAGGCGGCTCTCCAGCTGCTTCATCAGCGCCCGCAGGCCGCCAGCGTAATAAAAGTCCTCCATCAGATAGTCTTTGCCGGAGGGGCGGACATTGGCGATGAGCGGCGTGACCCGGCCAAGCTCGTCTAGCTCATCGAGCGTCATCGGCACGCCGGCGCGGCGGGCCATGGCGATCAGATGCACGACGGCATTGGTGGAGCAACCGGTCGCCATGGCGACGATGGCGGCATTGCGAAACGCGGTCGCGGTCAGGATACGGTCCGGCGTCAGCTCCTCGGCCACCATTTCCACGATACGCCGACCGCAACCTGCCGACATGCGCTGGTGTTCGGCATCCACCGCCGGAATGGAGGAAGCTCCCGGCAGGGTAAGGCCAAGGGCGTCGGTAATGGCGGTCATGGTCGAGGCGGTGCCCATGGTCATGCACACACCGGCGGAGCGGGCGATGCCGCCCTGCACGCCGCGCCATTCCTCGTCGGTGACGTTACCGGCACGGCGCTCGTCCCAATATTTCCAGGCGTCCGAACCCGAACCCAGCACCTTGCCGGCATAGTTGCCGCGCAGCATCGGCCCGGCCGGCAGATAGATCATCGGCACGCCGGCCGAGATCGCGCCCATCACGAGGCCGGGTGTCGTCTTGTCACAACCGCCCATCAGCACCACGCCGTCGAGCGGATGCGAGCGGATCATTTCCTCCGTCTCCATCGCCAGCATGTTGCGGTAAAGCATCGATGTCGGTTTGGTGAAGCTCTCATCCACCGAAAGCGACGGCATCTCCACGGGGAAGCCGCCTGCCTGCAGCACACCGCGTTTCACATCCTGCACGCGCTCTGGGAAATGCGAGTGACAGGTATTCAGCTCCGACCAGGTGTTCAGGATACCGATGACGGGTTTGCCGACAAAATCCTCCTCCGCATAACCGAGCTGCATCATGCGTGAGCGGTGGCCGAAGCTGCGCAGGTCGTCGGGAGCAAACCAGCGGTCGGAACGGAGTTTTTTATCGGTCATGTCAATGGTCCTGCGTTGCGGGTTGCGCCAAAGGCTGTCAGTCCTGCCGGAGCGTCAGCCCGCTCGTCGTATCGAAAAGATGGATATGTTCCAGCGGCGCCGACAGGCGGATGACTTCGCCCGCCGATGTCGAGGTCTGGCCGGAAAGATGCAGCGTCACCGGAGTGCCGTCGCCGAGATTACCATAGAGATAGGACTCGCCGCCCAACTGTTCCGCGGTGCGCACCGACATGGTCAGTGCGCCTTCGCCACCCGCCTGCACATGGTTCGGGCGGACGCCGAGCGTCACCTTCTGGCCGGGCTTATAGGAAAAGCCGGTCTGCGGTAGCGGGATCAATTCGCCGGTGGCGATCTTCAGGAACGGCGTTGCATCCGAGGTCACTTCGCCGGCAAAGAAATTCATCTTCGGCGAGCCGATGAAGCCTGCCACGAAGAGATTGGCCGGGCGGTTATAAAGATCGAGCGGCACACCAAATTGCTCCAGCTTGCCGGCGCGCAGAACGGCGATCTTGTCGGCCATGGTCATGGCTTCCACCTGATCGTGCGTCACATAGATCATGGTATTGCCGAGACGCCGATGAAGACTGGAAATCTCGCCGCGCATGTCGACGCGCAGTTCCGCATCGAGGTTGGAAAGCGGCTCGTCGAAGAGGAACACACGCGGTTCGCGCACCACGGCGCGGCCGATGGCGACGCGCTGGCGCTGGCCGCCCGAGAGATCCTTGGGACGACGCTCCAGAAGCTGGTCGATCTGTAGCATCTTGGAAACCTGGGAAATCTTTTCGGCGATATCCTTCTTGGAGGTGCCGATGTTCTCAAGTCCGAAGGACAGGTTTTCGCGCACCGTCATATGCGGATAAAGGGCATAGGACTGGAACACCATGGCAAGGCCGCGATCTGCGGCCGGCACTGTGTTGACCACATCACCGCCGATGACGATATCGCCGCCGCTCAGTTCTTCGAGACCGGAGATCATGCGCAGCAGGGTCGACTTGCCGCAGCCGGAAGGGCCGACGAAAACGCAGAATTCGCCGTGTTTGATATCGAGATCGACACCCTTGATCACATCGAGGGCACCATATGTCTTTTTGACCTGACGAAGCTCTATACTTGCCATTGTCGTGTTTCCTCCCTGAGGATTATTTGCCGCCCGTGGATGCAATGCCGGTGGCGATGTATTTTTGCAGGAACATGAAGACCAGCGCGATCGGGGCGAGTGTCAGCACCGTCATGGCCAGAAGATTGCTCCATTCCGTCGTCATCTCTCCCTGGAAGGAGTTGAGCGCCAGTTGCAGGGTGAAGTTGTCGTTGCGCGTCAGCACGATCAGCGGCCAGAGGAAATCGTTCCAGCGCCACATGATCGCAAGGATCGCAAGAACGGCGAGCGCCGGGGCCGAAAGCGGCAGGATAATGCGCCAGTAGATTTTCCACTCGCTGGCCTTGTCCATGCGGGCGGCATCGAGGATTTCATCCGGGATCGTCAGCATATATTGCCGCAGCAGGAAGACGCCCGTCGGCGTGGCCGCTCCCGGAATGATGACGCCCCAGAGACTGTTGATCATGCCGAGCTGGCTGGTGATGAGAAACAGTGGCACCAGCACGACGGTCTGCGGAATCATCAGCGTGCCGACAACCAGCGCCAGCACCACGCCCCTGCCCTTGAACTGGTATTTCGAGAGCGCGAATGCCGCCATGGAATTGACGATCAGCATGATGATGGTTGACGTCACCGTGATGAAGGTCGAGTTCCAGAAATAGAGCGGGAAATTGAAGCGCTGGAAAAGCTCTGTGTAGTTTTCAGTCGCCAGGGCCACCTTTTCAGCCGGTTTCAGCTCGTTGAACGGCATCTTCAGGACTTCGGTTGGCTTGGCAGGGTCAACCACCTGGGCCACGAGACCGATGCGGCGGACCATGCCGAACTTGCGGCCATCCTTGTCGACATAGGCCGGCAGCGGCGCTGCCTGCCCATCCACCACCACGGTTTCCTGCGTATAGGGCAGAAGACGCGGCGGAAATCGCTGGAGATCGGCCTCCGTCTTGAACGAAGAGAGCACGAGCCAGACGACGGGACCGAACATCATCAGCACGGCCACGCCGAGATAGGCGTAGGACAGCCAGTCGGTCCAGTGCAGCTTGCCGTTGCGGCCGCGCGTACGGGTCAGAAATGCGCCAATCCTAGCCATCGACCTTGCTCCTGTTTGCCCGGAATTGCAGGGCGGTCAGCACCACGAGCACCACGGCGAGCAGCAGCGAAGCGGCAGCCGCAAGGCCGAAATTGCGGGGCGTCCCGGCAAAGCCGGTCTGATAGATGAACTGAATGATGAAGGTGGTCGCCGAACCGGGGCCGCCACCCGTGAAGGCAAAGACTTCATCGAAGGTCTGTACGCCTTTGATGAGCGACAGGACGAGAACGACGAGCATGGTGGGTGCCAGCAGCGGCAGCGTGATGCGCCGGAAGATGCGCCAAGGGCTCGCCTTGTCGAGCTGCGCCGCCTCATAGACATCACGCGGGATCGCCTGCAGGCCGGCCAGAAGAATGAGCGTGTAAAAACCCATATGCGCCCAGACCGACAGGAAGACCGACCAGCCGAAGGCAAGATTGGCTTCGAGCAACCAGTCGACCGAACCGAGGCCCAGACCCTCCATCGCTGCGTTGAGAACGCCGAAACGCTGGAGAATCCACTTCCAGATCAAGGCCACAACCACGGGCGACAGCAGCACGGGGAAGAAGAAGACGGCACGGAAGAACCCGCGCGCCCGGATATCGCGGTTGAGCACGATGGCCGTGATCAGCGAAAAACCGACCATAAAACCGACCTGCAGCACCACGAAGAAAACCGTGTTCCAGACCGAGCGCCAGAACAGGTCGCGCTGACAGGAATTGGGGTCGAGGTAATTCTGACAGGAAAGAAGGACCGAAAAGTTCTCGCCGCCCACCGAAGGGCGTTCGGAAAGCAATATGTGTTCGCTGCCGGTCACGGAATAGGCCATGTTCAGCACGATCGGCAGAAAGGCGAAGACCGCAAACAGGATCAGGTTGGGTGTAAGAAACACCCAGGCGATCCGCCGGTGGCCTAAAACCTTCTGCAGGAAGGCGAAGGGCAGTTCGACGATGCCCATGACGGGCGCAAGAAATTTATACATGAGGGTCCTCCTTCGATCCGGCGCGGCGCGGCATGCGCCGCGCCGGAAGGCGATGGATCACTTCGCCTGTTTCAACGCTTCCTCGAGGTCCGTCTTCGCGCGGGCCATGGCTTCATCAACGGTGCTTTCACCGACGATGGCCTGCGTGATGCGCTGTACGGAGATGTTGAACATGGCGCGATTGTTCTTGTAACCCTGATAGGTATAAGCAATCGGGCTGAGGCCGGGGATCTGGTCCAGCCAGGCGTTCATGGCCTTCTGCGTCGCAGGCGTCGCACCCGTATAGGTCACGCCCTTGTCGGCCACGGCCTTGTGGGCCGGAACGTTGCGGGTGCGCACGGTGAAGTCGAGATAATTCTCGTCCTGAGCGAGGAAATTCAGGATGTCTGCAACGATTTTCGGGTTCTTGGTCTGCTTGAAGCCGACAACACCGGTACCGCCCGGCATGCCGGTGCAGGCAGCGCCGCCGCAGGGCTGCGGCACGACTTCCCAGTCGAAAGCATCGCCGACCTGGCTGTCGAACCGCGCGGTCTGCCAGCTGCCGGAGTAGTAATAGACGAGCTGGCCGTTGATGAATTCCTGCGCGGCATCGCGATAGGTATTGCCGCCCTGCCCGGCCCAGACGTCACGCGCCATGGTGCCGTCCTTGTTCCACTCCACGAATTTCTTCACGAAAGTCGTGAAGCCTTCATCGACCAGAATGGGCTTGCCGTCCGCATCGAAAATCTTTGCGCCGTAGGAAATGGCCGGACCGGCAATACGGTGGCCGGAACGGTCAATGGCCATCGGGTAAGGCGTGCCGGTTGCCTTGGCGACGGCATTTGCGGCCTTCGCCCAGTCATCCAGCGTTGCATCCTTGCCGGGTACGGCCACATTGGCCTGATCGAACAAAGTGCGGTTGATGAAGGCGCCGGTGATGGTGAGCTGGGTATGCATGCCGTAGATGCCCTTGTCGTCAGGGCCGCTGCGATACCATTTCAGCACGTTGGAGAAATTGTCTTCCCAATATTTCGCGTCCACATAGGGCGTGAGATCGAGATAATAGCGGTTGAGGCCGCCAAGGTCGGTCACGGTTGCGAAATCCGGACCGCTGCCGCCGGCGAGCTGCACGGGCAGGCCTTCCAGCAGCGCCTTATAGGGCACGACGTCGGTGACGATCTTCACGTCCGGATGCTGCTTTTCGTAACGCGCGAGAATATCTTTCAGAATTTCGCAGCCGTTGCCGTCATAAGCGCAGGTGAAGCGCACTTCCTCAGCCGCCTGGGCGGCGCCTGCAAAGGACGCCGCGCCGATGGCGAGCGCCAATGCCATGCTGTATTTACCGATCATCTCTTTTCCTCCCTTAGATGATTATGCGTTGGCGGATGCGCGCGGAGCCCAGCCCTTGATCCATTCGCCTTCTGCGGCGTCGGACAGGCGGACCGGCTTTCCTTCCCGCACCGAGCGATAGATGGCCGTGACGAGTTCGATGGACTGCAAGCCATCGTTCACAGTCACTTCCTTGCCGCCGCGTCCTTCCATCGCGTCGGCAATGGCTTCGACAAAACCGGCAAAGCCGTTTTCGCCATCGGCCACCGTCGCCAGAACGGCGTCGATCTGGTCCTGCGTGGTCGGCGCACGGGCGATGAAACGCCATGTGTCTTCGGCCGGGCGATAGGGCAGCGTGCCGCTCTCGGCGGTGAAGCCTTCGAAGCAGAAACGCAGGCGGGACGTATCTTCGGCGGCACCGAGCGTCACCGAGCTGGTCGCCAGCGCACCGCTTTTCATGCGGAAGCTGAGCGCCGCGCAGTCTTCGGTTTCGATCTTGTTGACGCGCGTATCGGCCATGGCGAACACTTCATCGACCGGGCCGAGAACGTGGCAGAGAAGATCATGAGCGTGGATGGCGTGGCCGAGAATAGCGCCGCCGCACTCGCCCTTCCACGTACCGCGCCAGGGAATGTCGTAATAGCTGGCGCCACGGTTCCAGTGAACTTCCGAACTCGCGACAAAGGCCTTGCCCGCAAGGCCGGCATCGATGAGCGCACGAAGCTGCCGCATCGCATGTCCGAAACGGTACTGGAAGACGGGAAACACGCCACGGCCGGTCTTTTTGACGGAGTCGATCAGCGCATTTGCTTCTTCAAGCGAACGGACCAGCGGCTTTTCGCAGACCACATCCTTGCCCGCCGCATGCGCCTTCAGCGTCACGGGGAAATGCAGGTGCGGCGGCAGGCAGACGTCGATGAGCTGGATGCTCTCATCGGCCAGAACCTCATCGAGATCGGTCGTCAGGCGGATGGACGTATCCTCACCCGCCACGGAGCGGGCGCGCTCCAGATCGAGGTCGCAGATAGCCTTGACGGAGAAGCGCTCCGGCAACGCCTGATAACCCTTCAGATGCAGGGCGCCGATGCCGGCACCAACGATTGCAACGCCAATCATGCCTTTGCTCCTTCGGCCTTGGCCTGCGCTTGCAGCGACAGGTCGCATACCTTGAACACATGTTCCTGCGTCATCGCCGTTTCGGTGCGGTTGCGGATGTCGTCGCACAGGCGGCCGAAATAGGGCAGACCAGCACCGGAGGCATCGATATATTCGCAGCGGTCGCCATTCACGAGAATGAGACGGTCGGTGCCTTCCTTGTTGCCGACATCGACATATTTACGCAGCTCGATGTAACCCTCGGTGCCGAGGATGGTGAGGCGGCCGTCACCCCAGGTCGGCAGCGCATCCGGCGTGTACCAGTCAACGCGGATATAGCCGTGGCCCTTGTCGCCGCGCAGCACCACTTCGCCGAAATCCTGCAGGCCCGGATCGCGCGGGTTGGCATAGTTGGCAACGGTGGCAGCCACGATTTCCACTTCGGTCGAACCGGTGAAGAACATGAACTGGTCGATCTGGTGGCTGGCGATATCGGTGATGATGCCACCATAGGCCTCGCGCTCGAAGAACCACTTCGGGCGAATCTGGCGGTTCAGGCGATGCGGGCCGAGGCCGACGGTCTGAATGACGCGGCCGATGGCGCCCTGCGCGACCAGTTCAGCGGCCTTGGTCACGCTCGGAACTTCAAAACGCTCGGAGAAATCGACAGTCCAGATGCGCTTGGTCTTCGCCACCGTCTGGCGAAGGCGATCGAGCTGTTCGAAGGTGGTGCAGCCCGGCTTGTCGGACATGACGTCCTTGCCGGCTTCCATGGCGGCGATGGCAAGATCGGCGCGCTTGGAGGGAATGTCGGCGATCAACACGAGATCGATGCTGCCATCGGCCAGCAGAGCTTCCTTGGAGGCCGCGCGCGGCACATCCGGGAAGCGCTTGACGAAGCCTTCCACCACGTCTGGCTCGCCTTCGGTCCACCAGCCGGCGAATTCCGCGCCGGCATCCAGCATGTTCTGGGCCATGCCGAAAATGTGCCGGTGCTCTATGCCGAGAGCGACGAACTTGATTGCTTTAGTCATCCTGCAGTTCCACTTCCTTGCCGGTGTCGGCCGAGTTGATGATCGCGTCGATCAATCTGTGAGACAAAAGAGCCGCTTCACCGGTGACGACCGGGGCGCGCCCTGAGGAGATGGCGTCTGCGAAATCTTCGAAGACGCCCTGATGCCATTCATGCGTGAAAGCCATGGGGTCGGCGCCGCCACCCGTGCCGGATGCCGCGCCGCCGAAGGTCTCCTGCCGGCCATCGCGCCAGTCGACATGCAGGAGGCCCGAGGCGAGCCGCAGGCTGGCATTGTCGAAATGCAGGACAATCGATTCCGGAGCGCCGGGAAAACTTGCGGTGCTTGCCACCAGCGAACCGACGGCACCATTCTTGAAACGAAGGCCGGCCGCGACATAATCCTCGGTTTCCATGCGATGAAAACGCGTCGTCGCCGCCATGGCCTGAACGCGCGAGACCGGTCCGGCAAGGCTCAGCGCCAGATCGATGGTGTGGATTGCCTGGGAGATCAGAACACCGCCGCCGTCGCGCGCCAGGGTGCCGCGGCCGGGTTCATCATAATAGGATTGCGCGCGCCACCACGGCACGGAAATTTCGCAAAGACCGAGCGCTCCGAGCGTCCCGCCATCGACCAGTTCACGGGCTTTTTGCGATGCAGCCCGCATGCGGTGCTGGAAGATGATGCCGAGCGTGACGCCGGCGTCACGACAGAGGGCGACAAGGCCGCCGGCCTCCTGCGTGTTACGGGCGACGGGCTTTTCCATCAGAATGTGTTTGCCCGCCTTTGCGAGCTGTCCGACGATATCGATGCGGGCATTCGGCGGCGTTGCGACGATGGCGAAATCGACATCCGCATCGCGTGCAGCTTCCTCGACCGAGGAATAAACGACGATCTCATATCCGGTATGTTTCGACGCTTCGGCGGCCAGCGCCCTGGCGCGACCGGAGCCGCCATCGACCAAACCCTTCAGGCGAATTTTTTCCGGACTTGCCGCACAGGCGAGCACATGCGTCTTCGCCACCATTCCGGCGCCAACGATGACGCAGGTCTTGATATTTTGCATTTCGGGAGCCTCCTTCCCAATAAGCGATCATTTGCATACCGGTATGCCGGTTGTCAACAGACTTGTGTTCCGGTATACCGGTCATGAAAACGCTGGAGGGTATATGCCGAAAATTCCCGTAACAGGCGGCACCGTGCCGACAATGGAGCGACTGGACCTTAATCGTCCGGTCGTGGACCAGATCTATTCCGCGCTGAAATCGGCGATCCTTTCCCGGGAGCTTTTTCCCGGCCAGGCGGTTTCGGAAAACGAAATCGGCCAGTTGTTCAATTCCAGTCGAACGCCGGTGCGCGAAGCGCTGAGCCGCCTGCGGGATGACGGCCTGATCGTCACCCTGCCAAGCCGTGGCACCTATGTCTCCAGATTATCGGAAAAGCACATTCGTAGCGCGCAGTTCATCCGCGAGGCGCTGGAGGTCGCTGCGGTTTGCAGGCTGTGCCAGATCGGCATAACGGCGGAGGCCGAGCAGGAGATCGAACACGCCCTCACCGGCCAGCGCGCAGCCATGCACCGCGGAGACAGAAAGGCTTTCCGTGTGCATGACGACCAGTTCCACAGCGCGCTTGCCGCCGCGACGGGGCTTGAGAGGCTGGAGACGCTGTTGATCCGCGAGAAGGCGGGACTGGACCGCCTGCGCGCCCTCGCCATCACCGACGAGGCGCATATGGCGCGGCTGCTCTCCGAACATGAAGCGGTTTACGATGCGATCAAGGCCGGGGACGAAGCCCGCGCGACCGATAGTTTGCGCAAGCACTTGAGACGCGTTCTCGGCATTCTTTCGCAGGTTTTCGAGAACCACCAGGACTATTTCGAATAATTCCGCGCCATCATCTTCAACGGTTCGAGCATCATGAATACGGCAACTCCCGAAAAAGCGCTTGCCATGTCTCAGGCGAAACTTCTGTGCGACACGATGAGCACACTTGCGGAATCCCCTGTCTGGGACGAGCGGCGACAGGTGCTTTTCTGGTGCGATATACTCGGCAGGACGGTGCGGTCCGCAGCGCTCGAGCCCGGCTTCTATCGCGAATGGGCGTTTCCCCATACGGTATCGAGTCTCGGCCTCTGTCGGAACGGCGACCTCATCGTCGCCTGCGGCATGGATATCGTCATCCTCGATCCGGAGAGCGGCGAAACACGCCTTCTCCACTCCCTCCCGTCACCGGACGGCATTCCTTGCCGGCTGAACGACGGACGGGTCGGCCCCGACGGCGCCTTCTGGGTGGGAACCATGCACAATGTGCCACTCACGGACATGGAGCCCCATGGTGAACTTTGGCGGATCACCGAAAAAAGCGCCGAGCGCATGCAGACTGGCCTCACATGCCCGAACGGCCTCGCCTTTTCCCCGGACGGCTCCATCATGTGGCAGAGCGATTCCGTCCAGAAATGGATACGCAGGCGAAAATTCGACAGCAGGACCGGCACATTCGATGAGGGCGTGCTGGTGGCCCGGATGACGGAAGAGACGGGAAGACCCGATGGCGGCTGTCTCGACAGCAGCGGCACCTATTACAGCGCTGGCGTTTCCGCCGGCCTGTTGAACGTTTTCACACCTGATGGCAAGCATGCGGATGTGATTGCGACTCCTGTGCCGCACCCCACCATGCCGTGCTTCGGAGGACCTGATTTCAGCATCCTTTTCCTGACGTCACACCGACACAACATGTCCGAAGACCGGCTGGCGAAAGCACCGTTTTCGGGCGGCGTCTGGGCGATCCCGACACAGACGAAAGGCTTTGCCGCCTTCCGTTTTGGCGAAGGTGGATAGAGCCCGGAAACCGGACCCAGATTCCTACTCCTCACGGAAGGCGCGGCTGATCTGGTCGGTCAGCGGCTTGGCGATATAGGACAGCGCCGTCCTTTCGCTGGTCTGAATGAACGCCTCGGCCGGCATGCCCGGCACCAGCGGCGCATTGTTCAGCTTCTGCCGCTCGGAGACCGGCACGGAAATCCGCGCCAGATAATAGGAAAGACCGCTGCGCTGGTCGGTGGTGATATCCGCCGCGATGCGGCTGACATGGCCTTCCAGTTCCGGCGTGACACGCTGATTGAAAGCGGTCATGCGCAGCATGGCCTTTTGCCCCACCTGAAGCTGATCGATATCCTTCGGCACGATCTGCACCTCCAGCGCCAGCTCGTCTCCGTCAGGCACGATGAGCATGATCGGATCTGCAGGCGTCACCACGCCACCCACCGTATGCACGGCCATTTCATGCACCATGCCGGATTGCGGCGCGACGATATCGATGCGCTTAAGCTCGTCTTCGGCGGCAACCTTGCGCTCGACGAATTCGCCCATCTGCGCCTGTATCTCCCGCAGCTCCCGCCCGACCTCGGTGCGCAATTCCTGGTCGATCTGCAGGATTTGCAGCCTGGTCTCGGTGATGCGCCCTGCCGTCTGCGCCTGATAGGCGATTTTTTCGCCGCGCTCGCCGCCGAATGTCGCAGCCTGCGTCTGCAGGCTGTTCAGCCTCTGCACCGAAACGATACCCTGTTCGCGCAGGGATTTCTGCGAGGTGATTTCAGCCTCCAGCACGGCAAGGCCGTTATCATAGGCGACTTCCTGCGCCTTCAGCCCTTCGATCTCATGTTCGAACTGGGTGATGCGCTCGGAAAGCTGTGCTTTGCGGCCTTCGCGATAGGATTTGCGGAATTCGAACAGCTTGGTCTCGCTGCGCATGGCGGAGGCGACATCGGCATCGTCTTTTCGCGCCATCAGCGCCTGCGGAAAAATGAGTTCCGGCAGATCGTCGCGCTCGGCCTCCAGCCTTGCCATGCGCGCATTCAGCTCATCCAGACGCTTGGTCACGATGGCGAGATTGGCGCGGGTCTGGGTCGCGTCGAGGCGCATGACCACATCGCCAGCCTTCACCCTGTCGCCCTCATTCACCAGAATTTCGCCGACCACACCGCCGCTCGGGTGCTGCACCTTCTTGCTGTAGGAATCCACCACCAGATGGCCGGAGGCGACAACCGCGCCGGCAAGATTGGTCGTCGCAGCCCATCCGCCGACGCCGGCCAGCAGCGCCACACCCGCAGCGAGGCCGGCAACAAGATGTTTTCGGATGGAGCGGGACACATGGCTGCGCTGGTCAATGTTTGACATCCGCATCTCCTTCCTGGCTGTTCTCTTCACGGACGTCTTCCAGCACCAGCGCCTGCGACTGGGTATTGGCGACGACGCGCAGCGGCGAGATCGTCTGGGCGGATGCGGTAAATCCCTTGGCCGCCTGCGCCTGCGGAACGCGCAGTACCTTCGAAAGCACCTCGTCGCGTGGGCCGAAGGCCTTCATCCTCCCCTCTTCCATCATCAGAATGAAATCGACAGCACCGATGGCGCTCGGCCGGTGGGCAACGACGACGGCAATACCGCCCCGCGCCTTGACCGAGGAAATCGCCTTGACCACGGCAGCTTCGCCTTCCGCATCGAGATTGGCGTTGGGTTCATCCAGCACGACGATGAAGGGATCGCGGTATAGCGCGCGGGCAAGGCCGATGCGCTGGCGCTGCCCGGCGGAAAGCGCCGAACCCGCCTCGCCGATATCGCTGTCATAACCTTTTTCGAAACGCAGGATCAGTTCATGCGCGCCCGCAGCCCTGGCCGCCGCGATGATGGCGTCAGGATCGGGATTATCCTCGAAACGGGAGATATTTTCACCGATCGTGCCGTCGAACAGCTCCACGCCCTGCGGCAGATAGCCGATATGGCGGCCCAGCGCCTCACGGTCCCACTGCTCGAAACTTGCACCGTCCAGCCGCACCTTGCCGGCCGCCGGCATCCACGCGCCGGTGAGAATGCGCGCGAGCGTGGATTTACCCGAACCGGAGGGGCCGATGACGCCGAGCGCGTTTCCGGCGGTCACGATGAAGCCAAGCCCGGTGACGGTCGGTTTTCTTTCTCCCGGCGGAACGATGGTGACGTTTTCGACCCTCAATTCCTTTTCAGGCTTCGGAAGGGCCATGGCGGCGGCATTGGCCGGCATCTGTGCAAAAAGCTCCCTCAGCCGCGCCCAGCTTTGCCGGGCGGCCACAAAGGACTTCCAGTTGGAAATGGCGAGATCGACGGGCGCCAGCGCCCGGCCCATCATGATCGAACTGGCGATCATCACGCCGCCCGAAGCTTCCTGGTTGATGACGAGCCAAGCGCCGACCGCCAGAATGGCCGATTGCAGCACGACCCGCAAAGACTTCGCAATATTACCGAGACCCCCGGCCACATCGCCCGCCTTGCGATTGGCGGCGAGATAGGCCTCGTTGGAATTTTGCCAGCGTTTTCCGAGCCGGCCGCCAAGCCCCATGGCCTCCACGACTTCGGCATTGCGGCGCGAGGCCTCCAGTTGCCGGTTGCGGGCCATGTTCTCGACCATGGTGTCGCGAATCGGCTTCTGCGAGAAGATATTGGTGAGGATCGTCAGGGAGACAAGCAATATCGCGCCGGCGAGCGCCGTCACACCGATCCAGAAGTGAAACAGAAAACATATGCCAAGATAAAGCGGCATCCACGGCAGATCGAAAAAGGCGGTCGGCCCCGTGCCGGAGAGAAAACCGCGCACATTGTCGAGATCGCGCAGCGGCTGGAGACCGTCGCCCGGCATGCGGTTGACGAGCGGCAGGCGCACCACGGCATCATGCACCCTGCCGGAATAACGCATGTCGAAATCTTCACCGATGCGGATCAGAACGCGGGCGCGGATGATATCGAGCAGGCACTGGAAGCCGTAAAGACCAAGCGCGAGAATGGCGATCCCGACCAGCGTCGGCAGGCTGCCGCTTGCCAGAACCCGGTCATAAACCTGTAGCATGAAGAGCGGCGACGTGAGCGCGAGTATATTGACCACGCCGCTGACGAGCGCAACGCCGAGAAATGTGCTTTTAAGGGGCGAAACAACCGCCGCAGTGAGGGACTGCGGCGGCGTCTGCTGGTGGTTTTGAAAGCCCACAGCCTGATTTTCCTTTACGCGGCAAGCGCCGATGCGCTGGCGAAAATGAAGTCCGATGCGTCGAGTACGCTGGAATCTACACCAACGAGGGTGATAGTGTCGCCACCAAAAATGTTTTCGATGACAGCATCGCCGTTTGCATTGTTGCTGATGAAGACATCGTCAATGCTCCCGGAGCCCCAAGCGGAAACGTCCAGTTTGTCCGTACCGTCCTGGTAGCCGTAGGTCCCGGTGGGACCGGCCTGCACCACATCATTGCCGCCGGAGAATACGAAGGTGTCTGCGCCGGCAAAGCCGGTCAGGGTGTTGGAGGCAGCCGTGTCCTCGATCACCGTGCCGGTGGCGGCAAAGTAATCATAGAAGCCGGCCAGCGAACCGAAGCGGGCAAGCTGGTAGACGGCGAGATCGAGAAGATCGCGAGCACCGGCGAGCGAATAGGCGCTGTCGGGATCGATCAGCAGTTCCTGCTGGCTGACGGCGATGCCGCTGGTGGACTGGCTGTAGCCGGTGCCCAGAACGATGCTGTCGACCGAACCCGTCAGGTTGCCCTGGGAGTACTGCAGAGCGCCGCTCATGACGATGCCCTTGCCACCGGAGCTGCCATCGCCCCACGCCTCATAGGTCGTGTTCGGATCGATGGTGGTGGTGGCGAGAGAGCTGGTCTGAGCGTCGTAGAACGCACCATAGGTCGAACCGAAACCGCTCGTCCAACCGTTGAGGTAGCCGATCAGATCCGAGGAAGACTGCGTCAGTTGAATTGTGGTAGCCATAGGTGTACTCCTTTGCTGGCCAATATCGATACCTTCGTCCTTTGGCGAAGGCGTTTCATCTCCGGGACGGGCTGCAACCCAGCCCGGAGAATTTCTTCCACGGTTCAGAACTTCACGTTCATCGTCGCGATAAAGGTGCGGCCCGGCGCCGTGTAGGCGCTGGCTGCCGGAATGTATTTGCGGTCCGTCAGGTTATTGACGGCGAAGCGAAGCGTGGCCTTGTCGTTGAAGGCATAGGAACCGTAGAGATCCACCGTCGTGTAGGGATCGGTCACCTCACGCAGATTGCCTTCCGTATCCAGCGTACGCGACTGCGTCGGCGTAACGTGGTTGAGCCTTGCGCCCAGCGAGAATTTTTCATCGAAGAAACGCATGCCGCCATCGAGCGTCAGCTTCACCTTGGGCGCGACGTCGCCCGGCCAGGCAACGATTTCACCGGTTGTGGTGGTCGTGCCGTTGGAAAAAACCTGTGTCTTTTCAGGCCATTCTGTTTTCAGAAATGTTGCCGAGCCGCCGATCCAGAAACTGCGGGCATCGTAATTGCCCTCGAATTCCAGCCCGCGCATATAGGTCGTGCCGTCCAGATTGACGAAGCTGGTATAGGTGCGGTCGAGAACCTGATCCGTAACGAGATAACCGAGCGCGATATAGTCCTTCACCTCGCGGCGAAAGGCGGCCATTTTGATGCGAATGGAATCGTCGTCCAGCAGCACGCCGTCGAAGCTCATATTCGCGCCGACTTCGTAGGTCGTCGCCTTTTCGGCACGCAGGGCCTGGTTCGGAGCGTATTCGTATCCGGGGCTGTCGCCCGGGCGAGCTCCTGCGAAAAATGCCTCGAGAATTGTCGGCGGACGCAGGCTCTGGGAATAGCTCACATAGGGGCGGAACCAGTCGACGGGTTTCAGTTCGATCGTCGCGGAAGGTAGCCATGCGCTGTAGGTATGGTCTATCTCCACGTCATAGGAGGGATATTCCGTTGAGTAAGTGGTAGCATAGTAAGTCGTTCCGGCATCACGCCACCGGCCGTCAATGATTTCGCCCCTGGTGGCGGGCCAAACGTTGTTCAAAGTATTGCAGGAACTTGCCCTCTGGGCCGCAGTGAAAGTACGGCCACCAAACACCCCAGTCATGCAGATGGCGTAGACGCGGCTGTAGGTCGCCGGCAGGTATTGTGAAACATACGTGAGATAACTGTCTGCCGAGCCAACAATACGGTTTGAGCCTGTAGCGACTGTAACCTGATTGTAATATGTCGTGCGCCCCTTCAGTCGCGACCAGTCATACCGAACACCACCGCTTAACGTGATCCAGTCTGCAGGTTCCAGCTCACCGTTGAAAAATAGGCTCGCTACATCACGTCGCCCTGCCGGGCTAAAAGCGGTATAACTACTGGCATAAGAGGGGTTATTTTCGATGGTGGAACTGGTGGCAACCGAAGAAGCAATATCTCGAAAAGCCTCGACGCCGTAGTTAAGGCTAAGCTCGCCTGCCGGTGTAGTGGCACGACTGGTGTTTTCAACGCTAACGCCGAAACTCCGTAGGCCCATGTCAAGATTGGTTTCAGCCGCATATCCTGCGCTCCCGGCTCCAGTGCGCGCCGCACGCAGTTCATGCGTCATATTATCGTTCAGCCACAGAGACGACTTAAAGTCGATGAGTTCGCTCTCCGGATCCCAATCCAGCTTCGCGACAACGCTGTCGTTTCTTACGCTTTCCCGGTCGATCACCGTGGAAGCGCCCTGAACGAAGTCATTCTCCTGATGCATCCAGGACAGCGAAGCCTTGACGTCGCCGAAGTCGCCTTCGCCCTTGAAAAAGGTCGACCAACCGTCGCGGCCGAGCAAATCCTTCATTGTCAGCGCGGTGCTGCGGGCCTCCCCTTTTGTGCCGACCTTGTATTCATCCATGATCGTGCGGCTGTAGCCGGCGACGAAGGAGAGAGGACCATCCGGCGAGCGAACGGCGCCGAGAACCGAGCCCTGAAAATCATAGCCATTGGTGCCGCGGGAAACATTCGCTTCCCCGCCTTTGTTTTCACCCTCGGTAATCAGATCGTCGGCGCTGACGGTTCGGAACTCGACCTTGCCGCCCAGAGAGCCGGCATTGCCTGAGCGCGCATTG
The DNA here is from genome assembly GCF_053522385.1 of Agrobacterium sp. 22-223-1. Taxonomy (NCBI): domain Bacteria; kingdom Pseudomonadati; phylum Pseudomonadota; class Alphaproteobacteria; order Hyphomicrobiales; family Rhizobiaceae; genus Agrobacterium; species Agrobacterium sp. 22-223-1. The sequence continues at coordinate 284,174 of NZ_JBNWCN010000004.1, forward strand.
GTTATTTTCTCGATCTCGACGGCACGGATGAAAGCGACATCCACATAACCCTGCCCGGCGCTTGCGGTGTAGCTCGTGGCGCCGCCGAAGGCCGCACCACGCTGCGCATTCTGCCGCGCGCCATCGATGGAGACGACCACGCGGCCGCTTTCCTGCAAACCGCGCACATTGGGCGAAACGGTTGGGAAGCTGCCATTGCCCTCGCCGGCATAAACACCGGAAACCCGGTTGAAAACATCGCGCGTGTTGCGCACCCCGGCCGACTGGATCGCCTCACGGCCGACCACGCTGACGCTGGCGGGCGTTTCATAAACCCAGTCGGGCGTCCCCTGATAACCGGAACCGGCAATGGAGTTACGCCCGGTCTTGCCGGTCAGGGTAATGGTTTCCAGAACCGTCGTACCCTCCGCCGCGGAAAGATCGACGGTCGATTGCCCCGTGCCGATGACGACGGTTCTGCCATTGCCGGCGATACGGAAATTGACGCCCGTTCCCGCCAGCAACCGCGACAGCGCCTCCCGCACCGTGAAACTGCCGGTGACGGCGTTGGTGCGCACATTGCCGGCCGATGGCGTGGCCAGCGTGACCTGAAGGCCGGATTGCCGCCCGAAGGCACCTACCACGGATGACAGCGACTGGGCAGGAATGTTGAACGGCCGCGTTGCGCCCTGCTCGCCATTCGGGCGCTGGCTATTGGCGGCATCAGGTCCGGTCTGCGCAAAAACCGGCATCGAGATTGAAACAACGACAGCCGTCGTCGCCAGCAGCATGGCTGTGCGCGCATGCTTTCCCGCTTTTCTGCCCGAACCGGTTACACGTATATGGAGGCGCATATTGCTTCAGTCTTCCTGTCTTTCGTTCCGGAAATATCTTGACCGGATTACTCAACAAAAAGACGATTGCCTCGGCGATTTTTTTCAGGCTTTTTGAGGAAATTTTATAAATTACTGAAAATAAATATGATTTTTTGTTTTCAACTGTTTCAGAAGCGGGTGATGATGCGGGCGCTGCCGCCAATCGCATGCACCTTGCCCCGGTAAGGTTCCACCAATGCTTCCAACGCGCGGTCCGGGTCGCGAAGATCGTAAAAACCCGTTACCCGCTGCTCGGCCAGCCTTTTGTCCGCCATCGTCAGCCATGCCGGATGATAGCGCTGTATCTGCTCCACGACCGAGCCGATCGTCGCATCCACCACATAAAGCTCCCCGTTGCGCCAGCCGCCTATATCCTCCACGGACACGCTCTCCTTTCGGATTGCACCGGAGGCGTCGACAATCAGCATCTCGCCGGGGATGAGCCGTGTAGGCGCCGCATTGCGGAAGGATGCTTCCACCGAGCCATGCGCAAGCGCGACCTGCGTTATGCCATCCGTGAGATCGACATCGAAAGCCGTGCCCAGCACCTGAACGGTGACGTTCTTCGTCTCCACCACGAAGGGTCGCGCGCTATCTGGCACGACATCAAAAAAAGCTTCGCCCTTCAGCACTTTCACATTACGGCGGCCATCGGTAAAATCGGTGGAAAGCGCACTCGCAGCGGCAAGTTGCACCCTGCTACCGTCTTCAAGGACTATCGTGCGGCTTTCAGCCGTACTGGTCTGATAATCCGCTTCGATGCGGACAAAAAAAGCGGGTACGAAAAGCACAGCAAGACAGAGCGACGCCGCAGCCATGGCCATGCCGGCATAGTGACGAACGGTAAAGCGTCGCCGCGGCAGCTGTTTTTCGGCCTTGGCCGGCAGGTGGGGTGCATCTTCCCAGAGGTTCTTGAAAGCCGGTTCAACCAGACCGAGGTTGCGCCACGTTTTGCATGTCCGCTCCCAGGCAAGACGGTTTGCCGGCGAGGCAACCAGCCATCGATCAAACTCCGCCTTCAGCCGCGGCTCCACCGATCCCGCCTGCAGACGTATCAGCCAGTCAGCCGCCTCTTCCGCCTTCCCGTCAGGCAATTCTATTTTCCTATCTGGATCAATGGTCATTGAACCGGGCCAGTTCCTTTGCGAGGCAGAAAAGCCGCCTCGTCTTCCGCGTTGTTATATAGACGTTTAACGGAAAGTTTTTTTTCACATAATGGGACAATCAGGGCAATTTCACTTCATTTCTCTGGTAATCGCGGCAATGCTACCCTTGATCAGGCGGTGAGCGCTGGCCACGGACACGCCAAGGTGACGAGCGATCTCCTCCATATTGTAACCACCGAATCTGTGCATTTCCAATGCCACGCGCGCCTGAACCGGCAGGGTCTCCAGAATTGTCTGCATCTGCCGAACTTCATCGCAGAACAGCGCATGCTCTTCCGGCGTACCATGATCCTGCGGCACGCCCCAGAAGGGGGTGTCATCCGGTCGCTCCCGCAGGTCTTGCCGGTTGCGCCGGCGGTTGTCGAGCGCAAGATTGCGAACGATGCGAAAAAGATAAGATTTGAGGTTGGAGGGATTGCCGGAGGCTTCCGGCACGAATTTCAGGAATGCTTCCTGAACCACGTCCTCTGCATCCGCCCGCGACCCTAAAATCAGGGTGGCGTATTTGATCAGGTCGACCCTATGCGCGACGTAAGCGTTATAACGCTTGTCATCTTCCCGTATGCCCATGTCTCAACCGAGAGAAATTTCAAGGATCGACGAAACCTGCCGCCCCCGAATGGCCGCGCAGTTCTGCCGCTCAAAGCTCTAGCATCCAAACCGTGGATCGAACAGATAATTCATGACTATTATCATCAAGAATTTGTGCAGCCCGCATCGAGCGGACCCGGCAGCAAGCGCGGCCGGGTTTTGACCTGTCAGATGGCCCCGTCGACGATGACCATCGGCCTGCCCTGCGAGCAGGGCTCGATACGCGCATCGATGCGATAGATATCGCGCAGCATCTCCGGGGTTATCACCGCCTCCGTGCTACCGCTCACCACCATTTCACCACGCGCGATAACCATCGTATTGGCGCAATAACGAAGCGCATGGTTGAGGTCATGCAGGGCGATCAGCACGATCATGCCGGTCTTCTGCGCCAGATCGCTGACGAAACCCAGAACCTCGATCTGCCGGTGAAGATCGAGCGCGGATGTCGGCTCGTCCATGAGCAGCACTTCCGGCTTGCGCGCCAGCGCCTGCGCCAGCGAAACAAGCTGGCGTTGACCGCCGGACAATTCGCCAAGCCCGCGGAAAGCCAGGTCATGGATTTTCAGCGCCTTGAGAATGGCGTCGATCTCGAAAAGCTCATCGTCATGGACCCGCCAGCCGCCGCCCTGCTTGGCAGAAAGAAGCACGGATTCGTAAACGGTCAGCACGGCGTTGGCGCCGGTATCCTGCGGCATGTAGCAGATGGCGCGGTTGCCGCGGGCCGTATCAGAGAGTTCGACCAGTCCGGGACCGGAAATCAGGCTGGCGATGCGCTTGAAAAGCGTCGACTTGCCGGCGGCATTCGGGCCGATCACCGCCGTCACACTGCCGCTTTCCAGCGTATCGATGCCGACCTTGGAGAGAACCGTGATGCGCCCATAGGCGGCGCCGACATCTTTCAGTGCGAGCGCTACCATGCGCGCCTCCTGTTGCCGAAAATAAGCGCGAAGAAGAACGGAACGCCGACAAGCGCCGTGATGACGCCGATCGGCAGAATAGCGCCAGGAATGAGAATCTTGCTGATGACCGAGGTTGCCGACAGAAGCAGCGCACCGCAGATCACCGAGCCGGGCAGGAAGAAACGCTGGTCCTCACCCACCACCATGCGGGCGATGTGCGGACCGACCAGCCCGACGAAACCGATTGTGCCGACAAAAGAGACTGGAATGGCCGCCAGCAGGCTGACCGTCAGCATGGTCGTCAACCGCAGCCGCCGGACATTGATGCCCATGCTGGCCGCCTTGTCATCGCCGAGCCTCAGCGCCGTCAGCGCCCAGGCATTGCGCATGAACAGCGGCACGGTGACGAGGAGGATGGCGGCGGTGACATAGACCTTGTCCCAGGTCGCCTTCGTCAGGCTGCCCATGGTCCAGAAAACCACGGCGGCAAGCGCCTGTTCGGAGGCCAGATATTCGAGCAGCGACAGCGCCGCATTGAAAGTGAACACCAGCGCGATGCCGAGCAGCACGATGGTTTCGACCGTCACCCCGCGAAGCGTCGAGGCGAAATGGATGAACAGAGCCGCGACCATGGCCATGATGAAGGCATTGATCGGCACCATGTAATGCACGGCGCCCGGAAAGATCGCCACGCCGCCAACCAGCGCCAGCGCCGCACCGAAGCTTGCCGCCGCCGAAATACCGAGCGTGAAGGGGCTGGCGAGCGGGTTCGACAGGATGGTCTGCATCTGCGCGCCCGCAACCGAAAGCGACGCTCCGACGGTCACCGCCATCAGCGCGATCGGCATGCGAATATCCCAGATCACCACCCGAAGCTGGTTTCCGACGGCGGCCGGATCGGCAATCGTCGCCAGAACCTCGGAGAGCGTATAGCGCGCCGGACCCAGCGCCATATCGGCGGCCATGCTGAAACACAGGGCGATAAAAAGCCCGAAGAGGATGATTATCCTGCGCGCGGCAAGGGCGCGATATTGATCGCGCCCACTGATGCCAACCGCGCTTTCATTCACCGAACTCATTGGTTCAAACCTTTTTCGAGCGAGGCGAAATAGCCCGGCTTGTAAGTGACGGGGAGGAATTTGCGGTGAAATTCCTCAAAGTTCTTTTCCGGATCGAGATCGGCGAAGAGATCGGGATGGAACCACTTGGCGAATTGCTGGATCGGGAAGAATTCGTAGGGCGCGCCATAGAACTGGTGCCAGACGGCATGGACATTGCCTTGCTTCACGGCCTCCAGTTCCGGAAAAGGCGTGCGCTTCATAAGGTTGGCCAGTCGCTCACGCGAGAGAGCCATATCCGCCCCGCGTCCGACCGGAACGAACTGGTTGATGTCGGACTCGGCAGCCCAGTTGGAGCCGGTGACGATGACGTGGTCAGGATCGGCAACCACGAGCTGTTCGGGATTGAGATCGCCGAAGGTCGTCTTGATGATGCCGTCGGCAATGTTGTGGCCGCCGGCAAGATCGACCATCGCGCCGAAATTGACCGGTCCGAAAGTGCGGCAGCAATTGTTTTCACCGGAAATGCCGGGCGCGCGTTCGATGAAGACGTTCGGGCGCTTCAGGTCCTTGACGCTGGCGAGCCGGTCGGCCACGCGAGCGATTTCGGCACGGCGATAGGCGATGAATTCCTTCGCCCGCTCTTCGGCGCCGAACAGTTTGCCGAGAATTTCGACCGAGGCTTCGCTGTTCTTTTCAGGATCGATACGGAAATCGAGATAGATGATCTTGATGCCGGCGGCGGCGGCCTTTTCTTCGAAACCGCTCTCCTTGGCGGATTTCTCCGCTTCCAGATTGAGGGTGATCACATCGGGCGAAAGGGTGATGGCCGTTTCCAGGCTGAAATCGCCCTGAGGCACATAACCGAAGCGCGGCAGTTTCTCGATCTGCGGAAAACGCTCGACATAGGCGGCGTAGCTGTCGGGATCCTTCTTGAGAAGATCGTCACGCCAGCCGACGATGGTGTCGAAGGTCTTGTCGCCCTTGAGTGCGGCAATGACATGCACCTGGCGCGCCTCACCGACGATGACGCGTCTGGCCGGCAGGTCCAGCTCGACTTTGCGACCGGTGACATCGGTAATCTCGGCAGCCAGAACCGGCACGGCGAGAAGGGAGAAAGCCAGCACCGCAAGATGCCTGAGAGCGTTGAGCCGCATGAGAAGTCCTCACTGAGTTCCAAAACAAAGCGATAAAGCCGCATGGCTGCGGCTTTATCCATCGGTCGGACGGCGCTCCCCTTCACCGTCCCTTTATTACTTGGCGTCCTTCAGCGAAACGAAGTAGCCGGGCTTGTAATCGAGCGGCAGGAAGCGGGCATGCAGTTCCTTGAAGGTCGCCTCCGGGTCGAGGTCCTTGAAGAGGTCCGGATGCAGCCACTTGGCGATTTCCTGAACGGCCACGAACTGATAGGGATTGTTGTAGAACTGATGCCAGATGGCGTGGACATTACCGTCCTTCACCGCCTGCACGCCGGTGAAAGCCGGGCGCTTGGTCAGGTTTTCAAGCTTGCGATGGGCTTCCTTCAGATCCGCGCCATAACCGACGCCGACCCAGTTGCCGCCCGGAACATAACCGTTCCAGTTGCCGCCGGTGATGATGATCTGCTCCGGGTTGGAGGCAATGATCTGTTCCGGATTGACGGTGCCGAAGGTGCCGGGAATGATGTCCTTGGCCATGTTGACGCCGCCGGCAAGCTCCACCATCTTGCCGAAATTCTCGTTGCCGAAGGACATGCAGCAATCGTCGGAGTAACCGCCGGCGCGCTCCATGAACACGACAGGCTTCTTCGGATTGGCCTTTTCGAGCGTATCGGTAACCTTGGCGATGGAGTCGGCGCGGAACTTGATGAAGTCCTCGGCGATCTTTTCCTTGCCTGTCAGCTGGCCCATGAGGCGCATGCTCGGCTCGGTATTTTCCATCGGCTTTTCACGGAAATCGACGTAGACCAGCGGAATGCCGACCTTGGCGAGCTTTTCGATATAGCCCGCTTCTTCGGTCGCCGTCTTGGCGTCGATATTCATCAGGATCACGTCAGGCTTCAGGGCGACAGCCTGCTCTATGTCGAAAGTGCCGTCCTTCATGCCGCCGAAAGTCGGCAGCTTGGCGATTTCCGGATACTTTGCGAGATAGGCCGCATAGGTTTCCGGGTCGGCTTTCGTCAGATCGTCGCGCCAGCCAACCACGTGCTGGAAAGGGTTTTCCTTGTCGAGCGCAGCCAGGAAATAAATCTGGCGACCTTCACCGAGGATAACGTGCGATACCGGCACATTCACCTCGACATCGCGGCCCGTCACATCCTTGACGGTGACCTTTTCGGCGAATGCCGGCCATGCGGCGGATACGAGAAGGCCAAGGGCAAGTGCCGCAGATTTGGCTGAGATGCGCATCGGATATTGCTCTCCAGTGTTGACTGGCGCGGCTGTATTATTTTCTGACTATACTAGTCAACATTTATGTTTTAGAGCCATTCTTAACTGACCGGTACATGAGTTGAAGACCGATGATCGACACAATCCAATATGGCAAAAACGACAGTCTGAGAGACGAAATCAAATCCTATTGGTCCGGCCGCGCCGCGACTTTCGACCTTTCCCCCGGACATGAAATTTTCTCCGAAGACGAGCGCGAGGCCTGGCACGCGCTTATCCTGAAACATCTCGGCCGCGGAGAAGGCCGCAGGGCGCTCGATCTTGCCAGCGGCACCGGCGTCATCTCGCACCTGATGGACGATCTCGGTTTTCAGGTCACCGGCATGGATTGGTCGGAAACCATGCTGGCGCTTGCCCGTGAAAAAGCGAAAAGCCGTGGCCGCAGCATCCGCTTTTTCGTCGGCGACGCCGAAAACACGATGGAACCGGATGAAAGCGCCGATGTCATCATCACCCGTCATCTGGTCTGGACGCTGGTGGACCCGCAGGCAAGCTTTGCCGAATGGTTCCGCGTTCTGAAACCCGGCGGACGGCTTCTGATCGTCGACGGCGACTTCGTGAATACCGGCTGGCGCGAAAAACTGGTGAAGAAACTGGCGGCCAGCCTCGAAAGCATCGGCCTCGTCAAACCGGACCAGCCGCACAAGCCGGCGGACCCGGAAAACACCTTCAACAGCATTCTTTCCCGCGTTTATTTTTCGAAGGGCGCAAGGGCCGGCGATGTCGCGGCGCTGTTGCGTGCGACCGGCTTCGAACCTGTCGCAATCGATCAGGAGCTTCAGGCCATTCACCGCGCCCAGGCGAAAAATTTCAGCCTGCTGAAAGGCATTCTGCGCGGGCTGCAGCATCGTTATGCCGTGTGCGCAGTGAAGCCGGGGAACTACTCCGTCACCCCGGACTAGATCCGGGGTCCAGTGCGATCAAGCCCTTGATCGCAAAAGACTCTTCCCACGGCGCAGACGCGCCGTGGCTCGATGCCGGGTCAAGTCCGGCATGACGGATGAGAGCTCAATGCAGCCTCATTTTTCCGCCTGCTCGAAAAGGTCCTCGAACCTTGGCTTTGCCCGGCCGGGCACGTCCACCGTCCGGTAGCTCTGCGGCAGGGTGGCCTCGCCGACCTTGATCAGCATGACCATGCCCATGCCGTAATGCGGCGAGCATTTGATGCCGTAAAAGCCCGGCTTTTCAAAGCCGGTCTCGAATTCGTCATTGATCCGGCTTTTGAAACCTTCGACACCTTCCGGGATCATGCCATCGATGGTCGCTGCATTGTGGCTCTTGTGGGTAGGCACAAAGCGCACGCGGTCGCCGGGCGCTATTTCGAGAAAATCGGGCTCGAATACCATCGGGCCTTTTTCGCCCCGGTTCAGCATTTTCACCTCGAAGGTCTCGGCTGAAGCCTGAAGCGGAAAGCCCGTGAACACCACGGCAATGACGGCAGCGGCCCAAAACAGGCTGGTCTTTGCAGCGGCGTTTGCGAGCGTCGTCAATGTCATCATCGTGCCAGTACTTTCCTTGGATGCTCGGCCCGCCCGTGGGCCGGCAGAAAACGAATATGGGAAAAGCCGCCCTCATCCGTGGTGACGACGCATTCCACCCCGAAGACGGCGGCTATTCTCGCCGGTGTAAGAACCTCCCGCGGCGGACCGACCGCAATCATCTCGCCCCGGTGCATGATGGCGACGCGATCGCAGAACATGGCGGCGTGATTGAGATCGTGCAGCGCCGCCACAACGGTCAGGCCCTGCCGGCGCACCAGATCGAGCAGGCCGATCTGGTGACCTATGTCGAGGTGATTGGTCGGCTCGTCCAGAAGCAGGATATGCGGCTCCTGCGTCAACGCGCGGGCAATATGCAGGCGCTGGCGTTCGCCGCCGGAAAGATGGTGCCAGTTGCGCTCCGCCTTGTCGGCCATGTCGACATTGGCAAGTGCTGCATCAACAATGGCGTCATCCTGCTGCGACCAGGCGGAAAGCGGCCCGAGATAGGGCGTGCGCCCAAGTTCCACCGCCTGTCGTGCGGTAATGCGTTCGGTGGTTTCGGCCTGCTGCTCCACGAAGGCGAGCCGGCGGGCAAGGTCTCGCCGTCCCAATGAGGCAAGCGGCTCACCCCCGAGCGTAACGTGCCCCCGGCGCGGCTTGCGAATACCCGCCAGCATGGAAAGCAGCGTGCTTTTGCCGGAACCGTTCGGTCCGATGACGCCGAGAAACTCACCGGAACCGACATCGAGTGAGACCCCGCGCACGATATCGATATTGCCGGCGTGGAAATGCAGGTCGTGAGCGGATAATTTCATGAACGCCCCCTCTTCTGCCCAAGGATGAAGGCAAAGGCGGGTGCGCCAACGAGCGCAGTGATGACACCGATGGGCAGCACCTGCCCCGGAATGACAATGCGCGAGAGAATATCCGCGACGATCATGAAAACCGCGCCGGTCAGCGCCGTCACCGGCAGCAATATACCATGGCGAACGCCGACGAAGATGCGTGCGGCATGCGGAATGACGAGGCCCACGAAGCCGATGGAGCCGACCAGCGATACCATCGCAGCCGTCATGATCGCCGAAACGGAGATCAGCACCGCATAGACCCAGCGCACCGGAATGCCGAGCGAGGCAGCAGCCTGACCGCCGAAGGCGAAGGCATCGAGCGCCCGGGCATACCAGAGACACACCGCAAGTCCCGCAAGGCTGACCGGCAGCGCCAGCCAGACATCCGGCCAGCGCACGCCCGAGAGGTTGCCCAGCAGCCAGAACATGATGCCGCGCGCCTGTTCGGCATTGGCGGATTTGGTGACGATGAAAGAGGTCATGGCATTAAACAGCTGCGACCCGGCCACCCCGGCCAGAATGATAGCGCTGTTGCCATGTCCCCCCCGCACCGCCAGAAGGCTGACCAGCGAAAACGCAACGAAGGCACCAATGAGCGCCCCGGCCGGCATCGTCAGGAACCCCGCTCCGAAGCCAAGCAACGCGACAGCGACGGCACCGGTGGAGGCGCCGGCGGAAATGCCGAGAATATAAGGATCGGCAAGCGGATTGCGCAAAAGCGATTGCAGCACCGCCCCGGCCAGCGCCAAAGAAGCGCCGCAACAGGCGGCAACAACGGCGCGGCTGAGGCGGTAACTCCAGACAATGCCCTCATCCAGCGGTTCCAGCGGATAGGTCGCATGGAAGACGCGGTTGGCGATTGTTTTCGCCACGACGTCAAAAGGAATGGCAGTCTCGCCGATGGCCGCCCCGGCCATCAGCGCGACGAGCAGCAGGGCGAGCGCGGCAAAAGCCAGCCCTACCCTGCCGAGATGGATGGAAAGACCGTTCACTTGGCGAGGCCGGCAGCCGAAATCGCCTCGGCCAGCGTTTCGATGCCTTCAATGGTGCGAATGGTCGGGTTCATCGCCTGCGCATCCATCTCGAACACATGACCTTCCTTGACGGCTGGCATGATGCTGGCCACGGGATCGGTGGCGAGGAACTTCAGCTTGACGGCGACATCGTCAGCCGGGAAACGGCGGCGATCCATCTTGCCGGCGACGATGATGGAGGGATTTGCCTTGGCGATGGTTTCCCAGCCGACGGTCGGCCATTCTTCATCGCTTTCGATGACGTTCTTTAAGCCCAACGCGGACATGATGTAGCCGGGGGCGCCATTGCGGCCGGCCACATAGGGATCGATATCCAGCTCGGCGCTGGAGAACCAGAAGACTGCCGAAAGCTTGCCATTTGCCGAGGCGATCTTGGCGCGGGCGGCTTCTTCACGCTTCTTCAGGTCGGCAACGACCTCTTCACCGCGATCCTGCACGTTGAAGATTTTGGCGAGATCGCGGATTTCCTGGTAAATCAGATCCATGGTGAAGACGGTGTTGCGCACGCCGTCACCGCCGCCGGAATTGTCCTTGCCCATGCAATCGGCGGGCGAGGTATAAACGGGAACGCCAAGCTCGGCGAATTGCGCCGGTGTTCCGACAACGCCTTCCGGGCCGATCTGCCACTGGAACTGCGTCGTCACGAGGTCCGGCTTCTTGCCGATGACCGCCTCAAAGCTCGGATCATTGTCAGCCAGACGCTCGACCCTGGCATTGGCCTCTTCGTAGCCCTTCAGAACCGGACCGATCCACAGCGCCGTGCCGACCACCTTGTCGGAAAGGCCGAGGAGGTAAAGAACCTCGGTCGTGCTCTGGCCGACGGACACGGTGCGGGCGGGTGCCTGCTTGAAGGTGATGTCCTGACCGCAGCTGTTGATCGTCAGGGGATAGGTGGTTTCGGCAGCATTGGCGCCGGCGACGGGCAAAGCCGCAAGCGCAGCGGCCAGAAAGCCGGCATGGACCGGCAGGCGTCTAGAATGAAACATGTGTTCTCCAGTCGAAAGTAAATCTTATTCCAGAGCAGCAGGCGTCAAAACGCGCAGCAACAGCGGGACGTCTTGTACGGAGAACGGCAATAGGACGCAAACGAAATGTTATGAAATAACATTACAATCTCCTCCTCCGGGCTTCCCCGCCCGTAACGATGGTTTATATTTCGACGGCAGGTCTCCTGGCTCACGGATTTGCGTCGCTCATCTGCCTTCCCGCATTCCGGAGAATACAGTGGCATGACGCCTTGAAGCGTCACGGGGATGAACGACAATCCGCTTACAGTTGCGGGGGCAGCCACGGCATTGGGCGAAAAAGATCGCCCGCACCATGTTCCCTATTAATCCCTTCGCCTTTCGGCTGCAGGAACCGTCGCTTTCTCACATAAGGGGCAAGAGGCGGGGCGTCAATTGCGATAGTGCCGCACCTCAGCACAAAGACGGGCCTGCCAGGGCGAAAATCTTTGCAGAACCGGAACCTGCCGGTTGCGGCGCGCCTTTCGACATGGCGGTGAGCGTTTCGATCACCACCAGCCCGGATTGCGCCAGGAACTCGGTCAGAAGACCGCTATCCCGCACGGCATCGAGACGGACAAGCTGATCGTCGAGATCGGAAAAATGTCGCCTCACCAACGCAATCGCATCCGCCTCGTCACCGGCGACGACCGGGCCGACAATATGGCCCCGCCCCGCTGCACGCCGCAATGCAAAGGCGGCAAGACGATCGGCCTCGAACAGGCCATAACCCGTATTTTCCCGGAGAAGGCGTTGCAGGACGCCCCGGCGCGAAACACCGAAAGCCGCGCGATCCAAATCCGCCACGGCGGACAAATGATCCTCGGACAGCGGCTCGATTCTCTGTTTTCTTCCAAGTGTCGGCATCTCGGCAGGGCAGCGCGCCTTGCCGCGCAGGAGATGTACTTTTTCGGTATCTCCGGAAAAACCCAGCCGTGCGAAAAGCCGTCGCGAGGCTTCCGTTGCGTTCAACCGCAGGGCGGCGTCAGAGTGACCCGCGATGAGTTGGCCCACCAGCCATGGCGCAACGCCCTGCCTCTGCAAACGGGGGGAAACGATGACCATGCCGACCGTCGCGAAACCCTCATCATAAGGAAACAGCATTGCCGTTGCGACAACGCGATCGATTTCGTCAAGCGCGGCAAGCCCGACGCCGCACTGCCGCAGGAAACACCATTCGTTCGCGTGATATCGCCATCCGACAGCCATGGACAAAGCATGCAGATGATCGGCCTCCACATCGGCGATATCCACTGTCCGCAACTCGAAACTATCGACTTTGAGCAGCTCCATGACAAACGGCTCTCATTCCCTCCGGCGCGGAACCTTGATCCCGGCAGCCCAGTTCACGACATCCGAAGATAACCAGCCTCGTCAGCAGGAATTTTCCGAAAGCGCTGGAAGGACACAACAATCTACTGAAATCACCCGTATTTCAGCAGATAAACGCCGCAGGCCGCTCTAAGCTTTTCGGCGTTGAAGCGACGGAGACAGCCATGAACGCAATCGACATTCTGGAGCGTCTTGTCGGCTTCCCGTCGGTGGTCGGAACCGCCAATGGCGACATTGCCGGATGGATCGCCGATTATCTGGAAAGCCACGGCGCGAAAGTATCGCTGCTTGCCGGCCCGGAAGGCGACCGCGCCAATCTCTTCGCCAGCTTCGGCCCGACCGATGCCAGCGGATACATCTTGTCCGGCCATATGGATGTGGTGCCTGCCGGTGAGCCGGAATGGTCCTCCGATCCCTTCACGCTGAGAACTGAAGGCGAGCGCCTCTACGGACGCGGAACCACCGACATGAAAGGGTTTCTGGCCACGGTTCTCGCCGCAGCACCGGCATTTTCACGCATGGCGCTGAAGCGGCCCGTTCACATCGCCTTTTCCTATGACGAGGAGGCGGGCTGCCGCGGCGTTCCGCATCTCATCGCCCGATTGCCGGAGCTATGCGCAAAACCGGCGGGCGCGATCATCGGCGAACCGAGCAATCTGCATGCGGTGCGCGCCCACAAGGGCAAGGCCGCCGCACGCATCACCATTCGCGGCCGCTCCGGCCATTCCTCGCGGCCGGATCAGGGCGTGAACGCCATTCATCTGATGACCGGCATCATGGCAAAGGCGGTCGAGACCGCACAGGCTCTCACCGAGGGGCCTTTCGAAGCGACGTTCGAACCGCCCTATTCCTCGCTGCAGATCGGCACAGTGAAAGGCGGACAGGCGATCAATATCATCCCCGATCTCTGCGCCATCGAACTGGAGGCGCGGGCGATTGCTGGCGTATCGCCGATCGCCCTGCTTCAGCCGGTGCGCGACGGCGTCGACGCGCTCGCCGCCGAGGGCATCGACATAGAATGGACGCCGATGAGCGATTATCCGGCGCTCTCCCTTGCCGCCGATGCACCCCTCGTGACGCTTCTGGAAGAATTGACCGACGCGCCCTGCATCGCCGCCGTCAGCTATGGCACGGAGGCCGGGCTTTTTCAGGCGGCCAGCATCGATGCCATCATCTGCGGCCCGGGCGATATTGGCCGCGCCCACAAACCGGACGAATTCATAACGGCCGGCGAATTGTCGGCTTGCCAGTCAATGCTGGAAACACTGGCGAACCGCTGCACGGTTTAAACCTTTGGAACACGGATTTCAGATGACTTTCTTCTTCAATTCGGACGCGAAGCGCGGCGAGATTTTCCGGCAGGCTCTGGCCCGCGACCTGCCGGAACTGCCCTTTTCGATGGATGCCGAAAGCGTCGATCCGGATGCGGTTCGATACCTCATCACCTGGACCGTGCCGGAGGATATCGGCCGCTACCGTAATCTCGAAATCCTGTTTTCCATCGGTGCGGGCGTCGACCAGTTTCATATCGACACCATCCCTGCGCATGTGAAGGTCGTGCGCATGGTGGATGAAGGCATCATCCGCATGATGCAGGAATATGTGAGCCTCGGCGTGCTGGCGCTTCACCGCAACCTGCCGGTCTATTTGAAGCAGCAGCGCCAGCAACTCTGGAAGGCCCTGCCGCAGCGTCAGGCGGAAGAGTGCCGGGTGGGCGTTCTCGGCCTCGGCATGCTAGGCGTTGCGGCGCTGGAACGGCTGAAACCCTTCGGCTTTCCGCTTTCCGGCTGGAGCCGTTCACCGCGCGAGATCGATAGTGTGACCTGCCATCATGGCGAAGCCGGATTGTCCACGATCCTTTCGACCAGCGATATTCTCGTTTGCCTGCTGCCGCTGACCGACGAAACGACGGGACTTCTGAATGGCGAACGCCTGGGGATGCTTCCCGAGGGTGCGGGGCTGGTTCACGCCGGGCGTGGCAAACAGCTCGACCACGACGCCCTCATCGATGCGCTAGACAGCGGCAGGCTCTCGGGTGCTGTGATCGACGTCACCGATCCGGAACCGCTTCCGGAAGACCATGCCTTCTGGACGCATCCGAAAATTCTCCTGACGCCGCACATCGCCAGCGTCACCCAGCCGCATTCGGCAGCACGCACCGTTGTCGAGAACATCAAACGATACCAGTCCGGCCTCGAGCCGCTCGGCCTCGTCGACCGCAATCGCGGATATTGATCATCCCGTTCCAGGAAAGGACACCCATGCCGCTTCTCAAGACCATCGACACGCACCCCGCCTTCGAACCGAAAGCCTCCAAGGCCCTGCCGGAACGTCTCATTTCCGGCGATCCGTCCTTCAAGACCTGGCCGCTGGACGAAGCCCGCAACGGCACCGTCCACACCGGCATATGGGAAGCGACGCCGGGCGAAAGCCGTTCGATCAAGGGCGAAACCTTCGAATTCTGCCATATTCTCGAAGGCGTCATCGAAATCACGCCGGAAGGCGGCGCACCGCTGCGTTATACGGCTGGCGACAGTTTCGTCATGAAGCCGGGCTTCGTCGGCGTTTGGAAAACCATTGAAACCGTCCGCAAGATCTATGTTACGGTGAACGGATGAACTGGAAACCGGCCATTTTCGAAATCACCCGCGACGGCTATGTGCTGAGCACCGATCCGGCACGGGTGGATTTCGATCTGGTCCATGGTTTTCTCGCCCGCGATTCCTACTGGGCGCAGGGAATGACCGCCGACCGGCTGAAGCGGGCGCTTTCGCATTCGCTGCCGGTCGGCGTTTACGCCCCTGACGGCTCCATGGCCGCCTTCGCCCGTCTGGTGACGGATTATGCCGTTTTCGGCTATCTGCGCGATGTCTTCACGGTGGAGGATCATCGCGGTCGCGGCCTTGCGTCCTGGATCGCCACCGAGATACGCAAACACCCGGAGCTTTCGACGGTATCGAGCTGGATGCTGGCGACCCGCGACGCCCATGGCGTTTACGAAAAGGCCGGCTATCGCGCAGCACCGCATCCCGAATATTACATGACGGTGCCGAAACCCGGCGAGGGTTGAGCAACCCTCCCTACGGGTCACCCCGGCCGTCCTCATAACCTGGGGCTATGACCCTTACCCCATAAATGCTTGGCCCTTTTCCGGTCCCGATGACAGCATCGTCCGCACTGGAAAAGGAGACGGAAGAGATGGGATATCGCATTGGCGTCGATGTTGGCGGGTCGTTTACGGATTTTGCCGTGTTCGACGATGGGACCGGCTCGCTTTCCACCCTGAAGGTGTTTTCCCGCCCCGATGCGCCCGGAGAAGAAATCCTTCTCGCGCTCGATACGCTGAAAAAGCGCGACGGCATCGAAGCGAAGGACGTTTCCTATTTCACCCATGGCACCACCGTCGGCGTCAACACCGTCATCCAGCGCAACGGCCAGAATGTCGCGCTGTTCACCACCGAAAATTTCGAGGATGTGCTGGGTGTTGCACGCCTGAAAATTCCGCAGATCCACAATCTCTATTCCGTGCGGCCGGAACCGCTCATCCCGCGCGAACGGGTTTTCGGCATAGCCGAGCGCATGCTGGCGACCGGCGAGGTAAAGCTCGCTCCGAACGAAGAGAATGTGGCGCAGGCTGTCGCTGGCGCACTTGCAGTCGGTTGCGACGGCATCGTGCTCGCCTTCCTGCATTCCTACCGCAATCCCGAAAACGAACTTGCCGTGAAGGCGATGATCGAACGCATCGCGCCGCAATTGCCGGTGGTCTCCTCTGCCGAGACATGGCCGATCATCCGCGAATATGAGCGCACCGTCACCGCCGTCATCAGCGGTTATGTCCAGCCGCGCGTCGCACATTACCTCGACCGTTTCGAAACGGTGCTGCGCGGGCAAGGCATTGCCTGCCCGCTGCTCATCACCAAGACCAATGGCGGCGTCATGGGCATCGATCAGGCGCGGCGGGAATGTGTGCAGATGATCCTGTCGGGCACCGCTTCCGGCGTCATCGGCGCAGGCTATCTGGCAAAGGCCAGCGGCTTTGAGCGAGTGATGAGCCTCGATATCGGCGGCACCAGCGCCGATGTGGCCGTGATCCTTGATGGCGAGGCCCAATATGGGGTCGGCGAACTGATCGGCGATTTCCAGATTCATGTCCCCTCCGTTTCGGTCAGCTCCGTCGGCCAGGGCGGCGGCTCGGTCGCATGGGTCGACAGCCTCGGCCTGTTGCAGGTGGGGCCTGAAAGTGCCGGCTCGACGCCGGGACCCGCCTGTTACGGACGTGGCGGTAACCGCCCGACGATCACGGACGCCATGGCGGCCGCCAATCTCATCGGCCATATGCCGCTCGGTTATGGCGCGGTGACCGTCGATCACGCCGCGTCGCGCGCCGCGCTCTCGCCGCTCGCCGAAAAACTCGGCCTTTCCGTCGAGGCGCTCGCCGGCAACATCGTCGATATCGCCGTCTCCGGCATGTATGCGGAGGTGAATGCCCTGACCTCCCGTTTCGCCATCGACCCACGCGAATTTCACCTCTTCGCTTTCGGCGGCGCCGGCGCGATGCTCGCCTGCTTCCTCGCCCGCGAGCTGGACATGAAGGGTGTGGTGGTGCCGCCCACCCCGGGCGTTGTTTCCGCGCTCGGCGGCCTGATTGCCGATCTGAAGAACGATTTCATCCGCACCACCTATTGCGATGTGAACGACAGGGAAATCTTCGATCTCGCCCCCCTTCTCGCCGAAATGCAGGAAACCGGCAGCAACTGGCTGAAGGAACAGGGTTTTAACGGTGATTGCGAGATGCGGCTTTCCGCCGACATGCGCTATCGCGGCCAATCCTACGAAATCGAGACCACGCTGCAGTCGGAATGGCTGGGCAGCGGCGACGCCGGCGCTATAAACAGGGCTTTCCATGAGGAACATGCCCGCCTCTACGGTCATTCCGATGAGCGGGCGGCGGTGCAGATGGTCAATCTCAGACTTGTCGTCTCCGGGAAAACACCGAAGCCGCCGCTTCGCGAGACAGGCGTGGCCACTGGCCCCGCAACGCCGCGCTTTCACACGAAAGGCTGGTTTGGCGGCATGGAACACGACATGGCGATCTATCACCGTGACGATCTGGCGGCCGGTCACGATTTCGACGGCCCCGCCATCGTCCTTCAGGACGATACCACCACCGTCGTGCCGCCCGGCTTTTCGGTCCATGTGGACCGTTTCGGCAATCTCGTCATTACCAAGCGGGAGTTTTGACCCATGACCATCGATCGCCGCAATCTCAAGGTGCTCGCCAATTTCTGCTCGGCCGCCGCCGATGCCATGGCCTTTACGCTGATGCGCACCGCCCATTCCGCCTTCGTCAAGGAGACCGAGGATTTTTCCTGTCAGGTGGTGACGCGCGAGGGGCTGGCCTTCGCCAACCCCCGGCAATTCGGTGCGCCCTGGTATAGCGGCATCGATTACGCGCCGCTGCTTTCCATGTTCGAGGAATATGAAGAGGGCGATATCTGCATCACCAACGATCCCTATAGCGGTTTCGTCGCCACTCACTCTCCAGATATCCACATCTGGAAACCGGTCTTCCATGAGGGCAAAATTGCCTGTTTCGTGGTCGGGCACATCCACAATACCGATGTCGGCGGCGCGGTTCCGGCCTCATTGTCCCGCTCGCTTTCCGAAATCGAGCAGGAAGGCCTGCGCATCCCGCCGGTCAAGCTCGTGCGCAAAGGCAGGCTCGATCCCTTCATCATCGACATGATGAAGGCCAATGTCCGCATGCCGGAACAGAATATCGGCGACCTCCACGCCCAGATCGCCTCCGTCAATATCGGCGAACGCAAGATGCAGGAGATCATCGCCCGCTTCGGCTTTGACGATTTTCTGGACGGTGTGCGCCAGATTTTCGACTATGCGGAAGAGCAGACCCGGCAAATCCTGACCCGGGTGCCCGATGGCGACTATTTCTTTGCCGATTATGCCGATGAGGATTCCGTCGGGGGCCGGCCATGCCGCGTGGCGCTGACGCTGAAAATCCGCGGCGGCGAAGCCGTCCTCGACTATACCGGCAGCGACCCGCAGCTCGGCTCGTCGCTGAACATGCCGACCGGCGGCCGCGAGCGGCATTCACTCGTCATGGTCGGCCTGACCTATGTGCTTTATACGCTCGATAACAGCCTGCTCCTGAATGCCGGCACCCTGCGCCCGGCGCGGGCCGTGCTGCCGGAAGGCACGATCGTCAATTGCCAGCGCCCGGCCGCCGTCGGCATGCGTTCGCTGACCTGCGCCATGACGCAGATCGTCACCATCGGCGCTTTTGCAAAGGCGCTGCCGGAGCTTATTCCCGCCGCCTCACCCGGCGGAAACGCCATCATGAACATCAAGACCAGCGACAGGAACGGCCGCCCGGTCATGGCCTCCATCGGCCCGGTCGGCGGCGGCGGCGGTGGCACGCCCTTCTGCGACGGCAGCGACGGCGCGGGCGGCGCCACCGGTTTTCTGCGCAACACGCCGATTGAAATCAGCGAAGCGGAAGTACCGATCCTTTTCCGCCGTTATGGGCTGCAACGCGACACCGGCGGGGCGGGCCGTTTTCGCGGCGGGCTTTCGGCTGTCATGGAGTTTGAAATATCCTCCCCGGAAACGGTGGTCACGGCCCGCAATCGCAACCGTTCGGTGATGGCGAGCTGGGGTGTCAACGGCGCAGGTCCGGGGCTGATTTCCCGCTTCCTCCGCAATCCCGATACCGAGGGCGAAATCTCGCTCGGCAATACCGATATCGTCCATTGCGGCCCGGGCGATGTCATTCGTGTCATAGGACCGGGAGCCGGCGGTTACGGCGACCCCTTCACCCGCCCGCAGCAGGCCGTGCTGCGCGATGTGCGGCGTGGTGCGGTCTCGGCAGAAAATGCTGCAAGACACTATGGGGTGGCGCTCAACAGTGATGATATCGACGAAGAGGCGACGACTGCCCTGCGCGCCGCGCCGCGCGGGAAGACGGACGATATCATCAGCTACGGACCGGAGCGGCTCGCCTTCGAGGCGGTCTGGACCCGGGAGCGTTATGATCTTCTGACGCAATTCCTGCAAAAATCGCCCGTGGGATGGCGCTTCTTCCTGAAACACCGGGTGTTTGAAGCGGTCGAAAACGAGGGCGATGATCCCCGCCCCCTTAGCGAGCGGATGGCCGGGATTTTCGACCGTATAAGCGCCCGCTACGGCGTTTGACCTGCGGCATATACCGGCCGCCGAAGATTGCACTGTCTGCCGGTGGCAAAACAGGATTTTCATTCACCGCCCGCGCCGCAGTCGGTCGATGCTGCTTGCCATCAGGGATTAGCGTTGGGGCATATCCAAAGAGGATTCCACATGACGCTCAGCTTCGATCCAGACAGCTTATCCCTGCCGATCGGCCACTTCATCGGCGACCGGCTGGTTCCGGCGGCAAACGGCATCGACATGCACCGCCCCTCGGATGGCATCGAATATGCCGGTTGCCCCAAGGCGGATGCGGCGCTGGTCGATGAGGCAGTGCAGACTGCCAAGGCCGCGTTGAAGAGCAGCAACTGGGGCGGCGTGCGCCCGCGCGAGCGCACGAAGGTCTTGCAGCGCTGGGCCGACCTGATCGAGCAAGAGGCCGAGACGCTGGCGAAAATCGAGGCGCTGTCCTCGACGCGGCCGGTGGGCCAGCTGATCGCCGGCGATATCGCCGTCACCGCCGAACAGATCCGCTTCTTCGCCGAATTTGCCGACAAGGAAGGCGGCGATCTGGTGCCGACCGACGATGCGAGCCTCGGCATGATCATGACCGAGCCCTATGGCGTCGTCGGCGCCATCACACCATGGAATTTCCCCGTCTCCATGGCCGGCTGGAAGCTCGGCCCGGCACTCGCGGCAGGCAATGCCGTGGTGCTGAAACCGTCTGAAATGACGCCCTTCTCCAGCATCTTCATGGCGCAGCTGGCGATCAAGGCCGGATTGCCGGCAGGTCTCATCAACATCGTGCTGGGCGACGGGCCCGTGACCGGCAATGCCATCACCGGACACCCTGATATCTCCAAGGTCAGCTTCACCGGCTCCACCGCCGCGGGCGCCGCCATCATGGCCAATATCGCCCGCACCGGCATCAAGCCCATGACGCTGGAACTCGGCGGCAAGAGCCCGCAACTGGTCTTTGCCGATGCCGATATAGAGAAGGCGGCAGCGGCCATCGCCGGCAATATTCTCTCCAATGCCGGGCAGGCCTGCGTGGCGGGCTCGCGCATCATCGTCGAGGAAAGTGCGGCGGATGCCCTTTCCACGGCCATCATCGCCCGCATGAAGGCGGTGAAACCCGGCCCGACCTGGGACGAGACGACGCAATATTCGCCGATCATCTCCGAGGTGCAGCGCAAGCGCATCGACGGCATCGTGCAGGCGGCGGTCGCCCATGGCGGCGAATGCCTGACCGGCGGCGCGATCATGGACGGTCCCGGCTATTTCTATCAGCCGACGCTGATCGCCAATGTCGACCAGACCTCTCCTGCCGTCACCGAGGAAATCTTCGGGCCGGTGCTGACGCTGCAGACCTTCCGCACGGAAGAAGAGGCTCTGGCGCTTTCCGACCATCCGACCTACGGTCTGGCGGCGGGTCTTTTCAGCCGTGACGTCTCGCGCGTCATGCGCCTGTCCCGCGCCATTCAGGCGGGCACGATCTGGGTCAACCGTTATGGCCGCTCGCGCGACCACATATTGCCGACCGGCGGTTACAAACGCTCCGGCATCGGCAAGGATCTCGGACGCGAGGCCTATCTCGCCAACCGCAAGAGCAAAAGCGTCCTTATCGGACTGTAACAGGGGTAATGTCTTGAAAACGCATCGCATCGCACTCATTCCCGGAGACGGCATCGGCAAAAGCGTAACGGACGCCGCATGGCAGGTTCTCAACGCCGCCGCCAAAACCTCCGGTTTTGCGCTTGAAGGAACGGAATTCCCCTGGTCCTGCGCCTTCTACAAGGAAACCGGCGCGATGATGCCGAAGGACGGCATCGAAACCCTGCGCAGCTTCGACGCCATCCTGCTCGGCGCGGTCGGCTGGCCGGCGGAAGTGCCGGACTCTGTCTCGCTGCACGGCCTGCTGCTGCCGATCCGCAAGGCTTTCGTGCAATATGCCAATATCCGCCCGCACCGGCTTCTGCCCGGTGTGCAGGGGCCTTTGAAGGCCGATGGCTTCGACATTCTCTGCATCCGTGAAAACACGGAGGGCGAATATTCCGGCGCCGGCGGCCGCGTGCATCAGGGCACCGACGATGAAGTTGCCGTCGAAACCTCGATCTTCACCCGCAAGGGTGTGGAGCGCATCCTGCGCTTCGGCTTCGAACAGGCGCAGAAGCGTCGCGGCAAGCTTGCCTCCATCACCAAGTCCAATGCCCAGAAATATTCGATGGTGTTCTGGGACGAGGTGACCCACAAGCTCGCTGCCGAATATCCCGACGTCGAGGTTTCCAGCTACCACATCGACGCCATGGCGGCCCGCATGGTTATGGCCCCGGAAAGCCTCGATGTCGTGGTCGCCTCCAACCTCTTTGGCGATATTCTGACCGACCTCGGCGCAGCCATTCAGGGCGGCCTCGGCTTTGCCGCCTCCGCCAATATCAATCCTGACCGCAGCGCGCCCTCCATGTTCGAGCCGGTGCACGGTTCGGCCCCGGATATCGCCCATCTCGGCATTGCCAACCCCATCGCCGCCATCTGGTCCGGCGCGATGATGCTCGAGCATCTCGATGAAAAGGACGCGGCCGTGCGTATCATGACGGCGCTGGAAACGGCGACCGGCCGGGGTATCGGCACGGTGCCGGGCAAGGACAAGACAGACGCCATCACCGCCGCAATTCTTGCGGCGCTCGACTGATTTCGGAGAATTATGATGCAGGGCTTGAAGGACAAGGAACTCTTTCGCCAGACGGGCTTGATCGGCGGCGCATGGAAGGCGGCGGCATCGGGCAAGGCGGTCGACGTGATCGACCCGGCGACGCAGGCGGTAATCGGCACCGTGCCGGATATGGGCGGCGCGGAAACCCGCGCGGCCATCGAAGCCGCCAACGCCGCCTTCGGCCCGTGGAAGAAAAAGACCCACGCGGAGCGCGCAGCGCTTCTCGAAAAATGGTTCGCGCTGATGATCGACAATGTCGACGATCTCGGCCTGATCCTCACCACCGAACAGGGCAAGCCGCTGGATGAAGCGAAGGGAGAAATTCGCTACGGCGCATCCTTCGTCAAATGGTTCGCGGAAGAGGCTCGTCGTATCGGCGGCAGCACCATCCCTTCACCGACGCCAGACCGGCGTATCGTGGTGCTGAAAGAACCGGTCGGCGTCTGCGGCATCATCACGCCGTGGAACTTCCCGAACGCCATGATCACCCGCAAGGTCGCGCCCGCACTTGCGGCCGGCTGCACCGTTGTCATCAAGCCTTCGGAATTCACGCCCTATTCGGCGCTGGCGCTCGGCGTGCTTGCCGAACGGGCCGGCATTCCCGCCGGCGTCATCAACATCGTCACCGGCATGCCTACGGAAATCGGCAACGAAATCATGGCCAACGAGACGGTTCGGAAAATTTCCTTCACCGGCTCCACCCGTGTCGGCTCGCTTTTGATGCGCGGTGCTGCCGACAGCGTCAAGCGGCTGTCGCTGGAACTGGGCGGCAATGCGCCCTTCATCGTGTTCGATGATGCCGATCTCGATCTCGCCATCGAAGGCGCGCTGGTTTCGAAATTCCGCAATGGCGGCCAGACCTGCGTCTGCGCCAACCGTATTCTCGTGCAGTCGAGCGTCTATGACGCGTTTGCGAAAAAACTGGCGGATCGCGTCGATGCCATGCGGGTCGGACCCGGAACCGAGGCAGGCGTTTCCATCGGCCCGATGATCAACGAACCGGCCATCGCCAAGATCCGCGCCCATATCGATGACGCCGTTTCCAAGGGCGCGAAGGTCATTACCAAACCACATGATCTGCCGGAAGGTCCGCAATATACCGCCCCCGTGGTGCTGACCGGCGCCACGACCGGGATGCGGCTGGCAAGCGAAGAAACCTTCGGACCGGTGGCACCGCTCTTCCGTTTCGAGACGGAAGAAGAAGCCATCGCCATCGCCAACGGCACGCCCTTCGGCCTCGCCGCCTATTTCTATACCGAAAGCCTGAAACGCGCCTGGCGCGTGGGCGAGGCGCTGGAATTCGGCATGGTCGGCCTCAACACCGGCGCAATCTCCACCGAAGTCGCACCCTTCGGCGGCGTCAAACAATCCGGCCTCGGCCGTGAGGGCGCACAGGTCGGCATCGAGGAATATCTGGAAATCAAGACGTTTCATATTGGCGGGCTTTCCTGAGCCCGCTTCCTTCTCCCCGCCTAAAGGGCCGCTCTGCGGCCCTTTTTTTTGTGTGGAGGCAATAAAACGGCCGGACAGCTGCTGTTAGATTGATGGAACGCCCACAAACCTCTCCTCCGTCATGCTCGGGCCTGTCCCGAGCATCTGCTACCGATTGATTTTGCGATAGGTGGACAGATCCTCGGGATAAGCCCGAGGATGACGTCGAATGTGGAGGATGGTTCGTAAGAAGCCTGAGCGACAGGAAAGCGACCGCACTCTACTGAATCTTGTCCAGCATCTTGTAATAGAGGCCCACGACCGGCAGGAACCACGGCTTGCCGAAATGGCCCGGCACCGCCGGCCATTCCAGTCCCTTCAGCGGGTTGTTATCCGGCCGTCCGAGAATGGCGTCAGCCATGATCATGCCGAGATGGGTGGAAAGCTGCGCACCGTGGCCGGAATAGCCCATGGCGTACCAGACGCCGTCGTGGAAACCGGCGCGCGGATAACGATCCTTGGTCATGTCCACCAGACCGCCCCAGCAATAATCGATCGGCACATGCGAAAGCTGCGGGAAGATGCGATGCAGGCTTTCCGTCAGGATCGCACCGCTTTTGGCATCCGAACGCTGGTCCGACGTGGCGGAAAAGCGCGCACGGCCGCCGAAGATCAACCGGTTATCCGGCGCGAGCCGGAAATAATTGCCGATATTCATCGAGTTGACATAGGTGCGGTTGCCCGGAACCGAGGCCTGAACCTCGGCATCCGTCAGCGGCCGCGTGGCGATGATGAAACTGCCGACGGCGATGATGCGGCGACGGAAATAACCGAAGCCGGACGGCGTGTAAGCGCCGGTCGCCACCAGAACATTGTCGGCCGTCACCTTGCCGCGCGAGGTTTCCAGTTCATGGGTCCTGCCGTTCTGGATGTGCTTCGTCACCGCCGCATTTTCGAAGATCACCGCGCCATGACGGCTGGCGGCTTCGGCAAGGCCGGCCACATAGCGACCCATATGCATCATCGCGCTCTTCTTCGAAAGCATGGCGCCATAAAAGGGCGAACCGATCTCCGACTTGAGATCGGCTGCGGAAAGAAGCGCCGTGTCGGGATCGACCTCGGCATGCAGCGCCTCGAAATTCTTCGCCAGACCTTCGAAATGCTGCGGCTTGGAGGCAAGCTTCAGCTTGCCCGAGCGGCGGAAGTTGCAATCGATGCCTTCCTCAGCGATCAGCGCCTCCAGCGTATCGATGGAGGAATCGAGCGCCCTGTAGAGGGCGATCGCGCGCTCCTTGCCAAGCTCGGCCTTGGCGGAGAGATAGGAATGGGCGAGACCATTGTTGAGATGCCCGCCATTGCGGCCGGAGGCGCCCCAGCCGACCCGCTCCCCTTCAAGAACGACCACCCGCGCGCCGGCCTTGGCCAGCTGGCGCGCGGCCCCGAGACCGGTGAAACCTCCACCGATGACGGCGACATCGTAATGACCTTCGACGGGACCTTGCGCGGCACCTGAAAATTGCGGCGCGGTATCGTGCCAATAGGAGACGAACTTCATGGTCCCGACCTTTCCTTACAATCCAACCACGCCTGCCAGGCCGGAAATATCGGCGATTTCGACATAACCGTAATAGGGATTGGCGGGCTCGTGACCACGATTGACCCAGACCTTGTTCTTGATGCCGAGATCATGGGCCGACATCAGATCGTAACGGAACGAGGAGGAAACATGCAGCATGTCTTCCGGACCGCAGCCCAGCATGTCGAACATATATTCGAAAGCCTTGAAGCGCGGCTTGTAGGCCTGTGCCTGCTCAGCCGTATAGACAGCGTGGAAGGGCGCACCGAGCTTTTCGACATTCGACATGATCTGCGAATTCATGGCGTTGGACAGGATGACGAGGGGAATTTCCTTCGCAACCTTGGCAAGCCCGGCCGGAACATCGGCATGCGGGCCCCAGGTCGGAACGTGCTCGTAAACGAAGGTGGCATCTTCATCCTTGAAGGCCACGCCATTGCGCTTGCAGCTGCGCGAAAGCGAATTGTGAACCACCTGGGCGTAGGGCTTCCAGTCGCCCATGATCTCATCCAGACGATAGGCCGCAAAATTCTTGATGAACTGCTGCATCTGCGCTTCATCGAGACGATCGCCATAAAGATCGCGGGCGGCCTCTGCCATCTGGAAATTGATCAGCGTGCCGTAGCAATCGAAGGAGATGTATTTCGGGCGGAAGATGGTCATGTCGTCGTCATCCTTGCTTGGGGATCGGCCGTGCCGGAATGAATTGATCATAGAAAGCCTTTGCCCGGTCGACGCACCGCAATTGCCATTCGCGGAAGCAGATTGTTGCGTATGCAGCCGCCAGTTTGGCAGAGAGTTGCGTCGAGGCAAACCGGAAGCCGCCGCCGGTCCCCGGTTTACAGCCAGGTGCGGACAAGATGCGGCATAAGATGCGGCGGCGGATAAAAGCAACAGCGAAACATATCGAACCTTCCCATTTGTCGGGACAATCTTCTTTCGGCATCGGTCTATCAATGAATAAGCAGAAAAACGGAGTTCCGGCATGCAGGCGAGCCTGATCGATATCCAAACGTTTCAACCGGACCACCTCGACGCGGCCGTTGAACTTTCCCGCCAGGCCGGCTGGCCGCACCGGAAAGAAGACTGGGCGCTGGTCCTTTCCCTGAGCAAGGGTTTCGTCGCGCTGGAAAACGGGCGCGTCGTCGGAACCGCCATGGCGACGATTCTCGGAGACACCTGCGCCACCGTCAATATGGTGATCGTGGACGAGAGCATGCGCGGCCGCGGCCTTGGACGCCAGTTGATGGGCGCTGCAATGGACGCAGCAGAAAATCGCGAGTGCCGTCTTGTAGCCACGGCCGACGGCCTGCCCCTTTATGAAAAGCTGGGCTTCGCCGCCTGCGGCGAGGTGCTCCAGCATCAGGGCATTCCGGCCGCGACCGACAGGCCGGAAGGTGTCACCTGGGCGGAAACCATTGATCCGGCCGAACTCGCCGCGCTCGATGCGCAGGCTTTCGGTGCGGATCGCACGGCCCTCTTTGCAGCACTTGCCGAAAGGGCGCGTTTCGCACTCGTGCAGGAACAGGGCGTCATCAAGGGCTTTGCAGCACTTCGCGCCTTCGGGCGCGGCGAAGTCATCGGCCCGGTCGTCGCGGAAAATGCTGAAATCGCGAAAGAACTGATCGCATTCGTGTTTTATGAACGTCCCGGCGCATTCCTTCGTGTGGACACCACGGCCGACACGGGCCTGGCCCCCTGGCTTGCCGAACGCGGTCTTGGCCATGTCGGCGGCGGCATCGCCATGCGCCGGTCGAAAACCGAAATCCCCGCTGACAAAAAACTGAAAACATTCGCATTGACCAGCCAGGCGCTGGGCTGAATCGGGAGAGACCCATGTTAAGCAATTCACTCATCGAACTGGATCGCGCCCATCTGGTGCACCCTGTCTCTTCCTTCCGCGGCCATGAGAAGCTGGGCGTGCGGGTACTGCAATCGGCACGCGGCGCAACCGTCACCGATATTACCGGCCATCAGCTCATCGATGGTTTTGCCGGCCTGTGGTGCGTCAATGCCGGTTACGGCCATGACAGCATCGTCGAGGCGGCGGCAAAGCAGATGCGGGAATTGCCCTATGCGACGGCCTATTTCGACATTGGCAGCGAACCGGCCATTCGGCTGGCCTCGGAACTTGCCGACCGCGCACCGGGCGATCTCAACCACGTCTATTTCACGCTTGGCGGCTCCGATGCGGTGGACAGCACCATTCGGTTCATCCGCTATTACTGGCATGCCAAGGGCCAGCCACAGCGCGACCAGTTCATTTCCATCGAACAGGGTTATCACGGCTCCACCACCGCCGGTTCGGGCCTCACCGCCCTGCCCGCTTTCCATGCCGGTTTCGGCGTGCCTTACGACTGGCAGCACAAAATCCCGTCGCATTACGCCTACCGTAACCCGGTGGGAAGCGACCCGGCCGCCATCATCGCATCCTCCCTGCAAATCCTGAAGGACAAGATCGAGACGATCGGTCCGGACCGCGTCGCCGCCTTCTATGCGGAGCCGATCCAGGGTTCCGGCGGGGTTCTCGTGCCGCCTCCCGGCTGGGTCAAGGCCATGCGCGACCTCTGCCGTTCCTATGGCATCCTTTTCGTCGCCGACGAAGTCATTACCGGCTTTGGCCGCACGGGGCCGCTGTTTGCCTGTGCCGACGAGGACATCGTGCCGGACTTCATCACCACCGCCAAGGGCCTCACCTCCGGCTACGTGCCGATGGGCGCCGTCTTCATGGCGGACCACGTCTATGATACAATAGCCGACTTCGCAGGCGAGGCCGCAATTGGGCATGGCTATACCTATTCCGCCCATCCCGTCAGCGCCGCCGTCGGTCTCGAAGTGCTGAAACTTTACGAGGGCGGGCTGCTGGAAAACGGCCGCCGCGCCGGTGAAAGGCTGATGGCGGGGCTTGAGAGCCTGAGAAGCCATCCGCTGGTCGGCGATGTCCGCGGGCGCGGCATGCTCGCCGCCGTCGAACTCGTGACCGACAAGGACAAAAAGACCCCGCTGCCGGCCGCTGCGGCCCCCGCACGCAAGGTTTTCGACCGCGCCTGGGAAAACGGCCTGATCGTGCGCGCCTTTGCGAACGGTATTCTGGGTTACGCGCCGCCGCTCTGCTGCACCGACAGCGAGATCGACGCCATCATCGAGCGGACGCTGAAGACCCTCGACCAGACGCTCGAAGACCCCGCGGTACGGGCCGCCATGGCCTGAGGCGATAGCCGGGTGGCGTTGCGGCACCCTCTCGAAATGTCGCAATGCACCGCATATTCGCAATATTCTGCCGAAGAGCCGATCCATTTCGGCGAATCCGGCGTGCCGAAAGTGCCAAACTATTAATGCAAACGGCACTAAACGCCATAAAAAAGGGCGTAATCGCAAATGGGAACGGGGCAAGGATCCCGTCCGGGAACAGAATAATCTGCCGCAGGCTCCCCAAGAGGCCGAGGCGGCAAAGCGGAGACCGACATTGCCCAAAAAACTGAGCGACTTCAAATATATGAGCTTCGACGTGGTGGGGACCCTCATCGATTTCGAAGGCGGCCTGAAATCGACGCTGGCCGCAATCGGCGCGGAAAACGGCGTGGAGGTCGATGGTGAAAAGGCGCTCGCGCTTTACCGCGCGGCCCGTTATTCCGACGCGACCGACCTGTTTCCGGATGACCTCGTCCGCGTATACCTGATTATCGCTCCCGAACTCGGCCTGCCGGCGGAACGCGCATTCGGTGAACGCCTGCGCGATGCGGCAAAAAGCTGGAAAGGCTTTGAAGACAGCCGCGCCGCCATGGCCGAGCTTGCCAAGACGCATCGCCTCATCGCCATGACCAACGCCCAGCGCTGGGCCTTCGAATATTTCTCGAAGGAACTCGGCAATCCCTTTCATGCCGCTTTCACCGCGGATGACACTGGCACCGAAAAACCCGATCCCGCCTTTTTCGAAAAGGTTTTTGCCTTTGTGGAAAGCGAAGGCGCATCGAAGGACGACATTCTGCACGTCGCGCAAAGCCAGTACCACGATATCGGCATTTCCCGGAAACTGGGCATGACCAATTGCTGGATCGAGCGTCGCCACGCCCAGAAGGGATATGGCGGTACGATCGAGCCGGAAAACTTTACCGAGCCGGACTACCACTTCACCTCCATGGCCGGCCTTGCCGAAGCAGTGAAACAGACGGGCGGCTGAGCCGCCCCGCCAATGGCGTGCCGCGAACTGGGATGCGGCAGCCGGAAATTTCTTCAGACGCATTTCAACAAATCATACAAAAGGGGAAGACCATGAGTGACAGGATTACAAACTGGACCCGCTCCGACGATGCCGCCGTTGAACAGGCGATCCGGCGCGGCGCAACGCGGCGTGAGCTGCTTCACATGCTGCTGGCGGGCGGCGTCGCCCTTTCCGCCGGTTCGGCCATCCTCGGCCGCGCCTCTGGCGCCGTGGCCGCAACGCCGGTATCCGGCGGCACGCTGAAAGCTGCCGGCTGGTCCTCCTCCACCGCCGATACGCTCGATCCGGCGAAGGCTTCGCTGTCGACGGACTACGTCCGTTGCTGCGCGCTCTATAACCGCCTGAGCTTCCTCGATGCTTCGGGCACGCCACAGATGGAGCTGGCCGAGTCGATCGAATCCAAGGACGCCAAGACCTGGACCGTGAAGCTGCGTTCCGGCGTCACCTTCCATGACGGCAAGTCGCTGACCGCTGATGACGTGGTCTATTCGCTGAAGCGCCATCTCGATCCGGCAGTCGGCTCCAAGGTCGCCAAGATCGCCGCCCAGATGACCGGCTTCAAGGCTGTCGACAAGAGCACCGTCGAAATCACGCTGGCCAGCGCCAATGCCGACCTGCCGACGATCCTTGCCATGCACCATTTCATGATCGTCGCCGATGGCACGACCGATTTTTCCAAGGGCAACGGCACGGGCGCCTTCAAGATCGAAAAATTCGAGCCGGGCGTGCGCTCGATCATGGCCAAGAATACCAATTACTGGAAATCGGGCGGGCCGCATGTGGACAGCTTCGAGTTCTTCGCGATCTCGGACGACAATGCCCGCGTGAACGCGCTTCTTTCCGGCGACATCCAGCTCGCGGCCTCCATCAACCCGCGTGCGCTGCGCCTGCTCGACAAGCAGGACGGTGTCGTTCTTTCCAAGACGACATCCGGAAACTACACCAACCTCAACATGCGTCTCGACCAGGCGCCAGGCAACAATGCCGATTTCATCGCCGGCATGAAGTCGATCGTCAATCGCGAGCAGATCGTCAAGGCGGCGCTGCGCGGCCTCGGTGAAGTCGGCAACGACCAGCCGGTTCCGCCGATGAACCCCTACCACAATCCGGACCTGAAGCCGAAAGCCTTCGATCCGGACAAGGCGAAGTTCCACTTTGAAAAAGCCGGCCTCATCGGCCAGTCCATTCCGGTCATCGCATCGGATGCGGCAAGCTCGTCGGTCGACATGGCGATGATCATCCAGGCTTCCGCCGCCGAAATCGGCGTCAAGCTGGATGTGCAGCGCGTGCCTTCGGACGGCTACTGGAGCAATTACTGGCTGAAGGCGCCGGTCCATTTCGGCAACATCAACCCGCGCCCGACACCGGATATCCTGTTCTCCCTGCTCTACGCTTCCGACGCACCGTGGAACGAAAGCCAGTACAAGTCGCCGAAATTCGACAAGCTGATGCTCGAAGCACGCGGCATGCTCGATATGGACAAGCGCAAGCAGATCTACTTCGAACTGGAAACGATGATCGCCGACGAAGCCGGCACCATCATTCCCGCCTATATTTCGAACGTCGACGCCATCACCTCCAAGCTGAAGGGGCTGGAAGCCAATCCGCTCGGCGGCATGATGGGTTATGCCTTTGCGGAATACGTCTGGCTCGAAGCCTGATAGACCATGGAGCCGGGCGCGAAAATGCGCCCGGCAGCCTTTCCGTCGTTGCGGAAAGCCTCCACAATCAGGCACGTCGCAGGAGCATGTGAATGAACAGCCGGATATTATCCCTTATCGCCAGGCGGCTGGTCGTCATGCTGACGACGCTGCTTATCGTGTCGTTTATCGTCTTTTCCGCTACCAGCCTGCTGCCCGGCGACACGGCGACGATCCTTCTTGGCCAGGCGGCGACGCCGGAGGCCGTGGCCGGCCTGCGCACCGCCATGCATCTCGACGACCCTGCCCTCCTGCGTTTCGTCCGCTGGCTTCTCGGCCTGCTGCAGGGCGAACTCGGCACATCCTACGCCAACAACATGGCGATTGCCGATCTTATCGGTCCGCGCTTTGTCAACTCCATGAAGCTTGCCGGCATTACCACCATCATCGCCGTGCCGCTGGCGCTGACCCTCGGCATCAGCTCCGCCATGTTGCGCGGAACGCTTTATGACCGGGCCGTCACCGTGCTGACCATCGGCGTCATCTCGGTGCCGGAATTCATGATCGCCACACTCGCCGTGCTGCTTTTCGCCGTCTATCTGAAATGGCTTCCGGCGCTGTCGCTGGTCAGCGAGGTTCACACGCTTTTCGATGTTCTGCGGGTCTATGCCATGCCGGTCATCACGCTGACCTTCGTCGTTTCCGCACAGATGATCCGCATGAGCCGCGCCGCCGTCATCGAGACGCTGGATACGCCCTATGTGGAAATGGCGCTTTTGAAGGGCGCGCCGCGCATGCGCATCGTGCTTCGCCATGCGCTTCCCAATGCGCTCGGTCCCATCGTCAATGCGGTGGCGCTGTCGCTTTCCTATCTCGTCGGCGGCGTCATCATCGTCGAGACGATCTTCAATTATCCCGGCATCGCCAAGCTGATGGTCGATGGCGTCGCAACCCGCGACCTGCCGCTGATCCAGAGCTGCGCGATGATCTTCTGCGTCGGTTATCTCCTCCTCATCACGACGGCGGATATCATCGCCATCATGTCCAATCCGAGGCTGCGCTGATGGCCGACAATATCAAAACAACTTCGGGGACCTCGCGTTTGGGTTACAAGATCAACGCAGTCGGCGTTTTCGGCTTTCTCGTCATTTTTGTCTGGGCCATGGTCGCAATCTTCGCGCCCTATCTCATTCCGCATCCGGTCGGTGAAATCGTCGATCTCGATTATTTCGGGCCGATGACCTCCGATCTCTGGCTCGGTTCCGATTATCTCGGCCGCGACGTGTTTTCCCGCATTCTCATGGGCGCGCGTTTCACGGTCGGCATATCGCTCGCCGCCGTCACCGTCGCCTGCACCTCCGGCGTCGTGCTCGGCATGTGCGCCGCCGTCATCGGCGGCTGGTTCGATGCGGCGCTGAGCCGGTTTCTCGATGCGGTGAATTCCATTCCGAGCAAGCTTTTCGGCCTCGTGGTCGTGGCCGCCGTCGGCTCTTCCATTCCGGTGCTGATCATCACGCTCTCGGTCATCTATACTCCGGGCGCCTATCGTTTCGCCCGGGCGCTCGCCGTCAATGTCAACACGATGGATTTCGTCACCGTCGCCCGGGTGCGCGGCGAAAGCCTGTTCTACCTCATCGGCTCTGAAATCCTGCCGAACATCGTCCGGCCCGTACTGGCCGATCTTGGCGTGCGCTTCGTGTTCATCGTGCTGCTTCTGTCGGGCCTCTCCTTCCTCGGCCTCGGCCTGCAGCCGCCGAATGCGGACTGGGGCGCGCTGGTGCGCGAGAACATCGGCGGCCTACCGTTTGCGGCCCCTGCCGTCATCTTCCCGTCGCTGGCCATTGCCAGCCTGACGATCAGCGTCAACCTGCTGATCGACAATCTGCCGCAGAAAATCCGCGACAGGAGCGAATAATGAGCAATCTCGTTGAAATCCGTGGACTGAAAGTCGAGGCCACCACCGATTCCGGCCGCCGTATCGACATCATCAAGGGCGTGGACATCGACATCGCCGATGGCGAAATCGTCGCGCTGATCGGCGAAAGCGGTTCCGGCAAGACCACTATCGCGCTGACCCTGATGGGCTATGCCCGGCCGGGCTGCCGCATTTCCGGCGGCAGCGTCAAGGTGGCGGACCAGGACATGGTGCAGCTTTCCGAGGCTGAACGCGCCAAAGTCCGCGGCACGAAAGTGGCCTATGTGCCGCAAAGCGCCGCCGCCGCCTTCAACCCGGCGCAGAAAATCATCGATCAGGTCATCGAAGTCACCCGCATCCACCATCTGATGCCGCCGCAGGAGGCACGCACACGCGCGGTGGAACTTTTCAAGGCGCTGTCACTGCCCAACCCCGAGACCATCGGCGAGCGTTACCCGCATCAGGTGTCCGGCGGCCAGCTTCAGCGCCTCTCCGCCGCAATGGCGCTGATCGGCAACCCGAAGCTGGTGATTTTCGACGAGCCCACCACCGCGCTCGACGTCACGACCCAGATAGAGGTGCTGCGCGCCTTCAAATCGGCAATGCGCAAGAACGGCATCGGCGGCGTTTATGTTTCGCACGATCTCGCCGTCGTCGCCCAGATCGCCGACCGGATCGTTGTGCTGAAAGGCGGCGAGGTTCAGGAAACCGGTACGACCACGGATATCCTCGAAAATGCCCAGCATCCCTACACGAAGGAACTGCTGACGGCCTTTCACGACAAGGCGCGTGTCATCACACCCGCCAAACAGGAGCAGGCAACGCCGCTGCTGGATATCGAAAAGCTGATCGCCGGTTACGGAACGAAGGGCGAAGACAAGATGCCGCTGGTGCGTGCGGTGGATAGCGTCAGCCTTTCGGTCTATCCCGGTCGCAATCTCGGCATCATCGGCGAGTCCGGTTGCGGAAAATCGACGCTGGCGCGCGCCATTGCCGGCATTCTGCCGGCGGCCGGCGGCCATGTCATCTTCGAAGGCCGGGAACTGGATGCGGATGCCCGGCGTCGAACCGGCGACCAGCTGCGCCGGATGCAGATCGTGTTCCAATATGCCGATACCGCACTCAACCCGTCGAAACCCATCGAGGATATTCTCGGCCGGCCGCTGACCTTCTATCACGGCATGAAAGGCAAGGCGCGCGACGCCCGGATCGATGAGCTTCTCGATATGGTGAAGCTGCCGCGCTCGGTGCGTCACCGCCACCCCTCCGGCCTTTCCGGCGGGCAGAAGCAACGCGTCAATTTCGCCCGCGCACTAGCCGCCGAACCCTCGCTCATCATCTGCGATGAAATCACCTCGGCGCTCGATACCGTGGTCGCGGCCGCGATCATCGATCTTCTCGGAGAACTGCAGCGGGAGCTGAACCTCTCCTACATCTTCATCAGCCACGATCTTTCGGTGGTGGAAACCATCTGCGACGAGATTGTCGTGATGTATGGCGGGCAGAAGGTGGAGCATCTGGAAACCGAAGCGATCAAATCGCCCTCCCACCCCTATTCGAAACTGCTGTTCTCCTCCGTGCCGAAACTCGACCCGACATGGCTCGACAATCTCCAGCAGGATGCGGAACTGGTGCGGGCGTTTTCGAAAAGGTGAGCTGGACGAATGCCAAACAGGTAAGAGAACCTCTCCTCCGTCATGCCGGACTTGACCCGGCATCCAGCCACGACGCGTCTGCGTCGTGAAAAGAGTATCATGCAATCAAAGACTTGATCACGCTGGACCCCGGATCAAGTCCGGGGTGACGGAGGGTGAATGCAACGCCTTCCCAAACCCAGCGGTTCTGCGGATGCCTGAGGCGCACCCTCCATTTCACAGCGGAAACAGGCTGGTCAGCGGCATATGCGATTTGATGATCGGCGATTTCAGCACCACGAAGCTGAAATATTTGTCGATGCCCACGTCCATATCGGTCAGCCGCTCCATGATCGACTGGTATTCGACGATGCCAGAGGTGACGAATTTCAGCAGGTAATCGTAACCGCCCGAAACGAGGTGGCATTCCACCACCTGGTCGATCTTTTCGACAACGCCGAGGAAGCGGGCGAAATCGATCTGGCGATGGTTCTTGAGCGTGATTTCCGTAAACACCGTCAGCGTCTGGCCGAGCTTGTTGATGTTGATCTGCGCCGAATAACCCTCGATATAACCTTCCGCCTGCAGCTTCTTCACCCGCATCAGGCAGGGGCTTGGCGACAGATTGACAAGCTCCGCCAGCTCGACATTGGTGATGCGACCGTTTTTCTGCAATTCGTAGAGGATCTTGATATCGATCCGGTCAAGTTTCATCACGTGCGGAACCCCTTTTTTGTTTTTTGAACACGCGGCATAAAATTCTGGCGCGGCAAAGGAAATCTTACCACATGGGCGAGCCCTGTCGACGTGGGGATATTTTTTTGATGCAGCATAAAGAGTTGCAGAGGCGTCGCCCAACAGCAGGAGATTCCGGCAAGAGGCCCAGTCTGGCAGCGTTTACACGCCGGCTGAGGTAAATTAGGACGAATACAAGGAGTCCGACCATGCCCGCCCCGCTGCAACAGATCACGACATCGCCGGAACTGCCGAGATCCGCAGACGCCGTCATTATCGGCGGCGGCATCGTCGGTGTCTTCGCCGCCTATTATCTTGCCCGACGCGGCCTGAAAGTGGCGCTGGTCGAGAAAGGCCTGATCGGGGCTGAGCAATCCAGCCGCAACTGGGGCTGGTGCCGCCAGCAGAACCGCGACGCCCGCGAATTGCCGATTTCCACCAAGAGCCTGGCGCTCTGGGAAGAGTTTGGCGCAGAGAGCGGCGAGGACACGGGTTTTCGCCGCTGCGGGCTGTTTTACCTGAGCGACAATGAGGCCGAACTTGCCGGCTGGGCGCGCTGGCGCGACTTTGCCATTACCGCAGGCGTGACGACCCATATGCTGAGCGCCGATGAGGCGAGCGAACGCGGCCGATCCACGGGAAAGCGCTGGAAGGGCGGCGTGTTTTCGCCGACGGACGGCACGGCCGATCCTTCCATGGCGGCGCCCGCCGTGGCGCGCGCCATCATCAAGCTGGGCGGCACGGTGCATCAGAATTGCGCCGCACGCGGGCTTGAGACGGAAGGCGGCCGGGTCAGCGCCGTCGTCACCGAAAAAGGCACGATCCGCACCAAAACCGCCATCATGTCCGGCGGGGCCTGGGCGTCGTCCTTTTGCCGGCAGCTCGGCATTCGTTTCCCGCAGGCCTCCGTCCGCTCTTCCATCCTCTCCGTCACGCCGGGTGCGGAGGGGCTGCCGGATGCGCTGCACACCGCCGCCGTTTCGGCAACGAAGAGAAAAGACGGCGGTTACACGCTCGCCATCAGCGGGCTGGGGCGCATCGACCCGACGGCACAGCAGATGCGGTTTGCCCGTGAATTCATCCCGATGTTCCTCAAGCGCTGGCGAAGCCTGCGGCCGGGCGGGCTGGAAGGCATTCGCGGCGGCCACGAGACGCTGAAACGCTGGCGGCTCGATGCGCCGACGCCGATGGAACGGGTTCGTATTCTCGATCCGAAACCCAATGCCGCCGCCATCCGCGAGACCCATAGAAGGGCGCTGGAGCTTCTGCCCGCCCTCGGCAAAACGCAGATTTCCGCCGCCTGGGCCGGTTTCATCGACAGCACGCCCGATGGCGTGCCCGCCATTGGCGAAACCAACGAATTGCCCGGCTTCATTCTTGCCGCCGGTTTCAGCGGCCACGGTTTCGGCATAGGGCCGGGCGCCGGCCATCTGATCGCCGATATCGTGACGGGCTCGAACCCGATCGTCGATGCCGCCCCCTATCACCCCAGCCGTTTCCTGAATTCGTCCTGGGGCAAGGTCGCGGATTTCTGACCCTCCCTTAATGGGATGCGGCAGGCTGACCACGACGAAAACGGCCGATGTGAAAATCCGCAATCGGCGTCGTGGTCTTTCCGGTCGCTATCAGCTCCGCCATCACGTCGCCGACGCCCGGGCCGATCTGGAAGCCGTGGCCGCTGAAACCGAAAGCGTAATAGAGGCCGGAGGTTGCGGCACTGTCTCCCATGACCGGCAGATCGTCGGCCATATAGCCTTCCACGCCGGACCAGGTGCGGATCAGCCGGGCATGGCGCAAGGCGGGTGCCAGCCGCAGAAGCTGACGCAGCTGGGCATCGAGCCCGGCGGGATCGTATTTCGCCCGGCGTTCGTCCAGCGCGGCGGCGCATCGTTTCACCCCACCGAAAATGACATTTCCGCGCGGGATTTGCCGCATATAGATCACTTCGCCGGGAATTTTGGTGGAGACGCCAACGACCGGGTGAATGAACCATGGCAAGGGTTCCGTCACGCCCATTTGCGGGCCGGCCACTTCCAGCGGTACCGCCTCCCCCAAAGCACCGGCAAACCCGCCGCCCCATGCGCCGCTGGCGACCAGCACCACGGGCGCGCGATAATCCCCTTCCGCCGTCGTCACCCGGAAATCCTCACCGGCCTTTTCGATGGCCAGAACCTCGCAATTTTCCACGATTGTTGCACCGTCCCGCCGCGCCGCGCGGGCAAAGGCGGGCGCGACGAGGCGCGGATTGGCGTGACCGTCATGCGGCGACCATGATCCGGCCACCGCTTCCGGTCCGATGAAGGGGAATTTCTGCCGGATGACCTCGCGCGGGAGGATATGCAACTCCAGACCATATTGTGCGGCATCGTCGCGGTATTTCTCGACCGTGGCGATCTGTTCTTCCGTCCAGAGAAACCGGATATGGCCGACGGGCATGAATTCCACATCCGCACCGGTCAGTTGCGGGATGCGGCTCCAGATATCCCGCGATCTGTTGGCGAGCGGAAGCTGCCCGAGGTAACGGCCCTGACGGCGGACATTGCCGAAATTGGTGCCGCTCGCCTGCTGACCGACAAGGAAACGCTCCAGCAGAATGACGCTGACGCCCCGTTGCCGCAGGAAAAACGCCGTGGCGGTTCCGACAATGCCGCCGCCGACAATAATGACATCCGCCTCCGCAAGCGCGTTACGCATCATCGTCTCCCCTCGCAATCGCCAGCGGCAAGGGTTTTACCGGCGCCTGCCCGCGCAACCGTCCCGCCGATTCCACCGGCAGACCAGAGGCGGCGGCGACAATCTCCTGTCCCGCCTGCCCGCAGAACCGCCCCTGGCATCGGCCCATGCCAGCCCGCGAGAAAGCTTTCGAGCGATTGACTTCCGTTGCGCCCTTGCCGGTGACGCTCGCGCGCAGCTCTCCCGCCGTCACAACCTCGCAGCGGCAGATGATCGTGTCGTCGGCAAGTGTCTGCGCCAACAGATGCGGCCAGGGGAAGGCTCGAGCCATTCCCTGCGCAAAGCGCCTCGCAGCTCTCAATTGCTTCCGGCAGCGGCCGATCTCCGTGCGGGATGGCTTCAAGCCTTGATCCTCAAGGAGCGCGAAGGCGGCAAGCCGGCCGGAGGCTTCCGCACCATCTGCACCGAGAATACGCACGCCGTCGCCCGCCAGATAGACATTCGGCACCGAACTGCGCCCCATATCGTCCACATCCGGCAACCATTGCCGGATCGGCGGATGAAAGGAGAAGCGGCAACCGGCAAGATCGGCAAGCTGGCTTTCCGCCCGCAGATGATAGCCCGTACCGACCGCATCGCAGGCGAGGCGTTTTTCGTCACCGGACGCATTCCGGTAGCGAATGCCGGTCACGCCGCTCTCGGCGTCACCGATAATCTCTATCGGCACAATGCCTCGCTTGATCCTTACCCCGCCAGCCAGCAGCGCCCCAACGAGCCGCATGCCCTTGAGGAGCTGCGTTGGCCGCGCCATCATTCCCGGCAGACCCTTGATCTGCGTGGAAAACGGTGTGGTATCCAACACCGCCACGGGGGCCGCGCCTGCCTTCATGTATTGATAGGCAACGAGATAAAGCAGCGGTCCCGTGCCCATGAAAACCACCCGCCGGCCTATCGCACAGGCTTGCGCCTTCAGGGATATCTGCGCAGCGCCAAGCGAAAAACATCCCGGCCTCGTCCAGCCCGGCAAAGGCATGATGCGGTCGGTCGCACCCGATGCGATGATAAGGGCATCGAAATTGAGAGCTTCGGATGTCTCGGCGCGCTGAATATGAATGCGATTGTCGCGGATTGCCCATGCGAGGGTCTGCGGCCGGTAATCGATGTGGTCTGAAAGCCCGTCGAATGCCTCGTGCAGAGCCTTCGCCTTATCCGCTTCCGTGCCGTAAAGGGCCGCATAGGAACGCCGGAAATTTTGCGGCTGGCGGCGATAGATCTGGCCGCCGCTGCGATCTCCCTCATCGATGACGACGGGGCGGAGCCCCGCCCGCACCAACGCCTCGGCGGCACGCGTACCGGCGGGGCCGGCGCCCACGATCACGACGCGCAAATCTGCCATAACCCCTCCGGAACCTCGGTTCTGATATCCATGCCCGGGAGGACGGGGGTGGAACAGGCACGCAGCCGCTCACCTTCACCCGTCCAGACCCAGCAATCCTGACAGGCGCCCATCAGGCAGAACCCCGCCCGCTTGCCATCGGCGAACTCGGACAAACGGGCAAAGCCGCGCGAGAGCATCAGCGCCGTCAGCACTGTGTCTCCCTCCAGCGCCTCGACCGGCATGCCGTCGATCAGGACAGGGCAAGCCGCGCGTCGCTCTTCGGCGATGCGCCTGAATCTGGCCAGCATCCGCGTTTCCTTTCCCGAAACCTTCGCAGGCACCTCTCCTGCACCCTCACAGATTTCCACGGCAGAAGGTTTGCCGCCAATCGCAAATGGTCGCTTGAACAGAACCTTGGGTTATGGAAGAGATGACGCCGGAGGTTTCCATGAACGCCCGACAGCTTGAAATTTTCCGCGCCATCATGCGCGACGGCTCCGTGACGGCGGCCGCCAATTCGCTTGCCGTTTCCCAGCCCGGCGTCAGCAAGGTGCTGCACCATCTGGAAAGCCAACTGGGTTACAAGCTGTTCGAGCGCATTGGCGGGCGGCTGGTGCCGACGATGGAAGCACATCTGATCTATGAGGATGCCGACCGGGTTTTTCGCGAACTTGAAGTTCTGAAAAAGCTGACGCGCACCATTGGCGAGCGCAAGCTCGGCCTTCTGCGCATCGGCGCCAGCCTGCCGGTCACCTATTCCGTGCTGCCCGAGGCGCTGCTTGCCTTCCGGCAGGCGCATCCGACGGTCAAAATCCATCTCAACGCCCTGCCCAAAAAAGAGATTGCCGAACAATTGCTGCTGGGAGACATCGATTTTGCGGTAACGCTCTCCACCATTCAGGCGCCGACGGTGCGCAGCGAAATTCTCGCCTCCGTACCGGTCGTGGCGGTGATACGGCACGATGATCCCCTGGCCGAAATGATGACGGTGACGCCCCGCGACCTCGCCGGCAGGCCGCTGATTTCCTACGGCAACCATGCGGACGAGATCGGCCCGCAGCTGAACGAGGTCTTCGAACGCGACGGGCTTGTGCGGGATGTCTCGGTGCAGGTCACCTCATCGGTCGGTGCCGTGCCGCTGGTACGCGGCGGCATCGGCATCGCCCTTGTCGACGGCCTGGTGCGCTGGAACAGTTTCGAGGGAGTGACGGTGCGCCCGTTCATGCCTGAAGTGACGATGAATGTCGCCGTTTCCACCAACACGGCCCGGCCGCTCTCGCGCTTCTTCAAACCCTTCGTCGGTGAATTGCGAAAGCTCTTTCGCGCCCTTCCCGCGCAGAATTGACGGACAAAACAATACCCGCAAGGCCTGAGCCTGCGGGTATTGCAGTCCGCCGCATGTGTTCGAACGATCAGCTTTTCGGCAGGCCGGGCGGGTTGGTCCGCGATTCCGGCAGGGCTTCTTCCGATAGCTGCCAGCGATCCAATATCTTCGCGTAAGCGCCGCTCTTGATCAGATCGTTGGTGGCAAGCGTCAGCGCATCGGCCAGTCCCGATCCCTTGCGGGTGGTGATGGCGACATCGGAACGCTCCGGCCAGCCGGCCGAGAGCGTGCCGACACGCTTGATTGTCTTGTCGCGCGCGGCGATGAAGACCAGCTGCGCATGCGGCTGGACAATCACATCCGCCCGCCCCGCTGAAAGGGCCACAAGCCGGGTCGCTTCATCATCGTAATATTGCAGCTCAATCGGCTTCAATCCGGCGGCAACGTTCTCGTCGCTCCATTTCAGCAGAATGCGCTCCTGATTGGTGCCGGCGCCGACGATGATCCTCAGGCCGGCCGCGTCCTTCGGCTCGCGGATGGCGGTTATGCCGCTGTCTGCCTTGACGAAAAATCCGTGCAGGCCCTGACGATAGGTGGAGAAATCGAACTTCTCCTTGCGCTGCTCGGTAACGCCCACATTCGAGATCACCGCATCGTATTTGCCGGAGGCAAGCCCCAGCGGCCAGTCCGCCCAGGCGACCGCCACCAGTTCCAGCTCCAAGCCGAGGCTGTCGGCTACCGCAAGCGCATAATCGGGATCTGCGCCGACCACCGTTTTTGCATCCGTCGCATAGGTCGCGAGCGGCGGTCCGCCGGGTGCGACCGCGACCGTGAGTTTGCCCGGCGTGACGAATTTGAAATCCTTCGGAACGGCGGCAATTGCGCCGGGGTCTTTTTCGACCCGGATGCGGCCGGGCTGATCCGGCGACAGGTCGAAGACATCGGTTGCGAAAGCCGACCCAAGACCGACGATGGAGAAAAATGCGCCGAGCGTGGCGGTGGCGAGACGAGAGGTGAAGGTCATTGTGGTTTCCCGATAGGATGATTGCGGGACGGAGGTGGCGCGAGCGGGAGGATGCCCGCGCCACCGGCTGAGTGATGTCCCACCTTCAACTCAGCTTTTTGGCAACTCAGCTTTTGGCAACTCAACCTTTGGAAAATCTGGCCTCAGCTCTTGGGCA
Source organism: Agrobacterium sp. 22-223-1 (assembly GCF_053522385.1). NCBI lineage: Bacteria > Pseudomonadati > Pseudomonadota > Alphaproteobacteria > Hyphomicrobiales > Rhizobiaceae > Agrobacterium > Agrobacterium sp. 22-223-1. The sequence goes on from NZ_JBNWCN010000004.1 coordinate 326,477, forward strand.
GGCCGGGCGGATTGGTGCGGGATTCGGTGATGGCTTCGGAACCGAGATTCCAGCGGGCAAGAACCTTGCCGTAATTGCCGTTCTTGATCTGGGCGTTCAGCGCGGCGGTGATGGCCTCGGCTATGCCTGCGTCCTTTTTCGAAGCGACGGCGATCTCGGCCGCTTCCGGCCAGCCGCCGGAGAAGGTGCCGACAAGCTTCGTCTTCTTCTGGCTTGCCGCCTGAAAGGCAGAGGTCGCGTTGGGGCCGAGATAGGCATCCGCACGGCCGGATTGCAGGGCGACGTCAAGCACGGCCTGATCGTCGTAATATTGCACCTCGGTATCGGCCAGCCCCTTCTCCTTGTTGTCCTTGATCCATTTCAGCAGGATCTGCTCCTGATTGGTGGCGGCTCCGACGATGACCTTCAGCCCTGCGACATCCTCCGGCTTGCCGATGGATGTGACCTTGCTGTTATTGCCGACGTAAAAGCCGAGCAGATCGTTGCGGTAGCTGGAAAAATCGAATTTTTCCTTGCGGGCTTCCGTCACCGTGATGTTGGAAGTAACGGCGTCATATTTGCCGGATGCAAGACCGAGCGGCCAGTCCGCCCAGGCGATGGGAACAAGCTGCAGCTCAAGGCCGAGGCTGTCGGCGACCAGCTGGGCGATATCCGGCTCCACGCCTATCGGCGTTTTTGTGTCGCTCGCATAATCCACCAGCGGCAGGCGGAAGGGAACGGTCGCGACCGTCAGCTTTCCATCGGCAATGAACTTGTGGCCGGCGGGCAGAAGCTTGATTGCCTCTTCCACCTTTTCGGCGCGCACCCGCCCCTTCTGCTCAGGCGACAGGTCAACCTCCTGCGCATGCGCGGCCGGGATGAATGCAGCGGTGGCGGTGAAAAGACCGCCGGCAAGCAGGGACAATAATTTCGATGAAAATGCCATGTGAGTGTTTCCTTTGTTGTTGATTAGAGAACTTTTGCAAGAAATTCGGCCGTGCGCGGGTGGTCCGGCTTGTTGAACACTTTCTCCGGCGTGCCCGTTTCGAGAATGCGGCCCTGTTCCATGAAGACGACCCTGTCGGAGACTTCGCGGGCAAAGCCGATTTCGTGGGTGACGATGATGAGAGTGACGCCGGAGCGGGACAGCTCCTTGATGACATCCAGAACCTCATTGACCAGCTCCGGGTCGAGCGCGGATGTCGGCTCGTCGAAGAGCAGCACCTTCGGCCGCAGCGCTAAGGCCCGGGCAATCGCCACGCGCTGTTGCTGCCCGCCGGAAAGCTGGCGGGGGTAAGCACCGGCCTTTTCGGCCAGACCGACGCGGGCCAGAAGATCGCGCGCCTCGGCTTCCGCCTGTTCTTTCGATATGCCGCGAACCACGACCGGCGCTTCGGCGATGTTCTCAAGCGCCGTCAGATGCGGGAACAGGTTGAAGCTCTGGAATACCATGCCCACTTCGACGCGGCGCTTCAGAATGTCCTTTTCCTTCAGCTCATAAAGCGTGTCACCTTTCTGGCGATATCCGACCAGTTCACCGTCAATGGCGATGAAGCCGTCGTCGACACGCTCCAGATGGTTGATGGAGCGCAACAAGGTGGACTTGCCGGAGCCGGACTGGCCGAGAATGGTGGTGACGCTGCCTGCCGGAATGGAGAGCGTGACATCGTCCAGCACTTTCAGGGTTCCGAAGGACTTGGAAACGCCGTGGATATTGACCGAACCGCCACGATTGCCGAGCTGGAAACTTCCCGTCCTGGCGGCGGCCGGTCGTTCAGGTCTTTCAATGGCGGGCGCCGGCGTCTCCACCGCTTCCGGCAAAGGCTTGCGCGGCAGGAATGTGCGATAGAGCGTGGCAAACAGCGAGGGCGGCGGATTGCGCAACGCGCCGCGCGAAAAATGCCGCTCGATGTGGTGCTGAACGATGGAAAGCCCGGTCAGGATCACCAGATACCAGACGGTGGCGACCATCAGCAGCGGGATCACTTCCAGATTGCGGCGATAGATGATCTGGATCGTATAGAACAGCTCCGGCAGCGCGAGGATATAGACCTGCGACGTGCCCTTTGCGAGCAGAATGATCTCGTTGAAACCATTGGGCAAAATGGTCCGCATCGCCTGCGGCAGCACGATCCGGGAAAACTGTCGGCGGCGCGGCAGGCCGAGGGAGGCCGCCGCCTCGAGCTGACCCTGCTCCACCGAGAGGATACCGCCACGCACGATTTCCGATGAGAAAGCCGCGGCATGCAATGTCAGCCCCAGAACCGCTGCGGCAAAGGGCGTCATCAGCTGCGTGGTATTCCAGCTGAAGAAATTGATGCCGGTATAGGGCACGCCGATCGTCACGGTCTCGTAGAGATAACCGAGATTGTTGAGGATCAGCAAAAGCACGATCAGCGGAATGGAACGGAATATCCAGATATAGGTCCAGGAGATCGCGACAAGCAGGGGCGAACCCGAAACGCGGGCGAGCGCCAGAACCGTGCCGAGCACGAAACCCAGAAAAGCGCCAAGCACGGTCAGCAGCAGCGTCCGGCCAAGCCCCACAAGCACCGGTTCGGCAAAGAACCATTCCGCAAACACGTTCCAGCCCCAGCGGGGATTGCCGAAGACGGAATGCAGGATGGCGGCAATGATGAGAACCGCAAGCACGGTGCCCGCCGTGCGCAGCGGATAACGGGCGGGGACGACGCGAAAATGCGCATAGCCGTGCCTGGCCGGCTCACCCTTCTGTTCGCTCACCGCAACATGCGGAAAATCGGAGGCTATTGTCATCGGAGAAAGCCTTTCAGGGATGAGCCGGTGAAAGTTGCGGCCGGGCGGCCTTTATTGGCGCACCATCCGGGATGGAGGTGGCCGTGTCGGAAAGAAATTTTTCGAAGGGCAACGACCGGATCGTCTCGGGATCGGCCGCGGTATCGAACAAGGCGCGATAACCATTGGTGAGATAAAGGCCGACCGCTTCCGGCTGACGGAAGCCGGTGGTCAGATAAACGCGGGCATAACCCTGCCGGATCGCCTGCTGCTCCAGTTCCCGGAGCACGATTTTCGCAAGTCCTTGCCGGCGATGGGCGGAATGGGTCCAGACCCGCTTGAATTCCGCCGTTTCGTCGTCGTAACGCATGAAGGCGCCGCCAGCGATCGCTTTGCCGTCACGCAGGAGCAGCAGGAAATTGCCCGATGGCGGGCTGAAGGCTTCCGGCGGATATTTGTTCAGCTCCGCCTTGGCCCCTTCCGCATTGAAGAATGTGCCGTAACGGCTGTCATATTCGAACAGCAACTCCTCCAGAAGCGGGGTTGCGAGCGGATCCTTGACCGATGTGTAGAAAAAACTGTCGCTCATGTCCTTGTCCTAATTTTCGCGTCAGGAGAGATAGGCTTCCGCCAGCCGCACCCAGAAGCGTGCTGCCGGTGCGATGATCGCGTCGTTGAAATCGTAGTGGGGGCTGTGCAGCGGCGCGCTGTCGCCATTGCCGACGAACAGATAGGAACCCGGCCGCTCCTGCAGCATGAAGGCGAAATCCTCGCTCGCCGTGCGCGGCTGGAACGCTTCGGCAACTTGCCCGACGGCGAAATGCCGTTTGGCGACATCGCGGGCGAAGACCGTCTGAGGAGTGTGGTTGATGACCGGCGGGAAACCGCGGGAATAGGCGACCTCGGCCTTCGCGCCGAAGCTCTCGGCCTGCGCTTTGGCCAGCACCGGAAGCCGCTCCTCCAGCCTGTCACGCACGGCAGGCGAAAAAGCCCGGGCGGTGATCTGAAGCTCGACGCTCTCGGGAATGACGTTGGAGGCGGTTCCGCCATGGATGGAACCGACCGTCAGAACCGCCATCTCGCGCGGATCGACATTGCGCGAAACGATGCTCTGCAGGGCGGTGACGAAGCTTGCCGAGGCGAGAACCGGATCGACCGTCTCATGCGGCGCGGCGCCATGCCCGCCCTTGCCGACGATCCGCACCTTCGCCTTGTCGACGGAGGCCATGGCGGGGCCCTCGACGAAGCCGAACTGCCCGGTGTCGACACCCGGCCAATTATGCAGCCCGAAGACCGCATCGACCGGAAACCGCTCGAAAAGCCGGTCCTTTATCATCGCCCTTGCCCCGGCGCCGATCTCCTCGGCCGGCTGGAAGATCAGCGTCAGCGTGCCGGAAAAATTCGATGTTTCGGCAAGATAGCGGGCGGCGGCAAGCAGGATCGTCGTATGACCATCGTGACCGCAGGCATGCATGACGCCCTGCGTCTGGCTGGCATAGGCAAGGCCGGTTTCCTCGATAATCGGCAGGGCGTCGATATCGGCGCGAATGCCGACGCGCTTGTCGCCATGACCGCGTTTCAACGTGGCGACAACGCCGTGACCGCCGACACCTTCCGTCACCTCATATCCGAACGACAACAGATAGCGGGCAATGAGCGCCGCCGTGCGTTTTTCCTTGAGCGAAAGCTCCGGATGCCGATGGAGATCATGCCGGATGGCGATGCTCTCGTCGATGAAGGCAAGGATTCCCCGTTCGGCGTCGTCCTGCGGACGCGCGCCGTCAATGCGGATATTCATGGTTCTGTCTCCTGCGCGGCTCGCTACGCGCCGCGTCTTGAAATCTGCACCGGGCGGCAATCGTCTCCGCCCGGCTGCAAGCTCAGGCGATGGCCTTGTCCGACCCGTTTTCGTCGCGGGAATAGACGCTTTCCCTGAAAGGCAGGCCGAGATGGTCGCGCAGCGTCGCCCCTTCCAGATGCGGATCGAAATAACCGCGCCGTTGCAGTACGGGGATGACCAGGCGGATGAAATCGTCCAGTCCCTCGGCAATCACCGGGAAGCCCAGAATGAAGCCATCGGCCGCATCGTGCTCCACCCAGCGGATGATTTCGTCAGCCACCTTGTCCGGGGTGCCGATGAAACCTTCACGCGGGGTCGCGGCCTCCAGCGCCGCCTCGCGCAGCGTCTGGTTCTTTTCCTTTGCCCGCCGCTTGATGCGGTCGGTCGTGGAGCGGAAACTGTTCTTGCCGATCTCGCCGAGTTCGGGGAAAGGCTCATCCAGCGGATAGACGCTGAAATCATGATGATCGAAGAAACGGCCGAGATAGGCCAGCGCATCCTCGATGGTGATGAGGTTGCGGATGACGTCGTATTTCGCCTCCGCTTCCTCCTGCGTCTCGCCGACAATCGGGCCGATACCGGGGAAAATCTTCACATCGGCAGCCGACCTGCCCTGCGCGACGGCGCTCTGTTTCACACGCTTCAGGAAAGTGTGGTTTTCCTCAAGCGAAGCGGAATTGGTGAAGACCGCATCCGCGTGTTTGCCCGCAAGACCGATGCCGGCATCGGAGGAGCCGGCCTGGAACACCACCGGCTGCCCCTGCGGCGAACGCTGGATATTGAGCGGGCCTTCCACCTGGAAGAAACGGCCCTTATGGCCGAGCGTGTGGAGTTTGGCGCGGTCGAAGAACTGTCCCGTCTCACGATTGCGCAGGAAAGCGTCGTCGTCCCAGCTATCCCACAGGCCCTTGATCACTTCGAGATATTCGTCGGCAATCTCGTAACGCAGCGCATGTTCGGGGTGGTTGCGGCTGTAATTCTTCGCCGTACCTTCAAGCGGTGTCGTGACCGCATTCCACCCGGCGCGGCCGCCGCTCAGGAGATCGAGCGAGGCGAACTGGCGAGCAATGGTGAAGGGGTCGCTATAGGAGGTCGAAACGGTGCCGGCGAGACCGATCTTCGAGGTCACGGAGGCGAGCGCCGAAAGGATCGTCAGCGGCTCGAACCGGTTGAGGAAATGCGGGATCGACTTGTCATTGATATAGAGCCCATCCGCCACGAAAGCGAAGGCGATGCCCGCCGCTTCCGCCTTCAGCGCGGTCTTCCTGAAGAAGTCGAAATTGACGCTGGCATCCACCGGGCTTTTGGGGTGCCGCCAGGCATTCATGTGCCCGCCGGGGCCCTGAAGCATGATGCCGAAACGGATTTTCTTTCTCGTCATGTCATTCCCTCCTCAGAGAAAATTACGCCGCCCGGGAAAGGCGATGCGTGGCAAGCAGTTCTATCGAGGCAAGCCGCTGATCGGCCCCGACATGCGGTGGCTCGATGATGAATTCCTCGATGCCGTGCTCCCCGGAAAGCGCACGAAGCGCCTTGTGAATATCCTCCGGCCCGCCATGCAGGACGTTGGGTTTTCGCTCTTCGATGCGGTAATCGGTATCGCCGGACTGGCGGGCGAATTCCTCCGCCTGTTCACGCCGGCCGAGGTTGAATGCCCGGCCGTCGCTGAGGAATACCCGGTAGATGCGCTGACCTTCCACCTGTCTCGCAGCATGGGCGGGGTCACTGGCCGCAAAAGCCGACAGGGCAAGGATCGGAGCGCTTCCGCCGCTTTCTTCCCGGAAAGCCGAGAGGCTGCGGCGAAGAACCTCCGCATCGCCATTGAGGTGGCCGGCAAAGACGAAATTCCATCCCCTTGAAGCCGCAAGCCTTGCGCTTTCCGGGCTGGCGCCGAGCAAAAATCGTTCCGCAGAGACCGGCGGCGCAGGTGTTGCCCGCAGCCCGGCCTGTGCGTGGTCCTGCGGCGCGGCGCCGGACAAAAACATGGTGAGTTCACTAAAGGCCGTTTCGAAATCGGGTTTACGGGCAGGATCATAGGCCTGCTGCAAGGCCGACGTCGCCAGCGGCAACCCGCCCGGTGTCTTGCCGATGCCGAGATCGACCCGGCCGGGCGCGAGCGACGACAGCACGTTGAAAACCTCGGCGACCTTGTAAGGGCTATAGTGCTGCAACATGACGCCGCCCGAGCCGACGCGAATGTGGGAGGTCTTCGCCAATATCCATGCAACCAGCGCTTCCGGCGCGGAGCCGGCAAGCTCCGGCGAATTGTGATGTTCGGCCACCCAGAAACGGCGGTAACCCAGCTCTTCGGCGCGTCTGGCAAGATTGATCGTGTCGCGGAATGCACTCGCCGCGTCCTCACCCGTCGGAACCGGGCTCTTGTCCAGCAAACTGAGCGTATACATCATCACCTCGCGTGTCTTTGATGCATACTTTGTCTACCGATTTTATATTCTAATAAAGGATGATCGTTCCACGTTGCAGCGCGATCAGAGAAAATATTGTTTTCAGTGATGTTTTCGGAAGCCGGCCCTGGCAAAGCCATCGGCAAAGCCGAAGGAATGGCCCAAAAAGGCTGCAACAAGCCGTTTTCCGCGCCACACCCGGACGAAACGGGCTTGCGCCGGAATTCGCTAAAAACTACTTAGTAAGTTAGGAATAATATGGCCCGGCGCCGTAAAACGTGCCGACTCTCTTTTCGGATCATGCGATGTTGACCAAAAAAGGCAAATACGGATTAAAGGCTCTTGTCGATCTGGCGCGGTTGCCCCAGGGCGAGACCGCCTTCGTGACCGAAATTGCGACCCGCAACAATATCCCGAAAAAATTCCTGGATACTATTCTTCTGGAGCTGCGCAATAGCGGCATTCTGCGCTCCAAGAAGGGCCCGAATGGCGGTTATTCGCTGTCGAAAATGCCATCCGAAATCATGATCGGGCAGGTCATCCGCACGCTGGACGGACCTCTGGCCCCCATCCGCTGTGCAAGCCGCACGGCCTTTGAAGCCTGTGACGACTGCGATGATCCGGAGACCTGTCAGGTCAGGGTTTCGATGACGGACGTGCGTGACGCCATCGCAACCATTCTGGACAATATGACGCTTGCGCAATTCGTGGCGAAGGACGGGCAGAACGCCCGCTCCATTCCGGCCGGCGAATAGGATTCCGCACGGCCCTTCATTCGAGCTTTGCCTATTGCCTGCGCAGATCGTCGTCCAGCGACGCGATCAGCCCGGCTTCACTGACGCCTTCGACAAGGCCGAGGCGCGCCATCAGGATTTCAAGCGTGATGGCATTGTTGCGAACCGAACGAAAGGTGACGTTTTCCGCTCCCACCTGCGCCGCATCGATATTGGCCGCAAGGCTGGATATCTGCGCCTTCAGGAGTTCGATGGCGAGAAATATTTCGCCTATGACGGGCCGCGCCGCGCCATCGCCGGCCAGCCTGTCGATCAGCAACGCCGAAAGTTCACGCTGCTTTTGCCCCAGTGCCACGGCGGCTTTCAAAAGGGTGGAAACGGAAACGGCCAGATTTCCGGCTCCCTGAGCCAGGAACACCACCTGATCGGCGCGTAACAGACCTTCCCATGACGTATTGGGGCGGTTGCGCAGAACGACAAGCAAAGGCTGCCCGGCCGTGTTGACGGCCGGCACGACAATCCAGTCCGCGTCGCCCCTCACCGACCCCGCAACGTCATCGGGAAGCCGCAGGGCGTAGTCGTCTTCCGTCACCGTAACCGCCTGATCCAGATCCGCGGCAGATATTGCCAGTGCGAAGGTCTCGCCAAGATCGAGACGGGCGAAGAGCGCCTTGCGCTGGTCCTCGCTGCCCGCATTCCTGATGAATTCAAGCGCGGTGAAATGTTCGACGAGATCATGCGCCGCCGCCGCATCGGCTGCGGAAATGATGGCGAGCGCCTGCGAGAGAACATCATTGGTGATGTCCGCCCCGCCCAGTTCCGTTGGAACGGAAAGAGCAAGAAGACCGGAACGGGCGATCCGCGCATGGATTTGCCCGGGACTTTCAACGGCGCAGTTTTCGGCGATCGTCCGGGCAACGGTCAGCACATCGACATCCGCGCCGAGGCGTGGAGGAACGAAACGAAGTCTTTCGCCGAGAGGCGTGACGGATCCCATGCTCAACTCCCTCCAAGAATGACAAAGTGAAAGCGCCGAACGGCCGACGCTCAGTCCAGAGAATGATAACGCCCGTTTTGATAGAGCAGCGAATGGCCGGAGCCGATACGGATCGCCTCCACCTTACCGATGACGATGACATGGCTGTGCCGTTCGATCGTCTCTTCAATGGTGCAATCGATCGCGGCAACAGCGTCTTCGAGAATGGGCGCTCCGCTCGACAGCCGGGTCCATTCCGCACCGCGATACCGGTCCGGGCCCTTCAGGCCGCCGATGCCGGCAAACTGATTGGCGACGAACTGGTGGTTCGCCCCGACGATATTGACGGCGAGATGACCGAAACGCTGCACCACCGGCCATGTGGACGAGGAGCGGTTGAGCGCCACCAGAATGCGCGGCGGATCGACCGACAAAGCGGTGGCCGAGGTCACGGTCGCGCCTGTTCGTTCGTCGCCTTCACCCGCCGTAATCACGCTGACGCCACCGCCCAGTGTTCTCAGCGCCGCCTTGAGGCTGTCGGCATCCGCCGCCTTGCCGGCGACCGGGTCGCGGAGGTTGATGAATTGTTGATCCTTGGCCGCATATTGCAATGTCATCGGGTTGCTCCTGAAAACAGCTGAATTGTTCAATAGCTAGCAGCGGCGGCGGGGGGCGAAATAGACATCGTTTTCCATAATGATAATATTCTATAGAAATAATGTTTTATGTGTCGCCGTCCAATTTCGCCCCGCCGCAAGGATATCTGCCGAAAAGGTGGGAGGCAGAGGTCGCCTCCCGTCGAAGGATCAGGATCCGGACACCAGCTTGACGTTGCCGCCATGACCGCCGCCGCCGAAAACCTGTTTCGCGCCGAAAGAAGATCGTATCTGGTTGCGGGGCCCGCCGAGCCCGATTTCCGGAAACAGCAGTTCGGATAGTCGATAGGCTTCCTCCAGATGCGGATAACCCGAGGCGATGACGGTATCGATGCCCAGCGCCTGATATTCCCTGAGCCGCGCCGCCACCGTCTTCGGCGAACCGACCAGCGCCGTGCCCGCACCCGAACGAACGAGACCGATGCCCGCCCACAAATTCGGAGAGACTTCCAGCCGGTCGCGCCGGCCATTGTGCAGCGCCTGCATTCTCGCCTGCCCGACGGAATCCGAAGCCCTGGAGAAGACCTCCTGAGCAGATGCGATGGTTTCGTCGGAGAGCTTCGAGATCAGCCGCTCGGCATCGGCCCATGCTTCCTCGTCGGTCTCACGCACGATGAAATGCAGACGGATGCCGAAGGTAACCTTGCGCCCCTTTTTGGCGGCGGCGGCGCGCACCTTGGCGATTTTTTCCGCCACCTGCGCCGGCGGTTCGCCCCAGGTGAGATATTTGTCGGTGATACCGGCGGAAAACTCGATGCCGGCATCGGAAGAGCCGCCGAAATAAAGCGGCGGGCGCGGTTCCTGCACCGGCGGCAGCCCGAGTTTCGCGTCCACCGCCTTGATATATTTGCCGTCTAGGCTCCCCTTGCCGGTTTCGATCAGCGAATTGAACACCTGGAAGAACTCATCGGCGTGATCGTAACGCTCGTCATGCGGCAGGAAAATGCCGTCACCGGCCAATTCCTGCGCGCTGCCGCCAACCACGATGTTGAGAAGCAGCCGGCCATGGGAAACGCGATCGAGCGTCGAAGCAAGCCGCGCATAATAGGCAGGCGAAGCGACGCCCGGACGGATGGCGACGAGAAATTTCAGCTTTTCGGTATAGGCGGCGAGATTGGCCGCAAGGATGAAGGATTCTTCGCAGGCGACACCGGTGGGGATGAGCACGCCTGAATAACCGAGCCGATCGGCGGCCTGGGCTATTTCCCGGAAATAGCCGGGATCGGCAGGACGCGAAAGATCATCCGAGCCGAGATAGCTGCCATCGCCTGAGGTGGGTATGAACCACAGAAAATCGAGTGGTTTATCGGATGTGCTCATCGGCAGGTCCTTTGCAATCTGCCCTCGGGCAATGCGCTTGATGATAAAAGGGTAGCCAATTCCCCGGCGCGTTTAAGAAATTTTGTTCCAATTTCCATCCGGCGAGGAGAGTTTCTCTCCCGGATAAACCGCGCTGCGAAGGGAAAAGGAGCCCTCGATGATGGTCGTCAGAAGACCGGATAGAGGCCGAGCATCGCAAAGTTCATTTCGCAAATCTCTTCCCGTTCGAGTTCGAGATCGCTTTTCTCCTGCCTGATGCGTCCGGAATGATCCAGAGGATGAAGGCTGACCTGTTCCTCTTCCCGCGGCTGACGCCGGGTCAAACCGAACAGATCGAAAGTAAACGCATGAAGTCCCTGCGGCATGTGCGCCTCCTTTGCTCAACTCCCCTTATCCTCAGGCGACCGTCCGAAATCGTCAATATTTTCCATAAAATTACTATTCTATAATTGGAGGATCGCCGGCAAATGTGGACTAAGGTTGCGGCGGCGGGAAAAAATCCGTTTCCGACCACCGATAATGGGGCCATCGCCGCCTCATCTGGCGACGGCGGTAATTTTCAGGTGTGCGGCCTCATGGCAAGGCAAACCGGCGCTTGAGAAGAAGGCCGGCAAATGCGCCCAAACCGCAAAAAACAAGAAATACCCAGCCGGAAAGCGCGCCCGCATGGATGCCCGACAGCAGCACGCCAACGGTGCAGCCAAGCGCGGTCATGCCGCCCCAGCCCATCAGCACACCACCGGCAAACCGTGTCGCCAAGCCACCGGCGGAAGGCCATGCGGGCTGAAATTTTCCTGATGAAAGCGCAGACGCGAGACTTGCAAATATCAGTCCCGAAACGAAGAGGCCGTTCGGCGACAGGATCGTCGTTTTAACGGCACTGATGCATCCCCGCACCGTGTCGAGCCCCGCAAGCGTTTCCGGCACCCAGCCCGCCGCAGCCCCTGCCGTTCTGACGATGCTGCCGAGTTCGGCCGTCACCCCGAGCGGTGCGACACGGAAATAGGAAAAGGCGCTGATGGCCGCGACGAGAACCCCTGTGATGACGGGCGGCCAGCGGTCGATGAAAACGCTTCGGAATGCCTGTTGCAGCCGGTTTTCCGGGGCCGCGGTCGCAGAAGCGGGGGCGGCTTTATCGAAAAATAGAACGAGAAGGATCAGAACGATCAACACAGTGCAGGCGATCAGCAGCGCCGGGCCGTATCCCAGATGATGCGGCAACCAGATGGGCCAATCGTCGAAAATGCTGACCGTATAAAGAAAATTCCAGCTCAGAAACGCCAGCAGGAAACCGACCCCCGCTCCCACTATGGCAAGCACGGAACCGAAAGCCCCCTCGCCCAGCCGATAAAAATGCCCTGACAGGCAGGAGCCGGAGAGCGCTGCACCGAAACCGAAGACGGTCGCCGCCACCGCCAGAATCCAGCCGACGGGGCCGATATGCGCATCGGGCGGCAGCCGGCCGGGTTGCGGCACCGGCATCCACGCTGCGGTGACGATCTGGTAAAAAACCACCCCCGCCAGCAGGGCGACAAGAATAGCCACAGCACCGTCCGAACGCCTGCCGTCGATAAAATCGCGAAAATTGCAGAGAAAGCAGAACCGTCCGCGCTGCATCACGATGCCGAAAGCGGCCCCGGCCAGAAGAGAAAATGCAAGCGGCCTGCCATTCTCAAGCAGCTCCAATCGATAAGCAGCAACCGTCACGGCACATAAGATGGCAAGCGCCACGAGGCGGGAAAGGGTCGAGCGCATGGAATACCGGCAATGTCGGAAGAATGGATGCCGGCGCGCCACCCGACGCACCGGCTCACGGATGAAGACAGCTAAGGCTTATTTGCCCGTCCAGACCGTTCCCGTCGGATTGCTGATCGGCACACCGACCGCATTTCCGTACTCGGTCCAGGAACCGTCATAGTTGCGGACATCGTAACCGAGGATATTTTTCAGCGCGAACCAGGTGTGGCTGGAACGCTCGCCGATGCGGCAATAGGTGATGATGGGAGCCGAGCCGTCGACGCCCTTCTCGGCATAGATCGCCTTGATCTCTTCGGCCGATTTGAAGGTTCCATCCTTGTTGACGATTGTGCCCCACGGAACATTGACGGCGCCGGGAATGTGGCCGGCCCGGACGGACAGCTCCTTGACGCCATCCGGCGCGAAAATCTTGCCGGAATATTCATCCGCCGAGCGGATATCCACCAGCTTGATGTTGTGCTTGCCCTCGGCCACCGCAACGACGTCCACAAAGCGCGCCCGGACCGAGGTGTCGGGCTCGGCAAGCTTCAGTTTCGTTTCAGCCGTTGCCGGTGCGGATGTGTCGAAAGGCAGTCCCTGCGCTTCCCAGAGCTTGCGGCCGCCATCCAGCAATTTCACCCGGTCGCCCAGACCGTAGGTTTCGAAAATCCATGCCCCCCAGGCGGCAAACCAGTTGTTGTTATCGCCATATAGAACGATCGTCGTATCGTCACCCACGCCGGCCTTCTGCAGCAGAGACTGGAAATTGTCGCGCGCGGCAATGTCGCGTTTTTCCTTGTCGACGAGATCCGTATGCCAGTTGAGGTTCACCGCACCGGGAATATGCCCGCGCTCATAGACACCCGTATCGACGCTGACTTCAAAGACCCGAACTTTCGGATTATCGAGATTTTCCTTCAGCCAGCCGGCCGTTACCAGCGCTTCCGAAGCCCCAGCCGTGGTCAACGATACCGTCGACAACAACAATCCGCCAAGAGCCGACGTTACAAGCTTGATCCTGGACATTTCCTTACCCCTTTCCCTGATTTGATGACCTATGAAAGGTGACGGCAAAACCGACCGGAGCGAAGAAATGTTTTTCTATATTTTTTATGGAAAATAAATGCGGCCACTCAAAAACAATCTTCAGGCGAAATTCAAAATTATATCGGTAAAAATCATCAATAAAACGCTCAATGGTTGCAAACGATGCCAAAACCAAAAGAAGCAATCAACCAACCCGCACTCATCCCATGCGGCAAGGAAGGCTGGAAAGCCCTAGCCTTTCTCTAAAAATGCGCGTCGCCCAGGGCAGCCAATCTGCGCAGCCGTGATCCGGCCACCGCCTTTGCAGGTGCGCCATCTGCCTTCAACCGTTCGAGAAGAGCATAACCCTCAGGCCATCGTCCGTAGCCGCTGGCAATATTGATATGTCCGACGGCGCCGAGATTGATGAGATCGCTCCCCCACAGGCTCGCACTGCGCGCGAGCTCTTCGCAATCCATATAGGGATCGTTCATGCTGCCCACGACGAGGCTGGGGAAAGCAAGCGGTTGCTGCGGAAACGCACCGAACCGGACGATACAGGGATGCATCGCCTCCACGCGGTCGAGATGAGCGGGTGCGACCAGAAGCACGCCCTTGATTTTGGCGGCCGAGGGGCGAGACGCCATATTCGCCACCAGCAGGCAACCGAGGCTGTGGGCGACGATATAAGCGCTTTCGACTGTCGCCAGCGCGGCCTCGAGACGATCAAGCCAGTCCTCGAGAACCGGGCATTGCCAATTGTCCTGATCGACCAGCCGCGAGTCGGGATCATCCAGCAACCAGTGCCGCTGCCAATGTCCTTCATCCGAACCATTCAGGCCAGGGACAATCAAGGTGGTACACATGCCTGCTCCATGGGTTGTGGGCGGTATGTCGCAAGCATGGTGAATTTCGCGATTTCCGTCGACTATTGCCTTGCTCACCTTTCGAAGCCTCGCGAAAAATCGATCCAGACAATTTCGATCATGCAGAAAATGCGTTCTCAGCGATGCAGATAATGTCGACCAGAGGGAATCATTTCCTCAAATTTTTTATATAGAAAATATGTGCAATATAGTCTTTCCAGACGGAAAGCTTTTCCTCCGCCGCATGACAAAAGAAACGTCGCTGCTTCGCCGGGCCGCCGCCGCTTTGCCATTCTCGCACCTGCGGAGGTTTGCGCCTCCCGTAGGCCCAAGTGGTGAAGGCCAAACGTCAGCAGGGCCACCCACCGCACCATAAAACAAAAATTCAGGCGGATAATGTGAGCAGCACAAGCGAATTTCTCTGGTACATTCCCAACGACGTCAAACCCGGCCACCGGGGCGACGCCGTCAGCGAAGACCACAACAGTCTCGATACATTGACGAGCCATGCCAGGGCGCTTGAAACCCATGGCTGGAAAGGCGCGCTGATCGGCACCGGCTGGGGACGTCCGGATACATTTACGGTGGCGGCGGCGCTTGCGGCCCGCACCACCACATTCGAGCCGCTGATCGCTATTCGTCCCGGCTACTGGAAGCCTGCCAACCTCGCATCCGCCGCCGCCACGCTCGACCAGCTTTCCGGCGGTCGAGTTCGGATCAACATCGTTTCCGGCAGGGATGAGCTTGCCGCCTATGGCGATGAAGAAGGCGATCAGGCGCAGCGTTATGCCCGCACGAAAGAATTCATGCGGCTGGTGCGGCGGCTCTGGACCGAGGAGAACGTCACTTTTAATGGCGATCATTTCCGGGTGACGAACTCCACCGTTTCGCCGCGCATCGCCGTGCGCGAAGGCCGGCCGCATCCCAAACTCTATTTCGGCGGCGCTTCCGAAGCAGCCGAGCAGGTTGCCGCAACCGAGGCCGACGTGCAGCTTTTCTGGGGAGAACCGCTCGCCGGCGTGCGTGAAAGGATCGAGCGGCTGAGAAACTTCAGCGAAAAGCTCGGCCGCGATCTGCCGCCGCTGCAATTCGGCCTGCGGATCACCACGCTGGTGCGAGAAACCACGGCCGAGGCATGGCGCGATGCGGAAGCGAAAGTTGCCGAGATGGCCGCAAACAATGGCGTACGCTGGAACGACCATCTTCAGGCCGTGGCGGTCGGCCAGCGCCGCCTGCTGGATTTGCACCGTCAGAGCGACGTACTGGACGACAATCTCTATACCGCGCCGGGCAAATTCGGCGGCGGCGGGGCCGGAACCACATGGCTTGTCGGTTCGGCGGAAGATGTCGCCGCGTCACTGCGCAAATACCGCGCGCTGGGCATCAGCCATTTTGTGCTTTCCGACACGCCCTATCTCAAGGAAATCGAACGGCAGGGCGACAGCTTGCTGCCGCTGCTGCGGGATTGATGGGCGTGGCTTGAAGATGGGCGGCCCGCCTCGGACAAGGCCGCCCTTTTGCTTCATCGGTCAACCGCCCGCCGCCTTGATGCGCTGACGGCCGAGAATCGTTCGGATCATATGGCTCTGCGGCGCATGCGCCCTTGCCGTTATGGCATCGCGGTGATGGCGCTCAAGGTCGTAGTCCCGGCGCAGGCCGCGATTGCCGCCAAGCTCCAGCGCCAGATCCGTCACCGCCACCGCATTGTCGATGACCACATGGCGAACGGCCAGTGCATCGGTTCCCACCCTCTCCCCCGCATCGACATCGCGCGCGACGGAGAGAAGGAGGCGTCGGTTCGCCGCCAGCAGCACTTCGATCTGGCCGAGACCTTCCTGAATGCGGGGGATGGAGGACAGCGGTGCGCCAAGACTTGCCGGAACATGGCCATTCAGATGGCGCAACAGATCGTCCCGCGCCGAAAGCGCGACACCGTGATAGACGGAAGCCAGCAGCACGAAGAAATTATACCCGTCCGCTTCATCGCGCCGCAGCGGCTCATCCGCCGGCTGCTCGGCGACGATATCGGCAAGCGGCACCTTCACGTCTTCCAGCACCAGATCATGGCTGGCTGTGGCGTACATGCCGGTCGCCCCCCATGCTTTTTCCTGGGCGATGCCAGCCGCATCGAGAGGGACCAGAAGCTGGATGAGGCGCGGCGTCTCTTCCGTAGTCACTGCAAGCACGATCGCCCATTTCAGGCCCGGCAGGCCGGTGACGAAGCTCTTGCGGCCATTGACCACCCAGACATCGCCCTCGATCCGCGCTGTCGTTTCCGGCAGGCCGCCATGGGCCGGCGAACCGACACCCGGCTCCGCCTGAGCATTGTTCAGGAGCGCCGGTTCCCTGCTATTGGCGGCCAGTACCTTTGCAGCAAGTGCTGCCGGCCACTTGCCGCGCCGGATCGCGGCATGAACGCTGTAATGCATGGCAAGGATGAGGGCGGTCGATGGATCGCCCCTGGCAATGGCCGTAATGACGACATGGGCCGTTTCCATGCCCTCGCCCCAGCCGCCATCCTTTTCAGCCGTGACGAGACCCAGCAGGCCGGACTTGAAGAGCACCTCGAAATTACCGGCGGCGAATTCGCCGCTTTTGTCGTGGTCCGCAGCGGTCAGGCTGAAATCCCCGGCCAGCGCGGTTGCAACGGCGGCGGGATCTGGCCGCTGCGCCGGCTCGTTCGCAACGGCGGAAAGTGCAACGCTCATGCCACCGCCCTTTCATTTGCCGTGACGAAACGGTCGTCGATCCAGTCGCCCAGATGGAAGTCGTTTTCAAGGAAGCCCCATTGATGCAGGAAGTCCTTGTAGTGGCCGACGGCACCGACAAGATCGGCATCGAGGCCGAGACCGAGATGGCGGTGAACCTCAGTTCCATTGGCGGCCAGAACCTGTTCCTCCGTCGCGCCGGCCTCGCGCGCGATGAAACGGCGCGTCTCCTCCGGGTGCTGTTCCGCCCATAGCGAGGCCCGGCCAATGGCGCCAACCAGCCGCTGCACCAGATCGGGGCGCTCATCGGCAAGCCGTCCGTCAACCGTCAGCACCCGTGGCGAACCGGAATTGATGCGTATCTTCGGGTCGGGGTGGAAACCGAACTCCGCCACCTGCACCGCACCGATCAGGTTCGCGGCGGCAATACCGGCCGTTCCCTTGACGAAAATCGCATCGACCTCACCCCGCAGCAGTGCGATAATTTCCTCACCGAAGGACTGCCGGCGCTTCAGGCCGAACAACGACGGCCCTTCCTGCGAGGCCAGCACCGAATCCCTGATGACGATGTCCTTAAGCTCGACATCCTCGACCTTCAGCCCTTCCAGCGAAAGCGCCGAAACGATGCCTTTCAGCGCCGTCGCGCGCATGAAATCGACGATGCCTTCCGGTCTGCGCGGCACGCCGAAACGGCGGCCGACGAGATCGGCGAGCGAGCGGATACCGGTCTCTGGCAGGGTGATGATGGCCTGAAACTCATCCGTCCAGGTCACCCCGATAAGGCGCGTATTGCGCCCTTCGGAACGGGCGCGGATGGGCGGCACATTGCCACCGTGGCGGAAGGACCATTCCAGCGTGTGGTTGAAATGGCTCTGCCGGACGGAACGGTCAGGCGAATCGATGATGGATTTCAACGCTATGCCGACCTCCTCGAAGGTCTCGCTTAGATAACCGAGCTGTGCCGCCAGCCCCACCGGGGTGGGCACCGGGCAGCGTGTGTACCAGATTTCAGAAAGTGTCGTGCTCATGGCTTTGGCCTCGATGAAAGGGAAAGGTCCCGGCCCGCCGCAAAGGGGGCCGGGTCTGGCGAGACGATCAGGATGCGGCGATATGCGCGAAGGCGAGGCTTCCCGCCACACCTTCCGCGCCGATGGTGTGATCGGCAATGCGCTTGTTGAAGATGGTGATCTCCGGTGCCGCGACGATGTCGATTGCCGGCACATCATCGACGAGAATCTGCTGGATTTCCTTCCATTGCGCGACGCGCTTGTCCGGATCGATCTCGATGGCGGCGGCCTCCAGCAGCGCATCCACCTTCGGATTGCTGTAGGCAGCGCCGTTGGAGAAGGGCACGCCCTTCTTGAAGTTCTTCGACCAGTAGAGCCGCTGCACGCCGACAGTCGGATCGAAGAGATTGCTCATGCCCTCATAGGCAAAATCGAAATCCCGATCCGTGTAGATGCGTTTGGTATAGGTGGCGAAATCCTGCGTCCGCACCGTCACGTCCACGCCGACCTTTGCCAGCGCCTGACGAATATAATCCGCACCGCGCGGATAGGCCTCGGTGCTCGGCACATAATCCAGATTGAGCTTGAAACGGATGCCATCCGCACCGCGCTTGTATCCGGCCTCGTCCAGCAGCGCTTCCGCTGCCTTCAGATCGATCGGATAGGTCTTCAGATCGTCCACGAACCATTTCGTCAGCTTCGGATTGATCGGCCCGGTAATCGTCGCGCCATAACCGAAATTGACGGTGTTAAAGATGACGTTGCGGTCAATCACATGCGCGAAGGCGCGGCGGACGCGGACATCCTTGAACACGTCCTTTTCGAGGTTGAATTCCACGCGGCTGATCGAATTGGTATATTGATAGCCATTGGTTTCGAAGCCGAGGCCCGGCAGTTCCTTCAGCCGGTCGAGATCGCTATAGGCGACCGGCGTGCTGGGCGCGAGATCGATCTCACCGGTTTCGATGGCAATCGCGCGGGCCGAGGCATCAGGAATGAAGCGAACGATAAGCTTGTCGAGATAGGGGCGCGGCGCATCCCAATAATCGGCATTGCGCTCGAAAACGATATGGCTGCCGCGCACCCACTCCTTGAATTTGAACGGGCCGGTGCCGATGGGTGCGAGATTGACCGGGTTTTCGGTCACCTTCGTACCCTCATAAAGATGTTTCGGCACGATGGGCGTTTCCGCGGCGGCAAGCGCCGTAATCAGATAGGGCGCGGGTTTGGAAAGAACCAGAACCGCCGTCAGCTCGTTCGGCGTCTCGACAGCAGTGAGGTTCAGGAATGTATTGCGGCCGCGCGGATGCACTTCCTTGATGGTATTGACGGAGAACGCCACGTCGGCGGATGTGAAGGGCTTGCCGTCATGCCATTTCACGCCGGGCCTCAGATTGAAGGTGTAACGCAGACCATCCGCGCTCACTTCCCATGATTTGGCCAAGAGCGGTTTGGGATTGAGGTCGAAATCATAGGTCAGCAGACCTTCGGTGACCTTGGGCGATATATAGACGGAATTATAGGCTGTGTGTGCGATGGTCGTCAGCACCGGCGGCTCCGATGAGATGAGCAGGGTAGCCGTGCCACCGCTTGCCGGCTCTGCCGCGTTGAGCTTCAGCCCCGGCAGCGACACCACGCCAAGCGCCACGGACGCCAGCAGAAATCCACGCCGCGTCGTCTGGTTGAAAATAGTCATTCGATACCCTCTCCTTGATTGAACCGGCGAAAAACCGGCAAACTGAACGGCCGCGTTTAGGAAGAAGTTTGTTCCGCAGACGAGAGCGAGCTTGGCATGAAGAACCAACCATTCTCATAAACAGGAATTATCTTTTCTTTATGGCGCATATTTCCGTAAATTTCAGAAAATAATTCTATTACTCTTTGACAAATTCCATAAAATTAGTCAACCAATACCAACGCCTTGAGGGGCCGATTTCATATTTCCACGCTTACGGACCGGAGCCGATGTCGAATTCGAAACGGATTTTATCGCAGGCAAAAAGGGTGGCCATTCAGGCCGTCCCGACGGTCCTCGGTATCGTCATCCTGAACTTTTTCCTGCTGCAACTGGCGCCCGGCGATGCCGCCGATGTGCTGGCCGCGGAAGCGGGTTCGGCGACCGTCGAAACCATGGCTGAAATCCGCAACCGCTTCGGGCTCGATCTGCCGGTTCTGCATCAGCTGATGAATTATCTCGGCAATCTTGCGCAATTCAGCCTCGGCTTTTCGCCGCGTTACGGCATGCCGGTGGCAGACCTCATCGGCCAGCGTCTGCCCGGTACACTCGCCCTGATGGGCGCCGCACTTGGCATTGCGATTTTCGTCGGCGTGTTTCTCGGCTCGATCATGGCGCTTTTTTCCGGCAAGCTGCCGGACCGGATCATTTCCATCGGCTCGCTGATCTTTTATTCCGTGCCGGGTTTCTGGATCGGCCTGATGCTTATCCTGACGTTCTCAGTGAAGCTCGGCTGGCTTCCCTCGGGCGGCGACAGCACCATCGGCAGCAGCCTAACCGGCTTCGACGCCCTGCTGGACCGGCTGCGTTATATCGTTCTCCCTGCACTTTCGCTGGCGCTTTATTTTCTGGCGATCTATGCCCGCCTTACCCGCGCGGCGATGCTGGAAGTGAAATCCCAGGACTATGTGCGCACGGCGCGCGCCAAGGGCGTCTCTCCGCTCCGGCTCACGACGCGCCATATCCTGCGCAATGCGCTCATCCCAATCACCACTATGGCCGGCATGCATATCGGCGGCCTGCTCGGCGGCGCTGTCGTGGTCGAAACGGTCTTCAGCTGGCCGGGCCTTGGCCGTCTCGCTTTCGAAGCCGTCATGGCGCGGGATTTCAGCGTGCTGCTCGGCATTCTGCTTCTCTCCTCCCTCGTCGTCATCATCGTCAATGCAGCCGTGGACCTGTTGCAGGCATGGCTTGACCCTCGCATCGGAGAAAGCCGATGAATTCCTCCCAGACCACCGCTGTCCTCGACACGGCCGACCTCGGCGCCGAAGACAACAATCCCAAACCGAAGAAACCGGAAGAAAAAGCCTGGCCCTATATCCATGCGCCGGATGCGCTTTCGGCTCGCTCCGTTTCCGTGCCCCGGCGTGGACTGCGGCGGGAACTGAAAATCTTCCTTACCAATCCCAATGCCATCGTCGGGCTGCTGTTTCTCGCAACCGTCATCGTCACCGCGCTGATCGCCCCCTTGATCTATCCCGGTGATCCCCTGGAAATGGTGGCCCGCCCGTTCCTGTGGCCCGGCCAGAATGCCGCCTATCCGCTCGGCACAGATTCCATGGGCCGGGATGTTCTGGCAGGCATCGTGCACGGCGCGCGCATCTCGCTCACTGTCGGTGTCGTGGCGACGCTGATCGGCCTGACGATCGGCATCGCGGTCGGCGCCTTCGCCGGTTATTTCGGCGGCGTCATTGACGATATCCTCGTCAAGCTGATCGAAATCTTCCAGACCCTGCCGAATTTCGTGCTGCTGGTGGTGCTCGTCGCCATCGCCCAGCCGTCGGTCACCACGGTCACATCGGCCATCGGCATCATCACCTGGCCGCTCGTTGCACGACTTACCCGCGCCGAATTCCGCGCCATCCGCGAGAAGGACTATGTGCTCGCCGCCCGCAGCCTCGGTTACGGCCATGCGCGCATCGTCTTTCAGGAAATCCTGCCCAATGCCCTGCCGCCGATCATCGTCACCTCCTCCGTCATGGTGGCGGGTGCGATCCTCATGGAGGCGGCACTCTCCTTCATGGGCCTTGGCGACCCAAACCGTGTGTCCTGGGGTTCGATGATCGGTTCCGGCCGCGATGTCATCCGCACCGCCTGGTATCTGACAGCCCTTCCCGGCCTTGCCATCGTCTTCACCGTCATTTCGCTGAACCTCATCAGCGACGGCCTCAACGATGCGCTCAATCCCCGTTTTTCGGAGGAACGCCGATGAGCAAACTGATCGAAGTCCATGATCTCTCCGTCAGCTTCGGCTCCGCCCAGCCGGTCAAAGGCGTCAGTTTCGATGTCAGCCCCGGCGAAATGCTGGCCATCGTCGGCGAAAGCGGCTCCGGCAAATCCCTGACCGCGCTCGGCCTGATCGGCCTCCTGCCCTCCCACGCCAAGACCGGCGGGCGGGTGTTGCTTGAGGGTCGTGACCTGCTGCCGCTTTCCGAGCGGCAATGGCGCGGCATTCGCGGCCGGGATATCGGCATGATCTTTCAGGAGCCGATGACCTCGCTCAACCCCGTGCTGACGGTCGGCGAACAGATCATCGAGGTGCTGCGCATCCATGAGAAGATCGACCGGCATCAGGCGCGCAAACGCGCCATCGAGCTTCTGGAACTGGTCAATATTCCAGACGCCCGCCGCCGGATGGACGATTATCCGCACCAGCTTTCCGGCGGCATGCGCCAGCGCGTGATGATCGCCATCGGCGTCGCCTGCAATCCGAAACTGCTGATCGCCGACGAGGCGACGACCGCGCTCGACGTGACGATACAGGCGCAAATCCTGCAGCTGCTCGACAATCTGCGCCGCGATCTCAACATGGCCGTCATCCTCATCACCCACGATCTTGGCATCGTGGCGCAATGGGCGGACCGGGTGATGGTGATGTATGCCGGCCGCAAGGTGGAAGAGGGATTGCCGGAGCCGGTTTTCTCCAACCCCTACCATCCCTATACGCGCGGCCTGCTCGCCGCCTCTCCGCGTGCGGAAGACGGGCAGCATTATCGCGATGGGCCGCTCATCGAGATTCCGGGCTCCATCGTTTCCGCCACGGGGGAACGCGGCTGCGCCTTCCGGCCACGCTGTCCGAGCGCCCGCGGCTTCTGCGGGCAGTTCGTACCGCCGCTGCGGCAAATCTCGCAAGGCCGTTACGCCGCCTGCCCCTTCGTTGCTCCCATATCCCACGAGGTACCCGATGGCGCTCTTGTCAGTGCATAGTCTTTCCACCCATTATGCGGGCGGACGCGGCACCGTGCGCGCTGTCGATGACGTTTCCCTCGATATCGAGGCGGGCGAGACCGTGGCGCTGGTGGGTGAATCCGGTTGCGGCAAATCCTCGCTCGGCAAATCGCTGATGCGGCTGGTCGAGCCGTCTTCGGGCAAGATCACCTTCAAGGGTGCCGATGTCACGGCAATGACTTCATCTGAACTGCGCGGCATCCGCCGTCGCATCCAGATGATCTTTCAGGACCCCTTCGCCTCGCTCAACCCGCGCCAGACGGTGCGTACCATCCTGACCGGGCCGCTGAAAGTGCATGGCATCGGCGACCGGGCGCGCCAGCGGGAGATCGTCGAGGCCATCGTCGCGCAGGTGGGCCTGCCCGCGGATTCGCTCGACCGTTATCCGCATGAATTTTCCGGCGGTCAGCGCCAGCGCATCGGCATTGCCCGCGCGCTGGTTCTGGAACCGGAACTGGTGGTCTGCGACGAGCCGGTTTCGGCGCTCGATCTTTCGATACAGGCGCAAATCCTCAATCTTCTGGTGGAGATGAAGAAGCGGCTTTCGCTCTCCTATCTCTTCGTTTCCCACGATCTGTCCGTGGTGCGTTATTTCTCCGACCGCGTACTCGTCATGTATCTCGGCAAGATCGTGGAAAGCGCGCCGACATCGGAACTCTGGGCTTCCCCGAAACACCCCTATACGCGCGCCCTTCTCGCTGCCGTTCCCGATCCCGCCCGCCGCAAGCAGGCAGCACCGATTTCCGGCGACCTGCCGAGCCCGCATAATCCGCCATCCGGCTGCCGGTTTCACACCCGCTGCCCGCTCGCCACCGATCTCTGTCGCGAAAAAGCGCCGGATTACACCCTTTTCGGCAAGAACCACGCCGTGGCCTGCCACCATGCCCAATAAACTGAAGGAGCAACCATAATGGTCGACTATCGCTATCTCGGACGCAGCGCGCTGAAAGTTTCACCGCTGAGCCTCGGCACGATGATGTTCGGAGGCCCGACGCCGGATGACGTGGCCTTCCGCATCATCGACAAGGCGCGCGAGCAGGGCATCAATTTCATCGACACGGCCGATGTCTATCACGACGGCAAGTCGGAAGAAGTCGTCGGCCGTGGCATCAAGGCCAGTCGCGATCACTGGGTTCTGGCGACGAAATTCGTCAATTCCCACACCAAGGGTCCGAACCTCGGCGGCCATTCGCGCAAATGGGTGATCGAGACCGTCGAAAATTCGCTGCGTCGCCTCAACACCGACTATATCGACATCCTCTATTTCCACCGCGCCGTCTTCGATGCGCCGCTGGAAGAGCCGGTGCGCGCCATCGCCGATCTCATCCGCGCCGGCAAGCTGCGTTATTTCGGCGTGTCGAACTTCCGTGGCTGGCGTATCGCCGAAATTTCGCATCTGGCCGACCAGCTCGGCATCGACCGGCCCGTTGCCAGCCAGCCTCTCTACAACATCGTCAACCGCACGGCCGAGGCCGAGCAGTTGCCTGCGGCCAATCATTATGGCCTTGGCGTGGTCTCCTATTCGCCGCTCGCACGCGGCGTACTGACCGGCAAATACCAGCCGGGCGAACAGCCGGGCGCCGATACCCGCGTCGGCCGTGGCGACAAGCGTGTTCTGGAAACGGAATGGCGTCCGGAATCTGTCGAAATCGCCCAGAAGGTCGCAGCCCATGCCGCTTCGAAGGGTGTTTCGGCGGCGGATTTCGCGCTTGCCTGGGTGCTGAACAACAAGTTCGTCACCGCCGCCATCACCGGCCCGCGCACCGAAGAGCACTGGGACGGATATATCCGCGCGCTCGATGTGAAGATCGATGCGGAAGATGAAGCGCTGGTCGACAGCCTCGTTACCACCGGCCATCCCTCGACACCCGGTTTCAACGATCCGAGCCATCCCGTCGAAGGCCGCGTGCCGCGCAATCTCGAACCCGCACACCGCCCGGCGCTCAAGCCGCGCGCGGTCGCCTGATCGTCCAGAAGACCATGCCTGCGGCGCGCCCGTGCCGCAAGCCCTCACATCCGCTCAGGGAAAACCGCAATGTCCAATCCGAAACTGCAGACAACCACCACCGACAATTCCGGCGTACCGAGCCGTGACGAGATTCTGGCCCGGGCAAAGGACATTGCGGCCATCGCGGCCAAGGATGCCGCCCGCCGCGAACGCCAGCGGGAACTTCCTTTCGATATCTTCGCCCTCATCAAGGAAGCGAAGATCGGCACGTTGCGCGTTCCCGAAGCCAAGGGCGGACCGGGCGGTTCGATTACCGACTATATCGAAGTGCTGATGATCCTCGGCGAAGCCGACAGCAATATTCCGCACGCGCTGCGCAGCCATTTCAACTTCACCGAAAACCTCGCTCTCGCACCCATCGAGCTGGAGGACCGGCGGCATCTCGAGCATGTGCTTGCCGGCAAGCTCTTTGCGGGCGCCAGCACCGAACAGGGCACCAAGCGCCCCGGCGAAATCACCACGCGGCTGAGTGCGGATGGTGACCGTTACCGGCTGAATGGCCGCAAATGGTATGCGACAGGTACGGCGTTTGCCGATTTCGGCACCTTCAGCGCCATTGGCGATGACGAGCAGCCGATCGGCGTGCTCATTCCGCTTGACCGCGCCGGCATCACCATTCTTGACGACTGGGACAGCATGGGCCAGCGCATGACGGCAAGCGGCGGTGTTCTGCTAGAAAATGTCGAGGTGCTGCCGCATGAGCTGACGACGCGCAAGCTCGGCAGCCAGATCGGCCGCCACAGCTCGGCCATGCGGCAGCTACACCTGGCCGCCTCGGCCGCCGGCGCCGTTCAGGGCGCGCTGAAGGACGGCGTGGAATATGTTCTGCGCCAGGCGCGCACCACGCTTCACAGCAGCGCCGAAACCGCCAATCAGGACCCCTTCGTGCAAAAGATGCTCGGCGAAATCAGCGCCGGCGCTTTCGCCGTGAAGACCCTGATCCGCGAAGCGGCAAGAACGCTCGACCGCACCGCCGCCGCCTTCGCCACCGGGGACGAAGAGGCGATAGAGGCGGCCCTGCTGGAAGGTTCGCTCGCCACCGCCCGCACCCAGATCATCGCCTCGCAGCTTTCTTTGACGGTCGCTACCAATCTCTATGAACTCGGCGGTGGCTCGGCGACATCGAGCGAGCGGAATTTCGACCGCCACTGGCGCAATATCCGCACGGTCTACAATCACAATCCGCTTGCCCACAAGGCGCGGGTGATCGGGGACTATTACCTGAACGGCACCACGACGCATCTCCGTGAAGGCCGGGTGTTCTGACCATGCGGAAGATGCAGGCGGCAAAGGAGGAACAGCAATGAGAACGGAGTTTATCGCTCCCGCCGGGAGCCGGGCGGCTTTTCGCCTGCCGACACTTTCCCGGCTGCCACCGCTGACCGCCTTGCGCGCCTTTGTCGTCGCCGCCCGCCATGCGAGCTTCTCGCGGGCGGCGGAGGAGCTGCATGTCTCGACCGCCGCCATCGGTCAACAGGTGCGAATTCTCGAAACCCATCTCGGCCAGCCGCTCTTCAGCCGCCAGCGCGGAGAATTGCTGCTGACGGATGCCGGCAGCGCGCTTTATCCCGGCCTTGCCGATGCTTTCGAAACCATGATCGGCAGTCTTTCCGACCTGATGGTTTCAAACGCCCGGCCGCAGCTGAAGGTTCTCGCCGAAGGTTGCTTTGCCGCCCGCTGGCTGGCGCCGCGGCTGGGCAGCATCGTTCCGGCGCTCGGAGACGTGGAGCTTTCCATCGAATCCCTTGAAAGCGAAACCATCGACCTCACCCATTTCGATGCCGATTGCGCCATCGTCGCCACTCACGCACAAATTCCCGGCTTCATTCATGAGCCGCTTTTCGCCGATACCGTCAACGCCGTCTGCACCCCGGAATTCGCTACTCGCCACGAGCTTGCAGACGAACCGGAGCGCTTGCGGGATCTCGGTTTTGCGATGTTGCGTGGCAATGGCCTGGACCCGGCCTTCGAATGGGCGAACTGGCTTCGCGCCTGCCGCATTCCGCTCAGGCTCTCTGTGACCGGCCCGCGTTTTTCACGCCAGACCGCGCTGATAGAGGCGATTTCATCCGGCCACGGTATCGGCCTCGTGCGCCATTCCCTGATTTCGGAAGAGCTGAGAAACGGCCGGCTGATCGCTCCTTTTGGCGCACCGCAGCCGACCGCCAGCCGTTATCACCTGCTGACCAGTCCTGACAGGCGGCGGCTGCCGGAGGTCGCATCTCTACTCGCCCTGTTGCGCGAGGATATGCGCTCTCTCGAGGCCGCCGCCTGAACACGCCCGTCCCACCTCAGGCGCGTTCCCTTTGCAACTCTCTCGCCACATAGATATTTTCCGGCCGAGGCAGGCCATAATGGTCACGCAGCGTATCGCCCTCATAATCTTCGCGGAACAGACCTCGCTGTTTGAGGATCGGCACGACCCCGTCGACGAAGTTGTCGAACCCGCCATTCAGCCATGGCGGCATGATATTGAAGCCATCGGCCGCACCCTCACGGAACCAGGTCTCTATCCAGTCCGCCACCTGTTCCGGCGTTCCGGAAATCACCTTGTGGCCACGTCCGCCGGCAAGCCGGTGCAGCAATTGCCGGATCGTCGGATTTTCCCGGTCGATGACATCGAGAACCAGCTGATGGCGGCTGCTATCCGCCTGCGCCCGCGTCGCCTCCACGGCCTCCTTCGGCAAGGGCTGGTCGAGATCGGCCGATGAGAGATCGATGCCGGTGATGCGCTGCAATTGGCCGAGCGAAAAGGCCGGCTGGATGAGATCGTTGAAAGACGCCTCGAGCCTCAACGCCTCCTCTTCGGTTGACGCGATGAAGGGGCTGATGCCCGGCAGTATTTTCACATGGGCGGGATTGCGCCCCGTGGCCGCGACGCGCCGCTTGATGTCGGAATAAAAAGACCGCGCACTCTCCAGAGTCTGATGCGCGGTAAAGATTGCCTCGGCATAATGGGCGGCGAAACCACGCCCTTCCTCCGAGGAGCCGGCCTGCACATAGACCGGCCGACCCTGCGGTGAACGCGGCACGTTCAGCGCGCCCCGCACCCGATAAAATTCGCCGTCGTGATTGGCCGGATGGATGCGGTCGGTATCGGCGAAAAGGCCGCTTTCCTTATCCGCAACAATGGCGTCATCTTCCCAGCTGTCCCAGAGCTTCGTCACCACATCCACGAACTCAATCGCCTGACGATAACGATCGGCATGCGGCGGATGCTTCTGGAGATTGAAGTTGCCGGCGGCCGCATCGGCCGAAGTCGTGACGATGTTCCAGCCCACCCGGCCGCCGCTGATATGATCGACGGACGCGAACAGCCGCGCGAGATTGTAAGGCTCGTAATAGGTGGTGGAGGCCGTGGCGATGAAGCCGATCTTTTCCGTGACGGCGGCGAGTGCCGAAAGCATGGTGATCGGCTCCAGCCGGTGGCGGGCGGCATAGCGGATATTGGCGTCCAGCACCGGCGCATCGGCGAAGAAGATGGCATCCAGCTTGGCCGCCTCGGCCTTGCGGGCGATATCCTGATAGAGCTTTATATCGGTGACGCGATGCGGCTCGGAGTCCGGATGCCGCCAGGCCGCCTCGTGATGTCCGCCCGGATAGATGAAGGCATTGAGAACCAGCTTCTCGGATTTTCTGCTCATGGAAATGACCTCTTATTCGCTCTGAACCGAAGGGTTGGGAGGCTCTCACGCCTCCTTCGTCACCCAGGCCTTGGCGAGATTGCCGCTCAGCCCCTCCGCCCCGGTCGCATAATCCTTGATGCGGACGCTTCCGACGACCGGCTGGATGGGGGAGACAAGATTGATGACGGGAAGATCTTTTGCGATAACGGCCTGAAACTCCTTGAAGAAGGCGGCGCGTTTTTCGATATCCGGCTCCACCGCCGCCGCTTCCAGCAGCCGGTCCACTTCGGGATTGGCGTAGTGGCTGGCATTGGAGAAGGGCAGGCCGATCTTGAAGTTCTTGCTCCAATAGACGCGCTGCACGCCCGCTGTCGGATCGAAAGTGTTGGAGAGGGATTCCACCGAAAGGTCCCAGGCGCGGTCGGTATAGACAACCTTCACATAGGTGCCGAAATCGAATTTCTGGATATCCGCCTCGATGCCGATTTTCGACAGCGCCTGCGCGATGAAATCCGAATAGGTCTGTGGATTGAAGGGGTTGGTGGTAACCCGGAGCTTGAAGCGCTTGCCGCCATCCTTGCGCGGGAAACCGGCCTCATCCAGCAGCTTTTCGGCCTGTGCGACATCGAACTTGGCGAAACCGATATCCGGATTGTGGAACTTCGCAAGGCCGGGGCTGATCGGCGTCGGCGATGGCACGGCGTAGCCATAAAGCACGGTATCGATGAGCGCCGGGACATCGATGGCATGGGCGATGGCCTGCCTGACCTTCAATTCCTTAAGATATTCATTCTCAAGGTTGATCACCAGCTGGTTCTGCTGGCCGGCATAGGCATAGATGCGGTCATCCACCTTCAGCGTGGGAATGGATTTCAGCCGTTCCAGATCGGCAAGCGCCACAGGGTTGGGGCCGATATCTCCTTCCCCGGTTTCCAGCGCCGCTGCGCGTGCGCCCGCATCGTTGATGAGGCGGATGATGACGCGGTCGAGATAGGGGCGCGGCGCATCCCAGTAGTCCGCATTCTTCTCCAGAAGAATATGACTGCCCGGCACCCATTCCTTGAGCACAAAGGGGCCGCTGCCGATGATCTGGGCGGGTTTTGGATTATCGGTCGGCTTGAAGGTCTCGAAGATGTGCTTCGGCACGATTGGCGATTCCGACGAGGCGAGCGCGGTGATGAGGCCCGGCGCCGGCTTGGAAAGCTTCACTTTCGCGACCAGCGGATCGGAGGCATCGACACTTTCAACATGCGAGAAAGTAGCGCGGCCGCGCGGATGGGCTTCCTTCAGCCGCAGAATGGAAAATTCCACATCTGCCGATGTCACCGGTTTGCCATCGTGAAACTTCGCCTTCGGCTGCAGGTGGAAGACATATTCCAGCCCATCGGCCGAAACGCTCCATTCCCTGGCGAGGCTCGGCTTGGGCAAAAGCTCGTAATCATAGGTCAAAAGCCCGTCATAAATCTTCGAACCGATAAACTGCGGACCGCCCGCACTGGTATTGATCGCCACGAGCTGGGTCGGCTCGGGAAAATAAACAATCTTGAGCGTGCCGCCCGAAACCGGCTCTTCGGCAGCCGCAAAGGAACCGCCCGGAAGGGCGACGAAAGCGCCGGCGGCAAGTGCAATTTTGTGAAACTGGCGTCTGGAAATGGTCATGTCTGTCTCCGAAAAAATCCGATAGCGGGCGCGGTAATTCAGTGCAGCTGCGGGAAACCGTGGCGCTCGGCGAGGATTTGCAAAATGCGTTTGGTATCCTGAATGAAATGTGTCTCGCCCTTGGCCGTAGCGTCGCTGGGTGCGTCGCCGGCAAAGATGAACAGCGGCAGCGACTGGTTTTCCTCACCCACAGCGGCGATGACAGCCTCACGCGGGCGCTGGAAACCGACGCGGCGGATATCGATCCCGGCGGCAAGATCCGGAAAGGCGGCAAGCAGGCCTTCGATCTGGTTGCAATGCGGGCAGACGAAGCGGACACCGGGGTGCTTGGGGTCCTCAAAACCGGGGGCGATCAAAAAAAGTGTATCCTTGGCCATGGCATCCGTCATGTGAGGGTGAGATTTCCAGCTCACAGTGCAGGCGGCCAGAGCGCGGGTCCAGAAAGCAATTCTTGCTTTGAAACGAAGAATTCCTTTGCGCTAAATTATTGATGAAACTTATTTTTTTGAAATTTTCGCAGATGGCATCGCTGTTTCGCCCGACCTGTTTCATGCGCAAAGTTTTTCCGTGAAACGGGCGTGCGGCGCGAAGGTGCAAAAAGGGATGAAAGGCGGATTTCGGCAATAAAAAACCCGGCAGAATTGCCGGGTTCTGGGGAGATGCTGTTGGCGTAAAACCTCTCCTTCGTCATGCTCGGGCCTGTCCCGAGCATCTGCAACCTACAAGGCGAGGATGCCTTGGCAGATCCTCGGTACAAGACCGAGGATGACGTCGAATGCGGAGAAAAATTCGTCATAACTCTCGCACCGCAGGATCGCCGGATTTCTGTCCTCACTCGCCTTTCCAGGCCGTCGCCAGATCGCCATAAGCAATATCGATGGTCGTCACGAGCGATTTCAGGCTGGTATTTCGCAGAATGACGGTCGGCAGGGCTACGATAGAGAAATTCGGCAGATCGTCGCCGGTGATTTTCTGGATATCGTGGAACTGCTCCGCCCGTTTCGTTTCGTCCACTTCAATCGCGGCGGCACGGAAAAGATCATCCACCTTTGGATTATTGTAGTGAGCGGCGTTGACATAGGGCGCAGGTTTCTTGATCCCGTCGGACCAATAGAGGCGCTGCACGCCCGCCGTCGGATCGAACAGCCGACTGATGCCATTCACCGTCAGGTCAAAACCGCGCTCCGTATAGACCCGCTTGATGAAGGTGGCGAGATCGCCTTCGACAATATCCACCTTCACGCCGAGTTTGCCGAAGGACGAGCGTAGATATTCGGAGGTTTTACGGAAGACGTCGGAAGGTAGAAAGGCCAGTCGCAACGAAAAACGGGTGCCATCCGCGCCCTTCGGGTAGCCGGCCTTGTCCAGCAATTCGTTCGCTTTGGCGAGATCGAAGGGATAGGTGAAAGGCTTCTCGTCATTATAGGCGGTGAAAACAGCCGGAATGTTCGAACCGGCGGGTTTCGCCGTCCCGAAGAAAATGGCGTCGTTGATGAAATTGCGATCAATGGCATGTGCCAGCGCGTGCCGGACCTCCTTTTTGGCAAGGATCGGATTTTCGAGATTGAATTCGAAGACGGCGGCATTGTTGAGATAGGAGTCGGTATAGACCTCCACCGCAAGCTTCGGATTTTGCCGCAGACGCTCCAGATCGCTGTAGGACACATCGGCGGTATAATCCGCCTCGCCCGTCTCCACGGAAATGGTGGTGGAAGCCGAATCGGCGACGAAACGGGCCACGAAACCGTCGAGATAGGGAAGATCGGCCTGCCAGTAGTTCGGGTTCTTCTTCAGCTTCACATAGCTGCCGCGCTTCCATTCCTCGAAGACGAAGGGGCCGGTGCCGACTGGCGCGTTCCCATTCGGGCTTTCATTGTAATTTTCCGAAGCATAGGCATGGGCCGGCAGGATGGGTGTTTCGCCACCGGTCAGCGCCCGCAGGAGATAGGGCGCGGGCTTGGAAAGCACCACCACGGCCGTCAGCGGATCGGGCGTTTCGATATCGGCAACATTGGCGAAGGTGATGCGCCCGCGTGGACCGACCTTCTTGAAGGCCAGCAGGGAAAATTTGACGTCCTGCGACGTGAAATCCTTGCCGTCATGCCATTTGACGCCCTTGCGCAGCCTGAAAGTGTGGCGCAGCCCGTCGGCCGATGTTTCCCAGCTTTCGGCCAGAACCGGGTGCGGTTTGAATTCGCTGTCGAACCGCACCAGCCCTTCGAGGATTTTCGTGGAAATGGCGCGGGTGCGCGTATTGGAATCGGAAAGCGGCACCAGCGTCGTCGGCTCGCCGAGACCCGCAAGAGTGACTATGCCGCCTTTTTTCGGCGTTTCCGCCGCCAGAGCCGGCAGGGAGGGCAACAGCATTGCCCCGGTTAGCGCTGCACTCAAAAGCAATGTTTTACGTCTTGTAATATTCATGGATGTTTCCTCTTGCAGGCTTGTTTTTAAATTTTCACGCAGGTTTCAGCCGGGTTTCCACCAGCCGGGCAAACAGAGTGGCGCCAACCGGCAGGATGGCGTCGTCGACGATGAAACCGGGATTATGGGCGGGCACCGTGCCGGAATGGCCGAGGGTGAAAAACGCGCCGGGCGCGTGTTTCAGGAGATCGGCAAAATCCTCGCTACCCATGAAGCGGCCGGGCTCGGTGGAAACGCGCTCGTCTCCCAGAACCTCGCGCGCCACGCCGGCGACGATCCCCACAGATGCATCGTCATTGGTAAGAACCGAGAATATGTCGCGAATATCCACCTCGGCGGTGAGGCCATGTGCTGCGGCAATATGATCGGAAATCGTGCGGATGCGCTCTCTTATGGTTTCGCGCACGCTGTCGGAGAAGGCCCGCACCGTCCCGGCAATCGCTGACGTTTCGGGAATGACGTTATAGGCCGATCCCGCCTCGATACGCGTGATCGACAGGACGGCAGGATCGGTTGGCGGCACGTTGCGGCTGACGATGGTTTGCAGTGCCTGGATCAGTTCACCCGTCGCCGGCACCGGATCACGCGAAACATCGGGGTGAGCGGCGTGGGCACCCCTGCCCTTAAGCCGGATATCGAAGAAATCCGCCCCCGCCAGAATGGTGCCGGGTGAAACCTTCAGATGATTGGGCGCGGCATGGGAGGAATTGTGCAGCCCGTAAATCTCGTCAACGGGGAAGTCCTTGAACAGCCCGTCGGCGATCATGGCGCGCGCCCCGCCGAGACCTTCCTCGGCCGGCTGGAAAATGAACACCACCGTGCCGGCAAAATCGCGGGTTTCCGCCAGATAACGGGCGGTGCCGAGCAGGATGGTGGTGTGCACATCATGCCCGCAGCCGTGGAATTTGCCGGGATAGACCGACGCATAGGGCAGACCGGTTTCCTCCGGCATCGGCAGGGCATCCATATCCGCCCGCAGCCCGATGGAGCGATTGCCCGCATGGCGGCCACGCAGCACGCCGACCACGCCGGTCTTGCCATAACCGCGATGCACCTCAATGCCCCAGGAGGCGAGCTTTTCGGCGACGATGCCGGAGGTGCGGACCTCCTCGAAACCGATTTCCGGATGCTGGTGCAGATCGTGGCGGATGGAGACGAGTTCGGGAACATAGGTCCCGATCCGATCCAGGATTTTAGGTGCGGGCGTTTTGACGGGATCGACGGCGATATTCACGGTATCTCCTCAGGGCAAAAAATATCGTTTCCGCAATCAGGCGATTGCGAAGTGTGGGTTTCGGAACTGGAAAATGCAGCGGGAGAGGCGTCAGAGCCTCAGGCCCGCCTCCTTCATCAGGGGCAGAATGCGCTCGGCGAAATAATCGAGGTCTTCGCGGAAATCGTAGAAATTCAGCTGAACCCCATCGATCCCGGCCTTTTTCAGACCGACAAGCTGCTCTACTACCTGCTCCGGCGAACCGATGATCTCAATATTGCCACCAAGATTGCGGCCCTGCTTGTGGCGCGCATCGCCACGGCCGCGCCAGGCATGGGCATCGCTGCTGTAATTATTGGTGGCGAAGGCTCGGGTGCCGGGCTGCGGTTTTCCAGCCTCGATGGCATCGGCATAGGCGATCGCCTCCTTCTCCGTATCGCGGCTAACGATGATCGGATTGATGATCGTCTTCACCTGCCGGCCATAGGCCTTTGCGCGGTTTTTAATATTTGTGACATGATCGGGAAGCGTTTCCAGCGCGCTGTCTATATGCGCGCCGCCGGGCGAAGTGACGAAAACCAGATCGGAATGACGGGCGGCGAAATCGATACCCGCAGGTGATCCAGTCGCCGTCACCAGCGGCGGGCGTCCGAAAGCGGGTTTCGGCGTGATCCAGCCATTGTTGATCGCCCAGGGATTGAGTTTTCCCTCGTAGGAAAAGTTCTCAGTCTCACCCCACAGGCGATGCAACACATCGAACAATTCGCCGGCCATGTCGTAACGCTTGTCGTGGTCGATACGCTGCCAGCCGAACATTTCATGCTCGATGGCACGGTGGCCGGTGACGATATTGATGCCCCAGCGTCCCTTGGCGATATGATCCAGCGTCGCGCCATATTTGGCGAGATGTAGCGGATGCAGCGGCCCATAAAGCACATGGATGGTGGAGATCAGCAGAATGTTCTTCGTGACCGCCGCCATGGCGCCAAGCGCGATAAAACTGTCGAGCGAGGATTCACCGTCATAACCGCCCTTGGGCAGCCATTGCGTGCGGCTGAAGGCGATTTCGAAACCAAGCTCCTCTGCGCGCTTCACCAGTTCGACATTATAATCGAAGGTCCAGCTGTTGCTGGTCGGCAGGCTGGAGAAATTGATGTCCTGCAGATTGAGGAACAGGCCCAGCATCAGCGGCTGTTTCACCGCCCGGCTAAGCGGGCTGTCTTCGAAATCGACCGGGCTTTTTAGGTCGAGACCTTTCAGCTCGGAACCTTCAGGCAGCGGAACAGTCAACGCCATGTCTTTTCTCCCTCGGAATGATCCTGCGGGGTGGTTGCCAGCCGGACACGCAGATAGTACTCCACGCTGCGGGGCGACCGGCCGGTAATCTGCTGGACGGTATTGTTGACGGATGCCGCAAGGCCGTTGCGGATGAGTTGGCCGAATTCGCCGATCGCCTTCTGTTCAAACGCGCCTATATGCGGCGGCAAGGCCGGGGCGGTATTGTCCGAAATTCCCACGGGCCGATGCTGGATGCGTGCCGCGATGCGGGCGATTTCCAGCGCCGACAGGGCTTCACCACCGGTCAGCACCAGGGTGCCGGAAACAGGTGCGCTTGTGGTGAGCGCATGAACCGCGACATCGGCAATATCGTCCGCATCGATGAAGGAGACAGCCGCGTCGCCAAAGCGGGCGGGCACATCCTCTCCCTTGCGCAGCGCGGCGACAACGGGTTCCAGCGCAACCTGCATCCACGCATTCGGCCGCAGCACGGTATGCGCGATACCGCTTGCGGCCAGATGCCGTTCCACCTCAGCATGCGCCGCCCCCGAAATGGAATATCCGG
This sequence comes from Agrobacterium sp. 22-223-1, assembly GCF_053522385.1. Classification (NCBI taxonomy): domain Bacteria; kingdom Pseudomonadati; phylum Pseudomonadota; class Alphaproteobacteria; order Hyphomicrobiales; family Rhizobiaceae; genus Agrobacterium; species Agrobacterium sp. 22-223-1. The sequence goes on from NZ_JBNWCN010000004.1 coordinate 362,218, forward strand.
CATTCTCAATGGTCCAGTCGGAGCCGGAGATTTTCACGATCCGCGACGCACCGGCTGAGAGGGCGGCATCGATGACCGCATTCTGGTCCGCCGCCAGCGTTTCACCGATGGGGGAAAGCAGAAAGACGGTCTCGATACCGCGCGAGGCCTCCTTCAGGCTGGCCGGGTCGGAGAAATTTCCCTCCGCAATCTCAACCCTGTTGCCCCAGAGCTTGAGCGCATCCTCGCTCCTGCGGGTCAGCACCCGAACCTTCGCCTCTCTCTGCAAAAGACGGCTGACGACACGTTTGCCGAGCTTGCCGGTTGCGCCCGTTACAAGAATGGTGGCTGTCATGACGCCCTCACTTTCCCGCACTGCGTTGCGCAGCATCTTGCTGTAGAGAAAGGGCGCGTGGATCGGCCCAGTCCTGCGCATCGAAATCCGCCGGAATGAATTTCCATTCCAGCAGGAAATCCTTGAAGTGGCTCAGTGCATCCAGCTCGGCCGGATCGAGATCAAGCCTCAGATTGCGGTATACATCCGGACCATTCGCAGCCAGAACCGCCTCCTCGCTGACGCCGATCTCACGGGCGATGAAACGCACGGCTTCCGCCGGATTGTCATTTGCCCATTGGGCAACCCGCTGTACGGTGGCGACGAGTTCCGCCACCAGATCGGGCCGCTCATCGGCGAAGGTGGCGTCCACCGTCAAGGGGCGCGGCGTGCCGTTGTTGATGCGGATTTTCGGATCGGGGTGGAAACCTGTCGACACCACGACCTGCGCACCGATCAGATTGGTGACGGTGACGCCTTCCGCGCCCTTGACGAAAAACGCATCGATCTGGCCCCGATGCAGCGCTGCAATCTCCTCGCCATAAGGAAACCGCCGGCGCAGACCATGGAACCTGTCGTCAGAAGGATCGAGCAACACCGGCTCTTTCGCCGTGAGATCGACAAGCTCGACATCCGCGACGGCGAGGCCCGAGACCGTCAGCGCCGACACGATGCCCTTCAGCGATGTCGCACGCTGGAAATCGATGGTTTCATTCGGTCGTTTAGGCAGGCCGATGCGCCGCCCCTTCAAGTCGCTGCCCCTGCTTATTCCACTGGCTGGCAAGGCGATGATGGCCTGAAACTCGTCGGTCCTCGTCAGCCCCACCAGCCGTGTTTTCCGGCCGCCTGATTTCGCCCAGATCGGCGGGATATTGCCGCCCTGACGGAAGGACCAGTCCAGACGATGATCGAAATGGCTCTGGCGAATGGCCGGATCGGCCGCATCGCGAATGGAGGAAACAGAGATACCGTGGGCGCCGAAACTGTCCTCGATCCAGCCCAGTTGCGCCGCGATGGAAAGCGGCGTGGGCGCCGGGCAGCGTGTGTACCACACGGTTACGGGTTGGGTTATCTGGCGAAGGGCGGCATCAGCCATGGCGTTCGTCCTCGAAATTGCGATCTGAACGGCACGCTACACGCCATAAAATATTTTCTATAGATAAAGTGTACTATTTCAGGCGCGATTGGGGAAATTCGTTTCCATCTTGTGAGTGCTTCGCCAAGACGACGGAATACCCTTTCGAGAATGGCAAGATTTCGGGTCGCATCCCCCACCCCGCCTCACCCGTTATCTCCCTTTCAACCACAGCTTGGGTGCTACTGCGGATGAAAGTTTTTCTTCTCCGAGCAGCAAGGATTTTTAACTCGCGACCGGACCTCCGGCTGTTACGCTTCCCGCAATTGCGCCGGTCATACAGGCCGGCAATCCAACAGACCTGAAAGAAACGTGGCAGCATGAGCAAGACCAAACGCCGGCTCAATCTCAATGTCGGCATCAACACCACCGGATACCTCGCCAATGCCTGGAGATACCGGAGCGGAGACCGGCACGACATTAACGATATCGGCTATTATCGGCGGCTGACGGAGCTGGCCCATAAGGGCCGGTTCGACGCCGTTTTCCTCTCCGACCACCCGGCGCTGCTGACCGACCCGGCAAGCCGCCCGTTTCACACCATCGATCCACTTATTCTCTCGACATCGCTTGCCGCACAGGTGCCGGATATCGGCTTTGTGGCAACGATATCCTCCACCTATAATTCGCCCTATAATTTCGCCAGACGAACCCAATCCATCGATCTCGTTACCGGCGGACGACTGATCGTCAATATCGTTTCTTCCTTCAATCCCAATGTCGCCGCCAATTTCGGCAACGATCCGCTGCCGCCGCGCAGCGAGAGATATGCCAAGGCCACCGAATTTCTCGATGTGGCGAAAAAACTCTGGTCGAGCTGGGATCCGCGCCGCGAAGGCGAAGTGCCGGAAGAGCGCTTCTGGGATGCGGCGACGGCCGAGACCATCGATCACGAGGGGCAATATTTCCATGTGAAAGGCCCGCTCAACGTTCCGCGTGGGCCGCAGGGACATCCCGTCATCGCACAGGCCGGCGCCTCCGAAGGAGGCATCGATCTGGCGGCACGCCATGGCGAGATCATCTATTGCAACATCCTGTCCCGCCCGGCGGGCCAGGCCTTCGGCAAGAAGGTCCGTGACCGCGCCGTCTCCCTCGGTCGCGATCCCTCCGGCATCCGCATCGTTCCCGGCCTTGTCGTCATTCTCGGCGAGACCCGGGAAGAAGCGTTGCGCAAACACGAACTGTATAGCGGAACGGGCTCCGAAGACGGTCTGCTGGCGCGCTTCGCCAAGGAAAACGGCATCGATCCCCGCGATTTCAATCCCGATGTGAAACTCGATGCGGAACGTTTCATCCCGGACCAGAACCGGCAATGGGCGGTGGGCATGGGGCTTGGCCTTTCTGACCTGTTGAGCCATGAAAAACTCACCGCCCGCGAGGCCGTGCGCCGCTCGGAGGGACACCATCGGCTGCTGCTCGGCATGCCGGAAGAGGTGGCGGATGGCATTATCGACCTCTGGCAGGACGGCACGGTGGACGGCTATACCCTGCAGCCGCCGCGCGCGCCGGACGACATTGCTGAATTTGTCGAAAAGGTCGTGCCGGTGCTGCAGGATCGGGGAGTTTACCCGCGCGAATATGAAGGTTCGACGATCCGCGACCGCTATGGCCTGCCTTATCCAGATTGAACGGCAGATATGGCACTGTTGAAGGTGTCCTCCCGCTAGTCCCGCTGGAGGCGGGAATAGCGGGAGCGGAACATATTATTGGCCCGTCGCCACTTTCAAAACCGGCCGCCCGCCGGAAAGCTGCGGCAGGACGGAGGCGAAATCCGTGACGATCTGGCGATAATCTTCCGGCTGGAATTCATAGGGTAGTTCGAGGCGGAATTCCGAGACGTGCGGCAGAACGGGATCGCGCGACAGTTTCTCCAGAATCTCGTTGGTCGTCCCGACGATATCGGGCAGGAAAAGCGTGCGGCGCGCGCCATGCGGCGTGGTCGTGCGCCTGTCACGCTCGGCGGCGAATTCCTGATAACGGCGGCGGGTCGCGGGGCTCGCGCTATCGGTCGGCAGGATCACGCGGCCAAGAGCGACGCGCGGCTGGCGCTCAAGCGCCCATTCCTGCCGGAGGCGGCTGACCAGCGCCGCCTGCGCGGTCAAAAAATCATCGGTATTTTCGCCGCTGACGATATTGCCCGTCAGAAGATTGAACCCTGCCTTGCCAGCCCAGCGCGCGGAATTCTGCGATCCGCCGCCGTACCATAACCGATCCGTCAGCCCCTCGGCGACTGGACGCAGGCGCGGCACCTGCGCGCCCGCCGCATTGCCCGCTTCCGTCTCGCTGGACAGCGGTTCCGATCTCAAGGCCCTCGCCAGCTTTTCGGCGCGGGCGTGGCTGTAATCCGCATCGTGAACCGTATCGACATAATCCGAAACAAGATGGGCGAAGGGCGGCGCGCCCACCGAAACCCCGACATTCAGCCGCCCGCGCGACAGGACATCCACGGTGGCCAAATCCTCAGCCAGCCTGAAGGGATTTTCATAACCAAGCTGAATGACGGCGGTGCCGAGGCCGATCCGTTTCGTGCGCTGCGATGCCGCCGCGAGGAAAGTTGCCGCCGATGACACGCCCCGTTCCAGATGGCGCTGGCGAACCCAGGCACTGTGATAACCCAGCGCCTCTCCGGCTTCGAAAAGCTGCAGAGTTTCTTCCAGCCCCTCGGCAGGATCATCATCGTGATAATTGCCGGGAACCAGAAAGGCGAAGTGGGAGATATGGGAAAGGGGCATGGCTGTAAGGTCCGGAAATGAGTGTTGAAGCTCAGCAGCGCAGATGCAGCCATCCCCGTTCCGGACAGCCGTTCAATGCGGCGCATACCCACGCAGAATGCATGATGACAGGCACGGCTGGCACGGCATGTTCGTTTATAGTCCCGGCCTTTGTTGAAAGATCATTGCGCGATTCAATAATCTACTAAAATTATGGATTAACACCCCTCCTTTGGAATAGGCCGCGCTCACGCCTCCCGTCGGACCTTCTTCTCCGAAAGGCAAGATATCCCTCAGTCGCCCTCTCACATTGAAGAGCTGTGCAACACGGTGCGCAAATGGTCTTGATTTTCCGCACCAACATGTAATACAGATTATCATACATGTTGACAAATAACGCATACATGTATGACATTGCAGCAATCACAAACGCTGCCATACCTGCATTAGGGAGGAATTATGATCATCACCGACGTCGAGGTCCGTGTTTTCCGCACGACGACCCGTCGGCACTCGGACAGTGCCGGTCACGCGCATCCGGGTCCGGCGCATCAGGTGGAACAGGCCATGCTGACCATCCGCACCGAAGACGGTCAGGAAGGCCATTCCTTCACCGCGCCGGAGATCGTTCGCCCGCATGTCATCGAAAAATTCGTCAAGAAAGTTCTGATCGGTGAGGATCATCGCGACCGCGAACGGCTATGGCAGGACCTTGCCCATTGGCAGCGCGGATCGGCCGCGCAGCTGACCGACCGCACGCTGGCGGTGGTGGACTGCGCCCTGTGGGACCTTGCCGGGCGCTCGCTCAACCAACCTGTATACAAGTTGATCGGTGGTTATCGTGACAAAGTGCTGGCCTATGGCTCCATCATGTGCGGCGACGAGCTAGAGGGCGGGCTGGCGACGCCGGAAGACTACGGCCGCTTTGCCGAAACGCTGGTGAAGCGCGGCTATAAGGGCATCAAGCTGCACACCTGGATGCCGCCCGTCAGCTGGGCGCCGGATGTGAAGATGGACCTCAAGGCCTGCGCGGCCGTGCGCGAGGCGGTCGGCCCCGATATTCGCCTGATGATCGACGCCTTCCACTGGTACTCCCGCACCGATGCGCTGGCGCTGGGCCGTGGCCTTGAAAAACTCGGTTTCGACTGGATTGAGGAGCCGATGGATGAGCAGTCGCTGTCTTCCTACAGATGGCTTTCCGACAATCTCGATATTCCGGTCGTCGGCCCGGAAAGCGCTGCCGGCAAGCATTGGCATCGCGCCGAATGGATCAAGGCCGGCGCCTGTGATATTCTGCGCACCGGCGTCAACGATGTCGGTGGCATCACCCCGGCGCTGAAGACCATGCATCTGGCCGAAGCCTTCGGCATGGAATGCGAAGTGCATGGCAATACGGCCATGAACCTGCATGTTGTCGCCGCCACCAAGAATTGCCGCTGGTATGAGCGCGGCCTGTTGCACCCCTTCCTCGAATATGATGACGGCCACGATTATCTGAAGTCGCTGTCCGACCCGATGGACCGCGACGGCTTCGTCCATGTCCCTGATCGGCCCGGCCTTGGCGAGGACATCGATTTTACCTTCATCGACAACAACCGGGTGAGGTAACGGGCGATGAAAACGGTGCTCGCCTTCGGAGACAGCCTCACCTGGGGCGCGGACCCCGCCACGGGTCTGCGACACCCCGCCGAACACCGCTGGCCGGAGGTGCTGGAGGCCGCGCTTGCCGGGAAGGCTAAGGTTCACCCCGAGGGGCTTGGCGGGCGCACCACCTGTTACGACGACCACGCCGGCCCGGCCTGCCGCAATGGCGCACGGGCGCTTGAAGTCGCGCTGTCCTGCCACATGCCGCTCGATCTCGTCATCATCATGCTCGGCACCAACGACATCAAGCCGGTGCATGGCGGGCGGGCGGAAGCGGCGGTTTCCGGCATGCGGCGGCTGGCGCAGATCGTCGAGACCTTCATTTACAAACCGCGCGAGGCCGTGCCGAAACTGCTGATCGTCGCCCCGCCGCCCTGCGTCGCAGGCCCGGGCGGCGAACCTGCCGGCGGGCGGGATGTAGGGCAATCGCTCAGGCTTGCGCCGCTTTATCGCAAGCTCGCCGCCGAACTCGGACATGCCTTTTTCGATGCCGGATCGGTGGCCAGCGCCTCACCGGTGGATGGCGTGCATCTGGATGCGCCGGCAACGGCGGCAATCGGCCGGGCGCTCGCAGCTCCGGTCAGAGAGATTCTTGGCTGATCCTGCAACACCCGAGGAGGAACCGGGCGTGTGGATCAAAACGTGGAAAGGCCGTATGAACCGGCCGTATTGGGAGGAAAGATGAAACATTTTCTTGCAACCGCAGCACTTGGCGCCCTGCTGATCGGCGCCATGCCGCTCAGCGCCTTTGCCGAAACGCCGAAGGACCAGCTCATCGTCGCCACGACCATGAGCAATATCCTCACCCTCGATCCGGCCGCCATTACCGGCCGCGAGACCGTGCAGGTGCTGAACAATGTCTATGACACGCTGGTCGTGCTTTCCCCGAAAGATCGCAGCGTTCAGCCACGCCTTGCCGAACGCTGGGAAATTGCCGAGGACCGGAAATCCATCCGTTTCCATCTGCGCGCCGATGCCAAATTCGCGTCCGGCAATGCCGTAACGGCCAAGGACGTGGCGTGGAGCCTGAAGCGGCTGCTCGCCCGCAACCTGGCGCAATCGTCTTTCCTCAAAACCCGCGGCTTCAAGCTGGAAGAGGCCGACAAGCTCTTCGTCGCTGAAAACGACCAGACCTTCGTGCTGAATATTCCGAAGCCCGACGATCCCAATCTGCTCCTGATGATCCTTGCACAGAACGGCCCCGGCTCGATCATCGACAGCAAGACGGCGCTTGAGAATGAAAAGGACGGCGATCTTGGCGGCGCATGGCTGACGCTGAATTCCGCCGGCTCCGGCCCCTTCAAGCTGACGCAATGGAAATCCAACGAATATATCATCCTCACCCGCAACGACGATTATTGGGGTGAGAAGGCCAAGATGAAGCGCATCCTGATGCGCCATCTGCCGGAATCGCAATCGCAGCGGCTGATGCTGGAAAAAGGCGATATCGACGTTGCCTATTCCCTGCAGGCCCCGGACCTGAAATCGCTAGAGGCCGACAAGGCCGTCACCATCGAATCCACACCCGGCTCCGGTTTTTATTACCTCAGCGTTTCGATGAAGGATGAGAAATTCGCAAACAAGAAGGTGCGCGAGGCCCTGCGTTACCTGATCGATTACGACGGTCTCGACAAGGCGGTCATGCCCTATTACGGCAAGCTGCATCAGCGCTCCCTCAGCACCGGCGTCATGGGCGCGCTGCCGGATCAGGGCTACAAGCTCGACATCGAAAAAGCCAAGGCGCTTCTGGCTGAGGCCGGTTATCCCAACGGTTTCAAGACCACGCTGCGCGTGCTTTCGGAAGATCCTTTCATGAAGGCGGCAACGGCGATCCAGAATACGCTGGCTCAGGCCGGCATTCAGGCCGAACTGATCAGCGGCTCCGGCGACCAGATCTACGGCGCCATGCGCGAGCGGAATTTCGAACTGCTGCTCGGCCGCGGCGGCGGCGGCCAGCAGCCGCATCCGGACAACAACCTGCGCTCCATCGCCTATAACCCCAACAATGCCGATGACGCCAAGCTCACCAATTACCAGAGCTGGCGCACCAGTTTCTTCGATGAGAAGCTGAACAAGATGATCGAGGAGGCGCTGGTCGAGCGCGACGTGGCGAAACAGACGAAGCTTTATGAGGACCTGCAGGGCTATATGGACGAGATCGTCATGTCCATTCAGCCCTTCTCCGAGGTCATCGACACCGCCGCCTTCCGCAGTGACGTCAAGGGCATGATCGTCAGCCCCTGGCTTTCGCGGTTTGAAGAAGTGAGCAAGGAGCGGTAATTCGCCGACACAGCGGTTACTCAGGAAAAGGCGCGGCTTACCCCCGCGCCTTTTTGTTTGCGGCAAGACTGCACAGAACGGCTCCGACTGGTGAAAACATATCGCTTCCGTCATTCCGGCCTTGAGCCGGAACCAGCCGACATGCGTCTGCACGGCGGAAAGAGGCCTTTCAGCCCAAGGACTTGGGCTGGCTGGATACCGGCTCAAGGCCGGTATGACGGTTGGAGGGAGCTCAGCAAAACATCGCCCGTTCCTGCTTCATCATTACGTCAATACCCGATGGCGCAGTTGCCGGCCTGCCCCTCTCAAGCCATCCCAAAAAAATGCCCGGCAGGGAGGCCGGGCAAGGAAGGAGGATGTTATTATCCGTGAGGCCCCGGAGGAGGACGATCACGTTCTTGGAGCCGTCACGCGCCTTCATATTCCAGCGAGGCGCCGATCAATTCGCGCGCATAGGGATGCGTCGCGCCATTGCCGGCGATGGCGTCGCGCGGCAGGATTTCGGTGATTTCGCCACGCAGCATCACGGCGAAACGGTCGCACATATGATCGACCACGGCGAGATCGTGGGTCACCATGATATAGGTGAAGCCGCGCTCTTCCCGCAGGCGCTGGAGGAGGTTGAGGATTTCCGCCTGCACCGAGACATCGAGCGCAGACGTCGGCTCATCGAGCAGCAACAGTGACGGTTCGAGGATCAGCGCCCGGGCAATCGCCACGCGCTGCCGCTGGCCGCCGGAAAGCTGGTGCGGGAAACGATCCAGAAAGGCGACGGGCAGGCCGACATCCGTGATGACCTTGCGCATGCGCTCTTCCCGGTCGCCGAGCTTATGGATCGCAAGCGATTCAGAAAGCACAGTGCGCACCGACTGGCGCGGATGCAGCGACCCGTAGGGATCCTGAAACACCATCTGCAGCATGCGGCACCGCTCGATCAGCGGCATATCGCGCACCGACCTGCCATCGATGAGAATATCGCCGGTCCAGAAATCGTTGAGCATCGACACACAACGCAGCACGGTGGATTTGCCCGAGCCGCTTTCACCGACCAGCCCGAAACATTCGCCCGGCTCGACACGGAAGGATACGGAAGGCAGCACCTTCAGCGCCGTATGGCCGCTGCCGAAGGTTATGGAGAGATCGCGGGTTTCAACGGAAACGGCCATTATACGTTCTCCTCCAGCCATTCGGGGCGGCGATCCAGCACCGCGAGCGGTGAGCGCGTGCCGCCGATGCGCGGCTGCGCCGCCAAAAGGCCGCGCGTATAGGGGTGCTGTGCCTGATCGAGATCGCGTGCGGCGAGCGTTTCCACCACCCGGCCGGAATACATGATGAGCACCCGGTCGCAGAAATTGCGCACGAGATTGAGGTCGTGGCTGATCATGATGAGGCCGATGCCGCGATCCCGCACCAGACCGTCGAGAATATTCAGCACCTGCAGCCGCACCGTCACGTCAAGCGCCGAGGTCGGCTCATCGGCAATGACGAGATCGGGGTCGGCGAGCAGCATCATGGCGATCATGACACGCTGGCCCATGCCGCCGGAAATCTCATGCGGATATTGCTCGTAAACCCGGGCGGCATCGCGGATTTTCACCGCATCGAGCATGGCCAGCGCCTTTTCCCGGGCCTCGGCTTTCGAAGCCTTGAAGTGGCGCAGATAAGTCTCCGTCACCTGGTCGCCGACCCGGCGGATGGGGTTGAGGGAGAATTTCGGATCCTGAAGGATCATCGACATGCGCCGGCCGCGAACCTTCAGCATCTCCTTCTCATCGAGCTTGAGAAGATCGAGACCATCGAAATCCAGCCTGTCGGCGGTGATCGTCGCCGATGGCAGAAGGCGCAGCAGGGCGCGGCCGACGGTGGATTTGCCCGAGCCGCTTTCGCCGACGATGCCGAGCCGTTCACGCCCGAGTGTGAAGGAGATGCCGCGCACCGCCTCAGTAGGCGAGCCACCGTAACGGATGCGGAGATTTTCGACGTCGAGGATTGATTTTTCCATGGCCCTATCTCCGGTTCATCTGCTTCGGATCGAGCGCATCCCGCAGGCCATCACCCAGAAGATTGAAGGCGAGGCTGACGGAGAGGATCGCGATGCCGGGGAAGGTGACGAGCCACCAGCTATCCAGCATGTAACGCCGGCCGGTGGCGATCATCGCCCCCCATTCCGGCAGCGGCGGCTGCGCGCCGAGGCCGAGGAAGCCGAGGCCGGCGGCAGTGAGGATGACGGTCGCCATGTTCAGCGTCAGGCGGATGAGGACAGAAGGCAGGCACATGGGCATGATCGACTTGACGATGATGCGCAGCGGCGACGCGCCCTGAAGCCGCGCGGCGGCAATGTAATCTGCCTTTCGAAAGGTCATGGCTTCGGCACGGGCAAGGCGCGCAATCGGCGGCCAGGAGGTGAGCGCAATCGCGATGATCGCATTGTTGAGGCTGGGCCCGAGCGCTGCGACGAAGGCGAGCGACAGAATGAGGCTCGGAAACGACAGGAAGATATCCGTGATGCGCATCATCACCGTATCGAACTTGCCGCCGAGATAACCGGAAGCCGTGCCGACCAGAAGGCCGACGGGGCCGACGATGATCGACACCAGCGAGATGATGGTGAGTGTGATGCGTGCGCCCCAGAGAAGACGGCTATATATATCGCGTCCCAGCTCATCGGTGCCGAAGACGTGGCCATTACCCGGGGCCTTCAGCGTATTGGCGAGATCCTGTGCGTAGGGGTCATGCGTCGCAAGCCAGGGCGCGAAAATCGCGGCGATGACCAGAAGCAGCAGCACAGCCAGACCGAAGGCCGATGTCGGGCTTTTCAGGAGGAAAACGACGATGTTCTTCAGCGCGTTCAAGGGCACGGGAAGGCGGAAGGAGGTTTCTGTACGGGCCGTCATCAGCGGGTCCTCGGATCGAAAAAGCGGTAGAGAATGTCGGACAGGAGATTGAGTCCGATGAAGATGACGCCGACGATCAAAACGCAGGTCATCACCGCATTCATGTCGCCGATGATAAGATTGCTGGTGAGATATTGCCCGAAACCCGGCCAGGCGAAGACGGTCTCGATTAGAACCGCCCCTTCCAGCAGCGAGCCGTAAGCAAGCGCGATAATGGTGACGAGCTGCACGCGAATATTGCCGAAGGCATGCAGCCATACCGTCTGTCGCTGCGACAGGCCTTTGACGCGGGCGGTCGTTACATATTCCTGGCCCAGCTGGTCCAGCATGAAGCTGCGCGTCATGCGGGTGATATAGGCCGAGGAGGAATAACCGAGCAAAGCGGCGGGAAGGATGAGGTGGTTGATCGCCGACCAGAAGACCTCCATGTCACCCGCGAGCAGACTGTCAATCAACAGAAAGCCCGTCCGCTCCTCGACCAGACCGATATAGAACTGGTCCATGCGTCCGCCGCCGCCGACAAGGCCGAGATGGGCGTAAAAAACGATCAGCGCGATCATGCCCGTCCAGAAGATCGGCATGGAATGGCCGAACAGGCTGAGCACCCGCACCAGATGGTCCTGCCAGCGATCCTTGTTGACGGCGGCATAAACGCCCATGGGAATGCCGAGGCCGGCACCGATCAGGATCGCGAAGGTCGCCAGCTCCATCGTCGCCGGCATGACCCTGATGATGTCTTCGATGACCGGACGGCCGGTGCGGATCGAGGTTCCGAAATCGCCGGTGAACACGTCTCCGAGATAATAGAAGAACTGTTGCCACAGCGGACGGTCGAAACCGAGCGTGTGATAGACCTGTTCATAGGTTTCGCGCGTCGCATCCTCGCCCACAATCGCGCGCACGGGATCGGCGGGCATCAGGCGACCGATAAAAAAGGTCAGCAACAGCAATCCAAGCAGCGTAACCGCAATACTTCCGATCTGGCCGGACAGGCCATACAGCGAAAGGCGTCTTTTTGACATGATTCCTCCCTTGCCAGAGATCGACCGCGCAAGTGACCAAGGCGCAATCCTGTCTGACAACTATCCGCAAGTTGTCACAGGTGTTGGAGGCTGTCAAGCGCATGCCAGCGAAATCCGCATTGGCCGAGGTTCCGAAATATGTGTCCGGGGTGGAAATTTCAGACCGGGCTCACCCGGCTTTCGTTTTTGTTTTGGAGAAAGGTGCCTGCGTTGCCGCAACCGCAAAAGCCTGTATTCTCCGTCTTGCAGAATGCGCGGATACCTGTCCCCCGGCTATGATGCCGATGACGTCCGTGCCTTCAGGGTGAGGAAAATATGGCTGAGATGACGCTTCTGGCATTTGCCGTCGTCGCCTTTATTGGCATTGCGACACCCGGCCCCACCGTTTTGCTGGCGCTTGCCAATGGCTCGAGATTCGGAATACGCCGCGCCATGATCGGCATGGCTGGCGCTGTTCTCTCGGATTTCGTCCTGATCGGCGCGGTTGCACTGGGACTGGGCGCCCTGCTTGCGGCCTCCGAATTCTGGTTCGGCGTCGTCAAATGGGTGGGCGTCTGTTATCTTGCTTTCCTCGGCGTCATGCTCTTGCGCTCCAGAGGCACGCTCGATGGCGTCCTTCAATCGGCAGAAGCCAGCAATGCCGCCTCCGCCCGCTCGATTTTTCTCAAGAGCTTTCTCGTGGCGGCGACCAACCCCAAGGGATATCTGTTCTTTTCGGCTTTCCTGCCGCAATTCATCGATCCCTCAGCGCCGCAGCTCCAGCAATATGCGGCGCTTGCGCTGATCTTCGCCGGCATCGATTTCATCGTGATGTTCGGATATGCCCTGTTCGGCTCGCAGGCCGTCCGGCTGTTGCGGAAATCCGGAGCCCTGTGGCTCGACCGGATTTGCGGCGGCGCGCTTCTGACGCTCGCCGCCTCGCTGGCCTTCTATCGGCGGGCAACTGCGTAAACCATTGGCCTATAGGCCATTTCTGGATCACTCCACCGCGGTGCGGGAGCGCAGAAGCACCTTGTAGCGCTCAAGGCTGCCGCGCAGATGCGCCGCCATATATTGGCGGGCGGCATCGGCATCGCCTTCGATGATGGCGTCGACGATCTTCGCATGCTCCTCCTGGAGATGCAGGTTGTAGTCCTTGGGACGCGACCCGGGTGCCGCACCCTGCAATTCGCCGCGGGGAATGATGCCGGAGCGAATGAGCTGAAGGAATTCCGGGAAACGCCTGTTCTGCGTCGCCTGTGCAATGGCCAGATGGAACTCGAAATCGGCGTCCCGCGTCGGCAGGCCGGCGGCGAGACAATCGCCGACACGCCGATGCGCATCCACAATCGCCTCCACCTGCACGGCGGAACGGCGCGATGCCGCAAGCCCGGCGGATTCGACCTCGAAAACGGTGCGCAATTCCAGCAATTCGATCACCGAGGAAATTCGCCCCACGGCCAGATCGTTAAAAGGCAGTTCCTTGGCCGGTTTTACTTCGACGGCAAAAACGCCCGCACCCTTGCGGGCTTCAACGAGGCCATCGGCGCGCAGAATGGCGATGGCCTCGCGCACCACCGTTCGGCTGACGGAATATTCACGCGTCAGTTCGCTTTCGCTCGGAAGACGGTCGCCGGGGCGGAACACACCCTCCGACAGATCCCGCCGCAACGCCGAACTGATTTTCGCCGCGAGCGATACCCCCTGCTTCGTGCTGCTCTCAACGTCCATTCCGGCCCACCTGTTTTAAACTTGTCTGGCATGTTAGCAAACACCCGCTACATTGCAAGGGCCGGGCCTCCGCGCCGCCGGGACGGTTGGCCGCCCTCACGCTGCAGCCATGGCCGAACTGCTGGAAAAGCGGCTCCTATATTCACCCGGTGAGAGACCGAGAATGCGGTGGAACACCCGGCGAAAGGCGGCTGAATCCTCATAACCCACCGACCAGGCGATCTGGTCGACCGAACGGCGGGTGAATTCCAGCAATTCCCGCGCCTTGCCGACCCGCAGATGCTGGACATATTCGATGGGCTTCATGCCGGTCGCCGCCTTGAAGCGGCGCAGGAAGGTCCGCTCCTCCAGCCCGGCATGGCCGGCCATGTCGGTAACGCTCGTCGCCCGCCCGGCGCGGGCCTGCAGCCAGTGCTGCACCTTCAGGATCGGCTCATCGCCATGCGTCAGCCTCGGGGCGAAACTGCTATAATGGCGCTGTTCACGCCCCGAAGGGTCGATCAGCAGGAACTTTCCGGTCTCGATCATCACCGAAGGTCCGAGCAGCCGGTCGACGATGCGCAGGCCGAGATCGGTCCACGCCATCAGCCCGCCTGCCGTGATGATATCTCCATCCTCGATGACGATCTTGTCGATCTCCAGCCGGATATCGGGAAAACGGTCGCGGAACCGCTCGGCAAACAGCCAGTGGGTGGTGGCCGGGCGGCCGGACAAAAGACCCGTTGCGGCGATGATGAAGGAACCGCCGCAACTGGCGGCCAGCGTCGCGCCCTGCGCATGCCGATCCAGCAGCCAGCGGGCATAGGGCTCGGCCTCATCGATTTCGGCAGGCCCGGTCAGTCGGCCGGGCACGACGAAGATATCGGGATGTCCCGGCCTGTCGGGCTCGGTATCATGACAGCGAGAAAATTCACCGCCCTCGCCCATGCTCCAGTGGCTGACCCGCAATTTCGGCCCGCCGCGATCCTGTGAAAATACCGACGCGATGGCGAAAAGATCGGTGATGCCATGTACCATGGCGATCTGACAGTCCCGATAGAGGACCAGCCCCACTTCCAGCGCGCTTCCCGTTACACCTGCCATGCGCTCCACACCCCGTTTTGTCAGTTTCGGCTCGTTTTCTGTCAGAGGCGCCAATCCAGCCCCGGCAGCCTCCAGAGTATCTCTATTCCCACGGGACGCAAGCAAGCCCCCTGCAACAGGAGAGAGAGCCATGACAACGATCACCACCAGAGACGGAACGCATATTTTCTACAAGGACTGGGGCCCGAAAGACGGCCAGCCCATCATCTTCTCCCATGGCTGGCCGCTCAGCGCCGATGCCTGGGATGCGCAGATGGTGTTCTTCGCTAACAACGGTTTCCGCACCATCGCCCATGATCGCCGCAGCCACGGTCGCTCCGATCAGGTCTGGCACAACAATACCATGGATCAATATGCCGACGATCTGGCCGAGCTGATCGAACAGCTCGATCTTCACGACATCATTCTGGTCGGCCATTCCACCGGCGGCGGCGAGGTCACCCGCTATATCGGCCGTCACGGCACGGCCCGCGTCGCGAAAATCGCCCTCATCGGCGCGGTGCCGCCGCTGATGCTGAAGACGGAAAGCAATGCCATCGGCCTGCCGATCGGTGTTTTCGACGGTATCCGCAAGGGCACCTATGACAATCGCAGCCAGTTCTTCAAGGACCTGACCATTCCCTTTTACGGCTACAACCGCGAAGGTGCGGTGATATCCGAAGGCATCCGCGACGAATTCTGGCGGCAGGGCATGATGGGCGGCCTGAAAGGTCAGCTCGACAGCATTCGCGCCTTTTCGGAAAGCGATTTCCATCAGGACCTGAAGGCCTTCGACAAACCGACGCTGGTTCTGCATGGCGATGACGACCAGATCGTGCCGGTCGGCGCATCCGCGCTTTCCACGGTCAAAATCGTCAAACACGCGGTCCTCAAAATCTATGAGGGCGCCGACCATGGCCTGACGCAGACCCATCAGGACCGGTTCAACGCCGACCTTCTCGCCTTCATCAACGCCTGAAACCGCCGCACAAAGGAAACACGGACATGACACAGAATACATTTCTCATCACCGGCGCATCGGATGGCATCGGCGCGGTCTATGCCGAACGTCTGGCAAAACGCGGCCATGATCTCATTCTCGTGGCGCGGCGTGCCGAAAAGCTGAAGGCGCTCGCCGCACAGCTGGAAAAGGATCATCGCATCGCGGTCGAGGTTCTCTCCGCCGATCTTTCCAGGGCGGAAGACCTCGAAAAGGTAGAGGCACGGTTGCGTGAGGACCGACGGATTACCGGCCTCGTCAACAATGCCGGCATTGCCGGTGAAGGCGCGATCACGGCGCTGGACCCGGCCTATGTGACGACGATGATCAACCTCAACATTCTTGCCGTTACCCGGCTTGCGGCGGCCATCGCACCGCGCCTTGCGGCCGATGGCAAGGGCACGATCATCAACATCACTTCGGTCACGGCGCTGATGCCGGCGGCGTTCACCGCCGTCTACCCGGCCACCAAGGCCTTCGTGCTCGCCTTCACCGAGGCGCTGCAGGCGCAGCTTTCGCCCTCCGGCGTGCGGGTTCAGGGCGTCCTGCCGGGCATCACCCGCACGGCGATCTGGGAAGAGGAACGGCTCGATGCCATTCCGGCCGCCATGGTCATGGATGTTTACGAGATGGTGGATGCGGCCCTTGCCGGTCTCGACCTCGGCGAAGCGCTGACCATTCCTTCCCTGCCGGATACGGCCGATCTCGAAAATTTCCTTGCAGCGCGTGCGGCGTTAAGGCCCAATCTGTCGCATGCACTTGCCGCCAGCCGGTATCGTGCAGCCAAAACCGAATAGAGGGAGACGTATCATGATCCTCGGACTGACCATTCCCCAATTCACTGCATTGCATGTGGGCTTAAGCTTCATCGGCATTGCCACCGGACTGATCGCCCTGCCCGCTTATGCGGCGGGGCGGTGGATGCCCCGCATGATGGCGATTTTCCTCGTCACCACGCTCGCCACCACACTTACCGGCTTCCTGTTTCCAATCGGAAATTTCACACCGGCACTCGGCGTCGGCATCATCTCTACCCTTGTTCTGGCAATCGCACTGGTTGCGCTTTATGGATACGGTCTGAATGGCAGGGCGCGCATCATTTATACGATCACCGCCACGATCAGCCTTTATCTCAATATGTTCGTGTTGATCGTTCAGGCTTTTCTCAAGGTCGAAACACTCAACAACCTGGCGCCGAACGGCAATGAACCGCCCTTCGTGGTCGCCCAGACGGTTCTGCTTGTTGCAGCCATCTGTCTTGGCTGGAAGGCGACACGCCGCAGGCTCGCCGTCTGAAGCGAGCCTGAATTCGAAACGCTTTTCGCAAACATGCCTTGTGCCCCAATATTTTGGGCGCAAGGCATGTTTTTGCATATCAAATACAGGCAATCTCCGCCCACCCGTCACAAAACGAAGAAATCCCGTCTCTAGGATTTCCTTCCGAACCTTTCCTGAAAATACAGCAGGAGGCATTCGGAAACGAAGGCGGTTCGCGCCCTTGCAAACATACAATATACATTATATGATAATATATATTAAATTATTACAACAGGAGATGCCGATGAATGCCGTGAAGATCAACGAGCGTCTGACAGTTGCGGGCCAGCCGATGATCGCCGATTTCCCATCGCTCTCCGCCCAGGGTTATAAAAGCATCATCAACGCCCGGCCTGATGGTGAAGAGCCCGGTCAGCCGGGCAATGCGCAGGAAAAAAGCGCCGCCAGCGCGGCGGGCATGGATTATGGTTTCATCCCGGTCAGCGGCCCTACCATTACCGAAGCCGATATCCGCGCCTTCCAGCAGAAAATGGCGGAAGCGGAAGGCCCCGTTTTTGCCCATTGCAAGGGCGGCACCCGCGCGCTCACGCTTCATGTTCTCGGAGAAGCGCTGGATGGGCGCATCGAAAGGGACGATATCGAGGCTTTCGGCAAGGCGCATGGCTTTGACCTTTCCGGCGCCGCCCGCTGGCTGGAACGGCGCGCTGCGGCGGTTCCGCACGTCAAGGCATTCTTCGATCCGCGCACATGGAGCGTGCAATATGTCGTGTCCGATCCCTCGACCTGGCGCTGCGCCATTATCGACCCGGTCTATGATTTCGATGAGAAATCCGGCGCAACCGGAACGATGAATGCCGACGCCATTCTGGACTATGTGGAGAGCCAGGGCCTGTCGGTGGAATGGATTCTCGATACTCATCCGCATGCCGACCATTTTTCCGCCGCCCACTATCTGAAGCAGAAGACCGGCGCGCAGACGGCGATCGGCGCGAAAGTCACCGGCGTGCAGAAGCTCTGGCAGGAGAAATACAACTGGCCGGATCTCAAAACCGACGGCTCGCAATGGGACCGGCTGTTCGAGGCGGACGACAGGTTCAATATCGGCTCCCTTGAAGCGCGCGTGCTGTTTTCGCCCGGCCACACGCTCGCCTCCGTGACCTATGTGGTAGGTAATGCCGCCTTTGTGCACGATACGCTTTTCATGCCCGATTCCGGCACCGCGCGCGCCGATTTCCCCGGCGGCAGCGCCAGGGAACTCTGGGCGTCGATCCAGGACATTCTCGCCCTTCCCGACGAAACACGGCTTTTCACCGGCCACGATTATCAGCCCGGCGGCCGCGCGCCTAAATGGGAAAGCACGGTCGGCGAACAGAAACGCAGCAATCCGCATCTTGCCGGCATGACGGAGGAGGGCTTCATCCGCCTCAGAGAAGCGCGGGATCGCACATTGCCGATGCCGAAGCTCATTCTCCACGCCCTGCAGGTCAATATTCGCGGCGGCCGCCTGCCGGAGCCCGAAGCGAATGGCAAGCGTTACCTGAAACTTCCGCTCGACGTGCTGGAGGGCAGCATATGGTAAAGGAAAAGGAGCTGGAAAAGCCCCCGCATATTGCAGAAATCCCTCTCCACGCCATGGAGGAGCGGGCTGTCGAGGTCGCGCTGCTTCTGAAAACGCTTGCCCATCCCGCGCGGCTGATGCTCGCCTGCACACTGGCGCAGGGGGAATTTTCCGTCGGTGAGCTGGAGGTCAAGCTGGATATTCGCCAGCCGACGCTTTCCCAGCAGCTGGGCGTTCTGCGGGAAGCCGGTGTGGTCGAAACCCGGCGCGATGCCAAGCAAATCTTCTACCAACTGAGCGAAGCGAAAGCGGCGCAACTGATCGAGGCCCTTTACACCATATTCTGCGCGCCGGAGGAGACCCCGTGAGCCCCTACTGGCCCTCTCTTTTCGGCGGCATGCTGCTCGGTCTTGCCTGCATTCTGCTGTTTCTTTTCAACGGCCGTATTTCCGGCATCAGCGGGATAATGGGCAAAATGCTCGGCAGGGAGCGGCGTCTTGCCGATCTCGCCTTCGTCGCCGGCTTGCTGGCCGGGCCTTATATCCATGCCGCTGCATTCGGCCGGCTGCCTGCCGTCACCATAGTTTCACCATGGCCGCTCATCCTCATTGCCGGCCTGCTGGTGGGTTTTGGCACGCGCATGGGCTCCGGCTGCACATCCGGCCATGGCATCATGGGTCTGGCGCGATTTTCCCGGCGCTCCATCGCCGCGACCGCCACCTTCCTGATCACCGGTATTTGCGCCGCGACGATAGTGGGAGCCCTGTCATGAAAAATCCAGCCGTGGCGCGTGTTGTCCTGGCATTGGTCGCGGGAGCGCTGTTCGGCTTCGGCCTCTCGCTCTCCGGCATGGTCGATCCGGCTCGCGTTTCCGGTTTTCTCGACGTGGCGAGCGGCCATTGGGACCCGAGCCTGATGTTCGTTCTTGGCGGCGCGGTGATGGTCGCCGTGCCGGGTGTGCTCCTCAGCCGACGTCTCGCCAAACCGGTCCTCGCAGAAGGTTTCAGTCTTCCGGCAAAAACCCGTATCGACCGGCCGCTCATAACAGGCTCGGCCATTTTCGGCGTCGGCTGGGGGCTTGCCGGTTTCTGCCCCGGCCCGGCACTATCGGCTCTCGCCCTCGGGCTGATGTCGGTCGTTCTTTTCGTCAGCGCCATGATTGCCGGCATGCTGGTCCACGACCGCCTCTACGCAAAGCAGCCATAACGCAAACGCTCGTTCAGCGCGCGGGGAACGGGCAGTCGCGCGGGGCTGGAACGCTCCCGCGCGACGGCGTGTGATTAGAGGTCGATCAGGCTTTTGCCCGTCATTTCCGGCGGCAGCGGCACATTCATCAGTTGCAGCAGGGTGGGGGCGACATCGGCGAGAATGCCGTCATGCAGCTTGGCACCTTCAGGGCCACCGAAAAGGATCACCGGCACCGGATTGGTGGTGTGCGCCGTATGCGGGCCACCGGTCACCGGGTCGACCATGGTTTCGCAATTGCCATGATCCGCAATGACAAGCATCGCGCCACCCACTTTTTCGAGGGCGGCAACGACCGCACCAAGCCCACGATCCACCGCTTCACAGGCCTTGATTGCGGCCTGCAGATCGCCGGTATGGCCGACCATATCGGGGTTGGCGTAATTGGTGACGATCAGATCGTAACCCTTGCCGATCGCCTCGACGAATTTTTCCGTCACTTCCGGCGCACTCATCTCCGGCTGCAGATCGTAGGTCGCAACCTTCGGGGATTTCGGCATGAAGCGGTCTTCGCCCACTTCCGGCTCTTCCTTGCCGCCATTCAGGAAGAAGGTGACATGCGGATATTTTTCCGTCTCGGCAAGGCGGAACTGCGTGAGCCCCTGCTTCGCCACCCATGCGCCCAGCGTATTGACGATATCGCGCTTGGGATAGGCCGTGGTCATGAAGTCATTGTGCCGGGTGGAATATTCCACCATGCCAAGCAGCGCCGAAAGGACTGGCTTTTCGCGCGAAAAACCATCGAAATCGTCCGCCCCGATGGCGAGCAGGATTTCACGGGCACGGTCGGCGCGAAAATTCAGGCAGAACAGGCCGTCGCCGGCCTTGAAGCCCTCATAGCCGTCGATCACCGTCGGCAGGATGAATTCGTCGGTGACATTGCTTTTGTAGCTCTGGGCAACGGCGCTCACCGCATCCCGCGCGTGTTCGCCTTTCGCCAGAACCATGGCGTCGTAGGCTTTCTCAACGCGCTCCCAGCGATTGTCGCGATCCATCGCATAATAGCGGCCGATCACCGTGCCGATGCTTGCTCCCTGCGGCAGGCTTGCCACCAGCGCCGCCACAAATTCTTCAGCCGATTGCGGCGCGACATCGCGGCCGTCGGTGATGGCATGTACCACCACCTTCAGACCGTGGCTGATCATCAGCCTCACCGCCGCCTGGCCGTGGAGAATATGGCCATGGACGCCGCCATCGGAAACGACGCACATCAGATGCGCCACACCGCCCGCGGCCTTCACCGTGGCGGCGAAATCAAGCATCGCCGCATTGCGGAAAAAGCTGCCATCCTCGATCGCCAGATCGATCTGGCCGAGATCCATGGCGACGATGCGGCCGGCGCCGATATTGGTGTGGCCGACTTCCGAATTGCCCATCTGCCCGGTGGGCAGGCCGACATTCGGGCCGAAGGTGGTGAGCCTCGCATTCGGGCAGCTGGCGAAAAGCCGGTCCATGGTGGGCGTATTCGCCAGCACCGGCGCATTGCTGGATGTGTCCTCGTTCAGGCCCCAGCCATCGAGAATAGTCAGGACAACGGGTTTGGGAGTGCGCATGGGAGGACCTTCTTCTTCATTCGGTTGCCGGCGGAGGGCGGACCGCCGGGCACCGGAGCGCCCTCTTCCGCCACTATGATCATGATGAGAAAACATGCTTCTCGTTCTTCTCTTCTATACCCGAAGATGACGAACGCAAGCCTATACCGACAGCGAAACAGTTCCGTGAAGGTCGAAAACGCGGGCTAAGAAATGCGGGCATGACACGCATACGCCCTCATTCCTGTGCTCATCACAGGAATCCGGCCGACGCGCGTCTGCGCGGTGGAGAGAGCCCTTTCAGCCCAAAGACTTGGGCGGGCTGGATCCCTGTGACGAGCACAGGGATGAGGGAGCACGGATCGCCTTCACTCGATGAAAATAAGCGCGGGCTTCTCCAGCAATGCCTTGACGGCCTGGATGAAGACCGCCGCATCCCACCCATCGACAACCCGGTGATCGAAGCTCGATGAGAGGTTCATCATCTTGCGCGGCACAAACCGCGTCCCATCCCACACCGGCCGCGTCATGATCTTGTTGACGCCGATGATCGCCACCTCCGGGTAATTGATGATGGGTGTCGAGACCACACCGCCCAAGGCTCCCAGCGAACTGATGGTGATGGTGGAGCCCATCAGCTCTTCCCGATGCGCCGTGCCGGTGCGGGCGGCTTCGGCGACGCGTGCGACTTTGTCCGCACATTCCCAAAGACCGAGCGTTTCCGTGTGGCGCACGACCGGAACGGTGAGACCCGACGGCGTCTGCGTGGCGATGCCGATATGAACCGCTTCATAGTGGCTGACGACCCCTTTGTCGTCGTCAAAGGTGGCATTCATGCCGGGATGATCGGCAACGGCTTTCACCAGCGCGCGCATCAGGAACGGCAGGATCGTCAGCTTCGGCTGCCCGGAACGGCGATTGCCGTTCATGGTCGCGCGCAAATCCTCCAGATCGGTCACGTCGACTTCCTCGACATAGGTGATGTGGGGAATGCGGGAGGCGGAAAGCACCATCTTCTCGGCAATCTTGCGCCTGAGCCCGGTCACCTTCACCTCCTCGACAGCGCTATCGTGGGGCGCTATCGGCTCGGGGCGTTCCGGCCGTCCCCGCACGGTTAAAAACCCGTCGAGATCGGCATGGGTGATATGCCCGTCCGGCCCCGTTCCCTTGACCTTGGTGAGATCGATATCGAGATCGTCGGCGCGCTGGCGAACGGCGGGAGACGCCAACGGTTTATGATGCGGTTCGGCGGCGGGCGCCGGCGGCGCTTCCTCGGCCTCTCGCACCGTCGGCTGGGCTTCAACGGGTGGCGGCGTGTCCGTCATGTCGGCAGGCGCTTCCGTCATCTGGGTCGGCGCTTCCGCTTCCGGCACGCTGCCATTGGGAGCGGCGGCCGCGACATCGGTTTCGATGCGCAGGAGCGGCGCCTTCACCGGTACGGTATTTCCGACCGTCACGGCGAGCCACGTGACGACGCCCGCCACCGGGGATGGGATTTCCACCGTCGCCTTGTCGGTCATCACCGCGGCCAGCACCATGTCCTCATGGACGAGATCGCCCGGTTTGACGTTCCATTCCACCAGTTCGGCTTCCGCCACACCTTCACCGACATCGGGCATCGTGAGAACAAATTCCGCCATAATCAGGCCTCCATGACTTCGACAAGGGCGCGCCCGACACGGGCAGGTCCCGGAAAATAGTCCCACTCCTGCGCATGGGGATAAGGCGTATCCCAGCCCGCAACGCGGACGACGGGGGCCTCGAGGTGATAAAAACAATGTTCCTGCACCAGCGACACGACTTCGGCCCCGAAGCCGGAGGTCAGCGTCGCCTCATGCACCATGACGCAGCGGCCGGTCTTCGAAACGGACTTCACGATGGTATCGAGATCGAGCGGCAGCAGGCTGCGCAGATCGATGATCTCGGCATCCACGCCCGTCTCTTCCGCCGCCGCCAGCGCCACATGCACCATGGTGCCATAAGCGATGACGGTGACAGCGTTTCCGGGCCGGCGTATCTCGGCCTTGCCGATGGGAATGGTGTAGTGCCCTTCCGGTACCTCCCCCATCTCGTGTTTGGACCAGGGCGTCACCGGCCGGTCGTGATGGCCGTCGAAGGGACCGTTATAAAGCCGCTTCGGCTCCAGAAACATCACCGGGTCGGGGTCTTCGATGGATGCGATCAGCAGCCCCTTGGCGTCATAGGGATTGGAAGGAACCACCACCTTCAGCCCGCAGACGTGGGTGAAAAGCGCTTCCGGGCTCTGGCTGTGCGTCTGCCCGCCAAAAATGCCCCCGCCGGTCGGCATTCTGAGAACGATGGGGCAGGTGAAATCGCCATTGGAGCGATAGCGGATACGCGCCGCCTCCTGGGTAATCTGATCATAGGCGGGATACATGTAATCGGCGAACTGGATTTCGACACAGGGGCGAAGGCCATAAGCGGCCATGCCGATGGCCGTGCCGACAATGCCGGATTCACTGATCGGCGCATCGAAACAGCGGGTCTTGCCGTATTTTCCCTGCAACCCCTGCGTGGCGCGGAACACGCCGCCGAAATAACCCACATCCTCGCCGAACACCACCACGTCATCGCTGCGCTCCATGGACACATCCATGGCGCTGCGGACGGCTTCGATCATCGTCATTCTTGCCATGGTCACCACCCTGCCTTCTGGCGCTGGCGGGCGAGATGCGGCGGCATCTCGGCGTAGACGCCTTCGAAAATATCCTTTTTCGGCGGTTTGCCGCCCTCATGCAGCGTGCCGTGGCTTTCTGCCTCGCGCTGCGCCTCAAGCACCTCATCGGCGATTTCCGCCTCCGTCTGCCGGTGCCGTTCCTCCGACCAGACGCCACGCAGGATGAGGTGTTTTTTGAGCCTCAGAACCGGATCGCCCAGCGGCCATGCCTCGGACTCCGTCTTGGGGCGGTAAGCGCTCGGATCGTCGGAGGTGGAATGGGCGCCGACACGATAGGTGACATATTCGATCAGCGTCGGGCCGAGATTGCGGCGCGCCCGCTCCACCGCCCAGCGCGCCACGGCATAAACGGCGAGATAATCATTGCCGTCGACCCGGAGCGCGGGAATGCCGAAGCCCAGCCCGCGTGCCGCAAAGGTGCCGGAGCCGCCGCGCGCGATGCCCTGAAAGGTGGAAATGGCCCATTGGTTATTGACGATATTGAGGACCACCGGAGCCTTGTAGGTGGAGGCAAAGACCATCGCCGAGTGAAAATCGGACTCCGCCGTCGAGCCGTCGCCGATCCAGGCGGCTGCGATCTTCGTATCGCCCTTGATGGCCGACGCCATCGCCCAGCCGACCGCCTGCACATATTGCGTGGCGAGATTGCCGGAGACGGTGAAGAAACCATGCTCCTTCGAGGAATAAAGCACCGGCAACTGCCGCCCATGCAGCGGATCCAGTTCGTTGGAATAGATCTGGTTCATCATGGTGACGAGCGGGTAATCGTCAGCGATCAGCAGACCCGCCTGCCGGTAGGTCGGGAAATTCATGTCGCCTTTGGAAAGCGCCTTGCGGAAGGCGCAGCTCACCGCCTCTTCACCCAGATGCTGCATGTAGAAGGAGGTCTTGCCCTGCCGCTGCGCCATCAGCATGCGCGCATCGAAAGCCCGAAGCCGCATCATGTTTTTGAGGCCTACGAGCAATTCCTCGTCCGAGAGCAGCCCTGCCCATGGCCCGACGGCCTCGCCCTGGTGGTTGAGGACACGGATGATCGAATAGGCAAGATCGCGCATGCTTTCCGGCGCGGCGTCAACCTCCGGGCGCGGCACCGAGCCGGCCTTCGGTATTTTCACATTGGAGAAATCCGGCTCCCCGCCGGGCCGCACCGCAGGTTCGGGAACATGCAGGCTGAGACGTGGCGTTTCGGTTATATCCATTCTACTCCTCCCGTCGCGGTCTCCTCCAGACCGCGAAACAACTCTCAAAGGTTCCGCGCGATCACCATCCGCTGGACATCGCTAGTCCCCTCGTAAATCTGGCAGATGCGCACATCGCGATAGATCCGCTCCACCGGATAATCCGCCATGTAGCCGTAACCGCCGTGAATCTGGATGGCGTCCGAGCAGACACGCTCGGCCATCTCCGAGGCGAAGAGCTTCGCCATCGAGGCCTCCGAAAGACAGGGCTCACCCGCTTCCTTCAGCGCCGCCGCATGCAGCACCAGCTGCCGTGCCGCCTCAATGCGCGTCGCCATGTCCGCGAGGCGAAACGCCACCGCCTGATGCTCCACGATTGCCTGCCCGAAGGCCTTGCGCTCGCGGGCATAATCCCGTGCCGCCTCGAAGGCGGCCTGCGCCATGCCGACCGCCTGCGCGGCGATGCCGATGCGGCCGCCTTCCAGATTGGCAAGCGCGATGCGATACCCCTGCCCCTCTTCGCCCAGCCGCAATTCGGCCGGCACCGCCATGTCGGTAAAGGCAATCTGGCAGGTATCGGACGAATGCAGGCCGAGTTTTTCCTCGACCCTGATCACCTCGTAACCCGGCGTATCAGTCGGCACGATGAAGGCGGTGATGCCCTTCTTGCCCGCCGCCGCATCGGTAACGGCAAAAACGATGACGACATCACCATTTTTGCCTGATGTGATGAATTGCTTTGCGCCGTCGAGAATGTATCGGTCGCCATCGCGCCGGGCGCGGGTCTTGAGGTTGGACGCATCGGAACCGGCCTGCGGTTCGGTCAGCGCAAAACCGCCGATCCACTCGCCGGAAGCGAGTTTCGGCAGGAAACGCTGTTTCTGGTCTTCCGTGCCGAATTTCAGGATCGGCACGCAGCCAACCGAATTATGGACGCTCATGATGGTGGAACAGGCGCCATCACCGGCGGCGATTTCCTCCAGCGCCAAAGCATAGGCCACAGCGCCGGTTTCCGACCCGCCATAGTCCTCGGAGACAAGCATGCCAAGGAAGCCGAGGTCTCCCATCTCCTTCAGTTCGTCTTTCGGAAACCGGCTTTCCCGATCACGCGAAGCAGCCCCGGGGGCAAGCCGCTCCCGGGCGAAATCGCGGGCCATGTCCCTGATCTGCTGCTGGGCTCCGTTCAGGATCATCGCCGCCTCCCCTTAATATCGCTCTATGCCGAGCGCGGTTGCTTCACCGCCGCCGATGCAGACGGCGGCCACGCCGCGTTTCAAACCATGACTCTGCAAAGCGGCCAGCAGGGTGACGACGATCCTCGCGCCGGAAGCGCCGATCGGATGGCCGAGCGCGCAGGCGCCGCCATGCACATTCACCTTGTCATGCGGCAGATCGAGATCGCGCATCGCCGCCATCGCCACCACGGCAAAGGCCTCGTTGATTTCGAAGAGATCGACATCCTTCGCCGCCCAGCCGGTTTTTTCGAACAGCTTTTTCATCGCGCCGATGGGAGCCGTTGGATATCCGGCGGGTGCATCCGCATGGGAGGCTTGACCGATAACGGTCGCCAGCGGTGAAAGGCCCCGCCTTTCCGCTTCGGAGCGACGCATGAGAACGAGAGCGGCCGCACCATCGGAAATCGAACTGGAATTGGCAGCCGTCACCGTTCCGCCATCGCGGAAGGCGGGCTTCAGTTGCGAGATTTTTTCCGGCTTCGCCTTGCCCGGCTGCTCGTCCACCGAGATATCCGCGACGGGCGCTATTTCCGCTTCGAAAGCCCCTTCAGCGATAGCACGCCGGGCGCGCTCCAGCGAGGTAAGCGCATAGTCATCCTGCATGGCGCGGGTGAACTGGTAAGCTTCGGCGCAATCTTCCGCGAAAGTCCCCATCAGCCGGCCCTTGTCATAGGCGTCCTCCAGGCCATCCAGAAACATGTGGTCGGTGAGCTTGCCGTGGCCGAGACGATAGCCGTTGCGGGCGCGGTCCAGGAGATAGGGCGCATTGCTCATGCTTTCCATGCCCCCTGCAAGCACGATGGAAGAGCTTCCCGCCGCAATCTGGTCATGCCCCAGCATGATCGCTTTCATGCCAGAGCCGCACATCTTGTTGATGGTCGTCGCGCCAACCGAGTTAGGGATTCCGGCGGCAATGGCCGCCTGTCTGGCCGGAGCCTGCCCCTGCCCGGCCGTAAGCACGCAGCCCATCAGCACATCGTCAATATCAGAAGGCGGAACCGCAGCCCGTTCGACGGCCGCGCGGATCGCCGCCGCACCGAGATCGGGCGCGGCCACCGATTTGAATTCGCCCTGGAACCCACCCATAGCAGTACGGGCGGCCCCGACGATCACGACAGGGTCATGCACAGCCAAATTCACCTCCCTTGGCCATTCTCCCGCTTGAGAAAACAACCATCATCGAGATCTCCTCCAGACCTCGACTGACATGAACGCTATCACCAACTCGAATTCATTTCAAAGCTATTTTGATTGACAGTTTTTTGATTAGCGATATCTTTGATCCAATAAATAGTCATATTATAGAGCAAATGATCCATGATTGAGCTCGACAGTTTCGACCGGAAGATTCTGCATGTGCTTGGCGATGACGGGCGGGTGAGCTGGCGCGATCTCGCGGCGCGGATAGGCCTTTCTTTCACGCCGACGCTGCGGCGCGTGCGCAAGCTGGAAGAGGAAGGCATCATTCGTGGTTATACCGCCGTGTTCGATGAGAACCGGCTGCTCGGCAATATGGGCGTCTTCATTTCCGTCACGCTGGAGCGGCAGATCAAGGAAGCGCTGACGACCTTCGAGCACCATGTCGCGTCCATTCCCGAAGTGGTCGGCGGTTACCAGACCAGCGGCAGTTCGGATTATCTGATCCACGCCATGGTGCGGGATCTGCCGCATTATCAGGAACTACTGGATTTCCTGACCACGGTGCCCGGCGTGTCGCGCATCCAGTCCAATTTCGCCATCAAGACATTCGTGCGCCGTTCCGCCGCCTTCACCGGGGGTGACGCGCCGTAAATCAAGGGTTGCCGGCGCGGAGGAGGTGCCGGCTGCTGACAAAAGGGACGGCGGCAAAGGCCGTCCGGAGGAGGAGACGCGATGAGTTTGAACCTCGCCGCCATTTTCGATGCCGATCTCGGCCCGGAAATCGCAGCATTGCGCGACAGCGCAAGCGCATTCGCAGACGATAAAATCGCCCCTTTGGCGGCGGAGATCGACCGCGACGACCGTTTTCCACGCAAGCTCTGGCCGGAAATGGGCCAGCTCGGTCTGCACGGCATCACGGTTTCGGAGGAGTTCGGCGGTGCCGACATGGGCTATCTCGCCCATTGCGTCGCGATGGAAGAGATAAGCCGGGCTTCCGCTTCCATCGGCCTTTCTTATGGCGCTCATTCCAACCTCTGCATCAACCAGATTCACCGCTGGGGAACGCAAGGGCAGAAGCACAGATATCTGCCGAAACTCGTCTCCGGTGAACATGTCGGTTCGCTCGCCATGAGCGAGACGGAAGCCGGTTCGGATGTCGTGTCGATGAGGCTTAAGGCGGAGCGCAGGGGCGACCGCTACGTGCTGAACGGCGCGAAAATGTGGATTACCAATGGCCACGAGGCCGATACGCTGGTGGTCTACGCCAAGACGGATATGTCCGCCGGCCCACGCGGCATCACCGCCTTCCTGATCGAAAAAGGCTTCAAGGGGTTTCGCCCGGCCCAGAAACTCGACAAGCTTGGCATGCGCGGCTCTCCTACGTCAGAACTGGTTTTCGAGGATTGCGAGGTGCCGGAAGAGAACATTCTCGGACGCCTCAATGACGGCGTGACGGTGCTGATGAGCGGACTGGATTACGAGCGCGCCGTGCTGGCCGCAGGCCCGGTCGGCATCATGCAGGCGGCCATCGATCTGGTGCTGCCCTATGCCCGCGAACGCAAGCAATTCGGCAAACCAATCGGCGAATTCCAGCTGGTGCAGGGCAAACTCGCCGATATCTATTCGGCCATGAATGCATCGCGCGCCTATGTCTATGCCGTTGCCCGCGCTTGCGACAATGGCCGCATCACAAGACAGGATGCGGCGGGCGCGATCCTGTTCGCCGCCGAACGGGCGACACAGGTGGCCCTGGATGCCATCCAGCTTCTCGGCGGCTCCGGTTATGTCAATGAAAGCCCGGCCGGACGGCTGCTGCGCGACGCCAAGCTTTATGAGATCGGTGCCGGCACCAGCGAAATTCGCCGGATGCTGATCGGCCGAGAACTGGTCAAGGGCAACGGGTGAGGACACGCGATGAAGCTTACATCCAGTCTGAACCGCGACCCCACCTTCACTACCAATGTCGATTTCATGTCGGGTCTGGTGGATGACCTGCGGCAGCACGTCGAAAAAATCTCCAGAGGCGGCGGCGACAAGGCCCGCGAACGGCATCTTTCCCGCGGCAAATTGCTGGCGCGCGATCGGATCGAAGCCCTGCTCGATCCCGGCAGTCCATTCCTGGAGTTCTCGCAATTCGCGGCTTACGAGGTCTATGACGAACCCGTTCCCGCCGCCGGCATCGTCACCGGCATCGGTCGGGTCTCCGGCCGCGAATGTGTGATCGTCGCCAATGATGCGACGGTGAAAGGCGGCACCTATTATCCGCTGACGGTGAAGAAACATCTGCGCGCGCAGGAAATCGCCACGGAGAACCGCCTGCCCTGCATCTATCTGGTGGATTCCGGCGGCGCGAACCTGCCCAATCAGGACGAGGTGTTTCCCGACCGCGATCATTTCGGCCGCATCTTCTACAATCAGGCCAATATGTCGGCCGCCGGCATCGCCCAGATTGCCGTGGTGATGGGCAGTTGCACGGCGGGCGGGGCCTATGTGCCCGCGATGAGCGACCAGTCCGTCATCGTCAAAAATCAGGGCACGATCTTCCTCGGCGGCCCGCCGCTGGTGAAGGCCGCGACCGGCGAAGTGGTGAGTGCGGAAGAGCTGGGCGGCGCGGATGTGCATTCCCGGCAATCCGGCGTCACCGATCATTATGCCCGCGACGACCGCCACGCGCTGGCGCTGACCCGGCGGATCGTTTCCACCCTCAACCGCCGCAAACAGGTGGAGCTGGATATTCGCGAGCCGACGGAGCCGCTTTATCCGGCAGATGAACTTTATGGCATCGTACCCGCCGATACGCGAAAACCTTTCGAGGTGCGGGAGATCATCGCGCGTCTGGTGGACGGTTCCGAATTCGATGAATTCAAGGCGCTTTACGGCACGACTTTGGTCTGCGGTTTCGCCCATATCCATGGCTATCCTGTCGGCATCGTCGCCAATAACGGCATTCTTTTCTCGGAATCGGCGCTCAAAGGCGCACATTTCATCGAACTCTGCTGCCAGCGCGGCATTCCGCTGGTCTTTCTCCAGAACATCACCGGCTTCATGGTTGGCAAGGCCTATGAAGCCGGCGGCATCGCCAAGGACGGCGCCAAGCTCGTTACCGCCGTTGCATCGGCTAAAGTGCCGAAATTCACCGTCATCATCGGCGGCTCCTTCGGGGCCGGCAATTACGGCATGTGCGGCCGCGCCTATTCGCCGCGCTTTTTGTGGATGTGGCCCAATGCCCGCATTTCCGTGATGGGCGGCGAACAGGCGGCGTCCGTCTTGGCGCAAATCCGTCGCGATGGCATCGAGGCCGATGGCCGCCACTGGTCGAAGGAAGGCGAAGAGGCGTTCAAGCAGCCGATCCGGGAAAAATACGAGCGGGAGGGACATCCCTATTATGCCAGCGCCAGACTTTGGGACGATGGCATCATAGACCCGAAGGACACCCGTTTCGTGCTCGGCCTTGGCCTGTCCGCCGCGCTCAATGCACCGATTGAACCCACCCGTTTCGGCATATTCAGGATGTGAGGCGACCATGTTCTCGAAAATACTGATCGCCAACAGGGGCGAAATCGCCTGCCGCATCATCCGCACCGCCGCCAAGATGGGTATCCGCACCGTCGCCGTTTATTCGGACGCCGACCGTGACGCCATGCATGTGGCGCTTGCCGACGAGGCCATCGCCATTGGTGCGGCGCCGGCGCGGGCCTCCTATCTCGACGGCGAAAAAATCATCGCCGCCGCAAAATCCTGCGGCGCGCAGGCCATTCATCCGGGTTACGGTTTCCTTTCGGAAAATGCCGGTTTCGCCGACGCCTGCGCCGCCGCCGGGCTCGTTTTCATTGGCCCGCCTGCAGCGGCAATCCGCGCCATGGGTGGGAAAAGCGAGGCAAAGGCGCTGATGGCAAAGGCCGGCGTTCCGGTCGTTCCCGGCTATCACGGTAAGGATCAGGCGCAGGAGCGGCTGGGCAACGAAGCGGACGCCATAGGTTATCCCGTTCTGCTCAAGGCCTCGGCCGGCGGTGGCGGCAAGGGCATGCGCATCGTCCGGAAAAAGCGCGAATTTGCGGCGGAGCTTGCGGGCGCAAAACGCGAAGCGCTGGCCGCTTTCGGCAATGACCGCATGCTGATCGAAAAATATCTCGAGCGGCCGCGCCATGTGGAAGTGCAGGTGTTTGCCGATGGCCACGGCAATTGTGTTTCGCTTTTCGAGCGCGATTGCTCGATTCAGCGCCGGCATCAGAAGGTCATAGAGGAAGCCCCTGCCCCCGGCCTGCCTGATACGCTTCGGCAGCGCATGTATGAAGCGGCGGTCGCCGCCGCCCGCGCCATCGATTATCACGGCGCGGGAACGGTGGAATTCCTGCTCGACCCTTCCGGCGACTTCTATTTCATGGAAATGAATACGAGGCTCCAGGTCGAACATCCGGTGACGGAATATATTACCGGTCTCGATCTGGTCGAATGGCAGATCCGCGTCGCCAATGGAGAGGCCCTGCCGGAAGATTGGGCGAATCTCAGCATAAACGGCCACGCCATCGAGACGCGGATTTATGCCGAAGACCCGGCGCATGATTTCCTGCCGTCGATCGGCACGGTCAGCCATTTTGTTTTTCCCGATCAGGGCCCTCACGTCAGGATCGACAGCGGTATCCGCGCCGGCGACGCCATCACCGTGCATTACGATCCGATGGTCGCTAAGCTGATCGTCTGGGACCATGATCGCCCCTCGGCGGTACGGCGTCTGCGGTTGGCGCTCGAAAATCTGGCGATCTGCGGCGTCATCAGCAATGCCGCCTTTCTGACGCGGCTTGCGGGACTGGCGGCCTTCGCGAACGCCGATCTCGACACCGGTTTCATCGCCCATAACGAAGCGGCACTGTTTGCTCCGGCAGCAACGGACGGGAACGAGATAGCCATGGCCGCGCTTGGCCTGCTGCTTGCGCGGCAGAAAAACGGAAAGCCGGGTTCACAGGCCGATCCCCATAGCCCTTGGAACATGACGGCTGCCTTCCGCCTCAACGCGCCGGCAAGGGAAACGCTGTATTTCGTGTTTGACAACCAGCCGCTGAGTGTCGGCGTCACGCATGCGGCGGAGGGTTTTTCGCTGGAGATCGACGGACGGGCGATCAGCGCCCATGGCGGCCTCTCGGACGATGGCAAATTCCGAGCGACCGTGGAAGGCAGGAAAAGGCAGGGCTATTTCTTTGCGGAGGATGGCCGTTACGCGCTTTTTCTGGATGGCGAACATTATCGCGTCAGCCAGCCGGATCCCGTCGATATCGCGGATTCCGCTACCCATACCGGCGGTCTGGAAGCACCCATGCCCGGCGTCATCCGCGCCCTGCTGAGCAGCAGCGGTGCTGCGGTGGAAGCTGGCGAAGCGCTTGTGGTGATGGAGGCGATGAAAATGGAACACACGATCCGTGCACCGGCGAAAGGCACCGTCATGGCCATCAATTGCATTGAGGGCGATATGGTCGCGGCCGGTGCGGTGCTGGTGGATTTCGAGCCGGAGGCCGGTTGAGATGAGCCGGCCCCGAACCGTCAAAATCGTCGAAGTGGGTGCGCGTGATGGCCTGCAAAATGAAACTGCGCAGGTTTCCACCGCCATCAAGATCGAGCTGGTCGAGCGACTGGCTACGGCCGGACTGACGGCTGTAGAGGCCGGAGCCTTTGTTTCTCCCAACAAAGTTCCGCAAATGGCAGGTTCCAAAGATGTGTTTCAGGGCATTCAACGCCGACCCGGCACGGCCTATCCTGCGCTCGTTCCCAATATGAAAGGTTTCGAGGCCGCCATTGAGGCTGGCGTCACCGAGATCGCGGTTTTCGTGTCCGCCTCGGAAGGCTTCAGCCAGCACAATATCGCCTGCTCGCGTGCGGAAAGCCTCGAGCGCCTGCGCGATGTCGCATCAGTCGCAGCCGGCCGAAACATCCTTATGCGCGGTTACGTCTCCTGCATAGCCGGTTGCCCTTATGACGGTACGGTTGTACCTGATGACGTGGCGGCGATGGCCGAAGCGCTCATCGCGCTTGGCTGTTACGAAATCTCGCTCGGCGATACGATCGGCGTCGGCACGGCGGACCAGATTCGTAGTCTCATCAAGCGGGTGTCTGCCCGCATCCCGCGTGAAAAACTCGCCATGCATTTCCACGATACCTATGGGCAGGGCGTCGCCAATGTTCTGGCCTCGCTTGATGAAGGTATCTCTGTCTTCGACAGTTCGTTGGCCGGGCTGGGCGGTTGCCCCTTTGCGCCGGGCGCCAGCGGCAATGTCGCCACCGAAGATGTCGTTTATCTGCTGCAGGGGCTTGGCATTAAAACCGGTATCGACCTGATGGCGGTGGCGAAAACCGGAGACTGGATCAGCCGGCATCTCGGCAGACCGAATGCGGCCCGCGCCGGCAAGGCGCTGCTTGCGGCAAGACAGGAGGGTGACGCGCATGGCGGATGAGTTGCTGAGCGAAAGACGCAAGGACGTTCTCTGGCTGACGCTTAACCGGCCGGAGGTGCACAATGCCTTGAATGCCGCGATGACGGACGCCCTGACGACGGCCATCCGCGCGGCATCTGGCAACCACGCCCTGCGCGCCGTGGTGATAACGGCCGCGGGAGACCGCAGCTTCTGCTCCGGGGCCGATCTGAAGGAAAGCGCCGGCGGCATGTTCCTCTCGCGGGATGGAACCAACCCTATCGCCGATGTGATGCGTGCCATCGAGGGCTGCGACAGGCCCGTCATCGCCCGCATCAACGGCCGGGTTCTGGCCGGCGGGCTTGGCCTCGTCGCCGCCTGCGATCTCGCCTATGCCGCCGACAATGCCGAATTCGGCCTGCCGGAAGTCCGCGTCGGGCTTTTCCCGGCCATGGTGGCGGCGAAGCTTCTGGCAAAGATTCCCCTTAGCCAGCTTCAGGAAATGGCCTATCTCGGCGCTGCGATAAACGCCGCTGATGCGGAGCGCCTTGGCCTCGTCAATCGGGTCGTCCCGTCGGCCGAACTCGATGTCGTGGTCGAGGATGTTCTCGCACGGTTGCGGCAGAATGCGCCGGGCGCCATCGCGGCCGGAAAAGCGGCGTTGCTGAAAATGCGCGATATGCCCTCCAGCGAGCGGCTCGCCTTTGCCGAAAGCGTCATCGCCACGATCAGCGGCAGCACCGAGGCGCGGGAGGGGCGATTGGCCTTTGCCGAAAAAAGGAAACCGCTCTGGTTGGAGTGATCGCCGTCATCTGTTCGAGCACCGGTTTTCTTAAAAGCCGTCATAGGGTTAATCGATATAATCCCGGTGCGTCCGTTGACCCCGTTCGGCAAATCGAGTTCTATCCAGCACCTTTCGCCGGGCGGTGATCGGGGAAGCCGGAGGAGACCCATGCAGCTTGTAAAAACCGTCGCCGAATTGCGGGATGCCACCGCCGCTTTTCGCCGTGCGGGCAAAACCATCGGCTTCGTGCCGACCATGGGCTTTCTCCATATCGGCCATCTGACGCTTGTTGCCCAATCCAAGGCGGAAAACGATGTGACGGTGGTTTCGATCTTCGTTAACCCATTGCAATTCGGTGCGAATGAGGATCTGGCCCGTTACCCCCGCGATCTCGCCCGCGACAGCGCATTGCTGGAAGAGGCGGGCATCGACATTCTTTTCGCACCGGAAGTCTCCGAGATGTATCCGCGCCCAATGCAGACCGTCGTGGACGTGCCCGAACTGGGCAGCCAGTTGGAAGGCGCGGTGCGGCCGGGGCATTTCGCCGGTGTGGCAACGGTGGTGACCAAGCTTTTTAACCTCGTCCAGCCGGATGCCGCCTATTTCGGCGAGAAGGATTATCAGCAGGTAACGCTGATCCGCCGCATGGTCGAGGACCTTGCCCAGCCGGTCAGGGTCGTTCCCGTCGCCACCGTGCGCGAGGCGGATGGGCTGGCCTGCTCCTCGCGTAACGTCTATCTGAGCCAAGCGGAACGCGCCGCCGCCGTGATCGTGCCGCGCGCGCTGGACGAAGCGGAACGGCTTTATGGCGAGGGCTTCGACGACCCCGCCGCATTCGAGGCGGCCATAGAAAAATTCATCGCCGCCGAGCCGCTGGCCTCACCGGAAGTCGTCGCGGTGCGTGATCCTGATACGCTCGCCCCCGTTGCTTCATTGCAGGCGGGACCGGTGCTGGTGGCGCTGTTCGTGCGCCTCGGCAGCACGAGGCTCCTCGACAACCGCGTCATCGGGCGCGACAGGATCAATCAACGGGAGGCGGCCGAATGAGCGCCCATGGAAAACACAAGCGGCTGACGACGGCCTCCATCCGGCAGATGAAAGGCGGGGCGCGCATCGTCTGCCTCACCGCCTATACCACGCCGATTGCCCGCCTTCTCGATCCGCATTGCGATCTGCTCCTGGTCGGCGATTCCCTCGGCATGGTGCTTTACGGAATGGATACGACCGTCGGCGTCACGCTGGATATGATGATCGCCCATGGCCGCGCCGTCATGCGCAGCGTCGAACATGCCTGCGTCATCGTCGATCTTCCCTTCGGAACCTATCAGGAATCCAAGGAACAGGCGTTCCGCAATGCCGTGCGGCTGATGCAGGAAACCGGCTGCGATGGCGTGAAGCTGGAAGGCGGCGAGGAAATGGCGGAGACCATCGCCTTTCTGGTGGCGCGCGGCATTCCGGTATTCGGCCATGTCGGGCTGATGCCGCAGCTGGTGCACACCGCCGGCGGCTTCCGTTCGCTCGGGCATTCGGATGCGGAAACGCAGAATATCTGGCGCGATGCGATTGCGGTGGATCAGGCGGGCGCCTTCGCCATCGTCGTGGAAGGCACGGTCGAGCCGCTCGCCCGCGAACTGACCGAAAAACTCGCAGCGCCCACGGTTGGCATCGGCGCATCGCCGGCCTGCGATGGGCAGGTGCTCGTTTCCGACGACATGCTTGGCCTTTTCACCGATTTCAAGCCGAAATTCGTCAAGCGTTTCGCCGATCTTGGCCCGACGGTCTCCGAAGCAGCGGCGGCCTATGCCGATGAAGTTCGCTCGGGGGCGTTTCCCGGGCCTGAACATACATTTCAGGTACGCCGGCAATCGCCTTCGGGGAAGTAATGAAGGCGCGCAGCGAGCGGGCGCTCGTGACTAACACCTTCACCTTCGTCATACTCGGGCCTGTCCCGAGCATCTGCTGCGTATCGATTCTATGCGACGCTGGCAGATCCTCGGCACAAGGCCGAGGATGACGTCGAGATAGTGTGTAGTCAGCCTCGGCTTCCCTCCTAATTCCAGCGACACCGGATCTACAC